>NZ_JBVVRS010000004.1:0-366149 GCF_055808295.1 Metabacillus sp. KJ11-3 | reverse complement strand
TCTCTTTATTTCTACGACTTTTTGAATAAAATAAGATATTAAATTAAAACATTCAATAACACATCTACATCTTTTTATCTTGAACTCAACAAGCTATTTGTACAGGTGTTTGTTTTTCGTCTATCATTTACATTTTTATAGGAGGTTATTTATGGTGAAGATAAGAAACGCTGTAATGTTTTTTACATTGCTAATTATTTCGGCAATATTGGCAGTTATCGGGATTTATTAGGTTGTTTATCAATGTGGTTGCCAATAAAGACACCTATGATGGTATTTATGATATTTTACAGAAAGCGAAACAAAAGCTGAAGAGAACCTTGATAACCAACTGGAGTTTATAATATCCAATCTGAAGAGGAAGCGCTATCAAATACGAGAAGAAAATGGTCATTTTCTAGCTGAAAAAAATCGATTTTCACGATTCAAAAAAATCAAGAAGATGAAGTTTTTGCAAATACTCTTTCACGAGTCGGAGATGGAAGTATCGTCAAAAACTTTCAAACAAACGTGACTTTGTATGAAAGAAAAGGTGAACTCGTTCATGGGGCAGAGCCTGAACTTGAAAAGATAAAAGATGAACAAATCAGAGTTAATTACCCATTAAAACCTGAAACCTCTTATAAATTAGATGAACTAAATAAGTTTAATTTTAGTTTAGTAGACAAAGAGACAGAAGAAAGCTTTGGCAAGATTACAGTTGTTTTGTTAGAGCCAAAAAAGGAGTATGATTTAGGCAATGGGTATAAAGTTGAAATTGTGACTTATTTGCCAAACTTCTATTTCAATAATGAAGGTGTACCTGATACAAAAAAACGAGTTCCCGATAATCCAGCATTTGTATTTAACATGATATCCCCAGAGAAACCAGAAGGTAAAAAAAGCTTTGTTGCCATTCAGAATACCATTGAACCAGATGGTGAGAATCAATTAAAGATGAAATTTGAAGGCGTAGAAACGAAAAACCTGTCAGCTCTTACAGTTCGGAAAGATCATACATTATGGTTTCTTGGATTAGGTGGAGCTATCTTCATGATTGGAGTTATTCAAGGAATGTATTGGAATCATAGGCGGATATGGATTAGACGTAATGGTGAAAACATATTAATTGCTGGACATACAAATAAAAATTGGTACGGTATTCGAAATGAAATAAACAGTATTTTAAAAGAGACCAATATTCAAGAACTAACTGATCAAACGAACGAGATAAGCAAAATGTCATAGGGGGGAAAGATGTGGTAGCTCTTAGCAGTAACTTACTATATGCAGCATTCTTACTATATTTAATTGCAACTTTTCTTTTTGGAGGAGCCATTCGAGATAGGAGAAAACAATACGAAAAGCCGAGCAAATGGGCGAAAGTCGCAATAACTGTCACCATTTTAGGTTTTGTTGCACATCTCGGTTATTTTGTCACTAGATGGTTTGCTTCTGGACATGCACCAGTAAGCAATATGTTCGAATTTATAACTGCATTTTCTATGATGTTTGTACTGGCATTTATCATCCTATACTTTTTATATAAGGTAGCTATTTTAGGCTTATTCACTTTACCGATTACATTATTAATTATTGCTTATGCAAGTATGTTTCCTACTGACATTTCTCCCTTAATACCTGCACTCCAAACGGATTGGCTTGCCATCCATGTAACCACAACAGCGCTGGGTTCAGCTATTTTAGCTAGTAGTTTCATAGCAGGGGTCATTTATTTATTGCATTCTGTTGATCAGACAAAGCGCTCAAAAGGTACTTTTTGGCTTGAAGTTGTCATGTATACGATTGTTGCAACACTTGCTTTTGTCGTAATAACAAGTGTTTTCAGAGGAATGGAGTATGAAGCAGTCTACAAATGGGTTGATAAAAATGAACAAGAGGTGGAGATGGTATATAATCTTCCTTCGATAGTAGGTCCAAACCAAGGAGAACTACTCACAAAAGGTAAAATGGAAGCTTTTTTTGAGGTACCTGCAATTATAGCAGCAGGAAAATTAAATACAGTCATCTGGTCTGCTGTAACAGGCTTATTATTTTACGGGATACTAAGGCTAATTTTAAGAAAAAGAATTTCTGCAGCTCTCCAGCCATTAACGAGAAACATTAAACTTGATTTAGTTGACGAAATTGGTTACAGATCCGTGGCAATTGGTTTTCCAATATTTACTTTGGGGGCGCTCATTTTTGCGATGATCTGGGCTCAAATTGCCTGGACGCGTTTTTGGGGATGGGATCCCAAGGAAGTATGGGCACTAATCACTTGGTTGTTTTATGCTGCGTATTTACATTTACGACTTTCTAAAGGATGGCACGGTGATAAATCAGCCTGGCTTGGAGTGATAGGTTTTGGAATTATTATATTTAACTTGATTTTCGTTAACCTTATCATCGCCGGTCTTCATTCTTACGCCTAATAGATAAACGTAAAAGGTTTAATTGTCAATAAATAATGTAATTGGTCACTATGTTGCTAATGTACTATGTAGATATTTACATTTAAAAGTTAAAAAGGAGAATTCGGATGAAAAATAAACGAACTAGAACTATTATTCGGTTAAGTCTTTTACTGATTATGATTTCAGCCATAGCCTACACTCTTTATCAGAATTTTTTTACTGAAAAAACTCGCGTTCAGGTAGGTGATCAAGCACCTGATTTTGTACTTGAAAATATGGAAGGAAATAAAGTTCAGCTATCTGATTTGAAAGGAAAAGGTGTTTTTCTAAATTTTTGGGGGACATGGTGTAAACCGTGCGAGAAGGAAATGCCTTATATGGAGAGACAGTATAATCACTTTAAAAATCTTGGCGTGGAAACATTGGCTGTTAATATTGCGGAAAGTGACGTTGCAATTGAATCTTTTGTCAATAAACATGACCTTACATTTACCATTCTAAAAGATAAAGATCGAGCTGTTACTGAAGCTTATGATATTACGCCAATTCCGACCACATTTTTAATTGATAAAAGTGGGAAAATAGTAAAAGTAATAACAGGAAGTATGACGGAAAGAGATATTGCAAACTATATGGAACTTATTAAACCTTAGGATTATAATGAACTGTAGGGTGGTATTTTTTTGGAACATCTGAATTTATTTCTTGCGTTTGGGGCAGGTTTTTTATCTTTTATATCTCCTTGTACATTACCTTTGTATCCTGCCTTTCTCTCTTATATTACAGGAGTATCCTTAAATGATCTCAAAAAAGAAAAAGGAATTTTCAAAAGAAAAGCGATGGTACATACCATCCTGTTTTTAGTTGGCTTTTCAATCATTTTTTTAGCATTGGGCCTATCTACTTCTTTTATTGGTACGTTTTTTTATGAATATCAGGATTTATTAAGGCAATTTGGTGCCATTATTATGGTATTCTTTGGTTTAGTTATTACCGGTGCACTAAGATTCAATTTCTTACTTTCTGATAAGAAAATTCAATTTCAAAAGAGACCTTCAGGTTACACCGGATCTATTATAATTGGTATGGGGTTTGCAGCTGGTTGGACGCCTTGTACCGGCCCTATCCTTGCAGGTGTCATTGCATTAGGTGTTACAGATCCAGGAAAAGGATTAATATACATGCTTTTCTATATTTTAGGTTTCTCAATACCTTTTCTAGTCATGTCATTATTTATCGATAAGATGCATTATTTAAAGAAAAGAAGTTCAACATTAATGTTAATTGGTGGCATTTTAATGATTGTCATGGGAGTGTTGTTGTATTTCAATATGATGACAAAAGTTATAGCCATCTTATCTAGCATTTTTGGAGGGTTTACTGGATTTTAATGTCCCTCTAACCATAAATACTACTTGGAATTGAAACATTTCACAATGATGTTTCCATAAACTAGTCTGTGAATTTTTCCTTTTCATTACTTGGAACAAAAACTTATGGATTTGTGAAAATTTAGTCGTGTACGGTGTTCCTTGTAGTGATGACTACATTAATTAGTCTGGTTTTATTAATTACCGTTTATATCATTCACTATTTTTCCCCTTATTGTGTTTATGTATTTGGTAATATCAAATAAATGTAAAATATAATGCAAATAGAGATGGTCATCCCTATCCTTTTTTATATCAACACATAGGCAATTAAAAAAGAGCTATAATAAGCATTTAAATTTGTTCCTGAAGTTATTCATGAAGATACTAAATTCGAACAGCTAAGTGAGAATTTCAGTCAGTTTCTATTAGCAGTTGAATGATATTAAAACAATGTATCGTATTATGCTTCATTTGATGAATTGATGGATCTTTTAGTCATTAGACATGCAAAATAAAAGCTGTAAACTATGCTAACTGTTAAAGAAGATTATGAGACAAAATTGTATCCTTAGATGAATACGGTCTAGCATTAGAACAGTTCATCATGATGGTTAATCAGATGAGAGAGAATATAGAGATATCTTTATAAATCACAAGGGATATAACATACTTAATGAGTAACTGAATAGATATTTAAAAGGTTTATCTCAAACCTGAAACTTTCATCCAGATTTCAATGAAATAGTAATTTAATAACTTATTGCATTTAATAATTTAGTATTATATAGTAGAAATAGATAATTTTCCAAAATGAATATGACGGGATACCCCCGAGAAGAACATGATAACAACGTAAATTCGTTGATTTTATCATGTACTCCTCGGGGTTTTTTGCGTTCCTCGAAGGGAGGTGAATGTGATGACTAGAATCAACCAAAAACACCTTACTGTTTTTGGATTTATGGCTGCATTCGCATTAATCTTATTTGTATTTTCTCCAGAGTTGGCAGCTGCGGCCACAAACTCTGATGCTTGGAGTAAAGCAGGAATTAGCCCGAATGGAAACATTAAAGATAATGGGGTATTTGATGATTTAAATACACTTGTATGGCTTGTTATGGCGGTTGGTGGTTTCTGGGTAATACTTTGGATTGTTATCGGAGGAATGCTTCTTTCAGGATCAAATGGTAACCCTCAAAGACGTACTGCTGGATTAGTATCATTAGCATGTAGTGCAGGTGGTGGATGGGTAATCTACAAGTGCTATGATATTGCAGGGTACATAGCTGGTTTCGGAGCATAAATAAAAAAATTATAAAAATTGCCCCTCTAAACATAGAGGGGTATATTTTTAGACCGAACAGAAGGTGAAATTATGAGTAGAAAAGTTACTGTACCAATAGATATGTCCTCTGAACAAAAAACGATTTTAGGATTAATTTCTAAACGACAACTTATCTACCTTATTGTTGGTGGAGCAATCCTCTATGCTTATTTACCGGTTATCTTCAATTTAATACCTAACATTATTGTTGCAACAATTGTTAGTTTAATATCCTCCTTCCCTGTAGTTATTGTTGTTGGAATATTAGGCTTCTATAAAGTCTCTAAATATCAGTTGAATTTTGATTTTTATTTATTACTGCGTTTTGGCCAAAAAACACAAATAGGTATATGGAGAAAAGGACCAAAACTATTAAAGAAGAAAAAGGAGGATTAGAGATTGAAAGATATATTAGTCTTTCTCTTGATGGGAATTGTAATCTACGTCGTATATAGGGTTGCAATGAAGGAACCAATTCTTCCCTGGAAAGAATCGACAAACAAAAAATCTAAATACAAAGTTAAATCCAAAAAGCAAAGTAAAAATATCGTACCGCTAGATAAAGAACCAGAAATATTTCAGGATCTCCTTAAAGATATTAAGGAAATTGCTAATCATATGATCCGACATCATGACGATACATTCGTGCTAATTTCCGAAGTAGATCCTGTTAATTATTTTTTACTTAGTGATGCAGAGCAAGAAGCAATTGATGTTGTATTTGAAAGATGGCTTGCACAAATCTCTTACAACGTAAAATTTTACTTTCAGAATCGTTACATAGATTTATATGAACCAATTGAATCAATGCAAAAAAACATGAATGAAGCAGATGACTTACATGAAAATGCTGCTCACTTTGGTAAATCACTAGTAGAGGAACTACAAAAATGGCAACAAATTGCTCCAAGATACGAAACAAAGCGTTACCTTATATTTGTTTACAAAGTAAGTGTCAATGACATTAAAGCAGAAGATGCTGACGAGTTAGAAATCAAGATTGTTGAAAAAGCATTTGCCGAATTATATCGCCGATTTAACACTGCTAAGAGTCAATTAAGGAAAGCAAGAATGGATGTTCAGCTTTTAACTGGTGAAGGTATTCTTGATGTTTTATATCACACATTCAATAGAAGAAAAGCTGTGAAAAATAGATTTAAAGATTTTGGTGTTATGGAGATGTTAGCTCAATATGTAACAGCAGATCAAGATGATACAAGGATTCAGTTAGTTAAGGAGGCGATTGATAGTGAGTTTGGTGAGCATGATGAGTCAGAAAGTGAAAAAGAGAAAGCTAGCTAAAGAAATTAAGAAGAAACAGGCGAATCAAGAAAATGAAGAACTACTTGAAGATATACAAGAAGAAGAGTTCGATGAAACAGTTCTTAATAAACCTAACATGTGGGATGTTATTGCTCCCGATGGAGTAAAAATAAGTGCAGAAGACCTCGGGATTATTAAACAGTCCCTTGGGACCAAAACATATTTCCGTCCTTTTTATTTTCCAAGAGATGGTTATCCTCGTAAAATGCAAACAAACTGGTTGTATTCCATAACATCTAGTGGAGAATCCGATGTTCAAGTTGATGTTCATAAATTAGGGAAAAATGATGCTATTAAATTACTTCAACGACAAACAACTATGCTTAAGTCTAATTTAACCTTTCAAAGAAAAAGAGGAAATATAGATCAGATTCATGACCTTGAAACCAAAATAGCTGATACTGAAATTCTAATGTCGGAAATCCAATTTTCGGAGAATGATCTATTTAACGTTAGTGTAACCGGGTTGCTTTATGGACAAAGTGAAAAAGAGTTAGATAGTTACAGTGAGATGGTTGAAGACGAAATGTCATCACAATTTTTCAAAATCGCTCCAACTTGGAGCCGTGTAAAAAAAGGATTTAAAACCGCTATACCAATAGGTAAAAATGAGTTGCCTGATACCTTTAGAAATATTGATAGAAGAGCACTTAGTACATTTTCACCATTTATAAGTGGAAGTGGAAAATATACTGGTGGTGTTCCATTAGGGATAAATAAAATTACTGGCCAACTTGAGTTTATAAATAGTTTTGGAAATGCAGAATACAGACCTCAGAACTACAATATGGGAATCACGGGTATTCCCGGGAGTGGGAAAAGCCTTGCAATGAAGTTGAAAATCGGAAGAGAAATGTCTGCCGGAAATGTCTGGGCATTCTGTATAGATCCTGAAGGAGAAAATAAAACGATAACCAAAAGGTTAGGAGGAATTAACTTAGATATTAGTGAAGAGGCTGAGATCTGTATTAACCCATGTGCGCTGAGTGCAACAGAAATAGAGTGGGAAGACGATGATGAAGAATTAGAGCTTCTTGAAGAACAAGATGAAAAAGAGATTATCAATAAAGATGGAAAAACATTTATCTCTTTTGTGCCGTTACGTGAAAAAACCAACGAACTTTTAGATTTCTTTGACATTATCGTTAGGGGGAAAAATATTCAAGGAGAAGGTCTTAATGTATTTGAACTTAACTACCTAGAAGAAGCAATAACGGGAGTCTTTTCTAAACTTGGGATATCCTCCCACCCATCATCACTTTATCAAGATGATGTTACTGAGATTGATGGAAGAATTATTCAGTCTAAAGTTCGTAAGCTAGAACCAACAATAAGTGATATATATAAATTTTTAATTGAAAAATACAGCGAAGAGCATAAAGCTGAGAGATTAATAGCTTCTATACGCCCCTTCCTTAAAGATGGTAGTAAACCCATTTTTGATGGTCAAACAAACTTTGGAAGAGGGATGGCACAATCATTATCACAGTCACGTTTAGTAAACTTCAATATTAAAGAATTGGAAGAAGGTCATTTAAGACCAATTGCATTTCACGTATTGCTTAATTATATTTGGGAGTATTTTGTGAAAAACTCTGAAAATGCACTAAAAAAGAAATATGTATACGTCGACGAGATGTGGCAATTCATCGATAATCCGCAGACTTGTAGTTTCTTAGAAAAACTTGCACGTCGAGCACGTAAGAGAAACGCGGGATTATGTTGGGCTACTCAAGACTTTGTACGTATTTTAGAAAATACACAAGCACGAGGAATCCTTTCTTCAACTTTCACGATTCTGTTTATGCAGCAAAACAAAATTGATTTAAAGAGAGTTAAAGAATCGTTCGACCTAAGTGATGGTGAACTAGATATTTTGTTCGGAAATCCTGATAAGGGTGAAGGAATCTTAAGGACTGGTAAGAGTTCGATTTGGTTACAAACTAACCCTAGTGAAGATGACTTAACTTTTATTGAATCTAACCAAGCGGTTCTTGATGAAATGTTAAAACGGAAAAAACTAGGTTAAGAGTAGGTGGTGAGATGATTGATTAACGACAAAATAGCTGAATTATTTATGAATCTCTTTCCTGATTTGTACTATTGGGTCGTCAAGCCTTTCTTAGAATTAAAGACTTTTAAAACTTTAATATATGGGAAAGATGACGAAGAATTCTTGGCATTTGGAATTTTTACTCTTGATGAAATGCAAAAAATATACCAACCAGGGATGAATGCCTTTGTCGCACTTTCTGTTACGTGTATATTAATCGGGATAGTATTGGCAGGAATGAAGATAACTTCTGTCGGATTAAACCCAGGCAATCGAGCATATATTATCGAATTTGTAAAAGATCTAGTTATTGTAGGAATTGTTTTCTTTAACTTATCAACTATATATACGGCTATTTTTGGAGTCAATTATATTTTTGTAGAATTATTTAGCGTCTCGCATGAACAAGCGTTAATTGAAGTTAAAGAAAGTGTCGAAGCACAAACAGATGTTTTAGGGCAAATTATAATCAACCTATGTTTATTAGGGTTATCAATTTGGGCTAACTTTTATTATATGATGCGGAAATTAACTATTATGATGTTTCTTATAATGGGACCACTAATGATTGCATTATATTTAATTCCTAAAACAAAAGGAATAACTATAGGTTGGCTAAAAGAACTAATAGGTACAGTTATGGTGCAATCTATCCATGCAGCTTTATATTGGATTGTAGCTTTAATGACTGTTACCCATACAGGTTTAGAAGGTGTTATTCTATACATCATTTTTATTCCGGTTGCAGAATCTATCAGAGGATTACTAGGATTAGGTGGACAAACTCAAAATGCCTTATCAAGAACTGGTGCCATGTTTGGTATGTCAGCAATTGCAGGCATGTACGGTGCTGTTAAAGGGGCAATGAGTGATAAATCCGTGGCAGGAGCTCTTCAAAATGCCTATAAAGGTGTTAAAGATGCTAAAGGTGGAAGTGGTTCAGATGATGGCGAAACTCCTGATAAATCAATTGGATCCAATTTAGGAACAGATACAGGTTCTACTAACTTAGGTGAAAAAATGCTAAAGGCTGGTGAAATAACTAGCAAGATGGGTAAAGCCACTTTCGGTATGGCTGGTGCGGTGGCTGGTTCTGTAATGGGTCCCGGAGGAAGTATGGCTCTCTCTAGCGCTGGTTTTATTGCCGGTGGAGTTGTTGGAGGTGTAACTGGACGTGCAGGTGCAGTTGGTGCAACACTTGGAGCAAAAGCCTTACAAAAAAGTTTGAATGGATTTAAAGAAGGCGGTAAAGATTTTAAAGATACTCTTAATGCAGAATCACTAGCTGATGAAAAACTCGCTGAAACTTTAGCTTCAGATAAAACAAGTGAATGGGAAAATACCAATAAAGATAAGTTCATGAAAGATATGAAACAGAAGTTTCCTGATGCTCATGAAGATTCTTTAAATAATATGTGGAATAAGGAAGTTGGTTCACAGAAACAAAGATTCCTTGATGAAGCAAGAGATAAGGTTGCGAATATTCGTAAAAATGATGGTTCGTTTGCTAAAGCTGACTCTTTACCAAATGCAGCTGCTGAAGGTTTAGCAAATAACTGGGCTAAAGAAAATAAAGAACAATTTAATAGAGATTACGATTCAAAATATCCTATTAAATCTGATATGACTGATGAAGAGATAGTCAATCGTAACTCTGCAAAAGCAAAAGATTGGGAAAACACAGTTTCGGATAAAAAGAGAGAATATGCAGAACTTGCAAATGAAACTGCAAAAGAAATGAGTAATGGTCTTGATCCAAGTTTAGCCTATATAAATAAAGATGATTTTGCTAAAAAAGTTGCTGACAAAGCACTGTTGGCTGACAAAGAATCATTTGTTAAAGAATATAAAGCAAAAAATGGTGATATGACAGACGAGCAAGTTGCAGCACAATTTGATAAGTACCATGGAGATATGAGAGGGAAATATTCAGATATAGCCAAAGGTGCAAGTGATACTACTAGTTCAGTTAATGCTCAAGAGTTGTCTACCAGAACTGCAGAGAATCTTTCTTCTCAATGGGAAAAAGATAATAAAGAAAAGTTCACAGATGCATATTTGAAGCAACATCCAAATGCAGACAACCAGACTGTTGAAGCAGCTTGGAATGATAGGCTCAACAAAAAGAGAAATTCATTTGAAAAATTAACAGACAAGGTTGCTCAGTCTTTGGTGAACGATGTAGATCTCAAATCTGCAAGTATTAATGAAGAAGCATTTGCTGAAGAATTAGGTGAACAGCTCTATAGTGATGAAAGAGCTCAATATGTTGCTGATAATAAAGGAACTCTAAGACAACAAGAATATGAACTCATGGCTCAAAAAGCAGTGAAACCAATTAAAGCAAATAATGCCCAAGAGTTAGCTTCGAAGACAGCCGATAATCTAACACAAGAATGGTCTGATTCTTTGAGTAACTATAGTCAGTTTTCAAAAGACTTTAAAAAACAGAATCCAGAAGCCACTCAAGGCGACGTAAAACTTGCCTTTAAAGAAGCAACAGAAAATAAACGAAATGAATTTTTTGAAATTGCTAAGAATGTCGCAGGTAGTATGACCAATGGTAAAGATCTCTTATTAACGGATATTAATTCAAATGAGTTTGCCCAAAAATTAGGGACACAATTACACAGTAAGGCAATTTCTGTACAGGGTAATAATAAAAATGAGGACATATTAGATTCTACTGATTTTTCAGAACATATGGCAAAAATAGATTTTGATCATCAAAACCGTCATAGACGACAAGATTTCTCTAACATGGCTAATAAAGCTGTGAATCCATCTAATAAGGCAAATGCACAACAATTAACATCCCAAGTTGCAGACAATTTCACAACTGATTGGGCAGGTGCGAATCAACAACAATTTACTACTGACTTTAAAGTTAATAATCCAAACGCTACGCGTAGAGAAGTAGAAGTTGCCTGGAATAATGCAGTAGATGAGAAGCGAAAAGAATTTGTTAATGTAGCTTCAAATGTTGCTCATAGTATGACTAATGGAAAAGCACTTAGTCAGTCTTCAATTAATAAAGATACTTTTGCAGATAATGTTGCTACTGATATATATAACAATGAAAAATCTCAATATATTGCAAAGCACAAATCAAATAATATGGATACTCAACAGATAGAAGTTGAGTTTAATAGACAACATGGTGGTCAAAGAGCGTACCTTCAACAAGCACAAGGTGCTATTAGGAATATTCAACCTGGAAAACTTTATAGCAGAGATAGTGTCAATACAGATTATTTAGCTACTCAGCTTGCTCATTTACAGACAGATAACCAAAAATCAGAATTTATTAAACAACAAGTATCAAATAATGTAAGTTCTGAGCTTGCACATCAAATGTGGGAACAGCAACAGCCTGACCAATATCAGAAAAACTTATCAAAATTTGCAAATGCTATACCCAAACATATACCGCTAGATAAGACAATTCATTCAAACAAAACAGTACAAGGTGCAGCAGCCATAGGGAATTTTGCTCTAACAAGTTTTGTTTCAGGTACAGGGATAAAGGATATTGGACATTTTGTTTCTGACACAAAAATAGGGAAAGTAGCAATTGCTGGAGCTTCAGGCACTGTTTTAGGTATGAAACAAGGTCTTAATTCAAATGGATCTTTACTAACTAAGGGTGTAAACATTGTAAAAGATAGTGCTACGAGAGGTTTTCAAGAGATAGCGACTTCTATTCAAGCAGAACATGTTCCCGAAAATCCCATCGAAAGACAAGCATCATTTAAAAACGCAATAGCATATACCGCAGGCATTGTTGGTGGCGTAAATGGTTATAAAAAAGGTGCAAGGGTTGGGATGAAGCTTAATCCATACAATAATTCAGTTCAAAACAAGATATCAGAAGTATCTGATATAGCACATCTAGCTCAGAAAGTGGATGATGGTCAAGGTAATATGGTCATTGCAAAAGGCGCAGTTCAATTAGTAACCGATAATAATAAATCCTACATCCAAGTTAAGGATCGTACTGGTCAAACTAAAGTTGTTTCTCGCTTAGGGTCAGGAGATAGTTCTATGAAAAAGGGTGAGGTTGTTTATCAAGATTTAACAATTCAAGATGGATCTTTACTTCAAGATTCAAACCCATATAAGTATGATAGTGGCGGTGCAAAAGTACAGACTAATAGACCATTAAATATAAACCCTACAAAGCTATTAGTTAACAACAACACTCCTAAAACACCAAGAGTTGTACAAGAAATACAGGCTTTTAATCAAAAAGTAGATAGTGGCCAGTATCATACTGAAGAAGTTATAAAAGATACTCAAAATAAAAAAATAAAAATGGTTATCCAAAGGGATCGTAGCTATATGGTATCTGTTGATGAAAGTGGGGAAGCTCATCGAATTTCACCATATGGTTTGGGGGACGCACGATTAGATCAAGAACAAGAACGGGAAATTACTTGTTCTATTAGAAATAGAAGAATTGTTAAAGATTCTAGCGTTGATGATGATTTCACTACATCTCTAGAACCGACAGATTTAATCCCTATTAAGCAAAATAAACGTCTTCAACAACGCAAAGAATTTGAAAAAATTCGTTATAAAAAAGTAGGAGGCACATCATAAGATGGGCCTTCCTAATTATCAAAATAATAATCAAGAAGAAGAACAGCAAGAGTCCCCTCTTCAAAAACTTGTCAAACAACAAGCAAATAGAAAAGGAAAAAAATTGCTAAGAAATTCGCTCGAAAAGCAGCCAAGCTTGCAGTAAAAGCAGCCAAGCAATTAGGAGCTTCACTAATAAAAGTACTAATGAGCTTTTTAGCTGGATTAGGATTACCTACAATTTTAATTGCAGCTTTGATAATAATAGGAGTAATAATTATTTCTTTGGCAATGTCTTTCTTTTTTAGTTCGGGAGATGGTTTAACAGGAGAAGATAAAGAATTACATGAATATATTGTAAAGCAAGCAGACAGTACTGTGGATTTAAACGATCCTTTTCAAAAAAAATATAGAGTTCCTCATGCTTTAATTGCATCAGTTATTCAAATTGATGCTTTAAGAGATGAGGATGCGAAAGATTTAGCTAAAGACATGGCTAAATCTCTCGCCCCCACATTTGACTATGGAAAGTATAATGAGTTTACCCAAAAACAAACTCAAGTTTGTGAAGATGGTGTTTGCAAACCTTGGAGTTCAATAAAACAAACCGATAAATGGGTTTCTAAATTAGACAATGTAGACTTTTGGAATGGATATACATCTTTTACCCACGAAGCATATCTAACAGAGTGGAAATATGATACCAAAATCACTTATAGAACAGATCGATGGACTGAGACAGAAAAATATACTGAAACTGTTGTAGAAAAATATGTTGAATATGAAGAAGTCTCAAGAACTGTACTTGTTCAAGTGCCTTATACGGAAACCATTTATGAACCGTATGTAGTGATTGAATATAAGTATATAGAGAAACGGCCAGGTGTTTATATTAGGGTAGAAGTTCCTGTAACTAAATACAGAGCAAAACAGGTTACTAGATATGAAACAAAAAAGGTAATAGTAAAAGACAAAGTTCCAGTAGAAAGGTCAAAAGAAAAAAAGGTTGAAAAAACAAGAGAAGTAGAAAAGTCTAAAGTGGTAGAAATAAAAACTACAACAAGGACGAGACAACAAAAATTTAATTCAACTGAAAATACAACTGAAGATTATTCTTACTTTGATCAAATATTAAATTCACAAAACTTTGGTACGGAAGACAAAAAGTTAATAGAAATAAATTACTTATTTACTGGTGGAGAAATTAAATATACTGATTGGTTAGGTATAAATGGATCTTCAGGTTTTACTGGGGGATATGGTGGTTTTAATGGGACTATTACTCCTGGAGCTGGAGTACCTGCACAATTCATGGGATATTATTTGTCTGCTGAGAAAAAATATGGAGTTGACTGGTACAGCCTTGCGGCGGTGCATTTCGTCGAAACCGGCTTCAGCACACATCCGACAATGTATTCTTCAGTTGGCGCCATCGGACACATGCAATTTATGCCTGCAACATGGGTAGGCTGGAAGTATAACATAGGCGGTGGATTAGTCAGCTCAACATTGGATATCACTTCACTTTCAGTAATTAAATCAGGTGGAGGATATGGGGTTGACGGATGTGGCGATGGAAAAGCTGATCCCTGGGATGTATGTGACGCAATTCACACTGCTGCACATTATTTATCAAAAAGTAATTATAAAAATGATCCACGAGCAGCAATATTTAACTATAACCATGCAACTTGGTATGTCGATAAGGTAATGAAAGCAGCACAAGGATATAAAAATGGAGCGACTTATACTCCAGCGGATGGAGCCATGCCGGCTATTACAAAAGGTGACTTCATGAGACCTGCAACAGGAAAAGTAAACTCTGGTTATGGTGAAAGATGGGGTAAACTTCATGCAGGAGTTGATATAGCCAAAGTAGGATCGGCGAATATTCCAATTGTAGCTGTTGCAGATGGAGTTGTTGTTAAATCTTACTTGTCATCTTCGTATGGGAATTGTGTAATTATTGAACATCAGATAAATGGTGTGAAATACCAGTCATTATATGCTCATATGACAGGAAGAGCGGTAAATAATGGCCAAAAAGTCACAAAAGGACAATTCTTGGGGAACATGGGCAATACAGGACGTAGTACAGGTCCTCATTTACATTTTGAACTACATAAAGGTGAATGGAATAAAACGAAAAGTAACTCTGTTGACCCTGTTCTCTATATACCATTTTAATAGGTAAAGGTCGTAATTGATCTTTACCTTTTATTAGGAAGGGAATGAAATACTATAAAAAAACACATAATACTAATGATCTTAATTCTAGGAATATTAATTATTGGAGCAGTTTATTTTATCCCTAAAGGGGAAGAGGAAATCATATCTATTGAATCATCTGCAAAAAAAGTCGAAGCAGATATTGAAAGCGTTAAAAATCAAGAACAAGTATATACTTGGCTTGGTAACAAAGAATTAGAAGTAGGATATTTAGAAGGAAAAGATGAGGACGTATTTAACAAGTATAGGGTGAAAAAAGGGGTTGTAGAGTATTTGTTCGCAACAATTTTGTTAGAAGATCCGAACCACTTTGTACAGTCTTTTCAACCTACCAATATATCTGAAGATTTATTTTCGGTGGAAAATCCAGATAAGATAGAAGTAGCAACGAATATGATAAACAGAATTTCACGTAATGGTAAGTTATCTAAAATAAGTTACACAGATAATAAAGTTAGTTTTAAAGACGGTGAGACTGCTAAAGTGAAGGTTTATTATACTGATGATAAAATAGTCACTCTAAACTTATCATTCTCCCGAACACCAACACACCATGACGAAGAAGATGGTATTTACTCTATTGAAACTAGTGTATGGGACATAATTAAAGAAATAGAAAAAGGCACAAAATAATATTATTATTTTGCCTTTTTTTCAATCCACAATATAAGTTCAACCTTTGATTTCTTCCAACTTCCGAAGGCTCTAACATATGCGTTATACGAAGGGAGCTTTAATTTTTGAGCGTATTCATTCCATTTTCTTTGGCTAGAAGGAAAGAAAACATCTTTATGTTTGAAAGCGATTTCTAATAAGTAATCATTTGTTAATCTAGCTTGTTTATTAGCGAATGATAGGACTTCTTCCCAAGTAAAATGTTTTTTTAATGTTTTATATGAAGGCAGGTTGTTTTCTTTTGCATATTCATCCCATTGAGATCGTGTTTCAATATTATGACCGTGTTCTTTTAAAACTTGCTCAATTTCTTTTTTGGAAATAGTAGGTTTTGAAATAACGATTGAAGTATCAATATTTAGCTCTTGTTTAAAAGAATTCCACGTCTCAAAGTAGTTTTCAATTGTTTGAGCACTTGGGAGGTTATGTTCCTTTGCATAGGCGTTCCATTTACGTTTACTCGTTACATGCTCAATATGCTCTTTTCCTATATCAATAAGGATTCCAATAGTATATATCGTTTTTCTACCTTTGTTAGTATCTACTTTTTCTTTATCACCAGTACTCATATAACATTATTCATTCCTCTATTAGATAAGATTATTTTTGTTTGAAGCCCATATATGGTATACAACATCCTCATTCCAAGCATTGTATTGGGTTATTTCATTAACAAAACGGTTAAAATCTTCCTTAGTTTTAGCATTACTAATCATGTCTTTTAAGTTTTCTTTCTTTGCAAAATACCTTTCTTGTTCATTTTCAACAAATGTACTGTAAGATCGGGATTTTCTATAATCTGTTGGAATATGTTTTAAGTTTTTAATACCTTTAATATCGAAAATCTCTTCTATATTATCAAGTTCAATTTCACTTAATTCCTTAAAGTCATCTTCGACTCGAGAACTATTAAATCCAATGTTACGTTCAAATTCATAGGAAAGAGAACAGTCATTAAAATAACCTTTTTGTTTTAAGTATTTTGCTTCTCTTTTGAATGTAAATATTATTTTTTCTCCAATAAGGGGTTCTGAATTCATTTGTGGTCTTGGTAACAATAAATAAAAGTCTCTATTGTAAGTTGTTGCAATTAAACATGGCTCATCACCGATAGTAGGGATTTGATTTAATCTATTAATAGCTACATTAATTGAGACATTATTACTTTCTTTGAATACTAAAGGTGTTTTATTAAGTTCTTCATATTTATCCCAATTTGTCTTCATTAATGCATCTAATTCTGTTTCCCTATTAAATATTAATGATCTATTATAGTTTTCTACATCTGCATTTTTTAAGTGATCAATAATATCTTTATTTTTCTCCAAACGTAGTTTTTCTGCAACTCCTTCAGGATCACGCTTCTTTTCATTTTTATTTTTCCATTTCTCAATTCCACGATAAAGATGATACATGAACACAAAAGGAAAGAAAATTAAGTACATACTAGCTTTTAATAATTTATTACCTAACTCACTTTGAGTTAAAGAAATAATAATAGTGTAAACCGCTAGTAAAATTAACCCTCCAACTATTAAAAGAAAATATCCGAATAAAAAAGCAAGTAATATCTTATATCCAGTTAGAGCTGGTGAATCCTCAACAATAAGGCCCATACTATCAAGAAAACTCACTACTCCCATAAATTCGAATACTGGTACTATGTAATCCCAAAATCTAACCATGAGAATTGTTATGATAATACCAAATAAACCCCATAATCCTGTTTGTTTTCCTCTAAAGTATTGAAGTGCTATATCTGCTCCATGTAGTAAAGTATTCACAGTATCACCGCCCTTTTTATTTATTATACCATTAATTACACTAAAACGAATCGTTTTGTAGACAATATATAAAAGTTAATTAAAGAAAATTTGTTGGCATTGGACATAAAAATTATGTAATATATGATGTAAATGTTTACATTGTCATTCGAAATTATTATTAGGAGTCTATATATGTGTGGTCCTATTACTAAGGAAGATAAAGATTTGGCTGCTGAATTTATTTATTTAACATTGTTATTGGAACACATGGAGTCAGACATGGAATTATTTAATAAGATTCCTGTAAAGCTTAATGATCCCTATGTAACTTTTATGGATTCAATTATAAAAGTAGTATTAAAAGATTTAGTTCTTGTCAAAAGAAAGATGAAGGAAAAGCAAATTAAGGTCTTAGATCCTGTTAATGTAAATGAAGATTTTATGCAATATGAATACTACGTTAGAGGATACAATACTGTTTTTCGATTTTTTAAGCCTGTACTCAAGAATCGTGTTTCTGATCGAGCAGAGAAATATTTTATAGGAAACAAAAAGTAATCGTTTTTATGGAGGCACCATGAGAAATCACTGGGAATTAGTAATAAAAATAGAAAAGTTATTAAAAACTATGCTTGAATTACAAAGCAAGGAAGAAGCGACCGGTCAGTTAGGGGGTATTTTTGAAGCTGATGCAATAATGAATAAAAGTGGATTCGCTGCAATTACAAGTTCAATAACCCCATACTATATAAATAGCAAAAACAATGATGATAGACAATTAATTAATGACTTTATAAACAAATATAGCTTTTTACCTACGCTTAGTGAAGATTACTATTGGGATGTTTTAGAAGACGCAATACATGATTATGAAGATCTTTTAAATAAACTTAATGTTATTAAAGTGATGAAAAAATAAAATAGACAGAAAGAATTTGGGACCGCTCCTTCTGTCTATTTTACTATTTCAATGAGTACTGGTATTCTCATGAATCCCTTACTAGTCCAATTAAGAAACTTTACTCTTGCTTTAACATACGGTTGAATGTAGACAAAGTTATCCTTTTCTTTTTGACTGTAAGAGCGGGCAATATTATAAAAGTCTCTTTTTAAGTTTATACTCCCATGTTCTATTATCCCAACAGTCTTAAGACTACTTTCTCCTTTAATAGAAGCAATCAATCCAAACTTATCGACTCGATATCCGGTAATCCAAACATCTAAATAAGAATAGTTAAGTACTTTTAGCCAATTAGAACTCCTTGAATTTGGAATGTACTTACTGTTTTTTTTTATGCATATTCCTTCTAGCCCATGTTCTTTAACAGCATCAAATAAAGCCTCTCCATATTCTTCTATATACTGCATCTTAACGAGATGTTCTGAATTATCTAATTCCTTGTCTAAAATCTGTTTGCGTTCGGAAAGGGGAAGGTTCATAAGGCTTTTCCCATCAAGATATAGAATATCAAAAGCAACAAACGTAACCGGTTTCTCTTTCATTAAGAAGCGGATTTTTTCTTCTTTGGTTGTTTGAAATCTTTCCATTAACTTTTCAAAATTAGGTTTCGGTAAACCAGTAGCCGTACTATCGGTTACTATCATTTCACCATCAAGCACAATATTTCTTTTTGGAACAAATTCTCTCAACTCTGGGTAGCGATTTGATACCGGATTCCCGTGCCGAGTGAATATTTCATAATTATCATGATTAGAACTTAAAACCGCTCTATGATCATCTAGTTTTAACTCGAATATATGTTCAGATGACGAAAAGGGCTCAATTTCGCTTTCTAAGAGCATAGGGGATATAAACCACATTACCTCAACTCCTTTTAGCGTATTATGAGCAAAATAGGACGTTTTGAAACATTAAATCAAAGCAAGGAGACGTCTACTAATGCATCAAAGGAAAAATGTTGTTGGGTATCTTTATATAACACGTAAAAGCGCCTGGTGTAAGGATCAATTTTTGTTATTAATACCGGTTGGATCTCTTCAAAAAAGCCTTCAAACCAAAGTGTTAATTTAACTTCTATTTCATCTTGTATACTGCAAACCAATTTTGTGTTAATCTCTTGAATTTGGTAATCATCCAAAATTGGCTTTTTTACCTTTTCACTTTCTTTAAATGCTTTATTAATCAAACCTTTATGTTCTGGCATTATGAAGGGGCTCCACTTCTTTAATGAGCGATCTTTTAACATTTTACGACACCTGCTTTAGTATATTTAATATATCTATTATAAGAACGTGTGTTCTATATATCAAGATTGTTATTATACTTTTTTATCGGAATATAATAACGAAATATAATAATTGTTATAATTTATTTACAAATTTGGAAATAAATTATATTTTTTGAATGTTGGAAAAATTACAGATTTGAAGGAGGATGTATATGAAAACAAAGTTAGTCCCTTATTTGCTCGCTGGATTCATTGCCATTGCAGGAAGCTTCACATTTAATGGAGCGGCAAATGCCAATGAAATAGAAACCAAGAGTTTTAGCGAAGAGCAAATGCCAAATGAAATACGCGAAGTAGTAGAAATTATTAATTCTGGTCAAAGCAAAGGGAACAAAAAAGATGGTTATACAACAAAAGGTAATCCAAATGCAAAAATTTATGGTGAATCTTCTTCTTCAAATGATGATGGGTTTCAAACTATGGCTATTATTGGGCAATCAAAGTCTAATACAAAAGACGAAGTTTTTGATTAGAAGCTTATAGTGATTCTTTAGTGTAACGTGAATATCATCTTGTACAAGTAGAAAAGAGGGGAATTACCCCCTCACACGATTAAAAAACGCCCCATGGATTGCTGCACCATTTTTACTAGTCTTTAGTAATTTCCCCACCCAACAGATCGATTAGCTCTTTATGTAATTTCAGGTCCAAGATTCACACCAAATTTAGATGCAATTTCATATTTCATTTGTTCAATTGCTTGTGTAGCACCAAGAACTACTAATTGATTACTATTATTTTTGTTGCGAGCCATAAAATCAATCCTTAAATGTTTGAAGATTCGATTAATGCAATCTAATAATGTTATCTATTAATAACCGTATATATATTTTCTAGTAAATTCGGAATAATTTGCTCTTCCATACATTTAATTTCCTCAACGATTTTTAAAGCACTAACTAGTAGTTCCTCATTATTTGATATTTGATATTTCAAAACTATATTACGAAGAATAGTAGATTTCATTTCGATTTTTGCTAGGTCTTCTATTAAATGAAGACTATTACCTTGATTTACAAATTTATCTATACATACAAGACACTTTTTATGTTCCATGTATGTGTGGAAGGGTAGAATTGTCAACGATAATTTCCCATCTAAATATAATGTAATGTACTCTAATAAAGAATTATGGACACTAATACCAAACCTTACGTCATTCGGAAATTTAGGATTGATGCTCATTCTTAACCGATTAGATGTGTTGTAGGAATTTAAATAATCTTCTAATAATTGATACGATAATTTTAAATCAAAAATACTTTCGATGTTGCTTTTTTTACTGAGAAAATATATTTGTGCATCCCAATCTTGAGGTAAGGCTAGATTATTAATAGAATCTAATAATAATTTAAAACTTACTTTTATTTTAGATAATTTCCTTGTACCATTATAATCATAATCAAGCACTTCAAATATTTGTGTATTATTATCATAACCATAAATAAGAAGGTTATTAATTCCATGTTTTCGATCTTTATTTTTTTAAAATAAAATGAATCATACCATAAATATATATATATATTAGCATCAATACATTTTATAAATAAATCAATTAAATTGTCTTGTAGTAATTCTCTTTTTGCTTTTTGTATATTTAAAAATGGATTATGTGGTAAATCAACCACATTTTGCAATAAGTAAAATTCTAGCCAATGAGGATCTTGAAAATATGAATAGTGAGTGTACAATTGTAGATAATTATTAAAAATCCAATTAACTCCTTCTCTCTCGGTGGAAATAATAGAAAGCGGTAGAGCATGATGTTTATATCCTGAAACAATTGGTAATTCAACAGGAAGTATTTTCTTCATCTTTAACTCTCCTCAAAAAGATAAATTTCCTTCAGATTAACTTTAAATATCCCATATATACCAATTATATTATGTTCAAGCAATAAATGGAAAACATTTGGTACCAAGTTTAATTGCCTATAATTTAGATCGTGTTAAAAAATGGACTACACTAAAGCCCAACGTTGTTTCATGACTTTTTTCAAAATAATAAAAAGAAATCAAAAATTGTAAAATAAAAAAAACGTAATAAAATGCCAAGAACTGTGAAAAATGAGACCTTTTCAAAAAAGTACTATTGTATAAAATTGTATTTTTTTAGATAATATCCATAAATCTCTATGGTAATAAATAAAAAGGAGGATTAGTATGAAAAATTTACCGATGGGTAAAGCTGTAATTAATGTGCATTCTCACCATGCGTTCGCATTTTCAATAATGACTGATGAGATATCATTACCATGGATTTATTCAAATTACATTAATATTCATGCATTTCCTAGTATAGAAAATGGAGACTTTATTCATTTTTGTACCTCCTCAAGATTTCAAGATGTACCATATATTTTTCTTTCTAGGTTACATCATTCGCAAGTTAAGAGATGGTTTAGTGATATTTTAGAATTCATAATTGACTCTATTAATAATGAATACTACATTAACACTGTTGTAGATGAATTTTATATTACAGGTACAAAAGCCTATCAAAAATATCACTTTACACACAACGTTTTGGTACATGGATATAATAGTAATACTAAAACTATTAAAATAGCTGGCTTTTTTAGTGATCCACCACAATATTCGTTTAATAAAGACATTGATTATGAAGAGTTTAAGTTGGCTTTTAAATATTCTAAGCCAATAAATAATGCTTTAAATAGTACAGTTGAATTAATAAAATATCCTTATTTTGAATCACCAAATAATCATTTCTACAAACTAGATAAAAAAATAGTTATTGAATCAATAGAAAATTTTTTGAATTCAAAAAAAGTACCTAGAATTATGGTGCCTAGTGTAAATATAAATTATGAAGCAGTTTATGGTTTACAGGTATATGCATTATTAGAAGATTACTTATTAAAGGGGAAAAAATACATATGAAGGCGTTTCAAACACTTTTAAATCATAAATATATTATGTTACTTAGAATTAAATACATGATTGAAAATGGGTATATAGAAGATATTAAAGTATTCACTCTTTATAAAAAAGTAAGTTCTGAAATGGAAATCATTCATAATCTTAGATTGAAATATTTGATAATAAAAGATGTAACAGTAAATGATGTTATTGCTAAGCGTTTAAGAAATATGGCTTCTATTGAGAAAGAAGCACTCTTGCTATTAAAGAAGGAGATAAATTTCAGTTAATTATTAAGATTTCTAATTGATTGTAATAGATCTATTTTATTCACTATTCAATGAGGTTTTTTCATGTTATAATTTCCATTGTAAACGCTTAAATGTAATTTTTTTCATATATTAGTATTATTACTTGTCTGAATATCCTTTCCTGGAATGGAAAATGATCTTAAATCTTTGTTAAATAGATTGGAGTGTAGATAAATGATTAAATGCGTTATATGGGATCTAGATAATACTATTTGGCAGGGAATAATAAGTGAAGATAAAGATGTTGAAATACGTGAAGGTATATTTGATGTGATAAGACTTTTTGAAAGCAAAGGCATAATTCAAACAATTTCAAGTAGAAATGATGAAGGTCCTGTTTTGGAAAAATTAGAGGATTTAGATTTAATCAAATATTTCATATACCCACAAATTAGTTGGGAACATAAAAGTATTGGAATAAAAAGGATTTTAAATGGGCTTCATTTTAAACCAAGTGATGTAATATTTATTGATGATAATATCTTTGAAAGAGATCAGGTAAAAGAAGCCTTTCCATTAATAAATATAAATTCAGGTGAAAACATTAGAGCATTACATGAAATTGCCTTTAAAACAAAGTCATTTAACAGCATAGAAGCTAAAAATAGACTTGAGTTATATAGAACTGAGGAAACAAGACTGCTTGATAAGAAAAATTTGTTTTCGGGTAATGAAAAAGAGTTTCTACACTCATGCAATATTCATGTTCAACTATTAAAAGCCAATCATAGTGAATTAATTAGAATTAAAGAACTTGTAGATAGAACAAATCAGTTAAATTCTACGGGTTATAGATATTCAATTGAAGAAATAGAAGCTATGATTAATAAACCAGAATTTGAAGTATACATAGTTCAAGTAGAAGATAAGTATGGTAATTATGGACGATCTGGACTATTAATACTAGAAAATAAATTAGATGGATATTTTGTTAAGCAATTAATTGTATCTTGTCGGTTAATGGGAAAAGGTATAGCTCAAACTTTATTATACTTTGCATATAAAAGAACTCTAGATAAAGAATTTAATAATTTATATTGCCTTTTTAAAAGAAACCAATTTAATAGACAAATGATTTTGTTATTTACAGGTAATAATTTTTTAAGGGTGTCCAATGAAAATGAAGAAGTAAGATATTATCTGGACCTAAAGACTGCTGAAATAGAGTTACCCTCATGGGTTAAGCTATTGGATAAAACGACACATGCTCTTCAGTAAGTGGTAAATAATGTTTATTTAAGGAGAGATTTATTTGGTTATAGCTGAAGTGAAGAATATTTTAGAAAAAAAACTATATGATTTAGGTTATTTGAAAGATGGTCAAGTTCTTAAAGATACTGATAATTTGTTAGATATTGGAGTAGATTCAATGGGGCTTATTAGTATCATTGTAGAGATGGAAAATGAAACAGATATCTTGGTTCCAGATGAAAAGTTAACAATGGAAAATTTTTCAACGGTGAATGCTTTTTGTAGATTTTTCTTAACAGATTAAGATTGGAGAAAATATTATGTCAATAAGCGTAATTATAACAACAAGAAATAAATCTGCATATTTGAATTTAACATTATTAGGTCTAGACCTCCAATTAAATAAAGATTTTGAAATTATTATTTGTGATGATGAATCGACTGATAATACAGACCAGGTTGTTGAAAAATGGGGAGAAAAGTTTGAGAATTTAATTTATATCAAAAATAATAAAAGACTAGGTGCAGCTGAGTCAAGAAATAGAGCAGTTACTTTGGCAAATAAAGAGTTGATATTGTTTTTAGATGATGATCGCCTACTTTTACCAAATGGCATACAGGAGCACCTTATCAAAAACAAAGATAATTACAATTCATTTGTCTGTGGAGAGCGTTGGGAATTGTATTCTGGAATGACACCCTCTTCAAGAGAAATTATTAAGGATCAATTATTAGCTCAAAAACTAGTTAGAAGACATATAGAACCTATGCCACGAGTTATGTCAAAGGCCTATATAAACGGAGGGGAAAATTGGCAATTCAGATGGTATTGCATCTTAACTGGAAATCTATCTGTACCAAAAGCAATTATTGAAAGCCTTAATGGTTTTGACCCTACTTTTGAAAGGTTAGAGGATCTTGAATTAGGTTATAGAGCTGTTGAAAATGGTTATGGAGTTATATATTCTCCAGAAATAGAATCTTTCCATTTGGCACATAAGCGTGAGAACTATAATGAGGTTTTATCTGAAGTTTATAAAAATTTCAATCGGAAACATATTGATAAATCTATTCAATTAATGGAGGCATTTATGTCTGGCCACTTATGTATTCATGAATACGAACAAAGAGTGTTATATAGCTTAGATACTACTTTAGAATGTAAAAGCTGCCAAAATAAGGATAGTAGGGTTCTGTATTTTAATTCCAGCAGTATGACAAATAATTAGGGTGAATATCGTTATGCATAAGGATTACACAAATGAAGAAAAGTTTATATTAGATTTATGCAGTAGTTTAATAAAAGGGAGCTCAATACCTTACAATAAAAACTTAAACTGGGGAAATATTATAGAATTATTAGAATTACATCAAATATTACCACTTATTTATCCTTTTATTAATAAGTATCTTAGCCAAGAGCTAAAACACCAAACTTCTAAATTAATTTCTATTAACAAAACAATTATTAAGTCTAATATTAATGAAATTGAAACTATAGCAAAGTCAGCAAGAGAAAAGGGTATTAATATTATTTTTTACAAGGGAGTAGTACAATCACAGATTATCTATAATGATAATTTTTATAGAAACTTTGGTGATATTGATATTCTCGTTGAGGAAAAAGATATGAAAGCAATGGGGAGTATACTTTCAAATCTAGATTATTTACATATTGCAGGAGCAGATAATTTAGTAAGTAACAATAAAAGGAAGTATGAAATTTTACCTTTTCAAATGTATAAGGGGTCTTGGAAAAGTCATGAATTATACGAATATGTAAAAAAAACTAATAATGAGAAAAGTGTTTTTTCAGTTGTTGAATTGAAAAGATATTTCCATCGTCTAGTAAATGAAAATGGAATAAAATACTTTTATAAGAATACACAAGAAGTAGTATTAGAGTCTATACCAATTCCTACATTTAATTTAGAGTTTACTTTAATCCATCTTTTTATAAATACGTATATAAATGCGGAATCAATATTAGCTGGTGGTCCTAAGCTAAAGGATTATATAGATTTAAGTATGTTCTTAACTCAAAATACTACGAATTTGAATTGGATAAAGGTTAACTACTATATAGACTATTTAAATATTGGTGATGAGGTTGCTTCAGTAATAAAAAATTTAATTGCAATTGGGTTTATCGAAAAGTATTTAGTTGATAATTTTAAAATCAATAATTTTAGTCAATCTCAAAGCATACAGAGACAAGATAAACAAATATTAATTTGGGAACTCCCTTTTGAAAAAAGGTTATTCCAAAATAAAGTACAACACTGGCATTATATGACAAGGAAATATAAAGAACATTGTTATAGTTTTGATAATATAAATTATAAAAAAGCAGAATTTGTAGGAGGAAATAAAAGAATCCATAGACGTTTAACTAACAAACGTGACTGTATCGATCTGGAATATTCTATCTCATACTGCAACGAAATACTACTGGTCACATTTGAAATTAATTATTTATTAAATCTCGAAAAAAACTTCATTATCACTTTCCTAATAATAGATAAAGACATTAATAGTAACTCTATGTATTCCCATGAATATTCTATATATAGAAAAAATGAAGAAATCTTCATAACTAATAAAAGAAATGGATCAACAAACATTCAAGATATTTCTGAAAATAATACACATCATGTAAATATTTATATCCCATCAAGTCTTCTGAGTTTAAAAAACAACACTAAACTTGCATACGAAATTTTAATTGAAGAAAAAGTTCATAAGAACTTAAGTATGGTAGTAGGTAAGGAAACTTTAAGTAACGATCCATGTGTAAATCCACCTGTTATACAGTTGGTATAAGAATTTTAATAATATGCTTAGAAAGGTGTCTTGAAATGAATTTAATTACTATTACCAATGTATCTAAGCAATATCATATAAAGCAAAGGGGTAACAATTTTAAAGAAGGTATTAGTAACTTTTTTTAAACAGAAGTAAAGTCATTAACGCTGTAAATGATATATCCTTCTCAATAAATGCAGGAGAAATGGTTGGCTTTATTGGTCCAAATGGGGCCGGAAAATCAACTACAATTAAAATGATGACAGGAATTCTTTATCCAACAACAGGTGAAGTAAATATTCTTGGTTATAATCCAAACAAATATAGAAAAATAATCGCATCTAAAATTGGTGTTGTATTTGGACAGCGCAGCCAACTTTGGTGGGATCTCCCATTAATTGATTCTTTCGAGCTACAGAAATATATGTATAAAATCCCATCTATTACTTTTAATAAAAATCTATCCTTTTTCTGTGATTTACTGGATGTAAATAATTTTATTAATACTCCTGTTCGTCAATTAAGTTTAGGACAACGTATGAGAGGAGATTTATTAGCTGCACTCTTACATGATCCGGAAGTATTATTTTTAGACGAACCTACAATTGGACTGGATTTTGAATCAAAAGAAAAAATGAGGAGTTTACTGGTAGAGATTAATAAAGAAAAGAAGGTGACATTGATCCTAACTACACATGATATGTTAGATATTGAGAGGACATGTGAAAGAATGATAATAATTGATAAAGGTAAGTTAGTATATGACGGTAATATAAATGAAATTAAAGAAATGAATGGGAATATAAAAAAGTTAAAGGTAGATTTTAAAACAAATCCCATATTAAACGCTAAAGCAGTTAATTTTCTCGAAGAAAAAAATGGATTACGTTTTACTTTTAGCTTTGATGCAAATCATATTTCAACCTATACATTAATGGAAATGATTGCAAAAGAAAATGAAGTTAATGACTTTACTGTTGAAGAAATTGAAATAGAGAAAATAATTAAACAAATATATCAAAAATCATCTACTACATTTTCAAGAGTAAATTAGTAAGGTATATAAAATGAGAGTATATATTGAAATATTCAAAAGATCTTTTAAAAATAATTTCGTGTATAAAATTGATATCTGCATGGGGATAATAAATTCTACTATTTTGGTATTTGTAGGAGTAATGATGTGGAAAGCTTTGGATAGTCAACAGTAAACTAGACAACTTTTTTAAGGTGTTCAAGTTTGAATTCTACTGGGCTTAGATAGCCTAGTGTTCCATGAATTCTTTTGCTATTAAACCAATGGATATACGTATGCAATTCCTTCTCTAAATCTTCAAGACTATCAAAGTGACGCCCTTTGATGAACTCAGTCTTTATGATTTTAAACGTAGCTTCTGCTACTGCATTATCATAAGGACATCCTTTCATACTTAAAGATCGTTCGATTTTAAATGTTGCTAACGCATCATCAATCAGTTTGTTTTTGAACTCACTTCCTCGATCTGTATGAAAAAGCTTAATATTACGTAAATCTGTTTTTATTGAAGCTAAAGCACGGTATACCAACAGGGCATTTTTATTACGACCGACACTATAGCCGATAATTTCACGGTTAAAGAGATCAACAAATACACATATGTACTGCCATTTTTTATTGACTCTGACATATGTTAAATCACTTACTACAACTGATAATGCTTCTTCTTGTATAAATTTACGATCAAGTTCATTTTTTTGTTCCGATTCATTCGTGTCACGGGAATGTGGTTTGAATTGCGCAAGAGTATAAGTAGATACTAGACCCTGCTCGTTCATAATTCGCCCAATCCGACGTCTAGAAACGATCTTGCCGAGCTTCATCAATTCCTTTTTTATTTTACGAGTTCCATAGTTTTGATAGCTTGAATGGAAAATCTCTATAATATCGGATGTGATGTCATCCTCTGCCTGACGCTCTTTTGCTTCATAATAATAGGTGCTCCTAGGGATTTGAAGGACTTTACACATTGCTGATATCGAGTATTTGTGTTGATTATTCTTTATCACATTTACTTTCGTCCTAGTATCAGCGCGGCTTGCTTTAAAATGTCGTTTTCCATTTCTAGTTGCTTATTCCGTTTCCTAAGTTCAGCTAGTTCCTTTTGTTCGGCAGTTAAATTGTCTTTTTCTTTAAAAGAACCGGAGGTTTGACTTTGACTTATCCATTTGTCTAAAGAAGAAGGGGTAAGATCATATTCACGGATAATTTCTTTTCTTGGTTTTCCACTGTTATAAAGCTGTACGATCTGTTGTTTAAATTCTGCAGTAAATGTTCGACGTTCTCTTTTAGTCATCGTAGATTCTCCTCGAGTATATTATCTGTAGTCTACTTGACCTTAATTTTTCTGTCTAGTTCAGTGTAGCCGATTCACTTTATATAGTAATAGTGAAGTTGTGAAATCAATAAGCATTGATGAGATGGTAACATATTCGATATTAGGAATGATAATGAGAACTCTGTTCACTATGGATGAGTTTTATATTGATAGGAAAGTAGTTACTGGACAAATAGCCATTGATTTTTTAAAACCAATAAGTTTTGCCTTGACTGTTTTCTCAAATATTATCGGACAAGTTGCTTTTAATTTGGTAGTACAAGTAATACCTGTTTTGATTATTTCAATCTTTATTTTCGATTTTAATTTTCCTCAGAATCCTGTTACAATAGCTCTTTATTTTTGCAGTCTAATGTTAGGGTTTTTAATCTTATTTACTTTTAATATGATTATATGGTCTATGACTTTTTGGGTACATAAAACTTACAGTATTGTAACTATTAAAAATTCAATTATTTCTTTAATATCAGGATTGTTAATTCCATTATGGTTTATTCCGGAAGGTATATCTAAAATACTTTCTTTCTTACCTTTTCAGTATATTTATTTTACACCTCTAAATATTTTTTTAGAAAAGAGTAGCTTAAATAATATTCTATTAAATTTATTAATGCAAATGTTTTGGGGTTTGAGTTTTTTTATAATAAGTATTGCAGTCTGGAAAATAGGATTGCGAAAAATGGTCATTCAAGGGGGATAGATTATGAAACCATTCGAAGCCCTCTTAGGCCAAATACTTCTTTATTTAAACTTTTTAAGAAAGAATATTATTTCCAAGACCCAATATAAAATTGATACCATCTTATTACCTATAACAGTAGTAATTCGTGAACTAGTAAGTATAGTAGCATTATACTTTATTTTAAGAAATTTTGGTTCTTTAGATGGCTGGAACATGGAGGAACTTCTATTATTAAATAGCTTTACTTTTCTTAGTTATAGTATTTGTGTTTTGGTATTTACAGGTGTAAGAGATTTTGGTGTTATCATCCAACAAGGTGATTTTGATTCATACTTAACAAAGCCAATTTCACCATTATTTTATTTAATATCTAAAAATTCGGATATTATAGCAACTATAGGACATGGGTTAGTTGGTTTACTTTTATTTAGTTACGCCTACCATAAAGTTGGGTTAGCAATAAATTTTAAAAATACCATTATTATTATTATTATGCTAGCTAGTGGAGTATTAATACAAGGATCTATTTTATTAATAAGTGCCACATTTAGTTTTTGGACAGTAAAATCATTCTCAATACAAAATTTATTATTTAACCAAACAAGAAGTTTTATAACATATCCAATCTCAATTTATCCTGAGTTTATTCAGTTTCTTTTAACTTTTGTTATACCCTTTTCGTTTGTTAATTATTTTCCGATTAAGGTATTAATAGGATCTGTTAATAATTATTTTGTCATTTTTCCACCCCTTGTAGGAATAATTTGTTTTTGGCTATCCTTATATTTTTGGAAATACGGATTACGACATTATTCTAGTACCGGTAGTTAACAAACTTACTTATCGTTTAAAGTAAAGGTGCAAAAAAATATAATTTAGATTGAAGGATGGTACTAATGAAAATTGGAATTATTGGTGGCGGGGATATAGTTAACTATAATAAAACAATAGAAAAAATAGAAATTATGACTCCTTTTGGTCATCCATCTGCAATTATAGAACATGAACAAATTAATAATCATGATTTATATGTTCTAAAAAGACATGGGAAAAATCATTCTATTTCTGCATCCAAAGTAAACTATAGAGCTAACATATATGCTATGAAAGAGTTAGATGTGGATTTAATCATTGGACCTACTGCATGTGGTTCTTTACATGAAAATTTTATGGTAGGTGACATAGTATTACCCTCACAATTGATAGATTTTACTAAAATAAGAGAGTCTACTTTTGGAGAATATAATGACGTAAAACATGTTTCCATGGCATTGCCTTTCTGTGGTCAATTAAGGAGGAGACTACATGAAACTTTGCCACTTTATAGTAAGAATTATCATATCACAGGAACCTTAATGACTATTGAAGGTCCTGCTTTTTCTACAATAGCAGAGTCACATTTTTATAGAAATATAGGTGCACAATTAATTAATATGTCAACAGCAACTGAGGCTAAATTAGCTCGTGAATTAGGTATTTGTTATCAACCGTTATCCCTCATTACTGATATGGATTGTTGGGATGAAAATGAATCTCCTGTTACTTTAAATCAAATATATGACAATATTAAGGAAAAGGCGCCTTTAACAGTAAGGAATATAATAAGGCACTGGGTACAAAGTCTTGGTAATACAGAAGTTTATAAATGCAACTGTTGTAATCCTTAATTGTTAAACAAGAAAGGAATTAGTGTATGGAGGGAAACATTGAAATAAAGAAATTTCTTAATGAACTATGCAGCAGCTATAACATACCAAATTTGAAAATAGTAAGTAAATTAGGTACTTGGGGAGAGCAAATAAGATGGCATGTTAAAACAAACACGGGTACTGGAAATTTCTTCATTAAAGAAAAGCCCTTTTACTTAAGTAATAGTGAATATATACAAACTCTAAATATCCAAAACAGATTAACCAACGTAAATGATCTAAATTTTCCGAGGGTTATAGAAAATTCAAAGAATAATTTAACTTTTACTTATCAATCAAGAAAGTTTTCTGTTCAAGAGTGGATTCCAGGATCACTTTTAATACCAGAACAAAAGACCGATTTATTTGAAATAGGGAAAATAGCAGCTAAATTCCAACTTAGCATTAATGGAACCCCACCGGGTGTAAACACTGTTCCAAAGTGTAGAACAACACATTTTCCAGATGTGTCATACTCAGCAATATTAAATATGAGCAAAATACTAAAAAGGGTTAGTAACAATAATCACGAGAAAATTATAGATAATTTATTGAATAGTATAAAAAATTCAGATTCGCAATTAAGTAGTTTACCTCTTGCATGGATTCATGGTGACTTACATTGTTATAATGTAATTCGTTCATATCAATCAAAATATTATTTAATAGACTTTGATGATATTAATTGGGGATATAGATTATCCGATGTTGCTTGGCCATGTATAATATCCTCAGCTTGGGGCTGGAGAGATTCTAAAGTAGTACCTATTTTAGCTGAAAAATTGAATGAAAGCGCTATAAACACAGTGGTAAATGGATATGTAAAAGTTATAAACTTAACAGAAATAGAAAAACAAATATTTCCACACTTTTTACAAACATTTTTAATAATGTCTTATATAAATGTAAGAGGGTTAGCTTATCAAGCTACTAAAATTGAGGAGGAAGAATTGATTTCAGATTTAGAGCAACTACTAGCAATAATGAGACAGATTAAAGAAATGAATATCTATTATTAAGGATTGGTAAAATTAATGAGTCAAGAATATGGAATTATTATGCTAAAACCTGACGGAATAGTTCAAGGTATTGAAGAAATATTGTTGAAACGAATAAGAAATGAAAATCTTACTGTAGTTTATACCAATAAAGTTATTTTAACAGAACAACAGGTTTTGGAAAATTTTACATCACCTTTTGATAAATATAATTATGCTCGTTATTTAACATCAGGAGAAATAAAAGCATACCTTATTCGGGGTGAAAATGCTGGTCATAAATTACGTTTAATAAAATTTAAAATACGTGCTGATTATGGCTATTCAAGTAAGAATATGAGGAATTTAATTCATAATTCAGATTCTGGAACTGAATACTATAAGCAATTTAAACTTTTTTTCAAGAATTAGATCCCCTTTTACACAGCTCTTATGCCGATATGTATATAAACAAGGCTCAATATAATGAAAATCTCTTTTCTCTGTTAATTAAATTGGAGGAAAAAAGCTCAATTTCATGGATAGGTATAATATATGATAAGTATGATTTAATTTTAGATATTAAGAGGTTTTATCAAAAAGAACGTAACATAGGAATAATTCTTGGGATAAGGAACTCCTTTGTAATAAAGGGGCAAAATGTTAAATTAATAGGTTATTTTCCTAAATCCTTTCAACAATTGCCTGCTTCTTTATATGACAACAATTTTCCAGAAGCAAGTAGTTTTATCAATTATGTAAAGAAGCTTGGTGGTATAGTTATATTGGATTTTTTACCAGTAATTGGAATTAATGTAGATTTATTGAAAATGTTAAAAAAATTAGGAGTAACAGGAGTCCATGTTTTTGATTCAAGAAGAAGTTTAAGAGAAGTAGAGAGTATAGAGGATGTGGTTGAAAATGAAGCAAAGTTAACATTTTCAGGGGGAAGTGGAGTGCTTAAACCGGGATCTTTGTCAATAGGTAAATATGAGTTTGATTCCACCTTCAAATTACTTGTGAAATGATAGGGGTATAAATGATTATGAATATACTAAATACAAATTATAATTCAATATCACTAACTAAAGTTATCGGAGAAGTAGAGAATACAACTTTAAAAAAATAAATTTAGCTTCCCTACATTTACCAAGATTATTAATAACCTATTCTATATTTTTGATCCAATAAAAGATAATAGATCAATGTTAATCTTTTGTGTAAATAATGGAATAGTTAAGAGAATGAGGCCAAATAAATCAATTAGATTTAGATTTATGAAAGCATATTCTTATGGAGAATACCTTGGAATAGATGATGAGACGAATAATATTATTTTCTTTTCAAACAAGGGAGAAGTTATTAAAGAATATAAAGTACCTTTAGAAAGTTATCCAATCTCTTTTGATAGATCTAATACAGGTCAATTGTGGGTTCTTGATAAAAAAAGAAACAAATTTTTTCTTTTAATAAAGATGGTGAATTAAATGAACTTACCATAAAAGTCAAAGAAGTAACTCTACAATACCCCACAAGTATTCAATCATTATGTAATGGGAATTTATTGTTAACAGATGAAGGTTTACATACAGTTTTTGAAATCGATCAATTAGGCCATATCGTATGGACCTTTGGATCCCTTGGTTTACCAGGTAATGATAATAAATCGTTAACTTACCCCCAGTCAGCCATGAGGTTAGAAAACGGAAATACTCTAATATCGGATTCAATGAATAATAGAATAATTGAGGTTAATTATCAAGGTAATATTGTATGGAGATATGGAAATATACTTCAAGGTGATTGGGAAGAGGTCAAAATAAAATATCCAAAATGGGTTGATAGACAAGAATCAGGTAATACAGTTATAACAGATAGTGGTAATGCTCGAATTATAGAAGTAGATAAAAACAGCAAGATAATACAGGAGATTGGGGAGAGAAAGATCAAAAAAAAGCTTTTTTCTTATCCACGCTCAGTACAATTGCTAGAAAATGAAACTATATTAGTAGCTGATACTGTAAATAATCGAGTATTAATAGTCGATTTTAATAATAGGGTCTTAAATTATTATCGAGATTTATATTGGCCCAGAAGTGCAGAAAAGCAGTTAGATGGAACAATAATCATTTCAGATAGTTTGAATAAACAAATAGTTAGTATTAATGAGTATGGAGAAATAATTAAAAAAATAGATGGGTGGATATGGGAAGAGAAATACAATGAATTCGTTGACCCACATTATACAAAGCAATTAGAGAATGGTAATTTACTTGTTGTAGATTCAGAGAGAAATGTAGTTTTGGAAATAAACGATAATAGGGAAGCTATTTGGCTTTTTGGATTTGATAAATCCAATAGATTAAGTGACCCACATTGTGCAGCACGTAACAAATATTATGAAACGATTATAGCAGACTCAGGTAATAATCGGGTGATTTTGGTGAATCGAGAAAAAAAGCAAATCTTTGAAATTTCAAAAATAGTTTTTAGGGGGCATGAAGAATCTCTGAACTTTCCAAGGTATTGTAGTTTTTACGATGATGAACACCCACTATTTGTAAATGGTGTAACTGGGTCTGTAATAATTACTAATCGTGCTGGAAAAGTTGTTAGATACTATGCTCCTGTAAATAAACAAATATTAGATGCACTTCAACATACTCGAGGTATCTGTTTTATAAATAATAGAATAATTATCTCCGACTACAATAATAGTAGGGTATTAATAGGAGATTTAAATTATTAATGAGAGGGAAGATAATATGGAATTATTTAAACAGAGAGAGATTTTTGTAATATCTCCTCATATCGATGATGCTTTTTTATCTATGGGAGGATTAATTCATACTTTATTAGATGAAGGAAACACAATAAATATCATAAATATTTTCAGTAAAACAAATTTCTCGGTAAAGCATGATAATCATAATATTATTAGGATAAGAAAAGCAGAAGAAATGGAGAATATTAATCTTATTAAGAAAGAAAGCAATAATCAAAATTGCTTTATTGAATTCTGGGATATGCCAGACGCTTTAATAAGGGGGCATAAAGTTGAGGGAATATTTGATTATCCTAAATACAGTACTTTTAAAAAAGAGGATAATATTATTAATAAACTGGAATTTAAATTCAGTGAATTAATAAAAAGTAATTTGAATTCTGTTTTTTTTATTCCTCTTGGGATAGGGAATCATATAGATCATATTATTGTTAGAGATACTTTTAATGATGTATTTTCTCATATTGAAAATCAAAGCGATTTAATAGGTTATGAGGAGCAACCATATAGTTTTCTTAGAACCAATTATATTACAGTCCCAGTGGAGAGAGAAATAATTATTCCTATAAATATGGATATTAAGAAAAAATTAGTGAAAAATTATTCGTCACAAATATTATATGTTGATGATTTTCTTACTTCACTTGAGAAGTATTGTAATAGTTTATCATCTATCCCTAGTGAAAGGTTTATACATATTAAATTTTCAAATGTATTATCAAATGGATAATTCGGAAGGAGTATTTCTAATTGAATTATATTGATAGGATTAGTAAATTTACTGTTAGTGACGATGATACAAAATTAAAAGTAATTAAGGAATTAACTAAAAGTAATACATTAATGTTGAAAGGGCATGGACCTACTACCTTAAATATATTAAGCAAGTTAAAATTATTAGAAAAAAATAAAATTATGGGATTAATAAGTGAATCTAATGAATCGGCACCTAAAGAGATACTTGGGATTAAAGTATATGGAGTAGATTCTGTCAAACAAATAAAGCCTGACTATGTTATAACGAACATTGATGACGGTATAAATCACACAGAAAAAAATTTTTTTCGGGACAAAAGTTGTTGAAATGGATAAATTAAATAGATGTTTGGTAGGTGGGGAATTACATCACAAATTATTGGAGATATCAAAAGCGACTGAATTATCACCAATTATTTTATATCATATGGGTAAAGTTGGTTCTTCTAGCTTTCTTATGTCTCTTGCAAAACTTAAATCTGGAAGAGCAATTTGGTATACGACAAAAATTATAGATTATAATAATAATGTATTTGATAATATTAATCAATTGTTTAGAAATACAAATGGATATAAAAACAAACTTAAGATTATTTCATTAGTCAGGGAACCAGTTGCAAGAAATATATCTGCGTTTTTTCAACATCTAGATGATACTGTTCCAAATTTTTATGACAGATATTATTCAGGGAAAATCCATATGAAAGATCTAATAAATGTATTTATGAGAACATTCGACCAAAATCTTGCAATCAAGTGGTATGATACTGAATTTAAAAAGTACTTAAATATAGACATCTATCAGGAAATGTTTGATAAAGAAAAGGGTTATCAAGTTATTTCGGCTAAAAATTTCGATTTATTGTTATTAAAACTTGAAAGCGTAAACAACATTGACAACAACATGATTAGTTCATTTTTAGAAGTTGATAATTTTATTTTAGAGAATGAAAATATAGGTGAAAATAAAAGATATACACAAATATATAAAGAATTTAAAGAAACAATTCCAGTAACCAAAGATTATTTACACAAGTTTTATAATTCAAAGTATATGAGACATTTTTATTCTCAAATGGAAATAGATAATTTTATCTATAGGTGGAAAAAAGAGAAGTTTAATAATTAAAACATACTTAGAGTAATTAGGGAGCTCAATACAGTGATAAATTTAATTAAAACAAGTTTAGATGGAGTTGTTTTATTAGAAACACATATCAATTATGATTCACGAGGCTTTTTTACAGAGACATATAATAAATCTCTTTTTTTAAGAAGGAGCTTAATTTTAATTTTATTCAAGATAATCAATCTAAAACATTAGAAGCTGGTGTGATAAGAGGATTACATTATCAAGATGGTCCTAATGCACAAACAAAGTTACTACGTGTATTAACAGGTGCTATATTTGACGTAGTGGTTGATTTAAGAAAGAATTCTTCAACATTTGGAAAGTGGATTAGTGTTATTATTTCTGAATATAATAATAGACAAATTCTAATACCTAAAGGATTTGCTCATGGTTTTTGTACAATTGTTCCAAATACTATTGTTATTTATAAAGTTGATGAACATTATTCAAAAAGTCATAGCAAAGGAATTATTTGGAACGACAAAACTTTGAATATTAATTGGCCGGTTACTAATCCGATATTATCTGAACAAGATCTAAAACTACCAAATTTTAAAGATATAAATTCTAAATTTTGAATAGGGGAGAAAAGTCCTGAACATTCTTATTACTGGAGGCGCAGGTTTTATAGGGAGTAACTTTGTATATTTTTTACTTAAGAAATATCGGAAAATTCAGATTATAAATTTAGACTCAATTACTTATGCAGGTAGCGTCAAAAATTTAACTAGATTTAAGGAGTATCCAAATCATACTTTCGTACACGGAGATATACGGGATAATGAATTGTTAGAAAATTTATTTAGTAATTTCAAAGTTGATACTATAGTTAATTTCGCTGCAGAGACTCATGTTGATAGAAGTATTAGTAACCCCAATATCTTTATTCAAACTAATATATTGGGAACATTATCACTGTTAAACGTTGCTCTGAAACATAAAGTAAAAAAATTTATTCAAATTTCTACTGATGAGGTATATGGAAGTTTAGAAAATAGAGGCTATTTTACAGAGGAATCTCCTTTGGCACCAAATAGTCCTTATGCTGCAAGTAAAGCTTCAGGTGATTTGCTAGTAAAGTCTTATTTTGAAACGTATGGTTTGAATATTAATATTACAAGATGTACTAATAATTATGGTGAATATCAGTACCCAGAAAAGCTAATTCCTTTAATAATTACAAATGCAATAGATAACAAGTTGATTCCTATCTATGGAAATGGTGAGAACGTAAGGGATTGGCTGCATGTTATAGATCACTGTAAAGCTATTGACTTAGTCTTAAATAACGGAATCCCTGGTGAGGTATATAACATTGGAGGAAACAATGAATATAAAAATATTGATGTTGCTAAAGAAGTATTAAAAATTTTAGGTAAACCCCTTAATTTAATTCGTTATGTGGAAGATCGGCCTGGACACGACTTTAGGTATGCAATAAATCCTGGTAAAATAAACCAGTTGGGTTGGAACGCTGAACAATCTTTTATTAAAGGGCTGGAATATACTGTGACTTGGTATTTGGAAAATCAAGAATGGTGGAATGAGATGAAGAAGTCCACTAACGAAAAATTTAAAAGAGAACAAATAGGATAGATGATTATGTTAGTAAATAAAATTCTAATTACTGGTGGTGCAGGACAACTAGGTACTGAATTAACTATTTTTCTTGAACAACAAGGATATCATGTCTATAGTTTCGATAAAAAGAATCTTGATGTAACTAATTATGAACAAGTAAAAGAAATATTTTATAATGTCAGACCTAATATTATCTTTCACTCCGCTGCTTATACTCAAGTTGATAATGCTGAGGTAAATAACAAGAAAGCCAATTTTATTAATATATACGGTACAAGAAACATAGCTTTGGCTGCTGAACAAATAGACGCAAAACTTATTTATTTTAGTACTGATTATGTTTTTAAAGGAGACTCTAAAACTCCTTATAATGAGTGGGATACTCCGGACCCTATAAATGTTTATGGTAAGAGCAAACTTGAAGGTGAAAGATTATTGAAAATTTTACATTCAAGATATTTTATTGTTAGAACGTCATGGCTGTATGGAAATGGGGGAAATAATTTTATTAAAAAAATTTTAAACAAGGCTAAATTAAATGGTGAAATACTTAAAGTAGTAGATGATCAAGTTGGAAGTCCTACTTATACATTTGATATCGTATCAAAATTATTACAAATAATTAATACTGAAAATTATGGAGTCTATCATATTTCTAATACCGGTGAATGTTCTTGGTACGAATTTGCTAAAGCTATATTAGAAGAAGTTGGGATAGAGAAGGATATTATACCAGTACCAAGTTGTAAATATAAAACTTTAGCAACAAGACCTTCATATTCAGCTCTAGACAACATGGTATTAAGGTTGAATGGTATTTCAGATTTACGCCATTGGAGACAAGCACTTAAAGATTATATAAGAACATATCATATTTAGTATCTCCTGATTATTTTAATTATAAAAAGAAGCTTAAGGAGTTGAGGGGAAAATGGAATTGAATGGAATAAAAATAGCTGTTACTGGTGCTGGAGGGTTTATTGGAAGTCATTTAGTTGAAGCTTTAGTTAAATATGGAGCTGAAGTTACTGCTTTTATTCACTATAATTCACATAATGATATAGGTTGGATTAAGGAGTTGCCAGAAGAATATTTAGATTTAGTAAATATAGAATTCGGTGATTTAACAAGTATTGAATCCGTTAATAGATTAATTAAAGGGAAAAAAATAGTCTTTCATTTAGGAGCATTAATATCAATCCCTTATTCTTATATTAATACTAGAAGTTACTTCAAAACAAATGTGGAAGGTACGTTGAATGTGCTCAATGCTTGTATGGAAAATAATGTTGAAAGAGTCATTCATACTTCAACAAGTGAAGTATATGGTACACCTCAATCCGTTCCAATAGATGAGTCATTTCCGTTACAAGCACAGTCTCCTTATGCAGCAAGTAAAATATCGGCAGATAAATTGGTAGAAAGTTACTTTTTAACACATGGTTTACCAGTTACAACTGTACGTCCTTTTAACACCTATGGTCCTAGACAATCCGCCAGAGCAGTAATTCCTACAATTATTACACAATTTTTAACTCAAAACGAGGTTAAGTTAGGCGCACTATACCCCACAAGAGATTTTAATTATGTTAGTGACACAGTAAATGGTTTTATTGCAGCTGCTATAAATAATAGATTAATAGGGGATACAGTTAACTTAGGTACAGGACAAGAATATTCAATTAAAGAATTAGTAGATTTAGTTAACGATATTTTAGGTGGTAAAAATAAAGTAATTCTAGATAAAGAAAGAGTGAGACCAGAAAAAAGTGAAGTAAATCGACTATTGGCAAATAGTAATAAAATGCAACACCTGACTAATTGGTCTCCAAAAGTTCAGTTTAAAGAAGGATTAATTAAAACAATTGAATGGACCAAAAGTAATATAGAAGTGTACAGACCTAACGAATATAACATTTAATGGGGGGATTTATATGAGAGCAATTATACTTGCAGGTGGAAAAGGAACACGCTTAAAACCCTATACATCAGTACTTCCAAAGCCATTAATGCCCATTGACCATATGCCAATTCTCGAAATTGTATTAAGACAATTAAAGTACTATGGTATTAATCATGTCACTTTAAGTGTAGGATATCTTGCAGAATTAATTCAAAGCTATTTTAGAGATGGGGAAAATTTAGGAATTAAAATAGATTATTCACGAGAAAACGAACCACTAGGAACAGCAGGGCCGTTAAATCTAATAAATAATTTAGGGGAAAACCCTTTGTTGGTAATGAATGGTGATGTTTTAACAAATATAGACTATAGAGATCTTGTATCTTTCCATATAACTAATAATGCAGAAATGACAGTAGCTACTGTGGAAAGAAATGTTCCAATTAATTTAGGAGTTTTAGAAATAAATACAGATAGAATAATAACTAAATGGGAAGAAAAGCCAAAAATTAAATATAATGCTAGCATGGGGATTTATGTAATAAATCCCAAGATTATCAGTAAGTTTATAAATAGAAAAAAATGGATGTGCCAGATCTTATTGAAACCTTAATAAATAGATCATATGGTATATATTCCTACGAATTTACTGGTAGATGGCTTGATATCGGAAGACAAGATGATTACGAAATGGCAATTGAAGAATTCTCTAACAATACAAATCTATATTTACCTAAACATGAGGAATCTATAGACAGTCAAAAAAATATCAGAATATTGTAAATTTATCGAGTGCAGGTTAATCATAAAAACCATTTATTAAGTTAAAATAAAGGAAGTGATATCTTGAAAGGTGTTATTCTAGCAGGCGGTTCAGGAACTAGGCTAAGTCCTATGACATCAATTATTGGGAAGCATCTACTTTATGTTTATGACAAACCAATGGTTTACTACCCGTTAGCTACTTTAATGTCCGTAGGAATAAAAGAAATATTAATAATAGCTAAGGAAAGAGATCTACCTTTTTTGAAAAAATTACTAGGCGACGGTTCAGACTTAGGTATAAATATACAGTTTGCTATTGAAAAGGAATCCAACGGTATAGCGTATTCACTTATTATGGCTGAATCATATATTGGAAATGAATCGGTATGTTTAATTTTAGGTGATAATATCTTTTGTGGACATAATGAATTAAAGAACGCGATATATACCCAAAATAGAAAAAAAGGAGCATATATTTGGGGATATGAAGTTAAAGATCCACAAAGATTTGGAATTGTTGCATTTAATGAGAGTAAAAAAGTCCTTGATATCCAAGAAAAGCCAAAGTATCCTAAATCCAATTATGCTATAACAGGTTTTTATGTTTTCGATAACAAAGTTATTGATTATGCGAAGAAAATTAGAAAATCATTTAGAAATGAATATGAGATAACGGATGTCTTACAAGAATATCTTCAGATTAATAATCTAAAGGCGAATATTTTAGATAATACTTATAAATGGTTTGATGTAGGCACACCAGCAAGTTTGTTGGAGGCTTCAAATTATATTTATAAAGTTTTTAATGAATTTGGTTATAGTTTGGGATGTATTGAAGAAGTGGCTTATGAAATGGGCTATATTACCATCGAACAATTAGAAAATCTAATTACAAAGTTACCTTCTTGTTCATATAAAACATATTTGGAAACAATTTTAAGAAGTGATCATCGGTCCTTATCTATTTTTTTATAGAAAAGTTTACTAATTTGAAAGGTAGATGCCAATGTGGAAAATACCACTATCACAAGTTGAACTTAAAAAAGATGAGTTAAATATTCTTAATCAGACAATAGAATCTGGATGGCTTAGTATGGGAAACATTACAATTGAGTTTGAAGAAAATTGGAAAAAATACTTGAAAGTAAAGGAAGCTATTGCAGTATCAAGTGGTACCTCAGCTCTACATCTAGCATGTTTAGCAGCAGGCTTTGGACCGGGAGACGAAGTACTTCTTCCTTCTCTTACTTTTGTCGCCACAAGTAATGCAGTTATTTACACCGGTGCAAAACCTATTTTTGTAGATGTTGTTTCAAAAGATGACCTCACTATTTCTCCAGAGGATCTATTGGATAAAATCACATCAAAAACAAAGGGAATTATTTTAATGCACTATGGAGGTTATCCATGCCATATAAACTCAATTAAAGAAATAGCACGGAAACACAATCTTATAATAATAGAAGATGCAGCACATGCTCCTGGTGCAGAGCTAGATAATAGAAAATTAGGTACATTTGGGGATATCGGTTGTTTTAGTTTCTTTCCAAATAAAAATTTAACAACGGGAGAGGGCGGATTAATAGTTACTGATAATGAAATATATGCAAATAAAATTAAAAATCTAAGATCTCATGGAATGACTACATTAACTTGGGACAGATACAAGGGTCACGCAAAATCATATGATGTGATAGATTTAGGATATAATTATAGATTTGATGAAATACGTGCTTCGATAGGAATTAAACAATTGGAGAAATTAGATAATTTTAATTTGAGCAGACGAAATTTGGTTTTAAGATACATTGATTTATTACAAGAACAAAAAGGAATAAAAATTCCATTTTTGTCATCAAGAGGGAAAAGTTCATATCATCTTTTTGTAATTAGAGCGTTGGACAAAAAAATAAAGAATGAACTTGAAAATAATTTAAGAAGGGAAGGTATTCAAACGAGTTTTCATTACCCTCCTATTCATCTTTTCACTTACTACAAAGAAAATTATCCACCAACTCATTTGCCAATTACAGAATCATTGAGTAAAGAACTAATTACATTACCATTATATCCAGGGATGAAATTACAAGATCAAGATTTCATAATTAAAACTATAAGGGAGTCCCAAATATAATAATAACAAGTTTTTTATCACGAAAGACCATAATAATTAATGGAGAAATTAAAATGACAATAAACTGGTATGAAGGGTTCTTCGACAAACTTTATATTGAATGGCAGAATAGCTCTGAAGTTAATTATCAAAAAAAGTGTTTTTTGGATGCTCAAAATATTTATAATCTATTAAATATTTCTCAAGAAGAAAAAATACTTGATTTATGTTGTGGGTGCGGTTTTCACTCATCTCAGTTTGCGGATTTAGGAAATTCAGTTGTAGGAATTGATTTATCAAAGGAAATGATAAGTACTGCAAAAAAAATTTTAATAATAAAAAAATAAAATTTATTAGTCAAGACATTAGGACAGAAATTAATAATTACAAGTTTGATATTGCTTTTTGTTTAAATACATCGATCGGTTATTTTGAAGATAATATTGATTTAATAAAGGTTTTTGATAATGTTTATCGTTGCCTTAATACTAAGGGGAAATTTGTTGTTGATTTATTTAACCCCTTTAAATTTTGTAAGGAATTTATTCAGCATTTAAGTTTTAATATAGATAATTTTAGAATAGAACAATATTCTAACCTTGATTTAATAAAGCAAGAAGTAACTAATACTTGGGAGATAATAAATATAAAAGAAAATAAAAAAGTTGATAAAAGAAACATGGCGATTAAGTTTTTTACTCCGAAAGATATATTTAATATAGGGGAGAAAGGAGGATTTATAGTTCAAGGAGTATTTGGAGGTTTTAGAGGGGAAGAATTCAACATGGAAAGTGATAGATTGTTAGTAGTTTTTCAAAAGAACAACGATAACTTGGCAAATATAAAAATATAAAACCACACTTGATTCGGTTCTGCTACATTTTAAATTCATAGAAATTAAGAGAATAATAACGGAGCTCATTAATATTAATTCCCCAATAAAGACAATTAAATAAGAGGTGGGTTAGAGTGAGAATTTTACATTTATCTACTAATTATATGCCAGTAAATAACTGTATCGAACATGGTGGGACCGAGCGCATTGTATTTAACTTGGCAAGATTCCAAGTTGAAGATAAAAACAATACTGTCTATGTATTCGGTAAAGAGGAAACTTTTATTAAGGGGGCGATATGTAAGGGTATTTATCCTGAAAATATTCAGGATATAAGAAATGTTGATTGGGAAGAATATGAAATGATTATGAATAATTCTAACCAGTATATTATCAATTTCATTGAGGAAAATGAAATTGATATAATACATGATCATTTTGGGGTATTTACTACATCTTATGAAGCTAAAAAGTTGTTATTAAAAGACAAGAAAATCAAAATTTTGGTGTCAATTTATGGTTTACCTGATAATCCATATTATAAAGAAATATACGCAAATTTTATTAATTTGAGGACTAATTTTAAGAACCAAATACGATGTTTCTGTGTAAGTAGTGATCATTTCAATTTATTTTCACAAACACATGAAATAGATGGATATATTTATAACGGTATAGATACAAGTTCTTTTTTATTTGGAGAGAAAAAAGAAGATTTCTTTTTATCACTAGCCTCACTTGTCCCTGGAAAGGGCCATGATAGATGTCTTGATTGGGCTAAAGAGAACAATAAGAAATTATTGATCGTAGGAAAAACAGATCCTAAATTAACAGACCCCTTATTTTTCAATAAAATAGTGAGTAATACATATAATGGGAATCATTTATTATGTGATAATGATTTTAGTTCTTATCAAAATATAATAAATGAATTTGAAAATAACAGAATAATTTATTTAGAAAGTATTAATGATAAATTGAAAAAATTGTTACTTGCAAAGGCTTCAGCATTATTTATGTTAGTTAGATGGAGAGAACCTTTTGCTATAACTATTTTAGAAGCATTAGCCAGTGGGACACCTGTGATTGGTTCGGATGTTGGCTCAATAAGAGAAGGTATAGATAAAGAAACAGGAGTAATTATAAAAAGTGATAATGAGATTAGCAACGCGGTCTCATTTATCAGAACTGTTAAGCCACAAAAATGTTATTCAAGGGTTTTGGCGAAATTCGATTATAAAAAAATGTCAAAGAAATATATAGAAGAGTATGTAAAACTATATAATAATAAAAAGATTTATAATTAAAATTAAATTATTAACAAGAGATTTTCGATTCCCCATAAAAAGATGCTAAGAAGTGAAGGATAAGTATAAATAGTGCAAATAGATCAATAATTATTTTTAATCCTAAGAGAAGATGGAATACGTTCTGAAAAAACCCTTAGTCGCTCAACTATTGAACTATACCCCGAATAATGGACACTTATAAAAAGTCCCTTATTCGGGGTTTTCTATGTCTATATGCTAGAAACCCGTTTATAATTAATTTAGAGATGTGAACGGAGGAAGTCCATTGAGTAAGATTATTTTTAACGAACACCAGATTAAACTATTAGAGGCAAACCCACATGTTAAACAAGTGTCGGAACGATCCATCAGTTATCATCCTGACTTCAAGGTGAAGGCGGTCAAAGAGAATCAGGCGGGAAAGTCTCCTATCCAAATCTTTATAGAACATGGATCTGACGTGAAAATGATTGGAACTGAAAAGCCTAATGGCTGCTTAAAACGCTGGAGAAAAATCTTTCACCGGTTTGGGGAAGAAGGATTTTATACAGAGCGACGCGGAAAAGGAAGCACAGGAAGACCAAGCTTAAAAGAATACACCCAAGAGGAACGCTTAATGAAAGCAGAAGCCCGTAATTAAATACTTAGAGGCAGAACTTGAATTCCTAAAAAGTTAGACGAGCTCGAAAGGCAGGCATCGAAGAAGAGAAAGTAATAGCGAGTGAGAAATATCAATTAATTGAACAAACCATACGTACCTATCAGCTAAGGAATATGGTCAGTTTCCTCTGTGAACAGGCAGGAGTCAGTCGGAGTGGCTATTATGCTTGGCTAAAGGCGGAAGAAATCCGTTTTCAGTGGCAGGCGCTTTGACGATTAAGATGATTTTGGAGAACGATTATCTGGTCACGATGAACCACAAGAAAGTTCGCCGTCTTATGAGAAAATTTGAATTGAAAACAGCGATCCGGCGCGCCAAACCTTATAGAAAATTAGCGCAAGCCACTCAGGAGCACAAGACCGTTCCCAACCGCCTGAATCGACAATTCAACCAGGAAGATCCCGGTAAGGTACTCCTCACAGACATTACGTATGTATACTATGGTACTGGTCAGCCTGCTTATTTGTCTTGCGTGAAGGACGCGGCAACACGAGAAATCATCGCTTACTGTTTATCGAAAACTCTTAAAATGGAGCTTGTCTATAAGAACCTGGAAAAACTCTCTGATGTACTAGATGGGAATATACACCCCGAAGCGCTAATTCATTCGGACCAAGGGTTTCATTACACCCATCCAGAGTTTCAAAAACGTGTAAAGGAATTAGGACTAACCCAATCGATGTCCCGAAAAGGCAACTGCTAGGATAATGCTCCTATGGAGTCCTTCTTTGGGCATTTTAAAGATGAAGTGGACTATAGAGTATGCCAAACATTTGAGGAACTGCACCAAATCATTGAAGAATATATAGAGGACTACAATTCAAAACGCTATCAATGGAGCCTAAATAAAATGACTCCGGAACAATACCGGAGCCATTTATTAGCTGCTTAAAACAATAGGTCTTTTTTTAGACTGTCCATTTTATAGGGCACAGTTCATATTTGAATGACCAAGGGTTTATTTTTTTATATATTTTTTTAAAATGAATATTTATCTGCAGTCTTTTCTCTAATTCACATTAGACCTGTATGTGTAAACCAATTGCTTCGTTTTCAACTTCTACATATTTCATTTTTTCTTTTTGTTCAAATATCAACTTGTTTACCAAAAGGTTACTATATAAAAGTTCACTATAATCTTCAATTATATTTCTTCTCTTTTCATTCGCATCAATAGTTAGAGTTACACGCTGTTCTACTGAAAGATTAAGTTCTTTTCTGTACTGTTGAACAGCACGGATAATTTCGCGAATTTGACCCTCATTTCGTAGTTCATTTGTTATTTCTGTATTTAAAAAAACTGTAAAGTGTTGATTTGAAGCCATTTCAATGCCACTTTGCGTTATTTGATTAACAATTAAATCATTTTTTTCTATGAAGATTTTTTCCCCAGATGGAATCTCAGACTCGAAATAACCTTGATCAACTACTTTCTTGGTTTCTTGAGGAGTCAAGGATTGTAAAGCTTTTTGAACAACACCGACTAGTTTCCCGAGCTTAGGTCCTGCAGAAGGGAAGTTTAATTTAAGAACATATTCAACAGCTGTACCTATTGATTCTTGAAACTTTACATTCTTCACATTAATTTCATCTTGGATAATATAATTATATTTAACTAATGTTTCAATTTCCTTTTTATTTCCTACTACTGTTACTTCAGATAATGGCTGCTTTATTTTAATGTTTGTTGTGTTTCGGATATGGCGTGCAAGTTCTACAATTTGTAATATTTGGCTCATTTCCAATTCAAGTTTGATGTTTAAATCTTCTATGTCGGGTTTAGGAAAATCAGTAAGATGAACGCTCTCACCTGTTAGGTTATAGTAAATATCATCAGCAATAAATGGCGTGAATGGAGCTAAAAGCTGGCTTGTTCTAATAAGTACTTTATATAGAGTATGATAAGCAGAGAGTTTATCTTCATTCATTCCTTCGCTCCAAAAACGCTCTCGAGAGCGACGAATATACCAATTACTTATCTCTTCAACGAAATTTGATATTTCACGTGCTCCTGCAGTAAAGTCATATTCATCTAGATTTTTTGTTACATTTTCTGTGACAGTGCAGAGCCTCGAGAGTATCCATTTGTCAAGAAGAGATAGCTTTCCTGTTTGATCCTTTGAAGGATCAAAATTGTCCACCTTTGCATATAAAGTATAAAAGGAATGTACATTGTTTATAGTATCGATAAGCTTTGATTTAGCCTGACTAACAATATTTTCAGAAAAGCGTTTACTATTCCAAGGCGCACTATCAGCAAGCAATGCCCAACGTAATGAATCGGCTCCGTATTTTTCGACTAGTTTAATTGGATCAAGAACATTCCCCTTACTTTTAGACATTTTCTGTCCCTTATCATCTAAAATGTGCCCAAGTGAAAGTACTCTCTTGTATGGCGCTTTTCCTGTGAAAAGTGAGGAAACTGTTAGTAAACTATAAAACCATCCACGTGTTTGATCTACTCCTTCTGCGATTACATCTGCTGGGAATTGTTTCTCAAATACCTCTTGATTTTCAAATGGATAATGGTATTGTGCAAAAGGCATAGAACCGCTATCAAACCAAACATCAATTACTTCTTTTGTCCGTACCATATCCCCAGAACAAGAAGGACATTCAAGAATTACCCCATCTACATATGGTTTGTGGAGTTCAATTTCTTCAGAAACTATGCTTTTAGCCCGTTCCTTAAGATCTTCGATACTTTGAGGAGCATATTGATTTTCACAACTATTACAAACCCATACATTTAGAGGTGTCCCCCAGTAACGGTTCCTTCCAATATTCCAATCGACCATACTTTCAAGAAATTTTCCGAAGCGACCATCTTTCATATGGTTTGGATACCATTGAACAGATTGATTATTTTTTATGATCGTTTCTTTAATTTCTGTGGTCTTAATGAACCATCCTTCCATAGCATAATAAATCAAAGGCGAATCACATCGCCAACAGTATGGATAACTGTGCTCATATTTTGCTTTGGAAAATAAAAGATTTTGGTCTGCAAGCATTTTAATAATTTTAACATCACAATCTTTCGCGAACTCTCCTTTTAGTGGAGTAATTTCATCTGTATAGCATCCGGCTTGGTCAACTACTGTTACAAAATCTAAACCGTTATCTTTAATTGCATTATAATCATCTTCGCCATGTGCAGGGGCAAGGTGTACAATGCCTGTTCCTGTATCAGGTGTTACAAAATCTGCTGAAATAACCTCATAACCTCTATTTAGACTTAAAAAATTAAAAGGAGGTTGATAGGTGAGACCAACAAATTCAGAACCTTTGTGCTCGCTAATTATTTCAAAACCATCATTTAAAACGCTTTCAACGAGATTTTTAGCAACTACTAAAATTTCTTTTCCCTGTCTAACTTTTACGTAGTCGAGTTTAGCATTTACAGCTAAAGCTACATTCGATGGAAGTGTCCAAGGGGTAGTTGTCCAACCTAGAAAATATTCTCTTTCTTTTCCTATTACTTTGAATTTAGCTGTCACAGATAAGTCTTTTACATCCTTATAACCCTGTGCTACTTCGTGTGAACTAAGGGATGTTTGACAACTAGGACAATATGGAGCAACACGATGACCTTGAACAAGTAATCCTTTTTTGTGAATATTCGCCAATATATACCAGACGGTCTCTATATACTCATTTTTAAGTGTAATATAGGGGGAATCCATATCCACCCAGTAGCCAATTGCTTCAGTAAATAAACGCCATTGTTTTTCATAATCAAATACACTTTTTTTACATTCCTCAATAAATTTTTCCACACCAAATTTTTCTATTTCCTGCTTTCCAGAAATACCTATCTTTCTTTCTACACCAAGTTCAACAGGTAGTCCATGAGTATCCCATCCAGCTTTCCTTAGTACTTGATAACCACGCATAGTTTTGTAACGTGCAATGAAGTCTTTAATAACACGACCTAGAACATGTCCTGCGTGTGGGAGTCCATTTGCAGTTGGAGGTCCCTCATAAAAAACAAACCTTTCCTTTCCTTCACGGTTTGTTACAGAAAGTTTGAATATATCTTGCTCGTTCCAAACTTTTTTTACACGATTTTCACGTTGCAAGGCTTGTTCGTTAACATCTACTCTTTCCAACTTTTATCACTCCTTAAATTTTTTAGAAAATAAAAAACTCGCCCCTAAAAATAGGGACGAGTTGAACCCGTGTTACCACCCTGATTCCAGAAAAACACTACTGTATGCGGAGTTTCTGGCGCTCATACACGCACTGTCATACGTGTTTCCTTAATAACGGTGGAATGCCGAGAAAGCTTATTTTAGTTCAGCTTTCTTTCTCAAAGAGGATTTTCAACGTGGTCTGATCATTGGCTCACAGCATTACCAACTCTCTGGAGATCATAATTCACGTTTACTCGTTCTTGTCAATGAATTTCCAAATATTAATCATACAATACAATATTATGGTAAAAATGTCAATGGAAAGGCTGGCTTTTTAAAATTTATTGTTATATAGCTGCTTTCAGTTAATTTTTATCCCAGAAAATAAAACGTCTACTTACTAAAAAAGTGCCTCTTAGGGGTTCTGCTTCAATGGCAAGATCAACTGACTGAAGAAAAGGTAGAAAATGATGTGAATGGTTCCCTGAGACCGCAAAGTGGTGGGCAGTTCTAGGAAATTTATCACTTATAACGCCTATCACATTGAACAAATCGTTTATATTCGGAAACTACAAAATAGCTTGAAAACTAATATTAAAGGAGGCAACTTACATTTCTTTGTTCCGCTATTGAAGCGCAAGTGTTGAAGATCTAATTTTAATTATTTCTAATTTAGCTGAGTTAATTCCTATTCAAGTTGAACATAAAGAGAGGGAGGAAACTCCCTATTATTCTTGATGATTAAACTTCGTGTAAAAGGAACACTATATTGGGAGTGGAAGGATCTGATATAAAAAATATTTACTCTCATACATTTTTGAAGTCAAAATCTGGCAGTGCGAAGAGCGTAGGGGTCCTTAGATACTGCTTCCGAAATTGAAAAGGAAAGAAATTTGACTGGAAAAATGTCTAGAATCCGATAGGAACGCAAAGCCCCACAAAAAGAAATAAAACAGTAAATGGAAGAATTAACAAAAACTATTTAATTGAATCGCAGAAAGAAAAATTACATGAAAGAAAACATACTTACAGGAGCAATTGAAATATCCAACACAATGGAAAATAAAAAGATATTAAGATATATAGATAATCTAAATAAAAGAACACTACATATGTGTTTTATATTATGTAATGTCCATTTATTAAATACCTGTTTATTATTTAGGTCACAGGTTTGTTCTATGTTAAACATAAAATTAAGATAGACTCTCTCACTGCAAGAAAAAAAATAAATTATTCATCCATAATTGAAAATAGGAGAGTATAGAATAACTTCTCTTTTTCATAAATATCTTCTATATATTCTATTACAGATTCCTTTGTCTTTAGTAGATACACATCCTTGTAAACAGATTTAGCAATGATATTCCTTATTAAAGTCCAATTATTCACAATAATATCTATAGAGTTTTCCATTTCTCTTTTGTAATTTTCGGGATATAACCCATATTTACCTAAGATTAAATATTGATATTTTTGGGATGTTTTACGTTGCACTGTACTGGTCAATGCACTTATAATAGCCTCATCATTTTTTATACTATGTTGGATATCTTGAAAGTTACGCAAATTTTCTAAATTATTTAATATTCTATATTTGTCATTTAACATTTTCAAAGAAAATTCCTTAACTTGGCATAACATATTTTCTTTTTGATTAAAATTATTAAAAGAACTTTTCGTAAAAACACGAGTAGTAGCATTTTTATTATCAGATATATTACAATAGTCAAATAGACCTTTATAATACACAAAAATATCTTCATAACTCATAACATACTCACTATACCCATTAAAATCATCTAAAAAATTAATAGTTTTGTTAATGTCATTATATCCATATACTAAAATCGCATGTTTTCCATCATGTTTTTTCAAATAATATTCCTTTCTACCCTTTTGATAATACATATCAATATTAACTAAAATTGGTGAACCGTATTCTATATTTTCACGTATAAAATTAAGTAAGTTTTCTGGACTAGGGGTATAATAAGTTATTTCAATACCCATTTTTTTAGGACGAAATCGAGATCATTAAGATGTTCTATTCTGACCCGTAAATACCCTGTTGGATAAGCAATTTTTGAAATATGTTCATAGTAGAAGAAGGGGTTTGCGATTATTGGAAATGAGCTCATTTTGAAATAATTTACTACTGATAATATTGGTGTATACAAACAATTAACAAACGGATCTCTATTATTTCCGGTCATTTTTCTAATCCCCTCAAATTGCTGAATATCTAAAATCCTTTTTCTTTGCATTAAATTCACCTACTGTAGTTTTATATAATGATTTAACTGGTATATGATTTAAAATAGAGATCTTCCAATAAAAATTATAAAATAACACCTGAGACACTTCAGCCTAAAATAGTCAATTAAATTGTTTTGTTTATAATCTCTGGTGGTTATTTTTGGTTACTTAACTGATAATCTATGAAAAATAAAAGCGTTGTGCATCAGCTTACTTAATTTCTTTCGGTATTCTCTTTGGTTACAGTATTTTTAAACAGCAAGCTGGTTTATTTTTTTATGCAACGAACTTTCTATTTATATTTTATAACATTAGAGGAGTGTATAATATTATAAATATGCCCAAAATAGATGTACCTATAATTCTATTTCATTTACATCGCGCAAGCCCTTACAAAACCGTTTTTTATGCATTATATCAATAAAACTGAAAAATATTTGAACAGTGTCTGAAATGATTATTCTAAAGAAGCTTTTAAAGAAAGATATAGGATTGTAAGGGATTGTTTGTATGATGAAAATGGGATTCTAAAACTTGAATTAAACTGTACTGCTAATGAGGAATATAAATTTAATGTTATTTTTATGCTTGTTGAAAAAGGTTTTATAACCAAAATTAGTCAAAGTCCTTCTATAAGAGATTTTGATAAATAATGCATAAAAAAGATATAAGTCAATTATCAAGGATAAGTTCACTAGAGACGAGCAAAATACTTCGATTGACTTAAAATTTCATGGAATTGGCATTGGTTCTTTTGTGTATTTACGTTGAATCTTTGAACGATTAATTTACGAACAATATGAGGTTTTTTTACAAGAAAATCCAGCTTCTAATAAAAATGAATTTCCTAAACATATGCATGAAAAAATCGATTATCTTAAAGGTTATTTACCTCCTTTATTAGTTAACAACAAGAATACATTATACACAATTTTAAGTAAGGGGATTCATCAATTATCAGAAGAAGAGTGTTTGGATAACTATGATACAGTTTATGCTGCTATAATCATAATTCTTGAAAAAACTTGAGAGTGATGAGAATTAAGGAGAAATAAATACGTGTTTCTTATGTCTTATGGGGATTATTTATGTCACATAACAAGTGGAAGTTTGGTTGTTTTTCTATTTTATTCGGATATTTGTACGGGCTACTGTATCTGGGTTACCTCCTTTTTATTATTCTTGCACATTCTTCGTATAGTATTATAAGTATGCCTGCTATTCTCCTTCCATTTATTTTATTTCTATTAACTATACTAATTATATGGAAACGAGTCGATATAAAAAATGATAGAAAAGCAAAGGAGAATTTCAACTTTATAATTATTATGGGTACTATACCTTTTTTAATCTGTGTAGTTATATTAGAGATAAATGAATATAAAACGAACTTTACAACAGAAAAATGGGTTGAAAATATGTCAGAAAGAGTGTATATGGTTGACGATTTATTAAGCTCGCATGATTTAAAAGGAAAGACTAAAAGTGAAGTTAAGACATTACTAGGTCCACCAACTGACACAGAATATTTTAAAAGTGAAAAAAATTTTGTGTATTATCTTGGAAATGAAAGAGGGATTATTTCTATTGATAGTGAATGGCTAGTAATTGATTTTGACAACAGTGAAAAAGTAAAGGATTATGTTGTGCGTACAGATTAGTAGGTTATGATCTCCAACCACCACTGGGTGCAAGTTTAAATGGTTATCTTCCGCAATAGAGTGCCTTTCTGGAACAAAGAAAGGCGCTTATCTCAGTTTGAAGATATGTAATTTGAAGAATATATCAATTATCAGGAAATTCAAGTAAATGCAAATTTAAACAAAATTAGCAGCTATAAACATGGGGAGGAAAATGGATGTTACTTGTAGAAAGTTAAATCAATCTTTTGTTGGGGGTACTCAAAAATGTTTATTGTAAATGTTGAAGGTGCTATAAGAAAAAATGATAAGTGGCTAATAATTGAAAGAAGTAAAAATGAGGAACATGCTGGTGGCCTACTTTCACTTGTTGGTGGGAAGGTGGACATAGAAGGAAATTCATCAGATATATTAGAAAGAACAGTAAAACGTGAAATATTAGAAGAAGTCGGTGTAAATATAAAAGACAGGTTAACTTATGTACGCAGTACATCTTTCGTAACAGACTCTGGTGAAAATGTAGTGGATATTGTTTTTCTTTGTGAATATGATTCTGGTGAGGCATTTCCAAAAAACCCTGATGAGGTAGAAGAGGTGTTATGGTTAACTACTAAAGAAGTATTCGACCATCCAAATTCGCCTATTTATTTAAAAGAAAGTGTTATACATGCCGAGGAGTTGATTTGATACATTATTGATAAATAACTTTTCAACGAGTATGGAAATAAAATCGATATGCTAAAATATAGTATGTAAAGTTTTGCTCAATTATGATCTTCTACAATCAAGCGCGATTGATCAAAAAGTAAAAGGAGTGAAACATATTACACATAACAAATAAGTTTCACTCCTTATTTTTTATGACTTTGTACCATTTAGGTCTTGATAAGATCTTATCGTAATAAGCCTTGTAGTCATACACTATCTAACTAAATCGAATTCACTATTTTCTTCATCTTAATTTTTATGTTGCCCAAAATATCATATCCTCACATCTTTAAAATAAACTCATTTGAAGTTCATCCCTTTTGTCACCTGTATTATGTTCTTTCTCAGTCACAACATACTCTTTATTCCATTCCTCCGAAATATCAACAGATAGGACTTCATATTTGCAATCTTCTTGATTTCTTTCAATTGCCTCTAAATGACCGGTTCTATGTAACTTTTCAAGGTATTTCACTACATCTGTATATAACTTTGGTCTACCTGTAGAATAAGTATCTCTTGAAAAACCATGATCTGCAATAAGGTGATTGCATAGCTCTGTTGCAGACATTCTAGAATTTTTCTCTAAATACTGATTTATATAGGAATTAGCTGATTTAGCAGTCAAATAATTTTCCACCTTTATTTTACGATTTTGTTTTTATATGTTGGGATAAAGATATGTTTCGAATATATAATATAAGGTCCCAATAGCCAAGTAAGTAGATAGCGTTTATATTTTTTTATTATTATCTAAAATCCTTGAGGTTCAATAAAAGTTGATACAAAACTCCTGCACCCATAATAAATAGTAATTATTTTATTTATCAGAATAAGAGTACCCTGATATAACAAAATACCGATTCAACTATTCTAAATCTTTTAATCGTTTCCTACGTTCGGATAACGCCTCTGCAGCTTTACGAGCCTTTTCTTGACTAGTGTGAACATATAATAAGGCTGTAGTTTCAGATGTATGTCCAAGTTGCTCCATAACAAGAGAGAGGTCTTTAGTTTCATCCATTAAATTTGTCGCATAGGTATGTCGTAATTTATGTGGAGACATACTGCGTTTTCCTTTATTAAAAGCTTTAGTATATTTTCTTACTAAATCCTGAATAGTTCTGACAGTAGCAGGGGAGAAGGCTTTATTATATTTGGAAAGAAATAAGTATTCATGCTCTGCGTTAGTACCTTTATATTTCTCATTCCTTGTTTGCAAGTATGCCTCTATGTCTTCCATGACTTCTGCAAAAACTGTCACAATATCTTTCTTATCACCTTTCCTTATAACAGATATCGTGTTTTTTTCAAAATTTAGGTCTCTAATTCTAAGTTCAGCGATCTCATTTACACGTATACCGCTGCCAAGAAGAAGGGAGAGGATAGCATAATCTCTTTCTTTATCTCTCAAAAAATATGACAATTGACGTTCAGAGAGTTCTTTCTCATACTCATTTTTAACATAATACAGAAAATCAATGTCTGTATCATCTTGAAAGATGGTATTGGCCATCTTATTACTTCTTGCATTTAAAGATTCCTTTTCTTTAATGACAGGTATTTTTTGCATTACATTACGGTGAAACAAAGGTTCTCCATCTGTACCTTCATATTGAGTAGTAAGGTATTTAAACAGGGATCTTAAAGCTGATTTTTTTCTGTTAATGATAGCCTTTGAACGAGTTTTCTTTTCATGCTTGGATACATTATATTCTTCTTCTTCGACTTTTCTAAAGTATGCTTTGGCATAATCTAAAGGAAGAGTAGCTAAAACTTCATGGGGAATGTCCTTAATTTGTTTAGCTTCTGAAATTCCTTCTTCTATTAACCAATTAAAGAAGTGCCGATAATCTGATAAATAATTTAATAGGGTAGAGGGAGATCGTTTGTTATCCTCCATAGCAAACACATAATCCTTAACATATTCCGGCATAAAAGAATATAATGCTTTATATTTTTCTTTATGTTTTTGATGTTGTCTAGTATTAGCCAATAAAGCACTTCCTTTCATAATTGTCGAATTATGTCGAATTTCGTGTAAAATACAATTTTTACGTGTAGTTGTTTACATAATAAATTTATTGTCAATTAATATAATAGTATTGATCTTGTATATTCCTTAAAATCTATCAGATGATCTTCAACTAATGTTTGTAAGGTAGATAAATTGGTCACTTGGAAATCATAAACAGCAATATTTCTAAAACCCACTAAGAACTTCATTTTTTGAACGATTGAAGAGGGGAGAATATATGCTGTTTCTAGTATTTTAAAAGCATCTAGACTGTTTTGTGGTAATTCAATTTTCATTTTTAGCTACAATATGTATTGCCGAATCAATACTTGCTTCACACTCACACTACAAGTAAAACAGACTCACTTTCTTGAACATAACTTAAATTTATTAAAAATCATGCAATTAAAGTGATGAAAAGTAATGTCACATCACGGTGTTTCAGGGTTTCTCAGTATTGCGCTTAAATATAGATCCAGAGAATCATTAACTTGTTGAGCGACCAATTGGATGAAATCAGAATAATCTTCTGTTTTATGTGATATATCAAGTGCCTCATAATAAGTTAATCGATTCTCCACTTTTATAACAACTGGTGGAAAACCATCTTTCATCAACTCTAAATTTAACAGTAAGCGTGATGTTCTTCCATTTCCATCAATAAATGGATGAATACCAACAAAAAAAGCATGTAACATCGCACCACGTACAACAGGATGAAGCTTAATTCCCTCAGCGTGATACCAATTCATCATCAGCATCATTTTTTCAGAAATCAAGTAGTGGGCTGGTGGAGTATGTTTTGCACCTGAAATGGATACTTGTTGATCACGATAAACCCCAGCATATTCATCATCAATTCCTTTTAGTACAAGCCGATGCAAATTTTTAATTTGCCATTCAGATAGGGGATCCCTTTTATTGACAAGTTCTTCAACATACTGAATAGCATCACGATGATTTATGACTTCGAGGTGTTCTCGTATGGTTTTTCCACCTACTGTTATTCCTTCTAACACAATTTTTGTTTCAGTCATAGTAAGTGTATTACCTTCAATTGCATTTGAATTGTAAGTCCAATCAAGCAACATCTTTTCCCGAAGACTTTTTAATGTGTATTTTGGCAAAGGGCGTGCTGCATCTAATGCAGCCTTTTTACGATTGATTTCATCAAACATTGTTTATCATCCTTTGCAATAACATAATTTTGATAAAATAAATTATTATTGCTCATCTGGATAGTAGAGATATTTACGAAAGAACAATATCTCTATGTTTTAAGGATTCACCTTTAAAACGAAGCCATATTTCATCATCCGCCATTACTCCATGTGTTTTACGAACAATTCCCCACCGATTATAAATATTCAAACCGAGGGCATTCAATAATTCACCAGCATTGGCTCTAGAAGGGGAAAATACACGCCACTTTAGCCATTTTTCTAGTTCTTCTTTGGTTATAAACCCCTTTGGATTAGGAGAAAATTGTTTATTAAAACCTTCAATATAATTAATAACGTATGGTTTGTCACTTCCAGGTGGTTTTAGATCTACTTTTGCAATAATATCATCAAAAAACATTACATCAAATTTCATATAATCGATCAAATTATCACCTTTAATTTTTCTCCGCTACTGACACTTGTAGGGGGATATTTTATGAATTTGTAGTTTCTTTATACATTAGAAGCGTTCTTGTATACACCATAAAATCTACAAGATGATCTTCAACGATTTTTTGTAAGATAACTAAATTTATCTCTTGGTAATCATGAACAGCAATGTTTCTAAAACCAACCATTGCTTTCATTTTTTGACCTAGAGAAGAGGGGATAATAGCTGTAGTTTCTAGGAGTGTAAAAGCATCTCTGCTGCTTTGTGGTAAACCCAGTTTCTTTTCAGCGACTATATGCATGGCCAAATCAATACTTGCTTCACAAGCGCGTTGCAAATTAAGTACAATTGAGTCTTGCTTAGTGTAATTTTTCAGATTTTCCGGATTATTATCATATTCATCTCTAACTCTTTTAACACATCGTTCAATAATGCTTATTTTATTTAAAATAACGTCATTCTTCATTGAAAATAGACCCACTTTCCTGTACATTATCGATAACAAATTGTCGTTCTTCATTTAATTTTGCATACATTTTTAGAGTCTTCATTTCATAATGCATACGTTTTTTATTATTTAAACAGTAAATGACTTGGCCTGTACTAACAATTTGTCCTTGGAATACTGTCGAAGCTTTCTTTAAATCAATTAAATCTACATCAATATTAATAATTCCAGCTAATTCTTGTGCCAACATAAAGATTTGATATTCATCTAATTGTTGATCAGATAGATATGCTATATCAACATCACTGTTTATATTAGATGTCCCCTTAATAGTCGAACCAAATATGTATACTAAGTCAGGAGAAACTTTTTTCATTAAAAAGTTAATGATTTCGGACTGCATTTTATTATCCAATGGAAAAACCTCCATAATTTGGCTTATATTCATTATAGCAAACATTTGTTTTGTTATCTATATTTAATTATTCGTAAAAGGAATATTTTACACGAAGTTAAGACATCAATGATATAGGTAGTTTCCTCCCTCTTTTCACACTGTACAACGAATGGACCAATTAATTACGCTTATTAATTCGTTTCATATTTTTTTATCAAAAAACAAGAAAGAAAATGTTCTTTTAAAGAAGTTTTCCATCTTGTCGAATTTAATGTTTTATTTATCTGTTTTTGGAGTCAGAATTATATTCTCTTCTGATTGATTATTCCATTCAATTGAAAATGTAATTTTATCATTTTCTGTAATTATTAATTCTCTAAGCGGTTCCTTTTTAACTATTCTACCTTTAGTCAGTGACTGTTCTCCACCTGTTCCAAACTTGTTACCGTTGAGAAGCCATTTCACTCTTTCTGGAGCATCTTCTTCATAAAGGTAAGATATCTCTGTCGTAAGAGAATATGCTTCATCGCCTGTTTCAACCATTTTTGCTGATACATTCCAATTTTCGGATTTACCCTCAAAATGATATTCTTCACTTCTATAATCGCCTTTATAAATGGTACTGGCTACAATATAAATTGCAGCTAAAATAATAATAGATATTATGATATAAACCAAAGTTGATTTTCGCATAAAATTCTCCTTAATTTTATTTTATACATCTATAATAATTAATGAGAATTAAAGGTGCAATATAATTAATTTGTTACATTATTTACAAATGATAATGACCATTTACTTGAGCCACGTGTTAATGTTGCGACACTTTTGTGTCCAACAACAGTTACATCAGCATCAATATTAACACCTACCCAATTACTAGGAACTGCATAAGAATAAGTAGTACCACTTGGATATTGAACTTTACTATTTTGCGTAACACCTGAGCCTGTCCCACAGTTTCTTCCTGTTGCTCCATAATTCACTGACTTTGTTCCGATGGACACACTTGTGTCTAGACGAGTCCAACCACCAGTAACAGATGTTAAATCAATACAACTATTATTTGTCCGAGAGAAATTATTAGTTGAGTATGCTCTAACGCTAACAGAACTATCAGTTTTTGTTCCAGAATCACTATCTGCTGCTAATGTCGAGATAAGGTCTTCTTCTTTTACTTCTGCAAATTCAGTTACTGCGAACACTTCGGTTTTATCACCGTCTGTTTCATAAACTTCAATTAGTTCACTTGTCGCAAGTGTTTCTATCTGAGCTTCTGCTTTGCTACCGTCACTTGTTTTCTTATCACCTGTTAATGTTACCTCTTCGTTGGTGAATTCTTCAAGTTCGTTTTCAGACAAGAACCCTTCTTCATTTTCAGCCATCTTATATAACTTGTTTATATCTTTAGTTGGCTCTTTCTTGTACAAGACTTCTGATTTACTTGTTTTAGGTTTAAGACAGTTACTAGAACTATCTCCTAATTCAGTGGCATTGATTGGTGAAACTGAAATTACAGATGATGCAACTAGAGAAACTAATAATGCTGAAACTATTTTTTTCATGTTAACCCTCCTATTTTTTTGGTACAAAGATATATACTAATCATATAATGGATTTTACCTCCTATAAATTGAAAAAAAGTAAAATTAGTAGTATTTTACTAATTGTTTAAAATGATATTATGTTCCTATTTTTGCAGATTATTTGGTAAAAAAATACTAAATCAAACATAGTGAATCGCAATGCTTATGATGGTAACCATTTTTAGATAAAAATAGTAATTTGTTAAAATAATAGGGGGGATATTTAGTGACTTTAGATATATCCCTCAGAATATATTGTATAAAAATACAGCAATAACAACTCTTAAGCAGTAGCACCCTAATCTTTAAGTACAAGTACTGCAATTCAAAAAAGGTTACAGGTACATCTTGATAAACGTTATTGTCCATATTTTTGTCATGTGGCTAACTTTTCATGTTTTATTTAACCCCAAAAAGCCCCCTTCTATTTTAGAAAGGAGCTTAATAACACTTCACTTTGTACAGAAAAGAGAGATTTTACACGAAGTTTATTTAAAAACAGAAGAGAGAGTTTCCTCCCTCTTCTGTTCTTGTACAAGGTCAAAAAATTATGTCAAAAAAGATAAGAAACAATGTACAAGTTTTTATTATTAAAAATTAGGCTCTGTTATACTTTCTTGTTGATTTCCGTTACAGGCATTCGCTTTCCGTGGACAGTCAGAGAGCCTCTTCGGCGCAAGCGCTAGGGAACTCCTCCTTCTCTCTTATAAAATGCATTTCACTTTTATGCAAAACGAATAATCGTTTAACTATTTTTAAAAGTAATTTATTTATCACTATAAAAGAACTTTATAACTTGGTTATTCAACACTACACTATGCTCTTTTCCTATCACCAAATAATTTGTTGCGAAAAATTCCCCTAACTTAAAATGTGCAGATTTTAAGGAGTTTAAGGAAATACGTTATTTTTGAAAGTGGACGGGTACTATTAATAATGTAAAAAAATAAGGAGGTATTATTATATGTTAAATCAACAATATAAAGAATGTATCCGGGCATGTTTAGAATGTATGTAGGCTTGTAATGCTTGTTATCATGCTTGCCTTAACGAAGAAGATGTAACGATGATGTCAAACTGCATTCGTCTAGATATAGAGTGTGCGGATATTTGTAGTTTTGCAGCAAACGCAATGCAATCTAATAGTCCTTTTGCTGAACAAATTTGTAAATTGTGTGCTGAAATATGTGAGGCATGTGGAAAAGAGTGTGAAAAACATGAGCAGAATCATTGTAAAAAATGTGCCGAGTCTTGCTTTAGTTGTGCAGAGGCATGTCGCCAAATGGCTTCATAAACTGGACAAGATATTGGGTGAAAAGTATATGTGTAAATATCAATATAATTAGCTTTGATTATTAATTTAAATTTCCAACAAAGTACACATGCCTACCTTATTATAGGGTAAAAAACTATGTAAATAGTCTTGAAGGGAGTAGCTATCATGAAACAATACCTTAAATTTGCTGGGATGATTATAACTTCAACAATTGTTATGTTCCTTTTTAAATATTTAAGCACATACAGTCTTGACCATGTCTATTTTAGTGAAACAAGGCTGTATATGGCTCTGTTGATGGGGGCTACAATGACTATAATTATGTTAGGGTTTATGTATCGTATGCTAAAAAACCGAAAATTAAATATTGGCATTGCAGTTGTTAGTGTTCTTGTTTTTCTTTTTCGCTTTTCCTTTTACGAAGTCAAACACTAGTAGATGATACCGACTATATGGAAGCCATGATTCCCCATCATTCAATTGCAATACTTACTAGTGAAAGAGCTAAAATAACAGATCCAAGAGTACGTGAATTAGCAGATGAAATCATAAAAGCTCAACGTAAAGAAATTGATGAAATGAAGACATTAATTGAGGACCTTCAAGATGAAGAATAATTTCCTATCTTATTCTTAAATAATATTTAATTTGGGGCTGTTGACGAATATCCCTCCAAACAAAAAAGAAGATGAATATTTACTAGATGTAAGGTTCATCTTCTTTTTCTTTCTCTATATGCTAATTAAGGAATCCTCTCTAAATTTCTTGACTTTTTTCTTTTATCTTTAACTTTAACATGTCTGTCATGTGTCATGTTTAACGTCTACTCCCTGTTTATATCAACTACTCCTTAACCTCAAATTGTTCCATCATACCTGCATCTTCATGTTCTACGATATGGAAATGGTACATAAACATTGCTTCTTGATCAAAAGTTACTATTCCTATTACTTTTACTTTTTCTCCTGGTTTCACGAGTATGGTATCTTTCCAACCTCTTTCATTAGGTTGTGGAGGATTTCCTTCTCTCTCAATTACCTGAAATTGAACACCATGTGCAGGTTTACGATTTCATTAATTCGATCCATATTCATTTGCTTTCCATTTATTTACGTTCCTACTCATTCCTTGAACGTTGAACTAGACGAATCGCACTTACCTGATTAATTTCAGGGATGTCTATTAAGTTATCCGGAATTACATATTCTCTTTTTTCATTTTCGGTAAAAACGAATTCCATAAACATCGTTCCCTGGTCAGCAAATAAACAACGTCACCTACTTCATAATTAGAAAAATCAATGATCACCGCAGCCCTTTCTGCTAAAATCAATATTAATCTATCCATATACATAATTTGGACATCGTACCCATAGCCGAGGCAGCAAGGGTCGGAACAATTAACCATACGCCAACTTTCACAGAAGGTAAGAAGTTCCAAATTTGATCTACAATTATTTTTCGATAGATTTGCGATTGTCTTGCAACTCCTTCATAACGCATATGCGATAGTTTTTGACCAGAATGTTCATTTGCTAGCTTAACAAATGATTCACAAATCTCCCTACCAAATGGGCTATCAAAACCAAACTCACATTTTAAAGATTTCATGTTTTTCCCCTTTTTAATACCAATGTACCTTAGTACTATAGATGAAAAGTTTGATGAAAATGTGGAGGATATAGGATAAAAGAGAATTAAGATCAAAAACTCTTAACTGAAAGTACAGATCGTTTAATTTAATTCCAAAAGTACATGATATAGATTAGGATAAGAATGCATACAAAAAATCCTTCAATTGGTAAAGAGCCTATATACCGTTAGCTTAAAAAAAGAAGCTTGCCATCGCACATTGTACGACTATAAAATTCAATTCATTGATCCTTCTCGTATATTTTTATCCTTGAATAAACGTGCATTTATAGCAACAAATACAGTCAACATACTGTAACCATATGCTACAACGGTCGCAAGAGCAATTAGAGTCATCATACCTGGATTTTTTAGTTTTAATTCATCTAAAGATCCTGATAAGAAAGGCTTACCTCCATAGAAAAAAATAAAAGTTGCCAATGCAAAAAGAAAATAATTAGCTCCTGGAAAGGTAAGTTCATAATTTAAAAATGATTGAATCATTGGTGATAGGACTAATATTGGAATAGTGACTAGAAATGAAATATAAAACCTCTTCTTAAAATCCTCAATCATATGCCCGTGATTATGTCCATGATGTCCATGGTTTTGTCATCCGTGCCCTTTGTTCGTGATGATTGTGAGTATTTTTACTTCCTTGATTATGATGATTACGTGAATGTTTAAATTGTTACTTGTTTTCTTCTGTATGAAGAGCATGAATTTCAGGTTTAAGACTCTTTTTCGTATGTGGCCCATCTTGTTTATCCATACAACTACCTCCTTAAACTTGTACTTAATTAACCAATATCTCTTTTTCATACATTCATAAATCATTATACCCATATAAGGTATAACAAAAACATCAGTTCTAAACAAAAGAATATATAGTTCTATGAAAGAAGCTAAACCAACGATTTGATAGTCTTCATATATTAATATGTTAAGATATACATATTCAAAATTTTCGGAGATATAGTGTTGTTAAAGTATAGCTTTATTAGAATTATTTTTGAGACTGCAATCTTTGATGAATAAACTTGGTTACACCCATGCAAAAAAGCTTATCCATCTTGGAATAAGCTCTTTTGGTAAGTAAAATATTTTATTTCTATTTAACTTTATTCAGCAGGTGATAGTTCACTATCTGTTACCCATTTATGATTTTTCACTTCTTCTCCCCCAGTAGTAGGAGTAAAATCAACCATATATACAGTTGTTTTTTCAGCTGTATCAATTTCAGCAGTTACTCCTTCCATACCTTCCATATGATCTGCATTAACTGTTACTTCTGTTCCAGGTTCTATTGGTGACTCACCAGCATCTTGTAGTTCTTCATGAATAACCCATTTATGATTTTTCACTTTTTCTCCCCCAGTTGTAGGAGTATACGAAATTGTATAAACAGTAGTATCATATGCACCTACAATCGTTGCTTCAGCACCTTTCATACCTTCCATATGAGCATCCGTAATTATCGCTTTACTTCCGATCTCATATTTAGGGTTTTCTGCCGTTTTTAAACCTTCAGGGACTTCACCAGAGCTAGACATATCCATATTACTATGATCCATGCCTTTCATGTCCTCATTCATATTTTCTTCAGTGCTTTCTGTACCTTCTGTGTTTTCATCATTAGCATTAGCGCAAGCTCCAAGTACTAAGAAAAGGGCTGCAAACAATAGGACTGCTATTCTTTTTTTAGCATATATACAACTCCTCCTTTTACGAATAGCATTATCATATCAAAAAAATGTGCAGAAATTATGGAGTAAGCTTAACCAGATAAAAAAGTAGTACTTTATTTTATATCCCCATTAGATAATATTTTATTCCACTTTTTTTGACCTTCATTTAGATAAACATCATTTTTTAAGGTAACAATCATCAGTTCTTCTTCTCTTAAAGAATTCGCTTCCAGATATATAGGGACGTTCCCACTATTCAGAGAAGGAGCTGTTAGTAAACGATCCTCCTGACTACTCAAAGTAACTTCGTGTAAACTAACCTTATCATTTTCAAGTATGGAAAAGATCATCGAATCTTCCTTAAATGTTAAGGACGTAACCATTGCCTCTGTTGGGATAAGTAAAAAATCATTTCCAAAGTTCTCTGATAGAAAGATCCCTTCCTCTGCATAGATAGCAATTATATTATCCTTTGATGGATGTATTTCAAATCCTCCGATAGAGCTAGATGTCATTCCGTTTAGTTTTAATTGTGTCCAGTCTTTCCCATTGTTCTTAGAGAAATAAAATCCTGGTCCTATCTTAGAGTTTTGATTTTCATTAAATACATAAACGGTCCCTTTTTCATAACTAGCACCCAAGTAGTGGAAATCAGTTTCTCCGTAGAAAGCAAGTTGTTCTAAACTTTCTCCTTTATCCGTACTTTCCACAAGACCTAAAGGATTTTTTAAATCGGAACCTTCTTCAGGATGTCCACTCGAATAAAAACCGTTTTTAGTTGGTTGAAATCCCATGTAGTCATGGTTATTTCTTGATGTTTTAAACCAAGTATTGTCTCTAAATTCTAAAGGACCATAATGAGTTGCAATTACAGGGGTCCCTTCAGGTCCCCAAAAACCTGCACCATGGATATGTTCTATTTTTTCATTATCAGCTTTTATAAAATACTCCTTAGGCTCATCATTTGAGCATGCTGCTAAAAGCAAAGCCATAGCTGGTATAGATAATAATCCCCATTTTAAATTGTTCATAAATGTAATCCTCTCTTAACTTTTGATTTTAAAAGATTAATATTCATTACTTACTAATCCATTTATATCCAACTCCCCAAATAGTAACTAGGTATTGATCAATCGGAAAGTTTACTTGTCTAATTTTATCCCGAATATTTCGGACATGGGAATCAATTGTCCTATCCTCAGTGTAAGTGTAATCACCCCAAATACTTTCTAGTAATTGTGATCGCGAAAAGACTTTATTTGGGTTTTTTAATAGTAATCCGATTAAAGAAAACTCTTTAGGAGTTAATTGAATTATTTGTTTTTCATAAGTTATTTCAAAGGATTCCTCATTCCACCACAATCCTTTAAAAAAGATTCCCTTTTTTTCTTTATCATTTATTCTTCTAAATAAGGCATCTATTCTTGCTAACAATTCTCCCTCATCAAATGGTTTCGTCACATAGTCGTCCGCACCTATATAAAGTCCCTTTACTACATCTGATTTTTGGTTTCTGGCTGTCAACATAATAATAGGGACATTAGAAAATTCTCTAATGTGACTGCAAGTGCTCCAGCCATCCAAATCTGGCATCATTATATCTAACAAAATTAAATCCGCATGGGAATTTTCCATATAGTCAATAGCCTTATGACCAGAATTTACTGTTATACAATGATAATAAGGGGATAAGTAAATACTTAATAAATCGAGCATCCTCTCTTCATCATCAACTAGCAATATGGTTTTCATACTGTCTCCTCCTCAATTGAAATAATAAATGTGCTACCTTTCCCCGGTTCACTTGTAAGCTCAATGTTACCTTCGTGTGATTCAATTAGTTCTTTCACAATCGATAACCCTAATCCTGTCCCTCCTGAATCTCTAGATCGGGATTTTTCAACCCTATAAAACCGCTCAAATATAAAAGGGACGTCTTCTTTAGGAATACCATATCCTTCATCTTTAATTTCAATTCGTACCTTCCCTTTTTCTCTTTTAACTGAAAAACTCGTTGTAGTATGTGGATCAGAGTATTTTAGTGCATTATTTAGTAGATTTAAAAGAATTTGTTCAAATCTTATAGGGTCTATCCTAACATTGACGTTCTCTTTGCAGATCAATTCTAGTTCGACCCCTTTTTCCTTAAAAGCTGGGAGCACCTTTTCATAAAGAGTGTGCAAGAAGAAACAAAGCTGTACGTTAACCCTCTCAATCACGAATGTATTTCTATCTATCTTTGCGAGATTAAATAAATCAATTATCATATCAGATAACTTTTCGGATTCCTCATAAATAATCTCGAGATATTGATCACGTTCTTTATCACTTAAATTTTTTCGTCTAGCCACATCTGCATAACCTTTAATATAAGTTAAGGGAGTTCTAAGTTCATGAGATATGCTTGCTAAGAATTCATTTCTCTCCTCTTTAAGGTATTTTAAATCATTAGCAAGAATTTTTATAGATTGGGACAAATCACCTAATTCATCTTTCCCCATCTTAGGCAAATGAACAGAAAAATCACCCATGCTTAATTTTTCGGTAGCCTTCTTCATACGAATAAGTGGAGTAGTTAATACTTTCGTTAAAAATAAAATGGTTAGTATTAAAAAAATACCAGTGATGATCGCTGCTACAATAAAATGATGGTTTAAATTTGTAATGATTTCTTGGACCTGATTCGTATTCTGAAACATATAGACATACCCTTTTTCATTAGCGTTTATTGAATAGGGAGTTACTGTAGAAATATACTTTTTATCTCTCCAACGCTGTTCTATTACTTTTCCATTACGTGGAACATTATTTAAATCATAAGATAAGATTTCTTCTTCAACAGGATCTAATTTAGAAGAACTAATGATGATGTTTTGATTTTTGTCTGTAACAATAACATCCATCTCACCACTTAGTTCCATTAAGGAAATATGTTGAAGAGTTTCGGGACGATATGATTCTTCAAGAACATCTCTATGATTGTTACCTCTTGCTTGTAACGCAGATAATTCTTCCTCAATCTTTGTAATTACGATGTTTTTATGAAGAAAATAGAGTAAAAATACTTCCATTAATAGCATCACAACTAAAAACCAAAAGCCCAATTTTAATGATATTTTGTTCAAGTCGAATCACCACTTTCTAAAAAAGGTTTTAACACAATATTGTATTAATACCAAAATTTTGTGCAGTTTTTAAGGACTTTTATAATAAAAATAAAAAACAAGTTTTTCGAAACCAGACAAAAAAATCCTAAAGTTAAGATAACTTTAGGATTTTTGTTTTATTTTAAATACGACATTGGGTTTACAGGATTTTTCCAGGCTCCATCATGGATTTCAAAATGAAGATGTTTACCAGTTGATTGACCAGTGTTACCCATGTATCCAATTTGTTGTCCTTGGCTGACCGTTTGACCGCTACTTACTAATCGAGAATCCATATGTGCGTAAACTGTCGTAAATACTTTTCCATCAATGTTGTGCGCGATAAAAACAGCGTTCCCGTAGCTAGTTGAATAGTATGAACGAATTACAGTTCCAGCTGCAGATGCATAGATTGGTACATCTGCTGCGCTATTTGCTATATCAATCCCACCATGCAATTTTCCCCAGCGCTGACCATATCCAGATGTGAATGTCCCTTGTGCTGGCCAAATAAAACTATTACTTGTTGTAGGCTTAGATTCTTCACTAGAAACTTGTTCTGATTTGGATGGACTTGGTTTACTTGATGTTTGTTCTGAAGCTGAAGTACTGGGTTTACTTGACGCTTGTACTGATTCTGAAGTGCTTTTTGCACTAGAAGTTTGCTTTGGTTCTGTAGTATTTACCGAACTTTTATTTGATTTCTTCAAAGAAGTTGCCATTTCTGCTTTTTTTTGTTTCTCTAGTTCTTGTAACTTCTTTTGACGTTCCATTTCTTTTTGAATAGCAACTTCTTGTTCAGCCAGAAATGCCTCTTCATCTTCTAAATCATAAAGAATTGATTCTGCTTTTTCATGATCAACATTCACTTGAGCTAATAATTTATCTTTTTCATCGATTTGTGTGCTTAATTGTTTCTTCAATAGCTCCAAATTATTTAATGTTATTTTCTGTTTATTTAGTTTAGCATTTAACTCTTCTTCGTTTTGATCTAGTAGTTTTCTATCTTTTTCATGTGCTAAAATGATTTCTTGATCAGCATTAACAATTGTTGTAACAACAGTTACACGACTAACCAAGTCACTAAAGTCTTGTGAACCTAGTATTACTTCCAAATAGCTTACTACCCCGCCACTCTCTTGTAGAGAACGTACACGGTCTTCTAAAAGAAGAGTTCGCTCTTTTATCCTTTGTTTTATTTCTCCAATTTGAACTTTTAATTCATTTATTTCTTTCCTAATATTATTGATTTCATTTTGATTCTGGCGAATTTCCCCATTTGTATCTGTCATTTGGCTATCAAGTCGTTCTATAACATCATCAAGCTTTTTTCTCTTCCTCTAATTTTAAAATTTCACTTTCCTTCATTTGAATATTAGCCTGCACACCTGAACGTTGGTTTTGAATATCATCTTTTTTCTTCATTAAATCTGAGCTTGCATAAACAACATTTTCATTAAAGGGTAGAATTAATGTGCTTGTTCCTATTAAAGTCACCAAGCTAAGTGACAGTACTTTCTTTCTCACCTATTATTCCTCCTATTATACTTTAATCTATACTCCTATCAAAATGGTAAGTTATATGTATTAATGATTAAGGACTACGGTTATGTTTTCTCTTTTTTCTAAAAATAACTATAGCATCAAATTCCAACAAAATTAGACACAAAAATTATTACATTTACATTTCAATTATTAAAATTGCAAAATATTATCGTTTTTTAGCAAATTAAATCTGATTGAATTTCAAAAAAATGAACCATGGTATTAAACAATTATAGTGAATGAACAATTTATTACTTCAGCATTTTTAACAATTTTTATTATAAAACTATAAATAATTTTTTTGAAATTCTATTAATCTTCAATAGTTCTCCATAAAATCTCCATATTGTTGTTATACAATCGATTTGAAAAATCATTTGGAGGTGTCAAATATGACTACAAGACTGATACAAACTTTTACCTTCTCTCTATTCATCTTCGTTCTTGCTTCATGCTCAAATACAACAAATGACATGGACCACAGTAATATGAATATGGACCAGGAACAAGAAGTGAAAGCTGAAAATACAGCTAATAAGGATATATTGCAGACCATCTCAACCGAGAAGATAGAAAATAATGAATTTACCTTGGTTGCACAAGAACGTAAGCATACATTAGCTGAAGGAAAAGAGGTAACTGCATGGACATTTAATGGCTCTGTCCCAGGACCAGAAATTAGAGTTCAGGAAGGGAAAAATGTCAAAATAAACCTAAAAAATGAATTGAAAGATCCTGTTACAATCCATTGGCATGGTTTACCTGTTCCAAATAATATGGATGGAATCCCTGGCGTTACAATGAATGCTGTCCAACCTGGAAATAGTTTCACCTATGAGTTTAAAGCATCTGTTCCTGGAACCTATTGGTACCATTCTCATCAAGATGGAGTTAACCAATTAGACAAAGGACTTTATGGTTCATTTATTATTGAAGATAAAGATGATAAAAAATACGATAAAGACTATTCTCTAGTTTTAGATGAGTGGATGAGTAACATGGAATCAATGCAGATGGAGGAAGAGAGTGCTGACTCTAGTGATATGGAAGGCATGGACCATAGCAACATGGATATGGGCTCTGAGTCAGAAGATATGAGTGATATGGGCACAAGCGAAGATGAAAACTCTGATGAATCGGCTGCCGGACATGATATGGAAACTATGTATGATACTTATACAATTAATGGTAAAAGCAGAGAGAGTGTTCCTCCATTATCTGTAAAAGAAGGGGATACCGTGAGACTTCGTTTAGTTAATGCTGGATTCATGTCACACAAAATTCACTTACATGGCCATGATTTTAAAGTAATTGGTACTGATGGTCAAGAAATAACTGATCCAGAAGTAATAAAGGATGAATTAATTTCTATAGCTCCAGGCGAACGTTATGACATTGAGTTCACTGCAGATAACCCTGGTTATTGGTACCTTGAATGTCATGGAGACATGGAAGCTTCACAAGGTATGAAAGCATTGATTCAGTATGAGGATTTTTCAGGTGAAGGTATTGATCAGCCTAACGAGAAAGAAAACTTGCCAACATTTGATTTAACTTCATATGGTAAAGAAAAGAAAGCAGAGTTTTCACTTGATCAGAATTACGACTTAGAGTATACAATGGACCTAAATACAGTATCGGATGAAAATGAAGAAAAGTATACAATTAATAATAAAACATATCCAAATACCGAAAATATTCAGGTTAAAGAAGGGGATTTAGTAAAAGTTAAATTGATCAATAACTCAGAAACTGATGATCATCCTATGCATTTACATGGGCACTTCTTCCAAGTGCTAAGTAAAGATGGAAAGCCAATTCAAGGATCACCCATTATAAAAGACACTTTGAATATTAAACCGGGAGAAGAATATGTCGTAGCATTTAATGCAGACAATCCTGGTAACTGGATGTTCCATTGTCATGATTTACATCATGCTACTGCGGGAATGGTAACACAAGTTACTTATGATGGATTTAAACCTGATTTTACTCCTGATCCTAATGCTAATAATAAACCAGAATAAATAGAATAGTACAAAGCGATTTAGATTGCTTTGTACTTTTTTAATCAAGTTATTCATCTGTTTAATTAATTTACAAATTAAAAAGTTTATAAATCAAAATGATTAGTCCAACTAGCTCAGAATAAGTAATTGTTTTTGTTGATGCACACTATGTTACTAAACGGCTAAACCATTCTCCTTTGAATTTTCTTCGATCGATTAAATCGATCGAAGAAAATTCATCGAAATAAGATTGGAGAAGCTTAAAAAAGCCGCATTTCTACATTAAATGCGGCTGTTTTCTAAATAAATGGGTTGTTTTTACACAAAAAACACATTTTACAAACTTAATGTTAATTGATTTTATTTTGGGTGTACTGGTCAAGTCGAGTAGGAGTCGCTGCACCTACAAATGCGCCTTTTTACGCTTCTCCTGCTGCTTACGCCACCCGTACCGGGTCATGCCCCGAGGCTTGTATACCGACAGTGTCATGATAATTAACAACACCAGTAGGCCGACCCCGGGATGAAGGAATTGGCCCCCACCCCCAAGTATGGCGAGATCGGTACTGGGGGCTGCTGCTATTCTTGCCATATAGCTAATTGGCTCCAGCTGTGTAAGCAAGACAAGGGTGGAAAATATGGTTAGCAGGAGTTTCGCAAAGACCCAGTAGTGTCGGAACAACCCCCACGAAGTACCCAGTGACATGATAAACCCAGTTAGCAGCGAGGCGAAGGACAAGGGGACAAGGGCGAACTTGATGATCGGCTCCATCGCGATAAAGGCTGCACGTACCGTCTGTGCATCCTGGCTATTCTGAGTGGCGACAACAAGAGCTAGGTAAGCTACGATCGCGCCAATCCAGCCGACCGAGGCAGCAATATGCGTGGTCAGCGCGAACTTACGTAGACGAGGTGACATTTTCATCAGTGGCTACCTCCAGTGGTTTGTGGCCACCATCATTACCTTTGTTATTCTCTTGCTCATGGTTTTGAGTCTGTTCTCCCCCAGGTAGGTGACGACCAGGGCCATGGTTACCACCTCCGATAAACATTAGGATGACCACCAGCAGAATTATGATGATCGCAATGATCCCAGATATCTTTACCCAGCGTGGTGTGCTTGGTGGTCGATCTTTTGTATCGCTAATTGAGTTTGGTAATTTACTCATTGAAATTTCCTCCTTTTTGATTGCATAACCTATAAGTGCAAAATCTAATATAGCAATGTTTTATTACTAAACCGCCTAACCTATTGTAAATGGGCAACATAAAACACTGATAAAATAAAAATAAAAAGTTATAAAGCAAATCTAAAGAATTATAAAGTGGCGTCTAAACAAAAAAACTTTCAGTGTCACCTGAAGGTTTTTTTAGCAAATTCTTTATATTACAAGCGGAAGCCTAAATCTAATTCCCAATCCTCCATAGTTTGAATGAAACGCGCTAATTTTGCCACCATGATGTTCAATTATCGATTTACTGCTTGCTAGGCCTAGTCCCGTACCACCATAATCAATTTGTCTGGACTTATCGACCATAAAAAATTTATTGAATAGAGAAGACATGTCTTGATTCGGCACTCCCACACCATCATCCTCAATCTGAAAATACGCATAATTTCCCCGCGTATACCCGCTCATATAGACTTTAAGATCTTTCTTTTCTCCGTATCTTACAGCGTTGCTAAAAAGGTTTCCGTATACTCGCCGTATCATATGTTCATTAACCATAATTAGCTGTTTTGGATTGAAGGAATGATTCCATTTCATTTTATAATCAAAGCTTGATAATTCGGTTTCATATTCAGCTGCGATATCTTCAAACAATCTATGCGCTTCTACCGCTTTCATTTCAATCGTTTCCAGTGTAAGCTCGTCCTTGGTAAATGCAGAGAAAGCGTCGATCAGCTCAACCATGTGCTTTGATTTTTTTAAAATAAGCTGATAATGTTCCTGTTTTTCCCTTTCGGCTAGATTTTTCTGCATGGAGAGCAGCTCCATAAATCCCATAATGGTCGTAAGCGGAGTCTTCAAGTCGTGAGCTATTGCTGCAATCATATTGACCTGTTCCTTATGTGCCTGAAAAAGTCTTTCTTCCATCTCATTAAAATGATTGTACAGTTCCCCGATTTCATCCTTCCTTCTTGATTGAAGAGAGGTACGGGAATACCCGATATTTACTTTTGTTAGCCTTGAATTAAGGACCTGGATCGGTTTAGTAATGTTGAAGTGAAAATATAGGATTAAAACAACAAACATCAAGCCTATTAAAATACTTAGAAACAGAAGCATTTGAAAATGAAGCGGACTAAATATATTTCCTTGCCACATGTGCCCTTCATTTGCTACTAATGATTTTATATATAAAACTATAAAGATGGCGATCAGCAAAAACATCAGCAGAAACATCAACAGAAACAGTATAGGAAGCTTGATTTTTAGCTTCATGTTCATTCATTCCTTTCAACATATTTGTATCCGACACCCCAGATGGTTTTTATAAAATCATATTCCTTGCCGAGTTTATTTCGAATATTCTTGATATGCACTGTGACGGTGTTCAATTCTCCATACTCGTCTCCCCAGACATTTTCATAAATTTGTTCCCGAGTTAGGACGTTATTAGGATGCTTCGTGAGAAAGGATAAAATCTGAAATTCTTTGGTCGATAACTCTAGCTTTTGATTATTTAAATAAGCTTCAAACGTCTTTTCATTCAGCACCAGCGGAGAAATTGAAACTTGAGTATTCATATCCTTTTCTTGACTGAGACCGCTCCATTCCTTATACAATCGGTCTACCTTTCTGAAATAAGCTTTGATCCGCGAGGTAAGCTCTTGTACGCTGAACGGTTTGGTCACATAATCGTCAGCGCCTATTTCTAATCCTATAATCTTATCCATGTCCCTGTCGCGAGCGCTTAACAAAAGAATGGGTATGTTGTAATCATTTCTGATACTCCTGCAGACTTCCAACCCATCCATTTCTGGCATCATGATATCTAACACGATAAAATCAACCTTGTTTTCTTTCAAAACTGATAAAGCTTCTTTTCCCGAATAAGCCGATATCGCTTTAAATTGTTCGAATTTTAGGCTTTCTGTGATTAGCCTTACAATATCCCGATCGTCATCGACGATCAAAACCGTTTTCTCCATTTTTTCACCAGCTCTATTAGTTTTTTATTGTTTATTCATAGTATCAAAGAAATTCCTCTTGTGTCAGCACTTTATTGTTCAAATGGAATCCTCGCTTTCCAACCAATTGCTACCACATTTTGTACTTCATGTATATAGCCGAGGGGATGTTATGAGTATCCTCCACTATAATCCGACTTATGAAGTTATAAAAAACAGTTAAGTAATATGGGTTTTCTAAACGATAATCCGAATACCTATGTTGCTGATCAAGAACGTAAGAAAATTCGCCAGAGACAAGCTGAGGGTATCGCTGTAGCTAAATCTCATGGGAAACACTTAGGGCGCCCTCAAATAAACCTTTCCATCCTGAGTAAGAAACAGCGGCAAATAATAGAAGAAAACCATTCAAAATGGAGAAACGGAGACATAACAGGCGTTATGTTTATGGAGATGTTAGAACTGAAGAAAAACACGTTTTATAAAATAATGAAGGAATATGATGAATCAAAGAGCACCCAGCTTATATGAAATACTTTTTTGTTCTGGGTCATGTTAAAAAAATGACTTTTAAGGGGAAATGGCGGCAAAAACGTTGTATGCTACCTTTACCCCTAGTAAAGCGTACCATCCAAATCAAAAGATAACTAGTAAACAGTGTAGTAAATTAGGGGTTTAATGATATATCAATAAAAATCGATGTCAAATACCCTCTTTTATATGATTAATACACATATAAAAGAGCCAGTGCGAATCTTTCACACTGGCTCTTTTAATATTTATTTTTTCATGTTTAGTGGTATATTGGACCACCCAAATATTTTTAGATTGAAGTTTATTCCACCTTTACATAAGCGAACATGCCGTTATCTTCATGTTCAAGAATATGGAAATGGATCATATACTCGCCCTTATACTTAAATTTTACAGCTATTTTTACTGTCTCATCTCTCTTTAGTAAGAAACTGGCCTTCCACCTGCTTATTTTCCGGGGGCTTTTCTCCTTTTTGGAAAATATATTAAATTAAGTTCCGTGAATGTGGACGGATGGATGGTTCCTCCCACCATGTCCGGTTTATAGTAAAATTCCTACACTTCAGTGACACCTTGTTCTTGAGTGAAATCAATACTTTCACTATCAAATTTCTTTCCATTTATCGTTACTTTGTCCATCATCCCAAAGAATTCCACCTTATTTGTAACTGGCAGGTTCATCTCGTCTTCTATTATTGAAAAACCATTCATCTCTTCAGGAATGCCACTATCTTATCCACTTTGACAAAAACTTCAGTCGGTAAAAAAATAGATCCGTCCTATTTATTAACCCCAAGTCATCTTCTTTCCACTTCATAACTTAAAGCCTCACGAATTTTTACAATATTTAATTTACAACTTTTCTTTATAAGATTTATTTCGATTGTAATTAAAATCCAGCAAACCCACCAAAAAAAGGAATTAAAAAGGTGATGATTTTTATCATCAAATCAAAATACAATAATACTCCCATCACTATCATTAATACGACGCCAATGATCATAAAAATTGCACTTTTCTTTTTAGAAAATTCATTTTTCCAATAAAAAATGACATTAATAAAAATGGAATTGAAAAGACTAAGATATAGAAAATCATATAAAGCAACCCTTTACCTGGTTCGGTAACCCCTAATGCAATAACACCTGCTAATATTGGACCAGTACATGGAGTCCATCCAGCCGCATAACCTAAGCCAATTAAAGCAGAACCTGAGTACCTTGTAGGTCTCTTTTTAAACCGTATTTTCTTTTCAGAAAGCAGTAGATCAAATTTTAGAATGCCTGTAATGACTAAACAAAAAAACACCATTATAATAGCACCCAGTTGTTTTAGTAAATCCTGATTTGTATCAAGTAGCCTTTATTATTTAAAAAGAAGTTTGGCAAATAAGTCACAATTTCAACTCTATTACCATTGCCTAAACCATACTTTTTTCTCTTGCAAACCTATCATAATCCTTCCAAAACTTTCTTCTGTCTCTTTGTCTTCTAAACTAAAAATAAATCACCTTTTTGATAGGTTTCCATAATAAACCTGACACTGCTTAAATAGTATTTTCCATAATTCCTAGTATGATAGCTGTTTCACATTCAAGAATACAAATCATTTACATACATATGGCTTCATTGTCATTTAATACGTTCCAACTACTGCTAATAATGCCCCGATAATTAACATTATAAAAAATGTAAATGTCTTACTGTTCTTCATCCAGAGAACCTCCAGTTTACTTGAATACAAAACAAGATACCTTTCTTCTTTCTTATTCTCCTTATACATTGACTTCTCAATTTACTCCCTTAATCATCCGACAAAACGTACAGCATTTTTAGCCTCATAAAAAAGTGTGACTAAACCTAACTAATTACCAGTTTTCCAAACATCTTAATCATTTGTTTGAGTTCCTTGATTTCTTATTTGATTTTTTCATCAATTTTTTTTGACCTTTTCCTTGTATCCAAATATCTTTCATCTCCTTAACCTTTTATTCGACGGAATATGATAAAACCAATTGATACAACAATTAATACAATTGAAATCACTTGGGCCATTCTTAATGTTTCAGTTAGCATTAAGCTATCTGTTCGCATCCCCTCAATAAAAAGTCGACCGACTGAATACCAAATTGCATAGCTAAGAAATATTTCACCTCTTATTAAGTTCACTCTTCTTAACAAAATCAAAACTGAAAATCCTAGTAAATTCCAAAATGATTCATATAAGAAGGTTGGATGGTAATATTGCCCATTAATATACATTTGATTCACAATAAATTCAGGAAAAAAGAACCCTTCTAAAAATTCACGTGATACAGGTCCACCGTGTGCTTCTTGATTCATAAAGTTTCCCCAACGTCCTATCGCTTGAGCAAGGATAATGCTTGGTGCTGCTATATCTGCTAGCTTCCAAAAGGAAATCTTTTTGGCTTTCGCAAATATGAACCCTGTCACAATTCCACCGATTAAACCACCATGAATTGCTAATCCACCCTCCCAAATTTTCACGATGCTTCCTGGATTTTGACTATAATAATCCCATTGAAAAATGACATAGTAGGCACGTGCACAGATAATGGCGATAGGCAGTGCAAATAAGATTAAATCAACAAAGGTATCTTTATGAAGGCCTCTTCTTTCACTTTCTCGAACTGCTATCCAAAGTCCTAGTAGAGCACCAACTCCAATAATTAATCCATACCATTGGATTTGAAGTGGACCCAACTCTAAAAATGTTGGATCAAGTGGTTGAATACTTTCTTCCATCATCTCATCTCCTAAAAGATTTTTTGTTTTATTATTAAGATAGAGAAAGGATCTACAATTGTATCAACAATTCTCTTTAATTCCCTTTCCTTTTTGTCCAATTTTTTGGCTCATAAACTGAAAAATATAAACCTGTATCATTCATAATTGAATTAGGAAAGGATTAATAACATAGATGACATTTGAAAAATATCCCGCTGTCATCATATAATGATTACTTTCTAATAATACTACTTTGTCGATTTTTCCCAGCTACTGTTTACATCTCTTTAATATTCTCTCACCATCACTCGTAAAACCTAAACCATTAATATCAGCAATTTTTCATACTATCACTTTTATTCAGATACATTTCTTCGGGGTCTGTACTAATAAAGAATAGTTTAGTTTTTTTACAAGCGGAGTATTCCTATTAAGTTCAGCAATAAAGTTGGCTACTTTATAAAAATCTCCTCCAAATTGATTTTGTTCGTTTTTACTTCTAGTTATATGCTTATAAACATATAACTTGGGTCTAACTGATAAACAAGATCCATAGTCTAGTCAAATGTTGAATTCAAGAACACGAAAAATTAGCAATATAAAAGAACTTATTTTCAAAAAAAGTCTCCATAGATGATGGAGACCAAATAGAGGTTTGAAAAAACATCGTCCTTTCAAAATAAATTATCTACTATAATTGTGTAGAATTTTTGTAGATTCTTTTTTGTCATAATTTTTCCACTTATTTAATGATAATTGCAGAGTTGAGAGCTGCATGATAGCATCGGGAGAATTTGCATTTAAACCTTTCATAAAAATGCGATATAAGGCATTTTGACCATCCCATCCATCTGCTTATTTATGTAAAGATTTAAATAACTTCTCTTTTTTTCAAATGTTTAGCTCTTGGGGTTAAAGTCTGTCATACTGTATTTCCATGATGCAAGACAGTTTGACTGTGATAGCTCTCCGTTAGAAGTACAAATCACCCCCTAGCCCTTTGGAGCTTAAATGATGTTCCTCGTAAGAGGATCAGTTATTTGAAGTTTCAATTGTATAATTTGGTGTAAATTATGGCTTACAAATGCAATAAAGTCTTTCCTAGAAAAATCAACCTTTCTAGGTGAAGAAGAATTCGTTTCTTGTACTTGCTTCTTTTTATATATAATAGTAGTACATTTTTTATTCAATTGATTAAAACTATAAGTTACTCCGTTTGTATTCGTTTAACTTATGTTCTCATGAATCTCATTATTTATAATAGGACCAAGGAATAAGTTCTTTCCTATAGTTCTACTTTCATAAAATGTCCAGCTTTCTTTATTGTTAGTATTCTGATTAACTCAATCTTTATATATGATTACTTTTGTATATGTTCATCTTGGCTATGTAAAACTTTATGAAACCACTTTCTAAGAAGAAAAGAGTATTGTGATCGAAATTTAATATTAATTTTTCAAATTAAATTGTAAATAGTCTGGAAATTACTTGATAAGATTTAATTATTCGTATATGATGAATTTAACAACATATAATAAAAAGACGATTGATGCTGTAACACCAACCGCCTTCAATGTTTCAGTTACTCCGCAGTGTAAAGTGCGGTGGTTGAGGCAAGTAGACATAAGACTAGTCCTCTACCCGCATAGCCAAATGACAGGTTGGGCTAGTCTTTTTTATTTCCTCTATTTCTCGATGCGACAATAATTGAAACGACTAAAGCAGCATTGTGATCATGGTATCTAATTCATCTCTTGTGACATACACGGTAATCACCACCGATCTGTCTCAGAGTAACCACCTCGCACATACCATGCATTGTAACTTTCCACATTTATTCCATACGAGGAATTTTCTTTTTGTAAAATGTTCCTAGTCTATAGCACAAATTATTAATTTTAAGTTAGTTTTTGATAATTCATAGCAGTAATCAGGTAATAGTTCCTCTTCTATATCAATATCTTCAATGGATTGTTTGCTGATCTAGACTTATCTGCTTCTTTAGCAATGTCCATTACTTTATAATCATAATAATTATTTTAATAAGCTTGATGATCCGTATACTTAACAATTCGAAAACCTCATAATCACCTTCATCAACCTCTTGTATTATTTTGTAATAGAAGTTTTAATTTGATAAGTATTTATTCACAATCTGACGATCAATTTTTTTATATTTATTAAGAGTGCTGGTATCAGTTCTTCTGACAATTCTTTGTAGCGTTTATACAGAATTCCCTTGAATCACCAACCCAATCTACTACCTTAACTGCAAAGTCGGGTTTACCTATTGAATCTATGGGCAAAATATCATCTGTAAGTAAGCACTTTTTATTAACTACAATGAGGTAGAACCAAGGGTATGACCTGGTGAATAAAATGCAGCAATATATTGTGTTCCACAAAATGAGTTAATTACTTTTTTACTGGAATCGCTGTATCCAAAGATAAAAAAGCCCTTCTGTTATCCCTAAGTTGTACACGTAATAAATCCCAAACGCTGTACTAATACCACCAGTAATTTGAATCAAGCTTTTATTAATGTTTATCTTTTTAGCACTTAAAACAAATGGAATTCCCAAAATTGTTGTAAAGAAAAGCATACCGATTATGGTTCCAACACCAAATATAAGAATATAAATTGTCCCTTCCCAAACACTCTTTACTGTACTCATCGTTAATAGAATCATGGCAGCACTTCCTGCTAGACCATGCACAAAGCCAATTATCAATGATTTTATATAAACGATTTTTGTACGTTGATGTTTATTTAGATGCTCCCCAGTATATTTGTGAATGTGCTTATGTACTTCTCCATTATGTTCATGCTTGTGTATATGAGCATTTTTGAAGGAAAAGATACTAGTAACCCCAAGATAAACAAGCATTATTCCTACTAAAAATTCTAAGGACATAGCCCATATATCTGGTATCTCACCCTTTATAAGAATAACAATTATACCAAATATAACTAATGTTGCAGTATGGCCTATCCCCCAAAATACACCTGATAAACTGGAATGCCATAACTTTTTACTTCGACTAGCTATCGTTGAAACAGCTATCACATGGTCGGGTTCAATTGCATGTTTAATTCCAAGAACAAATCCTAGAGACAAAATAGATAAAAACCCTACTTCCATTATTACCCTCCTATTAAAAGATACGTCAATATCTTTTTAAAATACTATATGTATGTTACGTTTATTGTTAATTATAACAATAACATTTTAATATGATTGTACATCTGCAAAACCTCCTAGGGCAAGACAATCTATCTCTATCTCCCTCTTTTACTTGCTGATTTACATTCTACAAAGTTACGCACATCTATTTGGACTTTGACTTTATTGGAGCCTTATCCCTTTATAAGGCCTTAGTATCAGATTTCTTTACTTCTAGCCAAGATTTTATTCCACGCTTCCTCCAGCCCTTTCCTCACGATAAGTACTTGGCGCTTCCTTAAGGGTTAGTCGTGTACCCCCACAGAGGATTTTCACCACCTGACAGATCTAAGTTTCCCTGTTAGGTTAACCTATACAAACATTCTCTTTTAAGAAAAAGAATTAGTATTTAAAACTAAACTTAATAAGATTTTTATGCATAAAACTTACAATAATCTAGATAAAAAAAAGACTACTCAAATTTTCGTTTTACAAAGCCTTTTTGAGTAAGCCCTATTATCCATTTAATATAACTGTTTATACTTAATAATTATTAACGCATCCAGACATGGTTTCTTTAGTCGTCTGTGGATGGCATTCAGATTCTACTTCTTGTTTGACAGTAATCCATTTTCCTCTTACGAATTGTACAGTTAATACCACAGCTCTAAAAGTGATATCAATGCCAATTGCCACCCATACACCAAGGAGTCCCCAGCCAAATTGTATCCCTAATATATACACAAGAAGGGTACGGACTACCCACATTCCCATTGCTGTTAAATACATTGGAAATTTTGTATTATTCGCTCCTTGGAATGCTCCAGTTAGAATAAGTAATGCTCCCAGAAAGGGTTGGAAAACCCCTGACACTTTTAAAGCAGTTCCGATATTTTCTATTACTTCTTGTTCATCGGTGAAAAAGCTCCCTCCCCAACTTCCGAAAAGAAAAAGAAGGACACCTAAAATGACCATTGATCCGACACCAAACCATGTACATAATATTGCATATTTTTTTGCTTCATCTACTTTTCCAGCTCCAATTTGCTGACCAACAAGAATAGTTGCTGCGGTTGCAAAACCATAGCCGATCATATAGGAGAATACCTCTACGTTACCTGCAATTTGGTGAGCTGCAAATACATTAGTACCAAGAGTGACAACAAATCCAAAATATACAATTTGTCCAAGTCTCATTACTAATCTTTCACCAGCAGCTGGCCCCCCGAGAGTTGCAAGTTCCCACATGTGCTGTTTATCAGGTTTCCAAAAATCCCTTTTAAATGAAAGGCTGGAAGAGCGCTTTATATAATAAAGGAGTGCAAGGCTTCCAGTCAGCCTTGCAAAAACAGTAGCTAACGCAGCTCCTACAACGCCCATGTCAGGAATTAGCCAAAATCCAAAAATGAACACATAGTCTAAAATAGCATTTACTATATTTATTAAAATACTGACTTTCATTGGTGCACGTGTATCACCAGCTCCTCTTAAGATAGCACTTAATACAAACATTAATGACATAAATACTGAAGGGATTCCTACAAATTTAAAGTAAATCTTTCCTGCCTCTAATACGTTTGCTTCAATTCCCATTAGCTTTAATAACGGACCAGCAAAGAATAAAGTAATGATCCCTGTTACTATACCAAACAAAATAGCCAGTATTATTGATTGCTGCGCAATATGTCGAGCTTTTTCTACTTGTTTTGCCCCCAAGAAATTCGAGATCCGAACATTAGCCGCAACACCAATTGCCATAAACAGAGCAAAATAAATAGCAAGTACAGCATTTGTTACTCCAACGGCTGAAACCTCAGCAAGGCCAATTTTTGACACAAAGTAAGTATCAACAAAACCAAGAATGGTCTGAAAAAAATTTTCAATAACAGCCGGCAAGGCTAATACTAAAATAATCTTAATCTTTTCCTTATTATTATCTGCATACTGTATGTTTCCTTCATGATTTTCCAACTTTAGTTGATAATCCTCCCTCATTCTTCAATATAAATTTTCTCAAAGATCCTATAAAATATGATGGTTCATATTGCTAATGTATCCCAATATAAAATCTTTAAACTTAGTGAAAAATTGGAAGAGTAAATGCAATCGGTTCAAGAAACTTCTTATAGTATGGATCTCGTATTAATTAGCAGCTTGTACACCTTTTTTTGTATCGTTATTTACGTTTAATACGGTCAAAAAACCATATTATATATATAGCTGGTTTAGTTTATATATGTCTATTCAAACATTGGTATTCTCGGGTCTTTTCCATAGTAGTGAACAAGTACAGCGTGTAATTGACCTCTATGATGATAGAGGGTGGCTAAAATTTCTAACAACCATTCATACCTTGTATATGTTACGCCCCAAAAGGAAGTAATTCTTTGTTGAAGTTCAGCCTCTGTATAATTCATATATCTTTCTTTAAGCAGTTGAAAATTATCAAGTAGGGGTTCAGCCGAGATACGTGTAAAAATGGGTCAAAGGCTTACTTTTATTTCCAAATTATGCGATATCAAAAATAGCATTAATGAAACACGAATTGTGAAATTCAACCTAAAAAAGTCGAATTCCTAGCGTGAAGGAACCGACTTTTTAGATTGGATTGTTCAACTAAAGCATTACTTTAAGTGAATAACTTCACAATATTACTATTATAGAGTGCGTATTTCTCTTGTATGGGGTAGCGTCAGGAAAATGCGGATTTACAACGTTAAGGAAATTCCCATATTTAAAAGCCCCGTTAAAGCGCCCTATCGTATTATAAGGTCATCCAGATTGTTATTTTATCTGGTTGACCTTTTTTTATAGGTTATTCTTTAGGTAGTCGGGGTAGGACGCAAGCGCCCTTGGGACTTCTGATATCATTAGATCCCGTCCGTTATACTGTCCACCCCCTACTTGTAGAAACATGTTTGAGGCTGGTTGGGGCTTAGACCCCGCATAACAAGCGAAGCTATGATACTACAAGATAGACAGGGGCTGCCGACAAATACAGTACAAGGAGATGTGATAAGTTATGGATCCAGTCATTGGTCTGGATGTAGCGAAAGGAGAAAGTCAAGTCCAAGCTTTCTTGGCAAGAAAGCAACCTTTTAGAAAAACCTTTAAATTTAAGCATGATACCAATGGTTTACGTGATTTTTATGTATTTTACAAGGAAGTCAAATTGAATGCTGAAGCAGATCCTGTGGTCATTTTTGAATCTACTGGACACTATCATGAACCTGTACTTCAGTATCTTGAGGAAAAGAGAATAACCTACTATTTAGTGAATCCAGTGGTTTCTTACGAAACAAAAAAGAGTAGCCTTCGAAAGGTTAAGTCAGACCCGGCTGATGCTCGACATTTATGCGAACTCTACTACAAAGAAGATCTAGAAACCTTCCACCGAAAAAATGTTCAAACGATGAATTTACGTAATTTATCAAGACAACATGATTCATTAACTCGTAATTACGTACAGTTAAAGCTACAGTTCCAAACGATTCTAGATCAAGTTTTTCCTGAATATAAAGGGGTTTTTAGTAATTTATATTCGCCTATATCATTAAAGACTTTACTCATCTATCCTACTTCTAATGAAGTGATGAAGGTACGAACTGATGAGTTAGCTAAGGAGATGCATGGTCTAGGAGGAAAGAGATCATATGGTTGGTTTTGCGAAAAGGCTTTGAAGTTAAAAGAGGCCGCAGAACGGAACCCATTTAAGAAAACACTGTATCAAAGCCATTTGGTTACTCTAAAAATGTATATTCAAATGCTTCTTCAACAACGAGAGTTTCTCAACGTACTAGAGCAGGAGATTGATCAGTTAGCAATGCAGTTTGAGGATTATGAGATCCTTCGGTCCATTCCAGGGGTGGGTTCTAAAATTGCAGCTACTCTTATCTCAGAAATAGGTGAAGTCACACAATTTAGTCACCCGAAAAAGCTAGTAGCCTATGCGGGCATTGATCCTCGGATTTACCAATCTGGGAAGTTTACAGCATCTATCAATCGCATCACCAAGAGAGGATCTACAAAGCTACGTCAAACACTCTATACAGCTGTTCAGTGTGGGTTAACGAATAATCGAAATGCGAAACTCCGAGAGTATTATGACAAAAAAAGAAGTGAGGGCAAGCCTCACAAAGTAGCCATAATAGCTTGCGCCAACAAGCTATTGCATTGGATTTATGCCATCTTAAAACATAAGAAGAAATACACTGCATAATCCGATACAAATAATTACATTATTTACAAAAACTTCAAATAAAATTATTGAAGTTTCTTTGTCATGCATGTTTTTATTATAACATCTTTAATCTAGTATTATTACTTAAAAAGTGTTGACTTATATTAGCTGGTATAATGGAATAACTAAGATTGCTTGATTAACTTAATCTCCCAAGTCAGTAGTTTAAAAAGGGATTCTATGGTGAATCCCTTTTTTCATCTAAACAACTTGTTATTAAGTGTTATTTTGTATTTTATAACTGAATTCTTTGTTTATTACTTATCTGAAAGTTCACTCTCAATAACCCACTTATGATTTTTTACTATTTGTTCTGCAGTAGTCGGAATGTAATCAATCATATAAACTGTTGTGCTTACTGCTGAATTTATAATTGCTTTTGCACCCATCATACCTTTCCTGTGGTTTGCCGCTAAAGTAACCTCCGTTCCAACTTTGAATGTCTTAGTACCAGCATTTCTAATTTCTTCTTGGATAACCCATTTATGATTTTTTACTATTGGTCCTCCAGTGGTCGGAGTGTAGGTAACAGCATATGCTGTCGTATCATAAGCACCTACAATGGTTGCTTTAGCACCATACATCCCCTTCATGTGGTGAGCTTTAACAACTACTTGACTACCAACTTTATAGGTTGGATTTTTTGCTTCTTTTAAACCTTTAGGGAGTTCGGCAGAACCAGAATGAATGTTGTCCTTATTCAAACTTATATCGGTACTGTTTTGATTACTACTGCTTGTCCATGCAGATAACATCAATACTAATGTTAGCATTAAAATCCCAGTTACAAATCTTTTACTTTTCATGATAACCTCCTAATGTTGTTTTAAAAGTAGTCTATGTACATTTACATTGTTTCCTCCAGCTTTTTAATTATTTATGACTTTTTAACGTTAATAAATCAGATAGTATAAGCTCTCATAAAACAGAATGCATCTACTTCCACTAATCTGCTTCTTTAATTCGTTAAGGACAGAAAATGGACTGCTAAAAAGCAATCCATAATAACTATATTTTTTCGCCAATCGTTGAATATGATTTAAACCTTAAACTTCTTGCATGTAGGATTATTCTAATATTAGGAAATTTTATCAAAAATTATGCTGTCATTGCAAAAGCACGACATTCCCTTGCACAATGCAAGCATTCTTGCGCACAATGTTGTGAATGGTGGTCAGAAAATTTAGCGCATTCGTTGCCACATACTTCACAAATATGCGCACAAATATGGGCCATCATTCTAGCCATATGGCTATTTCGAGCAATAAAACTAGCCGTTAAATGACATATATCAGTACAATCACGTAATAACTCAAGTTGATGTCTTCGACCATGAATATCTTCATGATGGAGCAAGTGGGTAATCATATGATCACATGTTGCTGCACATTGTTGAACCGTGTGAAGCAAATTCGAATGGTGCTTCATTCCCATAGACATTCCGTCTTTCATTCCAGTATGCGCTATATTGGTTGATGAGACACTTTCCATCGCATTCATATTGTACATGGTATACCTCCTATTTATTTGATTGGGTAAATGCTACGGTAGTATCGTATACAGGGGACAAATAACATGAAATCGGGGCATTTACCTGTTTTGATTCACATGATCTCCATTAGCGACAGGAAAATTGTTAAAAACAAAGAACAGGTTTGCGAACATTCCACAAACCTGTTTTTACTTCCTTTCATTTACTTTTTTCTAACACATCGATGAGTATTTCTTCAATATTCTCTGCAATGGATTTCAATTCGGGATCATTTAACAAACCAATCATAGCCGTTGGTTTTGGAAGTCCAATATAAGTCTTTCCTTCACTTTCATAGACAGTTATCTTACAAGGCAAGAAATATCCAACTAATGGATTATAGCCGAGAACTCTTGCAGCTTCTACAGGATTACAAACTTCAAGTATTCGATAAGGTGAAGTATAACTATTTACTCCCTTTTTCTGTAGAGTTGTAGTTAAATCAAGCTGCCATAGGATGCCAAATTTATTTTCTTTTAAATTTTGTTCAATTGATGATATAGCTTCATCAATCGTTTTATTCGTAATAACTGTATAATGGAATTCCATAAAAATCCTCCACCTATTTTAGTTTTTATTTTCGAAAAGAATGTTGTCATGGATATTCTATTTAATCCTTTTTATTCTTTAATGCTAATTTAACAGCAATATAGACAACCGCACCAATGACAAGCAGATTAATTAACCATCCCAAAAGTCCAAAACCCCAAAAGTAACTGCCCATCATGCCGTTTCCGGGGAAACCCATCATTACTTTTACCTCCTTTATATCGTGACTTCTGATACAAACAACAAATTTTACGTATAATACTGATAATTAAAATCTGTTATGGAAAGCTAGAATCGAAACAGTTTATAAATAGATGTTCTTTTAGTATTTTTATTAAAAAAGTAAATATTATGTACGGCATTATACTAGTTAAGTTCAAACTACTAAATGAAGGAGGAAAATTTAATGAAAGCAAATTACGGCATCTTCATTGCAGGTATCATAATAATCTTGGGAGGCCTCTTTCTCTTTTTCGTACAAGGTCAGGATATGCCCGGACAATTACCGGATCTATCAATGAATCAGCCATCTGATAATCAATCTATTGAAACAGAAGAATCCCCTCTCCCTATACCGCCATTATTAAAAGATAAAAACCCTGATCCAAATAAAGCAAAGTTTCAAATAACTGCCCAAAACTCTACAAAAGAATTTATTGCAGGAAAAGAAACAAAGACGATGGGGTATAATGGCGATTATTTAGGCCCCGTTATTCGGGTTCGTAATGGTGAAGAGGTATCTGTAAATGTAAAAAATAATTTAGATGATGAAATAACAACCATCCACTGGCATGGTCTTGAAGTTGATGGTGACAAGGATGGAGGACCACACTCAGGGATTCAACCGGGAGAATCATGGTCTCCAGAATTCAAGATAGAACAGCCCGCAGCTACCTTATGGTTTCATCCCCACCCTGAGCAACAAACCGGGAGGCAAGTATATAATGGATTAGCAGGATTATTCTTTATTGAGGATGAAGTTTCTGATCGTTTAGATATTCCGAAAGACTATGGAGTGAATGATGTTCCACTTATCATTCAAGATAAAAGGTTTAATGCGGACGGGAGTTTTGAGTATGAGTTAGGGATGCATGATGTTATGAACGGCTTACAAGGTAACACAATGATGGTAAATGGAGCTGTCCATCCATTTTTGGAAGTACCGAGGGGTATGGTGAGACTTCGTTTATTGAATGGTTCCAATGCAAGTGTTTATAAATTAAACCTTAGCAATAACCAAACCTTCTATCAAATTGCTAGTGATGGCGGGTTCCTTGAAAAGCCGTCAGAAATGAACAATATCGTTCTTGGCCCTGCAGAAAGAGCAGAAATCCTTGTTGATTTTTCAGATTTTAAAAAAGGAGAAACGGTTCAATTATTGAATCAAGGATCAGCGTTTATGAAGTTTGTTATAAAAAGTGAAAGTCCAAAAGAATATATCATTCCAGAAAAGTTAACTACCATTGAAAAAATAAACTCCGATCGTGCAGTAAAAACAAGACAATTTATTTTTCAAGGGATGGGCCCAAGTGTGAATATCAATGGTAAACAAATGGATATGGATCGGATTGATGAAGAGGTTAATCTGAACGACACAGAAATCTGGGAAATTTCTAATGATAGTGGGATGGGGATGATGGGTGGAATGGCACATCCATTTCACGCTCATGGCGTACAATTCCAAATTCTAGATCGTGATGGGAATCCACCGCCTGAAAACGAAATGGGATGGAAAGACACCATTCTCGTTTATCCGGGCGAAAAAGTTCGAGCCATTGCTACCTTTAATCATTCAGGTGTATTTATGTACCATTGTCATATTCTTGAACATGAAGATGCTGGAATAATGGGCCAATTCAAAGTAGAATAAGATCTTATATATTTCATTTAACATTGATTAAATTTTTTATGGATGTAGCTAAAAGAATTTGAAGCAAGAATACTCAACAACCATATGACAACATTAAAAATTTATGATTAAAAAATTATTTCATATTTTTACTATTTAAGGAGATGATAATACGGTATTAAATACAAGGAGGATTATGATATACAAATGACCTATGAAGAATGTATCAAGGCATGTCTTGAATGTATGGAGGCATGTAATGGTTGTTATAATGCCTGTTTAAAAGAAGATGATGTAAAAATGATGGCAGAATGTATTCGTTATAACAGAGAGTGTGCTGATATTTGTGCATTAGCAGCACAAGCAATGCAATCAGACAGTCCTTTAGCAAAACAAATCTGCCAATTTTGTGCTGAAATATGTGATGCTTGTGGAAAAATTTGTGAACAACATGGACATGCTGAGCATTGTAGAAAATGTGCAGAATCCTGCCGTAAATGTGCAGAAGTTTGCAGGAAAATGGCTTCTTAAATTAAATTAAATGTGGCGACCTTTTATGTATTTGGTCGCCACATTTAATAGTATTAAGTTGGGTTTATTCAGAAAAAAATCCGTAAAAATTCAAACTAATAATAATGAATCTCCATCAATCCTTACTCCAATTGTGCTTTGTATATTATAAATTCTTTACAATTTGTTCATATACTCCTTTGTCAATTTCTCCCCGAACATAACGGAGCTTTAAAACCTCTAAAGGATTATTGTAGCCTTTGTTATTATGTTTTTCTTTTTTAAAGACAATTAGGAAGTCAAGAATAAGGTTTTTGGCTATTTTTATTAATTTGAATAGATCACCTGTCTTCACTAGATAATAAAAGATTATAATGGATAAGGTTACGTTTAACACACATTTCACCTCTTACTTTTTAATCGTTTGTAGTATGGATTGAAATTCATCATGTGAAATCTCACCACGGGCATAACGCAACTTTGCAACCTCTTCTGCCTCAATGACTGTCGTATGATTCATTTTAATGGATGAAACTCTAGTTTGTTGTTTTCTATTTCTAAGTAGTAAAAATAGAACCAACCCAATCAGAACAAGTACTAAAATAGTCATAAAAGACCCATTAAACATCATGTCAAACGAGTTAAATCCTGATGGCATTCCATTATAACCGTAAAATCCTCCATTACTACCTCCAAAGGATCCCATATGGCCTCCATTCATCATGTTCATTTCTCCTTTCCTGTTTATAAATAGTTAGTGTGTTTTATAACAATTCTTTTAGTTTATTGTATTCTTCCGTTGAGATTTGACCGGATGCATATCTATAATCGATAACCTCTTTTAGTTCGTTTGAGCTGTTCGTTTCTTTCGGTTGTATACGGCTAAATAATTTTTGTAATTCACCTGTTTTATACAGATAAAAACCAATAGCCAAAATTAGTAATAAAAACATATCTTAGATTCCTCCAATATTCATATTTTGGGGAAGCAGGTCATTAACGACCTGCTTAAAGTGATAATTATAAACTTCCCATTCCTTTAAAGTTACTGCTTTGAGAAGAACCAACCGTGCCATGCATTCCCTTGTACATTTCTTCGAGTTGTTGATTATCTAAATTAGGATGCATTTCACTCATATATGGTTTCATTTGACCAAAGTTTATATTTCCTTCTTCCATATACTTTTGCATCTCATCAAAGTTCATATTCCCTTCCTCCATGTATTTTTGCATACTTCCAACATCGCCTGATTCCATCATTTCAACCATTTGATCATAATTACCGCTTTGTTCTTGAATCACTGTATTTTGATTTGGAGTTTCTTTATCTGAAAATAAGGCTAATCCTGTTCCTCCAGTAAAAGCTAATGATGCTGCTAGAATTCCATTAATAAGTTCTTATAAAATATTCTTCTTGATTTGCTCAAATTCTTCAAAAGAAATTTCGCCTTTAGCAAGTCTAGACTTAGCAATTTCTAGTGCATTTGAACTTGTTACTTGCTGGTTTCCATCTTGTGTACCTATTTTTTGATTGTTTATTCCCAAATAGAAAAGGTAGCCTATAAGCAAACGAATAAAACCATCATAATCGATCCACCTCCCATACCAAACATTCCAAAACCATGACCAAATCCCATCAGTGTTTTATCCTTCCTTTCATATTCTTATCTTACTTCTCACTAATGTAGAATTTATGAGCGACTTGTGTGAAAGTTGTGGAGAAAGTTCTCTCCTAATTAATAGGTTGTTTACATCCAGTGCTGCCAATTTTACGATTTCTATAACTAATAGTTATACTGTTTTAAGATTAGGCACTCAGAGAAACATCATAGCAACGGAAATTTCCATATTTATCAAAATGAATCCACATTATATCCTCATCTTCATAACTGAAAACCCCTTCTCCTAATTCCCACGATTGACAGTTGCCTGTCATATATGGTGTAGAATCTAATATAAATTGATATTTCCCCAATAATCCTTGATCAACTTTTTTGTACATCTTTAAAACTCCTTCACTTTTTTATTTACTACGATCAATACACTCAATTATTCGATTTTCATCCTTAATAGCTTTTCTACCTTAATTGGTATCAACTACGAAATTTATTAAAGCAGTTGATTTGTTTTTTTAAGATTCATAATCTGATGAAACATCTAACGCCTCCTAATTTCTTCTTGTACAGTTTTATGTTGTTTTGTTTACTTGTTCTTATCATAAGCAATACTTGTAAAGAACTTATGAGTAAGTTGTGTAGAACTTATGTGGATGAAAGATAGCTATTTTTCGTTCTCAAAAAAGACAATAAAAAAAGCAAAAAAAGGATTAAGTCAAGTGACCTAATCCCTTACTGCTTTGGAACCATTACCTCTACAGTTGTTCCTACATTTAGTTTACTATCGATCTTGATTTCACCATGATGGGCTTCTACAAGTGCCTTTACGATAGATAACCCAATCCCGATACCTCCTGTTTTCCGATCACGAGATTTATCACCCCGGTAGAATCTTTCAAACAGGAACGGGAGATCATCCTCACTAATTCCAACTCCTTCATCTTTAATGATAAAACTAATGTGATCATTTTTTTCCTCTGTATAAATCGATACTTGTTTTCCTTTTGGTGTATATTGTAGGGCGTTATTGACGACATTCGTTAATATTTGAATGATTTTATCACGATCTCCTAAGAACCAATGCTGCTTATCGGGGTGTTGAATCTTTAATTCAACTCCTTTTTTCATAAACAATGGACTGAATTGGTCGTTTATGAAAGATAATAATTTTAAAGTTTCTAACTTTGTATAGATCTATCATTTGCCAACGAACAATGGAAAAACACCATTCGTGTTGGAAAGAATACTGAATTGATCTATCTTAAACGTCTTGAAATCTGTATATTTTCTTGTCTGGCCACAGAGTTAAAAACGGGGGATATTGGTATAAAAGGTTCCGAGGAGTATGCTGATTATCGAGAACAATTACTTTCATGGTAAAAATGCAAACCTATGGTTGCTTATTACTGCAATGAGCTCGGATTTAATTCCTCCTCCACCGGGTTTGTCACCCAATTAAAGGAATGGTTAACGCAGACTGCAGAAACGATAGATCGAAATTATCCTGAAAATGGACAGGTTATGATAAATGAAAATGGAGAACCCACTCTTAAACGTTTAGTACGCAAGGATCCTTCAAAAAAGAGTAAAGCGTTAGAATATATCGTTATTCAGCGCTTACCTGAAAGAAATGTTCTTGATATCTTTGCAATGTTGAACACTGGACTCGTTGGACCAGGCATTTTGGTCCCTTATCCGGCTCTGATCCCAAACTTGAAAACCCTATTGAACGTTACATCATTACTTCATTTGGATATGGCTGTAATTTGGGATCTTCACAAACTTCTAAACATATGCGAAATATAGTGACGCCACATATGATTTCTTTTGTCAATCGACGACATGTAAATGTTAAAAAACTCGATGATGCTATTCGGGATATTCTTAACCAATATAATCATTTTAGTCTTCCTAAATTGTGGGGAAGTGGTAAATCAGCTGCTGCAGATGGCACGAAATATGATTTATACGAAGAAAACTTGCTAACGGAATACCATATTCGATACGGTGGTTACGGTGGCATCGCCTATCATCATGTTTCCGATACGTATATTGCATTGTTTAGTCATTTTATCCCCTGTGGTGTTTGGGAAGCTGTTTATATTATTGATGGGTTGCTTTAAAATAAAACAGATATACAGCCAGATACTTTGCACGCAAATACACAGGGCCAATCTACACCCGTTTTCGCTCTCTCCTATTTGTTAGGAATCAACTTAATGCCTCGAATTCGCAATTGGAAGGATCTAACTTTCTTTCGACCAGATAAGGACACTCGTTACAAACATATCGATCCTTTATTTAGCGATGTAATCGATTGGGAATCACTCGAGACTCACTGGCAAGATTTGCTCCAGGTTGTCTTATCCATTAAATCTGGAAAAATCCTACCTTCAACCTTGCTCAGAAAACTCAGTAATGATAGTAAAAAAAATCGACTATATCAAGCATTTAGAGAATTAGGTCGCATTGTAAGAACGGTATTTCTCCTAAAATATATTTCAGATATTAAATTAAGGGAACAAATAACGGCTAGTACAAATAAAGTTGAGGCATATAATGGATTTTCAAAATGGCTTTTTTTCGGTGGAGATGGGGTTATCTCTGAAAATGATCCGGAAGAACAAGAAAAGCGTATCAAATATAATGATCTCGTTGCTAACGCTGTGATTTTTCAGAATGTTGTGGATATAACGGTAATTTTATGGGATCTCATAAAGGAAGGGCATGAGTTTTCGCGAGAAGATCTTGTTATGCTGAGTCCATACCTTACTAGGCATATTAAACGTTTTGGTGATTATGTCATTGATTTACAGAACATCCCTCAACCAGTAGAGGAGAATATACCCGTATAAACATAAAATGGGTTATAGGCTGGAAATAAAAGTAAGCCTATGACCCATTTTTACACGTATCTCGGCTGAACCCCAAGTAGAGCATCTTTTATCTCAATTGAATTTTTGTATGAAGCATTTGAATAAAATAAATTCATTTCACGTTGTGTAGCCCCACTTGAGATAAGCAAATCAGCTTTGCAAATTAATGAATGTGTTCTAACAATTCTCCTAATGAATGTTTATTAGGAGCAGGTCTTTTTTGTAAATCTATTTCTTCTAATTTATCGATTATCTCGGAAGTCGAAGTTAATGCTATTCTGATTTGGTTTAATGCACTTTTACAGTATGTATTCATAGTCCCTCCTCAAACAAAATACGTATGTTTTGTTTTTATTGATTAAATCTCTCTCTTAATTTTTACATAAACCTAACAACCTGTAACGTTAATTTAAATATAAGTTCTAATAAATAAGTGTACCATTATAAAAATGGTACACCTTATCTCTACCTATGATTAACCTTTTCTCGTTTCGTGAACTCTAGACTCTATTTCCTATAATGCAGCCTCAACCAACAACTTCTCTTTTACGTTTTTCAGGAGCTTATTTGAAACTACCACGCTAAATATGACTACATAATAGTTTTTGTCCATCATAATTAAAGGAAATATTGTGGAACCTATATTGTCCAGTATGTGATAGTATCCAAAATACCTAATACAACCAAGATCACCCCTGAAACTCTTTGAATATATAAGCCAATCTTTCTTCCCTTTTTCATAACAGCACCACTAGCTCCGTAATACCAAATTAAAAACATGGCAATGAACAATGGCAAAGATGTACCTATTGCAAATAAACTAGGCAGAACAACCCCATACGAGGTAGAAAATACAATTGGCATTAACGTAACAAAAAATAAAACAAACATAGTCGGACAGAAACCAATTGAAAAACTAACACCCATTAAAAAGGAACCAATTTTTCCTTTTTGGAAAAATCTTTTTGGCAATTCTATTAGTTTAAATGTTCCCTTCATCTTAATCATACCGAGCATGAATATACCGACCATAATAAACATCGGACCGATTAATTTTCTAAACCAAGGAAAATATATTGTTAACTGAGACTCAAAGCCCCTTCCTAAAAACCAAACCAACATCCCTAAAACGGTAAACACAACAATTTTCCCTAGAGTAAAAAAGAAAACATCCATCCATGCAAGTTCTTTTTGGAGTGATTTATTGCCATAGAAAGTAATTGCCCCTATGTTTCCTGTAAACTGGCATGGAGCCATGGCACCGACAATCCCAAGTAAAAAGGCAAATAAGATGGGTATGCTTTCGAAACTCCGTGCAAGGTTTAAAAAAGGTTGAGTCAACAAATTACTTATTTGATTGAAAAATTCATACATTCTCTATCACCATTTCCAAAAAATTTTCCTATAGATTGATTCTACTAAAAAATTTTGAAGAAAGTATGGAGAAAAACTACCAAGGTACAGTCAAAAACACTTATGTAAATATATTCTTTAGAAGAATATATAAACTAAAATAGGCGAAAAAGTCTCTATACAATATTTGAATAGAGGCCATTTTATAAAAGTTTTTTTAAAAAAATTTAATCTACAATCTACATCTACACTATTAGATCATCTAGTTGAAAGTACTTGTAAAAAATTTTATTACTCTCTAATCATGTTCTTTATCCCAATAATACTCACTTATTGCATAACCCAATACATCTGCACTACGATATAATTCTTCCAAGGTATTCTCCACCCCGCCGATTTCAACAATGACACTATTAGGCAATAAGTCTTGATTATAGACACCATTCCCCTGAGACTTATTTTTTATAATTAAACCTCTTGAAAGACCAGGATATCTTTTCTCAATTAAATCATGTATCTCAGTAGTAAAATTTAGATTTTTTTTATAATTCTCATGTGCACTCCCAATTACAAATGAAATTTTAGCCATTGATTCTCCATTAATACTAATTGTCGATAATTCCCTTGGCAATGAGTCTCGATGAATATCAAAAGTCATTTCCAAATCTTGATTTTCTCGCATTTCTTGTAGGACAATTTCTCTAGACATTTGATAAGAACTCCCAAAATTCAAATTACGATTATTTAACATATTGGTAATATCTATGTTACTGACTTGATTCCAAATTCCATAATGTCTTAAAGAGCTACCAACTCTTTTGCCAACTAGAGAAACGTTAACTTGGGAGTGGTATGCACTCGTAGGGGCTGTCCCTTTTTTAAAATATGGTAAAAAGGACTCTCTTGTATGAGAAAAATAAATAAATACCACCCTTCTTCCGAAAGTACTATGAAATTTTCTGTTCGAAATTTCTGGTCTTTTTATATCAAGATCATTAATTGAATCGATTTTCTCTTGATTTAATGCTTCATCTTTCTGAAGTGCTCCTTCCTCGGGCACAAGTTCAATTGATAATTTTTCTTCTAATGAAATATCTTTATTAGAACTAGAATTAAGTTTTGTTGCGATCTTATCTTCGGTATTATTATCTTCGGCCTTACTTAGGGTGGGGATTATTTTAGTTATTATTCTGTCTTCCTTTTCATGAAGATAAGCTATTAACCCTACTAAACTTAAAAACATAGTAATTACAGTTGCTAACATTACTTTTAAGGTTTTCGAACTTAATTTATTCATATACAAATTTACCTCAATTTAATAATGATTATCTATTACACACTCTTTTTATCGGTTACTTCTTCAATAATATAAATAGCGACATCTATAATTAACATATTGATGTCGCCATTTATTTATTTTCTATAACGTTTAGAATTGAAAGAATGGTGAATTGCCCTTGAATTTAATTCTATTTGATTAATTATATTTAAAAACCGAACGGTCAACTGGAATAAAACCCTCTGGTTTAAAAAAGCGTAATAAATCACCGTTGACAACCCTATCGGAGAAATTCAGTTTTATTTTAACCATTTCCTCATATCGAGCTATTTCTTCATTTTTTTCTATCTTATTACCATTACTATCATAGTAATCTCCTTCAATTGAATTAACTGATGAGCTCATGAAATCACCATTTCTAAATGGAACTAATTGTTTATGTTCTAATGATAATAAGTCTGTACCAAACTGAATATACTTATTTGACTCAATTCCTAATAAATGTAGAAGTGTTGGAAGAACATCTATTTGTCCACCGTACTGACTCATATTTCCTCCTTCAATTCCAGGAACACGAATAAATAATGGTACTCGCTGTAATCCTGCATATTCAAATGGTGTTATTTCTTTTTCGATTACTTTTGACATTGCTTCATTACGATTTGCCGAATTACCATAATGATCGCCATACAAAATAATCACTGAATTATTATATAAACCCGATTCTTTTAAATAATTAAAGAACTGTTCTACTGACTCATCCAAATAACGAGCTGTTTGAAAATAACGGTCAACAGTAGCATCACCGGTATTATTTGGAGGAATCGTTGCATCTTCTTCATCAATTGGATAAGGAAAATGGTTAGATAATGTTATAAATTTTGTGTAAAATGGTTGCGGTAAATCTTCAAGCATAGGTATAGATTGCTCGAAGAAAGGTTTATCTTTTAAACCATAATTCAATACATCGCGAGTTTTCATTTTAAAATAACTAGAGTCAAAAAACTTATCATAACCAAAGGATTTATATATTTCATTCCTATTCCAAAACGATCCTGAATTTCCGTGAAAAACTCCTGACGTATACCCTTGCTGTCCTAAAATGGCTGGTGCTGCTTGGTACGTATTTAATCCTTTTGTTGAATAAGCAGATCCCTGAGGTAATCCAAACAATGAATTTTCTAACATAAACTCTGCATCCGAAGATTTGCCTTGTGCAGTTTGATGAAAAAAATTATTAAAATATAATGTGCTTGAATCTTTGGTTAATGAATTTAAAAAAGGTGTGACTTCTTCACCATTTAAATTGTAATTAATCATAAAGTTTTGTAAAGACTCCAAATGAATATAGATTACATTCATACCTTTTGCTAGCCCAAAGTATTTTGGATTTGGAGAAGCATAATTTGACTTCGTATAGTTTATTACTTCAGTAATATCGTTGCTATCTGCCATTACACGTTGAGCGGAAGACCTGGTGCTTTGAACAGCATCATAGATCGTATAGTTATACATTCCTAGATACTTTACAATATAGTTTCGATCAAAAGTTCTTGTTAAAAGTTGTGGACGATCCATTTCTGCCAATGCCAGATTTGCTCCCATCAAAATAAAGGCTGAAGTGAAAATTGTTATAAGTTTATAACGTTGTATTTCAACAAAATCTAATTTAACAACACGTAGTATGATTAATGCCAGTAAAATAAATGTATCTATGAAATATAAGCTATCATGTGGTTTTAATAAAGCAACAATATTCCCACTAACATCTCCTATATTTTGAGTCTGTGTAAATGTCGGTAACGTTAGAAAGTCGTTGAAAAATCTATAGTATAATATATTACCAAAAAGTATAAAAGATAGAATAAAGTGAATAACTAAGAGCGATATATATCTATTTATACCTTTTGTTAAGAGCGATAATCCTAAGAATAGTATTGCTGAGCCTAAAGGATTTAAGAATAATAAAAATCTCTGTAGTGAGTTATCTATACCTAAATTAAACTCATTCCACTGAGCTAAATACGTTTTTATCCAAAGAAATATTACCGAAATAATAAAAAAGAGAAGAAAGTTAATCTTTTGACCTTTTACATATATGTTTTCCACAGATTTCACCTACTTAAAGTATTAATTCTTGTTCTTACGATTAAAACAATGCTTACGATTTTTTTAATATTGATAACGCTCATCAGATAGTTTAATGAAGACTAATATATACATATCAATATCTTTAATTAGGATACTAATAAAATTAATAAAGTCTCCTAGTAAAAGGAGACTTTATTAATTTTCAAAAAAACATCGAATTCCGTTTATTATCTAATATAAATGTGTAGAAACTGTGTAGAGTGAAAATAATTCATTTCATATAAAAGATTGTAGATAAAAAAAGCCAGAATAGATATTGAAAAGGTAAAAATGAGCTTTTCAATATAATTATTCTAGGCATTGTGATTAATATTTTCATTCAGTTAGTTAATTTCAAGTAGCAATATTTTAATTAAACTTGAATTTTATTTAATAGGTAACCTTTAACTTATTAATGCTATAAAACTAGTAACTTATCAATCTTAAGGTAAGAGTGTCATTGGATTAATAGGGTTTTTCCAAGCTCCATCGTGAATCTCAAAATGAAGATGCTTTCCTGTAGACTGTCCAGTATTACCCATATATCCTATTTGTTGTCCCTTACTTACAACTTGTCCGTTTTTTACTAATCGTGAATCCATATGTGCATAAACAGTCGTAAAAGTTTTCCCATTAATGTTATGAGAGATAAAAACCGCATTGCCATAACTGCTTGAATAATACGAGCGAATGACAGTCCCCTCCGCAGCAGCAATAATTGGAACATTTGCTGCACGATTAGCTATATCAATACCACCATGTAGTTTCCCCCAACGTTGACCATATCCAGAGGTAAATGTCCCCTTTGCTGGCCATATAAAACTACTGTCTGAATCTACTGAGGGTTGCGAATTGGATAATGCTACATTAGATGCAGTTGTTTTCTGAGAAGTTTCTATAGTTTGTTGACGTTCCATTTCTTGTTTAATTGTTGCTTCCTGTTCAGCAAGAAATGCATCTTCATCTTCTAATTCATACAATTCATTTTCGGCATTTTCATGGTCATCTTTAATTTCTGCCATAACTTTATCTTTTTCTGCAATTTGTATGTCTAATTGCTCTTTTAAGGATTCAAGTTGTGTTAGTGCAGTGGCTAACTCTTTGAGTTCACTATTTAGCTCTGCTTCACTTTGCTCAAGAAGTTTTTTGTCTTCTTCATGCTCCTGTAAGATCCCTTGGTCTGCCTTTACAATAGTTGTAACTGCATTTACTCTACTTACGAAATCTCCAAAATCTTGAGCACCTAATAGCACATCTAAATAGTTTACAACTCCACCACTCTCTTGAAGAGAGCGAACTCTATCTTGTAATAATAGATTACGTTCTTCAATGCGGGCCTCAATTTCTTTAATTTGTACTTTTAACACTTCTATTCTTTCGTTAGCCTCATCAACCTCGCCTTGACGATCACGAATTTGTTCATTAGTTTGCGTCATTTTTGTATCAAGTTGCTTAATTTGATTATTAATATTCTTTTGTTTCTGTTCTAATTCAGCTATTTCACTTTTTTTGTTTTGAATACTTGAATTGACGCTTGAGCGCTTATTTTGTATTTCTGATTTTTTTCTTCTATATCTGAATTCGCAGAAGCGATATTTTTTAAGGGCAAAAAAGTGGCGCTTGTCCCTATTATTATAGAAATTCCAATCATCAAAATATTATTTCTCACACTGAAATACCTCCGAATATTAATTAGGATGTTTCTTATATATGCTCTTAAATAGGCTCCATTTTAAACTTTAGTTATCATAACACCATATTCCGACAAGATGTGCCATAAAAATATTACATTTATATTTCAAGGTTTAATCCATTAAAAAAGAGCAACCTGTAGGTTACTCTTTTTGTTTAAATATATTGAATTTATTTTACTGGAGACAGTTCACTTTCTGTTACCCATTTATGGTTCTTGACTTCCTCTCCACCATTGGTTGGAGTAAAATCAATCATATACACAGTCATAACTTCTGCTGAATCAATTTCAGCAGTTGCTCCTTCCATACCTTCCATATGGCTTGCCTCTATTATAACTTCGCTTCCCGGTTTAAATGGATCTTCACCTGCGTCTTTAATCTCCTCATGAATAACCCATTTATGATTCTCTACTCGTTCTCCTCCAGTAGTTGGAGTATATGAAATAGTATATACCGTAGTATCGTATGCACCTACTATAGTTGCTTCGGCACCCTTCATACCTTCCATATGATCAGCTTCAATAATAGCTTTACTACCTACTTCGTAAGTTGGATTTTCTGCTTCTTGCAATCCTACAGGAACATCGCCTGAGCTACTCATATCCATCTCACTATGATCCATACCTTCCATGCTTTCTTCTTCAGCACTTTCAGTACCTTCCATGTTTTCTTCTTCAGTACTTTCCGGGCTTTCAATTTCTATTTCTTCTCCAGTTTCTTTCCCATTATCGGTAGAACATGCACCTAATACTAAGAAAAAGACAACTAATAAAGATAAGATCAATGATTTTTTCATCTAAAAAATTTCCTCCTTATATTAATTTTGGTAAAAATACATTCTTCTATTAAAGGCGTCTAAAAAACTAACCACATCATTAACCATAATGTGTTACTATCCCCCTTATACTACGTAAAGAAATTAAATACTAATTAATTTTTTTATGTTTTTATTTTATAGCTAGTTACTTCATATCAAACAAATATTTACCCAATACCATTTTAAATTAAACAATCGAATTTGTAGAAAGGCACACATTTGCCCTTGTAAATTATTCATATGAATTGAAATGTATCACAGTTTCTCTATCACAAGTAGTAGAAGTGATATAATCTTGTTGATAACTTTCATGCCCTTTGCCAGTAATGACAACCCACTCATTTTCAGAACTAGACTCTAGTGCATGTTTAATAGCCAATGTTCGATCATTTACAATAAGATCCTTTTCATTCCCAAATTGCTTATTTAATTCATTTAATGTTTGACACATCTCCTCATATTGGATCGTATTTAAATCATCATGTGTTAATATATACATATCGCTCATTTCAGAGGAAATCCTGAGCATTTCATTTCTCTTCTTTTCATCTCTATTCCCTCTAAAATCCAAAAACATGGGTTACTTTCTTTGCGCCAAGTTCTTTGGCTGTTTTTAAACAGAAGAAAATAGCATCAGCTGTATGTGCATAGTCTATTACTACTGTAGAACCATTTCTATATTTTATTTTCTCAAATCTCCCGGGTACACCAGGAAAGTTCGAAATCGCTTCAAGCGTGTCTTCTACCTTGAAATTAAATTGACTCACAGTTGCAAAAGCAATAACAGCATTATAAAGATTATGGGTACCTTCCATTGAAAAGGAAACATCAAATTCTCCAAACTTCCCCTTTACTTTAATGTCAGGGTTCGTATTTGAATTGATTTTAGCTATTCTTAAACATGCTTGAGATGATTGTCCAACAGAATATACATTTAACCCTTTGCTTAATAGAATCTCCTCTAACTTTTCACCCCAACTGTCGTCAATATTTATGATAGCTAATCCATTTTTTTTCATTTTTTCAAACAGCATTTTCTTTGCTGAGAAATAATTATCCATAGAACCGTGATAATCTAAGTGATCTTGAGTTAAATTAGTGAATTACAATAATCAAATTCTACCCCTTCTAATCTATACTGGGTTAACCCATGGGAGGACACCTCCAATATGACAACATCATCATTACTATTAGAGAGTAATTCATTCATTACTAGTGAACTTGGAGTAGTATTAATAGATGCAGTATCAACTCCATTAATGGTATTTTTTATTGTACCTATTAAACCACAGGACATACCGTGTTGTTCTAATAAAAATTTTAATAAATGGCTGACCGTCGTTTTCCCATTAGTTCCAGTTACGCCAATAACCACTTTATTTTTTGATGGATCCCTAAAAATTTTTCCCAATAATACCGAGAACTTTTCTGCTGTTATTTACTTTTATGTATGGTTTCTTGAGATCATTTATGTCATATTCCCCAATTACTCCAATTGCACCATTTTCTATTGCTTCATCTATACCATTATGACCATCAAAGTTTGAACCTTTGATAGCAACAAATAAATAACCTTCTTTTACTTTTTTAGAATTATCAGTGATTCCTTTTACGGTTAAACCCTTTACTAGATCATAGGTTTGTTTTTTTATGTCGATACCAACTAGAAGTTTCTGTATATTCAAGATGTTTACTCCTTACTTTTCAATTTCTCCCCATTTTGAGCAAAAATTGTGAAGATATTATGGAGTAATGGTAATTTTTAATTTTTTAAAGAAAACTGTAATAATTGTTATATTGGTTACTCCATATTTGATATTATCTATAAATTAATCCACCTCTATTCCAAATCTCTACCTCAAGTTTAAATAGCCAATATCGTTTATGAACAAAATCTTCCTTCAATTCTATTAGATTTTTCTAACCTTTTTAAAGAATTCCTCTAACGTTAGATTGAGCTTATAGATTGTATTAGCATATTCCTTTCCAACATACCGCAAATGCCAAGGCTCATACATATATCCTGTAATAGATTCCTTTTTTTGGATATCTAATAATAAATCCATCTTTATGTGCATTCTCTTTAAGCCATTTTCCTTCCTTTGTTTCACCAAACCTTTCCGACAATTCAAAATTTGAACTTTTACTAGACACATCAATTGCTAATCCAGTTTGATGCTCGCTTTGTCCTGGAAAAGCAACTACTTGTCTTGCAACAGCTTCTCCATTCTCGATTTTTTCCCTATTAAATATACTTTGTTGTCTTGAAAAAGATCTATATCCAGAAATAGCAATTAATTCCACACCCTCATTTTTTGCACGTTTAAATAGAGCTTCTAAAGCCGTAGCAGCTTCTCCTCTTAAATATCGTTTTTCTATCTCCCTTTCTGAAAATGAAAACGTGATATTAGGTGATACTAGATTTAATGGTTTATAATTTTCAGGTAACGAATATTCTTTATTGACCATCACGAGAATATTGGAAGGGTTTTGAATTACTCGGTTATTGTCTCCATTAGCTATTACATTAAAGAACTCAGCTTCTATAATGAGATCGTCTTCTATTTTTTCAGCTGGAATTGGCTCTATTCGTTGATAACTTTTTTCGATATCTGTTTTTTTTATTTCTTGGCTTACTTGAAGCTTGAATAATGTTTTATTTGAGTATGTACTTAAAACTATTACAACAAAAATTAATATGAAAATTGATTTTAAGAAAACTAACATAACTTCCCCCAATAATATTCAATAAATATTTTCCTACAGACCAGCCATCTTTTATTATTTAAAATAAAAAACTATGATTATAATATATTTTCCAATAAAAATGTGGAGAATTATTGAAGAAATTATTTTTTACTGAAATATTTCCAATATTTTCAATTATTTTGTCAATTCATTTGTGAATTTGAAAGCATAAAAAACGGATCCCTACCATTGCTCAGGGATCCGTTTCTTGTTACTTAATAAGTCGTTTTATTAAACATTCCAACATGTTCTTATTTATCTTATAGGTTTCCATTTTCTTAAGAATAACGTATTACCTATAACGGATACAGAACTGAAAGCCATAGCACCACCGGCTAGGATTGGATTTAACAGACCCAGTGCCGCAACCGGAATAAGCACGATATTGTAAGCAAATGCCCAGAAAAGATTTTGGCGAATTTTTCGCATCGTTGATTTTGAAAGGCGAATTGTGTCCACAATTCCCATTAAATCGCCGCGCATTAAAGTGATATCAGCAGCTTCCATCGCAACGTCAGTTCCCGTTCCAATTGCAATACCAACATCTGCAGCAGCAAGTGCAGGGGCATCATTAATTCCGTCACCAACCATAGCCACAACTTTTCCTTCTTGCTTCAGTTTTTCGACCTCAGCAGATTTGTCCTCTGGCAGAACTTCCGCAAACACTCGGTCTACACCAACTTGCTTGGCGATTGCTTCTGCTGTGAGTTGATTATCACCAGTAATCATAATGACCTCAATTCCTAATTCCTTTAAGGCATTAATAGCTTTAGCTGAAGTTTCTTTAACAGTATCTGCTACGGCGATAATCGCAGCTAAACTTCCTTCAATAGCCATAAGCATAGCTGTTTTTCCTTCGCTTTCGAGCTTTTCCATATCAGTTAAAGCATCGTTAATCTCAATATTATTTTTAACCATAAGCTTTTTATTTCCAATTAAAACTAATTGATCGTTGATTTCAACCTGAATCCCATGTCCTGGTATGGCATTAAAATCATGAGCATCCTGAAGCTGCAGACCTTTTTCTTTTGCCCCGTTTACAATGGCTTCCCCTAGTGGATGTTCCGACCCTTTCTCCGCTGAGGCTGCAATTTGTAGGATCTGATCATTAGAAAAATCCCCATAATTGACTATATCTGTTACATTAGGTTCGCCTTTTGTTATCGTACCCGTTTTGTCTAGGATAACCGTTGTTACACGTTGAGAATTTTGAAGATGTTCTGCCCCTTTAATTAGTAGCCCATTTTCAGCACCCTTACCAGTACCCACCATAACCGCTGTTGGTGTAGCCAGCCCCAACGCACATGGGCATGCAATGACTAGTACTGCGATTGCACTTACAAGCCCTGGTGTAAATCCAACAAGGAAGTAAGTAAGCCCAAACGTCGCCAATGCAATCAGAATGACAATCGGTACGAAAACTCCGGAAATTTTATCTGCCACTTGTTGAATTGGAGCCTTTGACCCTTGCGCTTCTTCTACTAGTTTGATGATTTGTGATAAAGCTGTATCCTTACCAACCTTTGTTGCTTTAAATTTGAATGAACCATGTTTATTTACAGTTGCCCCAATGACACTATCTCCCACTTTTTTGCCAACCGGCATACTCTCCCCTGTGAGCATGGATTCATCAACCGATGTGCTTCCTTCAATAATAAGTCCGTCAACTGGGATTTTCTCGCCCGCACGTACGAAAATGACATCACCTGTTTCAACATCTTCAAGCGGTATATCGATTTCCACGTCATTACGGATAACGCGAGCCGTTTTGGCCTGTAGCCCCATCAATTTCTTTATTGCTTCTGAAGTTTGTCCCTTTGCCCTTATTTCTAGTAATTTACCTAATACAATCAACGTCATAACTATCACAGCCGCCTCATAGTATAGGAATTGACCTGTTCCCATAACGGTAACGACAAAACTGTATAAATAGGCCGCAGATGTACCCAGTACTACAAGCACAGCCATGTTTGCACTACCACCACGAACAGCATTATATGCATCGCGGAAATAATGTCCACCTACATAGAACTGGACGATCGTGGCAAGTAAAAATTGAATCCAAGGATTCATGTGATAAAATCCACCATTACCGTATTCCATCGCAAAATCCGATATCATCATAATTAAAAATGGTATTGATATTAAGGCACCAACAATAAATTTGTTTCTTTGAGTTTTATACGATTTTTCACGAGCACTCCGTTCATAATCACCGTCAGCTTCACCAATTAATTTAGCATCATAACCAGCTTTTTTTACTGACTCAATCAATTTTTCAACATTAGTACTCCCAGGAATGTACTCTACACTCGCTTTTTCCGTCGCTAGATTAACAGTAGCATTCGTTACTCCATTTACTTTATTTAGTCCTTTTTCAATTCGAGTTGCACAAGCTGCACATGTCATACCAATAATATTTAACTTCACCTTTTCTTCTTGTACTCCATACCCGGTTTTTTTGACCTTTTCAATTATGTCTTCCACTGTAGCCTCGGTAGAGTTAAATGTAACTGCCGCTTTTTCTGTTGCAAGATTAACATTCGCTTTGTGCACTCCAGGTACTTTTGAGATATTTTTTTCGATTCTAGTGGCACATGCTGCACATGTCATTCCTGTTATGCCCAATGAAACACTTTCATCAGTGTTAATTTTATGCTGAACCTTTATGTTTGTATCTACTCCCATGCTTTTTCACTCCTTCAATCTAACGGCATGTCTGGGATTTAAATTATTTTGTTAAATATAACAAACAACATTTTTAGATTAACTGAACGTTAAAATTTTATCCTATTAATTGTTCCTTTACACTGTCGCCTCCAGCATACCCACTATAGGTATATAAAAATGTAAAAGAGAGAGCGTACGGTAATAACACGTTCGCTCCACATTGAAATTAATTTACATCATAACCTTGATCATCGATTGTTTCTTTAATTTTCTCTAATTTTACTTCCTGACCATTAAACTCTACATCTACAGTTCCTTTTTCAAGATGTACTTCTACTTTCGACACACCCTTTAGCTCTCCTACGCTACCTTCTATTGATTTTACACAATGACCACAAGACATTCCTTGTACACTTAATGTTACTTTTTCCATAACTATCGTCTCCTTTTACTTTTTCATTAATTTTTGAAAGATAATAAGCACTTCATCTAAAACTTCTAGATCACCTTCTTGAATAAGTTCTACTACACATTCTTTCAAAAGTGACCTTCGAGTAAAATTTTTGCAACACTATTTATTGCTGCTTAAGTGACAGAAATCAGTGTAAGGACATCATCACAATAAGTATCTTTCTCAATTAATACTTTTATGCCTGAACTTGGCCTTCTATCCGATTTAATCGGGATACAAGATTTTGTTCAATTTTTCGAAATGATGGCTTTTTCGTTCAATTAATGGAGAGAGAATGACTCCTCTGAAGAAGTGAGTCCTTATTTACTTCGGATGACATTTAAATTTCCTTCTACAAATTTATTATACAATACCCCCCACCCTATGTAAAGGGCATTTTATTCTTTTATTATGCTCTCCATTTATTAAAGATTTAAAAAAGAAACCCGCAACGCACAACAAAACGATAGCTTTCCAGCGCTTAGTGTAAGAGCTTGTGCAAGCGCCATGTGAAGGTGTTTACATTTAATCAACCTCAAACAATATTCGGATTTATTTTTAAGAATTAACTTGTAAATTGATCTTGTAAATTGATCTCTCCTATCCGTTTTAAGAATTTATAGAATGTTTCCCGTTTCTTACCCATTTGCGAATATACAGCAATTATTTTTTCTACTGTATCGTATAATTCTTCTGGTGTTAGATTTTCCATCAACAAGGAACCCACCTCAGCATCTTTCCCTTTTGCTTTTCCTCCAACATATAAATTATAATGATCTTTCATTTTCATGATCCCTATATCACTTAACATGGGTTCCCCACAACCAATGGGGCAACCTGTGTAAGCAACCTTTAGGGTAAAAGGTACGGATTTTCCTGCTATACGACGATTCAACTCTTTTGCCACTGGCATTCCTTCCTCTTCTTCCCCTTTGCAAAAGTTACAGGTTCGCAAGCTCTTTACGAAACCTCCAACCGGATAACAGGATAGTCCAGCTTCTTTAAATTTTTCTTTTACTAATTCCAATTTACTTTCAGGCACTTCAATATATAGCTGTTGGAATGTTGTTAACTCCAGTTCGTCACCATCATTCATGTACTCAGCAATGACAACCAATTGTTTGGCATTTAGTTTTGCACCGAAAGATATTCCACCGTTAACAGCCAGTTTCACCTTTTTTTCTTTTTGGATCATACAAGTTTCACTCCTTCTAATTCTTCTAATCTACTTATATATTGATTGAAAAAATATTCTTTAATCCAAAGGTCTGTTTACTCGTATTTTAGAGGGTCACCTTCGAATGGACTGTCTGTAACCTTGATAAAATCTTTGGGACAACCTTCTAAAATAACGGCTTGTTATTACATAAATAAATTTACCATACCATCGATGGGTATGACGACATATGAAAATATAATACCAGTATTTGTTACTGGTATTAGCTATTGGGACTTAGAAAAGCGTTTAAACACTTCCATTAATTCTTGAATCGCTTCTTCTCCATCTCCATCCCTTATCGCATCGGATACACAATGTTGTGTATGCTTTTCCAATAAGTGAAGACCTACTTTATTCATAGCTGCATTGATAGCAGAAATTTGCGTGAGTATATCCATACAATATCGTTCATTTTCAATCATATTTTGAATACCGCGTACTTGACCTTCTATCCGTTTTAATCGGGTTATTAACTGATATTTTTCTTTTGTTGATCTGTGGGTAACCTTTATTTCTTCAGAGTTGTTCATTCAAGTATCACCTTCTTTTCTTATAAGTTTTTATATATTAAATGTTTAGATATACTTAACTGGGGTACGATATGATTGTATCATAAAAAGGAGGAGTCTGAAAATGCATGAACAATTTAAAGAGTGTATTGAAGAATGTCTTGCTTGTTTAACAGAATGTAATCATTGTTTTGATGCATGTTTAAAAGAAGAGGATGTCAAAATGGTAGCGGAATGCATCCGACTTACTCGAGAGTGCGCTGACATTTGTAGTTACGCCTCATCTGCCATGTCTCGTGGAAGTCAGTTTTCTTCTCAGATTTGTCAACTTTGTGCTGACATTTGTGAAGCATGTGCAATAGAATGTGAAAAGCATAGTAGTCACCATGAACATTGCAAGAAATGTGCAGAAGCTTGCAGAAGATGTGCCGATACTTGTAGAAGTATGGCTAGCTAATCAAGATCAAATGTTAGGGTGCTGTATGGATTTCAAAAAATCAAACAGGGTATACGCTATCCCGTCTATCCTGTTTGATTTTTGTTCCATAATGCTTCCGTTCTGCCCCATTTCATATGATAGTCTTACTTTTTCCTTTGTAGCCTGTTCAAAAAAGGACATATTTATTATGAAACAACAAATGTAACAATCACCCAAGTTATTGTTGTTTCATTAAAGTATATGCGCGTATCTGTGGAGTAATAACTTGCTAGAGATTTATCATGTTCTTCCTGATCAAATAGATAAGAGCAAACATAAAAGGTGAAACTTCCTCTAATTGGAAAGTCATATAAAGTCAAGTAGCGAGAATTAATAGGTTCAGATTCAAGTATTTTTTCCACTAGTACCTAATTACGATTATGAGATTCTAATATTAAATTAGAAATACAAAATGAACGTTATTTACCTTTCTTATTTAGTTCAGTACGGAAATTTAAAGCCTTTTCTCCATACTTTTCTTATTGGATTAAAAGATATATGGTAGCTTCGTAATTTTTTGCATAGTGTTTTAACTTGGTCGTCAACTATTCTGATGTCAAGGTGTTCATGAATGCTGAATATGTGATCAGTTAACATCTCGCGAGTAAAAACAATTCTACGATTTAAAGCTAACAACAGTAGAAGATCAAATTCTTTAGGTGTTAGTTCTAATAATTTGTTTTTTATATAAATTCGCCTTTGTTTGTAATCTATTTTTAAATCCAAAACTGTTATGATAATTTCATCAGTTATATCTAAGTCATCTAATGTAATCAGAGAACCTGTAATAACTCTTTTTTCATTTTCTTTACATACTACTTGATAAGAGTTGTTTTTCCTAAATGATTTTATTTTGCTCCAAGTATTTACAATCTTCACTTTTTTGAGACACCTCTCATAAAACAAGTTCAAAATTATTATATTTTAATGTATATTGACATCTACGAGGGGCAGAACATAAATAGACTAAGTTTCAAATGTGCTCTCATAATTAGAATGATAAATCGATATATTCTTCCGATTACCTAAGCATTTTTTCAGCACAACAATACAAAAAAACTAAAATAAAACTAAATCGTAAAATCTTTTTCACTCTCTATATCTAGAGAGTGAATTAGTTTATATTGTCTAATAGCTAGAATTGTACTTACGGTACCAACAATACAAAAGATTAGTCCAACAATTATGCCTATAGTTGAGAGGTTTAGAAATAACTGATTTAAGCCGTAAAATCCTACAAACAATCCAAGTGATACTTTCGCTTTAACACTACTTCTTTTTTGTTGAACAGATGATTTACTTCTATAAGTTTTCATTTTAAAGTAAAGATAAAAACATAAAGAAACTACTATTAGAATAGCTAGTATATTCAAATTTAATCACCCCTTAGTTTTTAATTTTCAATCATATTAATTTTTCAGATGAGTAATAATAGCTACGAATGAAGATCAGATCAATTGAGATTATATATCTTTGTATTTCCGTCAAAAATCAATTCTCCATCATCTACTTCTAGGGTAGACTGTCCAGTTATTTTATTGTCGTCGAGTGGTTCCTTACTTCCGACGATAGTCAGATTTTGCACCCCAACTTTTTGCTCCAGTGCAAAGATATACACAAATGGATATACACTATTTACTGTTGTCTTTAAAGATGGAATGAAGGTATCACCTTTTGGATTCCCTATAGAATTGATAATTAACACCCCATCGTCCTTCAACTTTTCATTTGTTAGTGTGAAAAATTCCTTTGAAGTTAAATGAAATGGAATTTTATCTGTATTGTTATATGCATCTAAAATAATTACATCAAACTCATTTTTTTGTTTTTTTAGTATGTTCCTTCCATCTCCAATTTCTACACTGTTACCTTTATAATTAAAATAATTGCGACTGACCTCCAAAACTCCCTTATCTATCTCTGCAACTTTTACTTCCTTATTCTCCTTCTCATATTGCGATGTCAGAGTTCCTATGCCATGTCCTATAATAAATACGCTTTCACTATCATTTGCAAAGGTATCGGAAATTTCCCATATACTTCTCGCATAATCTAAAATCAATTTGCTAGGAGTATTCATATCCATCATACCTTGTATGGTTGTCTCATTCCCGAATGTAAGGTAGCGGAAATCACCAGATTGACCATTATAGTAATCTGTTTCGTATACGTAAATCTCATGGTATAAACTTGTTGTTTGGTATAATTCCTCAGATAACTGCGATTTAGTGGAAATAAAAGGTAATATAACTGAAATAATTGATATTACTATTAACACAAATTGTTGAGGTTTACCTTTTTCTTCATTATAAAAAAGAAAGGCTATAAATATCAGGAAAGAAAATATACCAATTACTGAATTAATATGTGTTAATGGTATAAAGAAAAAGGTGGTCACCAAAGTACCTAATACACTTCCCATTGCTGATGATGTATGAAGATTTCCAATGAGTTTTCCATTTACTCTGCTTTCTAAACCTTCTTTCATTAACACCGTTACAATACTACTGAATATCAAATTAGGAATGAAATATAACGCAATTACACCAAATGTTGTTCCTAATTCATTAGAAAGTGACTCTAAATAAGGAAATATAGTACTCTTAATAATTGGGATAAGAGCAATAGTTAAAATTCCAAAAATATAAAGGTAATTCATGATTTTTTTTATTGATTTTAAATCCGCAATAAAACCACCAAAAGTATAGCCAATTGAAGACCCTACAAGGAAAATTGAAATGATAATTCCCCATGTATAAACCGTATTTCCAAAAGAAGGTGCAATAAAACGAGTAGCAGTCATCTCAAGCCCCATAATGATAAAACTAACGACAAAGAGATTAAAATAGATTTTTTTATTCAAAAATAAGCTTCCTTTCTAATACATCCGAACTTATCACCTGTGTGTTTTTGAAAATACATCTTCTCCTACATCTTTCTACTATAGATTTAACCATTTTCCATATTTATTATGATTTGCTAATAAAAGTATAAGCAGAGAAATGTAAAGAAAATATGTACTTTATAAATTCATATTAATTATTTTTATTTGGAGGGGAAAAATGTTAAATACCTTGCAAGTCCTGATCCATTTACAGGCTTTAATAGAATGGTTTTATATTATTCAAACTTTTCTTATGGGGTTTTGAAAAGATTCTCCCACACGTACACTCCAATTTTCCAATAAGCGAAGTAGAGGGAATTCGTCCTACGACAAAAAAACAAAGTACATTACTTGTTTACACAATATACCAGAGAACCTCACTATAGGTGTTGCCTTTTGTGCAAGTTGCTTCTGGTTTTCCCACTGCTTAATTAACAGCTGCAAGTGCTCTAGCAATTGTCATAGGGCCTGAAGGTGTGGCAGTTTCCCTTCCCTTAAGAAAATGATGGCTATTCAAGAATAAAGAGTTTCTTATATGGTAAGTTTTAGGGTGTGGTTGAACCTATTGGAGCTATGTTGGTAAAAGCAACTGTTATTTTTATAGAACCTCTACTACCCTTTGCTTTAAGTTTTGCAACTGGTGCGATGATATTTGTTATTGCAGAAGAAGTTGTTCCAGTATCGTAAGAAATGGAAACAAAGACTAAGCATCATTAAGTTAATTATATCGGCTTTGCCTTCATGATGATCTTTGATGTTACTATAGGTTAATCTATAACAAGTAAACGATTTGTTTCTCAAGAAGCCAAACTCTGAAAATGAGTTTGGCTTTAATGCTTTAAGAAGTTTATAACTTGATATAAAAATTAAGTTCATCCTTGTATCCAATTAACTTTTCATTCTTTCTTTTTTTCCAATCCAAAACTACATAATTTCTACAAATAATATAGATAAAATGAAGATCAAATTTGAAAAAGGAATTATGAGGTGGAAATTTATGTGCGGATTCGTTGGAGTATTGTCTGATAACGGACAAGAGTCCTTAATGACAAAACTAAAATTTGAAGAAATAAACAATATAATTACTCATCGTGGTCCAGATGATTCCGGATTCTATAAAGATGATTATATACAACTAGGGTTTAGAAGATTAAGTATTATCGACCTAGAAAATGGTAGTCAGCCATTATCATATGAAGATGAAAGGTATTGGATCGTTTTTAATGGTGAAATTTATAATCATATCGAGTTACGAAATAGTTTAATGAAAGAAGGATATGAATTTAAAACCTCATCTGATACAGAAGTTCTTTTAGCTTTGTATTGTAGCAAAAAAGAAAAAATGCTGTCTTTAATAAGAGGAATGTTTTCTTTTCTTATATGGGATAGGGTTGAACAACAATTATTCGGTGCGAGAGACCCTTTTGGTATTAAACCACTCTATTACTTAGAAGCAGCTGATAGAGTCTATTTTGCTTCTGAGAAAAAGAGTATTGTTCTAGCAACAGAGCAAGAATTCATTAACGAGGAGTCCCTACACCACTATTTAACATTTCAATACGTCCCTGAACCCTCAACTTTATCACGAGATATTATGAAATTAGAGCCAGGGGAATACTTTATAAAAAAAACAAAAGAGCAATTAGTAACTAACCGCTATTGGAAAGCCAAATTCCAGCCCATAAAAGATGATTTTACAAAGTTAAAAGATTCATTACAGGAAGCACTTTATGATTCAGTAAAAATGCACATGAGGAGCGATGTTCCTGTTGGCTCTTTTCTATCAGGTGGAATTGACTCAAGTTTTGTTGTGTCTTTAGCTAAGGAAATGAATCCAAAAATAAAAACATTTTCTGTAGGATTCGCAACCGAAGGATATAGTGAAATAGATATTGCAAAAGAAACAGCTGATGCACTCAATGTTGAAAACATTGATTATATTATCCAGCCAGAAGAGTTTATTAATGAATTACCTAAAATTATATGGCATATGGATGACCCATTAGCTGACCCAGCAGCGGTTCCTTTATACTTTGTTGCAAGAGAAGCTAGCAAACATGTTAAAGTTGTATTATCTGGAGAAGGTGCTGATGAACTTTTTGGAGGATATAATATATATAGAGAACCTTTAGACCTTAAGGTTTTTGAAAATATTCCCAATCCAGTTAAAGGTGCTTTAAATTATTTCTCTAAACTTCTACCTGATGGGGTTAAAGGAAAAAGCTATATTGAAAGAGGCTGTACCCCACTTGAAGACAGGTATATAGGTAATGCGAAAATTTTTAAAGATAGGGAAATTAAAGATATTCTCAGGATGCATTGGGACAATGTTACATTCAAAAATATAACTCAACCTTTTTTTGATGAGGCCTTTGAATACGATAAAGTGACAAAGATGCAATATATTGATATTCATACTTGGCTAAGGGGAGATATATTACTGAAAGCAGATAAAATGACAATGGCAAACTCACTAGAATTGCGTGTACCATTTTTGGATAAAGAAGTTTTTGATATAGCATCAAAAATTCCTACAGATATGAAAATTGCACAAAACACAACGAAGTACATTCTTAGAAAAGCAGCTGAAGGAATCGTTCCTGCCCATGTTCTAAACCGCAAAAAGCTTGGCTTTCCTGTTCCAATAAGAAATTGGTTTAAGAACGAAATTCACGATTGGACAATAAATTTAATTAAAGAAAGTGGTACGGACTACCTTATTAATAAGACAAAGGTTCTTAATCTATTACATGAGCATTGCTTAGGGCAAATGGATAATAGTAGAAAAATTTGGACAATTCTTACCTTTATGATATGGCACCAAGTCTTTGTAGAAAAGATCTATGAAACAAAGGAAGGATTCTTTGTTTCACCTTCCTCTAATTCAAGTAATACAATAGTCATATAGTTAGTTTCCAAAGCAAGTCTTTTCAGAAGTTGGGATAATACCCATTAATAATTTAGTGCCTTTTCCTATTTAACAAGCGATCCTTTTCTACTTAACATAAGTGATCGCTTGTTTTCCCATTTGAATCCAGCCATCGATAAAATCCTTTTTGTTTACTTTTTTATTTTTTATATTAGCCAATGGATCATTAAAATATATATACTTTTCATCATATCCCGTAATTAAAACCGAATGTTCCCTCATTGTAATTTTAACCTTACCGGTCGGTGTATTCCAAGTTTGAAACTGTGACTCAGGTAACTTCTTAAACCAAGAGTTATGTATTACTAGGACAGGGTTGCCATTACTCACCGCAAACATTATATCATCAAATTCGCTCCCAGTCATATTGATTACCTTATTAGGAATATATTGTTCAGCTAGTTCTGCCAAAGGGCCATGGTAAACCCCATAACCGGGAGTATTCAATGAATACATATCACCTACAAAACCATTATATGGATTACCAAAGAATATCTGTCCATTTTCCTTTTTATATGGTGTTGTGTCTCTTTTAATCTCTTTTGCTAATTTTGTCCTATTTACCTTTGCCTCCGAGATACCTGCTGTTCTTAATAACATGGCTAATGAGGTTACCTCACACCCCCTTGGTAATTCAGGCAATTGTGAAATCAGTGGAGCATCGATCAGTTTTGATGTTGATTTGTTTGAACTTTGCCAAACGATATCTTTATCTCCTCGAAAGTAAACAGTTGATTCCTTCATCTTTTTTGCATGACTGACAGCTTCTACAAATGTTTGATATGCTTTCTCAAAATGACCATTTCTAAATACAATGTAATTATTTACTCCATCCCAAACCCATTTGTCATCTTTCTCTTGTAATTTTATATCTTCGTCACTTTCAGTATTCTCAACTGTTGATTTTGCCGATACTACCTCACTATCAATAATATCTTCATCCTTAGTTTCAACTTTTCCTCCTTTATTTTCTTTTGTTTCCTGGTTCTCTAAACATCCAGATAAAATTAAGAAAACAAAAAGCAATAAGAAAAAAATATTAATCTTGCCCATAAAAACCTCCTAATGGGTAGTTAGCATTTATGTATAGGTACATCTATAAAATTACCCTTAAAATATATATTAATTTTTTTAAAAATGTATATGCTTCATTTATTATGAATGTTACCAATCATATTACCTTATTCTATTGTTTTACAATTTATTATAAGAAAGTAGGTACAATGACTAAAAGTCACAGTTATACATTTTATGATTAGCTATCACGTTCACCAACTCCCAGAAACAAAAAATAAGTACCCTAAACAAAGACATTCAGGATACTTATATGTTCTACTTCTTATATAAATTTTAATCAGATAGGTGAAATTTACTCTAGTACTTTCTGAAGGGCTGATATATTTTTACGCATTAGACTAAAATAATCTTCATTATTTTCTATATCTTGATCAGTTAAAGCTTCTAAATTATGGACAGTTAAAATTTCTGCACCGATTTCCTTTCTTACAACATCAGCCACTTTATTACTGACATTTGGTTCAAATAAAATGTACGATAGTTCTCTCTCTCTAGACAAGTCTATAATTTCCTTGAGAGTCCTTTGTGAAGGTTCTTGTGTCGGAGAAATACCACTTATTCCAATTTGATTAAGGTTATATGCATTAGCCCAATATCCATAAGCAGAATGTGATACTAAAAAAGTCTTATTTGAAGCCTTTTCTATCATACTTTTAAACTCAGCATCTAGATTTTCTAAATCTTCCTTAAGTTTTAAGTAGTTATTCTCAAAGTATTCCTTTTTTTCAGGCTGTTGCTCTATAAATGCCTCTTTAATATTTTCAGCGAGTTTAATAGACTTCATTGGATCAAGCCATACGTGAGGATCAAAATTCCCTTGCTCCTCCTCTTCTTCCTCATGTTCATTTTCATCTGTTTGTTCTTCAACAGCTCTAATAAGCTCAATACTCTCTGATGCATTTACAAGTTCTACTTCTTCTTCAACAACAGCCTCCTTAACTGCATCAGTAAAACCTTCAATCCCAGTACCCATATATATAAATACATTACTCTCAGCTATTTTCACAATATCCTTTGAAGTGGGTTCAAATGAGTGAGCATCCACATTAGAGGATAGGATCGTTTTAACATCTACATATTTACCACCAATCTTTTTTGAAAAATCCCGAAGGGGATAAATTGTGGTATAAACCTCTATGGTAGAATCATTACTGGCATTGTTATTGTTAGGTTTTTGGCTACACCCCGTAATGAAAATCAATAAAATAATAGTAGTCATTATAATTTTTATATTTCTCATTGCTTTTTTCTCCTTAATAAATTCGTAATTATTACGATTTGATTTTCACAATATTCCTTCTTTATATTACTTATCAACACTAAGATTCGATTAAAAGTTAAAATGATTTTCCTTTACACAAAGTTTGTAAGTTAGGATGATTGAAGAGATACTCAACCAAAATGAAAAATATCCTATCTCTGAAATATAAAGATCTAAAACACTATATCTTGGCATCATATTAAATACATAATCAATAACATCATTATGCAATATCCATAATGCAGCAACCAATAAATGAACGATTTTGATTTTGTAGAAAGGAACATATAGTAATCCTTGAATTGCCATACCAGCATGTGAAAAAATCAACATATAACTTGACCAATGTATATTCCCTGTTACCCCATAAACTAGGATGTTCATTACTACTGCCCACAATCCATATTTAAACAGCGTTACTATTGCTAATGCCTCTAAGAAGGGCCAATTTTTATTAAACAGAAAAGCAACCAGTACAAACACAAAAAATAAACTTGCTGTTGGACTGTCAGGAACAAAAACTAAAAATTGTACTGGAGTCTCGGCTAATTGCCAACCATACCAAATATATCCATATATTGTCCCTGATACATTGATCCCTAATAAAAGCCATAAAAATAAACGATTACGTAATATTTGTATTAAAAAGTTCATCCTATAACCTCTCTAGCTCTACATTTTCATACCTCAATTTTTGTTCTTTTAAGCTACTTAAATCCAAGATTAGTAGTTGTGTAATGTAAAAAATTAATCTTTTATAACTATAGATTTCAACATTTTTCTTCCCCTAAAAATGTTATTCTTAATACTGCCAACTTCAATATCTAATTTTTCGCTTATTTCTTTGTAAGAAAATTGACAATAATAGAAAAGAATAAGTGGTTTTTTATATTGAGACGGCAAGGTTTTAACAGCCTTGCAAAGCATTTCTCGATCATATTTCCGAAATGTTTCGTGCTCAGCTGAGTGTGTACTTATACCATTTAATTCTTTCAAATCTCCGTTTAAATGAGTATATTTGAATTCTTTACTCCGTAGATAATCTATACACTGATTACGCGTTATTGAATATAGCCAGGATTTCTTTGTAGAACTGTTTTCAATAGAATTCAAATTCAAATAAACTTTAATAAAAACCTCTTGCATTATATCATCAACTAGTACCCAGTCTTGAACATATTTATAAGCTAAAAAGCGTAACTGCCTTTCATACATTAAAATAATCGTTTTTAACTCTTCTTCTAGAATTTCTTCACATTGTTGAAATTCTTTCTCTTTCTTTTGAATATCCATTTTGCTTTCCCCCCGATTCCCCACCTTCATAATTAACATAACATTTTTTGGTAGGAATTGGATGGGACCTTTATTTTAAGTTTATTAAAATATTAGTTTTTACTATCACTATCTATTATTGTAACTACTTTATAGCTATTGCCTGCATACCCATTTGCTCCCACGCTTTAACAAAGTCATCTTTAGGTATTTGTCTGTTCTTTTGATTTGCAAGTGGATCGTTAAAATAGATAAATTTCTCATCAAACCCTGTAATTACTACAGAATGTTCTTTATAAGTAATTTCAATTTCCCCTTGTATTGTCATCCAAGTTTCAAATTGCGATTCTGGAAGTTCCCTGAAGGTTGTATTTGTGATCACCCATACCGGCTGATCATTTATAATTTGATTTACGATTTCACTAAAATCCTTTCCTGTTAAGTTTACAACCCGGTTTGGCAGATATCTATTAGCTAGCTCCTCAATGGGTTGATTATATACTCCATACCCTGGCTTACTATAGGAATACATATCACCCACAAATCCTACGTTTGGATTGCCGAAATGTATCCTTTCATTCTGGTAAGTCTTCGGTGTAGGATCTTTTTTAATGTTTTTAGCAAGTTCCATCTTTCCAACTTTAACACTCTCATATTGAAGTAGCATAGCCAAACTAGTAACCTCACAACCACGTGGTAATTCTGGCAATTGTGATAGTAAAGGAACCTCAAGTACTTTTTCTTTAATTAGCTTTTTCACATCATTGGTGTTTTTAATATTACTATTACTCTTCTCTAAAATTGTTTGATTCTCTTGCTTAGTTGCTCCTATAAGGATACCCAGTTTATCCTTATAGAGTACTGCATTATATACTAACAAAAAAATATATAGAATAAAGGACAGTAAGCCGAAATAAAAGAATAAGCTACCTTTGCCCTTTTTTAAGTAATATGTTAGTAATAACGCTAAAGTCCCGAAACCGGATATAAAAAGTATAGGTAACCACATAATTTAGATTACCTGAATATTTAAAAGGTTTTTCTCAATTAAAAGTATAAGTTCATTTTCCTTCTTATCAATCAATGCTTTAAATGTACACTCTTTATCAAATTTACACATCCTTCTAATCTCAACAGGAATATGTAATGTTCCTTTTTGACTTAAAATACACTGGTTTTCCTTTGTAATTTCTTTCTTTTTAGACAATATCATGTTTTCACCATCAAAAATAATATTGATAAATTCTCCTGCTTTGAAGTCTATTTCACTTCGCATCCATTTAGGAAGATAAATTTGACCTGATTTTCTTAATTTCAATTTATACAATGTTGTCACCTCAATATTAAGTAAAGTTACTGTTTGTGTATCTTAACAATAAATATTGAAGAAAATATGTACTTCTTTTATTTTTTAAAAATTTAGTACTCAGAAATAATTATTGGTGTTGCAATCGTTATTTTTGACCTACTATCATCCAGTTCTCTTACACCAACTTGAATATTCATTAGTTTTTCATTTTTTAATTTCAGGTTGTTGTTATTCCAATTTTCTTTGTAGCCTGAAACAGATACAAATTCTTGCTCTTGAAGTTCTTCAACCTTCTCTGCGTTCATAGAACTTAATATATTCTCACTTAAACGATTAGGAGAATGGTTATTTGCTATTCCTTCAACTGTAATAAATGTATTTTTGTTTTTATAATCAAAAGGGATTTTAGGTTCAGTCATTACCCTTGACCCTAGATCATCTTCTACTATCAACTGAAACGAGTAAGTAATTGTGTATTTTCCATTTTTAGGTAAAACTGAAATAATTATCTTCTCTAATTGATTGTCCTGTTTCAATACACCAATTGCTTGATAATGGTGTTGATCAGCTTCTTTTTTCCAATCATAACCTGATTTTTCTGCGAATATCTTGTTCAATTTTTGCCTTATTTTATTTAAAGAAATGTTTGATTGTTCTGCCTTTATATAAACATTCCACTTTTGAATATCTATACCATTTTTTTCTGCAGCTTTTTTCATTTCATCGAGTTCTTGAAAAGTCGATATTCCAAGTACATTAGTTAATTGATTAAATCCAAAGAATAAAATTATAGAAAAAATTATTATCGTAGATAATATTTTCATATACATCACCTCACTACTTAATATAACCCCTTTTTTATGGATATATACTCACTTACTACTAATCTATTTATTTCCCATCACAAACTATAAAATTTCATCAAAATTAATTTTTAAGGTTAAACTGTAAATAATTCAGAGGTGAAGTTATGTTTAAGTTATTCAAGGTATGGTTAGAGTGGCATTTTTGTTAATTGTTGGTGCTTGTTCAAATAAAAGCAATGAAGTGGATCATAGCAACATGAAAATGGATAATGAATAGGAAATAAGTAAGAATCTTCAAAGTGGTAAAACAGCAAGTACAGATCCTACTCAGAAATTAAGAGAGAATGAGTTTACGATTGCTGCCTGTGAACGAAATCATTCTTTAACAGAGATAATACTACATGGACTTTTTATGGATCTGTATCTAGACCGAAAGTTCGAGTTCAGGAAGAGAAAAAGTAAAAATTAATCTTAAGAATGAATTAAAAGATCCTATTACAATTCATACGCATGGAATTCCTATCCCTTGTGGTGTAAATCAGGTAAAGGATGATATGGATCCTTTATCGTCAAGGGAAAAGATCAAGAAGATTTTGATAGAGACTATGTATTAGTAATAGATGAATGGATGAATCACCCTCTATGAATATGGAGAATATGGACTCAGATAGTATGGAAGTTATGGATCATTCAAAAATGGAGATGGAACCAGAAGAAACAAGTTCTGATTCAGGAGAAATGGAATTGGGCCACGATATGAGTATGTAAGATATCTTCACTATTAACGGAAAGAGCGGTAAAGAAATTACTCCTTTAAAAGTGAAACTTTTAAACAACTCTGCAGAAGATGATCACCCTATGCATTTACATGGTTATTTTTTCCAATTCCTTAGTAATATGGAGTACCGTTATAAGGACCCTTTGTTACTTAGTTACTTGTTTCCAAAGAACAAGAGAAAAGAAAAAGAAAAGACATAGACTTCTGCATTCTTGGCGGTAAGTCGTGTTTTTCTAATTAGATAATTTTAAGAGTACCTATCATACCAGACTCTCTATGTCCAGGGATTGTACAGTAATATTCAAATTCCCCTGTTTCAAGTGGTTTAATCATAACCTTTGATTGATTACCAGCTTGAGCATGTACATGAATGCTATCTTTATTATGATGTTGATGAGAATCTACTTTAATGACTTCTGCATTTAGTCCGCTTATTTGGAGATCATGCTCTACTTTTCCATTATTAATGAGATTAATTGTTATAATTTTATTCTTTTTAACATTAATTTGGTTAGGAAGGTACGCAAAATCATTTGCTTCAATATTGATAATCTTTTCATCAGTTTGAGCTGATTTTTTTTGAGAATCGTCTTGTTGTATTGTAAACTCCCCATCCAATTTTTTCATTACTGTAGAATCTACATAATTCATTCCAAAGAAAAATAACGACAAAGATCCTGCAAGTAACAAAGGGTTATGAAAGATCTTTTGTAAGAAACTTTGTTTTTCTGTTCTTTTTTCTGCTTCAAGCATATAAATAACGGTTAAAATCAAAACAACATATAATAAGAATAAAATTTGTAAAAGAGAGTTCATATATTCATCCATAACCATTGCACCCAGCATAGCTCCCATCATTCCACCCATTAATCCTGAAAGCATGCCATCTAAACTTGCTAATAAGCTGATTGGAATACCAACTAAAAGACCAGATATTAATCCAATAAAAATTCCTAACACAGTTGATAAAAATAAATTATCTGGTAGCTGTGACCCTAAAATTGCACCTCCCAGTATACCAACCATCATACTTATTGCCATTGCAGCCATCATACCCTGCATTTGAGGGATTATACTCCTATTTGAATGGATATAAAAAAGAGTCGGTAAAAAAAGAAAGCCGCTAATATGATAAGAATTATTAAGGAAAATGACAACTTGATTCCTCCCTAAATCAAATAAAGTTTGTACACATAATATGTATACAAACTGTTTATTAGAATCATTTCTTTTTCCTTCTTACAAAAAATAAAAGACCAAGAATCACGATCGGGACAACCATATATACACAGATTCCAATAAATGATTCTATATAGGTATGAATTGAATTCTGTGAATGAAAAATTGAACTTGTTACTGTTAGACAAATTACACCTAAGAGAATAAAAATTACAGGTATAATATTTAATAATTTATTCATCCTCATCACCCGATTCTTTAATTGGAAAGGTTATCTTAAAAGTAGTTCCTACTCCTTGCACACTTTGGACTTCAATATGCCCATTTAATAAGTCCATGATATTTTTTACAATAGCTAATCCTAAACCCGTTCCTCCCGCAGCTCTTGTTCTCGATTTTTCAACACGGTAAAAACGTTGAAATATATATGGTAAGTCGTTCTCAGGAATTCCTACCCCTTGGTCCACAATGGATAGATAGAAGTAATTTTGATCATTTGTTACTTTAACCAATATAGATCTTCCTAAATCACTATACCTTATTGCATTTTCAAGCAAATTAATAAGCACTTGTTCAAGTCTATATCCATCTGTTTGAAATAAAGGAGTTTTTATAGGTAAATCAGATATAATTTTAATTTTTTTCTCATTTGCTTTCAAATTAACTTTATTTATTGAACTTATAACTATGCTTGTTATGTCTAATGCTTCTATATTTAGCTCTAATCTTCCTTCTTCCATTTTTGACAACTCAAAAAGGTCATTTATAAGGGTCGTTAGACGAGTTGCTTCATCATTTATAATATCTAAGTATTGGTTCTTTTCCTCTTCATTACGATAGAGAGAGTTTTTCAAAACATGTGAATAACCCTTAATATAAGAAATTGGGGTGCGAAGTTCATGAGAAATATTAGCAAAAAATTCTCTTCTATTTGACCTAAAATCTTCAAGCTCTCTTCCCAACTCAGTAATTGCCTTAGCAAGACTACCTATTTCATCATTCGAAGTAATTGACAATCCCGTTTTAAGCGGTCCTTTAGCAATCTCTCGAGTTGCATGAACCATATTCAACAAAGGGGCGGAAAGTTTCCGAGATATAAAAAAGGTAAAGCCCATCGCAATTAATAATGAACCAATTACTGATATCATTAACCAATTTCTCATATGAGCGATTGATGTATTTATACTCTCCATATTCGAGACAACAATTAATCCGCCACTTACTCGATTGTTAATAAGTATGGGTTCACCGGAAATTAAATAAGTTTGAGAAGTTTTACTATCATTATACTCTATACTTAGATGCTGTTTATTCATTATTGGATTCTTTATTTTTTCTCCAACTGATTTTCCTTCTTTAAAATTAAGAAGTCCAGTACTGTTCAAAATGACACCCTCATTATTAAAAATAAATAGATCTACATTATTTAATTCTGAGATCATTTCAAACATATGATAGGAATCTTTATCATTAACATCTGTGATTGTTTCAGAGTATTTTGTTGCGAAATAATCTATTTGTTCCATCTTTTGACTATAAAAATACGAAGAAAATAATTGATCAATTGTGTATATTAAAGGAAAAAGTACAATTAATAATAAGATTAGGATAGTACCGCCAAGTTTAACTGTTATACTGTTTAGCTTCATACTGATTCTTCCGGATCATTAAATCTATAGCCAACTCCCCAAACTGTACCAATAGGATCATAATTAGATCCACTTTCCTTAATTTTGACTCGAATGTTTTTTATATGAGTGTCCACTGTCCGTGTTTCTCTTGAATCATTTATGCCCCAGAGAATTTCAAGTAATATCTCTCTAGTAAAAACACGTTTTGGATTAGTAGCTAAGGTATTGAGTATTATAAATTCTTTTGGTGTTAGATCTATCGGTTCACCTTCAATAGTAACATTCCGACTTTCGTTATCTATTACTAATATATTTGAACCAAACGTTATAACTTCTTCATTCAATTCAGATTTATTGGTTGTTCTTCTTAAAACTGCTTTAATTCGGGCTAACAATTCCTCAGGTTCAAAAGGTTTTATTATATAATCATCTGCACCAATATCAAGGCCATGTACCCTATCTTTTAATTCATTTCTTGCAGTTAGCATAAGGATTGGAGTAGATTTAAACTTTCTAACTTCAGCACAAACCTCCCATCCATTTATGAATGGCATCATCAGATCTAGTATAATTAGGTCTAATTCAGTTTTCTTAATGATTCTTAATGCCTCTTCACCATCTTTAGCTTCTATAACATTATATTCGTTTGATAAAATGATGCATAACAAATTCCTCATATTCCACTCATCATCAACTATTAGAATGGTCTTCTTCAATTTCTACACCCCTTTATAAGTAAATTCATTGGAGTTTAATGCAAAATATTAAATTTATATTTTTCTTATGTCATTATAAAAAAGACCTATAATAATGAAAGCAGATAGAGCAGAAATAACCATCAATATTGACAGGTGTGTTTCTAACTTGGAATTAGATAGTTCTCCATTATTATTTGTATTAGATACTTTTTCAGGCTCTTTTTTTCTATTATTTTTTCCAAGTCAAATAAGCTTAATAATTCATTGCTAGAATTTCTTACCTCTAATTTCCCCTCTGAGTTCATTTTATGTTGAGCCTCTAGTTCTTTTTCAATTGTATAATAGTAGTCTTGAGGTGACCGATATTTTATATTATTCAAACTATATTCTTCACCTTGAGCAATAGTCACAGTCTTAAAATTATTGAATCCATAATCAAGTAGTGCCACAGTATCATTATATGCTATTGTCTGAGAGCTGGCTGCTAATGTAACTGCAATAAGATTCAAATCTCCCTTGCTAGCAGTAGTTACAAGTGTATGCCCTGATTGATCAACATACCCCGTTTTTCCTCCCGTAACTCCATTATAAGGACTTTCTCTCATTAATTTATGATGACTATACAAAGTAGTCTCCCATTTCTGATCTTTCCATTCCAATTCTTTCGTTCCGAAAATTTCTCTAAATACTTTATTTTTTATAGCATACTTGGTAATTTTCGCTAAGTCTTCTGCAGTAGTTACATGGTTTTCATTAAAAAGTCCATGTGGATTTGTAAAATTTGTATTTTCAACTCCTATTTTCTCGGAAAGGTAGCTATTCAGATTTTTTGAGAACGTTTCTATTGATCCATCAATATGTTCTGCTATAGCTATTCCTGCATCATTACCTGAATTAATCAATAAACCTTGAATGAGTTTTTTTAACGTTATAGTTTCTCCCTCTTCTAAATAAATCCTTGTACCTTCAGCTACGGTAGCATTTTTACTCACAGTAGTAATATCATTTAAATCAGCCTTATCAATAGCATATATTGCAGTAGAAATTTTAGTTAAGCTTGCAGGATACATTTTTGTTTGAGCATTCTTTTGTAATAAAATCTCCCCTGAATCTTGTTCAATCAATATAGCTGCTTCACTTTGAATATCAATTGAATTTTCAAAATGTGTACTACTAAAAGTTTTCATTGGAAGGAAAATGTTTGAACTCATTATCAAAACTGTGATAATCAGAAGCTTTTTCATGTTGCACCTACTTATGTTTTTTTCTACATTTAAGATTTCTATACTTTGCATAATATTAATAAACCTTTATCAATCATTGTATTATATATAAAATTGAGTTCTCATATAATATCAAATGAAATATAATAACTACACTATTCTATTAATAAAATATGAAGAATTTATGTAGAAGGTAAAACAAAAAACAGGTAATATATGTATCATCACCTGTTTTTCATTATATTTTTTCCTATCTAAGTTCTTTATTGTAAATTTCGATACAACAGCAAATTATCCCTGTAATTAATATTAAGATTGAAGGTACAATTTGTTTTGTCCAAAGAGACAGGAACGTCCAAATCAACCAGTAGGAGTAGTACCAGCGCAGCTGACACCACCCGCAATAAGGAAATGTCAATGGTTATAATAAGGTGTTTAAGTTTTAATACTTCAAACACGCATACCCCCGTCCTGTTTTGGATAGAAGTACACTAAAGTCTAAAGTTGTTAAATTTTTTAATAAAGATACCTTAGCAATACAGTCGTTTAAAATATTTATTATTTTCAACAATTACGCCCTTATCTGGAATTCAAGATAAATTTCAATTCAAGGCATAAATAATTTTTTTCGGGCGTAGAATACAGGTTTGCAAGTTATTTTTCCTTAAAACCTGCAATTCAGTTAAAAGAGTTCTTTTTACACTCTTATAACTAAATAATCTCCATTCTTCATCTTCACTACATCTGCCTTCATCGCTTTTGCTATATCTTGTACCATAAGCTTTTGTTGCTCTTTATCCTGTGCTAATAGGGTAAGTTGCTTCCCACCTAACACTCGTTCTTTTTGTAACGTAACGAATGCTAGTATCTCGTAATTGGGTCTTTCGCTTGATTCTCTCCCCATTGTTTATTCCCTCCCCACAAGATTAGTATCCATAACAGCATGACTCTTTTTTACACTTTCAAGTAATGGTGTTTTCTTAACAGCTTCAATTAACTTATCTATATCCTTTATAATTGGAATCAGTGTGATAACGATTTTTCCTTTATTATATTCTTTTTCTTGTGAAATGATATCTTTTGACCCCCAGTGTCCTAGTAGCTTCAAACAAAGCAGCTTGTCTTTGCCCATAATTATCTAAAGCGATACGATAATGTTGTTCATGGGGGTAAATGACCACTGCCAAACCTTCATTTTGAAAGAGTTTTGAAGCATTTTCAGAACCTAACAGATTAGATACATAGATTCCATCCACAAAAAGTTCTGATTCCTTTATTTCAATTTTTCCTTCTTTCACCTCAGCAATATCTCCAATTGTTTTTCCTTTTGAAAAACGTTTTAATATGTAATGAACAATGAAACCAACAATGGCCCCAGAAAGAATATTGATCCAAGCCATGTTGCTATCGATAATTTGTATAGTTAGGGCCGTAACGAAGGAAACAATTAAAGAAAAATAATTCCTTGATTCAAATGTCTTTGCAATTCCATCGATATAAGCATCTCCACGGTATGCATATTCTGTATTCTCTAGGTCCTTTAAACTTTCTCTTTCAGACTTTCTAACGTCTCTAAATTGTTGAATCGCTAGAGTAAGAAACGTAACAGCGGTAAAGTTTTTGGTCATAAGAGCTGGTATAGCAAAAGCCCCCAATGCAGCTGCAACGAAACCCGTTACTAGGTGAAGCATATACCCATTTGGATAGCTTGGATACTGTCTAAAATCTTCTTTAATAGTCAATATACGAGCTACTGTGCCTATAATCGTTGCTGTTACTATTAAAATAAGGTATTCGGTTGAGAGCATTCCATCTTTCATAATTTCACTCCACTTTTAAATTTATACTTGTATTGTGTGTTATTTATCTAAAAATAATCATTTGAACCAACAGTAAGCATGATCCTATAAAGACCATCCTTCAATATCTTAATAAAAAGTCAGACTCTTTCTGTGTAATAAAAAGTTGTCAATAACAAACAATATGGATATATAAAAGAGATGAATAAGAATGATCTTCAGGCCTTCATTAATTTCTAACCGAATATCTTCAGAATCCAAATAATCTCTCAAGAAAATGGTTTTAAAAACCTTTCCCAGCTCAGACAGGAAGAATTTACATGGCTATAGATAAGTGGAATTAACGTTTTCAAATCTTCATGAGTCATCATATCTTGCTACTGCTTTTCTGATAATACAGATTGAATCATGAGTGTATTAATATACACGAGGCAATCTTGTAATAAATGCAGAGATAGGACGGCAACCTCTTGGTCTTCCAATCTATTTGAAGAAAATTTCTCTCCCTTTTCCTTAAAAAAATAAAGTCATTGGCGGAATTCCATTTTCTACAACTGGTATCATTAAATTGGATAGGATGGAGAGAATTCCCATCGAAGAAAGGCAATCAGAAATAGATAATGCATTGCATATTTAGCTTTATTCTTGATTGGGGGTAGTGATACCCCCTAATAACCCCCAATTAAATATCTTCAGCATCCTTCCAATAATATTCGCTGAACACTTCTGAAAAAGCTTCAATTGAATTATATAGCTCTGGTAAGTCATTTTCCACGCCACCAAACTCTAATAATATTGCTCTATTAGTTAGGTCCTGATTATATACTCCATTCCCTTGACTTTTCCCTTTCACAAACACTCCTCTACTAATCCCTGGATATTTCTCTTCAAGCAATGAGTTAAGCTCTTTAGCAAGTTGCAAATTCTCTTCATAATTCTTATGCTCTTTACCTACAACAAAGAATAATCTAGCAAATAACTTTCCATCAATTGTTGTAGTTGTAATCTCTTTAGGTTGAGAATCCCTATGAATATCTATTAAATAATTTAAATCTGCATTACTAGCTAATGCTTCTTGAACTTTTCCCCTAGAATAAGTATATGAATTATTGTAATTCCACCCTCTTTCTTTCAATGCATTCGTTACATTAGTTCGATCATGCTCGACTCCTATACCTCTATTATTTAACTCTTCCTTCAGCTTATTTCCTACTGTAATTACATTTACTTTTTCATTGTTACTAACTGCTTCATCCGGATTATCTACACCTTTTAATAATGGAGCGAATGCTTCCCAACTATGAGACTGATAAATATACACAACCTTTTTACCATTAGTCGTTTTTGAAGGAGGGCTTTCTTCAGTTGAATTTGGGTTATTGCTCTCTTCAATTTGTTTTATTTTTTCTTCAGCTATCTCCCTTTCTTGAAGTAAAACTTCATATGGCGGGGGATTCAATTGGAAGGTTAGTGAAATCTGTTCCTTGCCCAGCCACTGCAATTTCCGTATCATAGTTTGCAAAACCTGGTATTTCTCTTCCTAATAAAGTTCTAACGTCTGTCATTTTTATATTTGTTGCTAATGTAAATGCAATTTCAGATAATGAAAAACTACTATTTGCGTTACTATCACTATTAAAGTAGTGGTTTTCTGAGCTTAAAAAATAAATAAATAGTTCACCTGCATCAATATTATCTATAAATTTACTTAATGTTGAACTAGGAAATCTAATTGTAGAAACCACTATAACACTTGTTAAAATTAATATAAGTATTATTGAGAAAAATACAAATGTAATGTTAAGAATGATAGAATTCGAACCCGTTTTTTTCATTAATTTCCCCTCCTATTAATATCTATATGAAAAATTAGATATGATAGAATTGAAAATTTAAATTAAAATAAAAAAAAACAGTATTTTCATATTTGGTTTAGATACCTAAATATTCAAAGAATAGGATAATTTATAATACACACTTTGATTAAGTAACAATAGTGTGACTGGATATAAAACTCACATTTGAATATAATATCAATATGTAAAACTTAATAATATACATTTTCTAAGGACGATTTTCAATATTACAGTATGAGTAATAAAAAAACGACTCTTACATTTTCTGTTGGAGTCGTTTTTTTATCATATGCTCTGTTTTTTATATGTTAACTTTTTTGTAAATTAAAGGGAAACCCTATATGGATATTTATTCGTGAAACTCTCCTTAATATAACCTGCATCTTCCTGAATTTAAAAAGACAAAAAAGTTGGTACAAAACATAATTGATAACCGTAGTTTAATTAAGATTGTACATACACTTGAAATATCTATTGCTAAATCAAATTATATAAACTTTATACACTCCGCTCAAAACTGATATTTTACACGAAGTTCATTTTTGAGAGTAAGAGAGAGTTTCCTCCCTCCTTTTATAAAATGATCCCTATTATAACCACCTGTTAAAAGTTCAATTAAAAATAGTACGTCTCTCAAAGGAAACTGTTATGACAACTCTGTTATGGAGAATTTCTTCGGAATTATGAATTCAGAATTCCTTTACCTAAAGGAGATTGATATTGTTGAACAGTTTAAAAGAGAATTAGAAAAATACATCGAATACTACAATACAAAGAGAATTAAGGCAAAATTAAAATTGAGTCAGGTACAATACCGAACTCAATTTACAATGCTGCCTAATGAAATAACCGTGTCTAACTTTTTGGGGTCACTTCAATAACTTCGGCTTTTTTGCTAACTTATTCAGTAATCTCTTTAATCAGTTTATTATTTACCTTGTTTAAAATTAATCGTACATCCTTTTCTTCAATTTTCCCTTTAACAGACGAAGCAACAATCACTTGGAATTGTTTTGGATATTCTTCTTTAACCTCGTACAATTGCTCAAGAAAATGATTAAAAGTATCAAAGTCTAAGTTTTGCTGCCTTGGTTCATCCATGACTAAAAAGAATGGATGATTTGTAGAATCTTCATATATCAAACTAGTCTTTAAAAGCGCAAGGTAATAAGACAAAATAATTCTTATCAATCCACTGCTTGAAGTAATATTGTATAAATTTACTCCATCAATTTTCGGATAATAATCTTCTATATCTATTTTAATCTGCTCATATATCCTGCTAATGACGGATATATTTTTTCTTCCTTTATCTTTTATCGACTTATCCAAGTTTTCTACTTTAGCTGTATCGAAACCATCTTTTAGAAAATCCAATTTGAAGAGAGTATCTTTGAATTCCTCTTCAAAAGTTTCAAGCTTTTCATTGTCTAAATCTTCACTTGCTTTTGCTTCTTTAATGCTTTTTTCAAACTTTTTATTTTTGCAGCTATATTATCTTTTTCTGTTGAAATATTCTCGTACTTTCTTAGCACTTCTTTATCTTTTTCTAGTTCTTTTATACTGTTTTCAATTCTTCCGACTTCTCTTGAAAAGAAATTATATTGTTCCATGCTCTGGGGCTTTAGTTGATCTTCATAACTATCCATCGTTTTTCTTAGCTCTTTTAATTCCAGGCGAACTAAAAATAATTTGTTCGCAACTTCTTTTTGCGTCTTCTTTCTTTTCCATTAATCGTTTAAAATCTTTTAATTCATCCAATAGATAATGCAGTGTTTGAACCGTATTATTTTCATTTTGAAGTTCAGAACCACATAAATGACAATGCCCAGAAGATAATTCTTCCGTCTCTTTAATATCTACATCATTCAAACACCGCGGACAAGTTTCAATAGGTAAAATACCTATAAGCTTTTTAGCAGTTTTAAGCTTATCATTTTTTTCAATGTCCGATTCAATCTTGGTTATGTAATACTGATATTGGGATATTTCTGCTTCCAATAGCTCAAGTGATTCTTCATGTCTTTTAGCAGCCATACTCATATGTCGATATTTATTACGGATTTCTTTTAGGACATTATCAACCACTCTATTTCCTTTTTCCATTTCAGCAATCTTATTTTGAAGGTCACTAACTTCATTTATCTTATCTTTAATCTCGTAATCAATTTGCTTTGAATTATCATGAGATAATAGTTGAACGACTTCTTGCAAATCCTTTAATGAATTCATTCTTAACCTTAATTGAGAATTATAATAATCTAAAGAATGCCTATACTTTGCAACATCCGCATTCGAAAGGTTCAGTAAATATTCAAATGCGGTCTTTTTAACATCTGTAATATCATATTTAGGGTTAGTTGCTTGGATATCTGTCCAAGACTCTTGCGGTATTACAAAAAGAGGCAAAAGATTTTCGATGTAAAAAATTAAGCGTTCCTCATTATTTTCATCTTCCTCATCTTCTAAATCATTACCTATTTTACGTATGGGTTCAAAACCTAAAAATGAGAATAGGAACTCTTGGTATGTTTGATTACCAACAATATTTTTATCTTTTTTAATCTTATAAACGTCTTTCTTTTCAGTACGAATATCTAAAGTTTTTCCTACATCATTTTCCTTTAATGAAACATCTCTAAAAACTATAACAGGTTCATTAGTATTAACAGCATCTCTTAAAACAACTACACGCTCCCCTTTACTTTGTAATTGCAAGTAAATTTCAGCATGCTCCAATTTTTCATCCATAAATTTTCTTAATAACAATTTAAAGTTGATAATTTCTCTTTGCTTTTTACCATATATGGCTTCACCGTTCAGTCCATATACAATGCTTTCAATTAAGGTTGATTTCCCTAAAGTATTCTTACCAAAAATCATATTCACTTCACTAATATCATCTTCTACTAAAAAACTAAGATAACGACCATATTTTTTACCGCTCTTTGCTATAATTCGTATTTTAATTGCTTCAATAAACACATCTACTCACCTTCAATCCCAAGCATTAGTGATGGAAAATGCTTTCTTATATAATCATCAATTCTTTCATTAGTTGCATTTTTAGGAAAGATAGCATTAATAATTTCCATTCTACTTACCCAAACAGGCTCTTCTTCTATAATTTGTTCCGATATATCAATACCTAGCTCTGTTAAAGTCAAACACATAGCTTTTTTACTTTTATTGAAATTAGAAAAATGAACTTTTATCAGCTTTTTGCTCACCATATAATTCAAGATTGCATCATATCGGTGGTCCCAAGGACCACGTATATATTTAATCATTGGAGAAAGGGCTCTTTCAGTTTCATAAGGTTTAAGTTTTAAATTGTCCAAGATTTGATGCTTCTTTTCAATTTCAATCACTCGTTTTAAATAGAATGGATAACGAATAAGAAAATCAAAAAAAGAAAATTTACCTCTTCCATATATAGTAGGGTTGCTAAAATAAGATTCATTAATAATGCCGCAAATCCGAATTAAGAGCAATATTCTATATGCATGGAAATCATAATCATCATCAGGCTGGATGTATTCCGTTTGCTCTTCTAAAGGAACTGTTTCCATCATCACATCATTTTTAATTAAGATATCGAAAAAATCTTCAAACGAACTATCTTTCTTCTCCATACTACCCTTACCTTTCTCTGTGCCATCTTAAGAAGCACTTTGCTGCCATGTGGAACATTTGACCATAAACTACATCAAGGTCAACAACGAACTTCTTTATTTTTACTAGTGCATTAAATTCGTCCAAAGCTAATTTAAGTTCTTTTTTGAATTTAAGGTAAAATCTTGCTGAAGTAATTTGACTATCCATTTGCAACTCTAAAACAGCATCATTACATATATCTTCCACTTTTTTTCTAGCTTTTTTATTTCATCATATTCTCTATGAAAATTTTGAAAATTAAGTCTCTGCAGATACAATAAATACCTACATCTTAATTCAGTCGCCGTTTGGAGCATGTTATTTCTCATTTCTTCATCTAAGCCTTCAATTTTGTGGAATTTCATTTCCAACTTACTTTGATGCTCATTATTTTCTTGTTTTATAAATTCTTCCACTTCTTCAGGTTCCACTCTAGGCATCTCAAATAAATGATACTCCGGTTCACTTGTTGTTGATTGAAGCTGACTTTCAAGTCGATTTCCCCATGAATCAATATCTTTTCTGAGTCGATTTTCAGAACCAAAGACATCCTGACTCACACTTGAGAATCCTTGCTGCACTGTAAGTTTTAATTCATCAAATTTTTGTAATATCTCATTATCAATGCCTGAGCGTATAACATCATCGGTTTCACCAAGAATCTTTTCTAACAAACTATTATCAAGAAATCTTAGTTCCCGTTTTTCTTTTACAGCTTTAAAATTAATTTCAGAAAGCAGCCTTCCAAAATATAAATCTATTCTATTTTCGGCTTTTGAAATATCAATCAGCGCCTCATTTACCTGTTCTTTTAATACATCAATTGATTGAACAGCATCTATACTCTCAAAAATCCATGAAATTCGGTTAGTAAAATCACTTATGATTTCATCATCATCTATTTTTGCTTCAAAGGTCGCAGAAAGGTTCTGAAGGACTTCAAGTTCTTTGTCGAGCTTCTCAATTTCTAAACGCAATTCCTCATTGTCAGAAATAGCTATGCTAATTTTCTCTTGACGAGTAGATATCTTTTTCTTAATTGCTTTTTCCATTGATTCTTTCTCATCAACAAAAACTTCTCGCAAGATTTCCTTGGTTTTGTCAATACACAAATTTTGAATTTGCTGATTCGTTTGCAAATTCCCCTGATAAGACATCCATTTTTCGATTACAGTATCACGATTAGAAATATGCGTATTTGTTTCAAATACATATTCCCCTTCATATCCTCCATAAATCAGATGAAGTAAAAAATAATTATAGAAAGACTTTTTGATTTCATCACTATTTATATTCAGTGCCGAAGAATAACATTTCAATTGTGTAAAACGGACTGTTTGTTCCATCAAATTAATTTCTTTGATATCATCATCCACTTCACAATATATAGTGATAGATTTCTTACTTTTATAGTTATTTAGCCACAGTAGCAATGTTTTCAGATACTGATAAACAAAACCTCGGTTAGAACCAGGAGCATCTGTATCTTTTTTGAAAATTATTAGTTCGTTAGTAGTCATCTATTCTATTCCCCCGCCGAACACCTGTAAAATTATAGACATTTTTCCTACTATTTTACCATATAAAGACAAGATCTGAGTGCCAATATTTTTCAATTATCGAACAATGTTTGAATATGGAGACTAAAACTACTTTACAAGATGGCATGCTTGTCCTATGTCGACATACATTTATATTGATAACACCTTTATGTGTTTATTCCCAAAAATAATAATTCAGGAGCGGTAATAATGTACACATATCAATTACTAGAAGATGTCATTTTAAGGAGATTCATAAATGAAGAAAGTACAAATTATTATAAGAATATGTGAATTAAAGAAGAATTAAAGAAGAAGCAAAGCAGACACATTTCGTCCCTTAACGCGTTAATAATACTTATCGTTCTTTCCTGACAAAATAAAAAAACGTCTAAACTCAGTAATTTCAATAGTTTAAGACGTTTTTTATAGACAAATTTAGTTGTGTTAATTGATAGTTTACACGAAGTTTTTGGAAATTAAAGGGAGTTTCCTCCCTTTTATGTTTTAAAGCTAGGGTTATTAATGAAATGAAGTCTCACTATTGTTAACTGATCAGTAAACTAATATAAACTTTTTACTCCTTTCTCACAGAACCAGTCGCTGTATGATAGGCCTTCGAACAAAGCAACTTGCCAACAATTCAAATCAATTTTTTTCCGAGAATTTGATAACTCTAACAAATGCTCTTTTAAATCCTGAGGTTTCATTTGTTGCCATATATCTAAATTTCCAATTATCTCATCAACTGCATGACTAATATATAATTCATTTAATTCCATATCTACAAAATGATTTTTAACCCTGCAATAAAAATCATCTTCCCATATATTAGGTTTAGATATGAAAAAGCAAATATTTAATTCAACATCGGTCAAAGAAAAGTATCTACATTAGATCATTACTTAGCACAAACACACTATCCGTCATTAGTAGTAGCACCTATAAACCTTGTACCCTCCTGTTTTGATTGTAGACAAGTATTACGTGGACTTGCGCCTCTTATTTTTAAATAGATGTCACGTCCCGGTCCTTTTGCAGCAGAAAATTTTTGTTTGTACACAGACTTTAATTCATTTTTTTCTATACCTATTTCGGAACATATATCATCTGTAAGACTATATAAAGTTTTTGAACTTTTTAACTTTACATAGTCTTGCTCTCTCTCTAAGATATATGTTAAACACTTTTTTAGTCTTTTCTTTTTTCTACATCAGTAAAATCATTAACGCAAGTGGTGTAAATTTCCTTTAATTTAAATGGTGGTTGTGGTAGATTACGCATCTGCATCTTTTTCCTTAGTATTGATTAGATTCCTTAAAATAGCCCTTGCTTCCAACCCTAACTTTCCATCAAAATATTCTAATGCTTCTTCATAGTGTTTAATTCCTTTTACTATTAGTAAGTTCGCTAAATTATTATAAATTAATTGTACATGTTCACCAATAGACTTTTCTATTGAAAAATAACCAGCAAAGCTTTCCCACCATACTTTATAGGATTTTCTGAAACTCGCTTCGATACTAATCCCATAAATCTCTATAACGAATATGAATATCTTTTTGAAACTCACATTTTGTTGATATTGATATGTAAGGGAATTTTAACTCATCCCTACTATTATTTTGATTTAAGAATATATTTTGGAGATAAATTAAGAAATTTAATGAATAAGAGGCTTCTGTTCTCATTAACAATGTATTTTCCATTTAACACTCTCCTTAACTTATGTACATTCAAGTATTATCAATAATACTCCTGCGATTTAATATAAAGACTTCACTATGGTCTTTTATTCTGATATAACTATGCTGTAGAAAATTTCCAGTTTATTCCAAACCTAAGATTGAAAAATGTTGTCAATCACTGTATTTAACTCTGTATCATGTCTATTCCTAATTGATCAAAAGTGAATGTTTCAATTTCTTCTAAATCTTTAAATTTTGTACCAACCGAAAAAGTAACTGTTTTACCCATTAATTTCTCCTTTTCTTAATCAAATTCTATTTATCTTTCTTCTATAAATCCACTTGTTAAAGTATTTCTTTTATAAAATACTTCCTAATTTTAACATATTTTCGAAATTATACTCTTAAACAATATGGACTAATAGTTGAAGTACTTAATTTTATTCAATTATCTCGATATCAAGTCTTCAATATAATGGCCCTAAAACGGAAAATGAGCGCCAATTCCTCTTGAACTGACCCACTGGTTTGAGACACAAAAAGAACACCTATGCTGCCTGTTCCCTAAATTCTCTAGGGGATAGGTAGTTTAATTTTGCCTGAAGACGTATTTGATTGTAATAATAGATGAAATTTCTTACTTTTTCCACTACAATTGGGTTTGTAAGATGTTCTTGTGGTTGAGAGTAGAATTCTTCCGACTTTAGGGTAGAGTGGAAGGATTCAATGACGGCGTTATCAAAGCAGTTGCCTTTCCGAGACATGCTTGTGATAATGCCGTTTTCCTTTGCTAAGTTTTGAAAAGCGTAAGAGGTATATTGTGAGCCTTGATCGCTATGAAGAATAACCCCTTTAGTTTCAGGCCGCTTATCTAATGCATCTTTCAATGTATCTAAAACTAGCGCTACCTCTTGGCTTAAACCTATTCTAAAAGCGATAATTTCATTATTGTAAAGGTCCATGATACAAGACAAGTACATCATCGATTGTCCAAATGGAAGATAATTTATATCCGTAACCCACTTTTCATTAGGTTTCGATGCTTTGAAGTCTTGTTTTAAGTGATTGGGCACAATAATCTTACTTTCCCCTAATATCTTTATCTTCCGTTTTGGTTTGACTCTACACTGCCAATTGTATTTCTGCATGATCCGTTGGACTGTCTTTCTATTTACTTTTATTTTATATTCTCTAAGGAGCCAAGCCTTCACAGTTCTGTGGCCAATTCGATACTTGTGTTTCGTACATACCTCTTTAATCTTAAGTTCCAATTCCGTCATATTTTTATTACCTTTCTTTACCCACCGATAATAGCTAGATCTAGGGATTCCTAAACATTCACATATTAATGTGACAGGATATTTTTCTTTCAATTCTTTTACGAGCTCTAAAACGATTTCTGGGACCAACCCCTTTCGATATCCTGGTACTTTTTTAGAATTTCTACTTGAATACTTAGTTGTTTATTTCTTGCTTTTAACTGTTCAACTTCATTTAACTCTTCTAACCCTTTACCATACGAATATTGTTTCCCTATTCCTTGAGAGAATCTATAAGTCTCCCCGTTTTCATACCATTTCACCCAGTTTTGTATTTGTCTTTTATGTTTTATTCCTAGCTTTTCTTGAATCATTTTATAGGTCATACCATTTTTCCTTAAATTAACTGCTTCCCACTTTATTTCTTCTGGGTAATGAACGATTTTCCCCATGAGAAAAACACCTCCGCAATCGTTTAGTTTATAAATACGATTCAGGAGGTGCTCTTTCCTTGTCTCATTTACTTGGGTCACTCTACTCTGGAATAGCGCCCTTTTCTTGAAGATCGATATTAGTAAATAATCATCTAAAAATTCAAAAGAGTACTTGGATTAAGCACCACTATTATGGTAAACTACATAAATTTTAACTATGAATAGCTTCTATTACTTTTCTTTTTGTATCAGTTAACTTACCTTCATCTACTATGTGGTTCGCTTCATCTTCTGAATAGAAGTCTGCAAAGTTTTGTCCTTCATATCTTGGAACAACGTGCATATGAAAATGAGTCAGTTCATCAAAACTCCCACCGTTTTGACATATGGTGATACCATCAGGGTTAAATAACCTTTTTATTGCGGTTGATAAAATCATTGCAGCTTTCATTATTGAATTTGCAGTATATTCGTCAAGTTCGTCAAAGTACCGAAAATGCTTTTTAGGCAATATCAAAACGTGACCTTCATTAAACGGGTTGTGGTCCAAGAAGCAACAGACATAATCATCTTCAAATACCACATGAATAGGTTCATTTTTATTTGCTAAATTACAACCTAAACAATTCATTTAAACACAACCTTCATTTACTTATTATCCTTTTTTACTTATTGAGCATCTTATTAAGTAAATTTCTCTATTGCTTAATACCAATTATTTCAAAACGTGCATTTAACTCAATCTTTTTTCTGCCAAAAAAGACATTTACTTTATTAGGGATAAGCGCCCGATCGTATTATAAGGTCATCCAGATTGTTATTTTATCTGGTTGACCTTTTTTTATAGGTTATTCTTTAGGTAGTCGGGGTAGGACGCAAGCGCCCTTGGGACTTCTGATATCATTAGATCCCGTCCGTTATACTGTCCACCCCCTACTTGTAGAAACATGTTTGAGGCTGGTTGGGGCTTAGACCCCGCATAACAAGCGAAGCTATGATACTACAAGATAGACAGGGGCTGCCGACAAATACAGTACAAGGAGATGTGATAAGTTATGGATCCAGTCATTGGTCTGGATGTAGCGAAAGGAGAAAGTCAAGTCCAAGCTTTCTTGGCAAGAAAGCAACCTTTTAGAAAAACCTTTAAATTTAAGCATGATACCAATGGTTTACGTGATTTTTATGTATTTTACAAGGAAGTCAAATTGAATGCTGAAGCAGATCCTGTGGTCATTTTTGAATCTACTGGACACTATCATGAACCTGTACTTCAGTATCTTGAGGAAAAGAGAATAACCTACTATTTAGTGAATCCAGTGGTTTCTTACGAAACAAAAAAGAGTAGCCTTCGAAAGGTTAAGTCAGACCCGGCTGATGCTCGACATTTATGCGAACTCTACTACAAAGAAGATCTAGAAACCTTCCACCGAAAAAATGTTCAAACGATGAATTTACGTAATTTATCAAGACAACATGATTCATTAACTCGTAATTACGTACAGTTAAAGCTACAGTTCCAAACGATTCTAGATCAAGTTTTTCCTGAATATAAAGGGGTTTTTAGTAATTTATATTCGCCTATATCATTAAAGACTTTACTCATCTATCCTACTTCTAATGAAGTGATGAAGGTACGAACTGATGAGTTAGCTAAGGAGATGCATGGTCTAGGAGGAAAGAGATCATATGGTTGGTTTTGCGAAAAGGCTTTGAAGTTAAAAGAGGCCGCAGAACGGAACCCATTTAAGAAAACACTGTATCAAAGCCATTTGGTTACTCTAAAAATGTATATTCAAATGCTTCTTCAACAACGAGAGTTTCTCAACGTACTAGAGCAGGAGATTGATCAGTTAGCAATGCAGTTTGAGGATTATGAGATCCTTCGGTCCATTCCAGGGGTGGGTTCTAAAATTGCAGCTACTCTTATCTCAGAAATAGGTGAAGTCACACAATTTAGTCACCCGAAAAAGCTAGTAGCCTATGCGGGCATTGATCCTCGGATTTACCAATCTGGGAAGTTTACAGCATCTATCAATCGCATCACCAAGAGAGGATCTACAAAGCTACGTCAAACACTCTATACAGCTGTTCAGTGTGGGTTAACGAATAATCGAAATGCGAAACTCCGAGAGTATTATGACAAAAAAAGAAGTGAGGGCAAGCCTCACAAAGTAGCCATAATAGCTTGCGCCAACAAGCTATTGCATTGGATTTATGCCATCTTAAAACATAAGAAGAAATACACTGCATAATCCGATACAAATAATTACATTATTTACAAAAACTTCAAATAAAATTATTGAAGTTTCTTTGTCATGCATGTTTTTATTATAACATCTTTAATCTAGTATTATTACTTAAAAAGTGTTGACTTATATTAGCTGGTATAATGGAACAGTATAGTTCAATTAGTTTCCTTTTAGATTAAGGATTCTTTCAATACATAAATCACCAATCCACAAAATACCGTTACTCCCACGAAAGACCCTAAATAAAAAATGGGTGAGACTGTTCTTCCGAACTCCACTTTATTAGGAAGTTTATCTACACTTTCCCACACACTTTCTATATCTGGAACATATCTTTTAGTCTTTATAAAGCCTATTACCATAGTGATTATAAAATAAATCAGATGAACAAAAACAGAACCTATAATTGCTTGAACAATTGTAATCAGCCCTACTCACCACCATTCTAGGAATAAATATAGCGAAAATTACTTCCTTCTTTAGCTCTGACTATCCCATATAAACCATAAACTTATCTAATCACTTGTCCCACTAAACTACTCTATTGCATAATACCAATTATTTCAAAATAAGTGATCCAGTTCAACTATTTTTAACAGGATAAAGACTCCTACCTTATTCAAGATAGGCGCCCTTTTCTTGAAGACTCGATATCAAGATATTAATGAGAGCCAAACATAACGAGCTCTGTTTTTTACTCCCCTTTGAGGAATAAGAAAATCTTATTCCTGATAGTGTTTGCTAACATAATGAGATATTTTCGGCATCTCAAAAAGGATCTTTGACTGGGGCTGTTGACAAATACCCCTTAATATCTAATTTGTCAACAACCCCGACTGAAGATCCTTTTATGCTGCTATTTTTTGAGATTATTTCACCCATTTTATCATTGCTTTTATAATTAATTGTCCTAAGAAGTATGCCGTCGAAGTTAATAAGACTACTTTATCTCTATTAAAAGGTTTAAACCAATAAGTATCATTTTCTATAAATTTAGATGCTAAATATAGAGATATTAAGGTTTGAATAATAGTTAAGATAAATAATTGTATAATCTTAATGTCTTTTGAAGCAATTACTGATATGATCATAAAAAACAAAAAAACTATGAAAAGAAAAGGTGCATCCTGATTTTTTAAATGTTGCCCATATTCATAATAGTGGAATAGAAAAGGAACCGGTATTAACAGCACTAAATAGTTCAAATACTTCATATGGACCTCCTTTAAAAAACGCACAAGGTGTTTTTTCCTATACTTTGGGTGTCATAACGTATTTCTTAATCCAAGAAATAATTATACCTATTAAAAGCAAGAAAGATAAAATACAAATAATACTTATTATTGGTTGGTATTTTAAAGCATAAAAGTACTTATCAATTTCATAAATTTGTTGAGGTTCTTTCATATTTACAGGAGTAAAAACAATATGTTCTTTCCAATTTTCTTCAAGCATAATGTACGAACCCGTCCAAGAAGTTGCAAAAAAACTATATGCAAATACAGGCAATAAAAGGATAAAAATAAGGAACTTTTTCAAATTTCATTCACTCCTCATTAAATAACTCATTTAACCGGATTAAAGTTTCTTGTTTATCAAACGAACTAAACCATCTAAATTGTTGGTCATCAATAATTCGATAATGTTGGCTAACCAAATTTTGTTGTAATCGAAAATTTCCCTTTTTATTAATTTCTTGCCACCAGATTTTTCCTCCCATTGTCTTATCCTTTGGTTTTTCCATTCTATCGTGGGCAATTGTCTCAATGACTTCCAGAGGCTCATCTCCTAAAACAGATCGTAAAATCTCACTGTCTCTAAATAAGGAACATATTACAACTGAATTTGACCAACCAGCTAAGGATCTCCCTTTTTCAATTTGAACAAGAGTTTTTTTTGAGATGCCCATGATTTCAGCCATTTTGTCTTGAGAATACCTTTTTTCTAGACGAATTAATCTAATTTTCGATGATATAATTTTGATAATTTGATCTTTATCCATGCTAACCTCACTTTGTTTACTTTATGCTTCATTTAGTGTAATTTTACACTAAACGAAAATGAAGAGAAAGAATTTTTTTCCATATCAAGAAAAAACTTTGAATATTTCTTTCTCTTTAGCTTTCAAATAAAGTTTGATTATAGTTAAATTACAAATTCTTACCTAGTAGACAATGTAAAAACTCCATTTTGAACAAAGATTGATCAAAATGGAGTCTTGCTAAATAAGTATAAAATTTCCATTAAAAAGATTGATCATTTTTTTCTAACTGTGTTGCACAACAATCGCGCCCGTTTGCGGAATATCGTTATTGAAGCAATGCAACCGGTAGTTACTTTTGCAGTTGATTTAAAATCAGTTTCAATACATCGTTCTGTGACATATCATTAGTCAGTATTGTTTCTCCATCCACGCCAAGATAATCGTTTGGATTCCACCAGGCACGTAAAGAATCTTCTCCGAATTCCAACTTTTTCGAACTAGAGTTGTGACGTATCACTGTTTCCTCAAAGGATAAATCAAAATAATAAGTATATGTATTTTGGTTATAGGACTGGATTAATTTATTAAGCATTTCACCATAACGTCTTTTATACAAGATTCCTTCCACAATAACAAAATCACATTTATCTTTACCATATTCTGCGATTTGGCTAATCAAATCAATTGATAGGTTCCCGTCTCTATCGTGAACCTTCAACATTTCACGGCGAACGACATCCTGAGAGACCAATAGTGTTCCATGCCCCAAATGATTTTGAAGACTTTTCGCAGTCGTTGTTTTTCCACTCCCAGAGTTTCCTCGTATGATAATTAGCTTAGATTCCATATTCTCCCCCAAGTTTTTGAATTATTTTATCAGATATGCTTGTTATGTATCCTGACCCGTTTTAATAAAAAAGCGTCTCTGCTTATTACAGAAACGCGCCCGATTATGTAATATACTTACTTTGTCAATAAATGAATATATGGTTTTATATACTTTTCGATTACCCCTTTTGGTAATTGATTTAGTTTAAAGAACCTTACATCTAATGATTCATTCTTATCAATTTCGATAGTTCCTTTTACCTCGTTAGAATAATAAACTGCTGTTACAGAATATAATTCATCTCCATTTGAAACTTTTAAATATTGTTCTGGACCTGACAAAAGATCTAATAGCTTCAACTCTCCAACGTCAAGTCCTGTTTCTTCTTTTACTTCTCTTCTTGCTGTATCTTCTAAACTTTCACCTAATTCCATAAGACCACCAGGTAATCCCCAACGCCCATCGGTTCTGTGTTGCAATAACAATTCCTGGTTTTCGTTCACAATTATTACAACAGCACCTGGTAATATTAAAGGGCGATGACCAACTAATTTTCTTAACTCCCGTACGTAATCCATATCAAACTCCCCTAACGTAATATTTAACTTCTCTCGGTTATATTAAAATTCGATATACTTATAAATTTTTCCTTTTTATTCAACAATCTCCCTCAATAAAGAATGTAAAATCTAACGATTTCTCCTGTTTGCTTAGATTTTCATAGTAGTTTTGTTTCAAAGATTACCTTCTGTATGGATAAATATATATTATTAGGATAAAATTGGATATCTGAAGAAAAAAGACTCATAGCTTACTAACCAACCACTTACAGAAATTGGGTGATTAGTAAAAATATGATCGCACTGGTGGATGTCCACATATCTCATGGAGGTCAACCCTCCCATGCCTCACAGAGTCTTCGCTCTCAAATTCCTTCGTCCAACCTTTCCATGAGGTGGATGTCAGTTACGCTGGCCCACAGGGTCCTTGCCCGAAGTATTGTTGCTTTACTGACTAATCCGTGCTTCAAATGTTCCTAAATCTTTATTATCTAACTACTTTATCTAATCTAATCTAAAACATCATTAACCGGCTATTTTTACATTCTCTGATACTGCCATATGAGGAATATCCTTTAACATCTTTTCTTCACAAAAATCAAAATGTTTTTTACCTATGGCAAAGAATATACGTATGAGCTTATTACACAAAGCTATCAGAGATTGCACCTTTTTCAATGGGTTATCAGGTCGTTGTGTATAATAGGTGTGGAGTGCTTTAAAAGCTGAATTCTTCGCAACGAGTATCATACAAACTCTGAACAACAGAGCACGAAGTTTCTTTCTACCTCGCTTCGTAATCCTTGTTTGTCCCTTATGCTTACCAGACGTATTTTCCTTAAGACTTAACCCAGCGAGCTTAATGATTTGCCTAGGATGGGAGTACTCATTTAGATCTCCGACTTCTGCAAAAAAGCCTGCGACAGTATCTCTTCCAATTCCCTTGATGGCAAGCATCTGTTGAACGCCAGGTATTTGATCAATTAATGCATCTATTTTGGCATCCAATTCTTCGAATTTAGACTGAATTAACTCATATTTAGCTATCAATGTCTGTAATTCTAATTTCGCCATATCTGCCCCTTGACGAATACCAATAGATTCACGGGCTGCTTGTTTTAAGTCCTGAATCTTACTAAGACCTACACTGCGTTTAACAGCTTTTCTTAAGTGATTTAATAGGTCCTGATCAGAGAAATGTACAAGTTCATGTGGTAATACATTTAACTTCAAAAATTGTAAAGCTGCTTTACCTTCCCAATTCTTAAAAACCGTTAAAAATTCAGGGAAATATCGGTCAATCCAGTTATGAATTTGACCTTGTACAATTTGTTGGTCAACAGTTAAGAGATCACGAATTTTCTTAGCCACACGGAGTTCTGCATAAATTCCTTGTGGAATAGTTGGTTCAGCATATCTCCCGTCCTTGACCAATTGCGCAATAACTCTAGCATCTTTTATATCGTTTTTAGTTGGTGAATTATCATCTAATTCCTTACTTTTCTTTACGTGTAATGGATTAACTAACACAAATTTAATCGTATTTTCTCTAAGCATGTAAGCTAAATTGAACCAATAATGGCCTGTCGGCTCCATACCGACAATCACTTGATTCATCGTTTGAGCTTGCATAAGTTGTGAGATCCAATTAAGAAAATGGTGAAATCCTTCTTTTGTATTTTCAAAGTAACAAGGTGAGCCAAACTCTAATCCTCTAAAATCCTGAGCTCTGGCTACATGTTTGAATTTGGCAATATCTACTCCGATAATAAGTGTTTTAGGAGTAATTTGAGCGATTTTCTTATTTTGGTTATAATTCATGATAGGCCTCCTGGTCATGATAGATTTGTCCTTTTCGCTGGCCAGCTTTGGGACATTATAATCATACCAAGAGGTCTTTTTGATACTCAAATCTCATTTTCATTCATTACAGGAATGCTGGCCAGTTTGCAGAAGAAAGTGATATGTTTATAATCTGAGGTTTCATTCTCTAGATGTGGTAATTACACTTTTCTTCATTTCCTGTAAAATAAAAAAACGTCTTAATCCTATACTAAAAAGGTTTGAGACGTTTTTTCTATTGAGATTTAGTTGTGTTTATACGTATTTGACGAGAAATTGATTTGAATTACAAAAGTTTCCTCATGGTTTGGCGATAAGATGATCAACTCATAAAAGAGAGATTTTACACGAAGTTTAGACTTTAAGAATAAGAGGGAGTTTCCTCCCTCTCTTCAAAACTGTTCATTATTATATCCAACTGGAAGGCATTTAACTTAGTTAAGTTAGATAAAACATGAAATTAGATCTTCAACACTCGCGCTCGTTTATTGAAGAATGGATTAAGTTCTAAATATTAAATTCAATATAAAATGGATGCGTGTCATTATCCAAACAGTATTCTATTCTTTCCCTAAAATTTTCCACTTCACCATATCTAAGGCGTTTTCAATAGGATAGAATCCCACCTCTAAACTCTCAGAAGATGTAGTTATAACGCCACCTATCGGCTTTGCTAAAAACAATGTATTACATATCGAATTCTTTACATTTTGAAAGACTACACAAAACTTTATAACCTCAATATCGATTCCCGTTTCTTCTTTAGTTTCCCTAATTGCTGCTTCTCTCAACGATTCCCCTTCTTCAACCTGTCCTCCAGGCATTTCCCATCCTCTTCTTGGACCTTTAATCAATAGAATTTTTTCCTCTTTGTTTATTACAATAGTTGCTGCTGAGACAATGTGTTTTGGTGGTATATGTAATATCCTCCATAAAAGAAAAGTTATATATTAGTTCTTTGATATGGAAATCAATTCCATCTAAGAGAAATATAAAAAAAGCGTCTGTCTTTATTCAAAAACAGCGCTTGATGTTGAAGATAGAGAAACTTACTGAACATGTTATAAGTAAAAGAATAAAATCTAATTTTTAAGGAAAAATACATTAAAAACAAAAGGAGATTGTATTTTATGAAAAAACTGATCCACCTAATATTAATAGCTTTTGTAGCATTTTTATCTTTTTCATTTATTACACCTACACCATCTGTACAAGCTAAATTGACAGAAGCAGAAGACAGGTTCATTAAAACTATTACAGATGACTTTATAGACACTCATAATTTAAATTTGAACGGATATAGTTTCTTTGATATAGGAAAAATATCTCCTTCAAATAAAACTAATTTAACTCAAAAAGACAAAACTTTAACAAATATTTTTATGGACATAGCTAAAGATCAAAATTATGTGGATTGTAGCCCGATATTCTATATTGATGAAACAAATACCAAAGGCTATGTGTTAGAGAAGAAATTAAGTGGAATGAACAATCTATACAATTTGACTTATGATAATACAAGTGAAACTTGGAAAATTACAGAGAAAGTCAACAAAATGGGAAAAGATCTTGTTGATTTAGGTCTTGTAAAAGGTACAGAATAATTTATAGGGGAAGCAATAGAAATTTGACTTCCCCACAAAGAATTTTAATACAAGTCCCCAGCTGTTCAATTTTAGAGCTTGATTGTTGAAGATCAGATTTAAATTTTATTTATTATATTTACAAAGGAATTTCTATTTATTAAAGCTGTTAACTCATTAAGACTATGTATTATTTTTACATTCGTATTAGGATGTGCTGTATTAGTTTTTCGATTTAACCATATACCTACCATACCAGCATCGTTACTTCCTATTGCGTCTGTTTCAAGTCTATCACCTATATAATAACTTTGCTGAATTGAAACGTTCGCTTTGACACATGCATCCTTAAAGATAGTAGGATTGGGTTTAGCTACTCCTATTTCACTGGATGTAATAATACTATCAAAATAATTACGGATACCTAAACTCTCTAATTTTTCTAATTGTTGACCATAATCACCATTACTTATAATTCCAAGCCTAAAGCCATCTTGTTTTAATTGCTTTAAACAAGGAACGACATCTTCATATACTGACCAGTTACTTTTATATAACCCTAGATAAATATTAAATTTGCTGTCTGCTTGTTCGTTAGTTAAATGTTGACCAAACAAGTCCTTTATACGCATTCTTCTTTGATCTTGAAAGGATAATTCTTTTGCTAAAAACTTTTCGAAATATTTTCCAGATAAGCTATTCCATAGTTCAACAAATTTAATCTCACTATATTCTAACTCGTTCTTGCTCTTTTTAAAAAAATCAATTGCTCCCATTTTCTCTGCTCGGTCATGATCAAGCAATGTTGCATCTATATCAAAAAATATCATGTCTATCATGTCCCTCTCCCTCTGCAATCTAAAATATAAACATTCCCTAAAAATTCTTCACCAGTTCAACAAATCCTTCACCTTTTCCTAAGCCGTATGAAAAAAGGATTGCGGTTTCTATGCAATCGCGCTCAGTTTTGCTGAAAATCAATGTCAAAAATCATTAATATCTCAAAAATTTATACATATAATTTTATAATTTACATGTTTTCACAAAAGTTTTTTTCATTAATATATAAATTTGGGGGAAATTAAGGCTATATCTAATAGAAGGAGGGAAATTATGATTAAAAGATTTTCAATTTCAATATGTAGTTTATTACTTTTATTGATTGTGGCAACATCCTTAGAGGCAAAAGCACTAACCTTTGAGGAATTACCAGTTAAACAATCTTCAAAACAGTGGTCAGTTCAGATAGGTGAAGCTGAAAAAGGAAAAGATTTAGCAAAACCTGTAAAAGGAAAATTTCATACTTACTCTATAGATGTTAATAACATAAGTAAGGATGTATATTCTGTAGAAATTAATATGTTTAGAAATGAACCTAACTCTAAGACAAAGTACTCGCTTTTTGGATGTCCTGATGAACAAGAGTGTAATGAAAACCGATATGAAACAGCGAAATCTTTAGCAAAACAAATGAACAATGGCCACTCTTATCATGGTGCTAATTTCCTTATGGCTGAAAAAGCAACTGAATTAGAAGTGGAAATCGTTTGGACAGAAGATAATAATGGCAGACCCTTAAAGGAAACATTTATATTTGCTGCTGAATAACTAATTCAGTTTACCCTGTACATCGTGTCAAGTGCACGATGTTTTTATTACTCATATTGCAAATATGTACTTTTCAAACTATCTCTCAACAGAAATTAAACACCTTTCCTTGTTCAAGAAAGGCACTTAGATTGCTGAAGATTGATCTTAGACTAAAGCAACCTTTAATTAAATAAGATATGCTTCTTATTTAACAAGTTATTTATTTGTCTGTTTGAATAACAAATTCAAATCCTGTTGGTTTTTGGAATGGCATTTTGCATTCTTTGAATGTTAACTTTATATTTGAAAGATCGTTAGGTAAAGCTGGCGATACGGTAAATGTAAAAGAATGATGCGTTCCTGATCCACCACCAAAATTGTTTCGACAGTCATAATCAACCCCTTCACCTTCTATAAAGAGGGCAAAAAATGAATGTTCTTCAAACCTTAGTTGATCTATATCTGAATCTTCTTTATCAATGGTAAAATGTACAACACTTGCATTTTCAAATTGACGTACAAATGTCACTGTATAAAATACACCATCTTTTTCGAATGATTTTAACATTGGTATATTTTTCAGAAATCCTTTTGGTTCCACAGCAGGTTTATATATCTCTTCATTTAAAAAATGTGAAAAAACACTATTTAGAAATTCCTCATAAAAGTTATATTTCATTGACCATTTAGTAATAAGTTCTTTAGTTGGAAAACCAGGGTTATTATTTGAAAGTTCCTTCCGTTGCTCAATTAAATTACATATTTGTTCATCTATTGGTTCTATTTTTTCATCATAGTGTTCTGTTGGTGGTTCGAACGGCATTCTCTTCATATTTTCCCTCCAGTATATAATAAGTCAATACTAACATAATTTGGTAAACAACACTATCCTGTCCCTAAAATCAATAACAAAAAAGTTGCCTCTATGACACTTCGTTCTTAAACTCTTGCGCTTAGATTGCTGAAGAAGTGTTGTTGAGCTAACGCCCCCGTTATACATATAGAGACTTAACATTAATTGCATACTATATAAATGATGTGACAATAAGTTATTATTTCTTACCTTTTCGTTCTACAAGTATAGGTGCTATATTTAGTAAGATAGAAACAATTGTCAAAAACCATAATGCCCTTTCCATACCAGGTACTACATCCATTAAAGCTGCCCAATCTTCCACTTACCCAACCCGATACAAGACTGTATTCTGCACAAAGTGTAAATGCTGTAAATGATAATCCCATTGCCATAGCAAACTTATAATCCTTTCCTGCTTTATACATATAAAGATTTATAAAAGTTGCTACTATTGCAATAGCACCAAATATCATAAATAACATTACTAACCTCCATATATTATTATTTTGTCTTGTAATAATACTGATGTGCATCATCTCAATATATTTTCACAAACTCACTTGTATTTTAACATATATATCCAATTTAGCAGACAGGTATTGTTCGTCAATCTGGCCTGATTGATGAATAAAGCACGCCTATTCCAATTCGAGTTTGGATAATCTCCTTCACGTGTATTGTAAAAATGAAAAGACGCCTAAACCAATCATTTCAAAGGTAAAGGCGTCTTTATTTATAGCATTATAGTAGATGGTAATTCCATCTATAGAGTTATGTTAATTAAAGGAGATATTACTTACCCCTTTATCTAGAATAGACAGGAATATTGTGCTTTTTTTCTGTATTCTATGAAAAGAGAGTATATTGTAGTATTATTCTCTTAATTTATGTTAACTTTATTAAAAATTGTGTTATTTATGTAATAATAAATGTTCTTTCCAATTAGAAGGAAAACCAATATGAGAGTGGTCAATATATTCTTCATACTCGTCGATCAATGTCTCTAATTCAATCAAAAACCTCTGTCTTTCTACTTTTGTTAGCAATCTTTGAATAATGTAAATTGCAGCATATACTTTCTGATTACTAAACCTTCTTAGATCTTCTTTAAATAAACGTGGTTTAAAGATCAGCTTTTTATTATATAAACGTCCATAATGAGCACAAACATTTCGTATATTTGAGAGTGTTTGCAACCAGCTCTCTAAATAAAGGTACGGAACATTATAATATATTTTAGCAATATGCCTTTTTAAGTCTTCGCGTAAATTACGATATAGCTTGGAAATATAACCAAAAGATGTTACTTCTATAGCTGCCCATATTGGTATATTACCGTTATATTTTTTAAAATGATGCTCGATAAAGAGTTCTCCTTTACGACTCCTACTTATTAATGTTTCCAATTCATCTAAGGATTCTCCATGGAATTTTCCATTAATAAAATTATCTTTATCTTTATAACCAAGTGGGCCAAGTTTATGAGCAATCTCATATGAAATATGAGTGCGAAATGATATTTCTATTGTTTCGAGCACACCTAGTAGCATAAGTCGTAATCGTCTATCAAACTCATATAATGAAGTTAATTTTTCAAATGTTGAATTTTTTATGTAATGTTCCTTATTTATAGGATCTTTCAATGTTAATGCATATGCACTTAATCTATAGTAATTAACTCTTTGTAGGTATTTTTCAGCAATTTCAGAATTCTCTATATGTAAGTTTCTTTTTTTGAGGATTTCTACTTGCTCTCTATATGTAGTAGGTGGTTTGATTTTCATATAATCCTTGTTATTAGAATCCACTGTAATTTCCCCTTGGATACAAAATGACCCACCTTGGTCCGCATTGTTAAGAGGCGTGGTGGGTTCTGTTACCTTAATATTAATACTTATTAAATATATAGTCAAGGTACCTTTATTATCTACTTTTGTGGACTGTCTACAATATGTCTTCTTCTGTCGTGCAAATGATTTTCTCTTCCAAAGTATTAATACATAATATTTTCGCTAAACAGAGATTTTACACGAAGTTTAATATTTCTAAACAATGGGATGTTTCCCTCCCTCTCTTCTAAACCGTTTGGTCATGGACAAAAATCACACAGATATTTATACAATAAATGGGATAATTCAATTAATATCCTCTATTTCGAAGTTTTGAATATTTATATTGTATTTTAGACGTTTGTGTCCATCTTCATCGTTCATTATTATATTCTAATGGAAAAACATATAACTAATATCTCACGAATATTCATGTTTCTTATTTCAACTCGGCTTTTACTTGAACTTTCTGTTTGGCATTACTGCATCAATACCATATTAAAGTCCCCAACTTCTCATAGGATAAGATCGACCATAAACAATGCGCTCGTACTGTTTAACTTCATTTTTCATCCATGAATAATCCTTTATAAATTGTTCGCTCTATTTTTTCAGGTACTGTCATTTGTATACACCCTAACTTAACAAAATAAAAAGGACACCAATCAACACATTGTATAAAGATTAGTGTCCCCTGCATGGCTGTTAGAACATTACTTAGCTTTTAAGTTCAAATCAGAAACTGTAAACTCTGTAGACATTTTACTTTGATACTTTTCAAAGATACAATTTCTATGCACAGAAGATTTGATAAAAATTCAATATCCACCATTAATGTATCTTGAAGCGTACCCTCAATGTTGACAATATTTGAAAGCTAGTCTATATGACAGATCGTGGGACAATGAATAACCTACTATCAAATACAGATGGCTATAATCTAGGAACAGGCTGCATTGTGAATAATTACATGAACCCCAATATCATCTCGATTCCATTGGAAGATGAAGACCAACTGATTCAAGTGTTTTGTAAAACGAAATAATGTATTTTTGCCAGCAGAGCTTCTGATATATCTCGATTTTGTAAAAATAGCATTGTAAAAATCGATGCCTAAATAAAAATAAAGCGAACTTTCGTTTACGGAAAGATCGCTTTTATCCGTATTTACACTAATCACAAATCATTTTGTACCTCTTAACGGCACTTTTTATAATACTCATTATTCTGCTATAGATTCTTATTGGTTTCTAAACGGCTTGTCACCTTAAAACAGAAAAGCGCCCGATAGCTGAATAAAATAAATATTAGAGATCTAGAACGGTTAGTAACATGTGGTTTATAAAGACTGATAATGAGAATACAAAAACAGATAGCACCCATGACATTAATAATTATAACCATTTTCTCCTTGCGTTACCGGAATATGTGTTTTTAATACTCTTAACCAATTACGTATAACATTTGTGCTTTCTTCGATATATTCTGCTGCTTCTTTAACGGTTAATCGTATTTCACCTAAATATTCTCATCGCTTATGATGAAGTGAAAAACCGTAAGACTAAAAAAAGAACTACCAATCCTGAAAAATACATAGAATAGTCATCAGAAGTTAGTCATGTTAAAAGAGCAATTTTTCAATTTCCTTCTTTATGGATTTACTAGTTTTTTGGATTAACTTTTCAATATTGGATCATGCTTAAATATTGTTTAGTACTAAAATTGCAGACATTGAACTTACGGCCTGTCTAATCTGATATTCTATTTTAGCAACTCGTAGGAATCCCTTAAGGTAAGTATCCAATAATAGTGTTAAGAAAATAAAGATTTGATTAATACCTGTATATGAATATGGATTAAAATAGTTACGTAATACATTAAACCTTAAATAAATACAATTGATTCAGAAATGTGTATAATACCAAGCTGCTATTAATTGTCTTAGTTTTGAAAAAAATGGTGAAAATATTATATGAATATTTGTATTAAATTTGACAAAATATAAAAAAAGAAAGGAGTTGTTTTATTAAAATGAATAAGATAATTTTTGTAGTAACTTTATTATTTGCTTTTGTAATATCTATGGATGTAAAAGCTGATTCAAACCTTCCTGTTGTCAAACAATCAGAGCAATGGAAGATTGAATTATTAGAGCCTTCTAAAGGGAAATCCTTTGCTCAAGGGAAGAAGGGCGACCATGAAGTATATAGTTTATTGGTTACAAATATTGAAAAAAAAGCAGCCTATAATGTTTATGTTGGTGCTTTCAGAAATGAGCAAAACTCAGAAAAAAATATGGACTGGCTCCACAGATGTATGGCAATAAAGTTGACTCAGAAGAACATTTTAGTTTCAGAAATTTCCCAGTAAAGACAGGAACTGATCAATTACATTTAGTTATTACATGGGAGGATGAGCCAGTTGCTATGTCAAATGGAGAAAAAACAAATGGAAGAAAGTATATAGAAGAAGTAAATATTCCTTTACCGAAATAATTGGTATTTCTCTTACTTAATAAAATTATCCCCTTATTTTTAGGCAGAAAAAATACTGTCACTTTCAATGAGGGGATTTTGTTTTTGGGGAGTTAAACACAATGTCTATGAAAGTTTTTACTCCCGCAAAAACTTTTAGTATAGAACTTCATTTTGGTCGTATCTTTCCTGTTAGTTTTCTGTCCCCAAAATATCTTTCAATTGATATCTCTTCCTAAAGGTTTTAAGCATTATATACTTTTTCTCCCTCTATATTTTGGTAATTTATGTTTTTATTAAGATAATTACCTAATATTAAAGTCAGACTATGTAAACTATCCACCGATTTACTTAAAGTTATATTGAGTTTACTATCTACAAGGATAATGCTAGGGACAGACATAATAAAATAGTTATCCAAAATCATTTTAGAAGTGACAAAATGTATTTTGTCAAAGGTGCTATCTGTATAATTATCTATTTTATTCTCACTAATGACTATTATCCGGAAATCTAAATGACTTGTAATTAATGGAAGTCCTGAAATAATTTCTTTACAATAATCACAATTATTACTAGCAAAAATTAACAAAGTATTTTTACCATCATTATCAACTAATTTTATTTCCTTATTTAAATGGTCCTTTTCTCTAAATAATGGTGCAGTTTTTCCTACTACTAAGTCTAATTTTGCAGCCTGACTACCAGTAATTCTAAAACTTTTTAAAAATTCAACAATATATTTTGCTAATAAACAATTTAGTAAAAGTAATAAAATTACTACGAACCAAAGTATAAATAAAGAAACTTCATTAAAGTTCACTTCACACCATTCCCTTTATATAAATTTTTAATATTTTTATTTACCTCCAAAATTCTATTAAGATATATATAAATATATATTGTAATAAAGGCGTATAGAGAATTTAAAATAAGTGAAATACCATTAACTGATTCATACTTGCTTATTAATAATAGATAACTAATGCTTTCTATTCTTGAATTATAAAAGATTTGTAATAAACACATAAGAATCAGAAAGCAATTTCTTATAACAATAGCCCATGAGATTGTATGATTTCCCAAAACACCTCCACAACCACAATTGATTGTATCTCTACCTTTTATAATATTTATAGATATTACCAAAGAAAATACGAATAAGAGTAAAATAGAAGTTATCGCAGCTACTTCCACGAAAATTCCAAATATCAAAACTAAACCTATAACTACTTCAGTTATCATTCCTGTGTAGCCAAATACCTGAATCCATTTTGTTGGTATCAACTTATATTGTTTCAATGCTAAAAAGTGCTCATTTACATTTTTAAATTTGTAAATTCCTGTACTTAAAAAAACTATCCCTAAAATAATTCTTGTTATATAAATAATATCCATTTTATATAACCTCACCTTCAGGATTAGACCTTCGTCTATATTTTTCATAAAATTCATTATAAATACTTAGTGCATTAGGAAAAATACGCTTTATACGACTTTCTGAGTCTATGTGAATATAACTTGGGAATCCTTCAATATGTAATTTAGTTATTAGTTCTTCAGGGACTATTTCCACATTAAAGATATCTGCATATTTTTCTTTGAAGAGATTTGAACCTTGTTCTTCCTTCACTAAAATAAGTGAAGGTACCATCATGTACTTTAAATTTAATTCCCTGAATATTTCTATTTGATTGTGGCAAGCAGAGCACCTTGGTGCTGAAACAACTAAAACAAAATCTTTATTTTTTATTTGATTAGGCAGAGATATCATTTTACTAATATCAAGACCAATACTCGGATGAGTAATTATATGGGTTGAACCTTTTAAAAAAGTTAATTCTTTTTTAAATCTGTTCAACTCTTTTACATTTAAGATTTTTAGATAGATTGAGACTACTACAAACCCAAAGAAGAGTGACAAAATTAACAATAAAGTAAACCTCCTTTATTCATATATTTATTGCAAAATAAAAGTGCAGAGTATGCAAAGCTAAAACAACGTGGCAACTATGGAGAGGCTGCTGTTATGCTAGCCTACTCGGCACAGCCAGCATTGGTGGGCTTATTGGCTGGTAGTGCATACCCGTAGAGTCTCCATGTCAGTTGCAATACTATGTACTTTTTTAGTGCAATTTCATAATTATTATTTATCTTTAAGTTAATAGTAAGTTTTTATGAAAATGTTGTAAAATAAAGATTTCTTAATTTTTATTTCATTTAGAATTTATTGAATTTTATATTATTTATTTTATTATGTTTATATACACGTGTATAAAATTAAAGGGAGGGGGAATACCATGTTAAAGAATTTACTAGGGATATCAATGAGGGAAAATTGCTATTTTGATACTCAAGATTTTTATTGTACTACAAGGAAATATTGTGATGCTCCTTATGATAGATTTGTTATGACAAGGGATGAAATAACTAACGCAAAATGTGGGTATGTACGCAAGGGTTGTTGTTATGGGCCTTAATTGATATGGTATTTTATATTACGGAGAGCAGCTATTTTGCTGCTCTCTATCAATTTCAAAGAGAGGAATATTATAAGAATGCTTCGGGTAATAATAAAATCCTTGAAAATTGTTTGGATATACGAGAAATTATGGTTAATCCTTAATGTAATGTACGCAATAGTGGCTGGAATTTTACCCATATTTACAATTTGGATTTCAAAAGAATTAATAAATCATATTTCAATAGCTTTACAAAAGAGCAATATTGAATTAGAAATAATTATTAAGCTTCTATTTATGCAATTTTTTATTTCTATCTTCACCGTAATACTTTCCAAATTTATAGAATACCTTAATGCACGATCTGTAATGAATTTGGACTTTAATTTAAATTTAACTATTTTTAATAAAGTTGATTCTTCCCCATACACCTTTTTTGAATTACCAGATTTTCAGAATGATTTAAAACGCTTAAAGTACTCATTAGGCGACAGGTTCACATCCCCTATTAAAAGTGTTTTTCAAGTTATTAAGTCCATTGTTTCGCTAGTTTCCTTGTTAATATTGTTAGCTAATATGCATTACTGGTTTGTTATATTATGCTTTTTAACCGCTATTCCTACATTCTTAGTACACGCCAAATTAGGAAAAGCAAGCTATTCGTTAATGTATGAACAAACTCCTCTTACGAGAGATTTAGAATACACAAGTAGATTACTTACTGAAAAAGGTAGCGTTAAAGAAATTAGAACTTTCAATTTATATAAGCACCTAATCAATAGATGGAAAATGATTTTTTTAAAACAAAGAAATGAGACATTAAATTTAACTAAAAAAGAATCCTATTATACGACTTTATTAGAAACATTTAGTGGAATCATTACATTAATTAGCACAATTTTCTTAGTGATTTTAATTAAGAGAAACAATCTGGGAATTGGAGAATTTGTAGCTGTTCTACAAGCATTTCAAACTTCAGTATCCTCAATAAATAATTGTTCAAATCATTTAGCTAGAATATATGAAGATAGTATCTACTTAGAAGATTACTTTAAATTTACAGAATTTAAAAATCAAAACGCTAAAATTGAAATGAATAAAAAAGATAAGATAATCTATAAAAATTCAATTGTAGAGCAAGGGATTGTTCTAGAAAACATACATTTTTCTTACCCGGGTACAAATAAGGACATTCTATCAGATATCTCACTCAAAATTAAGGCAGGAGAAAAGGTCGCTATTGTTGGTGAAAATGGCTCAGGGAAATCAACTTTAATTAAGTGCATTCTTGGATTATATAGTCCATCAAGTGGAAATATATTCGTTGGAGGTACTAATATACATAATTTATCAAAAGAAGATTTAGCAAAAAAATTCACAGTAATATTCCAAGATTTTATTAAGTATTCATATACCTTAAAAGAAAATATAGGTTTTGGGAATATTAGTTTTATAAATAATGAGGAATCTATACGAACAGCAGCAAAAGTAAGTGGTTTAGAAGAGTTTATTAATAAACTCCCTAATAATTATGGAACTTATCTTACTAGATATTTATATGATGGTATTGATTTATCTGGTGGACAATGGCAAAAGATAGCATTATCTCGTGCCTTTATAAGAGACTCAGAATTTGTTATTTTAGACGAGCCAACCGCAGCACTTGATCCAATATCTGAATTGGAAATATTTGAGAAATTTGTTACTCTTTCAAATAATAAGACTGTAATTTTTATATCTCATAAAATGGTTTCCACCAGGTTAGCTGATCGTATAATTGTAATGCATCAAGGGAATATCCATGAAGAAGGAACCTTTGAGGAATTAATTTCAAATAAGGGGCTCTTTTATGAAATGTATAATATCCAGAATGGTATTTACAAGGATTACCAGTATCAATAATTTTGTATAGTCTAGAAAGATAAGACACATTAATTGTCTTATCTTTTTCGAATAACTTATAAAGGTCACATTTAAACTATTTTATACCCAAACCCTCTATGATTAATCAATACTTTTGGTTCAGAAGGATTTCTCTCCAATTTTTCCCTAAGATTTTTTATATGGACATATAAGTTAGTAGGACTTGAGAAGTTAAGCATATTCAATATTACTTCAACTTCTACAAACATTCCTCTTTTTGAGTATAATAGTTTTAACAACTGGTATTCTATATTCGATAAAAACTCTATTTTATTGTTCAATTTGATATATCTTTGTGACTCATTAAAGATTATGTCTTTTCCTATTAAAACTTCTTCATTATTTTTAGCAATTAGATCAATTTCCTTTAAGGTTTTAGATAACGGAAAAGTAAGGCAAATGGTAGCCAAAATATTTGAATAAATATCATGGCTACCTGTTCCATTTGTATGAATAATAGTAGGAGAGCAAGCACTTTGTGTAATTGTTTCAAATAGTTGAAAATACTTTGTGTTAAATACCGGAATACTTAATATTATACATATGTAGCTTTTTGAGACTAAAGAGTGAATTAAATTTTTATCAAAACTTATCTCCTCTAGTTTAATAGTTACACTTAAAGGAATTAACGTGTATTCAAGGCTTTTTTTAATGATAAGTCATCAGACAATAGTAAAATTTCCATGGAATGTCACTCTCCCAACTTGGTAATATTTTAATAATTCTCCATTAAATGTAAATAACCTTCTATTTTTCCATTTTTTATCCAATCTAAACAAATGGCCTCTTCCCTAATAGTGATTTCATTAAAAAATCCCTCCAAAATTCCGGAGGGATTTCTTAATTATTTTAATGCACCATAGGCATTCAAATGTCCAGCGCCAAAGTATTTTCGATCAATTCCATCGACAGGATCCACTGCTTTTGTAGTTAATAGCTTAGCTAATTCACTTGGGTTCATTTTTCCATATTTATCAATTAAGAGCGCCGCTACCGCGGATACCTTTGGAGTTGCCATAGATGTTCCATTACTATAATACCATCCCCCATCTGCACTTGTACTTAAGGTAAGCTCTTGTTGATATAATTCTTTTGTGTAATACTCCTGCCTTCTACCTTCACTTAAATATTGATAATACAAACGTGTATCACCGCCAACAGCTGCTATATCTATATATCCGGGACCCCAGTTTGAATAATTCGCAAGAATATCATTTTGTCCTGTAGCTGATACGGTTATCACACCAGGAATTGTTCCAGGTACATCGAAACCTGCTCCAACAAAGAACAGCCCATCTGTTGCATACTCGGCATTTAGAAAATCAATTACTTCACTCTTATTTGTTGCGTTTAATGACTCATTACCAGCTGCCACCACTACTAGGGATCCTTTCTTTGTTACATAGTCGACAGCCCTTTTATAAGCTTTAAAATCGGCCACATCATTTGCAAGTCTTTGTTTCTCACCTGTAATAGGATCTATATAGAATATCGATCCTATTACATCATAACCACCTAAACTCATTGAAATTACATCAACACCGTCATTTGCTGCAGTAATCATTGCTTTATAAATCCAAGATGATTCAGCAGAGCTTGTACCAAATACACGATATGATCGGATACCTATGTTTGGTGCTACCCCTAGCATTGCACCATTACCTGCAATTGAACCGGCTACATGGCTTCCATGACCATGCTTATCATCAAATGCATTTGAATTACCATTTTCATCAAGTTCTATTCCTTGGTATCCGCCAGCGGGGACCATATTTTTTGACCCTGGTAAAAGATTTTTTATAAGATCAGGATGATCTCTATCGATGCCAGAGTCTATAATTCCAACAACCACATCATGTGAACCCGTCCCAAGCTTATAGCTTGCTCCATTATTTGTGACCCGCTTAATATCCCATTGTTTATTCCACAATGCAGCATTTCCCATCGAAATATCATTTGTTTTTACTTTAACTTTCTCAGATTCGGGAATTTCCCAACTAATTGAAGGATTTGCTGAACTCACTTGGGAAAGCATTTTTATATCACTGAACTCTGAATTAGTAGCCTTGACCTGTAAGAATCCAATTTCAGGTACCTCGTACACAATTTCTGCACCTGTTTTTTTAAGTTCATCCTTTACACTTAATGAAATATTAAAATCATTTAAAAGGATTGAATAATTACCTTCTTTCTCAATTGCAAATGCTTTAATCGGCGAAAACAAACTATACACTATTGCAGTTGTACCTAGGATAGATAAAAACACTTTTTTCAACCAAAATACCTCCCTATTTGTAACTCTCAATCGATTTAATTTGGTACATGTATAAACAAGTTATTATCAAAATATCTTTAACAATTAATTCCCTCCCTTTACCCTTGGTAATTTATATCACATTTTAAATTTTATTACTAAACCTCATAAAAAGTAAGTTCTTTTAGTTAAAATTTACCTTTTATAACAAAAAGAACCAAATATCAAATTTTTCTTCATCTAATGAGTTATACATCGATTTATAAACAGCAACCTCTCTATTTATTTAGAAGGTGGTTCAAGATTTGAAGCTCTTGCTTTAGAGGCTTCGATTGATGAGTTAAAACATTCCTTGCCCCTTGCAAAAATCACAATATACTTTATAAAGTAATCCCCGAAACCTAAATTTTAATAACTTCATTCTGCATTTCTATTCCTCTAAAAAAACAATCCTGCATACACAATTTGTTCGATTTTTCTTGGATGTAGAAAAAGAGCAAGTAGAAGATTAATAGTATTAGAGAGAGTTTGTGAATTTTGCCATCAATGAAATAAAGAAAAGCCATATTTAATGTAATAATTTACGTAACCGCTCTATTCGTTGAACTATCAGAAGTTTTGGTTAGTGATTCAAGCATAACCTCACCCTCCCTCTATAAATATTGATATATCAACGGTTTGACCCGTTGGTGGGATGTCAAAAAAATATTTTTCGACAAACACCCTAACAGAATTTAATAAATATGTGATTCTCTTACAATTAGTGGGTACGCTACGCGGTCACTACTGGGTAATGATGGTAAAGTAGTGATCACAAAGTATACGATGCACAATGGATCTCTGCGTAGCTTATGATGACGTACCCTCCCATGTCTCTGGGCATCCAAGTGCCTACATTCCTTCGTTCGGTCTAGTCATAAGGCAGAGGCTAGCGAAGCTCCTTTAGGGACTCAAGGTCGAATGGATGATATAGTGCCAGCTTCTCCGTGTCATCCTGTTGTCTAGGTCGTTTAAGGGGATGCAGGACTTTACATAGCCTCTGCGAGGCCAGGAATATCCTTCATCATTCGCTTTGCGTCAAACGCTTTGTGCTTCGTGCTGATCCCATGAAGAACTTTTAAGAGTTTCCCGCATAGTACCACGATGGATTGCTTCTTGCGTAACGGATTATCCTTACGGTTTGTGTAATATTCATGCAGCCTTCTAAAGGCATCGTTATGGCGAACCATCGGCATCATGACTCGGAATAGGAGGGCGCGTAGCTTTCTCCTGCCCCGTTTAGAGATTCTCTTTTGTCCTTTGTGCTGACCGGAGGAGTTTTCCCGTAATGTCAATCCCGCGAGTTTGATGAGTTGGCGTGGATCTTCGTAGTGTGAGAAGCTTCCGATTTCAGCTAGTAAATCAACAATGGTCGTATCTCCAAGTCCAGGTACCGTTGAGAGCCATTCATATTCTACTGATGTTTTAACAAGCTCGACCAGGTGCTGCGTAATGCTTTCAATCTCCTGTTCCAACTGGTGGTAACGGCGAACGAGAGTGGCAATTTCTATACGGGCCATCTCCCGTCCCTCTGTAACTCCGATGGAGTTAGAAGCAACTTCAATGAGTCGTACTGCTTTTGGCCGTTGGGGGGATTTGAGCCCCTCCACCTGACGGTAAATTGCCAATACCTCATCCGGCTGTTTTTGGTGAAGATCAGCCGGAAATGGAGTGCATTCCAGGACAGCCATTGCCATCTTCCCGAATGACGGAAAGACCTGGGTGAACTCAGGGAAATAACGGTCCAGCCAGCGAATGATCATGTTTTTAACGGCTCCCAGCTCCTCTGTCAACTTGCTTCTAAATGTTGAACCCACACGGAGTTCAGCCTCCATGTCCTTTAGGATGCGAGGATAGCTGAAGCGCCCATCTTTGATCAAGCGAGCGATGACTAGTGCATCCTTACGGTCATGTTTGGTTGGCAGGTTGTCATCCAGCTCCTTTGATCGCTTGACGTGCATAGGATTGGTCATGACTAGGGGGATGCCTCGTTCCTCAAGGAAATAGGCCAGGTTAAGCCAGTAATGCCCTGTTGGTTCAATCCCAACTATGACTTCCGTTTTTCCGAAGTCTTTCATGGCATCCAAAATACGCTGATAAAATCTCTGAAAACCGTCGCCAGACTGTAATACCGAGAAAGATTTTTGGAGCACACGCCCACGGTCATCGACAAAGCAGGCGAAGTGTTTCCGCTTGGCAATATCGATTCCTACTACGAGTGTTTGTTCGGTGACTTGATTTATTTTCTGGTTTTGTTTAAAATCCATGTTGGAGTCCTCCTTGGTTACCTAAGTTAGGGGTCAATTCGGTGCACGATTTGACACCCCGTATCATACCAAGAGGGCTCTTTTTTGTTCAAGTGCCCGAAAATCCTTCTAACTGAAGTGGTCCCTATGTCAAGGACACTTTGAAAAAAAGGCCTTAAATTTTGAGAATTAATATCGTATTCTTCCGTTAAGGAGGAGATACGACAAAAGAACCAGTAACTCTTCTGCCTTTAGAAAGTTACTGGTTCTTAAATTTTATCCGTGTCTTAAAATTATTTATGAATAGATGTTTTATAAAGTCAATTGATAGCTTTCGCGTATTTATGCTGGGAGAAAGTGTTCCTTGTTACATTCAGAGGTATTGTAAACAATTGGATGACTCAAAATGGCAGTGGTTTTATGTACAGATGTCGGAACCTGTTACCTTTGTTACTGACATGGCTTATCTTTTCTACGTACTAAAATGGATCCTAAAGTATGATTTTGACGATTTATCCTATGCTGTGTATTTTCAAGATATTATGGATCCCGAAAGTAATCCTCAATCACTAATCAAAGATGAGTGGTTACCCGTTCTACGGAATCGATACGGGCAGCGCTTGAAGAAAGAATTATACGAAATCCATTATAGCTTGAATGAAGAATCGGACAATGACGTCAATGTCGATGATTCTGTCATATTTTAAGTGGATATTCACCTGTTTTCAGATATTCTGCATATTGGTTAGGGGAGAGCTTTGCTAGTTTCCATTGATACCGGTCATTATTATAATAATCTATGTAGTTATCAATCTCCTGACGGAGATCTGTATAACTACCACAGTTTTTCAAATTGATTTCATCCTTCATATGCCCAAAAAATGATTCCTGCGGTGCGTTGTCCCAGCAGTTACCACGTCGGGACATGGATTGCCTAAGTTCCTTATCTTTTAACAGTTGGCGGAAAGAGATGCTTGTATAATGACATCCTTGGTCAGAATGGACAATGGCATCAGTTTCTAAGCTATCACCGTGGTTTTCTAGTAGGATTTTGATTGTTTCTAATACAAAATCGACTTCAAGTGACTCACTTGGAACGTACGCCAGCACCTGTTTCGTGAAGGCATCCTTTATGACGGAAAGATAAGCCTTACGGCCATTATTGTAATAAAGATATGTTATATCTGTAAGGAATATTTTCCCGGCACCATGCTTTTCAAATTCCCGATTTACTATATTTTCTGATATGGTATCTGTCTTCAATGCTTTAGCCATTCTTCTGTAGGGGTTTGCTTTTCTGATTGGACAAAACAAATTGAACTTTTTCATTAGGCGGCTGATTTTCTTTTGATTCATCCTTAAGCCCATATGCAGAAGGCGCATATATATACCGCGTCTACCTTTGTCATATCCACGAAATCGATAAGCTTCCAAAATTAATTCAAAATCCTTTTTATCCTGCTCATCTTTATTTCTGCGTTTATCTGCGGACTTAAGCCAGTTGTAATAACCACTTCTAGACACACCTGCCATTTCACAAAGCCAATTGATATTAAGCTCATTATTATCTCTCAGAGTCATTTCTTCGATGAGTCTGAATTTTTCTTCTGGCGTTGCTTCTGGTTTTCCTTCCATTCTGCCTGTCTGTCTAGAAATTCTGTTTTTTTTAGAAATTCATTCTCTTGTTTTAGGTACCTTATTTGATGTTCCAAACGTTTTATTCGATCCGTATTTGATAATTCCTTAATGGAATGACGACCAGAATTTTTACCTCTCATGTCTTGATAGCCATCTATTCGTTCTGCATAATCTTTAACTCTTTGAACTAGACTGTCCTTTCTTCTTTTCCCTAAAAGAGTAGGATCAATTTCCATATCACGCAGAATAGCCGATGGTCCTTTTCCAGATTGGTATTCCTGATAAAATCGTTCTTTAAATTCTTTTGTGTAAGATATACTTGAATCACTTACTTTTTCGATGAAAGGATTGGACAGTAGCTGTTTTTGTTGTTCTTCTGAAAATTTGTTTTTCCCCATTTTACACCCTCACCTATTTGAATAATTAAAATATAACAAAAAAAAGACCCTGCAAAACAGAGTCAGTAAAAAATTCAAGGACAAGCCTCTTTTTTAAAACTGTCTATTTTATAGGGTCCATTTTAAACAGGAATGCTCCTTTATTAAAAATAATTTATATTCCCAAACATGAATATTTCTATAAAAGGATTATTTTTCCTTCTAGAAATATTGAACAATCTGGTCCGAGTGATGAAGATTATATATTGATAGGTTCGGTGCTTCTTTTCCCAAAGGTTTGTTAAAACACTTATCATTCGTTCCTAATAAAATAAAAAAAGCCTCATATCCAATTCTATCAAGGATTTAAGGCGTTTTAACTATTAATTCTTAGTTGTGTTAATAGGTATTTTACACGAAGATTATCTATTGAAAATAAAAGGGAGTTTCCTCCCTTTTATGTTTTTAAGTTAGGATTATTAATAAAATGAATTCTCTCTATTGTACCATAACTAACCAACTCATTTTACTATTGTTAGAAAAGTAAATTGTTAACTGATAAGTAAGCTAATATAAACTTCTTACTCCTTTCTCACAGAACCAGTCACTGTTTGATAGGCCTTCAAACAAAGCAACTTGCCAACAATTCAAATCAATTTTTTTCCGTGAATTTGATAACTCTAACAAATGCTCTTTTAAATCCTGAGGTTTCATTTGTTGCCATATGTCTAAATTTCCAATTATCTCATCAACTGCATGACTAATATATAATTCATTTAATTCCATATCTACAAAATGATTTTTAACCCTGCAATAAAAGTCATCTTCCCATATATTAGGTTTAGATATGAAAAAACAAATATTTAACTCAATATCCTCCTTTATTTCCATAAATAAAAATCTTTCCTCTCCTAATTCATCTAAATATGGATGCAATGTTTCTTCAAGATGGGTACTTGCTTTTGAAGAGAGCTTCTTTTTATTACAATCAAAACAGGAGGGTACAAGGTTTATTGGTGCTACTACTAATGACGGATAGTGTGTTTGTGCTAAGTAATGATCTAATGTAGATACTTTTCTTTGACCACAAATTGGACAAGTATTACGTGGACTTGCGCCTCTTATTTTTAAATAGATGTCACGTCCCGGTCCTTTTGCAGCAGAAAATTTTTGTTTGTACACAGACTTTAATTCATTTTTTTCTATACCTATTTCGGAACATATATCATCTGTAAGACTATATAATAATTTTGAATTTTTTAACTTTACATAGTCTTGCTCTCTCTCTAAGATATATGTTAAACACTTTTTTAGTCTTTTCTTTTTATCTAGATCAGTAAAATCATTAACGCAAGTGGTGTAAATTTCCTTTAATTTAAATGGTGGCTGAGGTAGATTACGCATCTGCATCTTTTTCCTTATTATTGATTAGATTCCTTAAAATAGCCCTTGCTTCCAAGCCTAACTTTCCATCAAAATATTCTAATGCTTCTTCATAAGTCTTATATTTATTTGCAACTTGTACTAAAGAATTATGAAAACCTGAATTTGTTAGTTCAAATGAAAAAACTTCCTTAGTCAGGGTATTTATATTTTCACCATAAGTTTCAATATTAGGTTTGCCAGCTTTTATTTCATAACCTTGTCTATCTAAAATATAAACACATTCACTTGGAACCTCTTGCAAAATAACTGGGGAATGTGTTGCTATTAAACCGATTCCGTTTCTTTTAACGAGTAGGTCTGACAATATTCTTATGAAAGTAGACAGCAAGGGAGGATGTAGATGACTTTCTGGCTCATCAAGAAGAACTAAAGTTTTTTCTTCTAGTTCTTCTATTAATCTACAAATAATTAATAGAACAATTGAATGTCCAGAGCTAAATTTCTTACAAATAGGTTTTAATTCTGAGTAAAAACTCTCTTTGAGTGACTTTTTTAACTCTTCAGTTTGTTTATTAAATTCTTCTTCTCTTATTTTAAGTTTTTCAATAAGATCAGATTGATTAAATATTGGATCAATATTTAATTCTAATAAAGATTGCTGCAGCCTTGCTCTTTTTGAAGGTATTTTTCTACACTTCCACATACTGTTTATTAGTTCATCAACTAACATCTCACTATTTTTATTGAATATATTTCCTCTATTATCCAATCCTTTTAATCCAATATACGAATAAGCTGGCCTATTTTTACTTTTTTTAGTGTTTTGAACAAATTCAGTTCCATCAAACGCACTAAAGGATATATACATCACGTTTTCGAATAAATTCTGTTCATATCCATATCTAGTATATTTTGATTCAATATATGATTTACTATCTTTATTCATTATAGAAAATAACAAATTGTTAATTAAGAAAGTTTTCCCGACACCATTTCTTCCTATCATAACTTGAACATTCGTAGGTGGATGTGAGTTAGGTTCAGAATAAAAATTAAATTCTGTAGCTGGTTTGTTTTCGTGACTATGATAATAAAAACTAAAATTATATGGGGTTAGTATTGAGTTACCTCGAGCAAGGTTACGAAGCTTTTTTAATTTTGACGTTTTATCTCTTAATAATGATCTATTTGTAACTCTTAAATTTTCTACCTTTTTAAAAATTTTTTTATCTAAAGCAATATCATTTAACCTTTCTAATACGCTATCTCTTAACTCGTCCCCTAATTTATTTAGATTTTCATAATAATATATATCATCTCCAATGGAAAAAAATCTACTGTCCAGTTCAGAGAAATATTCTTCTAAGTTTGGCCTCATTTGATCAGATTCCATTTCATGTTCACCAATTTTTATTCCTCCAATATATATCGATTCACCATTTTCTTCTTTATAATATAATTGATATAATGTTTTAAATTCCCACCAGTCATTCCAATTATCTTCAACTAAATAAAACAAGCCATTTTCTTGTTTTTCTATTTCTGAGTTTACGGGCAACTTTTTAAAATTCATTAAGTCCTCCTATAATAAGAAAATCGTCTACTGTTTTTTGAAAAGCAATAATAATACCTTAATCTATTAAATCATTATTACTATTCAATTTTAAAGCCTGTTTACATTATTTTCTATAAGTAAAGCTGAACGACCTAAAGCATTTCGTAAAAGAAAGGTTTTACACGAAGTTTACTTTATTTGCATTTAGAGGGATTTCTCCCTCCCTCTCTTTCTGTCACAACAAAACAACTAACTGATAATCGTTTATCATAACTTTACCCTAAGCTCACAAAATCTCCCTGAATTTTGTATAGTTAAATAAATTAATTATAATTCTATAGATGATTCTAATTGCTTTGGGTCAATTTTTACTAAAATTCGATACCTAAGATTCGTGCTGTTAAATATACAACGAGAGCATCTGATGAAGTGAATAATCTTTCTCTATTAATATCCATATTAACTTCATGTTTTGATTTATTATAAAGTATTTCTTTTATCTAGTAATTGCAATTGATCTAATTTATGGACCACTTTTCCTAAAGTAGAATTAAAGTTCCTCAATTTTCCTAGTTTTTGATTAATAAGTAGATAAAATTTAGTTGTCGCTTCTAGGTGCATCCCTGCATATTGAACTACATATCTAGCTCCGTCTCTTATATCTCTAATATCCATCTCACCGGCTGCATACTAAAGGACTAAAAATACTACGTTTTATTCCATAAGGGAAAGGATTATTTACTGGGTTTCTTGGTAAGTTATAACCTCCAAGTCCACCGATTTCCTTATCAACTTTCCAAAATTTTTCTCATGAATACTGTTAATCGTATTTATCTATTTCTAAAATAGTTTCTTTTACTGTTTGCTTTTGGTAAACATTCAATAAATGTCATAAAGCCATTTGGAATCTTCTAATGCCCTATACATATAATGTACTCCCATCTTATTGAATTCACATATAAATTATTATTTAACTTCACCATTTAATCCTGTCTGCAACTTTCTTTCTCAATTGTACAACTCGTTTTGCATACACTCTCTTCACCAAACTATTATTATCTTTATTTCTTATTCGATGTCGGATCTTCAAGAAATACTCCCTTTTGGTGAACCACCTGTTAGCGCAGCTACAAGATTTTTAATTGCCTATTTCTTCGTGATATCCCCACATTTTATTTAAGTCTAATACTCCAGACAAGCTTATCGCTTTCTTAATAAGTACATTGCAATTTGTTATAGTTTAGTTATGAATTTACTGGGTTCATTTTAGAAGTAACCCATTCATTTGATAAAAGTTTGATCAAAAGGAACGGGTTTATATTCTTGTAAGAAACTAAATTTTTATAAAAAGGATTGATTAAAATACTTTAATATCAACTATATTTCTATTATCCCTCTGGATTGAATCCTTTTTTAGTATTGCAAAAACAGTTTATGCTGAGGAACATGCTCGTTTTATCCATTATGAAAATAAGATAAATATAGGACTAGCTTTTGGAGGAGTGATTTTAGATGCCTATTTGACATATTAGGATAAATAAACTAATTCTTCCATACTAGGAATTAAATTTATTCAATTTTATCAAGGATTTCTGACCTTATATTGTCTACATTTGGTATCATCTACTTTTTAAGATAAAAAAGACCTTACATTTAAGCAAGGTCTTCTGTATTAACAAGTTTATTGTTTTACATTTTCTATAAGAATTAACAAAAATTGAACTAATAAATGTTCTTCTCTATGAGAAAGAGTTGTGTTTTTACTATTTATAAATTTAAAAACTGGATACTTACCTCTTGAATTGATTTTATCTAAATTAAAATTCATTAATTTAGCCTTAAAATTAACAAGTTCACTATCAATTAGATTCTTATTATAAATCAATACTACCCTAAGATTTAGTTCTAATTTTTCATTTTCAAATTCTAATATCACGTTACCATTACTTTCTTCTTTAATCCATACAATGGTACCGTTTTCTAAATCAATTTTTCCTTTTTTTAATAAGTCTGTAATAATTTTTGACTTTCTTAATCTATTCACTAATTTATATAATTCTAAATTGTTATCATTTTGGTGGCTTTGCTCTATTTTTTTATCTTCTAAATATGAATAAATATTGTCTTGGTAATATTCATTAAGAATAGTATTTTCATTATCCAATTTTGTCTTAGGAGTTAATTCATTCCTTACCTTTTCAAGAATTATCTCTATTAAGATAAGGATCTTTTTATTCGGATTAGATAATAATTCATGGGTAACTATCCTATTTAATCCTGAAAAACCTACAAATGCCCCAACGAAGGAATATGTTAAAAATTCGTTTTTCACATTATGATTTTTACATAATTTATCAATTTCATCTATTTTATTATATTTCAATAAAAATACAAGGAAATTTTGCATTACATTAGACAACAGGTCAGAAACTTCAATTTTATAGTCTCTGTTCAAGAATCTGTTATATACAAGAACTGCATCTTGGTGATATTTAGATTGTTCTCCATACTCCTTTCGTAACTTAGATCCAACCGATCTGACTAAATTAATAACCTCTTCTTTAGGTAATTCACCCGTTTTTATTTTCGGATTACTAATTACTATATTTAGTATCAATTTGAAAACATTAAACTCATTTTCATCAATTAAAGGATAATAAATGTTAATTCTATTATCTTCCTCAATTTTTATTGAATTAAGAATCTTTTGTATTTCATTTATTTGGTTATATACTTGATCTAGTTCCTCATTTGCATATTTATTTGAAATATTTAATAACTCATTAATTAAAATAAGATTTTTTCCTTCTGTATTAGAATCTTTCATAAAGTATTTAGAAAAATCCAACAATGACTCAAGTTGCTTTTTAATGTAAACCGTTTCTAAGAACTTTGAGAGTAGAGCTTTAGAAGCGAAAGCGTAGTAAAAACCTTTTATACTATTAAATAACTGATCAACCTGTAAACTAAACTGATTAATTTGAATAGAAGATAATTCTTCACTATATTTGTTAATATTTATATTACTCAAAAACTCCGCATTTTTAATTATTTTAAAGTTTTCTTTATATTTACCTACAGTTTTTGTTTCCGCAATTACTTGAGACCTAACGACTAATTTTTTCATATGTTCTTCTGAGAAAAAAAGAACATTTAAATTAGCCGATGTAAAATATACTGTTTCATTGATATAGTATATATCCTCATTTAATTTCTTAAGAGAATATTTTCCAAAGTCAACATCGACCTCCAAAATAATAGGGAATTCATCTAACATCGTTTCCGTTTCAAATTGAAATTTAGGCATCCTTTTATATAAAAGTGTTACATTAGAATCAAAGTTATATTCTGTAAGAAAGTGCCTTCGTGTACCAAAACTTCTATTTGAGTAAAAAGTTTTTGGAGATATACTCTCTGTAGCAAAAATATCATTAAAATTTAGTGAAGAGGTAGGGATATATAAAATCAATCAATTCACCTTCTTACTTTTTAATTTGCAAATCATAATATTTTCCATTCACTTTAGTAATATAGGAAGATAATGTATTTGTATAAGTGATTATTAGAGACTCACTTGCTCGAGTTATCGCAACATACAACGCGTCTTTATAATTATAATCATTGTTAGAAATTGTACAAAAGGGTAAAAAAACATGTTCAAATTGCAGACCTTTTGAGCTATGATATGTCATAACTTTAGGTGTATCAGTGTAGAAATCTATGTTGTCATCAGATGAACCATTATAATTATTGTACTTATATTCAATTTCTAACCCTTTTTCTTCATAGTACAACTTTATAAACTTTACAAGTTCATTATTTTCCACTAGAATTCCACTATTTGTCCAACCTTCACTTTCAATAATCTCATAAATTGTATCTAGTTCTTTTTTTACATCTATATGTTTAATAATTAATGGCTTATCACCAACTTGTTTAACACATCTTTCAACTAAAAGCTTTTCCTTATTACTAATTTGCTGCGCAAATTCGGCTATTGGTTTAGGTAATCTATAATTCTTATTTAATGTTATGTGCTTTTCGTATTCAATACTACCTATTTTCTTAATGTCTTCTAGTGTAATATTACCGTTTCTAATAGCATGAAGTTGCTGTGAATCATCACCAAAAAAAATAAAATTTTTGTTGGCCATCTTAATTAAATTTTGAATTTGTTCAGTGTTAAAGTCTTGTATCTCATCAACGATAATATAATCAGCTGATTCAAATCCATAATTTTTTAATTGATGGAAATTACATACCCTATCAGGATTTAATCCTAAACTAGTTATTCCATCTTTAATAAAAGCCCTTAGGGTTTTAGTGTATATAACAACCAGGTAGGTTCCTAATTCTAATTCTTGGATTTCACGAGCCTTGTGAAGTGCTAAAATTGTTTTCCCACTACCTGCACAGCCTTCAATCATATAATTATCCATCTTTAACATTTTGACCTGATATTGCTCATCATCAAGCTCTTCCTCTGAAACCATCCATTTCTTCGCTATTACATCCTCATCAAACATTTTGCTTCCTCCTCCTAGCTTTTTAATAATATATATGATAGCATGTAATTAACCAATTTGGTTAATTTTTTATTCAAGGAGCTAACTGTGAAAATTAATTACCAAAGCGATCGTGATAAAAAAATATTTACTGATACAAAAAAGTTAAACAAAAAGTACGGACAACTCTCTATACAGATATCCCAAAGAATCCTGCAATTGCAAGCAACAGTAAACCTTGGACAGTATCTTAAAATCGGCTTAGGAAAACCACATTTTTTACAAGACCCCTATAAAGGAGACATTGGCATAAGTATTTCAAAAAATTACCGCCTAATAGTAAAGCCTATTTATCCAAAGGGTTTTGATCAATCCAGTCCAAATTTTGACTTAGTTAAAGAAATAATAATAGTGGAGGTAGTTGATTATCATGGTAAATAACGATAAGTTCTACACGGAATATATTATTCCACCTGGACACACCCTCCTGGAAATATTAGATGATAGAAATATGTCACAGAAAGAACTTGCAATAAGAACTTCACTGACACCTAAACACATAAATAATATTATTAAAGGAACTGCTTCAATCACTCCAGATACAGCACTGAAGTTTGAAACAGTTCTAGAAACTCCTGCAAGTTTTTGGTTGAACCTTGAATCAGATTTCCAAGAGAATAAAGCACGAATAAAGGCAAGAGAAAAAATTGATTCAGAAAAGAATATTATAAAAGAAATCCCTTATAATGATATGGTCAAAAACGGTTGGCTAGAGGCTGCTAATAATATAATTGATAAAGTTTTAAACTTAAGAATGTATTTTAAAGTTTCATCATTGGAAACTTTATCATTAACACATGAAGTAGCATTTAGGAAATCAAAATCCTTTTCAGCAAATGATTATTCCTTAATAACATGGCTAACAGAGTCAGAGAGAAGAGCAGAATCGGTTACTACAGAAGACTACGATAGAAATTTACTTATGAACGTAATACCTGAAATTAGAAAGTTAACTTTACTACCATTTAAAGCTTCTTATCCAAAATTAACTAAAATATGTTCAAGTGTTGGAATTGCATTAGTAATCACGCCACCAATTAACAAAGCACATATAAACGGTGCTACAAAGTGGTTAAGTAATAATAAAGTAATGATTGCCTTAAGTTTACGTGGTGGATATGAGGATATTTTTTGGTTTACTTTCTTCCATGAACTGGGACATGTACTTCAAGAGAAGAAAAATTCATATTTTATTGATTCTGATAATGAAGGAAATGAATTAGATATAATTGAGAAAGAAGCAGATGATTTCGCAATAAATAACCTGGTTCCTAAAGAGGAGTTTAATTCAATTGTTAAATCACAGGAATATAAAGATTTAGGTAAGTTGAGATTATTCTCAGAACGAAATAAAATTGACCTTGGTATAATAGTCGGGAGATTAATGAAAGAGGAACATGTTGATTTTAGCGATATGAAGTTTCTAAAATTCCGAAGAAAATTACCTAAGATTAACTATTAAGAAAAAGAGTAAAGATACTCTCGTGTTAATATATATAAATGCTTTAAATGATTTTTCATTATATTAAAACCATGTCTAATCGATTTCCAATTACCTACAGATTATAGTTTATCTAACTTTTTTCGGAAAATGTATTAGCATCTTAATTAGCAACTATAAAGAAAGACAGCTATAAATTCAAACCAATATTAAGGCCATTCCAGAATTGGAATTGCCTTAATATTGATTGTTTATCCTTCTAATCTAATAGATATCATGGAATTTTTTCTTGTATATATTATATAATTTTATCTGCAGCAAATGAAGAACACCACAAGTGTTATCTCTATTATGGTGAATTTCCCCACTTGTAGTTTTATATCTCCCTTAACTGTATCACAAACTTTGCTGCAACCAGGTATGTATAACATATTCGTCAGCTTTCTTTTCTGCTAGTATAATACTACGTAAGAAGCAATGTTGTAATCATGTTTCATATTTTCAAATGATATATGTCCTATACTCAATTTATCCCCTCCTTAAATTTCGAAATTAGGTAATTTAAATTGTCTTTCATCATTAGAATTATTGCTCCAACAACTACTAATATTCTTTTCTTTGCACATTAAATACGCTTCAAAAGAGAGAAGGAGTCTTGTCTTTTCTAGGTTTTCATGACTGACTTTATGACCAGCTTTTGTGTTATCTCTCCATTTAACAAAATAGACTTTACTTGATTCTTCAATGTTGTTTCGATATACAGCAATTTGGCTTGGTTTAGGAACATTTAAAATCATAGCATTTTGAGGTATTTTATTATTAAGTTCCTCAAAAAAGTATGTTGCTTTATAGCGATTATCGGGATCATACTTAAAACCCATAATCTTACAAAACTTATTGTATTCGTGAATAAATGCTTTAATCTCAAAATCCTTTTTAACTGGAGTTTCAAAATAATAATTATGAACTTTTATTCCAAATGCTAACTTATTTGGTATTTCATCAATAAAGTAAAATACATCAAACTTGACACTTTTGTAAATAAAATCGAACTTATACCTATTAATTCCTTGTCGCTTCATACTTCTATAAATAGCTTTTAGTGCATCTAACTTCATAAAGACACCTCATTTAGCCTGTTTCAAAATAAAGTAAAACCACATTTATATTATTATACCAAAGATATATTCTCACACTCTATTTTTAATTTCTTATAAAATAGATATTTTACACGAAGTTAAGACTTTAAGAATAATAGGGAGTTTCCTCCCTCTCTTCAACCGTTCATTATTATATCCAACTTGAATAGCATTTATCTTAGCTAAATTAGAAATAATTCAAAATTAGATCTTCAACACTCGCGCCCTTTAGCTGAACAGTATGCATTATTGTTGGAATCAGGCTCCAGTTATTTAGCAAACTTAATAGGAACGTTAAAGTATAATATCAAGAAAAAGATAATAAAAACGGATAAGATATATGCTCGGAATGGATAATACTGATGTAATGCTATGACAGAGAACATAACGATATCAAATAAAAAGAATACCAAAATTCCCATCCATGCTGATATGAAATTCTCCCAAACACAAATAAAATCCATTCAACAGTGATGTAAATTCCAGACCAAAGTAAGATGTAAAACAGTCGATGAAACCATTTTTCAGGGAAATGGGAGAGAAATAGAAAAATACTAACAGGCATGGTTATAAGAGCATAGACTATGACTGTCATTTCAATTCCATATAGAAGATCAGCATGAAATTCCCATAAGGTATAGTCTTTTACAATATATTCATAAAGCAAACCACATGTAGCAATAAAAAACATACTTGCATGATATTCTCTCCAGTTTTTCCAATTCCCCCACTTTAAAGAAGCTAAAATAGTTAAAATAGCAATCGCAACGTGCATACTCATTATCCTTTCAGGTACTTTATGAAATAGTCTCCCCTTTTTATCATTATTTATTGTTTTAAAAGATATTAACTAAGGAACCTAATATAAAGTAGAAAGGAAGGAAACTTTCGCCATTTTTATTCTATAATCAATCTTCGACTCCTCCCCTTTTAACTGATTAAAGACAAGAAAAAAAGACTGCTTATTCAGTTCATCTTTCCTCAACTCTTGCGCTCTTTACTTGAATGAGCTAATACATAATATCTTTGGATTGCGACACAAGTTTTTTAAATGATATAACACATCATTGAAAATTATCCATTGGGATGATAGGCTTAACTTGTATGGTATATTGTCCCTATTCAAAGGAGACTACACACATGGTGAGTGATTCAGAATTTTTACTTTTCCTTAGAGAACTTGATCGCTTACTTATTGACCTAAATAATTGTTGCGATCCACAAGTTTTCACCCACATTTACCAAGACATTCAATTATTACGCAATGCATTAGCTTTGACTGCTACCGATTAGTGGTCTTTTTTTGTCTTAGTATACCCCCTTTTTTCAGCTCTTTTCCTTTTTTAACAAACCGTATTTATTACATAATCGACCATTAGTATCACTTTTAAATAATAAATTCTGATAAATATTGCATAATAAGTACAAAGGGTAAAGGGTGGTGATGTTGGTGAAAAGGAATGGTAAAAAGTGGACTTAATCTTATTCTCTGGTTTAATAAGTTTATTATTAACAACCTAGTGTTAAAGCTTGGAACCCAAAATAGAACAAATCGATTCCCTTGATAAATAAGGGAAATATCGATTTGTTCTAAAATTGCTGCATTATTTTTTTATTGTAGTGTTACATAGAAAAGTATGACATACAACAACCACATGCATTGTCATCTTGTTTCCAAGTAGTTTCTTTACCACTTACCGGGCAATCTTTGAACGCCTGTCCTTCCCGGTTCGCCGTGACCATGATGGAACCTTAACCTGGATATACCCTCCATGACTGATGATAGCCATGACTAGGATATCCTTAGTTTGTTTACCAATAACCTCTAAAGTGTGTCAAAAGAGTAGCCCTTTACACTTCTTTTTCATAAATATACTCTTTTTGAACAGGCTAAGTAAGAAAACGATCTATACAAGGAGGAAAACAAATGTTAAAAACAATTGACGTTGGGCTTATGGCTAACCACTTATCCGCACATGAAGGCGTTATCAAACGACTTGATCTTTATGTAAAGATTACTAAAAACCAACAATTATTAAATATACTGGGTCAACAAATTGGTACGATGAAAAATCATGTCTAAGTGATGAATTTGCTTCTTGATCAAAATCATTCAAATCAGCAAGTCACACTTCCGCCTATCCCACAAAATGGGTTCCAAATAAACACTCAACAATCCATAATGGAAATAGGATTAGAGGATAAGGATATGGCACTTGATGCACATTTTACAGCAACCGCAATGGCCAATGATAATTTTATTTCTTCATCAAATATGAAGGACCCACAAGTAAAACACCTTCATGTAGAAATGGCTATGCAACAATCACAAATAGCTAAACAACATGAAATGTTAGGAGAACAAATGGGATGGATGTCTCATCCAAATGTAACAGTTAACGAACAACAACATGCAATGAATCCCTTACACAACCAAAATTTTAATCCTTATCACCAAATGTCTAACAACGAACAGGCTCCATCTAGGTTTAATTAATTCAATACTCCTATTAATAAGACTTGATAGTAAATGATCAACTAATTTTTTGATAATAAATGTTAGAGGGATTCAAAATGGAAATGTACGGTAAAAGTTTGCGACCTTTGTTTGCCCACTTTTGTATTTATTATAGATAAGGGATAATAATGGATATTAATGACTATTGTGTTAATTTTTTCACTAGGTATTGATAGTCACCCTCAAAGATAGGAGGATTCAAATGGAACAACATCATCATCAACACCAAGATATGCAACACCATCGTGTGCACATGGGTACTATAAAAAACGAAATTCAAATTACTCTTACCTATCATGATCCCATTTTAAGAATTCATTTAGAAGATGTAGAGGGTAACGCACCAGAATTACTATTAACTCATGAAAAATATATGCACGTTATTGTAGTCAGTAATGACTTACAAGAGTTTTATCATGTTCACCCAGAACAGAAGGATAAATACACATATGAGGTAAACCTTCCTCTGATCAGCAAGTTATATAAAGTTTTTATTGATATAAGCCCAAACGATAAGCAGTATCTTATTGAACCGAATTCATTAGATTTAAATAAATCTTCTCACACTCATTTTGACAATGATAATCTAAAGGTCAACACAGGAGATAAAAAGGTTATTAATGGAAAAACGGTTGAACTAACTCATGATCCGTTTGAAGTTGGACAAGACGTTATGCTTCGTTTTGACTTCAAGGGGATTATCTCACCTGATCCTTATTTAGGTGCATTAGGACATGTCGTGATCATTGATGAAAAATTAGAGAAGTTTATTCATGTTCATCCCATCTCTGATCATGAGACTGTCTTTGTTGCTCATTTTGAAGAAAAAGGTATATACAAACTCTGGGGAGAATTTAAATTTGGAGAAGAAGTGATTGCTTTTCCTTGGGTGATTGAAGTAATATAGGGTGCAAAGTCAAGGTTCAATCATCATTGCACCTTGACTTTTTTCTTAAAAAACACTTCATTAAAATTAGACTAAAACAACTCCACACTATAGCTTCTAGTACTTCATCTCTTTTTCCATATCATATTACATGCTCCCCTTCTAATTAGTTAATTCATCTCGATTTACCATACTTGGTGGCTGTTCCAACCACCCCTTATCGATCATTAAATTCGCAATATCCTCTGCAAATACTAATAATCCCCCTAAAATTTTAAGATAATGTGCTCCAAATCACGCCTTGAACTTACTCCTAAACTTGTTCCATAAAAACCTACACCACGATTGAGTATCGTTGATATATGAAACATCATTAGCTTGTCAGAAAAAACTGGAGATGAAGAATAAGTTACCATTGCATCCCATGTTTCAGAAGCAGGAAGGTCACTGGCGTGCAAAATAGAAGCAAATCCTTTAATATGTTGAGAAGCCAAATCTTTTCCTCTTAGCATAAATTGAATGACTTCTTTTTCTTCACCAACTTGACTAAAACCGATAAATGTTGCTTTTGCCAAACAATTCCTCTGATAATTTGCAAATAAATTTGCAATTTCTAATGTAGTCAATGGTCTCCGTTCTCCAAACCATCCAGCCATAAAGCTTTGTTTGTAAACAAAATCAACCTTGTTTAGAGTAGGAATATAAGGGATCTAATAAACAATCCCTTTGGCCAACATTACTTCCTTTGTCCGATTTAAAAGCTCCTTAGTTTCATCAATGCAATTGAAAAAATATCGAATAACATCCTGGTGTGCTGCTAACAGCAATGAAAGACTATATGAATCTAATCCTACACCACTCCATTGATGTAAATAGGATAGATAATAATTATCTGTAAATAATTTGGGTGCGGACAAATTCACATCGTCTTCGGTGAATCCATATGGAATAGGATAATTTTGATTTTGAAAGATTATGGTTAGTTTTTGAATATGTTTTTGTGATAACTCTAATGCAAAGTCTATTAAGGTACTAATTTCCGCATCTTCTACCGTTTTTTAAAAATATAAAAGCATACAAACTGACATACTGTCATTCATGTAATTGGCCCATAACTGTGAAATCTCACCAGAAGTCAGTTTTTTATTATTTTCAGTCAACCTTAATACCTCCTTTTTTGCTAATTTGTCACGATTTTCTGAAAGTGTTGGTCCTCTAACCAACCATTCATATATTTGATATCTTCGGCGAATTTTGCAATTTCTATTGAGGTATTTAATTAATGAAAAGGAAATTTTCTAGGTTATTTCCCATAAAATTCATCTAATTTTCTTTACTGATGGTATAAATAGTTTGTTTAGGAACAGAACTAATACATATTAAGGAAGGGGGCAACGATAATCAAATGCTAATTATATTTTTTGCATTATTTACCCTAAATTTAATAGCTATTTTTATACCGAAAAGACTTAGTAAAGCCGAAATGTATATTACTTCTTTGTTTTCCCGTGTGGACATGTTGTTGACATGGCCTTAAATTTTAAGCTTACATTATATTATTATTTCGATAAAAGTATCCAGTGGTCTGATTTCCTAGTTCCTTTTCTTATTATCCTGCAATCACCATATTATTTCTAAATTATTATCCTTTTGAAAAAAGAAACAAATATAAAATTAGCTACATAATCGGATGGGCCATTTTTTCTGTTATTTTTGAATGGTTTTCTGAGCAAACTGGCTTTTTCACCCATGTAAAATGGAAGCTGTGGCACTCTGCTTTCGTATATCCTTTCCTTTTCCTTATTCTTCTCTGGCATTTAAAGTTATGTAAAAACTTACTGCATAGATAAACTGTTTGTTCTTAATAATTATTAACACATCCAGACATGGTTTCTTTAGTCGTCTGTGGATGACATTCAGATTCAACATCATCTTTCTTAACAGCAATCCATTTTCCTCGTACGAATTGTACAGTTAATACCACCGCTCTAAAAGCAATGTCTATACCAATTGCAAGCCAGACACCGAGAAGTCCCCAACCAAGTTGAATTCCTAATAGATATACAAGTGATGTACGAATTGCCCACATTCCTACTGCTGTTAGATACATTGGAAATTTCGTATTATTCGCACCTTGGAATGCCCCCGTGAGAATGAGTAATAATGCCAAAAATGGTTGGAAAATTCCCGATACTTTTAAGGCTGTTCCGATACTTGTAATGACATCCTGATCATCTGTGAAAAAGCTCCCCGCCCAGCTTCCGAAAATAAAAAGGATAGCTCCTAATAAAGTCATCGAACCGACAGCAATCCATGTACACAGAGTTGCATATTTCTTTGCCTCATCTATGTTCCCTGCTCCAATTTGCTGTCCGACAAGTATGGTTGCTGCTGTAGCAAATCCATAACCAATCATATAGGAGAAAACCTCTACATTCCCGGCAATTTGGTGGGCTGCAAATACATTTGTTCCAAGAGTGACGACAAATCCGAAATACACAATTTGTCCGATTCTCATGACTAATCTTTCGCCAGCAGCCGGACCTCCAAGCGTGGTTAATTCCCATATATGTTGTTTATCCGGTTTCCAATAATTCCTTCTAAAAGAAAGGGTAGCAGAGCGATTTATATAATAAAATAGAGCAAGACTTCCGATTACTCTTGCGAAAACAGTGGCCAACGCTGCTCCTACAATGCCCATCTCAGGAACTAGCCAGAATCCAAAAATTAAAATATAGTCCAATACAGCATTAACTACATTTATTAGAATACTGACTTTCATAGGAGCACGTGTATCTCCAGCTCCCCTTAAGATCGCACTTAATACAAACATTAATGACATAAATACTGAAGGGATTGCGACAATTTTAAAGTAAATCTCCCCTGCCTCTAATACGTTTGCTTCAATTCCCATTAGTTTTAATAACGGCCCTGCAAAGAACAAAGTAATAATGCCGGTTGCTACGCCAAATAAAATAGCCAATATTATCGATTGTTGGGAAATATGTCGGGCTTTTTCTGGCTTATTTGCTCCTAAGAAATTTGAGATCCGAACATTAGCTGCAACACCAATGGCCATAAAAAGAGCAAAATAGATCGCCAGTACAGCATTTGTCACACCAATTGCTGAAACTTCAGCAAGTCCTATTTTTGAAACAAAGTAAGTATCAATAAAACCGAGAATGGTCTGAAAAAAGTTTTCTATAACAGCTGGCATTGCGAGTACTAAAATGATCTTTATCTTTTCCTTTGTATTTTCTGCATACTGTATGTTTCCTCCATGAGTTTCCATCTTTACCTCCTCGGTTTTGTTAAAATTTAAAAACCCCTTAATTATTTTGTGTTCATATTGCTAATGTATCCTTTTATAAAATCTTTAAACTTTTATTTATGGGGAGTGAATAGTCATAACCCGTTAGAGGAAAAACATTTTCTGTTTTACTTAACTTGACTTCCCATTAGTACTTTTGACAATATAGGTAGGATTAGAATTACTTTATATATCCATAAGTTACTCCAATAGATTAAATACCAGTATTACTTACCCCAATAATTCGTGCTTTCTATCACCAATATAATAAACTTATAGTGTATGTTCACTGTACTTATCTAATACGTTTTTGTATAGTTTCAGTTTTTGATAATCTTGTTCCATTAAGATTTAGGATTATTTCCTACAACTAGTTCAAAATATTCATCAATATTAAAATACTTTAGTATTGATCAACAAATATTGTGGGGTTTGATGTTGCTACCACTAATGTAAATTGATGTTCATATAATGACTTTAATAGTGGAGGAATATTTGAATACAACTCATTTTCAAACATCCCCTTTTCTTTGTCCTCGTTTGTTAATGGATAGTCAACAGTAAACTAGACAACTTTTTTAAGGTGTTCAAGTTTGAATTCTACTGGGCTTAGATAGCCTAGTGTTCCATGAATTCTTTTGCTATTAAACCAATGGATATACGTATGCAATTCCTTCTCTAAATCTTCAAGACTATCAAAGTGACGCCCTTTGATGAACTCAGTCTTTATGATTTTAAACGTAGCTTCTGCTACTGCATTATCATAAGGACATCCTTTCATACTTAAAGATCGTTCGATTTTAAATGTTGCTAACGCATCATCAATCAGTTTGTTTTTGAACTCACTTCCTCGATCTGTATGAAAAAGCTTAATATTACGTAAATCTGTTTTTATTGAAGCTAAAGCACGGTATACCAACAGGGCATTTTTATTACGACCGACACTATAGCCGATAATTTCACGGTTAAAGAGATCAACAAATACACATATGTACTGCCATTTTTTATTGACTCTGACATATGTTAAATCACTTACTACAACTGATAATGCTTCTTCTTGTATAAATTTACGATCAAGTTCATTTTTTTGTTCCGATTCATTCGTGTCACGGGAATGTGGTTTGAATTGCGCAAGAGTATAAGTAGATACTAGACCCTGCTCGTTCATAATTCGCCCAATCCGACGTCTAGAAACGATCTTGCCGAGCTTCATCAATTCCTTTTTTATTTTACGAGTTCCATAGTTTTGATAGCTTGAATGGAAAATCTCTATAATATCGGATGTGATGTCATCCTCTGCCTGACGCTCTTTTGCTTCATAATAATAGGTGCTCCTAGGGATTTGAAGGACTTTACACATTGCTGATATCGAGTATTTGTGTTGATTATTCTTTATCACATTTACTTTCGTCCTAGTATCAGCGCGGCTTGCTTTAAAATGTCGTTTTCCATTTCTAGTTGCTTATTCCGTTTCCTAAGTTCAGCTAGTTCCTTTTGTTCGGCAGTTAAATTGTCTTTTTCTTTAAAAGAACCGGAGGTTTGACTTTGACTTATCCATTTGTCTAAAGAAGAAGGGGTAAGATCATATTCACGGATAATTTCTTTTCTTGGTTTTCCACTGTTATAAAGCTGTACGATCTGTTGTTTAAATTCTGCAGTAAATGTTCGACGTTCTCTTTTAGTCATCGTAGATTCTCCTCGAGTATATTATCTGTAGTCTACTTGACCTTAATTTTTCTGTCTAGTTCAGTGTAGCCGATTCATAAAGATCATATTACACTAATGTACTTAACTTTCTATACAAATTACTTAGATCAAGCTTTAACTCTTTGAATCCTAATCATCAGTTTAAAACAAACTTTTATGCAAATTTAGTTATTTTCATTTTTTATTTTCCATCTTCCCTATTATAAAATTTACTATAATTTTATATGGCGTATCTTACTCCGAAAGGACGAAAACGGTAAACATTGTTATAACTTACATACTAACCTAGCAAAAGGTTACATTAAAATTTTGAAATATTTCAATTTTCATAAAATATGCAGATTCTTAGGAGTTTATAAAAATACGTTATTTTTAAAAATGGACGGGTATTATTAATAATGTAAAAAATAAGGAGGTATTATTATATGTTAAAACAATATAATGAATGTATTCGGGCATGTTTAGAATGCGTGGAGGCTTGTAATGCTTGTTACAATGCTTGCCTTAAAGAAGAAGATGTAACGATGATGTCAAACTGTATTCGCCTAGATAGGGAATGTGCAGATATTTGTAATTTTGCAGCAAAAGCGATGCAATCAAATAGCCCTTTTGCTGAACAAATCTGTAAATTGTGTGCTGAAATATGTGAGGCATGTGGAAAAGAGTGTGAAAAACATGAACATGATCATTGTAAAAAATGTGCAGAGTCTTGCTTTAGATGTGCAGATGCATGTCGAAAAATTGCTTAATAAACAGGACAAGAAGATATTGGATAACAAAGTTTTATGTATAAGGAGCAAAGCATAAATTGCTTTGCTCAGGCTGTCGAGAAACCTCGACAGCCTTTACTTTTGTATATATTCTTTAATTATTCACCGCGTTAATATGATATAATATCTTTATGAAAAATAATTCTAGGACGGTGAAAAATGTGTTTAAACCTAAAAGAGAAACCCAAAATGAAGTAGAATTTGTCATGATCGAAGAGTTAGTACCTCAAGATCACCTTTTGAGAAAAGTAGATAAATACATAGATTTTTCCTTCATTAATGAAAAGGTTCGCCCTTTATATTCTGAAAACAATGGTCGCCCCTCCGATCCCACTATGCTTTTTAAAATGATGTTTATTGGTTATTTTTATGGGATTCGATCGGAACGTCAATTAGAACGTGAGATTCAAACAAACATTGCTTACAGATGGTTTCTAGGTTTAAAACTTACAGATCCAGTTCCCGATCATTCAACTATTAGTTGGAATCGTCGTACCCGTTTCAAGGATACAAATATCTTTCAGGAGATTTTTGATGAAATTGTTTTTCAGGCTATTCAACACAAGATGATTGGAGGAAGAGTACTTTTTACAGATTCCACTCATCTTAAAGCTAATGCGAATAAACATAAATTCACACGTATTGATGTTGAAGTTGAAACTCGAGAATACATTGAAGAATTAAATAAAGCTATTGAAGAAGATAGGAAGAATCATGGAAAAAAGCCCCTAAAGGAAAAAGAGGAAGTGATTGAAACTAAGCAAATACGTCAAAGTACAACTGATCCTGATTGTGGGTTTATGTCACGTGATAATAAGCAAGAAATGTTCTGTTATCTTGACCACCGTACAACTGATATGAAGTTTAATATCATCACAGATGCTTATGTTACTCCTGGGAATGTTCATGATTCTGTACCTTATCTATCTCGCTTAGATCGTCAAGTTGAAAGATTTGGGTTTAATGTAGAAGCAGTTGGACTCGATTCAGGTTATTTAACAAACGTTATATGTAAAGGACTCAACGACCGTAAGGTCTTTGGAGTTATAGCTCATAGGAGATTTCAGCCTACTAAAGGTCTGTTTCCAAAATGGAAATTTGATTATGTTGGTGAACGTGACGTTTATATTTGTCCAAACAATGAGGAATTGGTCTATCGTACGACTACACGTGAAGATATCGAGAATATAAGTCTGATCCTAAGAAATGTGCAACTTGCCCTCTTTTAAAGGAATGCACCAGATCAAAGAATACACAAAAGGTCGTAACTCGACATGTCTGGGAAGATCATAAGGAACAAGTTCGTTTAAATCGTCTTTCAAAATCAGGTAAAATCCTTTACAAATTCAGAAAAGAAAAAGTAGAGCGAAGCTTTGCAGATTCAAAAGAACTGCATGGGCTTCGCTACTGTCGGTTACGGGGATTACAGAATGCGAGTGAGCAGGTTTTACTCACCGCAGCCTGTCAAAAAATATGAAAAAGATCGCCACACACCTAGCTATGCTCGCATAGGGTGTATGACGATCTTTTTTCTTATAAAAATAAATGTTTTTACTTACAAGAGAAATAATAAGTAGTTAATGAAAGTAGGGTGTTTTAAAAAACACCCTACTTTCTCAACAATCTGAGCAAAGCATAAATTGCTTTGCTCTTTCATTTAAATTTTTAACAAACAAGTAAATAGTTTTGAAAGGAGTATCTATCGTGAAACAATATCTTAAATTTGCTGGGATGATCATTACTTCAACTATTGTCATGTTTCTATTTAAGTATTTAAGCACATACAGTCTTGATCATGTCTATTTTAGTGAATCAAGGCTGTATATGGCTCTGTTGATGGCAGCTACTATGAGTATAATTATGTTAGGGTTTATGTATCGTATGCTAAAAAACCGAAAATTAAATATTGGTATTGCAGTTGTCAGTATTCTCGTTTTTTCTCTTTCGCTTTTCTTATTGGGGCAGTACCAGCGTTCGTGCAACCAGGGGCAAAGTAAATCTGAGAAATGATCGACAGAATTCCTTTGTCCGATGGTTGCTACTCGATTTTATTGTTATTTTGCATCTTACGATACAAAGTCATGCGAGAAATACCAGCCTTCTCGGCAGCATCAGTACGACTCAACCCTTGGTCCATAAGATACAAGGCATACTTAACCTTTTCCTCATCGGTTTTCGGTCTTCCAGGATATTTTCCTCGTTTCCTTGCAGCCAGAATCCCTTCTTTTGTCCGTTCAGAAGTTAAATCTCTCTCAAATTGAGCAATACCCGCAAAGATAGTAAACAACATTTTCCCATGTGCTGTTGTTGTATCAAGCCAGGATTCCTTTAAACTTTTTAAATGCGCTCCCTTTTGTGAGATGAGTTCTGTAATTTCAATAAGGTCTTTCGTAGAACGGGATAGACGAGTCAGATCCGTCACAACAACCGTATCGTTCATTCGCAAAAATTCCAACATACGATTCAACTCCGGTCGCTCTCGTTTCGTACCAGTTACTTTTTCAAAGAAAATGCGATCACACCCAAATTCTTCAAGTTGTTTCTTTTGGCGATCCAAATTTTGATCAAATGTAGAAACACGCATATAGCCAAACTTCATGTTCATCCTCTCCTCTATCAAATATTGTACCAAAATCCATTCGTGATAAATATTGTTACGAATAATATTGTGACATATTTTTGTTACGCTAATTATACGAGTTAGCTAGACTAAAAGTTGATCATCACTACACGTAACAAAAATGTTCGTTTTTGTTACGTGTAGTACAAAAAAAGCTTATTATTAAAAGTAATAATGTTTATGATATTTATTTTATGTACTATTTGGGATCTAATATAATAAATAGAAAAGATAAGACTGATTTCTCCAACACTAAGGTGAATTAGCCTTGTCTTTATATGTCCAGAGCAAAAACGTGAATTTAATACTTTAAGCAAATTTGAAATCTCTTAGCGTACAGAATATACGTCAATGTTATTTAATATTTGTTTTATTTAAGATAATCAATCAAAACATGCTGGTACTTTCCACTTTTAAGGTGCCTTTGTGGCAATTCTTCCGATTTTTCTATTGAAAGGTTAGTTAGTCCCTGGGTAGCAAAGTAATCTAAAAGGGCTTCTCTAACATTTTCCCAAATCTGATCTCTAGGATTACCCTCGTTTACTTCTAAACGTACTGTTAATTTATCCGGTGCCGTTTGAATCAGTTGAAAACGCCTTACTCCTGGTATTTCCTCAACAATTGTTTTGAGAGCCATGGGCAGAATATGAATGATTTGACCGTTGGGGGTAGAGAATTTTAAAATGTCATCCGTTCTCCCTTCAACTTGTACTACTGGGAATGGTCTTCCGCATTTGCATGGTTCCGAAAACATGGTGACACGGTCAGTTAGTTCATAACGAATAAGGGGCTGAATTCTGTTGGCCAGATTGGTAATTAAAACCGAATGGGATTGTTTTCCTGGTGGCACAGGTTGGTAAAATTCATCTACCGGTTCAAATATAATCCAATCGGTATTTACATGAAACTGACCTGCTTCACATTCGAAAGTCATGGCTGTTGCTTCTGTACCGCCGTAAAGATCTAGAACGCGAGCTTGGAAAACGGATTCTAGTTTCGCACGAACATTTGGATATAACTTTTCTCCCCCCAAAAGGATTGCAACAGGCTGAATATTTAACCGACCTGCTTTTTGTTCTTCTGCTAGAATTTCCATCGCTGTTGCATACCCTCCTATTAAAGCTGGTTGATACTCATTCAATTCTTTGACAAGTGTGGATAGGGGAGATTGGATAGAAAAAGCTCTTATTTTTCCGTTCGATGGACGTTTTAACCGCAGACGTTCAGCCGTGCTGAATGCCGTAAAATGACCAGCTGTAGAGCATACCGCCGCATTTCGTCCACCTTTGGCTGCCACTTTCAATATGTCATTCCATTTCAATTTTGTTGTTCCGCGAATCGCCATCAATGTTTTCATGATCGTATCTGAACTTTTATCCTGAATAAAGATTCCGGGTACCCCGGTTGACCCTGAAGTGGTCGAAACCATATAGCGTTCTAAATAAAGTTGTCCAACTAATGACATATCTGACACAAATTCTTTCACACTTTCGATGGTTACTTCTGGGTCAGTCACCCAATCATTAAAATTGGCCATGAGTTCTGATTTCGTGACTGGTGGGATTTGCTGTAAGCTTGAAATCCGTTCAGGCAACAGGCTGTATTTTTGTGCGTAATATTGAGAGTTTGATCTTGCAAAACTAATAAGGTCAGTTAAACGAGATTGTTGCCGAGAGAGAATGTCTTCTGGTTTGCCTCGTTTAACCTTCAAGATATCCATAACTGCTTTTAAAGGCGAAATATTCTCCATGTATGTCATTCCCATCTCTCTGTTTTAATTTTATGGTCAATACTATTTACAGTAAAAAGGACATTTAAAAATTACATGTACTAAAAATGCAAGAAGTCTGATAAAAAATCAAAAAGCTTATGGCTTAAAAGCTTTATATGCCCTTAGTGTGCCCGTGATAGTTGAAAATTGACCAGTTTCTTCAATTGAGACAAATCCAGTTTCTTTTAATAGATTAGGAATTATCCCTTTTACATGATTTGAAGTTGTTTCAAACCCATCTAAAAATTGAATAGAGAAAAATGCAACACGCATCAGCCAATTTTGTGGCTTTTCAAAATCAATAATATGGAATTGGCCACCAGACCTGAGTGTCCGATAAACTTCTTCAAATGTTTTCTTTTTCATTTCTAGAGTTAAATGATGAATAAATAAACTTGTAAATATGTGATGAAATAGATTATTGGAAAAGGGCAGTTTATCAGAAAACCCTTCCTCAAAGGTGATATTATTAACTTGAGTTTCTTTAATTTTCCCCTTAGCAATTGATAATATTTTAGGATCAGCATCAACCCCAATTACTTGCACACCAGGTTGTGATTGCTGTATTAAAAGTGCAAGTGTACCTGTACCGCAAGCTAAATCCATTATCGTTTCATTTGGTTGGAGGGTAGCTTGCTTAACTAAATGCGTTTTGAACTTTTTTTCCTGTATTCCCCATTGAATTAATGGATCATAAAATCGAGTCATCCAATGGTATTTTAGTGCAGGTATATACTCACCTTTCTTGTTTTTATCCATTAAACATGCATCCCTTCATTCATAATAAGTTATGATTTTTTGGTTACTCTCACGCGTTTTTGTTAAGAGCTGATATAAAGTAACACGTGAATCAGATATACTTACGTCTTCAAACATAAGAGAATATGAAACACTTCGCTCCTTTATTCAAGTAAATATTTGAATGTTGACATGAAAGCTTACTCATTATAAGCTAATCACATATTTTTTAATGAGGTGGGAGAATTGTCTTTAGTTGATAAAAATATGAAAGATACTCTAAAAGATGAATGTGAGATCTATTGTTATGACCCTATAAAAGTATCAAGGTTACAAGATTTGTTAAGTTCTAAAAGTACACTTCATCTATCAAAAAAATTTAAACTTCTTGCTGATGAGACACGTTTAAAAATTATTCTTTCATTAGCCATAGAAGGGGAACTTTGTGTATGTGATGTGGCTAATATTATTCAGTCCTCTATAGCTACAGCCTCGTATCACTTGCGGTTTTTAAAAAAATCAGGTGTAGCTAACTATAGAAAGGAAGGTAAATTAGCATTTTACTATATCGATGATGAAATTTTTAAATCGATGGTTCTACTTTCTTTTCATCATAAGGAGAGTTGAATAAGAATAGAAATTCGGATATGCTTTATGTTTAAAACGCATTTTCAAAAATACTGTCAATTTACATAAGTGGAGGGGATCTACAAGATTATTCCCCCCTCCAATAACATAGATAAAAATGAATTTAGATTTATCACATAAACTTTTAGTTAGCTTTAAAAGAATTTAATTCTTTATGCATAAGAGTGTAGACCAGCAATAATTAGATTAACGAAAATTAGGTTGAAAATAATAATTCCAAAACCTATTACTCCGAGCCATGCTGATTTCTCACCATGCCAGCCCTTAGAAAGCCGCAAATGTAAATAAGCAGCATAAAATAACCATGTAATTAAGGCCCATACCTCCTTAGGATCCCATCCCCAGAAACGCGTCCACGCAATTTGAGCCCAAATCATCGCAAAAATGAGAGCACCCAAAGTGAATACCGGAAAACCTATTGCAACCGATCTGTATCCAATTTCATCAACCAAATCAAGTTTGATATTCTTTGTTAATGGCTGAAGCGCTGCAGCAATTCTTTTTCTTAAAATCAGCCTTAGAATCCCGTATAAAAATAAACCAGTAACAACAGACCAAATGACTGTGTTTAATTTTCCTGCTGCAATGATCGCTGGTACCTCAACAAGAGCTTCCATTTTACCTTTTGTAAGTAATTCACCTTGATGTGGCCCTACAATTGAAGGTAGATTATATGTCATTTCAACCTCTTGATCATTTTTATCAACCCATTTGTAGACGGCTTCATACTCCATTCCTCTGAAAATACTTGTAATTACTACAAAAGCAAGTGTCGCCACAATCGTGTACATGACAATCTCAAGCCAGAAGGTCCCTTTTGAGCGTTTCGTCTGATCAACAGAACGAAGTAAATAAATGACCCCTGCAATGAAACTACTGGCCAAAATAGCTGAACCTAGTGCTGTTGTTGTTACGTGGATTGCAAGCCAATCCGTTTGCAATGCTGGTATTAATGGAGAGATGTCTGTTGGGAACATGCTTGCATAGGCAATTATTAATAATGTAATTGGTAAGGTGAATAAACCTAATATGGCTACTTTATATAAAAAGTAAAGGACGATGAATGCCAATACAAACATCATAGAAAATGCCGTTATAAATTCGAACATATTGCTCACCGGTGCATGTCCAGAAGCGATCCATCTTGTGACAAAATAACCTAGATGTGCAACAAAACCTAAAATGGTGACAGTTATTGCGACTGTTGCCCATTTACTCGGCTTTTCGTATTGCTTTCTCTTATCTCGAATGGCTCCTCCAAATAGAAATGTTGCAATTAGATATAGTAAGAATGCTGCGTATAGTAAGTTACTGCTAAGAGCTACCACATCTTTACCTCCTCTACGAATTTTTGCTTTTTTCGTTTGTTTGATCAATTAGTTCTTGAATGCTTGTTTCTTTTAAAATATGATTCACTTCATTTCGAATACCGTACCAATTTTTATTTGTATGGCCTTGCAATTAATATACGGTCACCATCGCGTCTAATCCATATACGTCTATGATTCCAATACATTCCTTGAATAACACCAATCATGAAAATAGCTCCGCCTAAACCAAGAAACCATAGTGTATGATCTTTCCGAACTGTAAGAGCTGAAAGATTTTTCGTCTCTACGCCCTCAAATTTCATTTTTAATTGATTATCTTTCTCTGGTTCAATCGTTTTTTGAATGGCAACAAAGCTTCTTTCACCTTCTGGTTTTTCAGGAGATATCATGTTAAATACAAATGCTGGATTGTCGGGAACTCGGTTTTTGGTATCAGGTATACCTTCACTATTGAAATAGAAGTTTGGCAAATACGTCACAATTTCAACTTTATACCCATTGCCTAAATCATACTCCTTCTTTGGCTCTAACAAATCAACTGTAATCTTGCCAAAACTTTCTTCTGTCTCTTTGTCTACTAAACTAAAATTAAACTTATTTAGTTCATTTAATTTATAAGAGGTTTGATAAAGCGCATATGAATCGTGTTTTAAGGGGTAATTAACTCTGATTTGTTCATTTTTTATCTTTTCAAGTTCAGGCTCTGCCCCGTGAACGATTTCACCCTTTCGTTCATACAAAGTCACGTTTGTTTGAAAGTTTTTAACGATACTTCCATCCCCGACTCGTGAAAGAGTATTTGCGAAAACTTTATCTTCTTGATCTTTTTGATAGGTTTCCATAATAAACTTGTCACTGCTTAAATAGTATTTTCCATTGGTTCCTGGGATAATAGCTGTTTCACCATCACGAATCCAAAGCATTTCGTCTACATACATCCCCGGTACAAATCGCAGCATTCCTCCAATGAGGAAAATAATTAGTCCAACATGGTTCACATAAGGTCCCCATCTTGAAAATCGACTTTTTTCAGCTAGAAAATGACCATTTTCTTCACGTACTTGATAACGCTTCCTCTTCAAGTTGGATATTATCAAATCCAGTTGTTCATCAAGGTTCTCTTCGACATTTGTTTCACTGAAAAGACGTTGTCTACGCAAGAAACTTTCATGACGTGTAATCCCTTGCTTTTTCAAAGCGCGATACAATGGAATAAACCGGTCCAAACTCGCGACAACAAGTGATATCCCAAGAGCTGCTATTAATAAAAAATACCACCATGAACTATATAGATTGTGAAAACCTAATTCATAATACATTTGTCCAAGAAATCCATATTCATCTTTATAAAACTCTTGTGGGACAACGGTTGGAGGAATATACATCTCTTGAGGAAAAATTGTTCCAATCGCAGAAGCAATTAAAAGAAGAACAATTATCCAAATTCCTACTTTAACGGATGAGAAAAAGTTCCAAATCTTATCGATAAGTGACTTTTTATATGTTTGTGAGCGTCTTGCGCCTCCATCGTATCTCATATCCAATAGTTTTTCAGAAACTTCATCCTTCTTATTCCCGATAGTTCGTCCACAAGATTCACAAAGAACCGTTCCATGTGGAATGGAGTGACCACATTCGCATTTGACATGTTCCATTCTAATAACTCCTTACGATTTAATCATTTAAATATACTTAACTACACTTTTAATTTTTCAGATTTGCTTTTTAATCCATTAAAAAGAATGATTCTAAAAACCCCTTAAAATCCAGTAAATCCTCCGAACAAACTTGTTAAGACTGCAATAATTTTTGTCATCATATTAAAGTACAATAATACTCCCATCACAATCATCAAAATGCCTCCGATAGACATAAAGATTGCACTGTGTTTCTTTAAAAAAGTCATCTTATCGATAAATAAAGACATTAATAGAAATGGAATAGAAAAACCTAAGACATAGAACAACATGTATAGTAATCCTTTTCCTGGGTCTGATACACCTAACGCAATGACTCCTGCAAGGATTGGGCCTGTACAAGGAGTCCATCCAGCAGCAAAACCAATTCCAATCAAAATTGATCCTATATAACCTGAAGGTCTCTTTTGAAAATGAATTTTCTTATCAGAAAGTAGGAAATCAAATTTAAGAACCCCTGTTAGAACTAAACCAAAAAACACCATCACAATAGCTCCAAGTTGTCTTAACAAATCTTGATAATCCATAAAAAATGTACCGATAAAAGAAGTAGAAAGTCCCAAAGCTAAAAAGATGATGGAAAATCCTACCAAAAACAAGATAGTGTGTATAAAAGCTTTCTTTCTTAAAATACCTTTTCCTTCCTTTAGGTCATTTATAGACACTCCTGTAATATATGAAAGAAAAGCTGGATACAAAGGAAGTGAACAAGGCGAAATAAATGATAAAAGACCTGCTCCAAATGCAAGAAGTAAACTTAGTTGTTCCAAAAAGATACCACCTAACTGTTTATTAATTCTATGGCTTAATGAGTTCCATGTAGTTTGCTATATCCCTTTCGGTCATACTTCCTGTAATCACTTTTAATACTTTTCCGTTCTTATCAATCAAAAATGTTGTAGGAATCGGGGTTATGTCATATGCTTCCGTTACAGCTCGATCTTTATCTTTAAGTATAGGGAATGTAAGTCCATGCTTTTTTACAAATGTTTCAATAGCAATATCACTTTCTGCAATATTAACCGCCAATATCTCTACACCAAGATTCTTAAAATGGCTATACTGTCTTTCCATATAAGGCATTTCTTTTTCACAAGGCTTGCACCAAGTACCCCAAAAGTTTAGAAAAACTCCTTTTCCTTTTAAATCAGAAAGTTGAACGTTGTTACCGTTCATATCTTCAAGAACAAAATCAGGTGCTTGATCCCCTGCTTGAACTCGTATTTTTTCAGTGAAAAAGTTTTGATAAAGAGTATAGGCTACTGCTAAAGCCATTAGAAGTAGAAGACTAATACGTACGATAGATCTGGTTCTTTTGTTTTTCATTTTACTCTCCCTTTTTATTTTCATTCAAACCAACATTTTAATATTGACATTTTACGTTAATAATTTTAATCTAAAAGCACAATATATTCAAACAAATATTTGAATAATAGGGTCTAATTATTTTCATCTAAAATAACATGAAAGGGAAAACATAGAGGTGTAACACAACTAACACAACTAAATATCTTTTATTCCGATTAGGGAGTATTTTAAAAAGGAGTTTTTTTATGAATTTAATTTTAACAATTCTCTCTGCTTTAGGGTCTTTTATAGTAACCAATATCGATGATATTTTTGTTTTGATGTTGCTGTTCTCTCAGGCAAGTTCACAAGCGAAAGCAAGTAATGGCCGAACGGTTAACATGCAGCCGAAGGGAAACCGTATTTACCCTAGAGATATAGTCATTGGCCAATATCTTGGTTTTGCACTTTTAGTTTTAATCAGTCTCTTAGCAACATTTGGAGTAACACTCATTCCTGATCAGTGGGTAGGTTTACTAGGATTAATCCCGATCTACTTAGGAGTTAAACTGTTTATAAAGGGTGAAGATGAAGATGAAGGTGCTATTCTTTCTAGTTTAAATTCAGGAAGATTTAACAAACTCTTTATGAGTATAGCCTTCATCACATTTGCCAATGGTGGAGACAATATTGGAATTTATGTTCCGTTCTTTTCTACTTTAAATAACAACCAACTGGTCATTACAGTTATTACTTTCTTTATAATGGTTGCGGTCTGGTGCTTAATCGGCTATCGTCTAGCAAGATTCAGATATGTTTCTGAAACACTTGAGAAATACGGCCGATGGGTTATTCCAATTGTGTTTATAGGACTAGGCCTTTATATCATGGCAGAAAATAATATATTTTCTAACCTGTGGTCTCACTTCGTAAATTTAAATTCCTAATTAACCGTAATGATTTACAAAAATATTGTTAAACCCTCTTTCCTTTTAAAGTATTGAGTACAAATCTTTATAGAAAATAAATTCTGAGGTGACGTCTTTGTATTGGATCATTATACTCACATTAGGTATTGATCAACTTTTTAAATATTTAGTTAGAAATTTTATGGACTATGGGCAATCTATTCCCGTTATTAATGGTTTTTTCCAATTGACATCTCATCGCAATACAGGCGCTGCTTGGGGGATTTTTTCAGGACAAAAAATATTCTTAATTAGCATTGCAATTATTGTGATAGTCGTTGGTCTTATTTATTCTCGTAAAGTAACTGATAAGCTAACGCGTATAGCCTTTGGCTTATTTATAGGAGGTGCAATGGGAAACGTTGTAGACCGTTTAATTTTTGGTGAAGTAACAGATATGTTCGAAGTTACATTTATTAATTATCCAATTTTTAATACTGCTGATGTATTTTTAGTTAGTGGAGTTATTTTATTCCTTATTAGCACTTATAAAGAGTCAAAATTAGAAAGTAATCAATCTTAAAAAGAATCTTCATTGTTTTCGTATTTTATATATATGGGTATAATGGGGACAAAGGAGGGTGGAAGTATTGAAAAAATTACTTACGTCTATAGTAGCTGTTGCTTTATTTCTAGGTATTGGCACTGCTGCTCTTGCACATTCAAACAGCACCCCTAGTCAAGGGAACGGAAATTGGCAACAAATGATGGATTATTGTTCTGAAATGATGACTTCTTTCATGAATAATCATCAAAACAATATCCAGCATGAAACCTCAACATCAAAGAATTTAAATATAGAACAGACTAATTCAAATGATAGTACCACGAATAACCACCAGAACCAAAAACATTTTATGTATGACGATTGTTGATAGGAAATAAACAACAAAAAAGAAAGAGCATGGGCTACAATAAATGTCCAAGCTCTTTGTTTGTTTAGAAATAAAAAATAGATTCCCCTCAAAACCAAAACAGTTTCCTATTGTAGCTTTAAAATAAAGTTTAATCAAAAACGTTCAACAAACCCATATTCTACGGCAATCGAGTAGAGGAAAAATAATCTAATTATTTTCGCCCCTCTCACACCACCGTACGTACGGTTCCGTATACGGCGGTTCAATTTATATTACAGTGTGTACTTTTAGATAATGATCTAAAGCAGAGGGAAGACCCCTCTGCTTTAGTCTTTTGTTTGAGATTGCTCTTTGAACAACTTTCGATAAACCGATGTATCGATAACCTCTTCGACAGAAGGTTAATCCCTTCGCCTCTCCCTCAGGGATTCCTAATTGGATAAGCGATTTGATTCGTTTCTTCGATACCTTCCATTGCTTCCATATGATGACTCTAATTCTGGAGCGAAGCTTCTTATCTATCTCAGTCATTGCTTTTTTCATATTCGAGATTCTAAAGTAGTTAACCCACCCAAGTATGACTTGTTTTAGTTTTAAGGTTCGGTAGTCTAGCGAAACACTCCAATTTCGCTTTGTTAATTTTCGAAGCTTCCTTTGAAATTTTTGTATTGACGTTGAATGGGGTTTTACTTGGTATTTCTCATTCTTAAAATCGTAATAATATCCAAATCCTAAGAATTTCAAATCTTTTGGACGGGAGATTTTACTCTTTTCTCCGTTGACTATTAACCCTAATTTATTTTCTATAAATCTCACAATTGATTCCATCACTCTATTCGCTGCTTTCTCACTCTTCACGAAGATTAGGGCATCATCAGCGTATCTCACGAATTGGAGTCCTCTACTTTCTAGCTCCTTATCAAGTTCGTTCAACATAATATTACTAAGCAGTGGGCTTAGGTTTCCTCCTTGCGGAGTTCCAACTGGTGTTTCTTCATATTTCCCATTCACCATAACTCCACTGACAAGATATTTCCTTATTAGGGAAATGACATCTCCATCATCTATTGTATTAGAGATGATCCGCATGAGTTTATCGTGATGAACTGTATCGAAAAATCTTTCAAGGTCAATATCCACAATCCAATCGTATCCATCATTTAGAAATTCCAAGCTTTTAATAATTGCCATCTCACAACTTCTTTTTGGTCTAAAGCCATAACTGAATTCACTGAATTGCTTTTCAAATATTGGACTGAGAACTTGATGAATGGCTTGTTGAACTACCCTATCCACTACTGTTGGTATTCCCAATTTGCGCATCTTACCATTTTCTTTTGGGATCTCCACTCTTAAGGCAGCTTGTGGTTGGTACTTTCTTGTTCTGATGCGCTGACGTAGCTCATCCTTGTTCTCTCTCAGATATTGTTTCAGTTCATTGACCGTTATTCCATCGACCCCACTAGCACCTTTGTTTTTATATACACGCAAGTAGGCTTCATTCATATTTTGATTACTTAGAATTTGTTCTAAAAGTTCCACACTCGTTTCTCCTTTCCTCTCACGTAGTAAGTGATAGCTCCATTTTGGTTATCCTTTGAGGTACTCTCATACTTTCACCATTAACACATTCGGAGTATGTCACTTACGCATTCGTGGTGTTGAAACACTATAAATTGTTCAGCCCTTCATGAAATTACTTCACTACTATGGCTTCTGCTGACTTCTTGCGGCTAACCTTTTTCGACTGTACCCTTTGTACATCCGCAAGATCTCCCAGGGTAAGACAACCATCTTTCCTCTTTTACTCGCCTGATCTACTTTACAAAGTTACGCACATCTTTTGGACTTTAACTTGTTTGGGAGTCTTATCCCTTTGTAAAGCCTTAGTATCAGATTTCTGTTCGTCGAGCCAAGATTTTATTCCACGCTTCCTCCAGCCCTTATCTCACGATAAGTACCTTGCGCTTCCTTAGTGGTTGGTCGATGTGTACCCCCACAGTGGACTTTCACCACCTAGATAGTTGCCATGCCTGGCACACCAAAAAAAGAATCAATTTGGAAATGGATTCTCATATCAATACTTAGTTCAATTTTTTATAAAAAAGTTTGATCATTTCGTTGAAGATGGATCTTTATTTAGGTTAGTTCTTTGATATAGCCAATAACATTCCCTAAACAACAACTACCTTGAGGGTTGTTCACCTCACAACCACATCGGTTTCCTTTTATGTTTTCACGAATATGTTTTACTGGATTAGGAGTAAGTCCTTTTTCAATATATTGTTTAATTTTTTCTTTTGTCCAACCGAAACAATAGCAGACCGGAACAACGGAAGAATCATCTTTTTGATGGGGTAGCGTCAGGAAAATGCGGATTTACAACGATAAGGAAATTACAATAATAAAAAGCCCAATTTCTCAGTATTAAAATTGAGAATTTGGACTTTTTTCGTTACTCTAGAAAAGCGTCTGAGTGTGGAAGATCTTAGTATAAAAGAATCAATATTGAAGTAATGTTTCTTACTATACTAAAGCGACCCGTTAGTAGCAAAAGGTAAGGTAAAAAAGCTCCAAAAAAGAAGATTTAACCAGCACAACAAGATAATTTTGAAACATCTTTATCAAACGTAAGGGCAGCTAATTTTAACCCTTCTGCCATTGTTAAATATGGGGCAAGGGTTTCGCGAATATCATCTATGGTTAAACCGAATTTGACAGCTAATGTAGCTGCATAAATTACGTCTCCTGCATTTTCTGCCACCACATGAGCTCCCAAAACTTTCATTGTTTTCGAGTCTGCCACTAATTTAAACACGCCTGTTGTTTCCCGATTAACCAAGGCCCTCGGAACGGCATCCAACGGTAAAACGGATGTTTTAACCTCATAGCCTTTATCTTTTGCCTGTTGCTCCGTTAAACCAACGGTTGCAATTGCCGGGCCCGTAAACGTAACCCCTGGAACCACTTCTAAATTTAGCTTTTTGTTCAGTCCTCCGATAGCATTTCCTGCTGCCACTCCACCCTGATAGGCTGCCACATACACGAATTGGGGACCTAGCGTGACATCTCCTGCGGCATAAATACGAGTATTTGTTGTTCTTGAATAATCATCTATTATGATTTCACCACGAGAACCTATTTCCACGCCTGCTGCCTGTAAGTTTAAAGTAGCCGTGTTTGGTGTTCTGCCTGTCGCAACTAGCAATTGATCTGCTTCAATGATACGCTTCTTGCCATTAACTTCTACAAGAACCTTTTTTATGTCTCCATTTTGTTCGATTCGTTCATAGGTTGCTCCTTTTACAAGATTTATTCCTTGTTCGACTAGAGATTTTTCAACTGATTCTGAAATCTCTGGATCATATTCTTTTAAGAGGCGTTCACTTCGTTGCATTAACGTAACTTCTGAGCCGAGATTATGAAATAGTTGTCCTAATTCCATGCCAATATAACCAGAACCAATAACCACAAGACGTTTTGGTACCTTCTTTAATTCAAGTAAAGACGTGCTAGTTAAATAATCTACCTCATTAAGCCCAGGAATGTTTGGTTTAGCTGGTGAAGCACCTGTCGCGATTAAGAATCGTTTAGCCGATATAAGTGCTCCGTTCACTTCAACAGTTTTTTCATCTACGAATTTTGCTTCACCTTCTATTAATTCGAAACCATAGTCATCAATTAAATCAACATATTTAGAGTTTCTAAGCTCTGTTACCAACTCATTTTTTTGTTTAATCAATGGCGCCAAATCAACTTCACCGGCTGATGTATGCAATCCTACAAACGGATTGTTTTTTGCTAAATGATTAATTTCGCCAGCACGTAACAAGGTCTTTGAAGGAACACAACCAATATTTACACATGTTCCACCAATTGTTCCACGCTCAATCATCGCCACTTTTGCTCCATATTTCACGGCTTCAATGGCTGATGAAAAAGCAGCTCCGCCGGAACCAATGATGATGTAATCATAGTCACCTTCATCACCTAACTGTACCATTTCTTGCAATTGTATTTCTTCAACTTCTCCTGGTTGATATTTAGCTTCAGCAATCACTTTCTTCGCTGTTTCAACTTCTACGTCATTTGGAAGTTCAAATACAGCTTCCCCACGGCGAAAATCCACTTCAATCCCGTTTGCTCCCATGTTTTCAAGAGCAACAGCAACATGCTCTTCGCAACCCGTACAGGTCATTCCTTGAACGTTTACTCGATATTTTTTCATGTTAAAGCCCTCCTTTTACTCGACTCCAAGCCCTAAATCCGACACTGCCAACTTAATTGATTTTAAATCCGTTTTCTTATCATCATAAGATACTGTTACTTTCCCCTTACTTCCACTGACTTTAATGGCTGTTTTGCCAACACCATTCACTTGTTTCAAAACATCTTTGACAACTGAAGGCGGACAACAATCCATCCCCAAAACCGTAAATGTCCCTGTTTTAGTTTTTTCAATGGTAGCTTTTACATGCTCCTTAGCATCTATAGTATTTTGTGCTTCTTTTTCGTTACTACACGCACTAACCACTAACAGAAGGGATAATTAATCCTAATTAAGTGTACTCTCATATAAACACCTCATTTTTATAATCCACCTTCAACTAGAAATAAAAAAAGAAACATACAAAAAACGAAAAATGTCGTGATCCATAAGCCGATGATAGAACTTTTTCTTTTTCCCTTTCTTCCATAAACCATGTAAAAGGAGTAAGCAAGAAGGATAATCGTTACGATGCTAAACAATAATCGATATTTCAATGAGTAGAAGGCTAATGCTCCGGCAAAACCGGTTAATCCCAGGGGGATAAAAATCAACGGGCCCAGGCAGCATCCAGCCATAACAAAAGCCGAAAAGATGGTAGCTAATTGCGACACTCTTTCCTTCATGCTTTAAACCTCTCCATGCTACAACAATCATGTGTCGTTGTGCTTTCTTTCTTTGTTTCTGGATTAAGTTTCCTCCAACCCATAAAAAGAGCAAAAACGAACAACAGACCCATCATGATGAAAATAATATCTTTATATTCCGTGAAGTATGATGCCAATGCTGTTCCTGCAAACAACGGAAGCAGTAAAACCAGATGGCATGGGCATGTGATTAGAGCGAAAAGAAACCAACCTGTGCTTTTTATTGTATTTTTCATCCTGTTTCACCTCTTATTTCTTCATCAGTGTTTCAATAATAGGGCATTCGTAAATATCTTTGTTTTCGGGACATCTTTCTTTAAGATCCACCAGTATTCGTTCAATTCTCTTAAGATCTTCAATTTTACGCTGGATGTCCTCTATCTTAAGAACAGTGAAATCATACATATCACGGCATTTGGTTTCGTCGCGATCGACGACCCCTAGCAATTTATCAATTTCGTTTAAGGTAAATCCCAGTTCCTGCATCCGTTTGATAAAATTCAACCGATCGACGGTTGGTTCTGAATACATTCGGTACCCTTTTTCGGTACGATCAGGCTCTGGAACTAATCCTAAACGTTCATAATATCGTATGGTCTCCTTGTTAACGCTACACTTTTCAGCCAGTTCTCCAATACGAAATTGCATTTATCTCACCTCATATAAAGTATAAACCCTGTACCATGGTATAGGGTCAAGAATAGTATTATTTATATTTTATCGATTAACTGTGACTTTAAGAGATAAATTGCACGTTTTTTAAACGCGATTTTGCACTATAAGTAAATATAAAAAGCCCAATGTCCCAATAAATTGAGAAATTAGGCTTTTTTCGTTGCTTCATTAAAGCGTTCGTTTGTGGAAGTATCTTGTTTAAGTGTTGCTTTGAAATAAAGTTTGATCAAAAATACCTCGCAAACCCATATTTTACGATAAATAAAAAGAATCCATTTTTGAAAAAAGTTTGATCAAAATGGATTCTTATCCAGCAGATTTAAGTTTGGTTTTTATAAAAAAGTTTGATCATTTTCTACCTATGTTGCTCTACAATCGCGCATGATTGTTGTAGATCACTAAAGCTTCTATTAACTGGTTTAGTAAAAGAAGAAACTATTGATATATTCATTTCCCTCTCTCAATCAAACATTAATATTACTTAAAGTCCCTCTTTGTAATCAGTATGATCTTTCAGTATCAATTTAGGTATAGCCTTGATATAGAATAATTCTCCGATCAACTCCACAATGGTCTGTGTAACAATCACAGCTGCAGCTAACGTTGCCCAAGAATCGGGTAAAGCTAATGCTAAAGGAAGAACTACAAGGGAGTTCCTTGTTCCAGTACTAAAGATTAATGCTCTTCCTGCACCTATATCTAATTTGAACACAAATGCGATAAAACGCGATATAAATGGTGTAATGATTAAAAACAAAATATATATCGGAATCACACGCACAATAATTTCGAAATCACTGTATACCTTACCAATTTGGGAAGTCACTACCACAATTAATACTAAAGCCATAAATGGTACGGGGAACCACGTTGTAATATCTAATACCTTCTCACCTAGTGCTGTCTTTTTAGCCCACAATTGAGTAATGATGGCTAATATTAAAGGCGTAACTATTAGTAATAAAAAAGCTTCTAGGAATGGCTCTATATGAACAACTCCTACCATTTCTTCACCTATAAATAGCCATAAATACAATGGAAGTAATATCATTTGTACTACAAACAAAATAGGCGTGGAAGCTAACATTAATTTCTCATTTCCCTTTCCAAGTTGAGTAAAGACTATTACGTAGTCAATACATGGCGTAAGTAAAACCAAACAAACGCCTAATAAAATTGGTGGAGATTGTGGAAATATCATTGTTAATATCCAAACAATTATAGGCACAGCTATAAAATTTCCAATTAGTAATGCCGCCATGAATCTGAGATTTGAAATTGCCTCACGTAGTTTTAAGAATGGAATTTGTGCAAACATTCCATACATGAGAATGGCTATGAGTGGCGAAATAGCCCAATCTAAGCCTTTTCCTAAATCCTCGTTTGAGATACCTAGAATCCCTCCAAACAGAAGCGATATACCATAGATCCAAATTTGTTGATTTTCTAACTTTTCTCTAGTAATATTCACTTTTAAAATCATCCTTTATTAATACTATCTTTTCGAATTGTTTCTCAGTTAAGTAAGCTTTTATCTTTTTCAAAATACCTTCATTCTTCTATCACGTTTTAACAACAAGTGCCATTTGAATGAACCTTTGTGAAACATTCCGACCAAGTAAGACATTCACACTTCAATCCATTCTTTAATACATCCAACATTAATGATTTCCATTAATCGTCACTCCAAAATAAATAATTCGACCTGCACGTATGATTGTGCAGGCCTAGTTAAATTAAATATGCTCTAACTGTTCGAATTATTTTTTATTCAGCATATGAATAGCATGTCCCATAACGCCTTCAGCTGCTTCCATGAGTGGTTCAGGTAGAGTTGGGTGTGCATGAATTGTAAGGCTGAGATCTTCTGCAGTTGCCCCTGACTCAATTGCAAAAACTGCTTCAGCAATAAGAGATGATACTTCTGGCCCTACCATTTGTACACCTAACACCCGATTAGATTCTTTATCCGCTACAACTTGTACAAAACCATCGGCATCTGAAACAGATAAAGCTCTGCCGTTAGCTTGGAATGGAAAACAGCTAGAAACCGTTTCATATCCTTCTTCCTTTGCTTCCTTTTCCGTTAAACCTGTATAGGCTACTTCAGGATCGCTAAAAATAACAAAAGGCATTGCCTGAAAATCAATCACACTTTTTAGTCCACTTATTACCTCTGCAGCTATCTTACCTTCGTAACTAGCTTTATGAGCAAGGAGGTAACCACCAGCACAGTCCCCGATCGCATATACATGTTCAACATTTGTTTGACATTTATCATTTATCTTAATAAAACCGCGTTGGTCTAATTCAACCTCGATATTTTCCAATCCAACTTTTCCTGTGTTCGGTTTTCTTCCAATGGAAACTAAGCAATAATCCCCTTTAATTATCTCTTCCTTTCCATTAACCTGAACACGAACGTTTACTTCATCGCCTGTATTTTCTCCGCCTTGGACTAAAGCATTCGTTATAACTGTGATTCCAAGTTCCTTTAAATGACGTTTTACTACATTCGTAAGCATAGGGTCCGTACCTGGAAGAATTGTATCTGATCCCTCAAGAATGGTCACTTTAGCCCCAAATTTAGCATAAGCAGTTCCCAACTCCAAACCGATATAACCACCACCTACTACAACTAAATGTTTTGGTACTTCTTGAAGCATCAATGCCTCAGTTGAAGAGATAATTCTTTTTCTATCAAATGGCATACTTTTTAACTCAGTAGGTAATGATCCTATCGCAAGGATTAAGTCTTTGTATGAAAAGAATTGTTCTTCGTTACCAATTTTGATTTTGGCAACATAGGGTTCAGTAAGATAAGCTTCCCCACTAATGACTTCCACTCCATTGCCTTTCAGTAAAGTCCGAACTCCATTCGTTAGTTTATTTACTATACCGTCCTTCCACTTCACTACTTCTGGCATCTCTACTTCAACTTCACCAGAAACCTTTATTCCCATTGAGTTGGCATGTTTTATGTGTTTTACTCGTTCAGAAGCACTAATAAGAGCCTTTGAAGGTATACACCCACGGTTAAGGCAAACCCCTCCTAATTCTGCTTTATCCACCAAAACCACTTTTTTCCCTAACTGAGCAGCACGTATGGCCGCCACATAACCTCCTGATCCTGCGCCTATAACTAACAAATCCACTTCCTTTTTACCTTCAACAGTCATTTCAGTTTCCTCCTTCGATCTTATAAAGAATGTAAGCTTTTTTGTTCCAGAAGATACCTATATGTAATGTAAAATCCGATGTTTTACTTATACCCAATCTTTCCATTTTTAATTAGGCTGGATATTTAGAAGTTATAGTATTAATGAAATTATTTTTAGAAAAGGGCTTTCCAATCTGGAAAGCCCTTTTTATCCCTTTTCCCTTTATTCTTTCACTCTCATTAGTCGCAAACCATTTAGTGCTACCAGAAGAGTTGCGCCCATATCTGAAAGGATGGCAATCCAGAGCGTTAACCAACCTGGGATAACCAATAGTAAGGCAATAAATTTAATAGCAATTGCAAAAGTAATGTTAGCTTTGATTATATTTAGAGTTTTTCGGCTAAGTTTTACAGTGAATGGAAGTTTTCTTAAATCGTCTCCCATAAGAGCCACGTCTGCCGTTTCCAGGGCTGTGTCTGTACCAGCTCCACCCATTGCAATACCAACTGTTGAGGCCGCCAATGCAGGTGCATCATTGACACCATCTCCTACCATAGCTACATTGCCATACTCGGATCTTAACTGTTTAATAAAGTCTAATTTGTCCTGTGGCATTAGTTCTGCCTCAATATCAGATACTCCAACCTGCCCTCCGATAGCATTAGCAGTACCTTTGTTATCACCTGTAAGCATAATTGTTTTTTTGATTCCAAGTTGATGTAACTTTTGAATAATTTCCTTACTTGATTCACGAACTTCATCAGCAACTGCAATAACTGCAAGTATTTCTTTTTCGGTTCCAATAATCATGGCTGTCTTACCTTGATTTTGAAGTGTAGTAACATTTTGTTCTAAGTCTTTATCGAAATTAGAAATTGCTAATTCTTTAAAGAGTTTCGGACTTCCAATGTAATAAGTAGTCCCGTTTACAATACCTTTGATACCCTTACCTGTAATAGAAGAGAAGTCCTCTACCTGTACGTCAGAATAAGAAATGTTCTCCTCTTCTGCTTTTTTCATAATCGCAGATGCAAGTGGATGCTGAGAACGATACTCTAATGCAGTAATGATGGATAGTAATTCTTTTTCATTTATCTGTTTGTTCAACACATTAAAATCAGTTACAGCTGGGACACCTTTTGTTAATGTACCTGTTTTATCAAATGCAATAGCCTTTAAGGCACCCATTTCTTCTAAATACACTCCGCCTTTTACAAGGACACCTTTTTTTGCGGCATTCCCAATCGCTGAAACGATAGAAATCGGAGTCGATATGACCAACGCACAAGGACAACCAACAACAAGAACAGCTAATCCTTGATAAACCCATGTTTCCCAACTACCATCAAAGAATAAAGGAGGGACGATAGCAACTAATGCTGCAATGATCATAATGATCGGTGTGTAATATTTTGCAAATTTATCGACAAATGCTTGCGAAGGAGCCCGTTCTCCTTGTGCTTCCTCTACAAGATGAATAATTTTAGAAATCGTTGTATCTTCTACAAGTTTCGTTATTTTTACTTCAAGTAATCCTTCTTCATTTAATGTACCTGCAAATACTTCATCATCAACTGTTTTCTCAACAGGGACTGATTCACCGGTAATTGCTGCTTGGTTGACTGCAGAGTAGCCACTTACGACTACACCATCCATCGCAATCTTTTGACCAGGTTTGACAATCATAATATCCCCAACAGCAATATCATCGACATGAATCATTATTTCTTGACCATTACGTCTAACGAGTGCCTCTTTAGGAGCGATATCCATTAATGAACGAATCGATTGTCTTGCTCTATCCATAGAGAATCGCTCAAGTGCTTCACTGATTGCAAAGAGAATAACAACAATGGCAACTTCTGCCCATTCTCCAATAATAGCACCACCTATAACAGCTACTGTCATAAGGGTTTTCATGTCAAATTCAAAGCGTAGTAAATTTTTCAAACCGACTTTAAAAAGTGACAACCCTCCAATAATCATGGATGCTAAAAACAATAAGGTAGTAACAATGTTCTCTTCTCCGTTCACAGACGAGGAAAGGTAACCAAAAGCAATCAATAAGGAAGCATAAAGTAGAGTACTATGCTTTTTATAAAACGGCACTTTTTCTTCTTTCGTATCTTCTTTTACCTCTTGTGAAACTTGGCGAGCCGATTTTTCAGGAGTCACTTTAAGATTTTCGAATGCACCGGCTTTTTCTAGTTCTTCAATTGTTGCATCACCGTAAACAGATATCTTAGATGCACCAAAATTTACTTTTGCATCCTGAACTTCTGGAAGCTGTTTTACGTTATTCTCAAATTTCCCAGCACAGTTTGCACATGTAAATCCTTCAACACGGTAAACATTTTTATCCTCTTTAACCTCTTGTTTAGCTTCCCACCTTGGTTTTTCAGGAGCCACTTTAAGGTTCTCAAATGCACCAGCTTTTTCTAGTTCTTCAATCGTTGTATCACCGTAAACGGATATCTTAGATGCACCAAAATTCACTTTTGCATCTTGAACTCCGGGAAGTTTTTTAACATTTTTTTCAAACTTCCCTGCACAATTTGCGCATGTAAACCCCTGAACGCGATAAACATTTTTTTCAGCAGCCTCTAATGCTTTTGCTTCAGACAATTTTTACAACCTCCTTCTGATGTGCAAATGCAACCTGTATTAGTTGCTTTACATGATCATCATCTAATGAATAGTAAACTAACTTACCTTCTTTTCGATATTTAGCTAATCCAAGATTTTTAAGTAACCTCAAATGATGAGATGTTGTGGCAGTTGTAGCACCAACAATATTTGCTACATCACATACACACAATTCATCTTCCAAAGAAAGAGCATACGCAATCTTAATCCTAGTATCATCGGATAAAGCTTTAAAAACTTTGGCTACTTCCAAAGGATTTTGTTGGAGTAGTTCATTTTTACCTCTTTTGACTTTTTCTTCATCTATACACGTAACTTCACATGCATCATATTGCAAATTTTTCACCCCATATCAATCAAATATTCATTTGAATATTATTATATGTGAACAAAAACAAATAGTCAAATATACGTTTGAATATAATTTGCATAAAAAGCAGGTTTTCTTTAGTTTGCAGTAATTAATTATTCTTATAACTAAATTTAATTTCCTTTTTATGTTGGATACACTAGGAATATTGTCAGGGTGCCAGTTTTAAAACTTGAAGAGTTTTTCAATATAAAAAGCCCAATTTATCTCTTTATTAGAGAAAAATAGGCTTTGCGGCTGGCTCTCCATTAATTAAGGTGTCTACCTTATAAAACAGACTTCTGTGATTAAGAAATCAACTTTTGTCATTTATCTTGTTCGGCAAAAGGCGAACTTAATAAGCTAATTATCTACAAAAATTTAGTGTAATTATAACATTCGTTTAACATTCTTTATCACTACTTTGCTATGGGGAATACTTGGCATGCTCACCATGCTGTAACTTAAATCCTGGTTAGGAATTTCATATTCCATACGCTTGGCCAGATAATCAAGACTTACTTTCATGACTTCAATGGTGACCCACTCTCCAGCACAGCGATGACCCATAAAGTAATCACCACCACCCTGCGGAATGAAGCCAAATGGGCTTCCTTCCCATTTAGCAAACCGATCAGGACTGAACAAATCTGGGTTTTCCCAAATTTCAGGGTCATGATTTGTGCCATAAAGATCCAGTAAAGTTAATGTACCTTCTTCAAATTTATAGCCGTTCCAGGTGAAATCTTTTTTTACCAATGCTACGACACACGGAAAAAACGGATAAAAACGGCGAACTTCCTGTACAAACATCTGAGCATATTTTTCATCAAGGGATTCAAGTTTCTCCCTTTCTTCCGGATAATGATACAATGCCAGCGCAGTGAAATTGATGAATATAGCGATCGCCACAATAGGTCTCAAGATATTGATCACTTCCACAGCAGCAGTCTCGGTATCCAAAAGATTCCCTTCTAAATCGCGATGCCAGGCAAATATATGTAAAGCTGTATCTTCTGGAGGATTTATTTCCTCATTACGCACCTTATCAACCAACTCACCAATCCAATTTTCTACTTTATTTCTTGCATTTCTCGCTAGCCAATGATTTGGACCAACGGCAGCCGGAGACTCGAACATCGCCGCCAAGTCTTTTGTCAATTCCTTAACATCGTCTTCTTCCAACGGGACACCTGCCCACTGGCAGGCTGTTCTGCATAGGATTTCTTTTACTTCTTCATAAAGAATAACTTCATCCATCTGTCCCCATTTATTTAGTGCTGTCTTCCACTGTATTTTTGTAATGTTTGTTAAGTTTTGAAGTCCTTTAGGAGACATGATGGACATAAACATTTCTTTCCGATGTTTGTGATCTTGTCCATCCAATGCCTGCACACCATTCTTCCCAAACAATGTTTGAACCGCCCGGTTCGGTGCTGCATCTTTCCTTTTGAATTTTTCAGTGTCATAAAAAACTTTCGCAGCTTCCTTTCCTACCATGCAAATCGCTTTCTTTCCTAACAATCGGGTCTCAAATATATCAGAATTAAAACTTTTACGTCTGTTCAAAATGTACATGTATCCTTCTCTCATAAGGCTTAAGCTATGATCTATGCCCTCTTCCCGAGGCATTTGATTTGTATCTGCCATATCATTCATCTCCATTTTCATTAGTGATGTTTTTATTCTTTGTAACTTTTCCCTATTTACTCATAAAAAAACTTGGATCACATACCACATATTGAACATTATCAAGATAAAGAAAATGGCTGCCGACTTTGTCGACAGCCTGAGACCCTAATCCAAATTAGGGTCTTTTTATTTTTTTGTTTATTCTGAGTGTGCCCTGTTTAAAATGTAGTAAAATCAATGGGTTGTTTCGACTGGAAGATCCTTTTATACTAAATTAACAGCAATCTATATTTGATTTTTTCATCATTTTCTTACAATCTTTCATTTTCATTTTTCCATTTTTTGTCATTTCACAACAATCCATTTGACAGTTCATTTCCTCACACATTTCCATACATTCTTTTTTTGATTGACAACAATCCATCTCTTCCGATTGTGCTGCATAAACAGAACCACTAAATGCCATCACTACTAAAAATGCTAAAGAAAATATTATTTTTCTCAACCCTTTTCCCCCTTATGTAAAAATGATTGATGTGTCCAATGGTATTATACTATACCGCTAATTAACACTCACTAGATTTCTAACACTACAAACATAAGAAACGAGAGCTTAGGATAACAAGCTCCCGTTTTAATAGAATTAGTAAGCTTTATATTGGTTGAACACCTGATCCACCACAACAACCACATCTTTTGCCACCATGACAACACGGACAACATCCACTTCCCTGACAATGAGGACATCCTCTCCCACTACAACAACAGCACATACCAGCACCACCACAATAACGACAACATCCTGCGCCTTGGCAGCAATGACATTTATGCATACATACACCTCCATAAGATAACCACGCATAGTATATATATTTACTTGGTGTCAAGTTTAAACATGCCTATCTAAATTAATAATTTAGTTATAATAAATACTCTATACATTTCTAGTTATCACCCCCTTAATCGCTAAGGGGGTTCAAATTGTCACAATTTATGGTCATTTAACATCTAATTTTTGATTTTTGGTGATGTTTTTCATAGTGACCCCTTATTCTTTAAATCGTTTCCGGACCCCATGACGGTAAGTTTCTCTTTAAAAAGAAAAGATATATCGTAATTCTTAGGAAGATCTTTCAATTGGCAGACGTTCTTGCATGTTTAGCTTAAATGTCCCATACGGGTTTACATGGGCATAGATTAATGGTGTTAAGGCTCTAAAATCCTCAGGAGTTAACTTTTGAAGAAGAGATTTATTTTGTTCCAAAAGTACCTCTTGAATCATCAGTGTATTAATTAACACCAAACAGTTTTGAAGAAGATGGAGAGCAAGTACAGCGACTTCTTGATCTTCCATTCGGTTTGTTTGAATTTCTCCTCCTTTTCCGTAAAAAATAAAGCTATTGGCTGAGTTCCAGTTTTCAACGACATTTAACCCTTCATGGATTTCTCTTCGGACTTCTTCTGATGATAAATACTCACAAAGGAAGATCGTTTTTAACACTTTTCCTAATTCGCTGAGTGCCCGATACGTTGGATGCCCACTATTACGAGTGAAACGCTTGAGAATCGCCTCTGTTTCAGCTGTACCCAATCGTAAAGCAGTTGCATATTTAATCATTTGATCATACTGTTGTTCAATTAAACTCCATTTAATCGCTCTTGTTAAAACAGGCTGTAAGTTTGGATATGAGTCTTGCATGCCTACATCTGGACGATACAGTTTTTGAGCATGAATGGCTTTAAATCTCGGCATTAGTTGGAATCCAAGCAAATGACAAAAAGCGAAGGCAACTTCACTTTGACCGTGTGTATCCACGTAGTTTTTTTCTACTTCCATATTTGTGCAATGACGAAGTAACCCTTCGATCATAGAAGCTACTTCTGATGAAGAACAGGATTTTAGTTGCGAATAAATACATGTAGAGTTCTTTTCCACGTGCCAATAAATCATTACTCCACGTCCCCTATATCGAATATGCCATTCAGTCAACAAGTTCTGATCCCAAGCCCCAAACTTTTTACTATCAGACGCACATGCAGTTGTTCCTTCACCCCATACTTCTGTTACACGAGCATCTAGAATGGCATTGGTTACCTTTGAAATGGCTTGCCGTAGGTTCTCTTTATGGATGAATTTCCGCCGTACATAGAGTAAGTCCTTGTAACTTCCCCCATGTTCACCAGCCGCAATTCGCTTTAATCCTGTGTTTGTTCCCAATCCATATAAGCAAAGAATAAGTCTTCGTTGCAGTGTTTCCTTATCAAGGATCTCACGATTACCTAGCGTTTGGAACACATCTGTCAGATGTACACGTAAATCTACCTCTTTTAAAATATCCAAAAGATTGGTCATGGGCCAACGCTTCATGACCTCTGCCTTTACGAGATTTAGGTTAACCGGTTCAGCCTGTGCCTGTAAAGGTGACACAGAAATCCAGCCATTTCCCTTACTCAATATACGTACCTTGGAGTTATTTTTAACACTTCTATTTAATTTCTCGAGAGCCGTATTCATACTCTGTTTCAGTTCGTGAATAAGTGTTTGTACTTCAAGGGGCTTACAAAGCGCTTCATAATGTTTTTCTCTATTTTGTTCAAAATCTTTTGGTAAATCTTCCTCTGGGTTTCTATACCGATCAGCTCCGACTACCCATACTTCTTTACAACGTAATCGATCTCGCAGAGCTTGGAGTACACAGATTTCATAATTCATTCGGTTTACACGGTTTGTTTCTTTATCAATGACCGTATCAATCCAACCTGGCTTAACGATTCCTTCAATTGGGATATAATCTGTTTCATTATATGTATACTGATTGGTAAGCTTATATTGTGTAAGTAAATCAATTGCATCTATCACAGGTCGATGCACATCATTATTGGATTGAAATTCTAGAATATCAAGTAAAGCTGGAACCATTCTTCTGTAATGAGTACCGTAGGAGGATCTCATAACAGTATGTACTTTTTGTTTATAGGAGGGACCTGTATGTTTCATTTCCTTCACAATATCTTTTAATTTATCTTCGCCTACGACAGGAAATAAAACATCTCGCACAATACCGTCTGGTTGTTCCACTGCCTTTTCAGCCATGCGGAACAATACGTTTGTCTTCCCACTTACTTTACGAAAATCCCGTAAAAATTCTTTTTCTACTTTTCGTTCCGCCCGAGCACCGATTCGATGAACAATTTGGATAATGAGCTCAACTAAGTTATCCGTAATTTCTCTACCTCTACACCAAAAGAAAGCTGCCAACAAAGTATAACGGATCGGATCAGGATGCCTGCGCAACTCTCTAATATCTTCAGAAACAGCTCGCTGTCTGTACGTTCGGATCATCTTGGGTGAAACACCGTAGAATAAATTTGGTGGAAGCTGTATATCTCGTACTGTTCGTAGTTTTTCTATCTCTTGAAATAAACTGTCTAACCCGATTCTTCCAGGATCAGATACAAGCTCTCGGAAACTAAGAATGGTTTGATCTTTTTCTATCTGTTCTGTATGGGACCAAGTACGTATAAACGTATCTAACTTAGATTGAGAGTGATCAGAAAGTTTAGAGTAAATGGATTGAGAAATCCGGTCCTCATACTGATAAATGGCTGACTTGATGTTTCGCTCTAAATGGTCATGAGCTGGGGGAACAATTTGTTGTTTTCTTAGGTGATGTAGTACATGTTTTCTTACTCTGTCTATTTGTAGCTCCTGCGGTAAGATGTTAGCCTGAAGCCAGGATTTTACTTGTTCCATATCAGTAAGGGTGCTGTCCCTAAATCCCATGTAATCGCGAATTTGAGCACGATGATATTTAATTGACCTTCCGTCCCAATCGTACGCTTGAAATAAATCCGCAGGTACATCTACTTGCTTGGCAATGTATTGAATAACATCTTTACTTATTTCCTGTTTCCCTTTTGGAAAACGTCCCTGATATTGAAAGAACTTTAGTAGAACGGCAAACCCCAGTCGTGTTCCTCCATATCTGTTTCCGAGTAAACGCATTTCTTCTGGAATAACGGTAAAATGTTCAATAAGTTCTTCTAAGTCCCAATTTTGCTTCACTTTGTTTTTCCTCCTTATCATACGTATCAGCAAAATCTTATAGGAATTCAGAATATAAAAAAAGTCCCTAGAGTCAGGACTGAATCAATAAAAAGATTTACTTTGCCCCTGGTTGCACGAACGCTGGTACTGGGCCTTATTGCGAAGTCAAACAATGGTGGCCGATACCGACTATATGGAAGCTATGATTCCCCATCATTCTATTGCAATACTTTCTAGTGAACGTGCTAAAATAACAGATCCAAGTGTTCGTGAATTAGCAGACGAAATCATAAATGCTCAACGTAAAGAAATTGATGAAATGAAGAAATTAATTGAGGATCTTGAAGATGAAGAATAATTTATTATCTTCCTTAAAAACCTCCATTGGAAGTTTTTCATTTATTGTGCGCCCGACATGGGTGCAGTCTATAGGGTGTAAGTCCCGAGCCATGAAGGCAGGAGTAGTGGTTAGCTTAACGCAAGGGTGACCGTGGTGACGCGAAATCTGAAGAAAGCGAGCGGCAAACCTCCGGTCTGAGGAACACGAACTTCATATAAGGCTAGGTACCATTGGATGAGTTTTCATTACAAAACAAAGTCCTTACTGCCGAAGGTGGTACAGAGTAAATGGAGCAGATAGATGGAGGGAAAGACTGTACTCTTACCCGGGGAGGTCTGATTGAAACGCCAAGTACGCTTGGTAACCTATCTAGCAATAGATAGCTGAACAGCCAGAAGTAAGCAGAGGTCATAGTACCTTACCTACTCGAGATGGTAAGGGAAGGATTGAACAATTAGGAAGAACGAGAACTAGGCATACAATTCCTGTATAGAAGCAGACAATCCGAAAGGACCTACATGAAGAAGGAAATGGTGAATTCCATAGGGGACTTCATGAGGGTGGAGCAGGAATAACATAAATAGATTTCTACATTCACGTCGAAAGGAAATATCACATGTTGATGAATATGATTCTGTCACGGGAAAACTTAATAGAAGCACTTAAGCGTGTGGAGCAGAACAAAGGGAGTCACGGAATAGATGGAATGTCCGTAAAATCCCTACGAAGACACCTCTATGAAAACTGGGAAACCCTTTGTAATTCTTTAAGGAACGGTACCTATCAACCTAACCCAGTCTGTAGAGTCAAAATCCCGAAACCTGAACGGTGGAGTAAGATTATTAGGAATACCTAACGTGACAGACTTTTTCATTCAACAGGCTATTGCCCAAGTTCTAACCCCACTTTTTGACCTAACCTTCTCGAAACATAGTTATGGATTTAGACCAAATAGAAGATGTCACGACGCAGTTCGCAAAGCGAGGGGATACATAAGTGAAGGCTATAGATGGGTGATTGACATGGATTCGAAGAAATTCTTTGATAAAGTTAATCATGATAAATTAATGGGGATATTAGCAAACAGAATCCAAGACCGATTGGTCTTAAAACTTATATGGAAATATCTCCAAGAAGGAATTATGATAAATGGTGTAGTCTATGATGCAGAAGAAGGAACACCACAAGGAGGTCCACTGAGTCCTCTTCTTAAAGAAATATTGGAGAATAGCCTGTAGTCCAATTCTAAACAAAACCCTCGATAACTCTTATTGGAGTAATCGAGGGCTCAAAAGTCTATATCAAAGGTATGAATTTCTACGTCAAACTTAAATGAACCGCCGTATACCGAACGGTACATACGGTGGTGTAAGAGGTCGGGGTTAGTCACCCCCTCCTACTTAATTAAAGTAGGATTCAGTACTCCGCAAAGTAATATCGACAATTATTATTATTCTATCCTTCAGTTTCGTAATCGGATTTACTTAAAACAATTCTCCTATCTTATTTGTTTATTATCTCGTTACATTTCACTGTAAATGTTTTTACAATTTATTCCTATTCCAACAGATATATGGAGTTTTCCCCTTTTAATGAGTATGCATTGATTTTCTTTTTCACATAATTCTTTTGTCAATATAATTTCCTTATTATCCAAAAAATATAGATATTGTTACCTGGTTCGAGATTTATATCTTATCTGATACAATTTGGGAGATAGAATTGTCCCGATTTAGTTAACTTTAATTGCATTTAAGCCACACCTCAAAGCGAAGTTTTTTTTATAATAAAAATTGGAGAAAGTTTGCATTTTAAGGTAGTTCATTAAATAACCGTCAAATCTGCATATTTTCTCAATAATTCGCCATTACAATACTTAATAACCCTATTCCTTACAAAATTAACTATCCTTAGCAGAAACCCACAAGTTGACAACACCCAATAAAATAAAGGAATTTTTGTATTATTTATTAGGTTGTTTCCCTGATCTTAGTAACCAAGTATATCTCTAACGCAAACTGCTTAGTCCTTCATTATCTTCCCGAGTAGCAAATTATTCTAACTGACGCTTTCTAGCGTTGCACCTATGCAAAAGAGCTTATCCATCTTGGAATAAGCTCTTTTGATAAGTAAAATATTTCATTTCTGTTTAGCTTTATTCAGCAGGAGATAGTTCACTTTCTGTTACCCATTTATGATTTTTTATTTCTTCTCCCCCAGTAGTCGGAGTAAAATCAACCATATATACAGTTGTTTTTTCAGCTGTATCAATTTCAGCAGTTACCCCTTCCATACCTTCCATGTGATCTGCATTAACTGTTACTTCTGTTCCAGGTTCTATTGGTGCCTCACCAGCATCTTGTAACTCTTCATGAATAACCCATTTATGATTTTCCACTCTTTCTCCACCAGTTGTAGGAGTATACGAAATTGTATAAACAGTAGTATCATATGCACTAACAATCGTTGCTTCAGCGCCCTTCATACCTTCCATATGTGCATCCGTAATTATCGCTTTACTTCCGACCTCATATTTAGGATTTTCTGCAGTTTTTAAACCTTCAGGGACTTCACCAGAGCTAGACATATCCATATTGCTATGATCCATGCCTTCCATGTCCTCATTCGTATTTTCTTCTGTGCTTTCTGTGTTTTCATCATTAGCATTAGCGCAGGCTCCAAGTACTAAGAAAAGGGCTGCAAACAACAGTACTGCTATTCTTTTATTCAGCATATAAACAACTCCTCCTTTAACGAATAGAATTATCATATCAAAAAAATGTGCAGAAATTATGGAGTAAGCCTAACCAGATTAAAAATTAGTACTTTATTTTATTTCCCCATCAGATAATATTTTATTCCATTTTTTTTGACCTTCATTTAGATAAACATCATTCTTTAAGGTAACAATCATCAGTTCTTCTTCTCTTGAAGAATTCGCTTCCAGATAAATAGGGACGTTCCCACTATTCAGAGAAGGAGCAGTTAGTAATCGATCCTCTTGACTACTCAAAGTAACTTCGTGTAGACTAACCTTATCATTTTCAAGTTTGGAATAGATCAGTGAATCTTCCTTAAATGTTAAAGAGGTAACCATTGCCTCTGTTGGGATAAGTAAAAAATCATTTCCATAGTTTTCTGATAGAAAGATCCCTTCCTCTGCATAGATAGCAATTATATTATCCTTTGATGGATGTATTTCAAATCCTCCAATAGATCTAGATGTCATTCCGTTTAGTTTTAATTGTGTCCAGTCTTTCCCTTTGTTCTTAGAGTAATAAAATCCTGGTCCTATCTTAGAGTTTTGATTTTCGTTAAATACATAAACTGTTCCTTTTTCATAACTAGCACCCAAGTAGTGGAAATCAGTTTCTCCGTAGAAAGCAAGCTGTTCTAAACTTTCCCCTTTATTAGTACTTTCAACAAGACCTAAAGGATTTTTCAAACCTGAACCTTCTTCAGGATGTCCACTTGAATAAAAACCGTTTTTAGTTGGTTGAAATCCCATGTAGTCATGGTTATTTCTTGATGTTTTATACCAAGTATTGTCTTTAAATTCTAAAGGACCATAATGAGTTGCAATAACAGGAGTCCCTTCAGGGCCCCAGAAACCTGCACCATGGATATGTTCAATTTTTTCATTATCTGCTTTTATAAAATACTCCTTAGGCTCGTCATTTGAGCATGCTGCTAAAAGCAAAGCCATAGCTGGAAAAAATAATAATCCACATTTTAAATTGTTCAAATGTAATCCTCTCCTACTTTTTGATTCTAAAAGATTTATAGTCATTACTTACTCAGCCACTTATATCCAACTCCCCAAATAGTAACTAAGTATTGATCGATCGGAAAGTTTGCTTGTCTAATTTTATCACGTATATTTCGGACATGGGAGTCAATCGTCCTATCCTCTGTGTAAGTGTAATCACCCCAAATACTTTCTAGCAATTGTGATCGCGAAAAGACTTTATTTGGGTTTTTTAATAATAATCCGATTAAAGAAAACTCTTTAGGAGTTAACTGAATTATTTGTTTTTCATATGTTATTTCAAAGGATTCCTCATTCCACCACAATCCTTTAAAAAAGATTCCCTTTTTTTCTTTATCATTTATTCTTCTAAATAAGGCATCTATTCTTGCCAACAATTCTCTTTCATCAAATGGTTTGGTCACATAGTCATCCGCACCTATATGAAGACCCTTTACTACATCTGATTTTTGGTTTCTGGCTGTCAACATAATAATAGGGACATTAGAAAATTCTCTTATTTGACTGCAAGTGCTCCAGCCATCCAAATCTGGCATCATTATATCTAATAAAATTAAATCTGCATGGGAATATTCCATATAGTCAATAGCCTTATGACCAGAATTTACTGTTATACAATGATAATAAGGGGATAAATAAATACTTAATAAATCGAGCATCCTCTCTTCATTATCAACCAGTAATATGGTTTTCATTCTGTCTCCTCCTCAATCGAAATAATGAAAGTACTACCTTTCCCCGGTTCACTTTTAACCTCAATGTTACCTTCGTGTGATTCAATTAGTTCTTTCACAATCGATAACCCTAATCCTGTCCCTCCTGAATCTCTAGATCGGGATTTTTCGACCCTATAAAAACGCTCAAATATAAAAGGTACGTCTTCTTTAGGAATACCAGATCCTTCATCTTTAATTTCAATTCGTACCTTCCCTTTTTCTCTTTTCACTGAAATACTCGTTGTAGTATGAGGCTCTGAGTATTTTAGTGCATTATTTAGTAGATTTAAAAGAATTTGTTCAAATCTTATAGGGTCTATCCTAACAATGACGTTCTTTTTGCAAATTAATTCTAGTTCGACCCCTTTTTCCTTAAAAGCTGGGAGTACCTTTTCATAAAGAGAGTGGAAGAAAAAGCAAAGCTGTACGTTAATCCGATCGATCACAAATGAATTTCTATCTATCTTTGCGAGATTAAATAAATCCTTTATCATAACAGATAACTTTTCGGATTCCTCATAAATAATCTCGAGATATTGATCTCGTTCTTTATCAATTAAATTTTTTCGTCTAGCCACTTCTGCATAACCTTTAATATAAGTTAAGGGAGTGCGAAGTTCATGAGATATACTTGCTAAGAATTCATTTCTCTCCTCTCTAAGGTATTTTAAATCATTGGCAAGAATTTTTATAGATTGGAACAAATCACCTAATTCATCTTTCCCCATCTTAGGCAAATGAACAGAAAAATCACCCTTGCTTAATTTTTCGGTAGCCTTCTTCATTCGAATAAGTGGGGTAGTTAATACTTTCGTTAAAAATAAAATGGTTAGTATTAAAAAAATACCAGTGATGACCGCTGCTACAATAAAATGATGGTTTAAATTTGTAATAATTTCTTGGACCTGATTCGTATTCTGAAACATATAGACATACCCTTTTTCATTAGCGTTTATTGAATAGGGAGTAACTGTAGAAATATACTTTTTATCTCTCCAGCGCTGTTCAATTACTTTTCCATTACGTGGGACATTTTTTAAATCATAAGATAAGATTTTTTCTTCAACAGGATCTAATTTAGAAGAACTAATGATGATGTTTTGATTGTTGTCTGTAACAATAACATCCATCTCACCACTTAGTTCCATTAAGGAAATATGTTGAAGTGTTTCGGGACGATATGATTCTTCAAGAACATCTCTATGATTGTTACCTCTAGCCTGTAACGCAGATAATTCTTTCTCAATCTGTGTAATTACGATGTTTTTATGAAGAAAATAGAGTAAAAATACTTCCATTAATAGCATCACAACTAAAAACCAAAAGCCCAATTTTAATGATATTTTGTTCAATTCGAATCACCACTTTCAAAAAAGGGTATTAAAACTTTTATTGTATTAATACCAAAACTTTGTGCAGTTTTTAAGGACTTTTTTTAAAAAAATTAAAAAACATGTATTCTTAATCAGTTAAAATAAGCAGTACTTTTTCTCTAAATCCTTCAATAATTGGTACAAAAAATCCTAAAGTTAGTTAACTTTAGGATTTTTGTTTTATTTTAAATAAGTCATTGGGTTTACAGGATTCTTCCAGGCTCCATCATGGATTTCAAAATGAAGATGTTTACCAGTTGATTGACCAGTGTTACCCATGTATCCAATTTGTTGTCCTTGGCTGACCGTTTGACCGCTACTTACTAATCGAGAATCCATATGTGCATAAACTGTAGTAAAAACTTTTCCATCAATGTTGTGAGAGATAAAAACAGCGTTCCCGTAGCTAGTTGAATAGTATGAACGTATTACAGTTCCAGCTGCAGATGCATAAATTGGTACATCTGCTGCGCTATTTGCTATATCAATCCCACCATGCAATTTGCCCCAACGTTGACCATATCCAGATGTGAATGACCCTTGTGCTGGCCATATAAAACTATTACTTGTTGCGGGTTCAGATGCTTCATTAGAAACTTGTTCTGATTTGGATGGGCTTGGTTTACTTGGTGTTTGCTCCGAATCAGAAGTACTTGATTTACTAGACGCTTGTACTGATTCTGAAGTGCTTTTTGGACTAGAAGTTTGCTTTGGTTCGGAAGTATTTACCGAACTTTTATTTGATTTCTTCAAGGAAGTTGCCAATTCTGCTTCTTTTTGTTCCTTTAGTTCTTTTAATTTCTGTAGACGTTCCATTTCTTTTTGAATTGCAACTTCTTGTTCAGCCAGAAATGCCTCTTCATCTTCTAAGTCATAAAGAGTTGATTCTGCTTTTTCATGATCAACATTCACTTGAGCTAATAATTTATCTTTTTCATCAATTTGTGTGCTTAATTGCTTCTTTAATAGCTCCTGATTATTTAATGTTTTTTTCAGTTTATTTAAATTAGCATTTAAATCTTCCTCGTTTTGATTTAGTAGTTTTCTATCTTTTTCATGAGCTAAAATGATTTCTTGATCAGCATTAACAATTGTTGTAACAACAGTTATACGACTAACCAAGTCACTAAAGTCTTGAGAACCTAGTATTACTTCCAAATAGCTTACTACCCCACCACTCTCTTGTAGAGAACGTACACGGTCTTCTAAAAGAAGAGTTCGCTCTTTAATCCTTTGTTTTATATCTCCAATTTGAACTTTTAATTTATTTATTTCTTTCTTAATATTATTGATTTCATTTTGAATCTGGCGAATTTCCCCATTTGTATCTGTCATTTGGCTATCAAGTCGTTCTATCTCAACATCAAGCTTTTTTTCTCTTCCTCTAATTTTAAAATTTCACTTTCCTTTATTTGAATATTAGATTGAACACCTGAACGTTGGTTTTGAATATCCTCTTTTTTCTTCATTAAATCTGAGTTTGCATAAACAGCATTCACATTAAAGGGTAGAATTAATGTGCTTGTTCCTATTAAAGTCACCAAGCTAAGTGACAGTACTTTCTTTCTCACCTATTATTCCTCCTACGTTATTTTTAATCTACACACCTATCAAAATGGTAAGTTATATGTATTAATGACCATGACTATGGTAAGTTTTATCTATTTTCTAAAAATAACTATAGCATCAAATTCTAACAAAATTAGACACAAAAATTATTACAATTTTATTTCAATTATTAATTTTGTAAAATATTATCGTTTTTTAGCAAATTAAATCTCTATTAAAGTTTTCAAAAAAATTAACTATTGAAATAAACAATGATAGAGAATGAACAACTTATAATTACATCACTTTTGTCCAACTTTTATTATAAAAGTACAATTAAATTTTGAAATTCTTTTAACCTACAATATTTTCTCCATAAAATCTCCATATTGTTGTTATACAATCTATTTGAAAAATCATTTGGAGGTGTCAAATATGACTAAGAGACTGATACAAACTTTTACATTCTCTCTATTCATTTTCATACTTGCTTCATGCTCTAATACAACGAATGACGTGGATCACAGTAATATGAATATGGACGAGGAACAAGAAGTAAAAGCTGAAAATGCATCTAATAAGGATTTATTGCAGACCGTTTCAACCGAGAAGTTAGAAAAAAATGAATTTACCTTGGTTGCACAAGAACGTAAGCATACATTAGCTGAAGGAAAAGAAGTAACTGCATGGACATTTAATGGCTCTGTCCCGGGACCAGAAATTAGAGTTCAGGAAGGAGAAAATGTCAAAATAAACCTAAAAAATGAATTGAAGGATCCTGTTACAATCCATTGGCATGGTTTACCTGTTCCAAATAACATGGATGGAATCCCTGGCGTAACAATGAACGCTGTCCAACCTGGTGATAGTTTTACGTATGAGTTTCAAGCATCTGTTCCTGGAACCTATTGGTACCATTCTCATCAAGATGGAGTTAACCAATTAGACAAAGGACTTTATGGTTCATTTATTATTGAAGATAAAGGTGACAAAAAATACGATAAAGACTATATTCTAGTTTTAGATGAGTGGATGAGTAACATGGAATCAATTCAGATGGAGGATGAAAATGCAGACTCTACTAATATGGAAGGCATGGACCATAGCAACATGGATATGGGCTCTGAACCAGAGGATATGAGTGATATGGGTACAAGCGAAGATGCAAACTCTGATGAAACGACTGCTGGACATGATATGGACAGTATGTATGATACATTTACGATTAACGGGAAAAGCGGAAAGGATGTCACTCCTTTATCTGTAAAAGAGGGAGATAAAGTCAGGATTCGCTTAGTTAATGCTGGATTCATGTCACATAAAATTCACTTACATGGCCATGATTTTAAAGTTATCAGTACCGATGGTCAAGAAATAACTGATCCAGAAGTAATAAAAGATGAATTAATTACTATATCTCCAGGCGAACGTTATGATATTGAGTTTACTGCAGATAACCCTGGTGATTGGTACCTTGAATGTCATGGAGACATGGAAACTTCACAAGGAATGAAAGCATTGATTCAGTATGAGGATTTTTCGGATGAAAACGTTGATCAACCTAACGAAAAAGAAAACTTGCCAACATTTGATTTAACCTCATATGGCAAAGAAAAGAAAGCAGAATTCTCTCTTGATCAGAAATACGACTTAGAATATACAATGGATCTAAATACAGTATCAGATGAAAGCGGAGAAAAATATACAATTAATAATAAAACCTATCCAAACACCGAAAATATTCAGGTTAAAGAAGGGGATTTAGTAAAAGTAAAATTGGTCAATAACTCGGAAACTGATGATCATCCTATGCATTTACATGGCCACTTCTTCCAAGTGCTCAGTAAAGATGGAAACCCAATTCAAGGATCACCAATTATAAAAGATACACTGAATATAAAACCTGGAGAGGAATATGTTGTAGCATTTAAAGCAGACAATCCTGGAAACTGGATGTTCCACTGTCATGATTTACATCATGCTACTGCGGGAATGGTAACACAAGTAACTTATGAAGGATTTAAACCTGAATTTACACCTGACCCTAATGCTAATAATAAACCAGAATAAATAAAAAAGTACAAAGCGATTTAGATTGCTTTGTACTTTTTCAATGAAGTTATGCACCTGTTTAATAAATTTACATATTTAAAATTTTATAAATCAGATGATTATTAGTCCAACTTGCTCAGAATAAGTAAATGTTTTTGTTGATGCACACAATGTTAATAAACGGTTAAACCATTCTCCATTGAATTTTCTTCGATTAAATTGATAGCAAAATTCATCTAAATGAAGCCTAGAGTTAAGTCCGAGGAACGTTCCACCAACAAACACCTTTGCATTTGAAATAACAGTGTGTAACTAGTGTAAATGGTCTAGACTTTCTTTGGCATTATAGACTTGACACTCGTGCTTAAAATCAGCCCCATCAAGTGCTCGATAGAATGATAGGCATCGTACTAATTAATCGTTGAATCCGATTGGATACTTTTCTAGGCAAAGATTAATCAAGGTTTTCCCTTTAATATTAGGGAATACTTCCATTTTTAGAAAAAGAAGATGTCCCTTTTGGTTTTAGGATAACCCTCATTTCAAAATATGCGACGTGACCGCATTTTCTCACAACAATAGCCATTTGACCACTTCAATAAAAATAGATGGTAATGACAAGCACTTCGGTCGGCATTTGAGTAAACTACAATCAATATAATTATAATATGTTTAGACACCCTAAATTTACTATGTGATGGAGGGATAACTTGATTACTACATTTATGAATCTTGACCCTGTCTGGCAGGCTCTAATTGGGACTTTATTTACTTGGGGTATGACAGCTTTAGGTGCTGCATTAGTATTTACTACAAAAAATGTTAACGATAAATTCCTTGATAGTATGTTAGGCTTTGCTGGAGGAGTTATGATTGCAGCTAGTTTTTGGTCACTCCTCTCTCCGGCTATTTTAAGGTAGTAATTGCTAAGTTATTATAAAACTCTGGATGCATCTCTAAGCTAATTTCTCTATAATCTTGAAAGTTCTCATAACTGTTAAAATAGTTTAATAAGGTTATAAATTGTACGAGGTTATCTGCATATATCCCTGAGTAAGACTTAAACCAAGAATTATTCATTTGTATTATTATTTTATACATTTTTATATACAGTACAAATTGATTGCTATTTATATCAAACCATTCTTTTGGCAATAATTTCTTAGATGTAGCTTCTTTTATATTTTTATAAGCTAAGTCTTCTTCTAACATTTTAATAAACTTGGAGATAATACCAGCTAGCATATCAGCTATCTGTATACCAATGTGATTTTTTGAATCATCTTCAATGACATTCTTAATGTTCATTTTTCTTGCGGCAACTAAGGTTTTGCTATCTTCATTTTTATTTCCTTCTTTATCTAAAATAAGTTGATATTTTTTGATTCCGTTCTCATCTACATATTTCTTAAAACCATCAAATGAAATTGTATATTCCCAATCAATCTTAAAATCTTTATTGTAATCATTTAATATAACTACTATATCATTGAACATGCTATTTTCTTTTTCTTTGAGAGTAATATTTAAGTTATTTGCATTTATCCGCTCTTGAAAAAAATTTTTTAGCTCTCGAACAATATCTCCATCATTATAAATTGCTTCAATTAAGTTTTGAGGTTTATAGAGGGAAACTGATTTAGAAATTGAATATCTCAATTTATCCATATCTATCAATAAGCTATTCTCATAATTCCCGAAAATTTGATTAGTTATGTACTCAATCTTATTAAGTACAGAAAAGTAAAGTAAAATATCTTCATCTATCAAATCTAAGAAATCATTTAAGAACGAAATATTGTGCTTGTTAATAGAAGCAAAGCCATACTTCAATTTTATAGAGGTACTTTTTAATTCATTATTAACCAACCTTGATTGGTATTTATTCTTGAAATTATTAAACTCTTGCTCAATATCGCTTTTTCGCTCATTTACATAACCAATAATTACAGAAATAAAATTATTAGAGTAGTTACCAGCTTGGATTGTTTTTTGATTTATTTTCCTACTATGTTCAGATTCATCATAATAAAATGTGTAACCTTTCTGATTTTCATTTCCAGTAATGTTCATTCACATCTCCCCTTCAAATCTGTCATTGATAAATATAGTACCAGACTTTGACTTAATGCGGTTATTAATATAAATATGCGTCCTAAAAACAGTTGAATTCCGCTGGTCTTTAGGCTCAGTTTAGCATATTAAACATTGATTTTTCTTACTTTATTTACTAATCCTTATACAAAATAAGCTTTTAGATATCAGGAATGTGTAATTGCCATACTAAAGTGAACATATCGTGCTCGATAGAATAGAGTTCTTTCTGCCAAAATAATTATATATCTGGTAGAAGAGGTATTCAGAATATGGGAAGTTTAGAGTGTGTTTATGAATTATATCCGCAATGAAAAACAAGCTACCTCATATACATGAGATAGCCTGCTTGATTTTTAATTGTATTGTAACGTTTATCGTTTTGAGAAATATATACTTATAAATTTCAAGTATGTCTAATCCATAAAATCACCATTATCAACATTCCACGCAACCATTTGTGGATGAAAATGTATAAAAAAGTATCAGAAATGATATTACTTGAACCAATTTGAACCAACATAATAGATGTTAGTTGAATACATGTTTCCAATAATTTTTATCAAACGTTTAATTTCTAAAGGGTCTATCATTTTCAGAGAGCGTAACTATAACATTTGATGTTTTTATTAACTCATTACTTCGAATCTTTTCTTTTAGAACTGCTACAATGTATTGGCATTCTATAGAATTTACTATATTGATGATCGCATTTAGAGCTACTTGATCAATAGTTTCTATTACATCGTGCACTATAAAATTCGGGACTTTTTTCCCCAACTCCTTAGCTAATTGTTGATAAGCTAAATCAAATGCAGTAATAATAGATTTCCTTGTACCCGTACTTAATCCCTTTTTCACATGGTCAATACCAAATGGAAAGCCTTCTTCTGTTTTATAGAGCATAAAAGGTTCTCCATTAGTCTTTTCACTATATTGAGAAAAATATTTATTAAAAAGAGTTAATGCATCTTCTTTAACATCAGCCCCATCTTCAGTTTTCTCTAAATCTTTAAGAAGTTCGGCTACACGATTTTCTAAAAGATTATAAGTTGACCTAATACTCTTATTACTCCCTAGCTCTTCATTATATTCTGCTAGTTTATTCTGCAATAAAGTATACTGATCAATTTTATTTTCTTCTATTAACATTATTATATTTTTATGTTTTTCAAAAAGTCGGTTTTTACTTTCTTCAAGAAAAACGATTTTTTCATCTATCTTTTCCAATTGAGAATTAAAATATCTTATTTTGTTTTGCACCAGTTCATCGTTAAACTTTACTAGATCTTCAAATTCTTTATGTAATTTACCTAGTGCTTCTTGAGTTGAATTATATAAATTTCTTAAAACTTCCTTGTCAATGCCATTATTTATTTCCTGCTCGGCATCAGTAAGAATTTCTATAATCCTTTTTCTTTTAAATAAAAGTTCATCAATCCGATCCTTATAATTCGCATATTCAATTTTTATTTCAGATATCTTCTCTTCATTTTCTTTGAATTTTCTCGAATTCACTAACGTTCCCATTTGATCATTTAATTCATCGATAGTCGATTCCAATAGAATTACCTTTTGATTAATACTGTCTATAGATTTAAAATTATTTATAGACATGAAGTTTTTTATTTCTTTGTTTTTCTCTGCAATTTCTTTTCTCAAATCCAAAATGTAGTTACTTACTTCCTGGTCTTGCAACTCAAAAAGGTACGAATAGATATTCTCGTAAGTTGCATCATTAGTTCTATCCAAGAATTTAAGGAATTTATTATTATCTGCTCGCTGATCTATTCTCACAAACATATTAATTAACTGCCTAAATGTAGGGGAATTAGCTATATTAGAAAACAATATCACATTAAGTTGTTGCCAATAATCATTTTGATTCTTTTCTATTCCATTGATATACCTTTTACCTCGTGGATAAAGATCCACTGAAAGGATATAGTCCGTTGAATTTTCCTCGTCAAAAGAATCAGCAATAATCAACTCAACATTAATCTTTTTCTCAATAATATAGTTTTTTAATTTCTCATTTGTTTGCTTTGTTTCGTCATCATAATAAACAAACTTCCTTTGCTTTGCTCCAAAACATATATCAATCAATTTTAAAATAGTCGTTTTCCCAACACTATTACCTTTTTCCTGATCTTTTCCCGCATCAACAATAAAATTCATTCCTTTAGCAAAAGGAATTTCTCTAATGATTTTTTCAGCTGGAATTGTTTCTTTAATGGTTAAACGCCTTATAAACACTTTAGAAATCCCTCCTTACTAATTGAAATTTTATCTATTAGAAAAAGAAAATCTAATGAAAGTAAATAGATGGAGTATTCAAGTGACTCGTTGTACCGCTCTTTTAAAATTCCGTATAAATCCTCAATATTATACTTGTTAGACGAAATAACTTCCATTATACATGCAGCGTTGTAGTAGACAGTATCTTTAGGATTTGAATCTCTGTCGATAATCATCTTAACCTTCACCCTTAGGTACTGGCTTTAAAAGTTTACATTTAGTAAACGCATAGAACATTATCAGATAAATAGCTTCATCGACTTCTTCATCTAACAAGTCACTTTCACCTATTAACGCACTATAACAAACCTCTTCTTTGAGGCGACGAAACACTTGTTCAATTACGTAGTCGCCATCAAGTTTTTCTTGTTTCCTTACCTTTTCAACTTCTAAATAGACCGTACGAATTTTCTTTACCATTATTGTCTTTTTCAAATAACTATGTAAAACCTTTGAAACTTCATTATAACCGTCCGAATAATTATCGAAAACTTCTATATAAAGGTCAACTTTATTATACTCAAATTTCTCCATCCAATCAGAATTTGTTTGGACAGAGTATTCATCGTCATATTCGATATCAAGCTCTGCAATTGTTTTACAAACATCAAAGATAGCACTCCGATTTAATATTCTGGGAGTCTGGCTACCGATATTAAAGGTTTTAAGGGTATTATTATCACCAACAATTGAAGTTCCATTATCTCCACTTCTAGCATTACTACCTAAAACCTTCATTTCCCACCACGAACATTATTCCCATCTCCAATAATACTGGTTCCTTTTTTTCCTGAAATTGCTTTTTTACTAGAAAATACATCTTTTTTCGATGAATCTAATGTGATATTTAATTCCTGCTTCAAATATTGTTCAATTTCTTTATTTTTAGCAGATACCTTTTTTGAAAAGATAATTGAACTAATAGATAAAATTGAAGCAATAATTCCTAATACTAGATTTATAGTTACCATTATTAAACCTCCAATAATTCAAATATCTTATATTCTATCATAAAAGGCATAAAATGGTTGGGATTAAAACCCAAAATAGTTATATTTAACAATCATAAAGGTTATAACAAACATCGAGTTGAGAGTAGTACTAAAGGCAATAACACCGTAACTAAAGCAAGTAAATATATTGATGATTGACCTAACATAATTTTGAAGCCGCTCGCGGGGAAAATCCACCTAAGCCAAACAAAGCTTTATCTATTACAGATTTTAAAAAGCTTCGAAATTATGTTTTACACCATCCAGAAGATGAATTTAACATACTTGTATTAGTTGCATTAGAAACAGGCATTCGACGTGGAGAACTACTAGCAATTTGAGCAGAGAGCCTTTATGAATTCGGAATAAAAGTTAGACATTCAATTAGTCCTACTTCTGATGATACTTCATTAAAGACACAAAATGCAAAACGTGATGTTTCTATAAAAAAAGAAGTTTTTGACCTTATTAGTAAAATTCTCGTTAAAGAGAATGATTATATTTTCGGCTTTGCCGGCTTTGAACAATCCGAACTGTTAGCCGAATTATTAACTGGATTAAACATTGATAAAACTACTTTCCATGGTTTAAGGGATACACATGCATCATTTTTATTTGCTCAAGATATAGATATTGCTTATGTATCAAAACGGTTAGGACACATAAACATACAAACAACACAAAATTATTATCTGGAATTAATGCCAGAAAAAAGCACCAGCAAGATGCCGATGCTTTAAATCTGTTAAATTCTTTATGAGGTTTAAGCTGATTTGAACCAACTTGAACCAAAAAACCTTTGTAAACCTTGATATAATAAGGCTTTTGATTAACGTTTTGAGAACTGAGGCGCACGCCGAGCACCTTTAAGACCGCATTTTTTATGTTCTTTCAAAAATGGAGTTAACCACCAATATATAGAAATAGATAAACCACTTTAAATCAGCATTTTAACCGTTTTTGTTTGTAGGGAGTATAACCGATTATCCGTAAGGGTATTCAAAAAGGTATTTTTAAAAATACGTTGGCAGGCTATATACAGGAAACATTTTTGATTTATTTGTTGTTCAGATTTCTGCTGTTTATATGGTTTATATCGCATTTAATATGAAATGGTCAATTTCCTTGGATTGTGTATAAACACCCATTAAAGAAATTTCACATAGTATATAGTATTATCCCCCTGTGAAAGTGGGGTGATCTCATGTCATTTATTTTAATTACAGCAATATTAGATTTAGTGGTTCAAGTGTTAGCTCATATAATTATCAAGAAATATTTCTAATCAAAACGGAGGGTTTAACCTGTCATACCAATTTACAATTTAATTAGTTGACAGTCTGATAAAGCTAAACTAATCTATTTTTCATCAAGAGCTTTTCATTACTGATATAACCTTCGCGAAACCTTTATACATAAACGTTTCAATATAAGTAACTTTGCTAAAATTGGTTCTATTTTAATGCGAACAACACTGATATTTGGACTATTTTTTAACTTTTGTACTTCTGAATCGAACTCGTTAGACTCACCAGCCCCGTCTTTTAAACCATTTTATTTATATCTACTACTTTAACCTTACCTTCAAAGTCTTTTTTAATTTCCGTTGGCATATCAAATTTTTCTCTTGTTTCGAGCATGTTTACAGTAATTAGATCGCCTTCCCTGCTAACTTGTCCCTTAAAGTAATAATAGGTGTTCTCAATTAATATAACTTGGGAGACGATCATTTGATTCACTGTCATTTGATTAAAGAACCTCTGTATATTAATCCTTTGTTGTTCTTCTAAGCTTAATTCCAATTCTTTTGGCAAGGTTTCATTGACTGGCGGCAAAATATGTACACTTAGATAAACCTCATAGCCCGTAGCTTCAATGAACAAAAGAGAGGAACAGTTGAAGATGCCATACTCACTGTCAATTTTTACTTTTGCATAAGGAGCATTACCCGATATTAAAAAGTGCCAAGTTGCATTGTTCATGTTTAACAATCTCTGAATATCAAAATTCTTTTCTACCAAGTTCTTTGCGTTGAATAGTTCCTTCACCGTTAGAATTTTCGTTCCCTCTTCTTCTGTATCGCTGAGATTGTTTAAAATAATTGCTAGCCTGATTGAAAAAAATAAATAATCCTGTAACAATAACCGTTAAGAACAAGGATAAATAATGGGGAGCACCTTCTTTTTCGAAAATAAAAAAGAAAGTAGAAAGACCAGCAATAACCCAAATCGGTACCAATGTCCATAAAACAATTAAGCTTGTCCGAATTGCTTTCATCAGCACTTTAGGCGTTTTACTGAAATATTCGAAGTCTACCACGTTTTGTTCAAACTCACTTGGATCGTTTCTTTTTACATTGTTTCTCATCTTCCAAATCAGCTTTTTCAACTCGGAGGTATGGTTCTGATATTGGTGGGATAAAAAAATGGTAAACACACCCAAAACAGAAAAAATACTAGCCGTCAGCCAGCTAGTATATTCCACGGTTTCATTAGCTAGAATTAACTGATTCTTTATGATTAAAAAAACTTCTATCAAGCATTCTTTCAAAATAATCACCAACTATTAGTTTTTCAATTACGTTCATTCTTTCCTTATCTGTACGCATAAGAGAGGTAGTTACTTTGTTTGTGTTTGTCTGCTTATACGTACTGGTGATAACCCCTTTCCCGTCCTGCATAATGAATGAATGAACACCCACATTCAAAGGTTTGCAATGAATGCTCAATTCCATCCTCATGTAAAGAATAACGAAGTCCAGCAGTTGTTCATTGCGCGTGAAGACGACCAACAAGTTTTTATTCTTATCCAACCAAATGGCTCCTTCATCAAAATCGAGGGAATGCTGACTCGTGACATAATAGGAGAAGGAGTAGCAATCAAACCCACCTATTTGTTTGGTAAAGGTAGATCGGAAGGTGATGCTCTCCATTCTTATGTCGAGATCGAGGCAATGTTCCATTTGGAATAGATAAAAACCATTACTATACTTCACAATGAATCACCCCTCTGTTAAATAACTATTGATCACGTCCAATACTTTCGTTTTTTCTGGTATGGAAAGAGTCAGCTGATTGATATCTTCTTTTACTTTGCCCAAAACACTCGTTAAAAAGGCAGAATCACGAACCTTAGCTCTTGCAATGATTTCTTTAATATTCGCATCTACTTCCTGTTCTCGGTATTGCTTATTCAGTGAGTCATTCAGTGTTTTGATCAAATGGCGGTTAATAAGAGCTATGTTCAACGTATTTTGCAGGTTGGAATATTGAAATTTGATGGTGGCTTGAAAATCAATCGATACATTGACCACTTCGATGGAGTTTTCTCCCGTTTTAAACCGTATTTGGAAACGAACAGATTTGATTAAGTCGCCGAGCCTGACGCGGTCTCCCACTTCATAGCTGTCCAATAAATTGTTCCCGCTGAGTCGAACAGAACGCACCTTTTTCTCTTGGTTTTTATTCGCAAAAGCAACACTTAAATAGTCGTTAATTTCGTGTCCATCCTGGTTAATGCTGCTTTCAATATAATCAAGGAGAATGATCGTTTGTTTATCCAGTTGGAATTCATTTTCAACTACCGTGCTATTTTTCTTTCTGCTGAAAGAGAAAGGCAAGAATGACTTAAAAATTCTCGTCACGTGTTTTTGGAATACCTTGTGGGTTGCGTTCGACTGGTTTCTCTCCCCACATTGTATGTAGCAAAGGTTTGTAACAGAATCAAAAACAACATCAAACGTTGTTTTACTTTCTTGTTCTCCGCGTTTTTTTGTACCGCCGAATTCCATTTCCTCTTTGTATTTCTCAAAAGTAACAGGCAATTTCAAAAGATTGTTATCAACAATGGTGACTTCCCCTGCACGCTTAATATAAACAAAGGAATCATTGTAGGACTTTTGTTCCTCAAAAGGCAAGCATGTTTCGATTTTATTTTTTAAGTTCGTCAGTGTCATTCCGTCATTTAATTCATATTCAAAGACGAAGTTAGGATAGCCTCTTGAGAATGTTTGATCCAAAACGTCAAAGATTCCAATAAGCAGATCCGTATCTACATCTTTTGTACGAAGATAATTGGCTAAATCATCCACGCTGGAAATGGGAGCTGAAACCCCATGATGCATCAGGAGATACAATCGAACCACTTCCAGCTTTTTATCAGTTTCCTTGTCCAACAAATTCTTTATTCGTTCTATTTCTGTTTCAATGTTTACAATTTCCATTGATGTTTCCACTGTTTCTTCTGCTGTTAATGAATCCATTTTTATTCCCCCTGTCCGATAGGTCATGTACTATAATTTTACCATATTATTATTTTAGCAATATCAATTTTTGTAAAAAATATGGATATTACGGTACTTTATGACTACTTTCAGTACCGCTTCAACTAAAGAACGGGTATTGGTGATCGATCCTGTGTAATCCTCCTCACTTATTTTTAATTTCATTTTTTAATCTGTTTTTCGATGAAATGTTGTTAGATCTCTTTTCACCTGCAAAACACGTCAGGGGAGTTTGAAGTGGATATCACGGAAGAAGAATATTTAATAGCCCTATTCGGAAAAAATCTCTTTCCAAATAGGGTTGTTTTTAATCATTTTGACTTGTTCTCATCACGTATTTGTTCTAACAATTTAATTATTTTTTCATATCGCTATTCTTTTTACTTTTTAATAAGTAAATCTAGCCAGTCTTGTCTTTAAACATCTGGTGATATCTTCGATCCTTTATCGTCACATAAGATGACTTTTCGTAGTCAATTTATCCAAAACATTTACACTTACTCACATCCTGTATCATGAATCAGATCATTCATAGAAAATACCTCTTCAAAATCTGATTCAAAAGACAAAATGACACCTTATTTTTAAAGTATTTACCTCTATATGGGTTACAGTTTACCTTACCAAATTTCAGATATCATTTCACATTATAGTAAAAGGTTTTAATACATTGTACGTGTTATTTTTATTATTATTTACGCCGCATTCTACAGTTTCTGCTTCAATTAACTCCGAAATTCCACGAAGGATTGAAAGCGCATTTTCTAAATTTGTTACTCTACTTTCTTAAATACTTTCAAATACAATTGGCATTATTGCTGTTAAGATAGTTAAACTAACAGCACCAATATAAAGTCTTTTGCTCCATCTTCCGTACTCTGGATGTTCCAAGAAGCGATGGAATAATTTCATTGCTAAACCAATTAAAACCATGCCTATAGCTAATAAATAACTTACATGTATTAATAGGTTTAAAAAATCAGTTACTAATAAAGCCGCTTGAGATTTATTAACTGTAAAAGCTAATATAAAGAACAACCTTAGTATTACAAAGAATACTGGAATGCCTATTAGAACACCTGTAGATCCTTTTAATACCATACCAGTCTTTGTGATTAATGCATATATCATTCTAATAATACCAAATATAAACATAATAGTTAAAATAGCAGAGATAAGGACAGTTACCAATGGAGCATTAATATTAAAATCCTTTGTTACTCCATCTAGAAATGTATTCATTTCTTTTGCTTCAACCGGACCATTTAGTCCATCATTTTTTTGCGGTACAGGTATTTCAATTGTAGCAGCAAATGCCGATGATGACCCGAATACGACTATTACAAAAAAGCATATGACTATAAAGGATAGTATTCTTTTTGTGTTAGTCATTAGCAACTTTCATTTCCTCTGGTAATTTAAATATTTGAGAAGTCAACTCCATACGAGTTTCATAGTTTATCTTTCCATTTAATACTTTGAATGTATTTAAATATTTATCACGTTTAATAATCTCCTGATCACATTTATCAATAATTACTAACCATTGTTCAAGGTATTTTTTATTTACAGTCTTTTCTTTTAACATGGATGTTAGTTGTTTTCCATCTAGTGTGATGTCAAAGATTATTTGGGACATAGCCTTTTTATTTCCTTTTACAGTAACTTCACGAACACTTGAATAACATTTCACAATGCCAGAGAGATTTTTATATAAATAACTTAGTAGGTGGATAATTCGTGAATTAATATTATAGCTGGCATTAATTTCAATTCTATTATGCTCAAAGTCTCCTTCCTCATCTACTGCAACTGTTGCTTCAAAGCCGGTTCCTATTAGATTTATAAATGGCTCTAACCACATCGTTTCAGAGCACAAAATATTTTCATAAAGATTTTCGTAGTAATCTTCTTCTAAAGCAAAGCCATAAGTTTCTACTGTGTCTATCTTAATCTGATTTTTAAAGGACCGATAAGCAAATGTTATCCTTTCTACTTTTACCTTTCTAGTTTTTAAATCAGATATTAATTCGTCTAATAATCGTTCGTTAAACAACATTTCTTTTCACCTCAGAGTTCTTATTCATATATGTATCTTGCCTTTTTGTTATAAAACAAAATACTTAAAAAATATTACTAATTTCGACAAAATGAATTATATAATACTACATAAATCTATATGTTAGGTATGTATTTTGTGAAAAGGGACATACATCACATCATATTAAAAGGTTCTTTTTACCTATTAAATTTAAATATTTCTAATATCATAGTTCAATAATAACAGACTGACTTTGAAATACCACCGCAAATTACACAATATTTTGCTATTTCCCCACAATTTTCCGTGATTTTCTATTCTCCTTAACCAATTTTATTCAATTCACCTCCTGCAAGATGATTCTCCTACTCAAAGATAAAAAAGGAAATTTACTTATTTAACTTTGAGTAGGAGGCGATCTACATAATCGCTCACCCTCGTTTTACATAGCTGCATCTGCATGATAATTGTAAAATTCATCCGGAATAATATATTCATCCGTTAGTGTATGCTCTAGTTTAAAAATGCGGTCTACCACTATATCTCCTTTTGAGCGAATTACATCAAGTTGAAGGATGTCACCAACCTGAATTTTAGCTTCCTTATTCTCTTCTATTTGAAGCCATAATCTTTGGCCGTCATTAACTAATATAGAATCTTTAACTATATCCTCTACCTTAACAACCCATTGTTGTAAGCCATCAAGTTCTTCACTAATCTTTCCAGTAACATAAGGTATGTTAACTACCTTAGAAGTTTCATTCGGAAGATTATGTATTGAGAGATACTCATCATTGAACACTCCGTTATTCAGCAAATCACCCTTTGATTCATGAGGAAACATTTCATCATAATTTGGTTCAGATGACACTTCATTATGTGTAGAGGACTCAAGGATTGAGATCTCATGTTGAAGTTGTTCGAACATCAAGTTTGACTCTTCATCAATTTCAGATAAAACACGCTCACTTGTTTCATTACCTGGTTTTGTTTCTAAAGTAATCGGTGCTGTAACAGTTTGAATAAGATTTAGGTTGTTACTCGACATTTCTTTACTTTTAACAATTGTATCTAGATCTTTTATTGAATCAAAGAACGTCAGAACTTCAACAGCCCTTTGTTCCAAGAAACGCTCAATACAATATTGTTCCAAAACAAGAAAAACAAATATCATTGATTCAATTATTGGCAAATACACTTTTTATCCTCCTAGTAATCTATTTAATGAGACTAAACTCAATTTACCATCAGCCTTTTATTGGACATATATAAACCGAACAAACTATGCCCAATAAAAACAAATGGAACTATTCATTATTACCTCAACAAATTATATTGTTTTTTAAACACAAAAAAGCCTTTGGGTATATATGTACACAATTAATGTGTAATAAATATACCCAAAGGCATCATAAGTATAGTAAAAAATCCCGCTAATCCAAGATGGATTGCAATAAAAAAGTAAACATAAGTAAATATAGGACAATTATACCTGTTTTTGTAGAATTCGACAAGATAAAGAAATATACGAATTAATATGAATAGTTTTATTTATATTTTAAAGAAGTATTTATTAAAAACTTGTATTTATTCGTATTCAAATTTCGAACCCTCTACTATTCAAAGTTTTAACCCTATTACCTTATTCAAATTCCAATACCTACTATTCAAAATTTGAATGGTATATTTTCTGTGGATAACTCTTATGATTTACGCCATTCAAAATTTGAATCCTAGTACCATTAAAATTTTGAGCCCTACTATTCAAATTCATAAATCTACTACTCTAATTTTGAATCCTCCTATCCAATTTTTAAATAGTATGTATAGTTTAATCATAAGAAGCAAAAAAACTTGGAATCCGCCCCCAAGTTTTTTCATTTTACATATTTAATTTAATAATTATAAAGTTAATACAACAAGTTCTGGTCTAATAAATATTCTTAAAGGAATAATACTACTTCCATATACTCTGTTAACGAATATAGAATAAAATCACTGACAAATGCAATAATCGTTATTAAAGATCTTCTTTTTCTCATTTTCAACCTATCCCCTCCAGGATGTTAACTCTAATCCATATCAAACAAGGGGATTGAAATAAACTGCTAATAGGTTTTAAAAGTGTGTAGGAAGTAAAAAAACGGCCAGCTATGCTAACCGTTATTATAAGTAAAATATTGTATATCTTTACAATGATAATCTATATTTTCGATATTCTCTTTTATGAGCTGGTGATATCTAGTTTGTAACCAATCCTTTTGGAACTCGTTAGCGGAATAGATATGATAAGTATTTTCTTCCCTAATACAATATGTAGATTTAAACCATGTTTCAAATGAAGGCTTCGATATTTTGTCTTTAATGTTATTTTTAACGCTTTCCCATACTAGGATATCTTGTTCTGTCAGATTTTTAGGTAATTTAGGTTGTTGAATAATGGTCTGAGATTTTATCATTTCTTTTTGTTGACTCTCATTTTTGATTACCTTTGACCGTTTTAATAATTCACTATATATTTCTTCATAGCTTAAATATTCCATGAGATTGACTTCTTCTGATTGAGAAAGCATGTTTTTTACATACTCATCATGATCTTTCTTAAGAGCTTTCGGTAATCCTTTTTGCTCTTTTTTAAGAGCCTGTTTAATATGAGGATCCGTACTTTCTTCATCGATAATAATTGTTGGATCACCATTTAACAATTTATCTGTAAGAAGTGGGATTTTTTTTCGTATTTTATAAATTGGAGATTCCTCAAGTTGATCTCTATCATTATTAATAACATTGAATTTATAGATAAATCCATACCTCTCTAGGATATCTAGGAAATTTCTAACTGTATTCAATGACTTGTCCATTTTTTGACTAATTAGTTCAAGACTAGGGAAACACCAGTCTTTTTGACCATATGCATACCTTTTTAAGTGAGCATATAAAGCTAAACCTTCAGCCTTTAGATAATATCCCCAATAATCAAATAGATAGTTATTAAGTATAGTTAACTCTCCATCTACATAAGGGATATGCCTACCATATTTGTCTAAAGAAAATTCTTTTACTTCTTTCTCTGAGAATACCCTTTTCTCTAATTCTGGGACATAATAAACCTCGATATCTGCTTCGCTATTCTTACCTTTCTTTACTCGTTGTCTTGGGAACGTCCTACCCGTTTCAACATTTCGGTAATACGCTAAATTACTATATGTGCCCTTTAGGTTTTTGCGTTTTGGGTCTTCCATTTGATATACCTCATCTTTCTACCCACTGTAGAAAACGGATATCTTACTTGAACATAAAGGTTCGGATGTGATAAAATAGAATAAATAAATCAAGTAAGAAACCCCGCCTTATGCGGTTTCAACTAGTCTTTACCGGCCAAAGTACTCGATTAGTTGAAACATATGGGTGGGTTTTTTTATGTCTTTTTCTCTGTTTTAGGCTGGCCTGAACACAAAAAGCCCCCTAAAACGCATACTTTACCCATAGGTAATGTAAGGTCGCTTTAGGGGGCTTCCCTGCATATTAGATTATTGGATATTATACCATGTTAACTATTCAAAGGAATACCCCTTATCTAAAACAACCGTCCATTTCGTTCTAACCAAAACTGGGAGCTAGTATGGAAGTTCTTCTCTATATCTAATTAACCACTTAGAAAAATAACTTTTAATTTTACTTTTTTCAAAGTCATCTTCTAGCAATGGTGGGTGACTATGACTCTTGCGGTATTCAGATATATCATCCATTTTCTTAAATAAAGTGCGTTCCATTTCAATCTTAATTTCTTCTATTTCTTCTTTTGTTTGAACTTTACTCTTATTTATTACATTTATGAAATGATCATATAATTCTTCAAGATCACGAATATCTCTTTCGGTTTTCTCTTTAAGACGATTATCTGCATTTCCAATAGCAAGCTGTAGTAAAGATTCTTCAAAGTCTAATTCGTAATGAGATTCCGCATAATTGTTTTCAATCGCGCTTACAATATATCCAGGCAAATTCTCAAGACCTTTTTCCTCCATACGAATTACATATCTTAAATTCTCTTCAATATATTTAGGAGGGTACTTTTTAATTAGCTCTACGGCTTTATCTCTTCGTATTCCCTTAGTAATTAGTAAGTTTAAAATACTTTGAATGTCATAAGTAATGGCTTCATTAATTAAAGTCGTTTTAACATTCTTTGGATTCTTATAAATATAGAAAATAAATGATTTGATAGATCTGCCAACTTTTTTATGTACCTTATACTCAAACTTTATATCAGTTTTTTCTCCAATTTCCTTTTTTGCACGATCTAATACGACTGCTCTAAAATTAGACATTGTTTTGTATTTGCCGTCTTCAATTGCTAATTTTTCTCTTAGCTCTGCAACTTCAAAGATACGGCTGCCAAAGCGTTCACGTTCTTTTAATAATTCGTAAATTCGCCAGGAGAATTCCGACTTCAATTTTAAGACATTATAAAGCTGGTATTTTGTATATGACTTAAGATCGATTAGGAATTGAGCAAGATCTTCTGATAACTTAATAGTTATCTGGCCATCATCGTAGGTGGCACGTTGGACCCAATAAATATCATCCGTTACAACCTTATTATTTTCTTTAGTTCTATTAATAGTTAAAGGTTTACTGTTCAAACCATGAACTGTTTCTCTAATCCGCTCGTAGAAACCGGATTCAGAAATACCGAATAAAGAGGCTAATTCCTTTGTTTGCAGAACATAGGTTTTAAAATCTCTATCTTCTGGTTGAACTAGTGAAACCAATACATACAAAAGTCGTCTTTCATTTATTGAAAGGTTTTGTCTAGTATTTACAAGAGCATTAGATTGGTTAACCCAATAGTATGGCTTTAAGTCTGCATCCACTAAGTCTTCATCAAATGAAAGTTGTTCGATTGTAGACATGGCATTCCCTCCTTATTAAAGGCTTCTGCTACCAATATAGTACAAAAATAGATAAGAATCTACACCAAAATACAGCTTAAATCTAGGATCGACAATATGAATATATTTTCGGTGTATATAATCATTGTCTTTTAAATAATATAACTATAAATTCGGTGTATATATTTTCCTCTATCTTAATACTGAATATTTATATAACTATAAATTCGGTGTTAACCTATATTCTTAGACAGTCATATAGCTAGATTTTCGGTGTAAAAAATTTTTTTAGTATTTTTAGGATCTCGGAGATAATCATCATAAAAAAGTATCATATCATAGAACTATCAGATTGATTACCGTTTTTATAGTTATATAGAATAAATAACTGAAATGAGGGGAAAATAGAGGTAATAAATAGATAAGATAATTAGACGTCTACTCAAATCTAACATAAACTGAACACCGAAATTATAGTTATAATTGTTTCCACTTTTCATATAACTATAATTTCGGTAATACTTTTATTGGATTAAAACTAAAGGTTTAAAGCTTCCTCCTAATAACTATAAAAACGGTAAGGAATTTTCACTACCGGGTTTATAGTTATAAGTCCTAATCTTTCCCTTCTATATAACTATAAAACCGGTGTAAAAGTTTCCTTGCGATTATACCTCTATAGCTAGGTTTTCGGTGTAACATACCTTACGAGTTAAGGATAGGTCCGATTTTATAAAATATTATCCACCGGTTTTATAGTTATATGATAGTGTTTTTCATATTCCAATAATAGTTGCAGTATAAGGAGACAACCTATAGTCTCTATGGATTTGATATAGAGTTACCGTTTTTATAGTTATATTTGTCCTCTGTTATTAAATATAACTATAAATTCGATGGAGAATCCCTTAATAACTACTTATTCAATGCTAAGAACATTTAGGTATTTATTTAATCATAAAAAAATATAATGCCAGGTACTTCTCACTACCGTTCTTATAGTTATATCTAATCTTGTTTTACACATAATAAAGCTATAAAAACGGTGAAGTTAATTTTCTGTTTACCGTTTTTATAGCTTTAATAACAATCTAAATTTAATTTTACTACTAAATTCATAACTAGCTGCATAAGTATAATTAAGTACATAAAGTAGACACCGAATTTATAGTTTTATTAAGCTTTTTCTAAAAGTCTACATCGTTTTTATAGTGTTATTACCCTCTTTTTATAGTTAGATTACATCTTTTATATAGTTATCAATTACCGATTATATAGTGATAACCACTGTTTTTATAGCTTTATAGCACTGTTTATATAGTTATAATCTTTAAAATAACTAGAGTTGATAAGTCTTCAAAAATCGTATAAACAAGTAAACAGTATTTAAAACATATAAAACAATATATAAACAATTAAAAACATAAAAAGGATAAGTTATATATTTTAAATAACTCATCCCTTTTTTTATTTCAAAATTACTAGTTTAAATTACTTGCATAGTGACTATTAACAACATACTCATCAAAATCTACTCCATCAACATTTACTTCAACTAAGTAATCTCCTTCTTCATCCTTTCCATATAATTCTATTTCTACATAAGCTCCAATTAATATTTCATCAAATACATCCCAAAATTCTTTAGTATTATAAATATTCTGGAGTTTCCCAGTAATCATTTTATCTTCATTTGTTTTAATTAATAATGTATAGCCATCAATAGTTAAAACTTTCCCTGAGACCACTTTTTCTGGTATATCCTTCGAATAAAACAAAACAATAATACTTGGAATTAATAAAAGAACTACACCTGAAATTAAAATTTTATTTAATAACTTAGTCATGTTTACCAATGAAATTTAACCTCTCCATAAAGAGTATGTACTTAAGTACTCAATCTCAATATCTTAATTGATTTTCTAAAATAAAGTGGAACTATAAAAATATGTCTATAAACTTCATACAAAACCCATTTTTCGTGATTATTTCTTAATGGATACTTCACGTTTGTCCTTTATTTAAAAATAATAGTTTTTGAACCAATATCATGATGACGAACTTATTCTGCATATAACACATATAATCTAATCTCATATGTAGCCTTTTTCTTTTAAGCTCACATATCTTCCAGGACCTCCTATTATCACATGATCTAACAGCTCAACTCCCACTATTTTTCCTGCCTCTGATAATCTTCTAGTAACTTCTATATCTTCTCTCGACGCGGTCGGATCATTAGACGGATGGTTATGAGAAACCACAATACTTGCAGCACTCACCCTAACTGCTTCACGCATGACTTCTCGTGGATGAACTATAGCTGAATTCAAACTACCTTTAAAAATATTTTTTCTATATATTACTTGATTCTTAGTATTTAAATAAGCTACATCAAAATGCTCTTGATCTAAATTTTGAAGATCAGAAAACAAATCTGCAGCATCTTTTGGACTCCGAATTATGTAGAATTCCTTGGTACAATGTTTTTTAGCCAAAGTTACAAGACCAAACGCTGATACAATGCGAGAAGCACTTGTTTCTCCTATACCAGGGAATTTCTTTAATTCTTCAATACTCATAGTTGATAAATGTTTAGTACCTAATGCTGCAAGTTTACCTGTTAGAGTTGGCTCAGCTTTAGGTCCAATAAGAACAGCTAAGATGTTCTGTAAACTAGTACAATCATTACCGTAAAAAGACATTTCCTCTTTAGCAATTGCATAATGTTTTTTCATTTAAAATTCCACCCTTTTTTCTGAAGTTTTTGTTTAATAAAAAAAACAAAGCACTAAAATGCTTTGCCTTACCACCCAATAAGAGATATGTTTATTATTCAACTAATCCAAAGAATTCAAGAAACATCGTTTTAAGCCTAGATACCTTAGAAATATAAATTGAATAATCACTACCGATATAGTAAATATCCTCACCTTTAAATCTCCAATAGACTTTTTCACCTGTTTTAGTTTCAATAGACTTAATAAGAGTTAATACCTCACTTAATGCATAAGATCGATTTCCATTCTTACAACGAAAATATCTTTTTGATCCATCCTTAAAATTGAGTTCCACTGATAAGCGGTACGGATTTACTAAAGATAAATTTCTTTCTCCAAGCCTTCTGCAATCCTCAATTACATCACTTTTGTTAAACAAACTTGCTAATGTCTCACCCATTAAGAAAACATCCTTTCTGAAGATAAAAAATTTTATGAAACGCAAAAAAGCGCCCTTCAGGAAGACTCATAGACACACGTAATGTGTGTTTAGATTCATCCCAAAGGACGCGTAAATTTACATTTCATAAGATAAGCCCGCTAACCATAGAATGGTTGCAAAAAAAGAAAAAGTAAAAAACTATAAATTCATCTTAACATAATTAAATATTTTAGTGAATAAAATAAGTTCTTTAAATTTCCCTAATACTAAGATAACAAATCTTTATCAATTTCAAATAAGTTATCTTTGTAATTATGTTGAATAGTAGTAAATTGCTCCAAGGTTAGCTCGTAAACTTCACGAAGTGTACCCTTTTCTTTTAATTGATGGAAAAGGATTGAATATGTACCAAAATTAACTTCTCTAGAATCTGTTAAGCATATTTCTTCTTCAGTCTTTAAAATAGCATTGTCTACGATGGTTACTTTTTTAGTTAGTGAGAGCAACTCAATGTACTTTAGTTCATCTAAAGGAAAAGTGATTTTTTCTAAATAATAAGTAGTAGGATTATGTGAAATTTCTAGAAAATCATTTTGATTTAATAAACTATCTCGGAACATATAGACAACTCCCCTAAATAATAGAATTCATTTATAAATAAAACATATGCAACAGATTTGTTCAAATATTAGTTATATTTAATTAATCCAATCATAATATGCATATCTTGAGAAGATTGTAGAATTCTAGAATGTTTTTTTCAATAAAAAAAGCCCTATTATTATAAAAAGGACGGTTGCACTAATAGCTCAAGATTATTAAAGTGCCCATATATAAATAATCCTTCATAGCTTTCCTATATTATAAATTTTAATATTAATCAAAGTCTAATAACGTACTAATTTTTACATTAAGTGCAATTGAAATTAGATAAATGTTCTCTAGAGAGATGTTTTGCTTACCTCTTTCAACGCTACTAATATATGTTCGATGTAGACTTCAGTTAATTCCCCCAATTCTACTTGAGATATATTTCTGATCATTCGATAACGTCTTACATTTAACCCGAACTTTTCTATAAGTTCTGTTTTTTTACTTTTGATATTGTCCATTATACAATTTTCCCTCTTAAAATTCTATATATGATAAAGTACACATCACTAAAAAATGGCAAAAAAGAGAGTTTTAACAATTATACTAGGCATAATATACCACTAAAAGTAATTTTATGCCAGTTGTTTTTGTTTGATTTACTTATCCTGCAATTTGATATATTTATTAACAGTTTGGTTTATTAAAATAAAGTAATTTAACATGTATATTTAATTTATCCTAACAAAAATAAAAAGATCAGACTAGCAAAGTAAGCTAATACTGACCGTTATAAGTTATTGTAATTTTACATACCTTACAGAATGGTACAGTATAATATCACTGTGTAATTTTCAATTCTTTACCAATTCAGTGTAATGATTTTGAAAAATTCATCAATTGTCCGACTAGCGCAACTTAAGATCAATAATACAAAATTTCCTTAGATATTAACTCCAATTTCCAGTGAATTTACATTTGATAAAGTGCTAGAATTAACATGAGGTGTTTTTTAAAATGTTTATATCACCAATGTTATTGCACAGATCAGATCATCCATTTGATGATGATTCATATATTACTGAGCTTAAAGTTGATGGAATAAGGCTCATTTGGACAAAGTTTGATGATAAAGTACGCTTATATACACGGCATAACAATGAAGTTACTACAATATATCCTGAGATAACTAACTTAGATCTACCAAACGGAACTGTCTTAGATGGAGAAATTGTTGTATCTAATGAACTAGGTAAACCTGATTTTGAAGCTACAATGGAACGTTTTAGATCCAAGAAAGCTCCTTATGAAGTTCAATATTGTGTTTTTGATGTTATTCAATATAATAGTGAGAAAGTTACCCACTTACCACTCCTTAAACGTAAGGAATTGCTTCAAAAGGTTGTCCCCTCTCATCCTCTTATTAATGTTGTTCAGTGGTTATCTGGTAATGCGATCGCTTACTTTGATCTCATTAAGCAAAACGAACTTGAAGGTATAGTTCAAAAGAAAGCTGACAGCCCTTATGAGATAAATAAACGATCATACAGCTGGCTCAAAGTCATTAATTATCAATATGATGATGTCTATATTACTGGTTTACGCAAAGATGAATTCGGAGTTTTGTTATCATTTCTCGATGGTAAACCAGCCGGCTTAATGGAATTCATGCCACCAAACGATCGCAAAAAGCTGTATTCTACGAATAAGGTTCAATCAGAGAATGACAATTATAAATTTATTAAACCTGTTCAATGCCGTGTTAAATATAGAAATTTAACTAAGCAAGGAAAATTACGTATACCTTCATTTGTGGAGTGGTTATAACTCCACTTTTTTATATCTTTCTCCATTAACCTTCTCCTTTTTGTAAAATCTATGTGAATATTTACCTATAAGACTTTTATATTTTTACAAATCTATCCATAATTGAATTAGATAACTTATACAGGAGGGTATCTAATTGGGTGAGACATTTGAAGAAAAAAAACTTGATCCAGAATGGGCAAAATTGATATTGTATGCAGGTATATCCCCAGATAAAATTAGAGAGTTTTTCGAGAGTAATACTGGGCCTGAATAAGGTCTTTTTTAAACCATTTATAATTGGGTTTGAGAAGTGAATTGTTGTTTGTTTCTGTTCTGAAATAAGCAATAAAACGAGTAATATTTGTAAGTAATAACTATAGACCTCTGAAAGCCAATCGGGTTGCTGTTATTTTCTTATTTGTTATTGACTGTTATCTAATTGATAGCAGTCCTTTTTGATTAGACATTATCCTTATAATTAAAAAGAAATTAACCAGGTTCTATTTGGATAATTTCACATACTATATTCAGAAATATTCTAAGGTGAGCTAACGATGGGTTATTTGGTCTAATTATTTAGACCATTTTTTTCTTTCGTTCGTTATATACGCGAAAAGCGAATTAGTTTCAGCTCATATTACAGCAAATAATAAGATACGTTAGTAAAACAAGTTTTGTTTCAAATTAAGATCACTTTAAACGTTTTAGATGTCTATGGCTTGGCTTATCAATTCTCAAATTTCTGCTTTGTATTTCTGCGAAAACAGTTTTTATATTATCCTTTCCTAAATTTAATTCGACAGCAGTTTGATATATTTTCATTAGTTTCTCATTTGTTACATACATCCAAGGATCGAACATTATTTAACCACCTTTTTCACTGCTTTTTTCGAAAGATGCTCTTCTTTAATATATCTATCATTGAACTTTATGCATTATGGTGTTAGGCTTTACTTGTATAGTATATTGTTCCTATATAAAGGAGACTAATTACTCATGGTAAGTGAATCAGATTTTTTACTTTTCCTTAGAGAACTTGATCGCTTAATTATTGAATTAAATAATTGTAGTGATACTCAAGTTTCTTACTCCATTTACCAGGACATACAATTATTACGCGATGCATTAGTTTTGACTGCTACCGAATAGTGGTCTTTTTTATGTTAGTAAAATCTCACTTCCTTCTGTTTTTAAGTGAACTGTTCAGCAAACATAATAATTTAAAATGCTATAATAGAAATGGTTGGTAGTTTATAGCTTCTGGCTTTTTTTATTTGTCCTTTGATCTATTGTTTATTAAACAATTTCTTTCCTTTGCAATTTCCATCAATTACGTAATAAAAAGTTACTCTAAGATCTTGTACTTTACATAAAAATACGCAAATATTATTAAGCATTTGCGCTTGATTGTGGAAAGAGGAATGCTCAAAGTTCTTGGGACTTACTCACCTACCATACCGTCATTATCAACATCGTGCATATATGGGTATAACCAGATCACTCGTTAATGGCATACTGAAACCTGCTGCTTTTGCTTCTTTAATCGTCACTTGTCCATTACCATCTGTATCCATTCGACTTATTAGAACTAGTTGACTTATTTGAGTTAGTTGATTTACTTACAGTTAAGCCTAGAGATTTATACATCTCATCAGGGTTGCCGTTATCAAACTCATCTGTAAGTGTACTTTATAATGAGAAGGAATCTGCGTTTCTGTATTAGAATATGTGATAATTGCTTCAAAATTAGTAGTCCCACCAGCTTTACGAATGGCATCTTCCATATATGCTTGATCACCATGTCGGTTAAGCGTACTTTCTTGTGGAGTAATATTGTAAGCATTGGATACCCCTCCGAGAGAATCTGCAATGGTATGTCCTTCATCTAAATCTGCTCTTTCTACACCAGGAATTTTTGTTTCATCATTGTAGTATCTGCCAGACGATGTTACAGGTTCGTTATCGTCATCTTGTAGAACGATTTCGTCAGCAATGACACGGACCAGTTGCCCATGTTCATTCGTGATGGCCAATATTACATGTTAAATAAGGGGGTTCTTGTGAATATGGACAATTTCCATTAATACGGGTGTGACAAGTTTCGTTATCAGGTGTTTTATGATAAATGATTTACAACAAAAATAAGCGGCATTGTTCACCATTACAGATAAACAAGGTCGCTTACAGTTTTTTTACAATCATTTTTATTTACCCTTTCGTTACTTTATTAATCTAATGTTTTACCAATTTATCTTTAGACTGTTCTGTAGCATTATCTTTAACTTGATGGATCAAATATGTAACATAAGAGTTTAGTTCAAATCGATCTCTATTAACAAAATCAGAAAACGTTAATTTGCTTTGTTTAGGCACTATTTATCCCCCCTTGTTTAAATACTTTATCTAAATAATTACCAATCTATTATACTTTTATACATAAAATAAAAAAAAACGGAACACACTAAATCTACTCCTGGTATCAGCCCCATCAACGCCAGATACTATGACAGCCACTCACGCCATCCAATCTATTATACATATATTGAAAAAGTTTTCTTGTTTAAGGATTATTAGATAACAAGTTTCTACAAAAAAAGAATTGATGTAAAGTGACAATAAAGCGATTAAATCTATATGTTACTCCACCATAGCGCTCTATTGCTGAAGATTGTTATTCAACTAACGTTACTATTTTATGGAATAAGGACTTTCAATCAAAACTAGATATTAAGTTTGTATTTATATAAGATTGTGAAACCATGCATTTTAATTAAGGAAGCAGATTAGATTCCATGACGGTGTAAACCAGTTCATACCTTAAATAGAGACCACCCTCAGTATAAATTCTTGTTTACTCAGATTATTGAGTTATTTAGCTATACAGAATTCTTTACATCGTTAGTAAAAGGATTCGAGCGCATAACAAATATGAACCATACGGCAAATCCAAAATATATGAATGTCAAAATAACGAATATGAAGTTAAACTGCTCCGTCAACTGGCGGATTAGAGCAAAAAAGACAACGATGAAATGAATCAGATTTCCCAATACGACAGGTCTGTTATAGATACCACCGATCCGAGCAGAACGTGTGAACCAGTTTAACATAGCAAACCCTAAATATAGTCCTCCAATGATTTGCATTAGAACCTTAGTTATTGGTAAAGGATCTATCCCTAAAATGTTTGAAATTTCTTCGGGAAGAAAGGTTCCTGCTAACCCTAAAACCCCATCACAACTGCACTACTACTCAAAAGCCAATTTGTTTTCATTTATTCCCTCTTTTCATATAATCTTGTAATTTATATAGAAAAAAACGATGAAATCTTTTATCCGAATGAAATTCAAGTGCTTCCACCATACAAGAATGAATAACATCTGATAGTGTTTCCTTAATTGGATTTAACCTGTCATTTACCCCATAAATCTTAATTTGTCCATTCTCATTTCACCATTCTCTTCTTAACTAAACTCAGCTAACAATAATCACTATTCTATTAAGAAATTGAATATTCCTTCTTTAAGAATTCTGCTTCGTTTAAGTGTAACTCTTCACAATATTAATTTCATTCTAATTGGGTGTTTTTGCCCATCCCCCCGAAAAGGTGGATTAAGGTATCTTCCGAAAAACAAATCCCCGTTAAATAGAGAAAGGGCGCTTCCTTTATGCAAGAAAAGCGCTCTATTGTTGAAGATTACTCCTTCAATATTTCCTTGAATTACGAACAAACCACATACTTATTTCCTTTAATGCAAAACATAAAATAAACGTAAAAAGGAGAATAATTATGTTCCCAAATTATAAAGGAAAACTTTTAACAATTATGTGGATGGGTGTTGGCTCTGCATTACTATCTAGTATATTTAGTGCTATCCTTATAAAAATTGCTCTTGATACAAACAAACGAATCAAAAATAACTCTACCAGCTAGGTTTGTCCTAGCTTTTTCTATGTCGGTATTTCCATCTAATGTTCATTTCCCTTGAACTCCGACATAAATCGTAAGTTGATTTTTATACAATGTATTGGTATTTAAATGTTATCTCTCCACATACCTTTATATGGGAGGTCTAGTTACATTTGCCCTTTTAGCTTTTAACGATGAATCACATGTCTTTCACAATATAATTTGTTCGTTTGCAGGTCTTTTAATTTTAAGTTTGAGTCACAGATTTTTAAAATAAAAAGTGGAAAAACAAAACCTTAGACTAATGATGCAGTTATAAAAATCAATTTAATTTCAAGAACTGCTTATGTCGCTTTTTCCATCAATTCTATATTTTTCAAATCAGAAAAAGCACTTTTCATTGTTCCAGAAAAGCGCTTCTATTGCTGAAGATAATAAAAAATGATTCTTTTTAATTTCATTCTCTTATCTCCATTACTACCGTATCAAATAAGTTACCATCTACATAAACCATAAAGGCCCATTCTCCAGCTTCACTAACCATAACATTTGATGGAGTATGTGAATCAGCTCCATTGTTAGGACCTGCAAAACTTTTCGTTGCGGAATCCATAGGAATATAACACAATCAAAATAACTTTTAAAGTTATCACCCCAACCACACACTGCACCAGAAAGAATCCAGTCTTCATTTTGTGATAAATCATTTTCAAGCATCTTTCTTCTTTCAGGTACTTCTCTTTGTTTAGTGAATTTAGTTGTCCAAAAATAATCATCGGTATCAAGATGTCTATAAGGTAAAACTTTTGATAATGAAGAACCTAATGTCGAAGTTCCTGACCCCGAAGCCCCCATTATGTGAATTTTACTTTTCATTACTTCTCCACCTCAAGTTACTTTTAGTATCATAAAATTATTCGTTTTCAGCATCGTTAAGAATAAAGGATAACTTTTTTTGTGAAGTCACCCTTTTACTATTATTGATTTAAAGCATCCTCCCAAGCATAGTAGAAGTCTCTAACTGTTGAGTATCTTTTATTGCGATCTTCTTTGACTGATCTTAGTGCTACTTCATATAGAGCTTGATTTGCATCCCATTTTGAAAAAGAGCGATCCATTTCACCACCAAGTAATCCAAATGCTATTGCACCCAGATTAAAGACATTTGTAATAGAATCAATCGGAGAGCCAAGATCATATTCTTCTGGAGATTTTGAACGATTTGATCCCCAAAAATTCTTGCCTATATCATTAATAGAAGGCGCCTTTCGATAAAAATCAATATCGCATATTTTTGTTTCTCCATTTTTGAAATCATATAGGATACTTCCATCATAGAAATCTACCGCAACATAATTTTTCGATTCTACATAAGTATGAAAAGAAAAGATAGTATCTAAAGCTTTTAAGCGTTTTTCCAATTCTAATTTCTTAAATCGATAAAAAGGTGATTTGTGATTTGTATATTTTGCTACACCACCGTACGACCAATGTGAATGCAAACATTCCCCTTCAAACCATTGAAAAACTACTGCAAAACCATTATCGGTAGAAAAGAAATCGATTAATTTTATTAGGTGTGGATGTTCTAACGATTGATAAACAGGTACAGCTTTTTTTAAACGTTCAATAGCATCTTGTGGATTTCCACTAAAATCAATAGGTTTTGCACCAGCATATTTAACAAAATACTTTTGCCCATCCTTTTCAACACCGAAACTTATATTTCCTGAATCTTGTTGGTCAAATACACAAAAAACATGTCCCAACTGTTTTAACCAATCAAAATTATGCTCTTCTTGTAGTTGAAAATCTACTTTATTAAGTGACAATGTAATTGGATTTGTTTGTTGAACATTTTTCAAAATATGATCCTCCTATTGTAAGGAATCACGTAGTTTATAGGGCTTGATACGCTTCCCTTAAATTAATTGAACCCCATTTGTAGTTATCATCATTTTCATAAAACAACGCCACCTTTCGAAATTCCTAAAGAAAATTATACCATTTTATTACAAAACCTAAGCAAATTATTTTAAACTTCATTGTTAGACTAAAATTCCTTATTAAGTATAATCCTTCACACACTTGTTATGGTATATTCTGATCTTCTCCAATCAGGCCTGATTGTTAAATAAATCTATGTTTTTTGTATCTACATTATTTTCCATGGTTGATCTACAGATAAAACGATAAATAATTACTTTACTTTCTTGCTTTAATGATGAAATAACTTTACTATTCAATCGAGTAGGAGGGGGTGACTAACCCCCGACCTCTCACACCACCGTACGTACCGTTCGGTATACGGCGGTTTCAATTAAGTCGAACGTAATATTTGATACCTTGTAAACAAACTTTTGAGCCCTTGATTTAACCAGTAGTGGTTATCAAGGGCTCTATCTAGTATTGGGCTTTTGGCGATACGCCAATAACCCAGCCTAGTATTTGCCCATTCCCATGCCTTATTAGGCTTAATACCTAACTTCTTTAAGTTTCTATGTTTAGTTTTAACTTTCTTCCATTCTTTCCATCGAATCATCCTAAGTCTTCTCCGAATCCATCCGTCTAACTTAGCTAGAACCGAGGGGGTATCAGCTAATTGATAATATCCTAGCCAGCCTACCAAGTAGCGGTTTAGCTTTTCTATCCTATCTTTCATGCTGATAGACCATTTTCTCGAAGTGATTTCTCTTATTCTCTGTTTAAAACGTTGAATACTCTGTTTAGCGATTCGGACTTTTGGTTCCTTTCGATGAAAGGTGAAAGTGAAACCTAGAAACTTACGTTTCCATGGTCGGTCTACTGCACTTTTCTCATGGTTTACTTTTAGTTTGAGTTTTCTCTCAATGAAAGTTGTGATACTTTCCATGATTCTCTCTCCTGCTCTTCTTGAACGAACATAGATATTACAATCATCTGCATAACGAACGAACCGCAATCCTCTTTTCTCGAGTTCTTTATCGAGTTCATCTAAAACGATGTTTGACAAGAGAGGGCTTAGTGGCCCACCTTGAGGGGTGCCTTCCGTGTTAGGACTGACAAGTCCTTTTTCCATTACACCTGACTGTAGGTATCTTCGTATTAATTGGAGCACTTTTGGGTCTTTAATGCGGTGGTTTAATATTCTCATAAGTCGGTCATGATTCACTTTGTCAAAGAATTTCTCTAAGTCGATATCCACAACCCATCTATACCCTTCTTTGATATAGCGTTTTGCTTGTCGGACTGCATCATGACCACGCTTATTGGGTCTAAAACCGTAACTTTGTCTAGAGAACGAGGGATCCAACTCCTTATTGAGTACTTGCGCAATAGCCTGTTGGATGAAACGATCTATCACTGTCGGAATTCCTAGCTTCCTTACTCCTCCGTTCGCTTTCGGGATTTCGACTCGACGGACGGGTTGGGGAAGATAGGTACCCTTTATCAGTTCGGTTCTTAAAGTACTCCAGTGTTCCATGAGATGAGACCGTAGGGTTTGTACGCTCATCCCATCTACCCCATGACTTCCTTTATTTCGTTCCACTCTCTCGAGTGCACTTGTAACGTTCTGATATGATAAGATTTGTTCCATCATAGATTTCAAACTCCTACGTGAATCAGCCATTCTTCTTGTGTGGGGTTGCTTTCAGCCCTTCTAATGTCCCCCGTGGATTCACCACTTCCTCCATTAGGAAGGATAATGTTTCTGCTTCATCAAGCAACACGTACGCCAAGTGCTGATTCTTCTTAATTGATTCAGTCCTTCCCAACGGTTCTAGATACCACTAGTACTATGACTTCTGCTGACTTCTGACTGTTCAGCTATTTATCGCTAAATAGGTTACCGAGTGTGCTCGGCTTTCCAGTCAGACCTCCCTGGGTAAGAATGCAATCTTTCCCTCCACCTATCTGCTTCATTTACTTGATATCGCCTTCGGCAGAATGGACTTTGTTTTGTTTTGCAAACTCATCCAACGATACCCTAGCCTCATATGAAGTTTGTGTTCCTCAGACCGGAGGTTTGCCGCTCGCTTCCTTCAGATTCCACGTCACCATGGACACCCTTGCGTTAAGCTAACTGCTACTTCTGCCTTCACAGTTCGGGACTCTCACCCTATAGATTGCACCCATGCCAGGCGCACAAAAAATAGAGAAACGACCAAATCGTTTCTCTAAATATCACTCAGTTAAACCTTTTTTTATGAGTTACCATTCCGAAGAAGTTGAAAATTTACACGTATTTACTATAAAACCTCTAGAATGATTTATGGAACTTTAACCTGTCAAAGATATCCCCAATAATATTTACAATCACTGTATGATTTCTTACTTGACCGTTAGAATAATGTACCTCAAACTCAAAAGTAACAGGACCCACCCTTAATTTAGTGTTAGGTTTGCTAAAGATTTCTTCTAGATAAGTTCCAGTATATACAACAGGATCAGATGTACCTGAGAGAGTAATGGTATTTGTAACAAGCTGGCCATTATCTCTGTTTCCATTAAAAGTTACGGTCACTTTTTCTACAGGAGCGGCTGAGGTTACTCCTTTTAGCACAAATGGTTCTCCTGAGTAGAAGTCATTAGGCTGATTTCCTTCATCACTATGAATAGTTTTCCATTGATCTGTATGATCTACAAAACCTTCAAGAGTTAGAGGTTTAACAGGAATTGTTGCAGATACGGAATCTTTACCTCCATAACCATCTGAAACTGTTTGATCAATTCGATAGTTTCCTACTTCTGCAGGTACAAATTGAAAGTCCTTTGTTGTATACTGACTTGTTATTCCTGAAGGACTGGTCACTTTGTAAGAATGACTAAGTGCGTCTCCATCTGGATCACTCGCAAGGCTTGACACCTTCACTGCATCCCCTTCTAAGTACTCATTCTTATCAGTTTTAAAGTTTGCTAAAGGTAATCTATTAATTACCTTTACGACTTTTGTTACCTCATCTATATCACCATATGGATCTGTTACTACCACTTTAATCTCCCAATTTCCTCTTATTGGCAAGATCTTACTTGGGTTTTTAGCAGTAGAAAATACAGTGAATGACGAATCTGTTGGAACTTTATAAGACCATTCATACGTCAAAGGATCATTGTCTGGATCTGTTGATTGGTCTGTGAAAGAAACATTAGTATCAATATAAACTGTAGTTGGACTATAATTGTATTCAGCAATTGGTGTTCTATTCAATACTTCTATTTCATCCTCATATGTTTCAACATTCCCATATTGATCACGAACTGTCTGTGTTACTCGATAATAACCAACTTGATCAGGAACGAACTGTGGATCCTTTTTGGTACTAGTAAAAGTTGTTTCATCAGGACGAATAATATCATACTCATATGTTAAAGTAGATCCAGTTTCCCCAAATGCAGTTGAAGTGATTGTTACTTGATCTCCACGATAATAAGGAGATTCATGAATAAAACCTGGGGTTAACTCTCTTTTAATAACTTCCACATAGTCTTCATATGTTGCTTTTTTCCCTAATGAATTTGTAACAGTTTGAACAATTTTATATTCACCCAGTTGGGAACCTAAAAACTCTGGATTCACAGATGTTGGAGTGAATATCGTACCATCAGGTCTTGTTATTACATATGAATGTGTAATAGCAAGGTCATCTTCATCATAAGCTACAGATGTTAATGTGATAGTTTCATCTTTGTAATAAGGAGATTGATGTGTAAATCCAGGTATAACCTTACTATCAATAATCTCAATTGACTCAACATGAATGGATTCACCATCTAAGTCGACAGCTTCAAGTTTAATGTCATAATTCCCTGGTAGCTCAAATATTTTCGTTGGATGTTCGTCGTTAGACATAAAACTGTATGAACTGTCTGGTTCATTAGATAGTTTTGAATACCAAGTGTACTGTATTTCATCATTATCTATTTCAGTAGTCTTATTTGTGAAAGTTACAATTTCACCTTCATACTTAGGAGTCGTAGCATCAAAATCTGCAGCTGGTGGTGTACCCACAACATTAATGGTAATTGCCACTGAATTTGTAGTATATTTCACTGATTTAGTGGAAATGACAGATTCACCATATAAGGAAACAGATTTTAATGTGTACGTATAAGAATTACCTTTAATAACATCTTTATCTACAAAAGAATTATTTGTTCCGTTGTAGACTAATGTTCCGTTTCTATAAAGTTGATAAGATGTTTTTGGTTCGGGTTGCCACATAACTTCCAAACCATCTTCACTTGTTTGGTAATACATGGGCTTTGATGAAAATCCACTTAAAGTCGCATCATTATTTAATGGTGAAGAATGAGTTGTCTGGTCTAATAACTTTCCTGTTGTTGACTTGTTCGTATTCCAGTATCCTACTAAACCAGTTTCATGACCTCTAATGTCCATACCCATGTACCTTTGAATTTGACTCTCTGACCTCTCATGATTCCATATACGAACACCCGTTAACTCTCCTCCGAAGATATGACCAGTACTAGAAAAGTCGCCACCAACTCTAAAGTTAGAAGATGCATAACGTTTCTTAGTGGAATCACCATCTTTCGCAACAGTGGTTAGTGTTTGCTTTACTCCATTAAAGTAAAGTGCGCTATTACTGGGGGTCGGAACGTCATTTGGGAAAACTGCAGTCACGAAAACCCATTTATTCTTCAATGCAGTATAGTCGGAACCGGTAACACCAACACAGTCACCGTTAGTATTAAATCCAAAGCAACTCAGTGAGTCACTAAAGTACAAATGGTAGGTTGTTGAAAAGCCAAATGGTACTACATTTCCAACCCCATCCCATTTCATCCAAAACTCTACTGTATTCTTCCCTAAGTTAGTTCTGTTGACGTCCACACCTTCCATCTCAGCGTATGTACCTGTTCGATCAAACGTTTGAGATTCAACTGGTGGGGAAGCAATAGCTACTAAACCTTGCTCAAACCCACTTAATGATATATTCATATCGGCATTAATCTCTTCCACAGACCTTTCGTGATTCCAAACGCGAATCTCTGAAAGTTCTCCAGGCATTTTATATTTATCGTCAAATGTCCATCCTGATACTTTCATTGTAGGAGAAACTTGTGAGTAATCGTCATGAACTGATAGGTGATCAGTAAAATTAGTTGTTAGTTCCTGTTCCGTTCCATTTATATAAAGTTTAAGTTGATTCTTTAAAGAAGTATTATTTATATTCCCATTAACAAAAACTGCAGCTACATGAACCCATTTGTTTCTCAAAGGTTCTGAAGAAATTCCTATAACATCACCTTTTCCTGTATTAAATCCGAAGAATCCTGATTTATAGTATAGATCATAACTATCAAACCCAATTGGCATAAATTGATGATCAGTCCCATCCCATTTCATCCAAAATTCTACTGTTGTCTTACTACCAGTTCCTGAAGATAAGTTAGACGTATCCATAGTGAATGAAGACTTAATATCCTCATTAAATTGATATGAATTTTTGTAAGGCTTAGGGAATTCTTCTTCAATAGTTGGGATTGCATGTAATACGAGACCTTCTTCGTTCCCTTCAACAACAGTATGGATATTATCCACTACTTGCTGCTTTGATCTTTCATGATCCCATACTCTTACTTCAGCTAATTTACCAGTGAATTTATACAAATCGTTATCTGTGTACCCTGAAAGTGTCACATTACTGTATATAATCGAATTTCTATGAATTGTAGAAGAACTAAAGAATTTACTTGTAAGTTCTTGTTCCTCACCATTAATGTAAATTTTAAATTGACTCTTAACTGAAGGATCATTTGGATCTCCATTTACAAAAACAGCGGATACATGAACCCATTTATTTTTAAGTTTGTTTGAAGGGAAACCAATAACATCCCCTGCCCCAGTATTAAAACCGAAATATCCATTTATAAAATAAAGATTCAATCTATTAAATCCAATAGGCATCGAGCTATTGCTTCCATCCCAATACATCCAAAACTCAACAGTATTTTTCTTGCCAGATCTTGAATCGGTCTTTACGTTTTTAAAACTTAATGATGTATTTTCAGTTCTATCAAATGTAAAATACCGTTCATTTGGAATACTTGCTTTAGGATTCTTCAATACATCAAAACCTGGCGAAACTGTTCTTTCTGGGTCAGCTATCATTTCAATTGTATGTGTTCCTCTTTGGAGGTTACCTAAATTCTTCGATATATATTTAGTGTTAGTTGTTGAAGTAAAGCCGTAATTTTCAATAATACGAGATTGTATTTCCTGACCGTCAACTTTAATAGCATGTTGAACATTATTCGCTGTTGCCAGACCAATATTTTTAAATTCACCAATTACTTTAACATCTTCATTAGGTCTAAAAGTTGTAGTTTTGTCTGAAGGAGTCTTATAATAAGTGAAAATTCCAGTACCTCGGATGTCAGGTGCATTTATGGTAATTGTAATAACTTCACCTTTATTATTCTGCTTACTACTTTCAGTAAATTTGTTATTAGGATCAGCGACAGCATAGATCTTATAAACACCCGGTAACAATGGTTCTGCATAAGCATTATTAGATAGATCTAGATAACTACCAAAAAATCTTGTAATCCATCTACTTTGACCTAAGTCATAACCAGCAGTAGTCATATTTGGAGTTGCTTTACCATTTATATAAACTTGATGTTCATAACCATCCTCCATTGGAGCTTCCCCGATATTTCGGAAAATAGAGCGAAACTCTATACTTTCACCATACTCATAAACATATCTTTCATTTCCGGTATCATCATAAGCCTTCGTGGTTTGTGCGGAAATATCTGGTAAGGGTTGTGGCTTAACTTTGAATGTAACAACTGGAGTAGCATTATTACCCTCATTTGTCTCATCAACTTCATGATATGGATCAGCAGTTGCATAAACTTTATACGTTCCAGCAGGTAAAGATTGATATGTTTTTACTATCCATCGTGTTTGACCGGCAGGATAAGTTCTCGTACCAGAATCTTCCTGAATAACACCATTAAGAAACTGAGCATGTTCAACTTCATAATCAACAGTTACCTCACTGTCATTCTTTATATAACCTCTAACTGTTATAGGCTCACCCTCAACAAATTCATATTTTTCGACTTCATTTTTATCGAGTACTTTTGTTGCAGTTCCCCTAAAGTCAGGTTTAGGTGGCTCTTTAACAGTAATGGTTATAGTTGGTGTCCGATTATTTGATTCATTCTTTTCACTTATCTTATTCTGATAGTCTGCAATTGCATAAACCTTATATTCACCTGGTTTTAGATTCTTATAGGTTTTTGTTATCCAACGATTTTGATTAACAGGATAATCTACTTCTGTTACATTCCCTTGGAGTATGCCATCAAAAGAATGAGTATGTGTTACATTATTAACGGCAGCATCTCCAATATTCTTCACGTATCCCGTAACAGTTACAGGTTCACCGTATTCAAATGTGTATTTTTCATTACCATCAGAATCAAAAGCTTTTGTATCATGTCCATTCAGATCAGGCTTGGTATCTATTATCCTTATCGTTATAGCTCTTGTGTTATTATCACCTTCGTTACTTTCCTTTATCTTATTATTTGGATCGCTTTTAAAGGTAAAGGTGTAAGTTCCAGGTGCTAGACTTCCATAAGCTTTATCAACAGTTTCAGTCTCATTAACAGAATAAGATTCTTTTACGTAACCTTGCCAGCTACCATCTCTCGTAGCTGTGTGCTCTACATTACTTACACTTTTCGGCCCATCATTTTTAAACGTTCCTCTGATAACAATTTTCTCATTATCCTTAAATGTGGTTTTTGATTTTCCAGAAGCATCAAGAGCTTGGATGTTTTTGGCACGGATATTCGGATAAGCTGGCTCAAATATATGGATTCCATCAGTACCATTTGTCATAATGACATTCTTATCTCCTCCCCCAACAGTGATACGTCCGAAGTTAGAACTTCTTGGCATTTTGTATGAGGATTTCCCGCCATTATACCATCCATAAGCTGTTCCATTTCTCTTGCGGCTAATAATATATCCATCCGAGCGTACAAAAAGAAATGTACCATTCGAGAGCGCTGTTGGAGCTGAAGCTATCCCTTTATTAGATCCGTAGATTTTCCAGTAAGCTCCGGTACTAGGATTAACTCTATACACATAACCATAGCCGTTCTTGCTGTGATTGAGAGTGAAAATAACTTGTCCTGTACTTTCATCTAATGCAGGCATTCGAGCGACAATTCCTTTAGTTCCGTAAGCATTGTGAACTCCGTTTTTTACACTAACAGAATTATTGCTACCATTGTAGGTTATAATCCGACCAAACACATCGATAAAGTATGCTTTATAGCCATCAGGTGAGACAGCAGCAGTTGGTACTGAATAAGTAACCTTTTTGACAGAGTAAATTCCTCTTGAATGAGGGTTAATAACAACTATTTTTCCCGGTGTGGTATTAACACCAATAACAATCCTATCACCTGAACTACCTCGACCTAAAAGTGTTGGTGAACTTGTGATTGTCCCACCTGTTTCGTAGTTCATAAATGGAAAAACCGAGGAATCAATCACATTATATCCAAAGATCTTTTGATTTCTTGAACCAATATAAACATCTCCGTTACGCCAATGTAATGGTCCACCAGCAAATACATTAGATCTTCCTGAAGCTTGGGTATATACTTCTTTAATTTTACTACCAGTGTTTTTATTTAATATGATTGTCTTAATACCAGCTGGTACTACAAGTCTATCTCCAACAACCACACTATTAGAAGCATGACCTTTAAGATTTCCAAGACTACCAGATATCCAGATTGTTTTTTCTTCACCTAAATCATAAGCTACAATTCTACCGGTTGAAGTGGAAATTATATACGCTATATCTCCAACAACTATTGGAGTACTATCGCTGTTTTTTAGATGACCACTAGGCGCAATTAAATCTGTTTTTACATAGGGAAACATATGGTCCTTGATATAGTTTGTTCTTCGTTCATTCAAGCTCTTCATTGGAAAGTCTGCAGCTTCAATAACTGGCAACATAGACGAAGTAAGCAGTATGTATATTGTAAAACTAATAAAGAACTTTCTTATTATAAATATCACCTTACTTTCATTAGACAGTTGATACACATTTTTGGTATGTATCCCTATGACAAACAAGAACCTTTTTCATTTCTTGCCTGTTATAGATATACATAGGAGATAAGAGAGGAAGTCCCTCTTATCCAAAGATAGAAAAAATTGAAGAGAAGAATGATGCTATGGAATCTCCAATCTTTTCGAAGAAGCCTTTCTCTTCCTCTTTGCTTTCTATATTTTCCTTTGGTAGCTCATCTTTGTTGCTATTAATTTCTTCTTTTATTTCATTATTTTTTGTATTTTCCAGTTCAGTTAGTTTCTTAGATAAATAGATAAAGTCTTCGTCTTTCTCTAATGATTTAAATGAATTACTTGATAGAAATTCTTTTAGTTCTTTTATCTGTTCTTTTGAGAAGTTAGGAAGCGGTTCTTTGTTGTTTGCAAGTTCTCCTAGTGCTAAATAGATCTTTACCTCAATATGTAAATCTTTATTTTTCTTTTTAAATTTTTCATATTCACTGTTAATTGCCTTAGTCAATACCAATTCATTTTCTGGTTTGTCTTCTTCGGTTGAATTTGTTGTATCCTCTTCATTTGCATCAGTTGTACCGTTTTGTTCATCATCTTGATTAACGTTAGCGGAGGCAACTACTTTACTTGTTTCAGTTATAGATGACTTTGAAGAACTATTCGAGTTGCTGCTGTTATTGGAAGTTGATTGATTTTTATCTGTTTCCCCGTTAGATGCTGACTTATTTGAGGAAGAATTACTCTGCTTGTTAGATGAACCTGTATTTGTTACTTCTTTTTTAGTTGTAGTTATTGTTTTAGACTCTTCTGTTGTTGTATTTTGCTTCGGTTTACTAGTTTCCTCTTTAGGTTTAGACGATGGCTTAGTATCGGGCTTAGGTTGCGGTTTTGGCTGTGGTTCTGGCTCTGGCTCTGGTTTCGGTTTTGGAGCTGGCGTATTTTGTACATCTGTCTTAGGTAGTAAACCAGCATTTCCGAATGCCATTGTTATTGGGTTATCACTAAATGCTTTATAACTTGTCTCATTAAAGTAATTACTTAAATATCCTCCACCTATGTACCAATCACTTGTTTTACTATTTTCGATATCTCTCACTTTGTATTCAATACCTAAGTCGTCCCCCATTCGGGTTGCTTTGATAAAAGTAACTTCTTGGTAACACCCCGAGCATCCGTTTGGAACTTTAAATGTTGCTGCTTGTGCATTTGGGGTTACCATAAGTGCTGCAATAAGAACTCCTACTATTAATCCAAAAAGCTTCTTCATCATTTAATTCACTCCTTATATTATTAATGTTACTCTACCTTCTAACTGAAATAAAAAAGCGGACTTTATGCATAAAGAAATAGAAGGTTTCCCTTTTTCATCCTTTTAGCCCAAAGACCACTTTTGTTTATTATGTACCCGCTAACCTCTTAAAAGGTTGCAATAAAAATGTATACTATAAATTACATTTCTATTATTAATCTAATAAGTAAAAATAGAGTGGAATTTTAGTGGATAAAGGAAAAGCTATGTACCATTTATATATGCTATATCACCATCCACTTTAGGTATTCGAAAAAGTGAAGATGGTTTGTAGTTATTTTATAAATTACAATAAAAAACCCCACAACAGTATACCTATTTTGGATAGGTAATATTGTTATGGGGTTTGCCCGATATATTAATATGTGTATATTATACTAGTAATTAGGGATAAATGGAAGCCTACTGGAACCTCTTTTGCTGATTCGGTTTTTGGTGGCTGTAAACTTACCAGATTCGAATACACTAGGATCAACTACAGCGAAAGCTACGAGCTTTTTAGGATCAGTATATCGATCTATCTCTCCAATTTCTGAAATGATTGTCGCCGCGATCTTTTCTCCTATACCAGGGATAGATTTGATAATATTAATTCTTCAACACCTTTAGCGAGGGCATCTATCTCGGACTCTAACTTGGATAGGTGCTCTTTGTATTAAAGAATGATATTGATATACATACCTAGACTTAAAATATGGCTTTGATAAACGGTCTTTTCAAACGGATTTTGATTTACTGCAGCCTTGAGCTGAGTAGCTTTTTCTTTAGCCCATCGATGGGAACGACTTTTACATAACTCAGCAATTTTGTCGGCAATTGTTTCTTCACTTGACTCTAAAATATCTTCAGATGAGGGAAACTCTGAAAGAGTTAATGGCGTAATAATATTAACAAAAAGAAATGAAAGATGGGAAAAGACTTTGGAGTTCCAAACACAAGGGGTAGGTTTAGATTATTCAGGTGTTGCTGATATTACTGGTGATGGTATTAAAGAGTATCTCTTTGATGCCAAATTTGGTGCTTCAGCAGGAAAAAAACTAGAGATTTTTAATTGGAATCATAATTCTTTAAAGATGGTAGCTGAAGTTCCGTATCATATGATGGAGCTATTAAGTAATAAGAAAAATGGTATATCCGTTTGGCAAAGGTACATTGCAGATACCTATTTTGTAGATGTTCTTGAATGAAATGGAGAAAAATTCGTTCAAGATGAAGAACTATACTATAGACACTATCCTGTTATTGAAAAATTTTGTAACCGGAAAATATCAACAATGGATGCGTGGTTCTATTGGTATACACTCGCAGATGCTGAAATATAGGCAAATTCACTTGGAAAAGCAAGGGAAGGGAACTTCATTAGCAAAGCAATTATCATTACCTGATGCAGTAGAAAACTTTGAAAAATTAAGTGATAAGCTGGAAAAGGAGAAAAAATCTTATTAAGCGGTTATCCTTTAATCTTAACTCTAATAAATTTATCTTTTTGAAATATAAAAAATAAAATTATTAGAGTTAGAATAGTGGTAATTATTGTTATTAAAGAAATAAAAGAGTCATACTCCATTACTTTCATGAACAAATAAGAAAGAGTAATGTTAAATGAAATAATTAAGGCTAAGTTTAAAACTGAGTTTATTTGTATTTTTTGAGGAAGAACTTTTTTGAAAATAAACAAACTAAATCCAAAAGTTATTAAAGGTATGATGGTGAAACTAAGAGAAAATAGAGACGAATACATTAATGAAGAGAAAATTTCATATTCTCTTTCAAATCTATAAATATACTGCAGGTTTAAAAATATAATAAATATAATGTTATAAGTTATTATAAAAGAAATAATCTTTTTGAACGTTTTCATTTTTCCTCCTCCGATTTGGAAAATATCTACTTTTATAATACTACATCCTATAAATTGTTAGTTCAACACCAGATACAAAACTTTGCATGAAATAGTATATATTCTCTATATTTCCCGTTACTTACTTCTATTCTTTGGTGTCAAAACTTAAAGAAACTTGATTTTTGGTCGAGAGGATGCACGTAAATGCAAGTAAGTCGGATATTGTCCCTGATTTAGCAACTGGGCACTTTAGTATAGAGGGAATAAATAATGATGAGAATGTCTCTGCAACGCGAAGAAAACTATTGCTATAAGCGCCCCCTTTCTTATTGAATTAAAGGGCAATGAAGAAAGCGAACATGTCAAAAACGACTTTCTATCGAAAGGTAAAAGAATACCAAAAAATATCTGAGGAGTGAGGAACATATCGGATTGAGAAGTAAATTGTTGTTGTTACCGTTCTGAAACAAGCAATTTAAACGAATAACATTTGTAAGTAATATCTACAAACCTCTGAAAGCCAATCCGGTTGCTTTTATTTTCTTATTTGTTGTTGACTGTTATCTAATTGATAGCAGTCCTTTTTGATTAGATATGTTCTGATAATTAAAAAGAAATTAACCAGGTTCATTTGGATAAATTCACATAAAATATTTACAAAATATTCTAAGGTGAGCTATCGATGGAAGGGTTATTTGGTCTAATTATTTAGGCCATTTTTTCGTTCATGCGAACTGTATATTATCATCATGATTTTTTGATTGTGTAATTTGGACTTAAACATGCTCTATTCTGAATAAATATAATGTGTCATGTTAAATCTGATTTTGACTGTTATCCTTTGATAGTAGTCTTTTCAGAATTGGATTACCCCAATTCCCTTTCCCATTTTAAAATTTAATTGTATCTAGTTTAGGTACTTTAATTTGTAGCTGCAGCAACAAATTCCAATTCAGTATAAAAATCGTGAAGTTCAGTTGTTTTAACTTAAAAAGACCGTTTTCATATAGGAAATGGCCTTTTTTATACTTAATATGGACGTGTTAATATATTTAAGAATAATGACGCATATGACATTAATGAAAACAAGCAAAAACAAAAATAAAACTCTATTTACGATATTCGTAAACGACTGCCTTCCTTATAGTTATCCCTTCTCCTGCAAAATATCTTGGACTTTTTGTTGCTAAAACTGCAACGATACTTGGCCCATTTAAAGTATCAATAATATCAAAATAAGGATTATTATAAGTGAACGGGAAGGTAGCGTTAGTATCATCAATAAACTCAATATGATCTATGTAGAGATCTTCTTTATAGAATGAGGTTGATTTAGGTTCATAATAATAGCCAGCTGAAGAAGTAAGATCCAGGGTATAATTAAGACTATTTTTTAAGTTTTCAAGTGCTTGCTCTTGATCAAACACAATTTTACCTTGACTTAATTGTGACTCATCAAGGGCTAGCGCTGCGTCATGTACAGCTAATTCAAGTGCGTTTTTAATTTGTCGTGTTGCTGTTTTATCAGAATCAATGTTGTACTGCATAGACATTAAACCTGCAAAAATCAAAATTAAAAACATAGTTCTCAACGTATTAGCCATACCATTATCACGCCCCTGTTAATCAATGTACTCACTTAATATTTTGGTATTTTTTTTAATTGTTTTTGGACCAGAATTAAAGATTTCAAATAAGAAAATTGGTCCTCTAGGAACTTCAATGCTTGCGGTTAGATAGTTTTCCCTATATGTCAATGAAGTTGTAGCGGATATAACGATCTTACTGGAATCAAAATTATAATTATCAACTAATTCTCTTTTCATTTCGTTGATGATTGTAGGTGTAAAACGCCCTTCAATAGCTGCCTTTTTTGCACTTTCTTGAAGTACAACCTCTACAGCTTCTCTATGTAAACTATCTATGTAAGAAAGTATTGGAGCAAACATGATATTTGCTGCGATTATTAACGTCATCCATTTTGCTAAAACTCCTGACATACAAACTCTCTCCTTAATGAAGACTTGGAGGAGATTCCCCCTCCGTGTTTTAAAAATGATATCTATTATTTATGGTGTAATTGTTGATGTAGTAGGTACTTCATCCGTTACATCATCAATCAATGCTTCATATTGGCCAGCTTCTTTATCAGTCATTGTAAAGGCAACACCGAAGAGAAGAATACCAATACACAATGCAGTCACTCCAATTTTCAAAAACGTACTTAATGTTTGATTCATAGTTTAATAGCCTCCTTGTAATTTTTAATATAGAATGTAATAAGAACAATTTATGGCGTTACTGAAGATGTAGTAGGTACATCATTTGTGACGGCATCAATCTTAGCCTCATATTCTCCTGCTTCTTTATCTGTCATTGTAAAAGCAACGCCGAATAGAAGAATGCCAATACACAAGGCTGTTACTCCAATTTTCAAAAATGTACTTAATGTTTGATTCATAGGTTATGCCTCCAACTAATAAATTTATTTTTTATAAATTAAAAGAGATGTTTTTCCACTACTAAAAAGCTAATTAGATATATTTCTTTCCCTTTATGGTAGGGTGATTCTTTTATCATCCATCTCTTGCTTATATTCTCCGGCTTCCTTATCAAGCATGTTAAATGCTACTCCAAAGAGAAGAATACCAATACACAAGGCGGTCACCCCAATTTTTAGGAATGTACTTAGGCTAGTATTCATGTTTGCCCTCCATTATTTATGCTGCAGGTTATATTCATCTTCTAAAACATTGATATGATCATCATTTTTATCAGCTAGAGATTGATAAACAATTCCTATAATAAGAACTGATAATATTGAAATGGTTATGGTAAGGGACATGAAGGTAGATAGTGTTTTATTCACAAGGAGACACCTTCTTTAATTGTGTTCAATATATTTGTTTACATCATTCGTAATGTCGCTCATAGAAGCAAAGAGAGCACCGAAAATAAGCAATCCAGTTACAATTGCTGTTATGGCAATTTTCATAAAAGTAGATAACGTAGTATTTATGTTCGTCACCTCCTTAAACGGTTAAATAAGACCTATAGAGTATTGGCTTTCATTAGTGTGCTTACCATAACAATAATGACTACTAAGAAATTTAAGATAATAAGAAAATGAGTGGTGTTTATTGGTATAGAAGTGAGATCCTTTGTAATCTTCATTCGTCTTCTATAGTTTTCAATTTGAGAATTAACAAACATTGTTCTCATTCCTTTAAGTGAATTCAATGCTGTTTCGCGATCAACGTCATCCAGTGTTTTGATAACTGGAATGAGAGCATTTGATTCTCTTGTACCTATTTCTTTTGCAAACTCTTCTAATGCTACCTTTGGACCCTGGTCGTTCCCCCATGCTGTTAATACTTTTGTTAGTGGAGTATCAATCACTGTAAAATAGGAACGTAAATCTCTTAAGATGTTGTAAGTATTTATTCTGCTAACATTCATCATTTCAAGCTCGTTAATTATAAGGTCATAGAGCATGAATATTTCAGCATTCTTTTTGGCTTGCCTATATTCAATTACTCGTTTCATTACATAATAGAAAAGAGTTTTAAAGTTTGGGTTAAATGCAATGAAAAATACCGCTATTGCTAACATAGCCCAAGTTCTCAAATCCCCTTTAAATAAAAAAGGAACAATCACATAATTTACAAGAAGTAAGAACAGGATCGAGAAGAATATGATGTTATAAGTCAATCCATTAAGGCCAAGAGGGTATCCCGCTTTCATTAGCCAATCCTCTGAAGTCGATTTTGAAGCAGATTCTAATACTTTTACTCTACCTTTTTGAACTGATTGCTTTACCCTTAGTCGATCTTGAATTCTTTCAGTATGAGAGGTTAAGCCCATATAAACTAAAATGCCTGCTAAAATTGATAAAACAATCACTATAAGGTAACGGATATAAGGTAAAAACTTAAAAATTAATGCACTCTCTTGCATTTTACCCCCTCCTAAATATCATTTTTTGGTCTTTTTAAGAGAATTGATAAGAAGACAGAGAATATTACCCCTATAAACGAAATGGTTAACAGCAATAAAGTCCAAAAATTTTGAAATTGTAACTGAAACCAATCTTGTGCTCCTGAAACTGCATAACCAAGCCCAAGAGCTGCAACGAAAATAGGAACAGTTAAATAACCATTATAAACAGAGTCAAGAGTTTGAGATTTTTCTTGTTCAAGCATGCTTTCTGTTTCTTCAATTTGCCTTGTTAATACAAGCAAGGTACTAAGCACATTTTCGTTATGAAGATAAGACTTCAACATAATATTTCCTAATCGTTTAGACCATGAGCTTCCAGCTGTGTATACAAATACTGAAATGCTTAACTTAAGTTCTTTTTCATTCCGGGATACTTGAAGATCTGAAATTAAACGTAAGAATACAGATCTTAATTTTTTATTCTGTACGGTCTTTTGGGTTTCTACTAAGGCATAATACATATCATGGCCGTGAGCATTGTATTGTTGAGTAAGGGTTTGAACAATCGTGAGGAACTCTTCCCCCATTAAATAACGTAATTTCCTCAGTCTGACTTGAAGAATCATATAAGGGATGCTACCGACTAGTAGGCCCATTGCAATAGAAAGAACAATGTCATGAAAGTTATATAATATAAAACCAAAAGTAAAGATTGATAGAGTTGCTGTGAAAGCCCAAAAAGCTAATACATCGTTATCTGTACTTTCCTTGCTTGTTGTTTTAATTAAAAGGAATATATGTTTCATTAAAGGATGTCTATATTCTGTTGTTTTCTCATTTTCTAAAGCCATACGAATCTTTCTAAGACGATTCTTGTAATGAAGATGGTTCATTTTTTCCTTAATAGGTACTTCAAGTATCAACTTAGCTAGGAATACTCCACTTATAAAAATAATGAGATACAGAATATAAATAACACCATCTGACCAGAACCAATATTTAAACTCCATTGACATCTTCTCCTAAAAGATCAATCAGTAGAGAATTTGCTATATTGTGGTAGTCTGACATTGGAGAGACTGCTTGGCGCTCTTTTAACAACCTTACTAACTTTTTTGTTTCCTCCAGATTTTCTTCAGCCATTTTAGATAGCAATTCCTTCGAGATATTAGCGGAGTAATAGTATTTCTCTGTAACTCGGCTGTACTTAATTAAATCATTAGTTGAATATGATTTTTTCTCTTCATTCCAAATGATTTCTGTAACTCCGACAACACGTTTTCTTCTTCTATCTCGATCTGTACCCATCGTGTATACGATATCTATACTTTTAGCAACACGAGCTACTTCATTTTCAAAGGAGCGGTTAGGAAATTCATCAAGTAGGTGTCGTGTAATCTGTGGTACAACATTTTCAACATCCGTTAAGTGGTATGTGGATGCTGCGCCACGTTCACCACGCTCACAAGCTTGAAGATAACCCTCAGTTTCTAAAGATCTTATTTCCCCTACAACAATGAAGTCGTGCTCCATTCTTAGTAACCTTGGAATTGCTAAGTGAAGATCTCCTTCTTTTGCTTGAACTTCAAAACATAGACGATCAGGCATTTGTTCACTTAATGCAAGCTCAAAGTGTTTTTCAATAACAGCCATAACATAATAAGGATCACGTTCCCTTAGAAGTGATTTCATAAAAGTTGATTTTGCCGATCTGACACGCCCAGCAATAATAGTGTTGGGCATTGTTCTTGACAGTGCTTTATGTATTTCAATATCTTCAGTTGGTATAGTGTTAAGCCTTGCTTGTTCTTCTAAGCTTATGTCTTTAACGATGAAACGGCGAAACATAACATAATTATCCCGGGACCGTGGTTTTTGAATCATTGTTACACGATCACCATTTTCCTTTTCAACTTCAAGCTCAGGTGTTTGTTCATTGATAATTGCGTCTTTGTTTCTCATAGTGAAAGTACGTTTTATACGTTCAACATCTTCTATTGAAGAAAAGCGTTCTTCTTGTTTGATAAATTTCCCATCAATATCTATCCAAAGTTCTTGTCCACGAATAACTGCTGCTTCTGAGTTTGGATATTGCTCCCACTTCTGCAACAAGCTTATCCCCCAAACTTCATGGAATACTGCTTCTGCTAGATTTGAATAAAAAGTAGAATAATCTTTTGAAGTAATATTGTGCCTTCTTAGGATTTCGGTAATTTTCGAAATAAAATATGCCATTTCCTTTTCATCACCAATGACTGCTTTATGCTGTCTTTCTAAGAACTCACTCTCTTTGTCTTTTTGTTGTTCGTTTGTTAAGTTGCCATCATTAGAGAGATTTATAAGATTATTGAACTCTTCTCGAACAACTTTACATATTTGGCTAAATGCTTTTTTTCGTTCAAAGGTAACAAATTCCTCACTCTGTAGACCCTTTTGTTCAAGTTGTCCATTCACCCACTCCGAAACATCATATGGTTCAGAATTAGTACCCAAAGAAGATTCAATATCTTCTACAGCTTCAATAAAAAGGACTTCAGTTGATGATTTCATCCTTAAGCCCCCTCTTTCTTCTTAAAGAAACCAAAGAACTTATTGTTACTATCATGAGAAGTAAGTTTCTTTTCTGGTAGCTTTGCTTCAGAAATTATAAGGTTGCATATGGATTCTAATGATTTGCGATAAGCATTTTTACCTTCCGATAGATCATAAAGCAATTTCTTTTGGCGAATTGCAATTGGCCCCAATACTTCTAAATCAGGTATCATCGCAATCTTTTGCATTTCTAACTCTTCCTCTAAGTCATTTTCACTAATAAGTGACATATTCGGTTGATACTTATTAACAATCAACATGAAATCACTTTTAGATGCTCCAATTGGTTCAAGAAGTTGTTGGAACACATGAGGGAAATACCCTCTGTAACCTTTATCCTCTTGGTTAGTAATAACAAATTTCAACTCACTAGATATAAAAGCCTGGGAAGCGCAAGCTGTATCGAAATGTGTACCTCCATCTATTAAAATCACGTCAAATACTTCTTTGGCTACATCGATTAAATGTGCAATTTCCTCATTCGTGAAATATCTCTGAAGCTTAATATCGCGATTACCAGCTAAATGGTAAAAATCTTTATATCGGAACAAAGCTTCTTTTAACCTGGATTCTGTTAGACTTTTAGTCTTTAAATCCACTTTTAGATCGTTCAAATACTCGCCTCTGTACTCCAAGAAGTAATCTGAGGGATCCCATGCATTAAGACTAAGAACTAGCACTTTACCTTGAATTCGTTCAGAAAGTCCTCTACCCACATTAAGTACTGTTGTTGATACGCCAGCTCCGCTATGTGTCCCAAAGAAACTGATGATTCTATTACTGGCATAGCCCTTTTGATCGGTTAACAACCTAACAATTTCACTAGCAACTTGTTCAGGTATTAAGTACTCATTTATAGCCACAACTTTATGAGCAGCACATACACGTTTGATATTTTTGGTGGAAATAACATTTGTTACGTTATGAAGCTTATAGAAGATCGGTATATCCGGAAAAACATCTCTGACTCTTTCAAGATCTGTATATGGGATATTTTGTCCATCAACCAGTAGAGCAGTTACTTGAATACTTGTATTATTGTCATCCTTTACTCTGTCAAATACTAAAGCTAATTCGACTTGTTCATAGCTCTCAAATAGTTGTTTGTAATTATGTTCTTTGCTGACAATCGCTATCTTCATAAAAAGGCTCCTTCCTTGATTAGTTGTAGGTAATATATAATTTGTTTTTATTTTCAATAATCTCTTTCATTAATTTTTGAAAATCTTCTTCATTTAGAATGACCTCTAAATCAGAAATAGTTCCGGTAGCGTTTAGTCGTTCAGATTCACTACTTTTTGCCGTACCTTCACCAACTTCATTGATTACTTCCCGATTACTTGAATCCTTTGCATACACAACAGTTACATTTTCAAGAAGTGGTTTTTTTAGTAAGCTAGCATCAGCCTTGGGTTCTCTGACTCCATCAACATTTGAATTGTTTGATTCTTTAACAAATGCTTCATCTACAAGGTAAATATCTATTCGGTCCTTCCTTCTTAAAGATCCTGGCTGAGCATAAATCATTTCACTCATGATGGGTCTTATTGCTTCCCCCTCTGAAGCATCGGGAACTAAGTTATTAAAATCAATCATCTTTTTTGAAACAATTGAGTTTGAAACCATAAGCTGAGATGAGTCATAACCAATAATTGAAGGTAGATCGTGTGGGTAAAGAACGTCATCGATAAGGTCTTTTTTATCTCTTCTCTCTATAAGAAACATGTTTTCCGTTAATCTCTCATTTTTTTCAATATCTGCTCCTGGTTTCACCACCACAACTTCAACACTGTCTATCTTGTCTTTAATAAAGATGTCATATATGGGAGTGAATGCAGCAGCAGTAACGAATGTTAAAACCCCCAATGTTACTTTTGCTTTGGGTTTCATTTAAAATCCTCCTGCCCTCTTTCAATTTTTATACTTTTATTAAATAAGTCATTAAGAAGTTTGCCATTTCTTCCTCGTTTCTTTAAGAAATCTTTTGGAAGCATGTCCTCTATAATAGGTTTGAGTGCTTCTTTTATAATTTTTTGATTTTTGGATGAGTCATTGAAGAATGCTCCTCTATAATGACTTTCAAAAATATCGTTTGGTGAGAAACAGGGAATGTACGTAATCATCTTTTCTGCATAAAGAGCATTAATCATAGGGTTATCTAGAAGTTTCTTATCGAATCGATTTCCAATAATGTGTGTTTTATCATCTTGTAACATCTGCATGAAGTTCTCAGTCACTACATTGTCTGGGTCTTCTAAAAACTGAATGTTTGATATATCTGGCTCTAAAATAAAGTACGTATGTGTTGCTATATCGTATAAATCCTGGTATATATCTTGATTCCAATCCGTTCCAACATCCAAGATTGTTACGGTTGATTGAGAAGCTAATAGAATCTTCACATAAACTTCGAAAGGTATTTCTTTCATACCGTAAATAGGTTCATTAGTTGGATGACGGACAATCATATTAACCTCATCAACTTCCCAGTCATAAACACTTGTCATTTTTGGATCTATTTCTTTTGTGAATTGATAAAACTTACTGCGATAATCAGGGTTCCTTTTATGTCCAATAAAGCGGTCAAAGGAATAAGCTGTAGAATAAGGACTTTCTATATAGGACACGCTAACCCCTAATTTAGCTAATTCTCTTGCTAACAAGTGAGAAACAAACGTGCTACCAGAGCGTGAAAATGGGCTACCTACTAATATTGTTATTGCTTGAATTGGAACACCCACGATTTTCTCAACTTGATTAGTTATTTGAATGTTATAATCCCGCTTAATCACATTCTTTGTCTTAAGTACTACTTTCTTTTCGATCTTTTTCTCAATAATTTTTTTTACAATAACTTTTTGAGGACGTTCTTTCTTCTTTTCCTCTTTCTTGATTTTTTGAACCTTCTCATCGATTGTATCTTTCGACTCACCTTGTTCTTCTTCCGGTTCACTATTATTTTCAACTTCACCGCTGTAGTTAAATAATCGAGGGGTAATTTGTTGTATGAATTTTGCTGCAAGAGAATAGCGTGGTTTATCTTTTAATTGATCCATCATTTGCTGGATATCAATTGCTCGTTCATTGAATATATCAAGAACGTTTATACTCACTAAGTAACTTAGGAATGTATCATCTCTTGGGCGTTCACATAGAAAAACTATTCTTATTGAATCATCGTATTCTGCCCTTAATGACTGAATGAAATTTAACCACTCTTCTTGACGTTCTTCTACCTCAGTTTGTTCACTTGGAAGATAGTGATCATGAACAATAAGGATATCTGGCTTATCAATTTCAATAACTTCAGACATGTAGCGGAAGTGCATAACTTCTTGGTCACAAAGTGTAAAAAAATCACGTTCTTTTGAAAAATTCCTTTGTAAAATATTGCTGTAAGCTCCACCACCGACGGCTAATAATACTTTTTTCATGTGTGAATTCCTAACTTTCTAATAAACGCAAAAAGCCCCCGAAAACCTTAAGATTATTGATTAATAATCTGATGTTTTCGGGGGCTTCCCGTTATATTTATTTATACTGAAGTATGGGTGTTGTAAATGTTTGTCGATCCTAGTAATGGGTGGTAACTAGGATCTTCTTCAGAAAAAAGAATCCTTCTTAAATCTTAAGAAAGGACGTTAACTAAGGAAATCTTATCATTTAGTATTTTAGAAGTCAAATAGATTAAAAATTAGTAAGTAATACATCTATTGTTGCTTATGGTACATCCTCCTATAAAAATAATAAGGAGGATTATATTGGTTTTCATTCGAAAATAAAATCTCCCTTACTGTCAGACCGTTTAAGGTATTATTTTTCGCCTATAAGATGCTCTACAATTTGGTTGAAGGCATTTTTACTTAGTCCCTTTTTATAGCATGTAATAAAGTCACAGATTAAGATTTCAATAATGCTTCGAACATCAAAAGGATATTCAACATTTAAATCCTCCAAATCAGCTACAAATACTTCAAGTCTAAGCGCCAATTTCCTATTTAATTGAAACTGAATACCAACGGTTTTTGTTTCTGATTTAGATATTAACTCGAGTTCTGTCTCATACCTTTTTACAATTGGTAGTCTTTGATCCCTCGCAAGGAGACCTTTATATACAGTGATGGGGTCATATTTTTTTCTTAAACCAATTAAAAAATCCTCAATTAAAACCAATACAAGGCTGTGAAAGTCGAAGGTAATACCGCTTTTTTCTGATATATCCTCACATAACAATTCCCCTCTAAGGAAAATGCTTGATGGTAGCTCTATTTCATATTCCTGGTAGCTTTTTTGAGTCATTAACCTTAAAAAGCGATTGGTTATTTTTTGAGAAAAGGATTTCGTACTGGCAGCAAGGTTAATTTCTTCTAATGCGGAGTTATAGACGTTAAGTTTTTTATGACTCATCGTTATTCGATTCCTTCCGCTTTAAGCATTGTAATAAGAATACGGTGTGCAGCTTGCCTTCGACTACAATCCCATTCGATCGTTAAAGAATCAATTTTTTCAGTTGAGTTGAGATTTAATTTTGCTGGAAAGGATTTATCAGAACTTGAAGGATAATCAACTAATGGAAAATGGGTACCCAGCTGTAAACCTCTTTGTATGAGATATGTACATAGATGTGTAGGATACATTTTCTTCTCTTTGGCCACTTTTCGTATAAGCTGCCTTTCCTCCAATGTGAGTGGAATTTTGATGTTTGTCTTCTTATCGCTTCTAGTAGCCCTCTTCGGCTTGTCTACCGGTTGTTTCCGAACATTATGATTAACCTCTTCATTTGGTGCGTCTTTTCTAAAAATAGGATTTAATGTCATCTTACACCCTCCCCCTCTCCCCTTTAGCCCCTTTTTCCTCCATTAAACTAGGGTCAAAGAGTCATATAGTTATATAATCAATCTATTCAAGATGACAGAGAGATAGTACGTATAAAATCATCTTTTTTGGACAAGTATGGTAAGAACGAACATTTCCTACGAAAGAGGTTAGAAATATGTGGAAACATAAGAGTTTAGCTGAGCAAGGCGTTTCTTCTAGTGACGCAAAAAAACTTGCTAAATACGCTAAAAAGAACCGAAAAAAGATAAAAAATTTAAAAGTTGTTAAATAGAAATGAAACAAAAAAGGAGATGTAATACAAGCAATGAATGACTTGTTTACATCTCCTTTTTACATCATATATTAACGAATGTTGACTTCCCTCTATTTCTAATTACCCTAAGAAAGTTCGACTTGATGGATTATTTACTGAGGAATTTTATAGCGTCATATGTACTATTCTCCTTCAGAGATACGATTTAGCAATGAACTATTCTCTATACGAAGTTGGTTAACCTCACTTTGTAATGCTTCAATTTTATCGTAAAGTTCTTTTTGATCACTTCTATTCTGGTCATATAGTTGCTCCCTTAGTTCCCGTTCACTTTGCAACAAAGCCTTCTGTTTATCTATTTCAGCTTGTTCTTGAGCCCTAGTCAGATTCATTTCATATTGCAAGCTGGTACTTCGTAATTTTTCCTGTAACTCTTTAACTTGAGAAGCTAGATTTTCATTTTCTTCTTTAACAGGCTCTTGTTCTTCCAACTTATTTAATAATCCTACAATCTGCTGATTTAATTTATCTTTCTCTTCCTTATGTTCTACTTTCAATTCATCCATTTGGTGCTGGGATCGTTCTTTGTCTGACACGTTTTCTTCTCTTAATCTTTGTTGGTCTGCATCCAATCTATTTTTCTCGCCTTCAAGGCGCTCGATGTCCTTACGTAATTGGGTTTCTAATTTATCAAAACCATCTACTTTATTCTGAAGTTGTAGTATATTGCTATTAGCATCTTGAATGGTTTGTTCTCGTACTTCTAATGACTCCTCAAGGGATCTAATTGATTCTTTGTATTGCTTCTCTTTATTTTCATGGTCTTTAATCGTTCTCTGTAAATTCTCATTCCAATTATTTTTTTCAACAGCAATCCTGTTCATTTGATTAATAAATGTATTAGTGATAAGATTCGTGGCATCTTTTAGGGCAGATACGTCGCTAGAGAAATGTTTTCTAAGATCAACAGAAATTTTCTCTTTATCTAGGACTAATTCATTCGTAGATAGCTTTTGAACAATTTCCACAAACCATTCGTTATGATCTTTACCCGATTCTTTAATCAGTTTATCAACGATTTCATGAGTTTCTGGTCCAACTCTAAACCCTTTAACCTTTTTTTCGAATTTTTCCCCTATATATTAAATCTCCCTTCAAACATAACTTATACCTAATATTATAAACATGTGTTAATACAAAAAAACACCTGTTAACATAAATTTACTTTATGTAACAAGGTGTTAACGGAGTTAACCTTAATAAATTTAGTATACATGTAATAATTGTTGATTTGAAAAGAGTATAAAAATACCTCACAAGATAGTTTGTTAAGGTAATGGGTTCTTATCCTAACTATATTTTTATATTATAAAATAGTTTGATCATTTTCTACCCGTTTAGCTCCACAATCGCGCTTAGATCTGAACAAAGAAGGCAAGCCAGTTTATTCAGGCTTGCCTCTAATTTATATGATGAATTATTTAAAAATGCTGCAGGTTATCCGCGTCTTCCGCCTCTACCGCCCTGTTTTGCTCCAGTGTTACGATTAAGGGTAAACAAATTCTCTTCACTAGTCTTTAAAAAACGAGACATCTTATCTTCAAAACTTTCCTTTGATTTGAAATTGCCTTTTGAACGAAAGTCTTTGGAACGGCTATCAACGCTTCTTTGGAGTGGTGGGCGTTGTGAATAAGAAGAGGTTTGTCCTTCGGGTCTATCTATAGCTTTTTTGATGGACAAGGCAGTTTTTCCGTCTTTCTCACTAATCACTTTTACTTCAATTTGGACGCCTACTTTAAGATGGTCATTAACATCTTTTACATAGCTATCTGCTACCTCGCTAATATGCACAAGACCTCTTGAGCCTCCAGGTAATTCTACGAATGCTCCAAAACTAGTGATTCCTGTTACTTTACCTTGTACCTTGCTCCCTACTTCAATTGACATAAAAATAATGTTCCCCCTCAATAAATGTTAAAAACACTTCATTATAACAAATCGAGTGAAATAATAATATCAATTGGAGTTGTTTTCCTCTTATTTGTTCTAATTTGTTCCTTCTAACCAAAAGCAAAAGCACATTTCTAATGCTTAGTTTTCCATCGAATGGTTCTTCTGAATTTAATTTTGGAATTTCCAAAAATCAATACTATTGTTTAGCAGGGTCAAATAAAAAAATGCGCTAATCCTTATTAGAGAATTCCGCTCTATTGTTTAATACTTCTACTTTTAATGACTGTTTCTCCAGGAGTAAATGCCTCCCATTGATTATATTCGGTTTTAATGTCGGTAATTAGCCAATTAGTATATGGGGATTCATTTTTCTCAACTGTAATTACCTTTTTCCATTTACCAAAGTTTGCATACGAAGTAAGTAAATTATAAGAAACAGTGAACTTTATTTTTGTGTCGTTAAGAATCTCTTTACTTTCAATTTGAAAATTATCAACCCACGGACTTGATTGACCTGTACCCCAGCCCCTTTTCTCATATTGAGCTCGACTCTTCTGTTTTAGTGAAGAAGATAGCATAGCAAACTGGACAGCACCACTTCTATTTTCAACACCTAATATCCATAATTCTACAGCCTTATTAGGATCCTCAACACGTAACCCAGATAAAAATGAAGTTACTTGTTTTTCGCATTGGCTCTCAGTTTCAGCAACTGAAGTTGTAGTGTTTAGAACAAAAATTAAAAGCGAAAGGAATAATATACGCATATAATCACCTCTATGCTTAAGTTTTCCATTCAATCAAATATATTATCCCTTTTCTAAAAGGCAACCAACTTCAATTTAAGCGCTCTATTGTTGAAGATTGGACGTAGTAATATCAAGAAATTGTTATCAAGTAAGAGTTCCTGAAAACCTCAAGACTTTTCCGTTCATTTCAGATTTTATTTTCTTCATACCGTTCTTAAGATAAAAAGAAATTGCGTTATGGTTACTTGGTGAAACCCTTAGATGATATTCATTCACTCCATTATTATTAAAGAATTTAAGTGCATAGTTGTGAAGTAAAGTACCATACCCCATACCTCGTTTTTCAGGAATTAGATAATATAAGTTAACATAACCAATTTGCTTTCCATCATATTCTTTCAACGTTAGTTCAAGTTGACCAATAGGCTGCTGATTTTCTACAGCTAATACAAAACCCTCTGGGTACCTCTTCGACTGTTGTTTTAACCAGTCCAGATAATCTTCTTCATTTCCAAAATCATTATCAGATCCAAAGCTAACAATAAAAGAATCTTTTCTAAATTGGATTACATAATCTCTATGTTCCTTTAGATCAATTGGTATGTATTCCATACAATCACCACCCATACACGAATAAAAGTTCTTCAAATAAATCTAATTAACTTCAAAATTTAATGCTTAACATAATAGAAGCGTTATCCTTATTCATGAATAGCGCTTTATTGTTGAAGATGGTTATGGAACTAAAGCTACCCGATAGCTTAATAAGCATATCCGTTTATTAAAGTATTACTTGTCTTTTTTAGCATCAAACTTTCTTGAACTGTAAAGACATAATAATCCAGATACCAGAGAAATGAGAAAAGGAATAATTGCAAGTAAAGGCATAATAATTGCCCAATAAAGTAAATATGCACTTATTGCGAATATTAAACAACTCACTATAAATAAAAAACTCGATGCAAACTCTTTTAATGCAAGCAAAGTATCCACCTCCCTATATCACATTAATTTTAGCATTTCCTTTTTACCTAAATGCTTCTTTAGTCCAAGAAATTCTATAAAAGGAGTTTTAATCCTTCGCTTTACTACTTACTAAACTACAATGGTTTTGTGTTTTCTTGCTCTTGTTACATATTTATCGTTAATATGACATTCTCTTAACGATACAAGAATTAATAATTTACTTACAAATTGTAAACATTAATTTAAAAAGGATGTTGATTAAAATGTATAAATTTATAATAGTTTCTTTAATATTTACTCTAACGTTTTTCTATTCCAATGAAGTGTATTCACTTACACAAATCGAAAATATAGACAATGCTAAAGCAAGTAACCCTACTGAAGAGTTTATTGTCAATATTTTCGCTAGAAAGATAATAGATGCTATAAGAGATAACTACAGTTTTAGCGAATCTGAATCTGTAGGATTTGAATTGATTAACCTAGAGGTAAATGAAGTCTCAAATGAAGAAGAGTCTTATTACGAGATAAATTTCAAGGTAAACATTTTAGGGGATAAATCAAAGCATATAAGTGTAGACAAATTAACTTTTAAGCTAACAAATAGTTCGAATTTATTCTATAACTTTTCACCTGAAGAGAATATTATAATGGTAAATTATATAAAAGGTAAACCATATAATAGCAATTAAAAATCATTTCTTGTTAGCCTATACTGCCCTGTTAGTTTAAGAGTAACTCTTCACATTCTCAATTTCATTCTAATTGATCTTCTCCAATCTGGCCTTATTACTGAATAGGCGCTAATCCTTATGAAAGGATTGCCCCGTTTGCGGATATACGAAAATTGGTTAACCCTCAACAAGCCCGTAGTATTTAAAAAGTTTACCTTCCGATTCTACAAGTAAAATTGGTCCTCCAATTTCTTCTTTTTCTTTAACCGAAAAGATTTTTGCAACAACAGGCAATTTGTTCGACATTTCATCTTCAAAGTTTGTATCTGTATCGTTTTTTGTTTTTATTTCTCCTACCTGTTTGTCTTTTGTTAAGGTTAGTTCTTCAACCCAATCAATTCCAGTCTGATAAATCACTCCATCGAACTGAAATATATCAGCTTCAGGGTCTAAGTTTAAAACCTCTTCCGCATTAGGATTTTCAGTTTTATGAACTTTTACTTTACCTTTATCCGATGAATTAGAACATCCAACAGCAGTTAATAAAACGAAAATAGCCAAACCAAAAAATAATCTTGATACTCTCACGTTATCCCTCCTTGGATTGTTAGACGGATAAAGGCTAAATAAGTTACCTAGTTGTTCCGTTAAATGGCCCGTTTGCGGAAAAAGGTGTCCTCAAAAGCTTGTATAGAACTAATTTTCAATCTGTATAAAAAATCTACTCTTGTCAGACTTAATAGTTAACATTGGCCGATGGTGTGGTTCCAAACCTACAATTAAAGTTAAAACACCTTATTTAGGTAAATTGTAAAATATGTGATTCATGTTTTATAAAAAAAGTAGTTCAATTAGAAACATTGTTAACTGAACTACTTAATAAAACTATAAATTTATTTATTTTTCATCATCTTTATAAAAGGGTCAACCAACATAGGATCATAGTGCTTACACCGGAGGTATAAAATTTCATTTAGTGCTCTCTTATGTGTATACGCCTTTTGATAGCTTCGTTCATTAGTCATGGCATCATAACTGTCAACAATACGTAACATTCTTGCTTGTAGCGGAATGTCCATTCCTTTTATTCCATATGGATATCCTGTACCATCAAAATTTTCATGATGGTACAGGAGTCCATCTAAAAAGGTCTTTGAATAGTTCAGTTCTTTTAACAGCTCATACCCATAGATTGTATGTTTAAAGAACAATTGTCTTTCATATTTTGTTAGAGGGCAAATTTTATTTAAAACATCAAATGGTATTTCTAATTTTCCTATATCGTGTAGTGTTCCTAATTCAAACAGTTCATTCAATAATGTATCATCTAAATTTAAATAAAGGCCGAACTTATAAAGGAGATCAGCAACTCTAAAAGAGTGTTGATATGTATAAACATCATGAATAAATAACTTCTCAATAGAGTCAAAGAGACCTGGTTTTTCCTTAACTTGTTTCATTAGGTTTAAGCCTCCCTCTCCATTCATTTGAAAAACGATAGTTCTTTACGTACAAGAGCTTCTGATGTGGGTAAATAAAATGATGTAGCTAAACTATCCTTTACAAGGTCTTCCTCTACACAAATAAACACTTTAAAGGGTAACGTATCTAGCAATAGTTCTCGTTGAATAACTTCAGCAATGGAGAGAGTAGAAGTAAATATTGTTATAATTATGTTGTTTTGTTCAAAACCATCAACTTTGATGTTCTTATTATTGTTCTCATAAACTGTCTTCCACTGTTTAAGTTTATCGCGTAAGAAACCTAGGAAATCTTGATTCATCTGAGCTCTTTCAATTAGAAAATTCAATTTACCCCTAGGTGTTTTTATCTCCGCTATACCAAGCGGTTTACGAATTAGTCTATTGTTTTCTACTAAGGCATTCCATTTCCAATTTGCAATTGCTTTGCGTTCAACCAACTGACATCTTAACTCATTCATCGCTACGTAGCGCTGCACAGCACCAATGCCAAGAGAATCCCACTTATTAGGATCCATGAAGAACTCATGATTATAATAGTGTTTTAAAAGTTTGTATCCAGCTATTCCAATAGTGAATGGAGCGGGAGGTTTATATTTTTCCTCCTCATCCGATCGTATTCTGACTTTCCACCTATCAACCAGTCCATATATCCGAAATTTATTTAGTTTTTTGGATACGTCTGAGCGACTCATCTTTGAAGACAAATATCTTCTTAATTGTTCTTCGTTACAACAAATAGCGTCACCTAAAACTTTAAGAACCATCATGTCCTCTTCTTTAATGATTCCTTTTATACATAAAGATAAAACTGCTTCAATCGTCGTGTAAGGTTTGTACCCCTTTGGTAATAACTTATATCCAGAAAGTAAAGGGTGATCCCAAAAAGGTATCTCCCCTTCTTTTGAAAAGAAATAAGGAATTTCTTCAATTTCAGTATTCGTTTGGTTTGTCATTACTCAAACAAAAATCCGCCAAGATCTTTACGATTCTTTTTACCTCTTGGATATCCTGTGATCACGACTTTACAATGGCGGTTCTTTTTATCAATAGTTCTAATTCTGCATGTTACAATATCACCAACTACTGGTTCTTCAATATTTGAAGGTTTTAATCCTTTTACCTCTAGACCATTGTCCAGTTTGATGAATATTCCATGAATCGCATGAACGGTTGTAACTTTACCTGCTATAGCCCTTGCGTTTCTTAACGGTTCTAATTGATTAAATGGATCTTCTGTTGTTGCTCGTTTAGATACTTGTACTAAATTACGTTCCTTATCTATTCTAATAACCTTTACATCAACTGGAGTGCCTCGATCTACAAGACTAGCAATATCACGTACACGTCCGTGATCCCAGTCATTTCTTCTCATAAAACAGTCCATACCATTTATACGAACAAAAATGTTTTGAGTCTCCGGATTATAACCTGAGATAACTCCTTGGTAAGTAGTCTCACTTAGCTTATCTTTTTGATCTGCATTAATTAATTCTTCCCAGAAGACCTCTTTCTTTATTTGATCTGCTTCTCTAACGCTTATAAAAGCTATTTGATCATCAAGTAAGATATCTTGAACAATAAATTCTTGAAAAGAACCAACAAAACCAGATAATGAGCGAAACTCGTGTTCTGAGAATTCATGAGCTGAGCAGTAAGCCTTTATAGAGCTATTTTCAATAAGGAACTCAGCTACTTCCATTTCTTTTTGAACGTATTTACCTTCTTCTAATACTCTAGTGCTCTTTGTTGAAACCGATGTAACAACCCCTTTTAAAATCTCTCTATTTCTGCGTGCAGCAGCTAAAACCTCTAGTTCAACATCATCTGTCCAAGACTGCTTTAATGTGCCTTCCATAAAAAACCTCCTGAAATGTGTTGTAATAGTGAAGAAAATATAAAAAAGCACCCAAAAACATGCAATAGCGCTAACTATTGTTGTTTTTGGGTGCTTCCCAAATATATTAAGAATGTTATATTTTTCACTTTAAATTTTGTTTTATTGTATATTACATCCTAACAGAATGCAATCGTCATTAAAAGTTATTCTTTGTAATCATTCAAAAACTCATCAAGATCTAGTTCACCTTTTGGTGAGGGAAAGGCATTCTCAGTTTCTAACGTTATATCAGAGACATGTTTCTTTAATTCTTCGAACATTTGCTCTTGGTCAACTGATAATTCGCTCGTAGCAGTTACCTCACTATTAACTTCTTTCCCGAAGATTTCATCGAGAAAATCATCACCTGATTGTGAGTCTACCACACTAGGAATATCATACGGAATATCATACTTCTCTTCTGCAATTGAAGTGGATATAGGATTTTCGTTTTCATAAATCTTAACAGCAGTAATCTCCGAATCCTCTTCTATATTAGATAATGATCTTGTAGTTACTTCAGTATTATTATCTTCCCTTTGATCAATAATTGTAGGTACTTCAGTATGATTAACATTGATAACTTTAGCAGGAATAGTTCTTCTATAGCTCCTTAGACGATCAGTTGAGGATTGGTCAATTTTATATTTTACACTTACTGGTTGCTCTTGGTGATAATTCCATTGAGTCTCAAAATCATCGGAATCTAATTTTTCTTTCTTCTCTCCCTGTGATTGAGTATCATTTACCTCGTCTTCATCTAAAGGAGCGGTTATAAGATCTAGACTTGGATCTTCATGACCATTTAGTGATTTATTTCGCTCTTTCAACCATAGCCAACCATAATCTTCATTCACTGTGAATCTAGCCTTCTTAAATTCTCTTTTTGGAACAAAGTTTGCATTAACCTGCCGAACCGGTATCGGTCGATTTTTAACGACTAACTTAACAGCTGCCTGGAAAGGTTTTTGATAAATAATATCGTTCGGTGACATAATAACTTCCCTTTTTTTCGTGTAATTGCTGCCTGCTCTAGTTACAGGTGATTCTTGAAGAGGTGAAACAGACTGTTCGCTCATTGATTCTTCAAATACATCTTTTTCTCCGAAAATACCTGAAAATAGATCAGCATCAAATTCAGGAATATCACCATAGACCATCTTATGCCTAAGTGTTCCAAGTAAAGTATGCATATATTTATCACCGTATTTATCAGCCAGCTGAGCAATTGTTTGAGCTACTACTGTCACAATAACTTTATACTTACGAGATTGTGCTGGAAACTCCTTGAATGGAAGATAGATATAATCAGGGAATTCATCAACTAAAATATGATGATATGAACTTATATTTGGTTCACGTCTAAACACCGCATTTTGTAAATTAAGTAATACTAATTTACCAAGTACATTGGACAAATTTGCAAGTTCCCCCTTAGCGGTATTGCATAATAAGACACCACCGAATTCCAAGTGCTTATCGAAATCAAAATCAGATTTTCCAAAAAGAACACGACGAATTAATTTGTTTGCTCCAATATCATTAAGAATATTCCTTAAACCTTGAACGTATTCAGCTTTTGCATCGTAATAAACAGTATCCCCTCTAAATTCACCTTCTTTAACAACTTCAGCTTGTGCATTTTTCCCACCAGATGTTTTGGGTAATAGATTTGAGTCGAACCATTTATCAATCTGCTTAACTATATTCCAATGGTTACGTTCGTCACGATCTGTTATTGATTCAATATTTTCAGGGAACGTTTTCTTCAAGGTAACATGCATTCGTCTAACTAATTGAGGATCATCATACATATCAAGAAGCATATCGAATGTCACTTCTTTATTAGGATCATGTAATTTTAATAAATAGATATAATGCTTAAGATGGTTTCTTTCACTTTGTTGGAAGAAGAAGTTTCCTCCATTTCCTCCTTCTGCTAAACCTTCAATAACCATTGCGAATGCTTCTGCTACTTGTTCAACTGGACCCTTCATAGGGTTAATACTTGGTGTATCAGGATTGGTCGGATCAATATAAAAGACTGTTTCTTCCGGGATATTATGAGCTCTAACTAAATCGAATGTTTTCTTGCATAAATCATTGGATGGTTCAATAACTGTTATTCCATTGAGGTACATTCCTTTTACTTCTTCAGTATGGTAATCCGCCCTCTCATAGATACTTGAAAATTCGTTAATGAATTTTGTCATCCAATGAAGATCTTGATTCAATGTTGGAAGTGCTAACGCAGCGGTTTTACCACTTCCGATACTACCTATAATTACGTTATTTAGCGTTCGATCTCGTCCAGGTTGTATGAGTAATTCTTTTGTAACGGAATCAGGACCAAGTATAACGTCTGGCCAATGTTCTTCTGCTCCCATCATAAAGAAAAATTGTAAATGTTTTTGCTTAAATTCAAATTCAAAGAATATTTCTTTAAATGTATAGCTATGTTGGGAATACTGTCCAAAAAGCCATATAAGAAGTAATACCACGACTATAAGAGGTATAAATACGAGTAATACCATTAAATTTTGGGGATTACCGACTAAAACACCATGCCAAATATTCGTAACTTCAAGTTCCGCTACGTGTTTAAGGAGGTAAGGAACAACATTGTTATAAACAGGAGCAGTTAGTAACCATGTATAATAAGCGGTAATACCAGAAATACAAGTGAAAAAGATAATTACTCGCCAAGCACTACCTTGATATATTTTGAATTTGGTAGATATGAGCCATGTTCCTATACCAATTATAGTTATCATTATTAAACCTAATAAACTTGGTTTTAAAGGACTACCAAACAGAAGAAATACTGGGATGTCTTCTGTGAATTGACCTATCAATAATAAAGTAATGTTTGTTATCGCCCTAATGGATAAGATTAAAGTCAAAGTAATTAAAATGGAAACCGTCCAAAAAGGTAATTTACGCATAAGAGTGGAGTTGTCCTTCATAAGTAACTCCTTTCATTGCAGTATATAATCCGCTTTTTATATAGAATACAGGTTCCTTATTTAAGTTTTTCTTAAGTTCCTCGATATCCCCTATTAGTACATTGGGTGCAACAATCGAAAGGATATCATTTACTCTTTGATGACTCTCTTTATAGAGTACAAGAATCTTGCCAACTGGAACGTCAAATCGATTTTCTAAAGCAAGTCGAGATAGATTGTTTATCTTTTCCAAAGTTTGAGCGTTCCCTTCCTCAGCTAGTACCGCTAATACATTTTCTTTCACAGTTCCTGATTTATTGGAAATGCACGCTGCAAAGTCTGCGTAATACTCATGTTTTATGCTAGATTTCTCATAAACGCTATGTAGCGGTAATTTCTTAACGCTATATCCAAAGTAGTTATTGTGCTCTCCAAGAAGTGTGAACACTGTATTAGGTTCTAATCTTTTCATCCGCTCTGAATAAGGTTGTAGCCCAAGTATTACGTTGTTAAGCACGTTATGGACACGCTGTAGCGGTAGAATAAATACGGTTAAATTCTGAATGTGTAAGTCGTTTAAGTAAAAAAGTGTATTTTTCATATTTCCAACTCGTTTATTTCGTACACTACCGTAATTTTTCCTTGTACGAAAACTATCGTCAATGATTGTTAAGAAAACAACGTGTCTTTCGTTAGGGTTTTGCTTGCTGTATTTGATATATCTTTGAACCTTATCTTTAATGACACTAAGGTTTTCATTACCTGTATCAAATTCAATATTAAGATGCAGATTTCCTAATTTTAGTATCCAATCTGGTTTTACTAAAGTAAGATCGGGATTTTCTATATCTGTATATACGTATTGAGTAGGTACCAGAGATTCTATTTCAATAGAAATATTTTCAACGATTGCTCTAATAACGACTTCTTGGGTACCGAGAAAATGATCAATATTAGTAATACTAGAGAACTTGCTTATTTGAACATCGTCCCAGGAAGAAGGTAATAGACCATGCTGTATTAAAGTGTCTATTCCTTTCCTGGTAATTCTATAATACTTATATCGAAATCCATCGATACCTAATGTATATTCATAATCCTTAATTAGCTGGTAGTCCTTACGCCACCTTCGTATCTTCTCACTAAAGCTTTTTTCTTTCGTATTTGGTTCAAGAGCTTTTCTGTACATGTAGAGTTGCTGTGTTTTTAGCAATCTTTGGTTTGCAAGAAAGAGCAATGTGTTTAGATCATTATCGGATAATCTTGCTCCCTGACTTCTAGGGGAATGGTTTTTCGCTAGTAATTTCACATTATCAACCTCCAAAAAAAAGAACCCTCAACAAATAACCTATTTCAGGTTAAAGTGAGGGTTCTTTCCCATTTATTTTATTTGGTAACTATTATACATAAGGGTATAACTAAATTCTAGAACTATTGGGATTAGTGAATAAAAACACATATTGAGACTTACTTTAAGGTGAAATCAAGAAAAAGTATATGTTATTGGTTTCTTTTAGGATGAGTGTTACAGATTATTTAGGGTAAAAATGTTACTTTGTGAGACTTAATAAATACCAAGAAAAATATAGGGTAAAATGAGGTGTATTTTGTAAATAAGTCTCCCTTGGAAAATTGCTATAAATGTTAATATACCAAGGGTGTTGATTGTGGGGCCCATCCAACAGTCCAAGTCCAACATACTTTTGTTGTGTTTGGACTGTTGGGAGTGCTCCATTAATCGTTTATATTGCCCTTGGTGTTACCCATGGATTTAATATACAACCTTTGTCAAAGGGAAGTGTGAAAAATTGCAGGGTTTTTATAAAATACCTCCCCTTTTTCACAAAAAGTAACCAGAAGACCTGATGACCCTGAGATAACAATGAAATTTTTGACTTATATTTATAAAGAACAAGTAATAAGATACTGGAGGAGTTGTTTAAGTTTAGATATAATCTTATAAAATAGTAAAAAAATTGAAGTTGATAACCAAATGTTTTCCACCTTAGCATCATTAGATCTTGAGATACAGCTTCACTTCGTAAAGTAATATAAACCCGATTTTTATTGTTGCAGTAAATGCGTAAATAATTGCGGCAATACATATTTTGATGATAACAATTTTACCAAATTAATACAAATGCAGTTATTAGCTATAAATTAGCGTTTTTAAAGCTATAAATATAAGTTTGACTTTTAATCTATAACTATATATTTTAAATCAAAATATATTGCGGTAATAATTTACGCAATTCACAAACGCATATATATCAAAGGTTTTATGGATTGAGTATGCATGAAAGTTTTGGGTTGACTGGATAGTTTTGCTAATGTATCCTTATGTTATGATTCTATTTCCGCAATAACTTCCGCAATAATTACTGGTAATAACGTCAATTATTGCGGAAAATGATTTGAGGAGGGTCTTATGACAAAGGAAGAAATATTAGACATTCTTAAGGAACGACTTGGAGAAGCAATATATATTCTTATCGTTCTTAAAGAAGGTCCATTATTAAAAGAACAAATTAAGGAACGGGCTAATGAGTACTATAAATCTAAAGGTAATAGCGATGCTGATTTAATCCCTTCTCGACATATACTAGATATCTATACAGCTAGATTAGAAGGTGCAGGTTTAGTGAATGTAAGTGAGATTGGTAGAGCTAGAGTTTACGAACGTTCCCAACTAGCTGAAGTATTAATAAATCATATTAAAATAAGGCCTATAAAATAATTCATTGAAAGGATGTAATACTATGACTATTACAGTTAATCAACAGAATTTATTGGAAAGATCTGATATAAATTTCTCTTTAAAGTTTGGCTATCTAGGACTAGGTATGGGTGGATGCTCAATTGCTGCTGAGTGCGCTAACCTAAAAACCAATGTAAAAAATGGACACTTCCCCTACAACGGATTATTAATTAATACAAATAACATGGACTTCGAAAAAATAAATGTTATTAACCCTAATATTGAAAAACTCCAAATTGGTAATGGTAAAGGTGCAGGAAGGGATATTGAAGTTGGAGAACAAGCATTTATTGATAACCAAGATGAAATTATAAGTGTTATCAAAAAGCAATTTTCCGATAGAGATTTCATCTGGATTGTTGCAGGTTTAGGTGGAGGAACTGGAACAGGAAGTGTTATTGAATCTATAAAATCTCTACATAATAATGGATTTAAGAAAAAATTCGGATTAATTCTAACCCTTCCACGTAATAAAGAAGGCTCAACAGTAATAAGCAATGCTCTTGAACGACTCCAACGTATTTCAAAAGCAATGCAAGGTTTGGGTTCTATTATCCTTGTAGACAATCAAAAGCTATATGATAAATTCATAAAAGAGAATCCTGAATCTTCACTAGCTGACTATTTAAAATTCAGTAATACCTTTGTTGCAGAGACTCTTCACGAATTAAATGTTGTAACAGCAAGTTTTAAACCATACGGAGATTCTCATTTCGATTCAAGTGAATTTGAAAACTTAATTAAGACCCCTGGTATCCTATCTCTTTCTAAATACTCTGTCAAAGATTCTAAAATTGATCTTGCCAACGAATCAAGTTACGTACCAGAGTTTACGGATTCCATTAATAACGGTACTCTTTCAGATGGTTATAACTTAGAAAATGCTACAAGAGCCGCAGCAAGTGTTATTGCGAATAAACCTACTGCTCAAAGGGTCTTTACATTAAGTTTTACAGATAAAATTGAAAATATTATTGATGATAAATCACCTCTTGCTGGTGAGAAACCAATTGCAACATATATAGATGATAAGGCTAAAGGTGTACATTTTTACACTGTATTTGCTGGTCTTAAATTACCTAAACGTATTAATGAGCTGGTCGTTGAGAATAACCGTTTATCAGCGCTACTTGAAGAAAAAGACGAAGAAGATGATGTTCTCGCATCCTTACAGACGTTCAAAAGAAAGAAAAAACAAGAAGATGATTTTGATGATCTTGATTCTCTTCTAGATAGTAACAATAATGATGATGAATTAGATTTTGGGGATACGAAGTCTAAGCAAGAAGAATATGATCCAATTAATGATTTATAAATCTTATTAAGAAGTCTCCTTTTGGAGGCTTTTTCTATTATTTTAAAGTCAATAAATTACATTTTGGTTCATATTATACATTTGGTTGGATGTTATGTAATCTTTATTTGCCTTTCCGAAGAAAACATAGATTTCAACTAGGTTTATAAAGGTTATTAACCCTCTAATTTAAGTCCAAGATGATACACCTTTCGTACAATTCGAAGCTTTCTACATAACAACCACAGAATGTTTTCATTTTGAACTCCCCTTATGAATTTCTGTTGTATACATTGCGGTATGACTCCATTTCATATTTGAACTTATAAAAGCTTATTTTACAGGATAGTTGCCTTTATTCACATAAAAGGACAACAATAAAAGCCTATGATCACCCAAAAGTGATCATAGGCTTTTATAATACGTTAATCAATGTGTGAAGTGCCCCCGTAATAATGATAATTAATGAAAAAGCTACAATACCTAAGTCAATTTTTCGTTTTGTAGCTTCCTTTATGGAATAAAGCAAATAGATCACCCTTTTTATTTTGTTTATATACTATCCACTTTGCCAAAATGCATTAAAAGAAATCTTAATTAGCTATCGCTACGCTACGTTCCCTTCTTGTAACGCTAATAATAACAAGTTTTCTGTTAAATTACTGTAATTTAGCGCTGCGTAAAAATCAATGACATTGCACACCGCTACTAAGTATTACCGCTACATAATTATTGCGTTATTTACTGTTACTCATTGTTGTTTATCGGTTAAATGGCGTTATAGCTCTATAAGTTTCGATTGATTGAGTCGTCGTATATTTTGCTGAGTTTGAATGTAAATGAATATATTGTATAGCTGCTTAACGATTGCGTTCCGCTTCGTTTCCTGGTGGAAACTATAGCGTTATGTAGCGTTGGATTGCTGTAACGCTTGAAAAATAAAGGTTTTGAAGGTATTATTGATATTAAATTGTAGAATCCTACAAAATAGGGGGTGACATAATGGTAGAACTTGATATAAGAGAACTCCTTGAAGGTGAATTTGAGGGTGACAATGTAAGGAAAGAGATAACTTATGCTAAATTAGAAGAAGATTTATATACTGATGGGATTTTAAGTATGCATCCAGATACTACGTATAGTACAACAGAAGCTGCTAAAATTATTGGTAGATCGGACTCGACAATCCGAAATTACTTCAGGACTGATCTTGATGAATATATTGAAGCTGAACGACATGGGAAGTTTTATAGGTTAAACTATAAAAGTATTTTCAAGTTACATATGATTTTACTTCTAATCGAAAAAGCAGGTAAATCTACTTCAGATATTTCATATTTTGTTGGTATTTCTCCATCAGTTTCTGTAAGTAATGGAAAAAGGACTGGTAGGGTAATAAATGAAGAAAATTCGGTAGATGAATATAATAACAGACTTAAGCAGATGGAAGAGGTCATTAAACACTTTCATTATCAAATAGAAACTAATAGCAATCACTTAAAATATTTAACAGAAAAAGATAAGTTAAGTAGTATTAAAGAAGAACTTGATTTCTTAGACAGTCAGTTAATTAATGCGGAATTAAGAAAAGATCAATTAGAGTTAAAAAGACAGCTTGTTATTTCTGAAGAAAAAAATTACCGATTATTAGATATGTCTTTGAGAAATACTCAACAAAATAAATCCAGTGGATTTATCGGTAACTTATTGTCAGCTTTTAAAGGGCAAGAGCAGGTTGATGTTGAAAAGGTAATCCTAAATGCTAAAAACGAAGCTGAAAAAATCGATGCTTCTGCGAAATCTGCTGGTATTGAACAAGAAATCCAAAAGATACAACAAGATATTGAAAGTATAAGAGAAAAAAAGGTAAAAATTAAAGAAATGTATGATCAGCAGAAGAGTATTACCGATAATTCACTGAAAATGATTGAGGTTACTTCTGTTAAAACTGAAGAGAATGATGAATAAATTTAACCCGATTTTCGGGTTTTTTTCTTGCCGGAATTTCTGGTATGAATTAAAATTTCCTTGTTGACTTAATTTACTTATCAGAGAAATTTAGGGTATTATTTTACCGCAAAAAGAATGGTCAAAGATCATTGGTTAACAAGGTAATTTTAATTGAGTAATACAAAGAAAACACGTTTTTATGAATAAAAAAATGATATAGTTGAAGTAGATTAGTTTGAAAATAAAATCTTTAGAATGGAGTAGAGGGATGCTATTTGGTTATGAAAAACATCTGGTCGAAAATAACAAGAGTTTAGATACAATTGAAAGCTACACTAAGACAATCAATCAGTTTTTTACATACGTCGATAGTATAAAAAAGGTGAAACCCGAACTCCATGAAATTAATCCAAGAGATATTAAAGGTTTTCTTGATTATAAATTGAAGGTTGGAAAAAATTCAGTTTCAACTATAAATAAGCATTTAACTATACTAAGTGGTTTTTTTGATTATTTGTGGCAATCAAATAAAATACCGGTAGATCCTGCAGCAAAAATCAAAAGGTATTCTGACTCAACTCAAAGAGTAAAAACATTAGAATATGAATCCTTATTAGATGTGAAAGAGAAAGTTTTAAATAACACAAATTATTCTAATTTAAGAAAAGCTATCTTTATACTAGCTATGAAAGGGTTTAGAGCTCAACAGTTCCAGATAAAGAAAAGTAATATAAAGGAAACACCAACTAATATTATTACAATTAAGTTAGAATCGCATGAAGTAGAGTTAAGTAAAGAGGATTCTGAACACTTTATAGCATATCTCTATGATTCTTACTTCAATACAAGCGACTTCCTTTTCATAACAAAGAAAAAAGGTGAGAAGTATGTACCTATTGAGTTAATGTCAATATATACTCATTTAAATGCAATTAGTAAAGATTATGGCTTTAAAGAAAAGCTTAATTTAAATGATATGAGGCATGCTTACGTATTTTATCTTAGGAATAAAGAACAATACTCGATTGATAAAATTAGTAACACTTTTGGTATTAATTATGAAAGTGCAGCTCAGTTATTAAAGAGTACAATAAACTTATATGAAACTGGTTGAATTATAGGATAGTAGCATTTACAATAAAAATTACAATTATATAAGATGGATGGGAAAAGCCCAAATAGATAGTTATCTTACCAAGATAACAGGTTCTATTTGGGCTTTTTTGTGTAAAAGGAGGCTATAAGATGTGCTTGCACATGACCTAAAGCAATGTCAAAGAAAAAGCTTAATAGATTTAATAATAGCAGCTCTAATTAGCAATGGAGAAATAACAAGAGGAGACGAAGCAATGGTGTTTACCTGTTCTTTTAATATTGAAAAATCATACTATTTACTTAGTTATTTAAAGCAATATTCCCTACAAGATATAGTTTCTGTTAAATCAAAAAGAGAGCAAATTACTATCATAAGTCCTATCTTGGAAGAAGTATATGATGATTGGTACGAAAAAGGGGTTAAGAAATTTAGTATCAAAGGTGATAACTCATTATTAACATTTAATTCAATTATAACAAGTATTAATCTTTTTGGAGAAAGAAAAGTAGAGGGTGTTTCCATATTTACTTCAACTGATAAAAGATATTTAAAAAACCTTGCTTATTCATTAGAAAAGATTCTTGGAACAACAGTTCTTCCGTTAAAAAATAACATTAAGATACCTGATTTTACTTCATGGTTTCTAAAGTCATACAAGTATCTATCTGTTTTAAATAGTGCGGAAATGAGTAACTTTTTAACCAATCAAGAGAAGAAACAGATTATAAGGGAAGTCAAAGGAGAATAAGATATGTACTTTGCAAAATACCTAATGTTATCTTCTATTGCCTTTTTATTATCAGCATGTACTGAAGATGAGTTAGTGAAAAAAGCCTTGGAGATGAAAGAAGAACAAGCAAAGGAGATTATTGCTGCCGAAAATGAAGAAAAAATGGTTACTGAAAAACAAAGGCAAATCTTAGAGGACTTGAAAAAACCATTAAACGATGTGTTAAAAGATAATGAATTGGAAAAACAAGATATTCTTGCTGCAGGTAGTACTATAACTGCAAAAGAAAGTTACTCTGATCCAACTGAATTTGCAAGATTGACAGGAAGAATGTTATTCGATTTTAATAGCAGTTCAATCTCACCAGAAGAGTATTATACATTTTTAGAAAAGTATGCTTCGAAGCAAGTGCATGAGGATCTTCTGAAAGATAAAAATAATGCCATTATGATTTTTGAAAACATTCAAAACATCCTCAACGAACAGAAGATGAATAATACAAAGTATGCACTTACACAAGTAACTCTTAATCAAAACGGAAAGGAAGCTTACTTCTATAGAAAGGTAAGTTCCGATAATGAAAATCAATATTACGTTACAACTTTAGTTTTAGAAGATGATGTTTGGAAATATGATTCAGATGAACCATCAATGCCGTTTGAAGAAGACAATGAAAAAATAAATTGAGAATGTGGAGGAATAGTAATTGGAGAATATTAAAGAAATGAATTTATATGATTATACTGAACAAAAAATAATGAGTCACTATCAGAATAATCCTGAATTCAACAAGACATTCATAAGATTGGAAAGGTATTATCAGACTAAATTAGGTCTTACTGTAAAAGAGAGTCATTTAGAGAAATTTAAAGAGCTTTTTTTTCAAGCGCTAAAGCACAATTCTTTAATGGGTATTTTATAATTCAAGAGTTGCTATCCAAGGAAGATACTCTGATTAAGGATGAATGGTTAACCCAACCAGATGGCTTTATCACTCAGCAAATTCCTCAATTAATTAGAGACATAACTCATGAGGAAGATGAAGTTATATATTCCCCAGATATGAGAAAATTTAAGATGTGGATGATAACTACTTATGAAGATGTGTTAGGCGATCTAAATCAAACAGCCTTCGATATACTTTGCCTTGGAGCTAAACAAGCTCTATTAGATTTAAGAGAAAATAGAGGATTGCAACCATTAAGTGGAAATGAAGAGATGGGGGTCCTTTCTGATTTTGCAGACTTAAATTTTATTACACCCCAGGTATTTTTAGATATTCAATTGATGTCACAGAGTACGGAGTCATGGAATTTACACTTTTGGGACTCTGTTAAAACGAGTGATATTAAGGCTGGTGAGGTAACCTTGATGACTATTACTCAAGATGTGAAAATTATTTATGACTTGAATATTTTATTATCTAAAAGAATTTATGAAAGTGAACGGAAGGTTATTATAGAATCAATACTTTACTTAGTAATGGAGAGAAATGATATACCTAGAGAACATATTATGTTAAGATACGCAACTATTGAAGATTTTTATGTGTTTGTTCAACGATAATATGTACTTAAATATTAAACCTCCGATTGAATATTCTCCCCTTAATTAGTGTGGAAAGTTGTTCTAAAGTGAATGATAACACACTAGTTTATAATACGTTAAAACAAGTGAACTGAGAAAATCCATTCTTTCTTAAGATGGATTACTAAAAGGTTATATGATATATTTTAGATCTACATACTATTTTTAAAAGTTGAGGTGCCAAGATGAATAAGACTGATTTAGTGAAAGCTGTATCATCACAAACTAAGTTAACACAAAAAGACGCTGCAAGGGCTGTAGACACAATATTTGATACAATTTCTAATAACTTAGCAAACGAGGAGAAAATCCAATTAATAGGATTTGGTACCTTTGAAGTTCGTGAACGTTCAGCTAGAAAAGGCCGTAATCCGCAAACAGGTGAAGAAATAGATATTGCTGCATCAAAAGTTCCTGCTTTTAAGCCGGGTAAAGAACTGAAGGACGCTGTTAAATAAAGTAGATATTTAGCATAAGTCTGACACTCAAAAGATCCGAGTTGTCGTCTAAAAAAGGGCCCGTTAACCATGTTGCTTGGAAACAAATTAAAGTAAATGAATATAAATTATGTTTACCTGTTCTTAAATATATGCTCAGTAAAAAATAATCGCAACAAATGAATACATAAAGCATATTATCATTTTTTTCATGTTGAGAAATGTGAAATAACTGGATACATAACTATATGACAACAAAATACTATGCGGAATCGCTAAACGATAACCTATATTTTAGGCTGCTGTTTAGCGGTTTTTTATTTATATAAAATTACACTTTTTTAAGTTTGATAAGAAAGGTGAACGTTAAATGGTAGGGAAATTAAGTGAGATAGAAGTAGTTAAAAATGACGTAGAAAGATTAATCTTATTACGGAAAAGGTTAAATAAAAGTCAATATCAACTTGCAATGGACATTGGTATTTCTGCTAGTTATCTAACTCAGATTGAGAATTATAAATTCCCTTTCACTAACCAGTTGAAAAATCGTATTAATAATTTCTTGAAAATGAAGGAAGAGTTGAATGAAGCAGATTTATTTAGCAATTTCAAGTGATGTGGAATACCTTATAAGCGAGCTGAAGGAAGCAGATAAAATTAATGAATATACTTATAAAGTAATAAATAAAAAAGAGATAAAATCAGCTCTTAAAGAATTTTATTTCCTACTTATAGTGGATCAGGACCATTTAGATGAAAAAATTGTATCAACTATTATGAAAGTTAATAAATCAACCTCTAAGTTGTGGTACATACACTCGAAATATAAAAATGAAATCACAAATCATATTTCAACGTTTACTGATATAGATTCTCTTATTCAATTTATACAGCTATCTGATCTAACTAATAATTCCTTATTTCAAAATGTATCTTCAGATGGCGATAAAGAAAATATCTTAGGTCATGATGCGGTTAACAAAGAAGCTGAGAACCAGTTGGTAACAGAAATAAAGGACACAAATAGGAGTGGTTTAGATATAAAAAAGGCACAACCTGAACCTGTTAAAGTCTCTAATATTAAGGGGAAAAGGGATTTGTCGAGATCCGACGATAGTATGGGAAAAGATACTTTCCAGAAAGGCTTTTCAAAAGAAGAGGCTGACGAACTAAAGGTTCTTTCTTCTGATATAGCTACTGAAAATAATGGTACAGAGGATGAATCCAAAAAGGCTTTTTATGTTAAGAGAGCTGCGGACATACGGAAAGAATTGTTTAGTGAAATGAAATGGTCACAAAATAAAACTATTGGAGTATGGTCTCCTTTACATAGATTAGGTACAACAACGTTCATAATAAACTTTGCCATATATCTTGGGAGAATGAAGGTTAACACAACTGTTATTGAGTCTTTAACTAAATATCAAATGTTAAATACGACTTTAACTAGGTACAAATCTAAACCCTTGAATTGGAGTTCTTATATTGAGGCTCTTCATGACAGCACCGTACAGGGAAAAAAGTTAACTGGGAGTATGAAAAGGTTACTTGGTTTCCGCTTGGTGAAATCGATAAAGATATTGAATGGGCAGACTTTATGATAGATGAAATTTTTAAGAACGTAAAATACTTTGATATAGCACTTGTCGATTTACCTGGTGGTCCAATGGATGACTATACTTTATATACATTAAATCATGTTCAAGAGTTGTGGGTACTGGTTGATGATTCTGTTCACCAAATGGTAGCTTGGAAAAATTATATTCACCAATTACAAGAGGATTATGATATTGACATTAAATTAATATTTATAAGGGCTTTTCCCTTCAGTAAACCTAAAAAATTAGCAGAAGATCTAGAAATACACCTTTTTGAGACAATTCCAGATTTATCTCAAGCAGCAGCTAAAAATCACTATATGAAGTATCCACTATTAGACTATAAAAATGTTTACGAATTACTTCAACATCCATTTGAAACACTAGGAAAACATTTAGTTGAAGAATTGAATACGAAAAAACCAACTATAAGTAGGTTACTATCAAAATTCCGCTCTTTATTTTAGATATCACCTTGATTGCTTTTTGAGTATAGTGATATAGTTTAATATGTTAACTATTATTTTTTTATTTAATTGCAACCATTTAGGGTTAGCGGGATTCTATTAAACTATAAGCGGTCTTTGGGCTCGTAGATTAGTACTTTATGTGCTTTTTCTGTCGTCCAGAGTCCGCTTTTTTTTATGACTTTGGGGGTGTGAGTTTAGATATTAAATTATAACATAGAGATTAAAGAAAGTTTCTTATAGGTGGTATAAGATCAATTCTACTAGGTACAAGTGTCATGGCTCCATTAGCAACAAATGGTTTTGTTAAAGGTGACTTAGTGAGTGGGATTTTAAAGGTAAAAATTATTCAAGTGAAAATAATCATAGATAAAGAATCTAACAAGATTCTAACCTGTTTCTGTTATTGAATGCATGACTAGCCGTTTACGGATTACGAAGGAAGGCAGTAGGCCATTTTTGAATTATTCATTTACTTATATTCAGGCACCAGAAAACTAATAGTTATAGGTTAGGGGAAAATCGAAAAAATTTAAGGAGGGCAATTCATTTGCATAATTCTATGAGAAGAACAAAGGTCAAAAACTGGTTTGAATTTTATCGAGTTGCTTGTCCTGTATGTGGTAAGACGGGGGGTTGCTTGATGCATAAAGATGGTGATGCTGTTGCTTGTATTCGTGTTAGTAGCGACCGCTACTTTAGTAAAAATTCAAGTCTACCAAGTTATCTTCACTACTTAAAAGGTGAAAAGAAAAGAAAAAAATAACTACTCAAGATATCCCTGCTTATTCAGGGGAAGAAAAACTTAATGATGAAGCTTTAGATATGGCATTTAGAGCACTTTTAAATTGTCTTGAATTAAGTGGGGAACATTATAAGCATTTATCTTCTCCGGCTCGCGGATTGACAGATGAACAAATTAGATTAAGAGAGTATCGTTCATTTCCAAAGCAACCTTGGAAGGTTGCAAAAGAAATGCAAAATATACTTAGAACTTCAGACTTAAGTGGAATTCCAGGGTTTTACCTTGCTGAAGGAAAATATGGTCAGTTTTGGAGCATAAGCGGTTCAGAAGGGATTCTTATTCCTTTTAGAAATGTTAAAAATCAGATTGTGGGATTTCAATATCGCATTGAGAACCCTCCAAATGAAGTTAAAATTCAAGAGAGAAAACAAGGTATACAAGCTAACGTCATAAAACAGCCTAATCTTGTACAAGTGTCTTATGAAGGTGAAGTTTTATGGGAAAGGGAATTAGAGTTAGAAAAAAATGAAACCGTTATGTATGATTGCGAAATTGTTGGTTGGGTAAAATTAAGAAGAGGAAACCGCTTTTTTTGGTTAAGTTCTGCTAAAAAGAATAAAGGAACAGGTGCTGGAGCTGGGTATCACAGTCCGCTTCCTGTTCACGTTTCGATTCCCTCCTCTAAACTGAAGAATTGGGATGTTGGACATACATTATGTGCAAGCAGAGTATGGTTAGGAGAAGGAGGATTAAAAGGGGATATTTCGGTAGATCTTATAGAAAAACTGTATTATACGGAAGAGTTGGAGAATATCGGGACAACTTTTTTATCCCTTCCTGGTGTCAATGCTTGGAGATTAGCTCTACCTATTCTTAAGGAAATGAATGTCGATCAAGTTAACATTTGTTTTGATGCAGATGCAGTTAACAATGTATATGTCCGGCAACATCTTTTTGATTGTGCTAAACAACTTAAACTAGACGGATATAAGGTTCATATAGTTCTATGGAATTCTTCATTAAAAGGAATAGACGATTTGCTAATAAGTGGTGCTATACCAAGTATTAGAGAAATAAAATGATCTAATTGTTGTATTAAAAAAAGTTGTAAACTATATAAAAAAGTCATGAACTTTTAAAAATAAAGTTATAAACTGCTTGTTAGAAGTAAAAGGATGTTTGGTTTATGAAAAAAATATTTTGCTGTTAACCCTAAACTAATAATATTAACTGTACCTCTACTTTATTCGTGTAGGGGTTTTTTATAACTATTTTTTGCATAGAGCATGGATATGATTTATTTAATTCTTTTACTAATTAGAGAATAGAGAAGAGGTAATATTAAGTGATCTCAATTTTCTAACCATATAATGAATAAAATTTTCTAAAGTATTGTCGCGGGGTATTATTGTAATATTTAAAATTATTAAAAAATTTCCGACGTTTAGAGAGTTATTTTCTGTAGAGAAAATAGCTGTAACTACAGATTACATTAATAAACATCGAGACACAGATAAGAGAGTTTATTATAAGTAATCATTAGACACTATTATATTATTAATCTAAATCTATTGTATACTTACATTGCTCTTTGGCAATTATGTAACTAAGGAGTGTGGAGAAGATGAGAAAGAATGGAGTTAATTATATAGTATTATTTTCTTTTTTAATTTTAATATTTGTCTGTATATATAACGTTAAAGCAACTGGGAATACAGATGTAGATGAAATAACTAAATTATTGGAAGTAGCTCAAAAACAGGATATTAATGTAAATGAAATAAGAGCTTATATAAAAACACCGTATATTGAATTCGATGGAATAGATGAGGTATCTAATGCTGTGTCACAAATAATTAAAACGGAGAAAAATGTACATTGGACAGATGCAATTTCTTATGATGGACACTATCAAGTTATTGGAAAAAGGGTACGAGATTCCAAAGGTATAGAAGAAAGAATCATCATAACCTATTTTAGGTCGGGAAACAAATATAACTTGAGTAAAAATTTTGATGTTATTTTATATTCGAAAAATAATTCAAAAATAATTCTTTCAGAATTAGACTACTTGAAAAAAGAAGCCGATCAAAAATCATTTTATACAGTCATAGGTACAAAGAATTTAAAAGAAGACATTCAAAAAGAAGCTAAACTTTTATTAGATAGTTATAATGGAAAAAAAGTAGAAGGCTTAGTTGAGCAAAACTTCGTATCATTATCAGCATTCTCAAAGGAATTTAAGGAAAATATATCACTAGGAAAGAATAAATTGATGAATTTACATATAGGTATTAGGAAAGAAGACAGTCAGAGTAATAAAGCAACATATACTATTGCTACACCGGTTATTACAACTGAGTATTAAGCTTTTAATCTGCTTATCCTATAGTAAATGCAATCGATTATCAGATTTATTAAAGAGAAAGTTCAATTTGTATTAAAATAAATGATATTCTATTTTTCCAGGCATTTAAAAACAGTATTATCACAACCACACAAAAATTGAAATGACTGAACTAAATAACTTGATCAAAGATGGGGTATAAAAGATTAACAGAAATGATCAATTATGTTTGGGCAAAGCAAATACTACCTTCCAAATAAGGAATAGGTAGTACTTTTTTATTTGCTGCACTTTCTTAAGGTGGAAATATGCAATCTTATTAATCTTTTATCTTTAACAATCGTATTGCGTTTAAGATAACAATTAGAGCAGCTCCCGTATCGCTCAACACAGCAATCCATAGAGTAAGCCAACCAGGAAAAATAAAAGCTAATGCAACAAACTTAACGATTAAGGAAAACCAGATGTTTTGTTTAATAATTCTTAATGCCTTTTTGCTTAACTTAATTGTATGTGGAAGCTTTTCTAAATTATCGGCCATTAATACGATATCGGCAGTTTCCATCGCTGTGTCGGTACCTGCACCACCCATTGCAATGCCGAGATTAGCAGTTGCCAATGCTGGTGCATCGTTAATTCCATCCCCAACCATAGCTACTTTATAACCTTCGCTCTGCAACTTTTTAACACTGGAAACTTTGTCTTCAGGCAATAATTCTGCAAAATAACGATCTACTCCTGCTTCTGAAGCAATCATCTCTGCTGTTCCTTTGTTATCACCAGTTAACATTACTACTTGACTAATACCAACTTGTTTAATACCTTTTATAGCGGAGACAGTTGTTTGTCGTATTGTATCTGAAACAGCAATAATACCTAATATTTCTTTTTTAGTACCAATAATGACAACGGTTTTACCCTTATTTTGAAAGTCAATAACATTGTCTTTAACTCTACTCAATGGCGAGTTTATTTCCTCAAATAATTTTAAATTTCCGGCATAATGTACGGTATTTTCAATTGTTGCTTGAACACCTTTTCCAACGATACTTTTATACAGTTCTCCAGATTTCATTGGTATGCCTTTATCCTTAGAAAATTCAACGATTGATCTTGCAATAGGATGTGTTGAATAATCTTCTAGGGTACAAGCTATTGATAATAGTTCATTTTCTGAAATGTTTAATGCCAAGACCTCAGATACTTTAGGTTTTCCTTCTGTCAGTGTTCCGGTTTTATCAAATGCTATAGCATTTAAAGAGCCAGCTGCTTCTAAAAATGTGCCACCTTTTATTAGAACACCATTTTTAGCTGCATTACCAATGGCTGATACAATAGCAACAGGAGTAGAGATAACAAGTGCACAAGGACATGCCACAACTAAGAGTTCTAGGCCTTTGTAAAACCATTCTCCCCAAGTTCCAATATTGAGAAGGGGAGGTAAAACCATAACTAACAAAGCTAGTATAAAAACAATAGGTGTATAGATACTAGCAAACTTATCAACAAATGCTTGAGTTGGAGCTTTTTGTTCTTGTGCTTCTTCAACTAAGTGAATAATTTTTGCAATAGTAGTATCTTCAACTAGTTTAGTCACTTTTATTTCAAGAGAACCATTTTCGTTAATAGTACCAGCGAATACTTTATCACCAACTGCTTTATCAACCGGAATTGATTCCCCTGTTATAGGTGCTTGATTAACACTAGATTCACCATTAATTATTTCTCCATCCAGAGGAATTTTATCACCAGGTTTTACGACGAATACTTCTCCAATATCAATATCTTCAACTGGTTTTCTAACTAATTGTGAATCTACTTTAATCCAAGCCTCTGGTGGAGCTAAATCAATTAAATTACGGATAGAGTTTCTTGTTTGTTCAATAGATCTATTTTGTAAGAAGTTACCTAATGCGAACAACCAAACAACTGTAGCACCTTCTAACCACTCACCTATCAATGCTGCACCAATGGCAGCAACAGACATTAATACATTCATATCTAATGAACGACTTTTAATTGAATAATAAGCACTTCTAACAGGTTTATATCCACTTAACAACATTGCAATCGCATATAAAAAATTAGACATAATATCGTTAATTCCGGTATAGGATCCGATAAATCCAAGAGCAATCAATATTCCTGAGACAATGATAGTACCATTTTCATTTTTTCCTTTAGTTGTTTCAACGCTTCTTCGATTGTTTGAAAGAGGGGAAGCTTTAAAGCCTATTTTCGATACCTCATTTATTATAGCTTCTACACTGTTTTCGTGTTCAATTTGCATTTTACCTGTTGAAAAATTTACACTTACATTCTTAACTGTAGGAATAGTATTTAGGTGATTTTCGATGCTTTTTGCACAAGCCCCACAATCCATTCCTTCGATTGAATAAGATTTAATATTTGTATTTTGATTTAATGGTTCAATAGAATATCCTAGTTTTTGAACTTCACTTTCTACCCTATCTAAAGGAATATTTTCCTTTCCGATTAATTGTAGTTTTGCTGTACTGTAATGCACTTTTACTTCTTCAATACCGTTTATTCCACTTAACCCTTTTTCTATCGTTAATGCACAGGAAGGGCAATCCATTCCTTGAATGCGGTATTCTGTTTTGTTTGTGGATCTTCTTAGATCTAAATCGTGATTTTCTAATTTATTACTACAACAATTTGACTGAATTGTGCTTAATTCGGTATTAGGATCACTACTGCAACAAGTAGTTTTCTCATCAACTCTTTCATCAGCATTAACTTGGCTACTACAGCAGGTATCATCTTTTATTTTAACTAGAGTATCACCTTGTTTTGAAGAACTGCTACAACAACTATTCGTGTTATTTTGAGTAGCTAATTCTTTACTATTAGAACCACAACATTTCTCTGACATTACAACCACTCCTTATTCTATATGACGATCGCAACAAGCTACATCATTTTGAACGTCTGCTAGGACAACATCAAACATTGTAAGTAAATCTCTAACTTTTTCATTTCTTAAGCTATAATATATATATTTCCCTTCATGTCTACCCACGATAATTCCACAACCTTTTAAGCAAGCTAAATGTTGAGAAATATTAGATTGGTTCCCTTTTAATTCTTCTACTATTTGTGATACAGTCTTTTCTTGTTCTGTAATGCACTCAAGAATCTGTATACGAGTTTTATTTGAAAAACCGTTTAAGAATTTTACCTTCATATCCACATCAGTTTTTAGCAATAAATTAACCTCCATTCACATTAGACAATACTAATATGTTTTGATATCATCATATTAGCAACATCTAATATATTGTGTCAAACTTATGAAGCAATCTGACAGAAATTTTTGAAAGTTTTTTGAAATGTTTATAGGAGACTAAATAAATAATAAATAAGATGTTAGACTGTTGTTGCTATAGTAGTTTCAAAAATAACCTAAACAAATTCAAGAGGTGTAAAGATGGCAAAAAGTAAAAGTTCACCATTTAAAATTGCAGTTATTATAACTATAGGCATTTTTGTATTATTTTCGGCTTTGGTTGTACTAACTAATATGAAACCGGAATCTAACGGAGGAACATCATTTAAAAAACAACCCACAATTGAGGGACAACCAATATTGGGACAATCGGATGCTTCAGTTTCTGTTGTTGAATTTGGGGATTTTAAGTGCCCTTCTTGTAAAGCATGGGGGGAAACTATATATCCTCAGTTAGTAAAGGATTACGTTGATACGGGTAAAGTAAAATTCTCCTTTATTAACACATTATTTCACGGTGAGGAATCACAACTTGGTTCATTAGCAGCAGAAGCAGTATTTGAACAAAGTCCTGGTTCTTATTGGGAATTCCATAAGGCCCTTTTTGAAGCACAGCCAAGCGAGGATCACGATTCCTTATGGATAACTAATGAAAAAATATTAGAAGTGGCAAAAAATGTTCCAAACATTGATCTAAATCAGTTGAAAACAGATTTAGAACAAGAAAAACAATTAGCAGAACTTGATAAGGATACTAAATTAGTAGAAGAGTTCAAAGTTCAACAAACACCAAGTATAATGGTAAATGGAACTATGCTTGAGGATCCGTTTGATTATGAAAAGATAAAAAGTCTAATAGATACAGAGTTAGAAGGTAACTAAGATGACTCAAATAAAGAAAAATAATGAACAGTTATTATTATATATAGCTTGGTTTGTTTCTATTGTGGCTACCCTTGGTAGCCTTTATTTTAGTGAGATTCGTGGATTTATCCCCTGTGAACTTTGTTGGTATCAAAGAATTTTAATGTACCCACTTACATTGATCCTTGGAGTAGGCACATTTCAGAATGATTCTACCGTAAAGAAGTTTGTACTTCCGATGTCAATAGTCGGTGGTTTCGTTTCTTTAATGCATTATTTGGAGCAGAAAGTTCCGGGATTCGGGGGAATAAAACCTTGTGTGAATGGTGTTCCTTGTAGTGCGGAGTATATCAATTGGTTTGGTTTTATTACCATACCATTTCTAGCATTAACTGCATTTTCGATAATTACAGTTTTAATGATTCTTATAATTGTTAAAAATAAAGGTGATAAGTAATTATTAAAATGCATATTTGGAGGAATTTATTTGAAAAAGTTATCAATTCTATTATTTTTGGTGTTTCTAGTATTCTCATCGTCTGTTTCGGCACATACTGGATTAGAGAAGTCTTTCCCATCAGATGGACAAATTATAACAGATGAACTTCAAGAAATCACTTTAGATTTTGCGACGAAAATTGAAAAAGGTAGCACTTTTAATCTAATATTTGAGGACAGTAGCGAAGTTCCAATCGAAAATATTCAAATCGGAGAAAATAGGTTATCGACTAATACAATTGAAACATTAAAGAATGGAAATTACACAGTTAATTGGAAAATCGTTGGAGCTGATGGACATCCAATTGAAGGTGAGTTTAAATTTGTTGTTGCAAATGAAAATAATGAACTAAATGATGCAAATAACATAGAAGATGAATCGAATGGACCATCAACTACAACAGAAGAAGGAAACTCAAATGAAACACCTTCTACAGCAAAAGAAGAAACAACAGTTTCAGAGGAAATAGAAGAAAGCAACGAGTCGAATACAATTATACCAATTGTTATCGGAATACTATTATTGATTGGTATTGGAACAACAATTTTGCTCTTAAGAAAAGGTAAAAAATGATATACATTCTTTATGTAACAGAAACATTATTATATTTATGTTTTTCTATCTTATTAGGTAGCTTTATTATTCAGTTGGTTCCAGAGAATAGAAAACCTAAAATTAGTATTGATAAACGATGGCTTCAGCTCTCTATTCTTTGGATTGTCTTTTTATCTTTAATGCCCATTATTCAATTGATTGTATTATTTTATGGGGAAATAGGGCTGGCACTTACTATCCAAAACATATTTTCATCTTTTGAGCTAGGTAAGGCATGGACATTTACATTACTTATTACAATTTTCTTTTATTTATTTGTTTCGATCTTTCCTGTCTTGAATAATAGACGATACACAATTATATCTATATTATTCACTTTGTTTCTTATTTTAACAATAAGTTGGGCAAGCCATCCGGCTTCTCTTACAGAGTGGTCAGGATTCATTTACCACTTTATTCATTTTACAGCAGTAAGTGTTTGGGTTGGAACTTTACTTGTAGTTAGCTGGTTTTCGAAAACTGATAAGAATTGGTTGCCCTTTTTGAAGTGGTTCACACCTGTGGCCATGGTTTGTCTTGGTTTAACAATAGTAACTGGATTCTTTATTATGACATTAATTGTTGATCTTAAAGACTATACTAATTCTTGGACGATTAATTATGGTCAATCATTATTAATTAAACATATCATTATAGTACCAATTTTTATATTTGCTTTTATAAATGGTATTTGGGCGAAGAAAATGATTAAAACAGATAAAAATTTCAATCCTATACCTTGGGTAAAAGCTGAAAGTTTTATATTAATCCTTATATTTGCAGCAACTGGGGTTTTGGGTCAACAAGAACCGCCTCATGACATCGAAACAACAGTTAAAAGTAGTGGATTATCACCACTTTTTGAACTCGTTTATAACGGGAATTTGCAATCACCGATAAATATTCAATTTGGTTTTAATTTAATGAATATTTCATTGTTTATATTGTCTTTGTTCTTTTTGTTCATTGTATTATTAGCTTTTTTAAGAAAAGCACCTGCGATTGTTTCGTTCTTAATGAGTTTGTTATGTGCTATTTCATTATATTTTGCTTTAATGTCAGGTATTAGTTAAAAACTTATGAAAAGAATAACAGGATAAAAGAGTACTTAACAATATCAAAGGTTAGTACTCTTTTTTTGTGTAAAAATTCACTTCATTCAAATGATTGTTTGAATATGCATTAAAAAGGGGTATACTATAATCAAGTGAATATTTGAATGAAAAGAGGATGATAGTAATGATTAAGAAAGATACTTGTGAAATTTATTGTTATGATGAAGCAAAAGTCAATAGAATCCAAGCTGAATTGGCGAAAGAGGATATAGCTAGTGTTGCCCAATTATTTAAAGCACTTGCAGATGAGAACAGAGCAAAAATTTCTTACGCCTTAAGCCAAGATGATGAGTTATGCGTTTGTGATATTGCAATTATCATTGGTTTTAACTGTTGCGACAGCATCCCATCACTTACGAACTCTTCATAAACAAGGGATTGTTAAGTACCGCAAAGAAGGTAAATTAGCGTTTTATTCGCTGGATGACGAACATATTAAGCAGTTAATTGTTATTGCTTTAGCTTATAAGAAAGAGGTGAAGGCAAGTGTCTGATCAACAAACAAAGCTCTCTGAAAAAGAAATGAAAACATACCGTGTTCAAGGATTCACTTGTACCAATTGTGCAGCTATTTTTGAAAATAACGTCAAAGAATTACCGGGAATTCAGAACGCTAAAGTAAACTTTGGAGCATCAAAAGTTTATGTTCAGGGGAATACAACAATTGAGGAACTAGAAAAAGCAGGAGCATTTGAAAATTTAAAAATCAGGGATGAAAAAGAACAAAGAGTAGAAAGTGAACCTTTCTGGAAACAAAAAGAAAACATTAAAGTTTATATTTCAGCAATATTGCTTGTTGTTAGTTGGTTTTTAGGGGAGCAATATGGAGAAGAGAATATTCTTGCGACAATTGGTTATGCAGCATCCATTTTAACTGGTGGATATTCGCTATTTATTAAAGGACTAAAGAATCTAACCAGATTACAGTTCGATATGAATACCCTAATGACTATTGCGATTATCGGTGCTGCGATAATTGGTGAATGGGGCGAAGGGGCAACCGTTGTTATCCTATTCGCTATCAGTGAAGCATTAGAGCGTTATTCGATGGATAAAGCTCGTCAATCCATTGAATCATTGATGGAAATTGCACCAAAAGAAGCGTTAATTCGTCGTGGGAATGATGAAATAACGGTTCACGTTGATGATATTCAAGTAGGAGATATTATGATCGTAAAACCTGGTCAAAAATTAGCGATGGATGGATTAGTTGTAAAAGGTACATCTACGTTAAATCAGGCGGCTATTACAGGTGAAAGTGTTCCAGTAACAAAAACAATTGATGAAGAAGTGTTTGCAGGAACACTGAATGAAGAAGGAATACTAGAAGTTAAAGTAACAAAACGAGTGGAAGATACTACACTTTCCAAAATCATCCACCTCGTCGAAGAAGCTCAAGCAGAACGTGCACCATCTCAAGCTTTTGTTGATAAGTTTGCGAAATACTATACACCAGCTATTGTAATTTTAGCTCTTTTAATTGCTGTGATTCCTCCGTTATTTGGTGGAGACTGGAGCGAATGGGTTTATCAAGGTTTAGCTGTATTAGTTGTTGGTTGTCCGTGTGCCTTGGTTGTTTCAACTCCTGTCTCAATTGTAACAGCAATAGGAAATGCAGCGAAAAATGGGGTTTTAATTAAAGGTGGTATCCATTTAGAAGAAGCAGGAGCTCTTAAAGCCATTGCTTTTGATAAAACAGGAACATTAACAAAAGGCGTTCCAGCTGTAACCGACATAGTGATGTATGCTGGAAATGAAAATGAAATGATGACCATAACTGCAGCAATTGAAAAAAGTTCACAACATCCTCTTGCTTCAGCCATTATGAGAAAAGCAGAAGAAAATGGATTGAACTTTAATGATGTGACGGTCGAAGATTTCCAATCTCTTACTGGTAAAGGTGTAAAAGCCAAAGTAAATAATGAAATGTATTATGTAGGAAGTCCAAATCTTTTCAAGGAATTACACGGAAGCATTGAAAGTGAAAGAAATCAAAAGATTACTGAAATGCAGACTCAAGGAAAAACCGTGATGGTTTTAGGAACGGAAAAAGAGATCCTTTCATTAATTGCTGTAGCAGATGAAATGAGAGAATCATCAAAACTAGTCATAAATAAATTAAACAAAATGGGAATTGAAACGGTAATGCTGACTGGTGATAACGAACGTACAGCAACAGCCATCGGGGAACAAGTTGGTGTTTCTGATATTAAAGCTGATTTATTACCTGAAGATAAACTTAATTTTATTAAAGAACTTCGTGGAAAACATCAAAGTGTAGCAATGGTCGGGGATGGTGTGAACGATGCACCAGCACTTGCAGCTTCAACTGTAGGTGTAGCTATGGGTGGTGCAGGAACTGATACAGCGTTAGAAACGGCTGATATCGCATTAATGTCTGATGATTTAAATAAATTGCCATATACAATCAAATTGAGTCGTAAGGCTTTAACCATTATTAAACAAAATATTACCTTCTCTTTAGCAATTAAATTATTGGCATTATTCTTGGTTGTGCCTGGCTGGTTAACTTTATGGATTGCAATATTTGCCGATATGGGAGCAACATTACTTGTAACTCTAAACAGTTTAAGACTATTGAGAGTTAAGGAATAAAATAATAATTTTTTTAGAAATATAAACATAGTGTATATCTTAAATATAATTCTTAAATTAAAGGTTCCTTTCGGGACCTTTTTTACTGAAAAATCACATGAGAGTTACTGCAGTTTTCACTATATTTTTTTAAAAACATTTCGAAGGATCGATCTATTTTCCACAAACTCTTCTATATTTTTAAAAATATATAGGATAATTTTTTAAAATCGTCATTTATAACTGAATATGTTAGATAGGACTATTTATTTAATATAATCTTTAAGGATTTCAAATTTATAAGCATTTTATAATGGTAATAAAATGCTATCCATACTAATCAACAAATATTTATATTTTGTATAAAAACTTACATTTTTAATTTTTTTGTAAAATTTTTTTCGCTTTCTTTCAAATTATTCTCTTAATAAAATTTTACTAATATAGATTTTGCCAAAAAGTATTACTTTATATTTAAAAATAAATTAGTTAATTAGTTATATTTGTATACGATAAGGGGTCTAAAGGTAATTGTAAAGGAAATATTAAGCTGGATAGATAATCTAACTACGCTGTTGACAAAAAAAATAGCTCAATTACAATCCAATTTGTAAAGTTTTCTGTGGTAATAAAAGGAAAAAATTACAAAATATATCAAATTTGAAACCTATAGTAATATTGTCCTATAATAATTGGAGGTGATCTAACAGGATCTAATAAAATATTTTTTTAGTGGTTTGAAAACTTATTTCTTGTGATTTAAAATTTCAAATTTGAGAGGAGAATTTTTATTATGGCAGATGATACTTTGTATAAATTATCGTATTTAAGTAAGTTAGGGGAATTAAAAGAAAGGTCTCCACAAGTAGCGCAAAAGTTTATGCAGTTTGAGCATGAAGTATTTAATAATGGTGAAGTACCAACTAAGACAAAAGAGTTAATTGCTATAGCTGTTGCTCATACAACTGGTTGTCCTTATTGTATTGAAGCTCATGTTGCTAAATATAAAAAACTAGGTGGAACAATGGAAGAAGTAATTGAGGCGATTGCTGTTGCAGCTGCACTTAAAGCTGGTGCTGCAATTAGTCATAGTGTAAATGCAATTAATGCTTTTGAGAGAAACTAATATAATTTTGAGAGGGAATTATATATGATTCAAACTAGTTTAAATAAGGATATTAAATATTCCTCTTTAATAGATTTATTGAATGAAAATGTTAAAAAGCACCCACATAAAGTAGCATATAGATACTTAAATGATGAAGAAGAACAATCGATTTCATATGAGCAATTACTGATAAAATCAAAAAGAATTGCAACTTATTTGCAAAAACAAGGGTATTATGGGAAACGAGCATTAATTATGTATCCCTCGGGTTTAGAATATATCACAGCATTTTTAGGATGTCTATATGCGGGTGTCATTGCAATACCTGTATATCCTCCTACCCTAAGTAGAAATATGGATAGAATAAGAAGTATTTTAATAGATGCTTCAACCAACATTATTCTTACCACTTCACAGCTATACGCCAAAGTAGTAAAACATTTTAATGAGGAAACGACCTCAATGGACATAAAATGGGTTTGCATTGACGAGATAGTACTCCCACAACCAGATCAATGGACACAACCAAAAGCTAATGGAGATTCCATTGCATTTCTACAATACACATCAGGATCTACCTCAGCACCAAAGGGTGTTATGATCTCACATCGAAATATTCTATATAACGAAGAAATGATAAAACAAGCATTTAATAATGATGAAAACACAATTGTTTTAGGGTGGCTACCTCTATACCATGATATGGGTTTAATAGGGAATATACTTCAACCATTGTTTTTAGGTGGAACAAGTATTTTAATGTCCCCATAGGTGGAACAAGTATTTTAATGTCCCCAATGGATTTCTTACAAAAACCATATAGATGGCTTGAAGCAATTTCAAAGTACAAAGCCACAGTTAGTGGTGCACCTAATTTTGCATATGAACTATGTGTAAAAAGGTTTCTGAGGAACAGAAAAATCAGATTGATTTAAGTTCCTGGAGGGTAGCATTTAATGGTGCAGAACCTATAAGATATGAGACTTTAGAAAATTTTTCTTCAGCTTTTAAGGTGTGTGGATTTAAAGAAAATAGTTTTTATCCGTGCTATGGAATGGCTGAAGCTACTTTGCTTATCTCGGGTGGTAATAGTAATGACTATCCAATTATTAAAAACTTTGATTCGCAATCCTTAAAAAATAACAAAGTACAAGAGTCAATTGAAACCCGTGAATCTTCTGTGATAGTGAGTTGCGGAAAAACCAGCATGGACCAAGAGATCAAGATAGTTAACCCAGAGACAAACAACCTTTGTTCAGAAAATGAAGTAGGTGAGATTTGGGTTAATGGTCAAAATGTTGCAAAAGGTTATTTCGGAACAGGGGACAATGAGAATTTTAATGGACTTATAAATGGTAATAATACGAAGAAGTATCTGAAAACTGGTGATCTAGGATTTATTCACGAAGGTCAATTGTATATAACAGGGAGATTAAAAGATGTCATTATCCTAAGGGGAAAAAACTATTATCCCCAAGATATTGAATTAACAACTGAAAAAGCTCATATTGGAGTTCGTGAAGGTTGTAGCGCTTCCTTTTCAATAACTAAAGATAATGAAGAGAAACTAGTAATTGTTGCAGAAGTCGAAAGAACGTATAGACCAAGAGGATCTAATCAACAAAATGAAAAGCTAGATGATAATAATATTTTAAAGAGTATTCGTAAGAAAGTGATGGAAGATCACAGTGTACAACCATATTATATATGCTTAATAAAGACGGGCTCTATTCCAAAAACTTCTAGTGGAAAAATTCAAAGGAATGCTTGTAAACATGAGTTTCTTAATGATGAATTAGAGATCTGGTATACCGATAAAAAAGAGTAGATATGATTTTTGAAAGGATATGTTTCTGTGGTAAATAGATTTAACACAATAATAGTTGGAGCGGGTCAGGCCGGATTAGCTATGGGGTATTATCTTAGAAATAGTTCTAACTCATTTATTCTATTAGATAATCACGCTAGAGTTGGGGATTCTTGGCGTTTCCGTTATGACTCTCTAAAATTATTTACACCTCGATCATTCAGTGCACTACCAGGTATGGAATTACCAGGTAATCAAGAAGGTTATCCAACAAAAGATGAAGTTGCTGATTACTTGGAAAAGTACGCTCAACAATTTAAGTTACCTGTAAAACTCAATACAAAAATTACAAAAGTTACTAAACATGATGGTGACTATCACATTGTTACAAATTCTGGTGAAGAGTTTTTATCTAAGAATCTTATAGTTGCTACAGGGCCTTTTCAAAAGCCTTTTATACCTAGTTTTAGTGAAGAAATACCAAATGAGATTTTCCAAGTTCATTCTGCAAGCTACGAAAATCCTTCTCAACTAAAGGAAGGTGCGGTGTTGATTGTTGGAGGCGGCAACTCGGGAATGCAAATTGCAACTGAATTAACCTCCACAAAGAGAGATGTGAATATTTCGTTAGGAAAGAAGCCTAAGTTCTTACCATATGAAGTACTCAACAAAAGTATTTTTTGGTGGTTCAATGTACTCGGAATCTCAAAACTTACTGTACATTCAAAATTGGGTCAAATTCTTAAAAAGAATGATCCTATCATTGGTAAGGAAGTAAAACCTTTGATTAAAGAAGGTAAAGTAAAGATATATCCAAGAACTGCTGGCTATCGGGATGGAAAAATCCATTTTGATAATGGTAAAGATATGCAACCTCAAAATATTATTTGGGCTACTGGATTTGTACCTGATTATGATTGGTTAGATATATCAAATATTTTTGATAAAAAAGGACTACCTATTCACGAAAGAGGAGTAACAAAGGAACCGGGTTTATTTTTTTAGGACTATCGTGGCAATATAGAAGAGGATCGGCATTATTACTGGGCGTTGGAGAAGATGCTAAATACTTAGTAGGAAATTTGAAAAGCAGTTGAACTTTGGAGGTAAATATGGAGAAACAAGAAATGTTAAAGGTTATTCAAAATTCAATCACATCTTTTACGCCATTAAAAGCTGAAAATATTACTTTAACTAGTGATATGTCAGGAGATTTAGCACTCGATTCTGCTGACCGTGTAGAACTAGTTTTGGATTTAGAAGAAAAATTTAAGATTAAAATACCTCAAGATGATTATAGCTGGTGCAAGACAATAGACGACTTGATTACCCTTATAAACAAAGTCAAAAATTCTCAGGAGGTAACACAATGAATTTAGCTAAACAGTTACGCGATTTAGGATTAAACCCACTTAATACTTTAGTAGGTAGCTCCCATGATTTATACAAATTGCCTTTTGATACTGTTAATCAGTATAAAGGAAGTATCATTGCTGAGAATTTTAAGCACCATTATGAAAATAATGAGTTTTATAGAGATGTGTGTAAGAAAAAGCAAGTAACTCCAGATGACATTAAAGGTTTCGATGATTTAGTTAAAATACCTCTGATTCCAGTACAAACGTTTAAACAATGTGATTCTCATCTATTAATGACTTCTAAGTTGAATGAAGTTGAATATGAGATGCGTAGCACTGGAACAAGTGGTATTCCAAGTGTTTCTAGACGTGACAAAATAACGGTTGATAATGCTTTTGAAAGTGTTGTATCTACTTATAGAGAATTTTTCCAAATTTCAAGAGGTATGGGATTATTCCTCTTTCCTCCGACTGAAGAGATGCCGGAAATGGGTATGGTTAAAGCACTAAATATATTTAATGGTTTACTTGATGGTGCACAAAATGTTGTGAAACGTATTACATTTAACCCTGAGAGGGCAGTAGAATTACTTAATTCGTGGGAAGGAAAACATACTCGTCATTTAGTTGGACCTCCTTTCTTAATTTATAAACTTATTAAACATTGTATGGACAATAATATTAAATTAAATTTAGAAAAGAAAAGTTATATTATAACTTTAGGTGGATGGAAGAGATTTACTGGTGAAGAGATTCCAAGAGAAGAGTTTAATAAACTTTGTAATGAATATTTAGGTGTTGAAATAAATAATGTTCGTGATATGTATGGTTTAGTAGAAGCTAATATGCTTGCAGTTGAATGTGAACATCAAGAAAAGCATGTTCCACCATGGGTTCATTTATCGCTAAGAAATCCTCGAAATGTTTTAGAAGAAGTAGAGTATGGTGAACGTGGTGTAATTGCTATATATGATCCAACTTGTACCTCGTATCCAGGATTTGTGCTTACTGAAGATGTAGGTTATTTACGTAAGGATACAGAATGTGAATGTGGAAGAAATGGACAAAAGTTAGTGTATATTTCACGTATGCCAGGTGTTGAGGTAGGTTGCTGTGCTATTAACTTAGAGAAGTTTATAGAAGAGAAAGAAAAGCAAGTGGTTTTGTCAGGAGGAGAGTAAATGTTTAATGACATTATCTGCGAGCATTTTATGAACCCAAGAAATATAGGTGAAATGGAGAATCCACATTATGTAGTTGAGATTGGAAATCCTATTTGTGGTGATACCGTTCATATGTTTTTGCAAGTAGAGGAAAAGCGAATTACTAATGTATCATACAAAGCTTATGGATGTTCTACTTCAATTGCAACTGCAAGTATTATATCAGAAGTAATAAAAGAAAAAGAATTTGAAGAGCTTGCTTCCATAACTCGTGAAGAAGTTATAGAGTGGTTAGGTGAACTAGAACCATCTCAATATCATTGTATTGACATTGGTTTAAGTATTTTGTCTAAATGTGCTAATCCGACACAAAAAAGTCTTGAGAAAAAAGAATTTCTAGTAGAAGGTGAAGGTGCATTTAGGTGATAAATAAGGGTACTATTTATCTTGATTACAATGCTACTACACCACTTGATCAAGATGCATATCTGGCAATGGTTCCTTATTTAACGAATTTTTATGGCAATCCATCTAGTATATATAATCTAGGTAAACAGGCAAAAAATGCAATATCTGAAGCTAGAAAGAATGTTGCATATTTAATGAATGCGGAAGAAGAAGAAATTATCTATACCAGTGGAGCTTCTGAATCAAATTCTACTATATTAATTGGAATTGCACTTAAGAACTTAGATAAAAAGCATATCATTACAAGTGCTATTGAACATCCTGCTATTTTACAGGCATGTAGGTTTCTTAAAGAATTCTATGGATTCACAATTACAGAGTTACCGGTAAATTCCAATGGTGTTGTTGAAGTAGATGATGTATTGAAAGCTATAAATGACCAAACTTGTCTAGTAACGATCATGATGGTAAATAATGAAGTTGGTTCAGTACAGCCTATTGAAGAAATAGGTAGGATCTGCTATGAATACGGAATTCATTTTCATTGTGATGCTGTTCAAGGAGCAGGTAAATTAGATATTGATGTCAAACAGATAAAGATTGATAGTCTCTCTATTTCGGCACATAAAATATATGGACCTAAAGGTATAGGATGTCTCTACATAAGAGATGGTATAGAAATATTCCCCCTCATTCATGGTGGTTCACAAGAAATGGGAATTCGTTCTGGAACAGAAAACGTACCTGGTATTATTGGATTTGGAGTTGCAGCAAAAGTTGCAAAACTGAATTTAATAGCAAATTATCAGCATATAGTTGAGTTAAGAGATACATTTCTGGAAGAATTAAAATGCCTTCCTGATTGGTCAATTAATGGGAGTTTAAATAGCTCCGTTCCCTCTACTTTAAATATAAAGTTTTCTGGTATAAGGGGAGAGGCATTAGCAGCTGCACTAAATCAGTTTGGAGTATGTGTTTCTATATCCTCAGCTTGTAGCTCATCTTCCTCAAAATTGTCATATGTCCTTAAAGCTATGGGGAAGTCAGATGACGAAATTCGAAGTTCAGTAAGAATTAGTTTTGGTAAATATACAACTCAATTAGAGCTCATTGAGGCTGTAAATGTAATATCTAAACTTGTGACACAATTAAGACATGTCTCAAGCAAATACTCTCCTATAAAAGAGGAGAGTGTGCATATCGGATAATGGAGAAAATAAAAACTCTCGTTAATATATGCGAGAGTTTTTTGTATTTATAATTTACATTGGGGTTAATTCGAATTAGAAATTTCAACATGCTTCTCTTTTTTTCTTTGTTTTTTGAAAATTGAGAGTGTCATAGTAATAAGTGAGCCTATGCCAATATAGATGAGTATAGTTAAATATTCTTTAACATTATTATTATCGAAGAAAAATATTCCTCTAAGCCCTTCAACACTAAATTTTAATGGGATCCATGAATATAGTAACTCTTTAGTTGAGTTTGGTAAAAATTCAGTAGGTAAATTCAATACTGGGATTGAAAATAAAAACATTAATAAGATAAATGGTGCAGCTATAACTCCAATCCAATTGAATAATGTATTTTGTAACAAAAAGAATACAAAACCACTAAGAAGAAGGAATAAAAATGCGTCTTCCATATTAGGAATACTTACATCTAAAATGTATTTTGCAAACAGTAATATAGAGGACACTATAACTAAAATAAATAATAAGCCACCAATTAATTGACTTATGACAGAGGATAAATTTATTTGAGAATTCGTTGTTTTCTTCAAAGTTATGAAAAGTATTAAAGAACAAATAAATATCGAAAGCCATAGGATTTGTGTAAATAAAACTGGTGTATTTCCATTGGCTGTATGGGTATCCACATTATTTATTACTTCCTTTTTTATTAACAATGGATTGATCACTTGTTCAATTTTTTCAGGAGGTAGTGATAAAGATTGAGCTTGTAATTGACTAAATATAATAGATTGTATCTGACTATTCATATCCATTCCAATTTGATCGATTATTTGGCTGACTGTATTGGATGCCGTGTAATTCATTCCTTCGTTAATAATTACTTCAACTTGAGGTTGTTGTTGACTAGGTTGAAGTATTGAAGCGATATTTAGGGATGTATTTTCGGGTATTACAATTGCAGCATAATAGGCTCTATCATTCATTTTACTTAATGCTTCTTCTTTGCTTTGTACAATACTCCATTTAAAGGGAATTTCCTGATTGGTTATTAAATTCTCTTTAACTGTTTCACCGAAATTTAATGTATTATTTGGTGATTTAACGCCTTTATCTTCGACTACTAATGCAATAGGCAAATCATTTGGTTTAGGATCTACAGTTGAGCCCATGAAACCAATCATAAATATGCTAACTACAATAGTTATACCTAAAAGTCCACCCCAATAGATTTTTTGAGAAAAGAATTTTTTAAACACTTTCATAATTATCAACCCTCCAAAAATAATCAACAAATTGTTGTATAAATAACTAAATGTTATTTATAATTTCATTATAATTACCATAGCTTGATACTCAATAATCAATTTTCTTAGATTTATCTGATATACGACAAATTCAGGGGATATGTCTAGTAAATGAGAATTTATTTTTAGGGGGAGTAGTATCATTGCCAACAAAAACGGATTTAAGAATAATACGTACAAGAAAGTTCATTAAGGAGGCATTTCTAGATTTAATTCGAACCCAAGGGTATGAATCAATAACCATACAAAATATTGCTGATAGAGCATTGGTAAACCGGGCCACATTTTATCTGCATTATAAAGATAAACAGGATTTATTGGATCAATTAATTATTGAGATATTTGTTCAATTAGCTGAGGCTATTAAGCCTTGTAGGTATGTTCAAAATAAAATGGTGAAACTTACAAACTTCCAGTCAATGATAGAAACAATCCTAGTTCAGATTGTTGAAAATAGAAAGTTTTTTAAAGTAATGATGATTGAAAATGGAGTTAATGGGTTTAATACAAAAATGCAGGATGTAATTAAAGATAAGTTTAAAGAAGAGTTTTTATCTCATGGACTTGATGAAAAATCAATTGGTATTAATCCAGAATTATTCACCACCTTTATTTCATCAGCTTTAATTGGTGCGATAGGTTGGTGGCTAAAGGAAGATTTACAATATTCTACTAAGCAATTAGCTGCGCATATAGTTAATTTATGTTCTATGGGTCCTTTAGGAACAGCTGGTTTTCAAATTATTGATTAAATGTAGTCTTGAGATATTTAAGATTTGTTGCTATTAAAAAGGATTTCACCAAAGGAGTGGTTAAAATGCCAGTATATAATAAACTTGTTAGAGATAAAATCCCGCAGCTTATTGAAGAAGATGGCAAGCTTTGCAGTATCCAAAAGCTTAATCAATTACAATATCTTCAAGCACTGAAAAGTAAGCTTGAAGAAGAGGTAAGTGAGTATATACATTCGGGAAACGATAATGACTCTATTGAGGAACTAGCGGATATTGTTGAAGTAATATATTCATTAGCTAAAATTCATGGGAAGAGTTTTAAAGAAGTAGAAGAGTTTAGAGAAGCAAAATTTAAAGAACGTGGTGGATTTGAAGACAAAGTGTTATTAGTTGAAGTTTTTGATTAAGAAAGATTTATTACTAGGTAACTATAAATTGCTTTACAAAGAAAAAATACATCTTCTTTAGGTATCATGGTAAAGAACATTGTTTGCATAGCAAAATTATAACGGAGATACTAGAAAGTAAATGTGGAAGCGCTTGACATCTTCATCTAGGAAAAACTTTAATTAGAATATATTTAGAAGGAAAATTTATACCGCTTAATTTACCTGTTTAAAAGCCACACTCTTTATCGAGATAAAACAGTTTGAAACGGCTGGTGAAGTTTAAGGACACTTTTTCACTCTTCAAAATTCAATTGGTGTATCACAAAGCCTAGATTAAATAGAAGTTGTTCTGAAATGGATTTTGTGCTTGCGCACTTATCAAATTTTTCAATCTTTTTGTTTGCCCAATGTAGAGAACGAGTGTTACAGAATACATTTAACTGCTAAAGTTTCACTATCAGCTTTCAAAACCTCTTCAGAGTAGGAAATGTTTGTAACGTTATATATGAACATTACTTCTCTTGAGTTTACGTATTTCTTAGTTACGATTGATATGATAGTCGAAGCAGTTAATAATTTGTGGTTATAAATACAAGCGGCCCATATATTAATGATTGTAGTATTTTTAAAGCTAGAGAATTTCACAGAGATTATACAGATGAGAAATATTTCAAGGAGATTCACTCTTGGTTTGGTGTTCATGCAGTAAATGGGAGTATAGTTGAACTTAAGGGTTTTATCAAGAGAGTTCGTTTTTTTAGTATAGGGTCATCTAATAGGTATAATATTAAAGGGAGTTTTCCATAAGGCTAAATTTAAACAATAGAAAAGCTGAAGAGGCGGATCTAAAAAGGTTTAGATTGAAGATCTAATGAAATTCGTGGTATTGAGGTAATATAATTTAACGAAATTAAGCACGAGATTGATCTTCTGTATTTCACAGAAAAGAAGAGACTGAAAATATCTCTTTAAACTCTGATCCACCGGTATCGATCTTAACCAATTAAAAAAACTGCATTTGTAAGCAGGGAATGGGCGACGGTGGTTACTCCGAGACAGATCGGGGTAATTACTGTGTTTGTAACAAGAGATGAATTAGATACCATGATCGCGTTTTGCTGCTTTAGTCGTTTAAAGAAATAGCAGAAATAAAACGACTAGCCCACCCTGTCATTTGGCCATGCATATGAAATGAGTTTAAATTTAAAAAGTATGTTTATTATTCAGCCTAAAACTCAATCTTTATTTTTTGTGATCCATGTACTTTTTTGCCATTTTGGTCAAAAACGTCGCTTGTTGTGATTTCAATCCACTTGAGATCATCAACTGATTTTTCAACGATAAAGCCTAGATTCCCTTTTTTACTGGCCTTACCTTCGAGTTCACCATTTAATTCTTCAAGATAAATATCTTTTTCCCAATCAAACTTTTCACCAGTGCTTGTCTCTAACAGAGCAATCGGGGTAAAATTAACGTTTTCTGAGGATGTATTCTCAATTTCCACAAACATTTTAACAAAATCAAATTCCTCATCATGTGTTAATACTTGAAAATAATCTATCAGACTATAATCAGGCTTTAAGTGAATTAATTTCATATCCTTTATATCAAGTTGAACAGGTCCAATCTTATGTGTTGTATCAACGTAATTTATTGCCTTTAATGTTGCTTCACCCTTTTCATCCGAAACAGTTTGACCGGCTTTTCCCAGTGAACGATCATCAGTTACTTGAGGATTTGAATAATAATCACTTAAATAATCAGTAGGTATATCTTCCTTTTTCACAAGTTCAGTAGCATCGTTAGAACAACCAACTAAAAATAAAGATAAACATAATAAAAGAGCAATTATTTTTCCCATGAAGACCCCTCCATCCTTTTAAAAAAGAAGGGCCGACTTTTGGAGCTCGTCAAACCCTTCAACTTGTTTTGTAATTATTTATCGTTTATCACCGTTTTATTTTTTCTATCTAAAATGTCAAAAATAATTTTTGCGTGGTCTGTGTTTTCAATTTGTCCTGCAAAACGGTTAGATGAAGGTCCAAATGCATACACAGGCACGTCTTCACCAGTGTGTCCACCAGTTGTCCAACCTGTGTTAGAGCGTTGGTCAAAGATCTTTTCAATTGCATTATCAATATCTGTTACATTATCTCCAGCATCTTTTACTGATTGAATTTCCTCATTTGTTAAATCAAGGTCAATATAATTTTTTAACGTCTCTTCTACAGACGCACCGTTTGCAATTTCTTGTGCCATGAAGTCAGGTGTACGTTTGGCTGCTTTTATCGGCTCACCAAACCAGTTATAAATTCCATTAGCACCGATTGAATATCCACCAGTTGAGTGGTCAGCTGTTGCAACAACTAACGTGTGCTTATCCTTTTTTGCAAATTCGATTGCTGCAGCAAATGCTTTTTCAAAGTCTTCCATTTCACTCATTGCACCAACGATATCATTGTCATGTCCGGCCCAGTCGATTTGGCTTCCTTCAACCATCAAGAAGAAACCATCTTTGTCTTGGTTTAAACGCTTAATTGCAGAAGTTGTCATATCTTCTAATGAAGGGATGTCCTCTGTACGATCAAGCAGTTTTGGCATTCCACGCTCAGCAAACAATCCTAGAACTTGTCCACTTTTATCCTTTTGTAACTCTTCTTTGTTTGTTACATAGCTAAATCCAGCCTTTTGAAATTCTTCAATAAGGTTACGATCTTCACGAGCAAATAAATCTGTTCCTCCTCCTAGAAGAACGTCTACTTTATGTTTACCATTTACTAACTCATCAAAATAATCGTCTGCGATTGCATTCATATTCTGACGGCTTTCATCATGAGAACCAAATGATGCAGGTGTAGCATGAGTAATTTCAGATGTAGCAACTAATCCTGTCGCTTTTCCTTTTGCTTTAGCAGCCTCTAAAACTGTCTTCACTTCAGAACCATCATTGTCAACTGAAATGGCATTATTGTAAGTTTTAATACCAGCAGACATGGCTGTTGCAGCTGATGCAGAATCAGTTATATTTTGTTTTGGATCTTCAGGGTAAGTCATTTGTTGACCTACTAAATATTTATCAAGCTCTGTACGGTCAACAAATTTACTATCAGGACTATCTTTTAGATAACGGTAAGCAGAAGTATATGAACCTCCCATCCCATCTCCAATTAAAAATATAACATTTTTTATTTCAGCATTATTAGTTTTGACTGTTTTTGCCTCAGCAGTAGAAAACGTACTACCTAAACTTCCAAGGACAACAGTAGACATAACAGCTATTGGGAATAGCTTCTTCTTAAATTTCCTATTTAGCATTTGTTTTTACCTCCTTATTTTTGACTAACAAATGCGATTATAGGTAACTAGTTTTAAGGTATCTTTAAAGAGATGTAATTGTATTGTAAATGAATAAAACAAGTTAATTAGACTTATTTATTTAAAAAAGCAGTAATGTAGAGCGTTTACATTTTTCCTTTTATAGGTGTTTGTATCTATCAGGGTAATAAAAAATGGAACAACGAAGGATTATTTAACAATTTTCTAGTATTTTTTTAACAATAAACACTTTACAATACTTTTGCGTTAATGAAATAAAATTTACATTTATTCAGCTTTTTAATCCTAGTTTACTAAAAAGAGGTAGTGTGAAGCAGATAGGGTATTAATAAAAGGGGACTGCTCACATAAAAGATGTAGTGAATCTTATCAAAAATTCTTACGTATAGGATGGATGGCGTGAGTTGCTGACATAGTATCTGGCGTAGAAGGCACTGATACCACGAACAGCTTTATTGAAACTTAAAGTTTTTTCTATGTTCATTTCTTTATTTTTTATAAAAGTATAATAGATTGGTAATTATTTAGATAAAGGATTTAAACAAGAGTGAGATAAACAGTGTCTAAACAAAGCAAATCAACGTTTTCTGATTTTGTTAATAGAGATCGTTTTGAACTAAACTCTTATGTTGCATATTTGATCCATCAAGCTGTTGCAGAACATTCTAAAGATGAAAAGCGACCTTGTTCATATGTTATGGTGAACAAGGTCGCTTACTTTTGTCATAACACCTCTGTTAATCTGCTTAGTCAACGGCAAGCAAATGTTATCGTCAATTACAAAATCTAGTTTGATTTGTATTGGTAATTGCTGATTTTCCGGAATTATCTTCCCCAACAATTACATTAACCCCTCATCTTCAGCAATTAAAAAGCTTATGTTGGAGATTTAGTACCAATTTAAAATAAGTAAACTATTATCCAATTATATAAAATAGTGAACAGCTTAAAAGGAAGGGAAGGAAGCTCCCTATTGATTAATTTCGTATATAATATCTAATAACACAAGTAAATATGAGTAGTTGTTGAAACGTCTCAAATCCTTGGTAACATTTGATTTTGACGTTTTTTTATTAGGTCAGGAACGAACGATAAATGTTATTAACACCTCTTGGAGTATGAAACACTATTTTCAACTTTATCCATATCTTTTTCTTCCTCAATCGGACCAAATTAACCGGTATAGTCCAGGCTGCACAATTATGTGAGTATTTTGTGGATCACTACATAACATTTGAACACGTTTATAAGAGTGACCTGCTACCATCAAACGCTGAAGGATGATCGAATTGATGCATGAGAGGAAAATTATAACAGAAACAGCACTACCCGGGATTGTATGGAGAAATCGGAGGGAGGTACATTACAGTAGTTATGGATAAGGAAGCAAGCCTATAAAAAATAAGATTAGTTCCTTTTAGTAACTAAATTATACTCTCAAAACTAAGTAGTCTCCACTTTTCAATTTCACAACATCAGCCTTCATTGCCTTTGCAACATCTTGGACCATCACTTTTTGTTGCTCCTCATTTTCTGCCAATAATGAAAGTTGCTTTCCTCCCAAAAATCGTTCTTTATGTAAAGTAATATAAGCAAGGATTTCGTATCCAGGTCTTTCCGATGATTCACGTCCCAATTCTATTCCCTCCCAACCAAGTTGGTTTTCATGACAGAATGACTTTTCTTTGTACTTTCAAGTAGAGGTGTTTTCTTCACAGCCTCAATTAATTTATCAATATCCTTAATAATTGGAACAAGCGTAATGACAACTCTACCTTCTTCATAATCTTTCCTTGTAAAGTGATACCTTTTGACTCCAATCGCTCTTGTCGATTCAAAAAGTGCTGCTTGTCTTTGCCCAAAGTTATCCAGAGCAATACGAAAGTGATTTGCTCTTGGGTGAATGATAACCGCCATTCCTTCTTTTTGAAACATGTTAGCAGCATTTTCAGAACCTAGAAGGTTTGATACATAGATCCCATCAACAAATAGCTCAGATTCTTTTACTTCAACCTTTCCTTCATAAACTTCAGCAATATCCCCAATTGTTTTCCCTTTTGAAAATCGTTTTAAAATGAACAATACAATGAAACCAAAAATAGAACCTGACAGGATGTTTATCCAAATTACATCGCTGTTAACAATTTGAATGGTTAAAGCAGTTACAAAAGCCACAATAAGTGAAAAGTAGTTTCTTGCTTCAAAGGTTTTAGCTATTCCATCAATATAAGCATCACCGCGATAAGCATACTCCGTATTTTCTAAATCCTTTAGGCTTTCTCTTTCAGATTTTCTAACGTCCCTAAATTGTTGGATAGCAAGAGTAAGAAAGGTAACAGCTACAAAGTTTTTTGTCATTAATGCTGGAATAGCAACAGCCCCTAAAGCTGAGGCAACAAAGCCTGTAAGTAAATGAATGAGATATCCATTTGGGTAGCTGGGATACTGTCTAAAATCTTCTTTAATTGTTACAAATCGAGCTACTGTTCCAATGATGACCGCTGTAAGTATCATCACAATATGTTCAGTTGAGATCATATCTTTCATAAGATCACTCCTTATTATATAGAAACAGTATGGTACAATTTTTTATATTTCATAAGCTAATTTTGTACTTGAATTTATACTGGTCCTATGAAAACAACAGAATAAATACTATATCTAAGTAAGAATTATTTTTATTTTAAAGATATATGTGCATATAATCATGAAAGGGAGAGGGTTTAATGGGACATTCACATAGCCTTGGTCAAGGACATAGTAGTCATCATCATAGAAGAAATAAACAGCTTTAAAGTGGTCTTTTCTAATTATCACTACCTAAGAGTCGAAAGTGGATATGTCTACTAATTTAAGAAGATGGTTCTAATACTATTAAACATACTCTAACCTATTGAATATATAAGTGAATTATTATATAGTAATATAAGGATACTATTGGAGGTGCTTAGAATGTTAGAAACAACAATTGAAATAGATAAAGCTGCGACGATATTAAAACTTTTAGGTGACAAAACAAGATTATCAATTGTAAAAATGTTAGATACAAATGATTGTTGTGTATGTGAGTTTGTCGAAATTTTTAAAGCAAGTCAACCTGCAATTAGTCAACATCTTCGCAAGTTAAAAGATGCGGGAATCGTAAAAGAAGCAAGAAGGGGACAATGGATCATCTACTCATTAAATAAGAATAGTGATTACTATTCATTCGTTCAAAATTTACTTGAACACCTTCCTAATCAAGATTATCGAATCAAAGAATTAGAGGAACAAGGATTACGTATTTCGTGTGAATAATGGAGGGATTATTAAATGACATCAGTAATTTTGGCATCCGTCATCTTTTTACTCACACTTACACTAGTCATATGGCAACCAAAAGGACTATCGATTGGCTGGTCTGCTTGTGGTGGAGCCATTTTAGCTTTACTAGTAGGTGTTGTAGATTTTAAAGATGTAATCGATGTAACATCAATTGTTTGGAACGCGACCTTAGCGTTTATAGCTATTATTATTATTTCTCTAATACTAGATGAAATTGGCTTCTTTGAATGGTCAGCTTTGCACATGGCTAGGGCTGCTAAAGGTAACGGTATTAAAATGTTTGTTTATGTAAGTATTCTTGGAGCTATTGTAGCTGCATTCTTTGCAAACGATGGAGCTGCCTTAATTCTGACACCTATCGTACTAGCAATGGTAAGAAACTTAAACTTTAGTGAAAAAATGGTCTTTCCATTTATTATCGCTAGTGGTTTTATCGCAGATACAACATCTCTTCCATTAGTAGTTAGTAACTTAGTGAACATTGTATCAGCTGACTTCTTTGGGATTGGGTTTGTTGAGTTTGCATCTAGGATGATCATTCCGAACTTTTTCTCATTAGGTGCAAGTATTTTGGTTTTATTTCTCTTTTTCCGTAAAAGCATACCTCGTAACTACGACTTAACTCAGCTAAAAAAACCTGTTGAAGCCATACGAGATGAAAAAATGTTCAAATTGTCTTGGATTGTTTTGGGTATATTACTTGTTGGGTATTTTGCAAGTGAGTTTATTGGAATTCCTGTATCTATCATCGCTGGTATTGTAGCCATCTTCTTTTTAGTTATGGCGAAAAGAAGTCCTGTGGTAAACACAAAAACAGTCATAAAAGGGGCACCTTGGGCAATTGTCTTTTTCTCAATCGGAATGTATGTTGTTGTTTACAGCTTGCGAAATGTTGGGCTAACAAATGTATTAGCTGACTTAATTCAAGTAACAGCAGACCAAGGGTTGTTTGCGGCGACAGTTGGAATGGGCTTTATTGCGGCAATCTTATCGTCAATCATGAACAACATGCCTACTGTTATGATTGATGCACTTGCCATTTCCGATACTAATACAACAGGTGTAATGAGAGAAGCTCTTATCTATGCAAATGTAATTGGTTCAGATTTGGGACCAAAAATTACACCAATAGGCTCTTTAGCTACTTTATTATGGCTTCATGTCTTATCTTTAAAAGGTGTAAAAATCTCTTGGGGCACTTATTTTAAAACAGGGATTATCCTAACCATCCCAACATTGTTTATTACCCTTGTTGGTTTATATATTTGGTTACTTATCATCCACTAATCTTATTTTAAAAGGAGAAATGAACATGTCTAAAAAAACAATCTACTTCTTATGTACAGGAAATTCTTGCAGAAGCCAAATGGCAGAAGGATGGGCAAAAAAGCATTTAGGTGATGAATGGAATGTGTATAGTGCAGGTATTGAGGCTCACGGTTTAAATCCAAATGCAGTGAAAGCAATGAAAGAAGCTGGAATTGATATTTCAAATCAAACTTCAGATATTATTGACCCTGAAATATTAAATAATGCTGATTTAGTCGTTACGTTATGTGGCGATGCAGCAGACAAATGTCCAATGACACCACCACACGTTAAACGAGAACATTGGGGATTTGATGATCCAGCTAAAGCAGAAGGTACAGATGAGGAAAAATGGGCATTTTTCCAACGTGTACGTGATGAAGTTGGAGAAAGAATTGAACGTTTCGCTAAAACTGGAGAATAATATAAAAGCTAGAAGCCGTGAGATTTCCTCTCGGCTTTCACTTAAATGAATGTATAAGTAAATTCTTATATCTTAATAAAGGGGATGAAACTTATGAAAGTTGAAATATTTGACCCAGCGATGTGTTGTTCAACAGGTGTGTGTGGTCCGAGTGTTGATCCTGAATTAACTCGTGTTGCATCAGCTGTTTACTCACTAGAGAAAAAGGGATTTGAAATAAAAAGATATAATCTTGCAAATGAACCAGGTGTTTTTGCTCAAAATAATGAAATTACTCAAATTCTTACTGAAAAGGGACCAGATGCTCTTCCTGTAACTCTCGTTGATAACACAATAAAAAAAATTGGTGAATACCCAACAAATGATGAACTTTCTGAATGGTTTGGCGTTAAGACTGATGAATTAAAAGAAAAGCCTAAGACTAAATTATCGATTAATTTAAAGCAACTGTAATATAGGGAAAGAAGGGATAGAATGTATCAGCCTTTTAATCCGAAAAGTATCAATACTCCGTATTTATTCTATACAGGTAAAGGTGGAGTAGGTAAAACTTCTACTGCCTGTGCATCAGCTGTTGCATTAGCCGATGCGGGTAAAAAGATATTACTTGTCAGTACAGATCCAGCTTCTAACTTACAGGATGTATTAGAGATTGAATTAACGAATACACCAACATTGATTCCAAACGTACCTAACCTTTATGCTTGTAATTTAGATCCAGAAGAAGCTGCAAAAAATTATCGAGAAAAAGTTGTAGGACCTTATCGGGGTAAATTGCCTGAATCAGTAGTTGCAACAATGGAAGAGCAATTATCTGGTGCTTGTACAGTAGAAATAGCTGCTTTTGATGAATTTACAAGTTTATTAGCCGATGAATCCACTGTAAATGAGTATGATCATATTCTTTTTGATACGGCACCAACTGGACACACGTTAAGGCTATTACAACTTCCAACAGCATGGAGTGGATTTTTAGAGGAAAGTACACACGGTGCTTCATGTTTAGGACCTCTATCGGGTTTAGGAGATAAGAAAGATTTGTATTCTAAAACAGTAGAAGCTCTGTCAGACTCAACCAAAACAACGCTATGCTTAGTAAGTAGACCAGAAGTATCTTCTTTAAATGAGGCTAATCGAGCATCAATAGAGTTAAAGGGAATTGGAATAAACAATCAAATACTCATTATGAATGGCTTGTTAAAATCCTATGTTCCAGATGATGCTGTATCAGCAGCTTTTTATCATCGTCAGCAACTTGCATTGAAATCTGTGCCAGAGGAATTGAAACAAGTCCCTAATTATTCCCTCCCATTTGTATCGTATTCCTTAACAGGCATCCAAAATCTTCGTTATTTATTTAAACAATATTCTTTATCTGAATCAGAAATGAAAAATGATTTGGATTACGATATTTCTTTCAATGAACTAAAAGATGTGATTAATGATCTATCAGAGTCAAACAAAAGAATTATTTTTACTATGGGAAAAGGAGGAGTAGGTAAAACAACCGTTGCATCAGCAATTGCAGTCGGTCTTGTAGAAAAAGGACATAAAGTTCATTTAACAACAACAGATCCTGCTTCCCATTTAAATTATATGTTTAAAAATAATAAATTAAATAAAGATCTGACCATTAGTTCAGTTAATCCTCATGAAGAAGTTGAAAAATATAAGAAAGAAGTTCTTACAAAAGCCAGTAAAGATCTTGACCAAGAGGGACTTGCTTACTTAGAAGAGGATTTAAACTCACCATGTACTGAAGAAATCGCTGTTTTTCGAGCATTTGCCGACGTTGTTGCAAAATCAGAACAAGAAATTGTCGTGATTGATACAGCACCAACAGGACACACTTTGTTGTTATTAGATTCAGCACAGAATTACCATAAGGAACTTGCTCGTTCTACTGGAGAAGTACCTGAAAGTGTGAGCAAATTGCTTCCAAGGTTAAAAAACCCACAAGAAACGAGCGTAGTAATTGTTACTTTAGCTGAAACAACACCTGTTTTAGAGGCTGCGAGACTTCAAGAGGATTTAAAACGTGCAGAAATTCAACCAGATTGGTGGGTAATTAATCAAAGTTTATTTGCTACAAAAACCAAAGATCCCATTTTAAAGGGTAGAGCTGTATCCGAAAAAAATGGATCCAAAAGGTTAACGAGGAGTTAGCAACTCGTTCTGCCATCATTCCTTGGATAAGCAAGGAGAAGATAGGATATGACGAAATTAAAGAGTATGTCAGATCATAACATATTTGGAGGATTACTATGGAGAAAGTGATCATTTTAGGAACTGGACCAGCAGGGTTAACTGCTGCTATCTATTTAGCACGAGCAAATATGAAACCTATTGTTATTGAAGGGGATCAACCAGGGGGACAATTAACACTAACAACTGAGGTTGAAAACTTTCCTGGTTTTATTGATGGTATTACGGGACCAGAATTAATGGATAACATGAGAAAGCAAGCAGAGCGTTTTGGAGCTGAATTTAAAAGAGGTTGGGTAACTGAAGTTGATTTATCAAAGAAACCTTATCGCTTACAAGTCAATGGTTTAGGTGAGATTGAAACTGAATCCCTTATTCTTTCAACAGGTGCATCAGCGAAACTGTTGAACATACCAGGGGAAAAAGAAAACATCGGTCGAGGCGTAAGTACCTGTGCAACCTGTGACGGATTTTTCTTTCGAGGTAAAAAAGTTATTATTGTTGGTGGTGGAGATTCTGCAATGGAAGAAGCAAATTTTTTAACGAAGTTTGCTAGTGAAGTGATTATAGTTCATAGAAGAAATGAACTTCGTGCGTCAAAAATCATGCAGGATCGTGCTAGAGAAAATTCAAAAATATCTTGGGCACTTAATCAAACTCCTCTAGAAGTTATGGCAGGAGAAAATGGAGTTACAGGGCTAAAGGTAAAAAATAATGAAACAAATGAGGAAAGAATCATTCAAACGGATGGCATTTTTGTTGCGATTGGGCATACACCAAATACATCATTTTTAAATGGTCAAATAGATACAGATGAAACAGGATATATCAACGTTATATCTGGAACAACTGAAACCAATATACCTGGTGTTTTTGCTTGTGGCGATGTACAAGATAAAAAATACCGTCAAGCAATTACAGCTGCGGGTACTGGATGTATGGCTGCTTTAGATGCTGAAAGATATTTAGAAGGAAATGCAATTCATGATTGGAGCAAATCTCTATAATAGGAGGAGTTATTATGACAACAAAAAATTACCATGAATTAATAAAAGATCGTATTTATATCGGTGGTGCAGATGATATACATGATGTGATGAAAAATGAAAAAGTCGACGTAGCATATGATTTAAGAGCAGAGGCATCAAAAGAAGAATCACCATATAATCGTGTGCACAGTCCAATTGTTGATGACGCAGACCAACAAGATGAATCTGTTAAGAAATCCATTGATCATGTAATTAATGCATATAATGAAGGTAAAAATGTGTATTTTCACTGCCAAGGAGGAAGTAACCGTACAGGTACTGTTGCGATTGGAACACTTTTAGCTTTAGGAAAAGCAAAGACAATTGAAGAAGCAGAGGATATAGCAAAGACTGCAAGACCTAAAGTTAATGTTAAACCAGAAATGAAGGAAACATTAAAAAGAATTTTTCCAAATGCTTAGTTAGAATAGGGGGAAAAGTTATGAAAATAACTGACGGAGCTAAAGAACTGTTAGAAAACTTTTTAGATGAAAGAGGTGCAGAAGGAATACGTTTAACTTCTGTAGCCGGATGTTGTGGGCCACAATTTACTATATCTTTAGATTCACCAGAGGGTTCAGATACAGTGAAAACTATTAATGGTATTAAAGTGGCTATCGATTCACAGATTTCTGGAATTGATGAATTAACTTTAGATAAAGAAGAAAATCAAGACGGCGTAGGATTAGTATTATTAGGAGCTAGTAACTGTTGTTAATATAAGAATTAAATGAAGGGAGAGGAAATAATCCTCTCCCTTTAAAATTCAATTAAAAGATACTTTATGTAAATAATAAACTAATAAAGTGAATTATTTGCATTTTGCAAATAATTATTGTATAACTAAATGTAAGAGGTGAACGTATATGAAAGAGGAAAATCTTCGCGAACTATTTCAGACTATGACCCGAAGATTTGGTTTTTTGAATAAAAACTGCTGTAGTGCAGGAGGGTTCGATATTTCCCTTATTCAAAGTCATATCCTTTACGAAATAGATCGTCAACATAAACCTTCGATACAACAAATTGCAGAAACGTTGGGAACTGATATTACAACCTTTAGTCGTCAGATACAATCACTTATTAAAATGAACATGGTGAAAAAAACACCAGATCCTGATGATCGACGGGTTTATATTCTTTCCCTAACAACAGAAGGGAAATTTATAGCAACTATGATTGACCAACAAATGAATTCTTATTTAAACGAAGTCTTCTCTCATATGAACGGATTTGAAAAAGAGACGGTTATTCGTTCCATCAATTTATTAAATGATGCAATGGCAAAATCTAGCAAATGTTGTACTACTCCGATGGGATAATTCCCTTCCTCTTTTTAACAAATACTTGCAAATTGCAAATAAAAGGAGTGTTAATATGACGAAAGTTTGGGATACTATCGTAATTGGTGGAGGGCAGGCTGGTCTTGCATCAGGTTATCATTTAAAGAAAAAGGGCTTAAAATTTTTGATCTTAGAAGCCAATAATCAAGCAATCGGATCCTGGCCAAATTATTATGATAGTTTAAAGCTCTTTTCCCCATCCCATTTATCTTCATTGCCAGGTTTGAAGATGCCTGGAAAGAAGAATCACTATCCTTTAAAAAATGAAGTGATTTCTTATTTAGAAGAATACACTAAAAAGTTTCAATTTCCTATTGAGACAAATAAAAGAGTTTTAGATGTTATGAAACACCGTAAGGGATTTATAATTCATACTCAGACAGGTGAGACTTATCAAACACGAACGATCATAAATGCTACGGGATACTTTCAAAATCCATACATGCCAGAGATTATGGGAATTGATATTTTTAAAGGGGAAGTACTTCATTCATCAACATATCAAAAACCAGATCACTACAAAGGTAAAAGAGTAGTGGTCGTAGGACGTGGTAATTCTGCTGTTCAAATTGCGATTGAGCTTGCAGAAGCTAGTCATACTTCATTAGCTGTGCTACAGCCAGTTAAATTTGTAAATCAAAAAGTACTGGGTATTGATATGCATTTTTGGTTAAGGGTTACAGGTTTAGACACTTTCCCATTCTGGAAATTTGGAAAGAAGGTTCCCATTCCGAGCGCTGTTGCAGACTTAGGTGATTACAAAGCAAAATTAGAAGCTGGAAAACCTGAACAACAACAAATGTTCACTGCTTTTCATTCTGATGGTGTAATCTGGTCAGATGGAACAAAGGAGTCAGTAGATACAGTTATTTTTGCAACCGGATATCTCCCCACCCTAACATACCTAAATAATATTGGAGCACTAGACACTGATGGGAAACCTTTACTAGTTGCTGGGATCAGTACCACAGTTCCTGGTATTTACTTTGTTGGATTGGAAGGTCAGCGTTCATTTGCTTCTGCTACATTAAGGGGAGTAGGCCCTGATGCACATTATGTAGTTAGAAAATTAATTCAATATTTAAAGATGTAAATTAATTGTAAGTAATGATAGAGCATTTAAACAAATTATATTTAGATAATACTTGCAAAATGCAAATATTTTTAGAGTGAGGTAATAAATGAGTAAATAGTAATTTTCAAAACCTTGATGTTCTGAGCTTAAAAACCTGCTGAGCTAAAGAATTTATATCTAATATTGATATTTCTTAATGGAAGTAAAATCTTTATTTTTGTATTAAATTAGTTTATTTAATAGGAGGATTTATATGTCTAAAATACAATTATCACTAAACGTAAAAAGCTGTTGTTCATCACAAACGAGTACGGTTAACACTAATATAAACAAGAATATGTTGGATCAATTACCAGTTGCTATTATTGGTAGTGGTCCTGTAGGTTTAGCAGCAGCTGCACATTTAATAAACAGAGGAGAAACATTTTTCATCTTAGAGGCTGGTGAACAGGTGGGGGCAAATATTTTAACATGGGGACATGTTCGGTTATTTTCACCATGGCGTTATAACACGGATAAAGCTGCTAAAATCTTACTTGAAAAGCATGGCTGGAAACATCCTGATTTGGATTCGTTGCCAACTGGATATGATTTAGTGAACGAATATTTAGTACCACTGTCAAATGTACCTGAAATAAAATCTTCTTTGCATTTAAATACAAAAGTATTATCTATAGCTAAGAAAGATATGGACAAAATGAAAACAGCAAATCGTGACAGTGTTCCGTTTACTATTTATGTGGAGAAAGAAGGCGAATATAAAACGTTCGAAGCAAGAGCAGTTATAGATGCTTCAGGTACTTGGGGAAACCCTAATCCTACTAATTCTAATGGGATTATGCTAAAGGAAGAAAAATCTTTACAGTCTCAAATATTTTATGGTGTACCGGATGTTTTAGGAAAAGAAGTTGTACGTTACGCCAATAAACGAGTGGCAGTTATAGGCGGTGGGCATTCAGCGATTAACTCTTTATTGGAACTAGCAAAACTAAAAGAATCTTATCCAGAAACAGACATCATTTGGATCTTAAGAAAACAGATGGTTCAAGACGCATATGGAGGAGAAGACAAAGATGCTCTTGCAGCACGAGGAGCTTTAGGAAGTCAGATCCATCGAATGGTTGATGCAAAAGTAATAACTGTTGAAACCCCATTTTTTATCCAGTTTTTAAAAAGATCTAAAAAGATCATTGATATAATAGGAACCTAAAATGGTAAACAGCGAATTCTTACTGCAATAGATGAATTGATTGTAAATACTGGTAGCCGACCAGATCTCACCATAATAAGTGAAATACGTACTTCTATTGACTCAATAACAGAAAGTGTAGAAGCATTAGCTCCTTTGATTGATCCTAATATTCATAGTTGTGGAACTGTTCGTCCCCATGGAGAGAAGGAACTTCGTCAACCAGAAAAGAATTTTTACATCGTAGGTTCAAAAAGTTATGGTCGGGCTCCTACATTCCTGATGGCAACAGGTTATGAGCAAGTCCGATCTATTGTTGCATACCTTTGCGGGGACAATGCTGCAGCAGACAAAGTGGAATTGGATCTTCCTGAAACAGGTGTATGTAGTGTAAATATAGACACTAAAAACCTTTCTGACGAAACAGGAACCTGCTGTTAAACGGTATCCGGGGAGTCAACTGCTCTCCCTCTGAACTTATTCAGTAAAGCACACTTAAAATGAGGAGGAATAAAAGTGGTAATTAATCATGCGGGAGTATTGAAGAAAGAATATTTTATTGCTTATTTGAAATTAATTATCAATGCTTTTGAATGCTCCATTGAACAGGCTAAGGCAATAACCTTTGAACGGTTATTTGGATTAAATGAAAATAGCCTTGGCAAAGAAACTTATCTACATTTCCTTAATGCTTATGAAGAAATTTGTAAAAAAAGATGTTTTTAGTTTCAAAAAACAAGCCTCCTTCGCAAAAAGTCATTATAAATGTTGCGATCATTACAGCACTCAGTTTATTAGGGGATTCAATGTTATATATTGCATTACCTATCTACTGGGAAGAAGTAGGATTGAATTCTATCTGGCAAGTAGGAATTCTCCTTTCTATTAATAGGTTCATAAGATTACCTTTTAACCCTATTGTTGGATGGATTTATAATAGAATTACATTGAAAACTGGTCTTTTAATAGCAGTCACTATTGGAGTAATCACCACAATAGGTTATGGTTATTTTAAAGGATTCTTTGCTTGGATGATTTTACGCGCATTATGGGGAATAGGTTGGTCATTTTTCCGAATCGGCGGACTTTCTACTGTAGCATTTTATGCTGATAAGAACCATCGTGGAGAAGCGATGGGTTTATATAATGGCATTTATCGTTTAGGTAGTTTATTAGGAATGTTAGTTGGGGGAGGATTTTTTCCCATAATGGGGATACAATACGTCTCCGTAATTTTTGGATTTCTATCTCTACTAGGGCTACCAATAATCTTATTATCATTAAAAACTGATTCATTTACAAATATTAAAGATACAGATTCCTTTATTGAAACTTCTATACCTTTTAATCTTGCTTTTAGACAGAAGTTTGTTATTATTCTAAGTGGCTTTTTTATCACTATGCTCATACAAGGTGTATTAACCTCTACACTCAGTTCAGTCATTGAACATAATTTTGGAAATGAAATAGAGATATTCGAGATGGTATTAAGTGTAACGCTTTTATCCGGTCTCATACAATCAGCAAGATGGGTGTGGGAGCCTTTTTTAGCAAGGATCTTTGGTATTTGGTCGGATGGACCAATTGGTAAGGTGCCTATTTTTATATTTTCTCTATTCTTTTCTGGTTTGATATTTGGAGCAATATCAAATGAACTACCATTAATTGTTTGGATCATCGTCACACTATTAGTGTTAATGAGTGCTACTGTTATAACGACATTAACAGATGCAATAGCTATAGATATTTCAAAAACTTCAAATGTCGTTTCGTTTCTTACATTATATTCTATTGCTCAAGATATGGGTGCAGCTTTAGGCCCGTTTATAAGTTATTTGGTTATAGAATTAAAGAATGGCTTTAAATATCTCTATTGGGGTGGAGCTGGAGTCTTAGCTACGTTGGCAATACTTTGGACATTCTATTACTTTTATGAAAAAGCTATTTTTAATGTAGATTCAAAAAAATCAATTTCTTAAATTTCAGCATTTGTAACATATGCTAACTTTTTAATCAAAAGAAATAAATGTTTAATTTATATATTTTAACTGAAGTAGGTGTTAAAATGAAAAATTCAATAATTATTGATAAGATGCTTCGGGAAGATTGGGAACAAGTTCGAGAGATTTACTTAGAAGGAATTGCTTCTGGAAATGCAACCTTTCAAAAAAAGCTCCTTCATGGGAGGAGTGGAATCACAGTCACATATTAGATTGTCGTATTGTTGCACGTTCAGACGCTCAGGTTTTAGGGTGGGCAGCATTAAGCCCTGTCTCAAGTCGGTGTGTATATGCTGGTGTGGCTGAAGTAAGTATCTATGTGGGCGAAATTAATAAAGGAAAAGGAATCGGAAGTGAACTATTAAAATCTTTGATTGAAATAAGTGAACAGCATGGATTTTGGATGTTACAATCTGGTATTTTTCCTGAGAATGTCTCTAGTCTCAGATTACATAATAAATATGGGTTTCGGGAAGTTGGAAGACGAGAACGTATTGGTAAAATGAATGGTGTTTGGAGAGATGTAGTTTTACTTGAAAGAAGAAGTAAGGTTCAAGGTATTAATTAGTAAAACAATTAATTTTTGGGTACGTCACTAGCATTGTTGTTTTATACGAAAGGTAGATCATTAATAACAAAAATAGGTTATTTGAAATAGATTGATCAGAAGTCATGTTTTAATACAAATGATTTTCTTGTCGGGCAATCAAGTGCGAATGAGTAATAACATTTGCATTTTTTCTAAAGGGCCAAATTGGAGAAGTTCCCTTAGAAAGGAATAAATGATTTTAAAGGATTACACATTAACTAACGAGGAAGTTTATTTGAAGAACTGCTAAGAAAACAAGGAACTTCTATTGTTCCTTGTTTTCTCTTCTTCTGATTTTTAATAAAACTTGAGCAAGAATCGCCAATACAGGTAATTCAATCAATGGACCGATAATTAGAGCAAGGGCAATTAATGGTTGGTCAGGAAATGCTGTAAGAACTATAGCAAGGGCAACAGGAGAATTTCTTGCAATGATAGTCATGCTCAAGCTTACGGTATCTTGAAAATTGAATTTAAATACTTTTCCTACTGTTTGAGCTAAAATAAAATTAATAACGAAAAATAGTAGGAGAGGGATAAGCATAAGTAAAATAACTTCAAGATTATTTAACAAATAGTAGCCTTGCGATGCAAACATCGAAACAATTGCTAGACATAAAAACACAATTTGAGAGGAAGCAAAGAAAGGAATTATTTTCTTCTCTAATAATTCTTGCCTCTTCTTTAAGAAATAACGTGTAAGGCTCGCCAGTATAAATGGAACAAATAAGATTAAGACTACACTTTCTAGAATTGTTGATAATTCAAGAGTTTCCATTTTGCCTGCAAAGATGAATAAGTAGATTGGTAATAGAATAATTTGCAATATTAAATTAACAGGTAGAACAGAGGTAGAAAGTGACATATTTCCTTTTGCAATGGAAGTGAAAATTAAATACCAATCTGTACAGGGTGTTACCAATAACAAGATGAAACCTAGCCATAGAGCAGGATGTTCTGATAAGAAGATTGCACCAAATCCCCATGCTAATAAGGGTGTCCATAAAAAATTAAGAATGACATTCGTGCTTAAAAACTTTATGTTTTTAAAAGCATTTTTTAAGCCTTTTATTGGGATAGTTAAAAAGAGTCCATACAACATAAATAATAGAAATGGAATGATAAAAGATTCTGCATGTCTTTCTAAAAAAGCAAATTGTCCTAATAAGAGTCCAAGGCCAACAGCAATTAATATGATGACAGATTGAAATTTTTCAATGAGATTCATTTTTTAATTCCCCTTAGAATTAATTAGGGTAGATGTGCACAACATACCGTTACTTACAAATGTACATTATTAATTTTATATACGCATTATGAATATTGACCCCCAATTTAGAAAGGAGATAGATTTAAATTGAAAGAAGAGGAATGGGAGGCGATTAAAAATAATGATAAAAGATATGATGGTTATTTTTACTATGCTCTTTCAACCACAAAGACGTTTTGCCGTCCATCATGTACATCTAGAACCCCGAACCCAAAACATGTGAATATCTATAAAGATGTAGATTTAGCCATCAAGGAAGGGTTTAGACCGTGTACTAGATGTAAACCTTACTTAAAGGATTGGGAAGGGTATAAAGAAGCAGTTTCAAAAGAAGTCATGAAATATATTCAAGAGCATTATAGAGACAAATTTAGTCTAAAAATAATAGGAGAATCTTCACAGAAAAATCCACACTATATACATCGTAGTTTTAAAGCAATTAATGGTATAACCCCTTTAAGATATTTACATATATTACGAGTTAAGGAAGCCAAAAGATTACTGAATAATACTGAGCTATCTATCACGGATATAGCACTAGAGGTAGGATATAATGACAGTACTCAGTTTTCAGTAAAATTCAAGGAATTTACAGGTGTTTCCCCTTCAAAGTATAGAGATAAATTGTTGAACAAAAGAGTACGTTAATGAAAGAAGGTTTAACCTACTTATTTAACAATCTTTATATTAGATCTTCCGAAATAAAGCGCTTATCGTGAATGAATTAAATTTCGCAATAAAAGCCGCCCGAGAACATCTGGAGACATAATTTATATTCGAGAATCGAAAAAATCCAATTGTGCCGTCAATACGCGTCAATCCAAAAAGGATTGACGCTCTTTTTGTTGAAGTTATTGCACTAGCGGAGCAGGTTTGTGAAAGATGAGACATCTTAATTAAAGGAGCATTCCTGTTAGAAGGATTTTCGGGCACTTGAACAAAAAAGAGCCCTCTTGGTATATACGGGGTGTCAAATCGTGCACCGAATTGACCCCTAACTTAGGTAACCAAGGAGGACTCCAACATGGATTTTAAACAAAACCAGAAAATAAATCAAGTCACCGAACAAACACTCGTAGTAGGAATCGATATTGCCAAGCGGAAACACTTCGCCTTGCTTTGTCGATGACCGTGGGCGTGTGCTCCAAAAATCTTTCTCGGTATTACAGTCTGGCGACGGTTTTCAGAGATTTTATCAGCGTATTTTGGATGCCATGAAAGACTTCGGAAAAACGGAAGTCATAGTTGGGATTGAACCAACAGGGCATTACTGGCTTAACCTGGCCTATTTCCTTGAGGAACGAGGCATCCCCCTAGTCATGACCAATCCTATGCACGTCAAGCGATCAAAGGAGCTGGATGACAACCTGCCAACCAAACATGACCGTAAGGATGCACTAGTCATCGCTCGCTTGATCAAAGATGGGCGCTTCAGCTATCCTCGCATCCTAAAGGACATGGAGGCTGAACTCCGTGTGGGTTCAACATTTAGAAGCAAGTTGACAGAGGAGCTGGGAGCCGTTAAAAACATGATCATTCGCTGGCTGGACCGTTATTTCCCTGAGTTCACCCAGGTCTTTCCGTCATTCGGGAAGATGGCAATGGCTGTCCTGGAATGCACTCCATTTCCGGCTGATCTTCACCAAAAACAGCCGGATGAGGTATTGGCAATTTACCGTCAGGTGGAGGGGCTCAAATCCCCCCAACGGCCAAAAGCAGTACGACTCATTGAAGTTGCTTCTAACTCCATCGGAGTTACAGAGGGACGGGAGATGGCCCGTATAGAAATTGCCACTCTCGTTCGCCGTTACCACCAGTTGGAACAGGAGATTGAAAGCATTACGCAGCACCTGGTCGAGCTTGTTAAAACATCAGTAGAATATGAATGGCTCTCAACGGTACCTGGACTTGGAGATACGACCATTGTTGATTTACTAGCTGAAATCGGAAGCTTCTCACACTACGAAGATCCACGCCAACTCATCAAACTCGCGGGATTGACATTACGGGAAAACTCCTCCGGTCAGCACAAAGGACAAAAGAGAATCTCTAAACGGGGCAGGAGAAAGCTACGCGCCCTCCTATTCCGAGTCATGATGCCGATGGTTCGCCATAACGATGCCTTTAGAAGGCTGCATGAATATTACACAAACCGTAAGGATAATCCGTTACGCAAGAAGCAATCCATCGTGGTACTATGCGGGAAACTCTTAAAAGTTCTTCATGGGATCAGCACGAAGCACAAAGCGTTTGACGCAAAGCGAATGATGAAGGATATTCCTGGCCTCGCAGAGGCTATGTAAAGTCCTGCATCCCCTTAAACGACCTAGACAACAGGATGACACGGAGAAGCTGGCACTATATCATCCATTCGACCTTGAGTCCCTAAAGGAGCTTCGCTAGCCTCTGCCTTATGACTAGACCGAACGAAGGAATGTAGGCACTTGGATGCCCAGAGACATGGGAGGGTACGTCATCATAAGCTACGCAGAGATCCATTGTGCATCGTATACTTTGTGATCACTACTTTACCATCATTACCCAGTAGTGACCGCGTAGCGTACCCACTAATTGTAAGAGAATCACATATTTATTAAATTCTGTTAGGGTGTTTGTCGAAAAATATTTTTTTGACATCCCACCAACGGGTCAAACCGTTGATATATCAATATTTATAGAGGGAGAGTGAGTAGTTGAAAGAAAAAGTTATTGATTCTTATTTAATCCCCAAAAATTCCGAGGCATCAAAGTCTCTATTTTTTAGTTTTTTAGCACTGTTTTCCTCTAGTCATTTATATATACAACTAAATATTCTAAAAACAAAACCAAAGGATATAAATTTATTGTATAGTCTTGTTCCTTTAACAAGGATATTGAGATTTGGGGGAAATACGCTAAAAACGATAGAATGGTGTCAATGTATAAAATAAGAGCTTGGAAATACCTCCAAAGCTCTTATTTATTAGAACTTTCTACTTGTTGTGATCAATACTTATTTAGTAGCTATTACATAATTATTGAACCATTAATTCATTAGTAGGCATTGTATGTAAATCTCTTGCAGTTGTATGAGAGATAATAAAATACTTTCCTGTTTCTTTAAATGAGTAGAATGCGGTATATTCTCCGTTTTTCTTATTATTTGCTTCAATTTTTTCGTGTTGATCTTTTGATTGTCCATCTTTCCATATTTCAAATTCTACTAAGCTTGCATCATCAACAAGTTCTTCTCCCTGCGAAATGATAGCGATCAATTGAACTTCTTGGTTAACTCTTACAGATTCAGGACTTGTTTTAAATGATACCTCAACAATTTCTGGTACATCATCGTTTGTAGTATTGTGTGGATCCTGATTATTATTACAACCAATTAAAAGGAATAAAACCAAAATTATAAATGGCCACCTTCTCATATAGTCCCTCCTAATACAACAAGATTTTAATATATATTAACATATCGATAAGTTGAGAACATCCCTTGTTACTGTGTCTGTGGTGATTATGGAAATCATAAAAGTAATTACAATTGCTTTGTTTATGAAAGTAAGGAAAATGGTGCAATTATTGGGGGATGATCATGGAACAAGATGTGGAGTTTGCTTAGAATTTGCTGCTCAATCAGTCCTTGATTATCAAGGGGGAAAACGATAAAAGTAATTCATTTAAAAATCGATAATATGGATAAAAAAGGTTAAGTAGAACCAACTCTAACTCCAGAAGTATAAATAGTAATAAGCGTTGTCAATATTGGGCAGTTTTTTTGAAATAAATTTGACAATATGTGAATATATTCATATTATAATAATTAAAGTTGCCTTAGGGAAAAATATTAAGTATAAGCAAAGATTGTTTAATTGAGTAAATGAATAATACACAGTTTGTGTATGGTTTAAATAAAATAACTTGCTTGAAGGGAAGAATGATGATGGGAGTTAGACTTGCCTTTAACTTAGGTAACGGAGAATGGCTTGAGATGAGAAGGTGTGATTGCAATCAAATTTATGCTTATTTGACGAATGAAAAAGTTGATATAAGTGACCGAGAAATCGGTCAATTTGGTGAAAAGCAATTAGGTGAAGCATTATGTAATCTTCTGTATTCCTTAAACACTAAAAAAAATGAATAATATGACTTTGTCAATAGGTTATGCTTTTTTTACACTAAAAGTTGCCCTAAGGAAAAATAAAAAGCAAGGAGAAAAATATATGGATAAAACTAAAAAAATCTCTTTATATCAAGGGGAAAAAGGAAGCTTAATTAAAATCACTTCATTATTACTGGAAGGTGTTATGAGAAGGCGTTTATTAGATTTAGGTTTTGTACCAGGGGCAATAGTCGAAGTGGTTAGAAAAAGTCCATTAGGTGATCCGATCGCATTTCGTGTTAGTCAAACAACGGTTGCTTTAAGAAAAGAGGAAAGTATGAAAATTAAAGGAGAGTTGATGTAGAATGACTAATTTATATCGAATTGCTTTGGCTGGAAATCCTAATACTGGAAAGAGTACATTGTTTAATGCCTTAACTGGTCTAAGACAACATACAGGTAACTGGGCTGGTAAAACCGTTTCATTAGCTGAGGGAGCAGTAAGCCATAAAGATAAGACTTACAAAATGATTGATTTACCTGGAACTTATTCACTCTTTTCAAATTCAACAGATGAGGAAGTAGCTCGTAATTATATTGTATTTGAAAAACCAGATGTAACACTAGTCGTGCTAGATGCTACATCTTTAGAACGTAACTTTAATTTAGCATTGCAAGTGTTAGAAATGACAACCAGTGTAGTAATTTGTATCAACTTGATGGATGAAGCAGAGAAGAAAGGTATTAAAATAAATGAGCTTCTTTTAACAAAGCGACTTGGAGTACCTGTTATCAAAATATCTGCCCGTAATAAGAATGGTTTCCCAATGCTTTTAGATACAATTGATAGAATCGTCACTGGAAAAATTGAGTGTAACCCTGTACAAACATCTTATAACGAAGAGATTGAAGAAAAAATAAGTAAAATAGAATCAAAAGTTCGCAATTTAGTAGAAGATCAAATTTCATCTAGATGGTTAGCTCTAAGGTTATTGGACGGAGACGAAGCACTTCTTAATGAGTTAAATAAAAGAATGGAGTTAAAGGGTGTAACGAACGAGAAGAGAGTAAAGGAGGCATAATAATGAATATAAAAGAGCTATATATAGAGGCTCAAGAATTATCAACACCAGAATTAAGAGATGAAATTGTTTCTAATTTATATAAAAGAAGCCATCAATTGTGTAACGAAGGTGTTTCCTATACAAAAACAAAAGGGGATGTTAGAACAGAAAAATTAGACTCCATTTTTACATCTCCGATTTGGGGTTTCCCAATAATGCTTATCATGTTAGGGGCTGTTTTTTACTTAACCATTGCTGGAGCCAATATACCATCCTCCCTGCTTGCTGAATTTTTTGGATGGATAGAAGGATATTTAACAACATTTTTTCAGGCTATTCAAGCACCTGATTGGCTACACGGACTTCTCGTTTTAGGATTGTATCGGGGTTCTACATGGGTAATAAGTGTTATGCTCCCACCTATGGCGATTTTTTTCCAACTTTTGCCCTTTTAGAAAATTATGGTTACCTCCCGAGAGTCGCTTTTAATATGGACCGTTTATTTAAACATGTTGGTGCACATGGTAAGCAATCGTTGACAATGGCTATGGGGTTTGGCTGTAATGCAGCAGCTGTAATGTCTTCTAGAATCATTGAGTCTCCGAGAGAAAGAATGCTTGCGATTCTGACAAATAATTTTGTTCCATGTAATGGAAGATGGGGTACCTTAATTGTATTAGCCTCTCTATTTATGGCTGCAAACTTTACTGGTGGATTAAAATCTCTTGTCACGACAGGTGTCATTGTCGGTATTGTTATGTTTGGGATTATCGTGACATTTTTTGTATCTTGGGTTTTATCAAAAACAGCACTAAAAGGTGTTCCCACGCATTACACATTAGAATTGCCTTCATATCGTCGTCCAAAGTTTTTTGATACTGTGATTCGTGCTTCTTTAACAAAATCATGGACTGTATTAGTTAGAGCAGTAAAAGTTGCTGCTCCAGCGGCAGTATTAACATGGGTCATTGCAAATATTTACATTGGAGATACAAGTATTTTAATGCATATGGTTGGCTTCTTTGATCCTTTTGGTCAAATGTTAGGACTTGATGGTTACATTATATTAGCGTTTGTTCTTGGTTTGCCTGCTAATGAAATCGTATTACCGATTTTACTAATGGGTTATCTTTCAACTGGTTCATTAACAGAAGTGGATAGTTTGGTGGACTTAAAACAGATCTTTATTAATCAAGGTTGGACATGGATAACCGCGTTAAACATGATGTTATTTTCACTCCTTCATTATCCATGCGGTACAACGTTATTAAATATTTATAAAGAAACAAAGAGTAAAAAATGGACTTTACTTGCATTCCTAATTCCATCAGTGCTGGCCATATTAGTTCCATTTATTATTTTTCAAATAGCACAGTTGTTAGGTTGGGTTTAGTAATAAACAGAAAAACCGATGAAAAGCAGTGAATTAATAAAATTTCACTGCTTTTCATCGGTTTAAGTACTTACCTATCAGTATTTTTTTCATTAAATATTCAGCATCTGTTCCAACTCCTTGTAGAAGAGTAGAACCTCTTCTATATTGCCAAGTTAGCTCTTAAAAAATAAACCAGCTATCGATGTAACACCTCTTTGATGAATCCAGGTAATGAATTATCCCATTGATAATCCAGAATGACCTGCAACAATTATTATCACATCATATATCATCATACATTCTCCCTTAAATAAAATGATTACTGTTATAATTTCCAAACTATAGCATAAATCCTTTGTTTTATGGATAAATAGGCTAATAATATTTAATAGGTTTGAAAAAAATAATATTTATATTGCACTTATTAATTACATTTGCAATAATATATATGTACATATATTCATATAAAGGAGAGGGTTACATGGGACACTCACATAGTCATGGTCACGGTCATCATGGTCATCATCATCATACGAGTAATAATAAAACTGCTCTTAAGTGGTCTTTTCTTATTATTTCTACCTACATGGTCGTTGAAGTTATTGGTGGGATTATGACAAATAGCTTGGCATTACTCTCAGATGCAGGTCATATGTTAAGTGATGCTGCTGCATTGGGATTAAGTTTTTTAGCCCTAACATTTGGAGAAAAAGGTGCATCACTTTCTAAAACATTTGGATATAAACGTTTTGAAATACTGGCAGCATTTATCAATGGGATTACACTCCTTCTCATATCTCTTTATATCTTTTGGGAAGCATATCAAAGGATATTAAATCCACCAGAGGTTGTTAGTATGGGAATGCTGCTTGTCTCTTCCATAGGATTGGTTGTTAATATTGTGGCAGCATATATACTAATGAAAGGTGACAAGGATGAGAATTTAAATGTACGGAGTGCATTTTTACATGTGCTTGGTGATATGTTAGGATCGGTAGGGGCTATTGTAGCTGCATTACTCATTATGTTTTTTGGATGGAACTTAGCAGATCCGATTGCAAGTATCATTGTAGCAGTATTAATTATTATTAGTGGTTGGAGAGTCACGAAGGATGCTTTCCATATTTTAATGGAGGGTGTTCCAACGAATATAAACGTTGAAAACGTGAAAAATACTTTACTAATGATGGAAGAAGTCAAAGATATTCATGACTTACACATTTGGTCAATTACATCTGATTTTCCAACTTTGAGTTGTCATTTAGTCGTAGGTCCAGGAATTAGTCATCAAGATCTCCTTTCAAAAGCCAAAAAAATATTACATGATGAATTTCACTTGCATCATACGACCATCCAAATTGATGTTGAAGGATATAAATGCTCAGATGGAGACCATTGTAATTAAAAAATAACCGAGCCCTTTTAGGGTTCGGTTTAAGTATGTCTTGCATGATCTATAGTCTGTTTTAGGACGTCAATAACATGTTCGTCATCGTGGTAGTAGTACATCGACGTACCTTCTCTCCTAAATTTAACAAGTCGAACATTTTTTAAAAAACGAAGCTGGTGTGATACGGTAGATTGCAGTAATGTTAACTTATCAGCAATTTCGTTAACAGAATGTTCTCCCTTAAATAATAAATTAAGGATTCTAAGACGAGTTGGATCTGAGAGTGCTTTAAACGTTTGAGAAACAATAAATAATGTTTCTTCATCTAAATCAAAATCTGGACTGGATTTAATTTCATCTTCATTCATAAATTTAACTCCTTCTAGCTTTATATATATTATTATAGATAAGTCTAATGACATTAACAATTAATTCAATAATTGAAGAAAATAGTTTAAAGTTTATAAAATTTAACATTATAGTCCCAATTAATAAGACAACCATTATATGATGATAAAGAGTCATTAATATCCATTCTTCGGATAGTTGCTTTATTCACAATTGGATGGAAGATTATGGGGAAGTTCAGCATACAATTATGGAGAAATACCATATTAAGGTTGAAGATCATCTAATAGAAACAAAAAGTAAGCAATCAAATAACTTAAGGATATTAGTAAGATTATTTTATTTGGCTAAAGGAGTGAAATCACATGAAACGTTTTAAATTTGTTATTCCAATGACAATTGTAGTATTCGCATGGGCACTATGGATACTTGAAAAGGATCATTCAACTGTTCCGTTGTATATCCGTATATTAATTTCATTAGGTGGAGCACTAGTTTCTGGTATTTTGACTTATTTTCTAATGAGACAGGATTCGGGTAAAGTTGATGAAAAGGTAAATAATTGAATGAGATTTCGTTGAATAGATCCTCTTACTTATTATATAAAAATCTAGTTAGAAATTATTTCGTTCGAAAGCCACTGACCAATCAGTGGCTTTTTGTATTTTTTTATGTTCATTTAAGCTATTTGTAGAGAATGGTTTATTTTGGAATTATGTTTGGATCCATTCAGATTAGGATAAATGTTAAGGGATGTAATGTAATTAGGAGGTATTTATATGTCAAAAAAACATTCATCAACTCAGAACACAAGACTAGCCTTTTTTCTTAACTTAGCTTTTACAATCATTGAATTTATTGGTGGATTCCTAACTAACAGCATGGCAATTCTCTCTGATGCTACTCACGATTTAGGGGATAGTATTTCACTGGGAACAGCCTGGTATCTACAACGGCTATCAAATAAAGAAAGTGATGGAAAATACAGTTTCGGATATAAACGGTTTTCTACATTAGGAGCTTTGATAAGTGGGATCGTATTAATAATTGGATCTATTATTATTTTGACTAAATCAATTCCTCGACTATTTAACCCTTCACATCCTGATGCTCAAGGCATGCTCTGGTTAGCATTATTAGGTGTAGTATTGAATGGATTTGCAGCATGGAAACTACATAAAGGAAAATCAATGAATGAAAGTGTACTTTCGTGGCACCTACTTGAGGATTTACTGGGATGGATTGGAGTTCTTATAATTAGTGTCGTTCTCATGTTTAAAGATATTCATATACTAGATCCTATTTTATCCATAGTAATTTCCTCTTTCGTATTATACAATGTTATTCGTAAATTAATGAAAACAATGAAAGTTTTTCTAAATGCGGTACCAGAAGGGATAAATCTGGACTCCATACAGAAACAGATGATGGAGGTAGATAGAGTTAAAAAGGTTTCTCATCTTCACATTTGGTCAATTGATGGGGAGGTTAATGCAATGTCAGTTCATCTTTATTTGAGTGAAAATATGTGCAGTGATGAAAATGAGGAATTAAAGAATCAAATAAAGGATATTGTAACTGACCTAAAGGTAACACATTCTATAATCGAAACTCATTTAAAAAAGTGAGTAGAAAGGTTATCTACTCACTTTTCATTTGATTAAAAAAACATATAGCTGTCATGTAGCTAAGGAGTGCTAAAGTCAAAATTGTTAATATCATGTGAACTGAAGAAGTGAAGGGGCTTATCTGTTCTGATTTGGTTATGAACCCACCTATTGTTGTAAGGAAGGTTAAAGAAATTAAGAGTAATGCCTTCTTTTTAAAAACCTCCCATTTAAAAGTAAGAAAGACAGCATAACTTATATAAAATAAAATAAGCAACCCTAAAATCCCATGTATGAAATAAATAAGGTAAGAAAGATTGAATCTGTTCATATGAATTTGAAAAATCTGTTGGCTAAGTTCAAAATGTTTAAACAAAGCACCAATTAAGATTTCAAATAAAAGAAAGAAGAATCCTTTTAATAATGGCTGTCTGATCAAGTTAGTTTTCTTTTCAAAGGATGATACATTTAAACCAACATGAAGAAAGATTAGTGATATTAATAAGAACAAACTAAACATGACATCAAGTGTTGTAAAACCAGTAGGAGTTCCAAATAAAACATTTAATCCTCCAATCATTGACTGGATAAACAACAAAGATAATGCGAATAGAGAGAAGAGTCGAATTGTTCTATTCTTTGACTTTTTCCATGCAATTATGAAGTTAATAAGGATAACAAACCCAAGTAACATTGTGAATAAGCGATGTGAATATTCTATAATAATATGATAATTAGTAATATCAGGAATGGGTTGTCCATTGCAGAATGGATAATCTGTACCACAAGCATCTCCTGAATTAGTAGCAACGACTAAATTTCCTAATATTAGGGCTGCGATTGTTATAACAATAGTGAATAAGGAGAATGTATTCTTCATAGCTGTCCTTTCTATGTTAATATATTTACATATGTTCATATATTAGCAGATATTATTTTAATGTTCTATGAAAAATACAGAACTTCTAAATAAAAAGTACCTAGACAAACAAATAACTTTGGACTTTAAAAAAATTGACAATTTAATGAAGGATTATTAAAATCTATTGAATGGTATATGATTATATGGTCAGATTTATTATAGATTGATATGGAGGTAAAAATAATGATGAACATGTTTATAGTTACAAGTGGAACTATTTTTGTTATTTTAATTGCTTATGTTTTATTTTTGTTTTTATCTTACAGAAAAGGAAACCAAAAGTCTTCTAAGAAAAAATAATAAATTATACACTTTAGCGTTATTGATAGAATTTATAATAAAAAGGGAGTGTTCAAAATGCTATCTACTGTTATCGTTTATCTAGTATTATCTTTGTTATCTTTTGGAGTCATTTATATCTTTAAGAAAAAATCTGATAAAGAATTGAAGCAGCTTGAGGAAAAAAATAAAAACTAAAGAAAAAATACATTGGAAAAATCACTTCTTTTCAACTTATAGTTAATAAATAAAAGGTTGAGTAATAAAAAGGTGTTAGAAGGTAGGTATGTAATGAATAACTTTCATCAGAAGATTCGAGATGTCTTTCATCATTTTTGGTTTTTTTTGTTTTTAGCTATAATTTTTCTCTGGATAAAAACATTTATTATTCAATTAACACAGTTTGACTTAGGGTTAGAAAATACAATTCAGCAGTTTTTATTATTCCTAAATCCATTAGGATCTTCGATGTTTTTATTAGGATTTTCTTTCTTGTTTAAAGGAAGGAAAAAGTATTTAGGGCTTATTATTATTGACTTATTGTTAACAATTCTTTTATATGCTAATACCTTGTATTACCGTTTCTTTAACGACTTTATCACATTACCAACGTTAATGCAGACTCAGAATTTTGGAGACGTAAGCAGCAGTGTAGCTACATTAATAAAACCATATGATTTTGTATACTTTATTGATATTTTAGTTTTAATCTTATTACTCACTTTTCGATTTGTGAAAATTAAAAAAAGGGAAACTAGTAAATGGAAAGTTTCTATTTTATTTTCAGTAGCATTGGTAATATCGATGATAAACTTAATTTTAGCTGAATCCGACCGACCACAATTACTGACAAGAGGATTTGATCGAAACTATATTGTAAAATATTTAGGAATGTATAATTACACTCTCTATGATGCAGTTCAAAGTACAAGGGCATCTGCACAAAGAGTTTTAGCAGATAGTGACGAACTAACAGAAGTAATCAATTTTACAAAAGCAAATTATGCTGAGCCAAATCCTAATTATTTTGGGGCTGGAAAAGGTATGAATGTAATTTACCTACACCTTGAGTCAATACAAAACTTCCTCATAGACTACAAATTAAATGGAGAGGAAGTAACACCATTCTTAAATTCATTAACTAGTGAAGAAAATACTCTTTATTTTGATAATTTCTTTCACCAAACTGCTCAAGGTAAAACAGCAGACGCTGAATTTATGGTAGAAAACTCTTTGTATGGGTTGCCGCAGGGTTCAGCCTTTACCACAAAAGGGTTAAATACGTACCAAGCTGCTCCCGCTATTTTAGGTCAGCGAGGCTATACATCTGCTGTGTTCCATCCGAATTCGGGAACCTTTTGGAACCGAAATGAAATTTATAAATCGTTAGGGTATAACAAATTTTTTGATGAAAGCTACTATCAAATAAAAGAAGAAAATAAAGCTGATTACGGTTTAGAGGACAAGCCGTTTTTTGACCAGTCAATTCAGCTCTTGGAAACATTACCTCAACCTTTTTATACAAAATTTATAACAGTATCCCATCATTATCCTTATAATATGGATCAAGAAGAAGCTACAATCGCACCTCATACAACTGGTGATAGGTCAGTGGATAATTATTTTCAAACAGCTCGTTATGCAGATGAAGCATTAGAACAATTCTTTACGTATTTGAAGAAGTCAGGCTTATATGATAATTCCATCATTATTATGTATGGAGACCATTATGGAATTTCTCAAAACCACAACAAAGCGATGGAGAAAGTTCTCGGAAAAGAAGTAACACCATTAGAAAGTGTAGGTTTACAAAGAGTACCATTGTTTATTCGTGTTCCTGGTATCGAGGGTGGTGTTAATCATGAATTCGGTGGACAAATTGATCTTCTTCCAACTCTTCTTCATTTGCTAGGAATTGATACCAAGGATTATATCCATTTTGGTACAGATTTATTGTCTGAACAACATAATCCAATTGTTCCTTTCCGAAATGGTGATTTCGTGAGCCCGTCCATTACATTTGTTGATGGAAAATATTATGATTCTAATACGGGTACGGAACTAAAAGAAATGCAGATTGAAGAAGCTAAAAAGTTTCGAGAAAGTGTGGAAAATAAACTTTTATTATCAGATAAAGTAGTTAATGGGGATTTATTACGTTTTCACGTACCTAAAAATTTCACCCCAGTAGACCGTTCAGAATATGATTATAATTCCTTTCCAAATAATTAATCAGAACAGAAATGAAAATTAATACTAAAGGTTGCCATAGGAAGCTTCTTATGACAGTCTTTATTGAAGTTTTACCATTTGTGATAGACATTTTGTGAGCGAATTACTTCTTTGTGGGAATAGCATTACAGATCATTCACTATACAAATTACTGCACAACAGGTTTTTCTTGAACAAACGAAAAATTGACATATTGAAATTTATTAGTTAATTTAATATCATGGAAAATCAAATTGAGATATTTAAAGCATTGTCTAACAAAACAAGATTAGAAATATTGAAATGGCTGAAGGATCCTCTGGAACATTTTGATACTGAATCTAGCGATATTATAAGAAATATAAATGAAAGGGGAGGAGTAAGCGCACAGGACATCCAAGAAAAGGCAAAGATGTCGCAATCTACTATTTCACACTACTTAAAGGTGTTACAAAAAGTGGGCTTTCTAGAATCTAAACATCATGCTCAATGGACTTACTACCGAAGGAATGAGGAAATGATAAAAGAATTTGCCTCTTATATAAATAATGATTTTTAAGCTCACTGACTGTAGACAAACTCATTAAAATAGAGTTTGTCTACAGTCTTTTTTGATTTAAACTTTTATTAAAGAAAATTATTAACAAACTTAAAACTGTTCATTAAGCTAAAGAGAGTATTAAGGTCTAAAGTCGAGAACTAACTTCCCATTAAAACCTTCTATGAAGAATTAAATCTATTGGAAATCCGCTATATTTTCCTCTTATGCAAGAATTTGTTTTTGTGATGAAGGTGGAAAATTCAAGAAAGAAATTCTGTAGAATGAACTGAACCCCGAATAGTAGACACTTTAAAAAAAGTGTATCTATTCGGGGTTTTTTGTTTTTTATAGCTTAAAACCCCGTTATACTAGAGCTTATATTTAAGAAACGGGGAAACGATTTATGAGTAAGATTATTTTTAATGAACATGAACGAAGAGTTTTAGAATCCAACCCTAATGTCTCTTCTGTTTCAGATCGAGCAATTCAGTATACATCTGAGTTTAAAATTCAAGCTGTTAAAGAAAATTTAGACGGAAAAGGACCAGCTCAGATTTTTATTGAAGCTGGATTTGATTTAGAGATGATTGGAATTAAGAAAGCACAAAGTGCACTTAACCGCTGGAGAACTACATATAAAATATACGGAGAAACAGGCTTTTTAGAAGAACGTCGAGGAAAAGGAAGTACGGGTCGTCCAAGTTCTAAAGAACTTACGGCTGAGAAGAAGTTAGAGAAGGCTGAAACACGGATCAAGCTTTTGGAAGCTGAACTTGAGCTACTAAAAAAGCTCGAAGCACTAGAAAGGCAGGCGAAGAAAAGACGGTTTTAACACCACGAGAGAAGTATCAAGTCATCAACGAAGTCATTCGTCTCTATCAGTTGAAGAATTTGACAGGTTATTTGTGTGAATTAGCAAGTGTGAGTCGAAGTGGATATTATAAATGGCTCAAAAACAGTGAGAGTCAAGCACTCCGTAAGGAGCAGGACTATAGGGATTACCTCTTACTTAAGTCTATATATGATAAAGCGAAAGGAAAGATTGGATATCGAGGCTTATATATGGCTTTAGCCGATATGGTACACAAGCCTATGAATCATAAAAAAATCCTTCGATTGATGCGAAAGTATAACTTTTTTGCGAAAGTAAGACGTGCAAATCCTTACCGAAAATTGGCGAAAGCAACAGAAGTACACCGTACAGTGCCAAATCACCTAAATCGAGAGTTTGAACAGGTTGAGCCAGGAAAAGCATTGGTAACAGACATGACTTACTTACCGTACCGAGGAGGAGAAACGGCTTATTTATCCTGTGTAAAAGATGTCGCTACTAGAGAAATTGTTGCTTATGAACTCTCCACTAATTTACGAATGAACATTGTGTATAGAACTTTATCAAAGCTAAAAGAAGCATTAGATGGAAATGTGCATCCTGAGGCACTCATCCACTCAGGTCAAGGGGTTCACTATACAAATCCTGAGTACCAGAAACGAGCAAAAGAAATTGGGTTACTCCCATCCATGTCACGGCGAGGAAACTGTCTAGATAATGCACCTATGGAGTCCTTTTTCGGGCATTTAAAAGATGAAGTAGATTACAAGGAAGCACGTAACTTTAATGAATTAAAACTCATGATTGATGAGTATATAGAGTACTATAACACCAGCAGAAAGCAATGGAACCTAAAAAAGATGACTCCGGAGGCTTACCGAAGTCATCTAATCGCTGCATAAATAAATAAAATAGTATCTTCTTTTATTAAACTGTCTATTTTATAGGGTTCAGTTCAGAACGTACCCTCTTTATCATTTTAAAATTGGAAGCCTCATTACAAAATTTCACCTACATACAAAAAGTATCCATGATGATCATATAAGCTTAAAGTTTGGAAACAACTAACCAATACTTGAGGTAAATGACAAAATTTCATCAGTTCTAGAAGTGAAAGTTATTTAGGTACAATATAATTTGACGAACCAACAATTTATAAAAACTTTAAATTAAAACAATTCCATTTATTCTATTAGTTAAATAAGTCACCAAGGTTTCGCCCCAAATAGTAAGTTTACTCCAAAAAAATCAATCGTTATTACCTTACAGCCAAACTTCAGCATTGAAGAAAAAATAATCGGAATCGTCCCTTAAAAGAATACACACCTTCTGATAAATATTTAGGTAAAGAAGTCACTGTTAGCATTCCAATGAAAAATGTTCAAAAGATGTACTTAAGAGTATTTCTAACTCCTTAATTCCAGAAATAGCAAACCAAAGAACTAGAGAATTCCTAAATCTATCTTAGAGTTTAGAGAGTCCGATCTTTAACACTTCCCCACCTTTATAAGAAGATTCTACCAAAATGGAAGGGTTCATTCCAAAATAGTGAACAATTTGTGATAAATATATAACGAAAAAGTGACTAATAGTTGAACATTACATGAAACATGATTTTACTAATAAACTTATTTAAGAACGTCTGATATGATGTGATTATTGATCTTGTGTGATCTTTCACATGTTTGGTATTTTACTATGCTGATATAGGTATAAAAAGAAGCTTATGTGAAGGAAAGAAAGGAGTATTATATGAAATTAAAATGGACTATGTTCACGATTATGGTTTCCATAGCCGCATTTTTATCTGGATGTGAACCGTTAATGGTTTTAGATCCTAAAGGACCGCAGGCAGAAAGGTTAGCAAGTGACATTTTACTATCAATGGGAATTATGTTGTTTATTGTTCTTGTTGTATTTGGACTTTTAATTTATATGTTAGTAAAATACCGTGCGTCTAATATGCCGGATGACTATGAACCACCGCATATACATGGGAATAAATGGGTCGAAACAATTTGTGTAGGTATACCAATTATTATCGTTGCTTATTTATCTGTTGTTTCTGTTCAAAGTAACTATATTGTCGAGGCAAAGCCGGAAGGTTACGGAGAGAAAGAGCCTTTAGTTGTTTATGCATCATCTTCTAACTGGAAGTGGCACTTTAGTTACCCAGAAGAAAACATTGAAACAGTAAACTACCTATATATACCAACTGATCGTCCACTTGAATTTAAGTTATATTCACATGGACCGATTACAAGCTTCTGGATTCCTCAGCTTGGTGGACAGAAGTATGCAATGAATGATCACATTACAACACTTCATCTTGCAGCAGATTCACCAGGTGAATATATGGGGCGTAACTCTAATTTTAGTGGTGAAGGATTTGCAGAAAATACATTTAATGTAACAGCTATGAGTCAGAAGGAATTTGATGAGTGGGTGGATGAAGTTAAAGAAACAGCTGATCCACTGACAGAAACAGAGTTTGATGAATTGTTAGAGCCAGGTCATCTTGGTCAACTAACATATACAGGGACTCATTTAGAGTTTGCGCCACCTAACAATGGACACCACAGTAAAGAGGAAGATAAAGATTCAGCAGAATCAGCTGAAACAGAAAAATCTGATATAAATTCAGATGAAGACAATTCAGAAGGCTCTAATGACGAACAATCTGAACACATGAATCATTAATGATAAAACTCATGATTAATAACGTTAAAATAATTAATTTCCGAAAGGAGTCACAAACGAATGGATTTCTTTGATCGTTTTGCCGTACCTCATCCAAGTTTTGCGATCTATGCAGCCATGGTTGCTATTGGTTTAACTACGATTGCAATACTTGCTGGATTAACGTACTTTAAAAAATGGGGTTACTTGTGGCGTGAGTGGTTAACAACAGTTGACCATAAACGTATCGGTATTATGTATTTAATTTCTGCTTTGGTTATGTTATTCCGCGGTGGTGTAGACGCGATTATGATGCGTGCACAGCTTGCCGTTCCTGATAATACATTGCTGGATTCACAGCACTATAACGAGATTTTTACAACTCACGGGGTTGTTATGATTCTCTTTATGGCAATGCCATTTATCATGTTCTTCATGAACTTAGTTGTTCCACTGCAAATTGGAGCACGTGATGTTGCATTTCCACGTCTTAATGCATTAAGCTTCTGGTTGTTCTTTATGGGAGCTATGTTATTCAACATTTCATTCGTTGTTGGAGGATCACCTGACGCGGGTTGGACTTCCTATTTCCCACTAGCTAGTGAGGAATTCAGTAAATCTGTCGGAACGAATTATTATATGATTTCGATACAGATTGCCGGTATCGGAACCCTCCTGACGGGTATTAACTTTATTACGACGATCATGAAAATGAGAGCACCTGGTATGACATTAATGAAAATGCCGATGTTCACATGGTCTGCTCTTATTGCAAACTTAATCATTGTTTTCGCTTTCCCTGTATTAACAGTTGCACTTGCAATGGGAACGATGGATCGTTTATTTGGTACACATTTCTTTACTTTAGATAACGGTGGAATGGATATGCTTTGGGCAAACATTTTCTGGGTTTGGGGACATCCTGAAGTTTATATCTTAATTTTACCAGCATTTGGACTATACAGTGAGATTATCTCAACATTCTCCGGACGTAACCTTTATGGCTATAAGTCAATGGTATGGTCAATGGTGTTAATTTCATTGCTATCTTTCTTAGTATGGGCACATCACTTCTTTACAATGGGTCAAGGTGCGTTTACAAACAGTATTTTCTCAGTAACAACAATGATCATTGCAGTACCAACTGGCGTAAAGATCTTTAACTGGTTGCTTACGCTGAGAAAAGGTAAGATTCGAATGACTACACCAATGCTTTATTCAATGCTTTTTATTCCACTTTTCACATTAGGTGGGGTAACAGGGGTAATGCTTGCGATGTCAGCAGCTGACTACCAATACCATAATACAATGTTCTTAGTTGCTCACTTCCACAATGTTATTATTCCGGGTGTAGTGTATGCTATGCTTGCTGGATTAACATATTACTGGCCGAAAATGTTCGGCTTTATGTTGAACGAAAGAATTGGGAAATGGACAGCATGGTTACTTTCTATCGGGTTCGTCCTAGCATTTATCCCAATGTATATTACTGGTTTAGACGGTCAAGTACGTCGTAGCTTCACATATTCAGAATCAACTGGATTTGGACCATTAAATATGGTTTCATTTATCGGTGCTGGGATTATGGCAATTGGTTTTGCGTTAATTGTATATAACATCTATTACAGCATTCGTTATGCACCAAGAAATATCGGATCAGATCCATGGGATGCACGTACACTTGAGTGGGCAACACACACTCCAGTTCCAGAATATAACTTTGCTATTATACCTGAAGTAAAATCAACAGAAGCATTTTGGGATGCAAAAAAACATGGTCATGAGTTATTTAAAGGAGATATAGAAAAGATCCATATGCCAAATAATAGTGGAATGCCATTCATTATGAGCTGTGTTTTCTTTGTATGGGGCTTCTCATTAGTTTTCAGCTTATGGATTCCAGCAATTATTGCAACAATTGGCATCTTTATCTTTATGACATTACGTTCTTTTGAAAAAGATCATGGACGTTATATCTCTGTAAAAGAAATCAAAGAAACTGAATCAGATTTGCGAGGTGCTTAAGTAATGAAAATTGATAACTCGCTACCACTAGAATATAGTACTGAGGAAAACCGTTTAAAGATATTCGGATTTTGGATTTTTCTAGGTGCGGAAATTATGTTGTTTGCAACACTTTTCGCTTCTTATTTTACACTATATAATCGCACGGGTTCTGGTCCTGATGGAGCGGAGATCTTCCAGATTACCCCTGTGTTACTTGAAACAATTTTGCTTTTAACAAGTAGTTTTACAATTGGTTTAGGTATTCATGCGATGCGTCTTGGTCGAGTTAAGGCCATGATTACTTTCTTTATTGTGACACTACTTCTTGGATTGGGATTCTTAGGAATTGAGATCTTTGAATTCGCAACATATGTTCATGAAGGTGCAGGTATTGGAACGAGTGCATTTACATCTACTTTATTAACAACGCTTGGTACTCACGGTGCACACGTTACGCTTGGATTATTCTGGGGATTATTCATTGTTATTCAAATTGTAAAGCGTGGTTTAACTCCGGAGAATGCAAATAAAGCTTTTATTTTCAGCTTATACTGGCACTTCCTAGATGTTGTTTGGATCTTCATTTTCAGCTTTATCTACCTGAAAGGAATGATGTAAACATGAGAGAGTTATTTCCGATGAAACAAGTAATGGGATTTGTCTTCTCATTGGTGCTTACGGCAGTTGCACTTGGTGTTTACTTCTTCAATATGTCATTTGCATTAGGGATGACAGTCTTATTAGTAACAGCATTTTTACAAGCTGGCCTTCAGTTAGTTGTATTTATGCATGCAGGTGAAACTGAAGATAAAGCATCAATCTATACAAATATTATTTACGGAGTAGTTATTGCTTTAGTAACGGTTTTTGGTACACTATTAGCAATGGTTTGGGATATGAATTAATAAAATTAGGTATGACTCATAACGAGTCATACCTAATTTTATTATAAAAGGCATTCGGTTTGAATTTATTCCGAATGCCTTTTTGAATTCCATTTATTTTCCCGATAAATTTTTTGTGATAGAGACCCCCTCAGTCTCTAATTTACCAAATGTTTACAAGGCTATAACCAGGTAGTATCTTCTTCAAATTCATCTCAGGTAAGCAATGCCCCTTGAATTTTAGATCCACTGAAAATGCAATTTACAAGCCCCTGGAACAACAGGTGGAGTTACATGGAACAATAAGTTAGCCTCTACTATTTGAAGTGCGAGTGTCATAGCAGGAGATTGGATGCAAGTTGACCTTTATCACCTTTGTTTGCAGGTATTATATTAGAACGAATAGTTTAGTTTATAGATAATTAGATTGAAGTAATACTAAATTTAAATTTTTATCATATGTTTGAATGAACATTTAATCACTTTAATATAATTCTTTAAGGTACTGCTTTTTATGTGTAAACCTTATTATTTATTAATCCTACTAGGAGTGAATTTAATGGGGAATCCTTCATTTTTACTAAGTGGATATATATTTATAGGAACCACTTTTGGTGCATTATTGAGCTACTTAATTCTCAAGATAGAAGTTATTAAAATTCAGTATTTATACATATTATGTGGTGGAATAATTATTGGAATTCTTATATTTGATTTAATACCTCATTCAATAAATGAATACCGATTAATAAGTGTCTTATTAGGTATATTAGTTGGAGCAATTGGATGTATTATTATCCACCAGATTTTACATAATATTACATCGTATTCTGAGAGATCAAGATTATCCATATTAATTGCAATCATGTTGCATACAATCCCAATTGGGTTAGCAATAGGTTCTTCATTAACATCGGATCTAATTACTTCAACACTACTATTGACATTGCTAATTCATCAAATTCCTGAAGGAATAGTATTAATGATATCTTTTCGTAGAACGGGGAGGAAATTTGTTAGTTTCTTAGTTGCATGTCTATTATTATCACTCTTGTTTCTTGTTTCATCGTTTATAGGAGGTAAGATAGTATTCACATATAAATTAATGGGTGTTTTACTAGGGGTAGCAATCGGTTTTTTAGGGTTTACTGCAATTAAAGAATTTATAATTGATGCAAGGAAAGGAATAAGTAACGTGTTGTTTGTGATTTTATCTGTTTCAGGAGCGAGTTTTGTGTTACTTTTACATCAGTTGTTTAGTTTCCATTAGTAATAATATTTTTTAGGGTTTGTATTTAGAGTGTTGATGAGAAATACATAAAATAAATGGAAAATTTTTAAAAATAACTTTCTTATTTTTTATGTGATATTTTCAAAAAAGAAAATTAGAGGGATAATAAAATGTTTTAATTAAGGTTATAAAAGGGTTTTCAAAAAGATAACACTTAAGAATTGAACTAAACTATAAAGTATTACTGATATGCGATTTGTATCATTATCTATGTTTTATGGTTGTATTAGACTCTTTAATCCTAAAATTACAAAGTCTTTTTAACTTTGTCAATTGGGGTAGTAGTTCCTCGGTAACCAAGTAATAGTCCACCTTCTGTTGGTAACTCAATAAGATTTCATCATAAATACAATAAATAGGGAGACCTCTAAAAAAAGGGATGCAGCAACAGGCAAAACTTTTTAAATTTTTTTGGAAAAGAGGGTCTCTTAAGATGATTTCCCCTCAAGAAGAACTTTTTCGCATTACACTTTACAATATATGGAAATAGACAGGCCGTGATTTAAAACTACGAGGTCAGTAAGAGTTAAGAAATACTACTTCACAAGAAAGAAATACGAAGAAGAGGTATAAGTTGTAATAAATAAGGCTCTTATGCATTTTTATTTATATTTTGGATTAAAAAAAGCTTACTTTTATATATTTATTTTGAAAGATCATCCTATAATAATATTTATTTCATTTCACAATTTCCTGAATATAGTAAGTTATAATATTACTATATCATTAACTATTCAATAAGTAATATATACTGAATTAAGAAAGAATGTGGTTCTTGGGTATGGTAGCAATTATCTTTGCAGGGTTAGCCCCAGGTTTAGCGTTGATGATCTACTTTTATTTAAAAGATGAATCCGAGACAGAGCCGATCTCATTAGTAATAAGAATATTCATTTTAGGTGCAATGTTAGTGTTTCCAATAATGTTTGTTCAATATGTTTTAACAGAAGAACATATTTGGACATCCCCATTTGCACAAGCATTTTTATCTGCTGCTCTGTTAGAGGAATTTTTCAAATGGTTTATTTTGTATTTTACAATCTATAAACATGTTGAATTTGATCAACACTACGATGGTATTGTATATGGGGCAGCTGTATCTCTTGGGTTTGCAACGCTAGAAAATATTTTTTACTTGTTTGCAAACGGTCTTGATATAGCACTAGGAAGAGCTATCTTACCAGTTTCTAGCAGTGGATTATTTGGGGTTATCATGGGCTATTATTTAGGAAACGGGAAATTCTCCAATGATAGAGAAAACAAATGGATTTTTTACTCGCTTTTAATTCCTTTCATTTTACATGGTTTGTATGATTATATTTTAAAAAATTTTGAAAATTGGCTATTTTTTATCACGTTGTATATGACTTTTTTATGGTGGTTAAGTCTACGAAATATAAAAGTATCAAAAAGTTACGAAGGATAAGTTGTATAAAACGTTAGCGCATTAATGGGGAAACATACACACTTATATGCCAATATGGATTCCTCCAGATTGTAAATTTTGGACAAGTTGTAGGTAAGGTTCAACAGATTGTGATGAAGTGAAAAAAGATTCTCTCTCTTATAAAATGAATATTAGGTGACAAATACTCGATATTTGTTGATTCAAATATGATTATATGTTCATATTAATGCTATAGAGTTTAAATGGTAGTTTAATTGTGGACAGTTATTTTTCTCTTGTATATCAAATTTTGCCCTCCCTAATATTTTTTATTAGTGCAATTCTAATTATGTGGATGGTTTTTTATGAACTTTTAAATCACTTAAAGTTAATTAAACAGATATAAAATATGTTACTTCAACTGAGAAAAACGTTATTAGTTATAAACAGCTTTATGTATCAGATTTTATCTTTCTTTAACTTAATATAATAAATAATAGGAAAATGATACATTCTTAAAAAGTGGTCAAATAATTGAGTAAGAAATCCCTAAATAATTGAATAAAAGGATCCAATACTTATATTAAAAACATATTTTAAGAGTAACGTATCATGTGGTTACTGAAAATAATATTTGCATTGCTTTAATGTTACAAATCTTTTCTTTGGATGTAAGTAAAAATGTTAATATAAGGGCTGATATCTAATGAAAAAAGTTTTAATTTTATTTATTATTGTTAATTTCTACACTATTGTAAGACACCAGATATTTTTTTTGAATTATAATGACATATTGCTTTCCTATTTTCTAATTAGTATACCTATTTTTTTATTATTTTATTTTATAAAAAAAATACGTTATTATGTATCGGCGGACTACTAACTAGCATTAGTTCTTTAGTAATCTATTCTTATCATTTTTATTTTTTTAACTGAAAAAAGATGAATGAACATTTAGAAAGTCGATTAAATCTCCTGCATTTTTCCATTAATACTGGTGATTTAAGTTAACTATAAAAGTTTATAGATTGTTCAATGAAGTCGATGAAATTCCAAACAGTTAGTTGTAGAAAACTAGTTAGTTTGTATTTTCTGGTTCAAATTATTGTGGTCAATAGGTAGGTGAAAAAAGTGAACATAAACACTTTTAATTATAATGAGGTGGGATTAAATAGGTTTTTCGGCCCTTTAGAATCGAAAATTATGGAAATTCTTTGGGAAGGCTCTGAAATGAGTATAAGAGATGTTCAACAACGGCTTGAAATAGAAAAAGCAATAAATTTTAATACAGTTTCTACCGTTATGAATCGCTTGGTTAAAAAAGAAATACTAAAAAAAGAGTTCAAGGAAGGACGTCATTATTTAAGCCTATCAAAAAAAGAACAATTCCTTGAAGAGCAATCTAGGAAAATAACAGAAAATATAATGGATGAATTCGGAGAGTTAATTATTAACCATATACTTGAATCATTAGAAGATATAGATCAAAGTATACTGTATACACTTGAACAAAGAATTATTGAATTAAAAAGTCATTAATTGCATCTAACAAAGATTATTTTATTACGAGATAAATTAAAGTATTTTAAAACCAAAAGTATTAAAACCTTAAACACTCTTTTTCATTACTTTGAAAAAACGTAATTCATCATATATTAGTGATCTTTTGAGTTTTTATCACTCTTGTTTATTGCAAAATAGAAGTGCAGACCTTTGCAACAGAAAAATGCAGAGTCCTGCACTTATTTTAATAAGGGCATAAAAAAGACTTGCCAGTCACCCCAAGTCCCTCTAATGTAATGGTGTCGAATCAATACATGGAGGTTACGGAAGGATGCTAGCAATGTCTGATATTAATTGTATCAAAAATTTAAGAAACAACAAAGGACTATCAATCTCCCAAATACAGAAAATAGTGGGAGTTAACTGGCGTACTGCAAAGAAATACGCTGATGATGACCAGATTCCTAAAGAAACCCTCAAAGCTAGAAAAGGAATGATGTATGAGGAAAAATGGGGAGAAATGGTTGCCGATTGGTTGTTCGAAGATCAAAGATTAAAAGAAAATCTAGAAGGACAAATAAAGAGTTACATAACGAATTGATTAAATATGGATTTACTGGCTCATATAGAACTGTATGCAATTTTGTAAAAGAGTGGAAAAGCAGTCATCAAGAAGAACGTGATAAAGGACATGAAAGATTAGCGCACCCTCCGGGTGAAGCACAAGTGGATTTTGGAGTAATGGAAGCTGTTCAAGATGGGGATCTAGTAGATGTTCGAGCATTGATCATGTCTATGCCTTATAGCAACGCAGGCTTTGCAATACCTCTTCCATCTGAGAATCAAGAATGTTTTTTGCATGGATTGCAGGAACTGTTCATTCAAGCTGGTGGAGTGCCAAAGTCATTAAGAATTGACAACCTTACACCTGCAGTAAAACAAACCCGATCAAAAATGGAAGAGGCAAAACTAACAGATGAATTTATGCAATTTCAGAACCATTATGGCTTTGAAGTTCAAGTTTGTAATCCTAGAAGTGGCCATGAGAAAGGAAATGTAGAAAATAAGGTGGGCTATATTCGATATAACTTTTTCACTAAGGCACCTGTGATGAAAAGCTTTGAAGATCTAACCTTACAGTTAAAGGAAAAACTGGAGGAAGATCGTAAGAGGCTGCATTATGAGAAAGAAGTTCTAATCCAAGAGTTATGGGAGCAAGAGACCAAGTACTTACTAGCTTTGCCTGAGAAGGAATATCCAGTATTCAAAAAAGACCTGGCAAAGGTAAATAAGTACAATGAAGTGAAAATTGACAATTCCCTTATACATGTGCCACGTGCATTTAACTATAGCCAATTGCACCTACT
>NZ_JBVVRS010000002.1:0-281802 GCF_055808295.1 Metabacillus sp. KJ11-3 | reverse complement strand
TAACTATTCCTTCTTTTTATTTACTAAGGGAGTGATTATTGATGATCGTAAAATATAATATAGATGCGAGAAAGATAGAAAGAAAGTTTCAACGTGAAATGAAGAAAAGAGGGTATTATAAAACTGTTAAGGGCCATGTTAATCACGTAATGGAATATGGAAAAAATACTGTTGTTATTCGTACACAAAAGGGCGGTACATTTTCAATAGCCCGCGGACAGCTTAGAAGAAGTATCTCATTTATTATGTTCAAGAGAACAGCAATAAGGCAGGATATGGAGAAATTCAATAAATATAGTTCCGCTTTATTTGGCATGGTTAGTCGTATTTTTGAAAGTATCTCTAAGCTACAGCTATTAAAGAATGGATTGTATCGTTTGTCTTTATTAGGATTGAGATTTTTTTCATCTGGATTGGAAAGGGATAAGAGTGTAATAGAAATACTTAAAGACAAAGATGTAAAGGGGCATTTTGTGTTATTCAATTACATTCAGATCTTAGAATCGGGACCTTCCTGTTTAAAGCAGCTTGATTTATATAACCTATACTCTTATATAGATTCTGGTGCTCACACTATCTATAATCGCAAAAAACAAAAGGGTATTAAGCAGGAGAGCTTATTTTCTGAGAAAGAAAACGAGGATATGATTCTTCATGGATATGCAGAATTTATTAATAAGAATAAAGATAACGAACGTATTTTGGGCTTTTTTCCACTTGATGTTATTGGAAATCCCAAAAGAACACGTGAAAATTATCAAAAACTCAAGTCTTTAACAGGTAATGCGAATATCATTCCTGTATGGCAGGTATCTGATACATTAGAGGAATTAGAAAAGCTTGTTAATGAAGAACATGAAGTCATAGCAATTGGTGGTTTAATTCCTTTTATGAAACATGGAATGGATATCGTAAGAACTAGATTAAATGAAGTATTTAGTCGATTTCCGAATATTAACTTCCATTACTTAGGTGGTGCAAATGAACTGTTGAGAGAATATAAATGGTTTTCGAGCGATTCGACTGCATTTTTAAATAGTCGAAAGAATGAAGATCAGAAGAAATTATACCTTCCTACTGGAGAACGTATAACAGCTCCAGTATCGATGGATGTGAAGGAGATTATAAAGCAAAATTTAAAGTTTCTTGTGAGTTTAGAAGAAAGGGATCTTACTCATTCTTCATTGTTTGAGTTTGATTTATGAAGTTACTAAGAGGTGTAGGAGAATAATTTCTCTCACACCTCTTTATTTATAAGATTGTTATAGAGGAGGGGAGGATAGAGTAAGGGAGCGAATTTAAAGGCATTGAAACTACTTTATTATCCCAAAATTGTTAGGTTTTCTTTATTCTTAAACCTAACAATTTTGGGATAGAGTTTTATTTTCCGTACTATAATTCTAATTTGGATCATGCTGCCACTTCCAATGGTAGAGATCATCCCAAAAACGTTATGTTTTCCTCGAAAACAGCATAAACCTAACACTTTTAGGACGATGATTGAACAACACATAAGTAATTTTTACCGAACACAAAATAAATGGTTTTAACCTAACATTTTTGGGATAGATCCGGAAAAAAATAGCCCAAAAGCATTATGTTTATCCCTAACAATTTTGGGCTCTATCTTTATTAATATCTAACTTTTACTTTTCTTCTCATATTTTTGAGCTCTTTTATATTATTCTGTATAAAGAGTTTTTGTTCATCCCAAATTTGTTGGGCTTCTTCTTTATCAATTTTTAATTCCGTTTCATAAATTTCTATAGCATCATCTTTAATAAACCACTCTGGCAAGGGTTCCCCACTGTTCGCATATTTAGCCACAATCTTTTCTGTTACTTTCACTATAGATGGTTTACTATTTGTTTCTGCTGCTGATTCAGTTGTATTTCCCTTTTGCGATTTCAGGATTGTCTCTATGTAAGGAATCGGATGTTGAATATTTTTTCGACCTTTAATTTCTTCTGCTGCATATACTATATTTTCTTCGCCGTATTCATTTATCCAAGAGAATAAAATGTCTTCACTAATGAAAATGGAATGAGAGGAAAACAATGCCTTTAATCTTTGAATTTGCTCATTATCCTTAAGCTCTAATATCTCTTCTGGTAACTTCTCGATCTCAATTGGGACCTTATCGAATAATGATAATTGCTCTGCCTCATAATTACTATTAATGATGAATTTTATTGCAATTGTTTTCCTGGATTTTTTAATTTCCTCAAATTCAAAAGAAAGTTTTGTTTTATTCTTTAACTCTTTTTGTGCTTGTTTTAAAACTCTTTGTTTAAAGTTCGCAAACTCTGGATACTTATCGTTAATGCCCAACATTTTTCGTAACTCATCAAGTTCAATAGTTCTATGGCCAATTTTCTCATATTGCTTCAATAACTCGAATAGTCTTATAGAGTAGCCACTTCTTAACGGCGATATAACCTCGAAAGAGTACTTGGTAAAACTATTTTCCAGGTTTAATAATAAGTTTTTAATGAGTGGGTTAAACGAAATTTCAACCACTCCTTTTTCATAAACGATCGCAGAAAACCATGGGAACCAACCGACCTTTTCTTTCTCACCTATTTTTGATTTTATCTTAATTCGCTTTTTAGTTATTTCATCTGCTATTTTTTCTATTTGAGCATGATAGTTGTTACCTTTAACGCCAGCTGCATTAGCAAATTCACGTACTTCAAATGAATAATCTGGAAAACTACTATCATTCATTTTTATTTTACTTGCTACATACCGAATGATCTTATGCTCATTGGTTGTTAAATCTGTATCATAATATGCTTCGATTAAGTCGTTTGATTGCACAATCAAATCACTTTTGTTCACCTTCGACAATATGTATCACCTACCTACAGATATCTCCATCATTATCTCATTATTTGCTAGATATAAAAAGCAAAACCTAACAGATTATTAAAATCTGTTAGGTTTAAATATAATTATCTTTTATCCCAATTTTGTTAGGTACATCCCAAAATCGTTAGGGTTTATCCCAAATATGTTATTTAGACCTTCCCAAAAATGTTATAATCCATCCTAAAGATGTTAGTGATTGTCCCAAAAGTGTTATATTTCATCCCAACTACGTTAGGTTAACGAGCTTCAAACCTGTGTTATATAAGGGTTTTTTCCTCCCTAAAACATTTAAACTCTTAAAACTTAAATAAATATTATATGTTAAAACACTAAAAACTATTCCTGTTTGTTTGTATTTTCATATATTTTATTTTAAGTTATTAAAATGACTAAGTAATTAAATCATTATAAGCTATAATAACTACCTTTCTATTTATGATTATGATTAAACCTAACACTTTTAGGATGAATAACAATGTGTAGATTAATATCAAAGTTATACCTAACATTTTTGGGATAACACTAAATCAGTATCAAACATTCTGTAATCAAGCTATGGAGGATGATTTTAAATGAGTTTAAGCCAAAGAGTAAAGAGTATTAGAGTAAAGCAACAGATGACACAGGCTGAATTTGCAAAAAGCACTGGTATTAAGCAAAGCTCTATATGTGATAGCGAAAAAGGGAATTCAAAACCTTCAATTGATACTGTTATTTCTATAAGTAAGGAATATGGTGTAACTACGGACTGGATTTTACTGGGTGAAGAATAGAAGAAAGAGTATTTCAACTAAAAATATATATTTGTTATTCATAGAAGTGAACATACTATATCTGTTATAATAAAAATATATTTTTAAATTACAATCCTCACCCTACGCAGGGAGAGTTTTTACTTTACTTAAAGCACTTTTCTCAAGTGATTGATAAAAATTCTGCAATTGCAGCTATCAATCGCTTGAGAAGAGTGCTTTTTTGCATTCTATTAAAAACTTTTTTAAGGAGAGATTTTTATGAGTAACGTGAAAAATGGAAAGGTAAGAAATCACATTATTAAATTTAGTGGAGGCAAGGCAAGTTTTGCAGTTGCCGATTTTGTAAAGCAAAACTATCCAAATGACAACATAGTATTATACTTTACTGACACTCTTTGGGAAGACCCTGATCTATATCGGTTTATTCATGAGGGGAGCGACAAATTGCAATTACCACTACTTAAACACAGTAGAGGAATAACTCCAGCTCAACTTATGGTGCATCAGCGCTTCATGGCCAACTCAAGGGTTGGTACGTGCTCTAAGGAATTAAAAATGAAAGTTGCCTCTGATTATCTAAAGAAGGGACTTGTTCCTGAAATAGAGCAATGGTACAACAGCAGTATTTAATAAATGAAGAGTTTATAGAAAATGCTATTCTATATTGGGGCATTGGTGTAGAAGAGCTACATAGAGAAGTAGCAATAGTTAATAACTGGAAACCCTTTGAGGTATATATGCCGCTCATTCATCATGATATTAACCCAGATGATGTGTTGGCTAAGCATAATATCCGTCAACCAACCATGTATTTGAAAAACTTTAAACACAATAATTGTGCTGGTAAATGTGTTAAAGCTGGGATGTCGCACTTCAAAAATTTATATATGAAAGATGAAAAATCTTTTATAGAATTAATGGAGCAAGAAATAGTCATCAGTGATTATATAAGGTACACTAAACAAAGCTCGATCAAGAGTGGGAAACAAAAAGACTATATGTTTAAAGACGTATATGAATTTGTTAGCACAGGGAAAAAATCGCCCAAGATTAAACATATTATTGAAACACATAAATACACAAAAAACTGGAATTTTGGTGTAGATAGACATGGTAAGGATATTAAAAAGCCATTTACCTTTATGAAAACTTTGTCTCTAGCGGATATTAAAGAAAAGCCTATTCAGATTGATATCTGGGACATTGGCGGCTGTGGCTGTGCCATTGACTATGGGAGAACAGAAAATGTGAGTTGAACTTAAGGGAAGATTATTGGATAAAAATATAAGACTGCTTTATGCAGTCTTATACCACTTTTTTAGATTTATATTGATTTATTATATCTATAATTTTTTCATAGTTTTTAAATTGTACTAATAAAGATTGGTCACCAATAATGAAAAACTTCTCTTTAGCACGTGTTGCGGCAACGTTTAATAAATTAGGGTCTTTACATGCCCATTGAGCTGCAGGTAGTTTTGTTGCGTCTGTGCCAGTTACAAAGTAGACGATAGTAGCCTCTTTTCCTTGAAAAGTATGGACAGTTCCTATATTTTCTTTAACCCAAGCTTCATACCACTCTTTAAATTTTTTCGCTTCTTCTTTATTAGTATTCTCAAGTTTAAACGTGTCCTCATCAATACCATTCAATGAAACAATTGAGGTATCCAACCATATATACATTTTTTCGAACAATTCTTTTTTAATATCTTTTTTTAATTCATTTTTGACAATTGAAAAGGGTGTAATGATATAAATAGAAGGTGCTTCTAGCTTTCCGTTTTCAAATTGTTCTATTTCATTTAATAATTCATGAACAGTCTTCTTATTTTTTAATTGATAGTAATATTTCAACAGAATAAACGATCGTTTTTTATCTAATGACCAATCATTTTTAAAATCACTTTGCTTTAAAAACATTTCAAACAATTGTGTAATACTTTCATGAGTAACAAGTGTTTTGATAGTGCTTAGAAGCTGAATTCTTAGTATCTTAGCCATATAGCCTTTTATATGGGTGATGAGAACATTTTTCTGCTCAGGAACATATTGCCCTACTGTAACTGGTCCGCTAACGTTTAACCATTCTCCTTCGCCAACTTCCTTTTTTGCAAGTACCATATTACCGTCATATGCTAGTGTATTTGAAATAGAAAACATAGGATTCACACAACGTCTATGAACCCACAATGGAATCCCTATCCATTTGTCCCCATTCACATATGTACCATATGGATTAGCATTATCTGAGACTGATTGGACGGAACAATTGGAATTAAAATATTCTTTATCTACCTGATATATTTTCCTAATATCTTCTAATACAGAAGAATGTAAGGTTTGAACAGGTTCAATTTGTAAGGGATCCCCTACAACTAATACCTTTTTAGAACGCCATAAGGCACCCACAGCTTGTAATGGTGTTGCTTGACCAGCTTCATCGATGAATAAGTAGGGAATGAAGTCTTTTGGCATACCTTTGTACATAGATGAAAAACTTGCGAAAGTTGTACTTACTACTGGAAAAAAACAGTGAATAGTATTCCACATTGCTTTAGTTGCAAGAATTCCATTTTGGTTATTTAAGTCTACTTCTTTTCTGTTTTCAAGTAATGATAAAGCGGCACCTATTTTCCCTACATTCATTAGTAGAAAATAGCGTAAAACAGTGAGTGCCTTCAAGAACAGGAGAGACCTCATTTCATTAAATGTATTAGTCTGATAAAAAACAGTTTGTTGGCGTTCTTCATATTGATCTTTTTCCCAAATCCAATCATTTGAATGGATAAATTTTTCACTATCATCTAAATTTCTTTTAGGGCTTTTAGCTATTCTAGAAAGGTTTTTTTGCATTTTTTTAATTTCTTTATATAGACTTTTGAATTCATTACATGCTTTTTCCCATTCTTCTTTCTTTTTATCTTTTGATCTTTTATCATTAATTAGGTTTTTGTATATGCTAAAGTTTTCACTAGCTAATAGTGACGCTGCATTTTTTATATTTTCTCCTTTGCCAAGAGGGATAGAAAAAATACCCCAGGATTCGGAACCACCGGTTATCTTTTTAGTGCTTATTCCTCTAGCATAACTTAAGGGCTTAGTATGTTCTTTAAATCTTTCATCAATCTCAGTAGATTTAGGTAAATCTCTAGATATATTTTCAACAGCAGTATTGTTACTAGAAGCAACTACTGCAGCATGTTGGGATATTGATGGGTCAAGATCATATACATATCTTTTAACAGTTTCACTTGTATTATATGGATTATTAATTTCAACATCATAACCTGTATTAATTAATGCTTTATCAGGATTACGACGAAAGGCTTCTATTGCTAAAGCTTTTCTTACGGTGATTTCAGCAAATATGTCTTTCAATAGTGTTGTTTTTCCAGTACCTGGTGGTCCATTTACAGAACTAATTGAATGGCTAGAGGTGAAAAAACTATTTACTGCCACTTGTTGCATTAATGATAAGCGATGTTCAATGGGAGATGGCCACCTTCCCATTGGAGTATTTAAAGGGTTTAAACATTGTTCAATAAATTTTCTATTCTCATTTATATTTACAACTTTTGATGGTTTTGATAAGTATTGGCTAAGGGTAGTATTTATATCATTCTTTGCTTTTAAAATATCTTCTGCAAAGAAACTATTAAATTTACCGTTAGGTTCTGTGTTCTCTGTAGCAACTAATAATTCAAGGAAATATCCTTTTGTTTTGCTTGGTGGTGTTGCAAAGTGGTGATCAAATTCATATATAAATTGTGATAGCCACTCTGATGTAAATTCACCCCCGTTTATACTATGGGCTTGCTCATCTAAATATTTTCTTGCATTTTCATAGATTTCAAAAAAACTATCATCATATTTTAACTTACCTTCAATTGCTAACTTCACATAAAGATTTACGTGAGGTATAAATAAAGAATCCTCAATATATTTGTTCTTTTCATCGAACTCAAGATAAAAACCAAAGCATGTTTTGTGCGATCTATTATGAATTTCATCTTCTATTTTATGAATATCTCTTTGGAATTTCATTAAGTCGTATTCCGAATAGCAATTACCATAAAATCCTGTTTTGCGCTCCATATCCTTCTTTTTAAATTTAATATTTTGCCATTCTCTAGGTAATATCGTATGACCATTAAATCTTTGAACTTTTTTAACCTTTTCGCTTGTAAATACATTATTTAGCAAAGAATTAGTACTTGGTAATTCTCCAGGTGTTAATGTTTCGCTGTGCCACCATGCTTTTAAAATTCTTTCTTGCTGGTCCATCTATTTCACTCCTATACGCACATAAGATGACTTAGTTGTTGCTATTATAACAATAATTTACAATAATATTAGAAGAAGCGAGCTATTTTACTCGTTTAAGGAGGAAAGAAATGATGAATAAAAATTTTCAAATAGAGATAATCAATCTTTATTACAATTTATCGCTCGAAAGAAAGAATTTATTAGATGGGATGGAAAAGGTACTCGGAAGTTCACTTGATTCAACGTTATTCGAGGAAGAACTTGAACAACTAGAGAAATTAATTGTTCAGTCATTTGGAGGTAAAGATGAACACCATGACCATATTAGTACGTGTGGCTTATGCGGTAAATTTTTTGAATTCACAAATGATCATATATCAACAGAAGATTTAATAGAGTATATTGAAAATACAATTAAAAATGATTGGAAAGAAGAAGGAACCATTACTATTATAAGTGGTTAAAAGTAACCATTTATAAAGCCCTTTATTCTCGAAGGAGAAAGGGAGATAGTAAGTACATTCATTTAAGTCTACTTTGTACAGGTCTGTTAGTACTAGAAGATGAAAGGAGCATTATATATAAATTCTGGTCAGGAAAAAGGAATTGAGCCTGAAGATCTGATGAAAAACAAAAGAAACAATTTATTCATCAACTAAGAGACAGGACTTTATTAAAGAGGTTGGTTTTGTCCCAACCTCTTTTTTAGGGGTGAAACTATGTTACAAGCTACCTGTTTAAATTTACACTAGAACTTTATACATCTACTAGTATTTATAAGATGCTTTCATGTAAATTTTCATAATTAACCGGAATTTGTTCAAAATTCTCCGGAATGAGTTTTCATAATTGTGCGGAATAAAACTTCGTTAATTTTCTATGAGAGACCTTATTATGGTCTCTTATTTTTTAAGGAGGGTTTTTGTATGCAAGTAGATCATCTATTATGTGTTCCTGATCCCTATGATAATGAAAGCATTAATGGTTTTATTCAAAGAGTTGCTTTAGAAAATCGATATGAAAATGCTAATTGGATATATTCGTTAAAGAAAATTAGCTTAAATCTAAAGACAAGAGTGGGAATAGAAAATGATATTCTAAAGTTATCCGAACTCCTTAATAAAGATTACTTAAAATTATATGCTTTAACTTACTTTCACATATTTTCAAAAAATAATGATTGGCTTCCAGTTTTAATAAGGCAAGGAATTAATCGACATTCAAAATACTGTCCTAAATGTTTTAAAGAGAATGGTTATCATAATAAGTTCTGGGATATAAGTTTTAATATCTTCTGTAGTAAACACAACTTGCTTTTGATTGATATGTGTCCAAAATGCAAAAAGTTTATTTCAAGTAATTTAAAAAATATGAATACATGTCTATGTGGATTTCCAATACATGAACTGCCTCATTTACATATACCAATAGAATATTCAAGAATGGGAAGTTTTTTAGAAGGTATTTTCACTAAAGAAAAACATACCAAAGGTTGTTTAATTAATTTAACAGCTGAAGAATTTACATATATATTACTCTTCATTGTCAATCAATTATATTTTGAAAGATACGGTGAGCAAGCTAAAGTCTCAAGTTCATTTATTCATTCAAATGGATTCATTGAAGTAATTGTTGATTCAATTAGAATATTCACATCTTGGCCAACTTCTTTTTATGAATTCTTAGATAATTACGGAAAATCGGTAAAGAGGAAAGATAGAAAAACAGGAATTACTACATACTTCGGAAAATTTTATATGAAGCTCTATTCTCAATTTAATGATCCGTGTTTTGATTTTATAAAAAATGAATTCGAAAACTATATAAAAAGTAATTTTAATAAAGGCTACTTTAATAGATATAATAACTTTGAAGCTGCTGAGGGGGAGACCAAATATGTCTCTGGAAATAATGCAAGTAAGATACTCAAGGTTAATCATGATACTATAGCAAAGTTGATAGATGACGGATTAATAAAAGGAATAAGAGAAATTGTAGGTAAACAAGAGTTTTTAAATGTCGATTATGATAGTTTACAGGACTATAAAAAAATTAGAGAGTCTCATATTGCTTTACCAGAAGTAGTATCTATCTTAGGAGTAAATAGATTTTTGGTACTCAAGTTATACGATATGGGAGTAATAAGTGGTTTTGAAAAAAAGAAGACTAAAACAACAATGCAAATCCTCTTTGATAAAAAATCAGTTTTGGACTTATTGCAAAAATTCGATCACGTTTTGAAAAATAGCGATGTTGAGATGACAAATCAGAAAAATAAAATAATTAATTTTAATGGTTGCATTCATTCATGGGGATGTATGCAAAAAAGTTCTAATGAACTGGTAGAAAAAATACTTTCAGGAAAACTTCGACCAATTGGAAAGGGCAAAGGTATTGGATTACAATGCTATTTGTTCTATAAGAAAGATTTAGAGAAAATAATTGAAGAAGATCTAATCTTAACTCCAAAAGATACTTATTCTATTAAGGAAGCTATGCTGATTTTAAAAACAAATAACAAGGTCATGGATCATTGGATAAAAGAAGGTATTATTAAATTTAATAAAATAAACAGTAAGAAGGTATTAATTGATAGGGAAGAATTGGAGATTTTTAGAGGGAAATATATAACCCTTCCTGAAATTGCAAAGGTTCTTAACCAAAATAGTACCCAATTGATAAACAGAATCAAAAGAATGGATATCGAAATCGTTGTAGCATCGACTGCGAACAGTGGTGGATATCTTTTTTACCGTGATGAAATAAATAGAAAGCTAATTTTACCAGAAATAAATTCATAGTGTATGTTTTCTGTTCTGTTTAAGTGAAAATTGTTATTTAATAAAGGGCTTGCTATAGTGTATGGTTCTAATATTTTAAACAAAAATGTGGTATTTATATCGAATTTGAAATCTTTATAAAATCATCTCTCTTAAATAATAATCTCTTTCCATCATTATAGCTTGGCCCAGAATATGAGTTGAAATAACCAGATTGATGCCTTTTTAATAATTTTTTAACAGGTATTTCTAAATACATTGATAATTCGTACGTAGTTATATAATCATTTAGAAATTTAATTACACTGGATTCAGTTAACTGATGAATAGAAATCGACTTACCAAAACGACCGGTATCAAACCAATAGTCAAGGTCTGATTTTTTCACCCCTAAGATAAAGACTAAATCTCTCCATATAAAGTATCCCAATTTTTTACTCTTAGCTATTAAATCTTCTCTTGAAAAGTAATAACAATCACGTTTAGCAATTATAGTTTCTGAAAATTTGTCTGTAAACTGTACTTTTATTTTACCTGTTAATATTCCTTTTATAATCAGATTAGCGTTATCAGGTCCTACCCATTCAAATGCTTTTGATAACGAAATAGCTTCTTCCTTTATAATAGATGTACATTTTTCATAAATTCTTTGTTCTAGTGCAACCACCGATGAAGTTGGTATTAACCATGTATTTGCAGAACCGGATTGATATGAAATAACATTTTTTAATAGACCACTTTTTAAAATTGAGGTAGTTGCCCTAGAACTTGTTCCCCAATGAACTCTCAATTCTTCTTTTGAATAACTCAACCCAAATTTTTTGAAAATGTTATTTACATCTTTTCTTCTAACAAATGTATAACTAATTCCATAATAATTTATTTTATGACTCTCTAGCAGGTTAGAGTGTAATATGTTTCCTTGAAACTTTGTATTAAAGTACTTAATTTCATCAGATCTTATATATTCATTTTCACAAAGATTTAACTTATTAGAAGTAATATATGAAGTAACGGCTTTTGATATATGCCATAGATCTGTGTTAATTAATTTTGGAACACCATATTTCAAAAAACTTTTATAAGGTAAGTTGCTGGTGGATTCAATAGACTCTAAAAATGCATAGAAGTTTACTGGCCAATTGCTCAGAATCTTAAACGAAAAATTGAATAAACAAATCGTTTGTTCAATAGTTTTGAAATTTTTCAAAGTATGTCTTTCTATGACATTCCCATCAAAATATATCTTTTTATTAGGTATAGAGATATTAGAGGAATCAACAAGCTTTGAAATCCATAATGCGAAAAAGTCCAAGGATTTTAAAAATTGAATAGGGGTATTTATCCAACTATGCTCATATGTGAATTTATCTTCATTAAAAATTTGATTTATTGTTTGTTGATATAAAAATAATATTGTCATATCATTTTCATATATATGAGAAAATGATAGTTTTTTGTTACAACTTGAACAATTATCTTGTATAATATTGGTAACATTTATCTGCTTTTGACACGTTGTGCAAGTATCTAATAAAAAGGAATTATGTCTTAAACAAATAATAGAATGGCTATTAATCCAATCTTTCCTTTGATATGCTCCATCTTTTAAACATAGGGGACAATATCTCGTTTTTGAGTATAAAAACCACTGATTTTTTGTTATATTGTTCACCTCAAGATTTAACTTCTTAAGATCATTAATGACAGTAAGAGATTGAGCCTGCTTTAATGGTATCTTCAGGTAATTTGCTATTTCATCTAAGTCACTTCCACATAACCAATTCACTAAATTTTCTATAACTTCTACAGATAGGGATTTTTTGAAGCAATGTAAAATCCAACTAGAACTCTCCATTTTATTTTCTTCTGCAACTCTATAGATAAAACTTAATAATGTTTCATTTGAATAAGGTTTCGGATATTTTAGCATATTATAATCACCTTGTTTTTTCCTAATTTTCCCTTGAATAAACTTTTTATGTATGGAGGTTTACTTTATGAATGGATCTAGGAAAATAAAAGCTAGCAGTAAGCTCAGTATAAGAGGAAAGCATAATAGTACTAAAATGTATAGGATGATTCCTTGGGAAAGTACTTTAGAAAGGGATTTTATAAAATTATTAGATTTCGATCCAACGGTTGTATATTTTGAGTTCCAACCTCTCAGGATAGATTATTTATATAAGGGAAAACAAAAGAAATATTACCCTGACTTCTTGGTGCAAAAAAGTAATTCAAAGAGATATATCTATGAAGTGAAGGCGTTTGAGCAGACAAAGGAAGAGATAAATAAGATAAAGTTTCAAGTAGGAAAAATGTACAGTAGGAATAAAGGAATGGACTATATAGTAATAACTGAAAAGGATATTCGTAAAGGATTTTTAATTGAAAACATTGATTTGTTAACTGAAGTTAGATATGAAACTACAAGTAAGAGAGTTATGACAGAAATAGTTAATAAACTAGATGATCTTGAAGGAAGAACTACAAAAGCTAATTTAAGAGGTAATTTGAGTCACATTAGTAAAAGAGAATTTGATTGTAATCTCTATTATTTAATCTATACACATCAAATAAAAACTGATCTAATTTCTGTGCTACTAAACGAACATTCAATTATTCTAGGATGTGATTGCTAATGGCCGGATACTATTTTAAATCTGGATCAAGATTTATGATAAAAGATAATGAATATCTTGTTCGCCGAGAACTTGAATTGGACTATGAAATAGAAAATATACACTATAAAATAATTGAATTAAGAAGAAAGGAAGAATTACTCCAATTATGGCATGAAGGTCAATTGTTATTTAGAATAAGTGAAGAAGAGAATAAACTACTTAAAACACATAATTTAGATGATCTCGATGACAATCTAAAAAGACAAGCAATAGAAAGGTATAACATATTAAAGCCTATAATTAAAGGTGAAATTTTACCTAGTGAAATTGATGAGTATATTAAAACGCTAGATGGCACAGTTAAGAAGTCTGCATTTTATGAATGGAAAAAACGATGGGAAAGAACAGAAGATATAAGATCACTTGTACCTTTAAAGAGAGGACCTAAAGGTAGCCGAAGTAATAAATTAAAACTTAAGATACTGGATGAAACAATAGAATATTTTTTATACAGTGATGGGAAGCACACAATAGAGGATATATATTCGGAATTTATTGTACGAATAGATGAAGTTAATATTAATCTAGACAAAAAGGAAAAGATATCTTACTCTTCTCGATCAACAATTAGGAGGAGAAAAGAACAAATTATTGATATTTATAAAAAAGATAAAGAAAAATATGGGGCAGTTCTAGCTAAATTAATGAAAGATGGATCTCAGCAAGAAGTATTTGCGAATAAGCCTTTGCAAAGGGTAGAGATTGATTGGACTCCTGTAGATGTTATGTTAATAGACCCCTCTGATTTAAAGCCAAAAAGGCCAACATTGATTTATGGAGTTGATAAATTTAGTGGAATGCCTTTAGGATTTTTTATTACGTTCAAGCCTGTTGATAGTAAAGCTTTAAAACAGTGTTTGATTCATATAATTAGGCCAAAAACATATATAAAGAAAATGTATCCACTTGTTGATAAGCAATGGGCAGCTTTGGGAATTCCCCATACAATTGTTGTTGATAATGCAAGTGTAAACGATTCTTATGAATTTGAGGAAGCTTGTTATCAAGTTGGTGTAAAAGAAGTTCAATTCTGCAAAATTGATGCAGGATATCAAAAAGGAACCATTGAAAGAGCATTTAGAAATCTAAATACACATTTTGTTCACGGTTTGAGAGGTACTACATTTTCTAACTTTATTGAAAAGGGTAGATATAATTCATCGGAAAAAGCATGTATTACAATGCAAGGATTAATCTATATGATGCATATTGCTATGGTGGATATGATTTCACATTCCTATGAAACAAGAAGAGGGGATTCCCCTCATAACATATGGCATAGAGGTATTGAAAACGAGCCTCATTTAACATTACAGATTCCAAGAAGTATTGATGAACTTAAGATAATGCTTGTAGCAGGCTCTGAACTAAGGAAAATACAACACCAAGGCGTAGTAATAGAAAATGAATATTACTATTGCAAAGAATTGATTGATTTAAAGAATAAGTTTAGAAAACTAAATAGGGAAGACGAAAAAGTTAGGGTTAGATATGACCTTAGTGATATGAGAAAAGTATTTGTGCATGATCCTATTAACAATAATTATATTATTGCAAAAGCAACTAGTTTACAAAGAAAGAAAATAAATATGGGCTTACCTGTTCCATATATTGCACTTGAAATAGATTCAAAAAGGAGACTAGAAATAAAGAATTCCTTTGATCCAAAGACCAGGGCCTTAGCAAAACGAAAAATTAGATTAATTCAAAATAGAGATAAGAAGATAGTGAAAAAGTGGAAAAAAGGACAAGAGCCTGATGAAACTATTGATTCTTCCTTTCTTATTGATGAAGTATTACCAACTAATACCGAGGTAGAAATACAAGTGGGCAATGAAGATATTGTTATCTTAGAAGAGGAAATTAATGAGTCTAAGCAAAAGGAAATAAGAAAAAGTAAGCTGAAACTTAAAAAGTCTAAAGAAGAGGAAGATAATTACAAACAAAATGATTTTATGGAATATGAAGACACGGAAATTGATGAACTTCCAAGTTGGGGTATAACTCTAAAAAATAATAAAGAGGATAGTGATTCATGTGCCTAAATATATATCTTTTAAGAGGCTAAATGGATTTCCGGCAAGTTTAGAAGAAGTAAGGAATAGAAGGGAACATGTAAAATCGATTATAGTAGAACACCCAAGGTATAGAGAGATATATGAGAAGATTCAAGAAATGCACTTCTTTTCAAAAGGATCTGTTAAAGCTGACTCTTTGTTTCTTTCTGGTAGAACGGGCGTAGGTAAAACAACTCTATTAGAAGAATATAAAGAACAATATAAAAGATTTATTAATGATGAAGGTTATACAATAGTACCGGTTCTTTATAATAAGGTTCCTGTTGGGGCAACGCCAAAATCTGTAGCTGCCAGTTTGTTAAGGTCATTAGGTGATCCAGCATATGACAAAGGAACAGAAAATAGCCAAACGGCAAGGCTACTTCATTTTATAAAAATGTGCCAAGTTGAGCTGATAATCATAGATGAATTCCAGCATTTGATTGATAGAGATACGAAACATGTATTAAATAAAGCATCAGATTGGGTAAAGTCGTTCTGTGATGATGCGGGAGTACCAATAATTCTTTGTGGTATGCCAGAATCAGAAAAAATCTTTGCTCACAATGATCAATTAGATAGAAGGTTTACTGAGAAAGTTAAAATGGTTGGTTTTGATTACATGAGAAAAGAAGATCAAATAGATTTTAGAATTTTTTTAAAGAGTATTGATGAACAGTTGCCATTTATTCATAAATCTGATTTAGCAAATAAAAATCTAGCAGATAAAATATATTATGTAAGTAGGGGTATTCCACACTATGTTAATAAACTTCTTGTAGAAGCAACAACATTGGCAGCTAAAAATGGGAATGACTTTATTGATGAAAATCATCTATATGAAGCGTTTAAAAGGATAAATATATCAAACCGTCCATACATTATTAATCCATTTGGTGATGAAAGATTTAATATAATTGAAGCTTTTGATGTAGAGGATAGAAAGAACTTAGCATAATATATAAAGGTACTTGGAAAGTTATGATTAAACCTTCTAAGTACCCTTTTGTAATATATTACATACTTACAGGAATACAAATCTTTAAAAGTTGCTATATTACCCAAACAAGTTTTATTCAACTTTTGGTATTACATATAACATGGTGCAGGTTGGTGTAACATCAATTTGAAATTTATAAGGCTTTTTAATTAGTCTAAGATTCTAAATATCGATATAAAGTTGATTTACTAATTCCTGTTGCATCTTTAATTTCTGCAAGAGTATATCTTTTACTTTGATACATAGCAATTGCCCTTTTTACATTTTCATCAGGTTTTCTTGGTCTTCCTGTCGGTATTCCTTTTTGCTTGGCTTCATATAATCCTTTTTTTGTATTTTCACTGATAATGTCGCTTTGAAATTGGACGATATGCTGCATGATGTCAGTAAAATGATATAGGGATGAGTTATTTGTATTTATTCCTTCAAAAAGGGAATGTAGGTAGCTTTCTTTTTCAGTAAATGTATCCAGTAGATCTGCCAAATGTCTTGTTGTATCAGCTAATAAGAATAACTTAGTTACTAAAACGGTATCACCTTTTTTTAGGTTATTTATCATTGTTTCAAGTTGAGTTCTTCGTTTTGGGGAATTATGTTCTTCTTTATATATCTTGTTACAGTTTATTTCTTTAAGTTTTGCTATTTGTACTGAACAATCTAAGTCCTCTTGATAAGGTCTCACATAACCAACTAACATTATAGCTTCTCCTTAATAATTAATATAACCTTTCTATAATACCACATATTTCATTTTTTATTTTATTCCCAAAAGGGTTCACTTTTGGGAACGGAAATGGTAAACTCTCCTTATTGATTATCGCCTGACTTTCATGAGAGTTGAAAGTCATTAAATTAATAAAAACGAAAAAGGGAGAGGATCTTTTTTGGATTCAAATACAATTAAATATTCGTGGTTTGGAAATATCAGAGGTGATGTATTAGCCGGTATTGTTGTGGCACTTGCTTTAATTCCTGAAGCAATTGCTTTTTCAATTATAGCGGGTGTAGATCCTATGGTTGGTTTATATGCATCGTTTTGTATTGCTGTAACGATAGCATTCGTTGGAGGGCGTCCCGGAATGATTTCCGCTGCAACAGGGGCAACTGCCCTCTTGATGGTAACCTTGGTTGCTGATTATGGACTTCAATACTTATTAGCAGCAACTATTTTAACCGGAATTCTTCAAATTATCATGGGTGTTTTAAAATTGGGAAGGCTAATGAAATTTGTGCCTCGTTCAGTGATGACAGGTTTTGTAAATGCACTAGCTATTCTTATCTTTACGTCACAATTACCTCATTTTGTAGGGGAATCATGGCAGATGTTTGCAATGGTAGCAGGAGCACTTGCTATTATTTACTTATTACCGCGCTTCACAAAGGTTATTCCGTCTCCATTAGTTGCTATCATTGTGATTACTCTTATCGCAGTTATGACGGGAAGCGGTGTGAGGACTGTAGGGGATATGGGTGAGTTAACCCAGGCATTACCAATCTTCTTATTACCTGATATTCCTTTAAACTTTGAAACGTTACAAATCATTTTCCCTTACTCTTTATCTATTGCGATTGTTGGTTTAGTAGAGTCTTTACTAACTGCTCAAATTGTCGATGATATGACAGATACCGGTAGTGATAAGAACAAAGAAGCACGTGGTCAAGGGATTGCTAACATCGTCTCAGGTTTCTTTGGTGGTATGGCAGGTTGCGCCATGATTGGCCAATCGGTTATTAACGTCAAGTCAGGTGGTAGAGGTAGATTATCAGCGTTGGTCGCAGGTGTCTTCCTAATGGTTCTGATCCTGTTATTAAATGATTTCCTTGTGCAAATTCCAATGGCTGCTCTTGTAGGGGTCATGATAATGGTATCAATCGGAACATTTGATTGGTCATCATTAAAAACACTGCATAAGGTACCTTTAACTGATACATTAGTTATGATTGTAACAGTTATCACTGTTATTATGACGCATGATTTATCCAAAGGAGTGCTTGTTGGAATTATCCTGAGTGCTATTTTCTTTGCGGCTAAGATATCTAAAGTGAAGATTACGACTTTGTCTTCAGGTCAATCTGGGAAAAAGATCTACCGGGTGTCTGGTCAGCTGTTTTTTGCCTCCGTTACCGATTTTGTAGAAAGCTTTGATTATAAAGAGGATGTAAAAGAGGTTGATTTAGATTTAACAAATGCTCATTTATGGGATGATTCGGCAGTAGGAGCCATTGATAAAATCGTTATAAAATACCATCAAAATGGTGTGAGAGTTAACTTGATTGGTTTAAATACTGAAAGCGATAAGCTATTAGAAAAAATTGCTGTTCATAATAAACCAGGCGGTCTTAATAAAGTAGCGAATCATTAATTATATTTTGTTATGAGAGGAACATCAAATCTTGGATGATTTGATGTTCTTATTTTATACGTTAAGAAAGTATAAATTAGCATCGGTAAAGATTATTCGATTTAAAAGCGTTTTCTTGTAGTGGGATAAATTTAAATTGATGGGGGACATTTTAATTGAATGGAAGGAAAGGAAACGGAATAAAGACACCATTTTTTTATGGATGGATGATAGTTGCAGTAGGAGCGTTAGGAGTATTTTTTTCCGGACCAGGTCAAACATATTCCAATGCTATATTTATTGATTACTATATAAATGACTTTGGTTGGAGTCGGTCTTTGGTTTCTACAATTTACTCGATCGCAACCTTAGCAGCAGGATTGTTAATGATGGTAGTAGGTAAGTATATTGACAAATATGGTCAAAGATTTTTTATGATTTTTGTCACAATTTTACTTGCGTTAGCTTGCTTTTGGAATAGCTTTGTTACAAATATTGTGATGTTAGCAATAGGCTTTTTTATGATTCGATTGTTTGGTCAGGGATCAATGACACTCTTACCTAATACCCTAATTCCTCAATGGTTTATCGAAAAACGCGGTAGGGCATTTAGCTTTATGGCAATAGGAGGATTCTTAAGCTCGGCACTGTTTCCAATTATTAATCTATGGGCCATTGACCTGTGGGGCTGGGAAATAACATGGAGATTCTGGGGAGTTCTTTTACTCATTATCTTTTTACCTATTGTTGTTGTCTTTGTGAAAAATAAACCAGAGGATGTAGGGTTAACACCTGATAATAAGGTAGCCTTGAAGGAACCAGAGGGTGGATCTGATAAAAATAAAGTCGTTTATGAAAGTAGTTGGACGTTAGCTGAAGCAAAGAAAACGAGAACATTTTGGTTTTTATTATGCTGTGTAGGAATTCCTTCTATGGTGAACACAGGATTGACTTTTCATTTGGTTTCAATATTTGGTGAAAATGACCTTTCTCCACAGCTTGCAGCTACTGTTCTTAGTGCAATGGCTTTAGTTGGATTTCCAATAACTTTTCTTTCAGGTTTCATTTTAGAAAGAATCGAAGCAAATTATATGTTATTTCTTACGTTCATTGGAGAAATTCTTGTTTTAATCCTTGCAATAACAGCAGATTCTTTTTTTCTAGCTCTATTGTTCGGGGTGTTGTGGGGCTTTTTTGCCGGAATTGAAAGAATTGCTTTGAATGTTATTTGGCCTAATTTTTTTGGTAGAGAACATATTGGAAGTATCAAAGGGCTTGCTATGTCAATCACTGTCATAGGTTCTGCATTTGGCCCATTACCGTTCGGAATCGCATTTGATCTTTTTAATGGCTACAATGAAATTCTTTATGCAACTATGATCTTTCCTTTAGTTGGTTGTTTGCTGGCTTGGAAAGCAACAAAACCTTCTAAAGAGCATAATGAAAAAAATCTTACTAGTGCGTAACATTATTTGTTAGGATTTAAGTGGATTAGTTATATTAAATTATATTTAATTATAGTAAAGTAAACTAATTATTAATAATTTATAAATGATTATGCTTGATTATAAAGATATACTTTGATATATTTAATCTGTCCAATTGTAGATGCTAATCAACTCATTGAAAAACCACCAAAATACAATTTGGTGGTTTTTTCTATATATTCAATATTTTTATAAACATTCACTAAAAAGTCTTATTTTATATCCTTCGTGCTTTTGTGGGGTTCTAAGTAGATTGTTGTTGAATTTCAGGTTCATAGAACCTTGAAATATTTCTTTAAGGAGGGTATCTTTTATTTATGCATTATTGCTACTAGAGGAGGAAACTATGTTCAAGAAATTAGTAAATAAATATTCTTTCTTATTTATTGCCGCAATGATTATGTGGGTGAAAACGTATGTTGTTTATCAAACAAGCTTTGATATCAAAATAGAAAATCCTATGCAGGCTTTTATATTATTTCTAAATCCACTAAGTTTCTTTTTACTTATTTTTGGATTAGGTCTTTTTATGAAACAGAGAGCAAGAAATATTTATATTATTGTCGTGAGTACAATAGGTACGATTATGTTGATTGCCAACATGATGTTTTACAACTTTTTTAATGATTTTTTAACGATTCCTGTACTCTTTCAATCTAGTAATATGGGAGATTTGGGAAGTAGTATTGAAGAGTTGGTAAAGCCAAGTTACTTTCTATTGTTTGTAGATATCATCTTTTTGATTTGGTTAGCTAGAAAATATAAAAACAAAGTGATTAATGCAGTGACTATAAAAGAAAGAGTTGCTTATTTCTTACTAGTTTGTGCGGTATTTATGTTTAATTTGGGACTAGCTGAAGTACAGCGTCCTCAACTTTTAACTCGTTCCTTTGATAGAGAGATGCTGGTGAAAAATATAGGTATATTTAATTTTCACATTTATGATGCTATTTTACAGTCAAGAACAACTGCCCAAAGGGCACTTGCGGATAGTGACGAGCTAACAAATATTCAAAACTATATTAAAGCAAATAAAAAAGCACCAAATGAAGAACTGTTTGGAATTGCAGAAGGGCGTAATGTGATTTTTGTTTCGATGGAATCGACCCAGAGCTTTGTGGTGAATGAAACATTGAATGGTGAGGAAATTACACCGTTTTTAAATGACTTTATTCAAGAAAGCTATTACTTTGACAATTTCTATCATCAAACGGAACAGGGGAAGACGTCTGATTCAGAATTTCTGACAGCAAATTCACTGTATCCACTTGGAAGAGGTGCAGTATTTTTCACAAATAGTAACAATGAGTATAATGCTACTCCTGAAATCCTAAAGGAGCATAACTATTACTCAGCTACTTTTCATGCGAATAATGCAAGCTTTTGGAATCGGGATATTATGTATAATTCATTTGGTGTTGACCATTTTTATGATATAGATAGCTATGAAGTAACAGCTAAAAATTCAGTTGGTTGGGGTTTAAAGGATAAAGAGTATTTTGAACAATCAGTTGATCTAATGAAAGAACTACCACAACCGTTTTACAGCTACTTTATCACGTTAACAAATCATTTTCCTTTTGAGTTAGGGGAAGAAGATAGATTCATAGATGAATTTGATTCAAATAGTGGAACTCTAAACAGATTTTTTCCAACAGTACGTTATCAAGATGAAGCATTAAAGAGATTTATTGAGAAATTAAAAGAGTCTGGTCTTTATGAGAATTCGATTATTGTGTTAATGGGGGACCATTATGGCATCTCTGAAAACCACAATAAAGCGATGGCTAAGTTTTTAGAAAAAGACGAAATTACACCGTATGATTCTGTACAATTGCAACGAGTACCATTCTTAATTCATATGCCAGGTATAACAGATCAGAATCCTAAATTAATCTCAGATATTTCAGGACAAATTGATGTGAAACCTACTTTATTACATTTGTTGGGTATTGATACAAGTGACATGATTCACTTTGGAAATGATTTATTCTCACCTGAGAGAAATCCTTTTGCAGTATTGCGAAATGGAAGCTTTATAACCGAAGATTATATCTCTGTATCTGATGTCTGTTATGACCGAGAAACAGGTGATATTGTTGACGGTGAGGAAACATGTGATCTTTATGCAGAAAAGGCTCACAATGAGTTAAGTTTTTCGGATAAGATTATCTATGGAGACTTATTGAGGTTTTATAATGAAGAATAACTTTAAATTATTATATGGATTAAAAAATCTAAGGTTAAACTAATATAAACAACATAATAAAAATACAAAAAAGAAAGAACCCTATAGACATCTTAGAAAGGTCTTTTAATAGGGTTCTTTTTTTGTGAATAGAAAAAAATTAAAAAAAGTTTATTTTACTGTTACACCATAATAATTTAAATAAATATAGAAACGTTAAGACAGTTAAGGACCTGAATACATTCAGATTATGGATTCAACATACACGTAGTTAATTTAGGGGAAAAAAATATTTCTATCAAATGTATGTCTTACTTTTTGATTAAATATATCATTTTTTTCTAAAAGTTTACTTATGTATACCGATATAAAACATGACAGAAGTATATCTTACTGAATGAGAGGTGAGACCAAAGATTATTATTTAATGTGATGTTTACGCTGTTAGGATCTGAATACTAAATGTTAGGAATGCAGAGATGAATTTTGAATATTAGGATATCCTTATTTGCTTATATCTATATAATAATAGAATTTCTTTTTATTGATTGGATCTGTTTTTGACTAAAGCTAATCTGTTGGATTTGTATTTGATAGTACTAAAGCATTTAAAGGAGTTAATTTGCTATGGGAGGTATATTTTGAAAAAGTTATTCGTATTGTCGATTTTTTCCATATTATTATTAACAGCGTGTAATCAAGATATTACACCAACTGGAAATAGTATATTATCTCATGTAACGACTGCTCACGTAGAAGGCGATGATGTGTATTTTAAAGTGAACGGTACTTATTTAATCGCTGAAAACCAAAAGGAAGCTTTTCAAACCCATCAAAGTAATTATTTTACTTTAATTGAAATGTCTGACGGATCATACGTTATTAAGAAAAACGATAAACAACAACAAAATGGTTACAGTTACGAAGAAGCACAAAAAAAACGTGAGGAAAACCAAGAGATAATAGCTCAAAGGGCTCAAGAAGAAAAAGAAAAAAAGGAAGAGCTAAAAGCAGAAAAAATTCAGTTTCAACGTGAAAAAGAAGAGCATAATAGAGGTATTGAACAGCAAGAAATGGAATTAAAGGCTCAAAGGCAAGAAGAACTGTTAAGGATGCAGGAAGAACAGTTAAAAATGCGAAAAGAAGAAAAAGAAAAAGCGGAATTAGCAAAAGCAGAAGAATTTCAATTTCAACGTGAAAAAGCAGAATACAATCAAGTTATTCAACAGCAAGAATTCGAATTGAAGGCTCAAAGGCAGGAAGAACAATTAAAAATGCAAGCTGAACAACTAAAAGTTCAAATTGAACAACTGAGAAAAGAAATAGGGTATGAAGAATAATATCCAGTTGGATTTAAAAGGAATTATTATAATAATAAAGAAAAGAAAAATGTGGAGGATTAATCTTCCACACCTTTCTATTTTACAATAAGTACAGGACAATTCGCTCTCTTTGCTACTTTATGACTAACACTGCCCAACACAAATTCCTGGATTCCGTTTAAACCTCGACTGCCAATTACTACAATGTCAATATTGTTATCGCTTACATAATTGACAATGCATGGACCTGGTTCGCCATGTAAGATCTTTATTTCATAGGAGACTCCGGCTTCCATTGCTTGTTTTTCAACTTCCTTCATTCGTTCTTTACGCTTATCATTGATATCAATAGAATTCCAGTTGCTTAGGACATCAGATTTAGCTCTATCCGCATCAATAACATAAACAACATCTATGGTTGAACCTTTACTACATGTAGCAATATGAATAGCGTTTTCAGCAGCGCGCTTAGAGTGCTCAGAGCCGTCTGTTGCTAATAAGATCTTCTTGTACATCTTTTCACCTCCTACTCATCCTAATGAGAGCTTAGTTTGTTCGCGAGTTTACCAACTAGTTCTGAGCTTTCCTCGTTTAAGCCGGTCACGTTTACATTCTTACCAGTTTCCTCAAACTTTGAAACAATTTTGTCAATAGCAGCAACTGCAGAATCATCCCAAATATGAGACCGAGTAAGATTTACTTCAACAGATGTAATTTCTTCTTTATAATCAAATTTTGTGAGCAATTCCGTTACCGATGCAAAGAATAGTTCACCATTGATATTATATATTCTTGTATCTCCTTTTAAGTGACTTTCTACACGTATTTTGGAAATTTTAGACACAAAGAAAATCGCACTTAATAAGATTCCAGAAAAGACACCTATAGCTAAATTATGAGTATAAATAACGGTGACAACCGTGATGATCATCACAAGCGCATCACTTCTTGGAATCAAATGAAGGGTACGAATGGAATTCCAATCAAATGTACTAATCGAAACCATGATCATGACACCTACTAAAGCAGCCATTGGAATTTGTACAACAATATCACCTAAAACAATAATTAGAAACATGAGAAATGCGCCTGCAACTAGTGATGAGAGGCGTCCACGCCCACCTGATTTAATGTTTATGACTGATTGTCCAATCATGGCGCAGCCTGCCATACCTCCAAAGAACCCTGTAATAATATTAGCGATTCCTTGACCTTTCCCCTCAGCATTCTTATTACTAGGAGTGTCTGTCATATCATCAACAATAGATGCTGTAAGAAGGGACTCTAATAGCCCGACAATAGTTAAAGCAAGTGAGTAAGGTAAGATAATCATAAAAGTTTCAATTGAAAGGGGGATGTCTGGTATCAAAAAGACAGGTAATGTACGCGTTAATTCTCCCATATCTCCTACAGCTCTAACATTGATATCCATAATAAGAGCAATAGTTGTTACGGCGATAATAGCAACAAGAGTAGAAGGGATTACCTTCGTTAAATAGGGTAATAAATAGATGATCAATAATGTAATTGCAACTAGCAAATACATTATTGATGTTTCGCCTTCAAAATGCTGTAATTGTGATGTGAAAATGAGTATGGCAAGGGCATTTACAAAACCGACCATAACGGAACGAGGTATAAACTTCATATATCTCGCTAGTTTTAAAAAACCGAATATAATTTGAAGTACCCCTGTTAATATAGTTGCAGCTAGCAGATATTCAAGTCCGTGATCTCTAACTAGATCAAGAAATAATAATGCCATTGCCCCAGTTGCAGCTGATATCATTCCAGGCCTTCCACCTACAAAGGCAATCGTTACTGCGATTGTAAAAGAAGCATAAAGTCCAACCATTGGATCAACACCGGCAATAATAGAGAAGGCTATAGCCTCAGGGATTAGCGCAAGTGCAACAACTAATCCTGATAGAACATCTCCTTTTATATTGCCGAACCAAGACTCCTTATATGTTACCTGTTCCAAGTATTACTACCTCCTTTATCCTTTTGTTAGTATGTGCAGGTACTTTCTAATAACTCTAAAGAATTTGTCTAGCCATAAGATCATGTCGAAAAAAACCTGTACTTAATGTTTGCGTTTGTTCAATTCATTTGTGAAAATAAGAGTATCTAGTTGATCGTGTGAAACAAGCCAATTATTTTTATATTTTTTCTAGGCTGTTTTCGTAAATATTATATTTTTCAGAATGCAATATTTAAAAATAGTGGAATAGAGCAGAAGTCGCTCGATTCCTGCAGGAGAAGAGGAAATTGCGCGGTCTCACAGGCGAATCCGAGGGAGGATCGGCTTCCTCCCCAGACGAGTGCCTGGATCGCAATGGAACGAACCTGTTTGTACGAGCAATGGCTTAAAAAGAAACAAGAATGCGAAAACAGCCTTTTTCTAAAATATAAAAATTTTTATAAAAAGCATAAAAAGAAATGAATAAAAAGATAAAGGAGGATTCAATGAGTGAAAATGAAGCAGTAAAAGTTATTCCACTAGGTGGAATGGGTGAGATAGGGAAAAATATGTACGTCATTGAATGCATGGATGAAATCATAATTGTTGATGCGGGTGTGAAGTTTGCAACCAATGATTTACTTGGAGTAGACCTACTTATTCCTGATTTCTCATACTTAGAGAAAAATACGGAAAAAATAAAAGGTCTCTTTATCACACATGGCCATGAGGATCATATTGGAGGTATACCGTATTTGCTCAAAAAGATAAACATTCCGATTTACGCGGGAGATTTAGCTTTGGGGTTTATTAAAAGTAAATTAGAAGAACATCAACTCCTCCATATGGCAAAACTCCATGAAATATCAGAGAACAGTAGAGTGGAATATCATCATTCTTTTGTTACTTTTTTTAGAACAACACATAGTATTCCTGACTCTTTTGGGATTGTCATCCATACACCTTTAGGGAATATAGTACATACAGGTGACTTCAAATTCGATTTGACTCCCACCGGGAAACCATCGGATGTGTCGCGTATGAGTGAAATAGGGAACTCGGGTGTATTGTGCCTATTATCCGATAGTACAAATAGTGAAGTTCCCGGATTTTCAGCTTCTGAGCAATATATTAGTGACAATATCTTTGAGGTCATCAAAAGCCAGAAAGGCCGAATCATTGTTGCTTTATTTGCATCGAATGTTTATCGACTTCAACAGGTTATTAAAGCCTCAATTGCGACAGGTCGTAAAGTAGCTGTTTTTGGTAGAAGTATGGAAAGAGCAATTTCGATTGGGAAAGAATTAGGATATATAAAGGCACCGTATGGAACATTTATTGGAGCGGATGATGTTAACAATTTCAAAAAAAGTCAGGTGACGATACTCTGTACTGGAAGTCAAGGAGAGCCTTTTGCTGCGTTATCAAGAATAGCGGAAGGTAAGCATAGATTCATAAGTGTTGAACGTGGAGATACCATTATTTTCTCATCTTCGCCAATACCAGGCAATATTCTTGATGTAAATAAAGTGATCAATAAACTATTAAAAGCCGGAGCCGAAGTTATCGATAATCAATTGTATGATATTCATACATCCGGTCATGGTGGACAAGAAGAATTAAAACTGATGATTAACTTAATGAAGCCTAAATATCTTGTTCCAATTCATGGAGAATATCGAATGCAAAAAATGCATCAATCTCTTGCTCTTAATTGTAAAGTACCGGAAGAAAATATCTTTGTTTTAGATAATGGGGAAGTTATTGAAATCAGTTCTTCAAAAGCTAGTGTTGTAGGGAGTGTACCTTCCGGTACAGATTATGTACAAGGAAACAACGTAGTTAGTATAGGGAAGAAAGTAGCAAGTGATCGAAAAAGACTTGCTGAAAATGGTATCATTACCATTTTTATTCTCAAAGATGGTGTTAACATGATAGATAAGCCTCAGGTTATATCTAGAGGATTTGTTTATATGAGAGATGCAGGACCTTTAATGGGGGAATTACAGAACTTAGCCACTTCATTATTCAATCAATTAATTGATGGAACTGATGTTGAGAGACAAATGATGAATCTCATTTCTGATTTTATATATAACCGATTAAAAAGAAGTCCAATTGTTGTGATTAAACTTATTAATATTTCTTAAGAAGATCTATTTGGATCTTCTTTTCTTTTTGTCAAAGATGATTTTTCCACAAAAAAAGGATGTCAGAAAAATCATTATGTAAGCGCTTCAAATATTAAGCCTACAGTTATATAATAATTATATAAATGCTGGATGAAAGAGGGGGATACCGTGTTTCGTCATATCTTACTTCCAACTGATGGGTCAATCCATTCAATTAAAGCTGCAGAGAAGGCAATTCAAATTGCAAAGTTAAGCACGAACAGCGAGATTGAAGTCATTTACGTAGTAGATGGTAACACATCGAAACAAGATGTTTTGCGAAGTTGGGATTCAGCAGGAATTAGATATAGTAGAGAGAAAAGACTTCATGCAACAGTTAATCTTGCAAATAAAGCAGGTGTTAAGTATGCCATTAAGATATTAAGAGGAGACCCTGCCAAGATTATTTTAACTTATGCTAAAGAAAAACAAATTGACCTAATCGTAATGGGAAGCAGAGGGCTTAATTCTTTTCAAGAAATGCTGCTGGGAAGTGTAAGCCACAGAGTGACAAAGTATTCTCAATGTCCAGTTATGGTTGTTAAATAAGAATAGAGAATGAGGAAAGAGGCTGTCACTAAGATAGCCTCTTTGATGTTTATGGATACCAAAAAATAATTATATTAATTAATACTAAAATATAAATGGTTGTATTTAATTATAATTAAATTATGTAATTTATATTAGGGGTAGTAATTTATAGATATTTAAAGTAAATAAGAGTAAAAATAATATGATTTACGCTTACATCGAATTTTAACTATTTAATTAAAGGTGTTATTATTCAGGTACAAACAACGTCTGACTTTCGTGAGAGTCGAAGGTCGAAAAATACTAAATAGAGGTGAGAAAGTGAAAACTTATAACTTAAAACAACAATGGTTCGGTAATGTTAAAGGAGATGTACTATCTGGTATTGTTGTTGCTTTAGCTCTTATACCAGAAGCCATTGCCTTTTCAATCATTGCAGGTGTTGATCCTATGGTAGGTTTGTATGCTTCCTTCTGTATTGCTGTGGTCATAGCTTTTGTAGGTGGACGACCAGGTATGATATCAGGTGCAACTGGAGCGATGGCTTTATTAATGATTACATTAGTTGCTGATTATGGTCTTCAGTATTTATTAGCAGCAACCATTTTAACAGGTATTATTCAGTTTTTATTTGGAACATTTAAATTAGCTAGCATTATGAAGTTTGTACCTAGATCGGTCATGGTAGGCTTTGTAAATGCATTAGCGATTATGATCTTTACCTCACAGTTACAACATTTTGAAGGAGAATCTTGGGTGATGTACGGTCTCGTCGCCTTAACATTGGCCATCATTTATTTGTTTCCTAAGGTCACAAAAGCAGTTCCTTCTACATTAGTAGCCATTATTGTTGTAACAGCCATTGTGATTTTTGGAGATATTGGTGTGAGGGCTGTTGGAGATTTAGGGGTATTAACTCAGAGTTTACCAGTGTTTTTAATTCCCTCGATCCCTCTTACATTTGAAACATTAGCAATCATATTTCCATACTCATTAGCCCTAGCAATAGTTGGAATGCTTGAATCATTACTGACTGCAAATATCGTGGATGATATGACTGATACTGAGAGTAATAAAAATAAGGAAATACGTGGACAAGGATATGCCAATGTCATAACAGGATTCTTCGGTGGAATGGCTGGCTGTGCTATGCTTGGTCAATCCGTTATTAATGTAAAATCAGGAGGAAATGGTCGTTTATCTTCTTTAGTAGCAGGCATTGTCCTTATGTTTTTGATTATCGTTTTAGGGGGTATAGTAGTACAAATCCCTATGGCAGCACTAGCTGGAGTTATGATCATGGTTTCCATTGGTACGTTTGATTGGAGTTCTATTAAATCTCTTCATAAGATTCCGAAAACTGACGCGGTCGTTATGGTCATCACCGTTTTAACTGTCTTGTACACACATGATCTATCAAAGGGTGTATTAGCAGGAGTTTTATTAAGTATGATTTTCTTTGCAGCAAAAATTTCAAAGGTGCATATTGAAGAAACAGTACTAAATGATAGAAAAAAAGTTTACAAGGTTCAAGGTCAGATATTCTTTGCTTCAGTAGCGGACTTAATAAACAAATTCAATTATAGTGATGATGTAAAAGAAGTTGTCATTGATTTATCTCTAGCGCATCTTTGGGATGATTCAGCAATTGGTGCATTAGATAAAATTGAAATGAAATTTGAACAAAATAATATACATGTTTCTTATGTAGGATTAAACACAGAAAGTCAAAGGTTAAAGAAAAAAATTGGGGGCTTATCAAAGGCTTCTGGACATTAAATATGACAGTAAATGGAGAGATAAACATGCAAATCTTATTACCAGCAGATGGATCAGAACATTCAGTACGTGCAGCAGAAAAGGCCATTGAAGTTGCGAAGATGTTTAAAGGTAGAATCGATGTGCTATATGTTGTTGATGGAGCAACGTCAAAAAGCGATGTCTTGCAAAATGTAAGTAAATTTGAAATCGAAAGAAAAAGAAAAGCTAGATTACAGCCGATTGAAGACAGAATTATACATGCAGGGCTAGACTATTCAATAATCATAGAACACGGTGAACCGGGACCAACCATTGTAGAATTTGCTAATAGAGGTAATTATGAATGTGTTGTTGTGGGAAGTCGGGGATTAAATAAGTTACAAACAATGGTTTTGGGAAGCGTATCCCACAAAGTAGTCAAGCGTGTAGAATGTCCTGTAATGGTCATTAAATAAGAAAACATAAAAGGGAAGCATCTATTTAAAGTTGCTTCCCTTTTATGTTTTATCTTTAGAATATAGGATTAGCTATTAAAGTCGCTCTCCTCTTTTTAGCTTTTCTATATGTTCGTTTAGGTCTTCTTTCTTTACTCGCCAGTGTCTACCTATTTTAAAACCAGGTAATTTCCCTTCTTGGACAAGCTTATATGTAGTCATCTCACTTATTTGCAAATACTTTGCTACTTGAGCTATTGTCATGATCTCAGGTTCCATATAGAAACCTCCTAACTTTGGAATTACAAGTTTATTATATCATAGCAAGTACATGAATTTTTAGAAAAAAGGATCTCTTGGTAAATTTATTATATAGTATTCCCGTAAAGACCAATTAATAGGTGTATTAAAGAAAATTTAAATGTGATTTGGTGAATTTGAAAAATTAGATATGTCTATAAAAGAAATTATTGTAATTTTATGTTAAATTAACTACTAGAGTTAATTTTAAAAATAATGAATTTTAATTCTTCAATGACGATTAAATAGAACTTCTACATATTTTAAAGGGAGTGGAAATGCTTGTATAAGATTGTTTATTTTGATGAAGGTTCTGCAACAGATTTTCTGCAAATCCATTATGGAGGAAATATAGAGGTAGTTGATGAAGATAATGGAAAGTTTACTTATAAAGTTGGTGGTTCAGTCGATGGAAAGGTTGGAGCTGGAAATAGTTTCTTTTCATTGATTAAAGCAAGTATTTCTCTAAATGGTAATGCAAATATAGAAAAGTCAAAGGATTCAATCCTAAAATCTACTATAACCAATACTCTTTTATCAGACTTTGTAAAATTTGCAAATAGTGAAGAAAATAATAAACAAATTAGCGTTTTTAATGGTTTTAATGTAGATTCAATAAGAAATTCATTTACATTTATAAAAATGTATTCTCCATATATTAAGCTACTTAAAGAAGATACCGAATATACAAAAGATTTAGCTGACTTTAACTTTATAGAAATTGACGACATTCTTAAAGGAGCAAAAGGATACTATGAGTTACTAGCTGTTAAAGGTGAAGAAAAATCAATTCTTCGTTTTAATATTAATTCTTTTAGAAATAGTTATACTCTAACAGATTTAACAAAAATGGATTTAACATACTATGGCATAAAAGTGGGGGAATGTAATTTAGAAGATTTATTAGTAGAAAATGAATTTCCTAAGGATGAAGAAATTAAAAAATTGACAGCAGAAGAAATATTTAATGAACAAAAAAATGATGACACAAGAATTAGTTTAAATATTTACGATGTGTTGTTAGCAGGGATTTCAGGAGAAAATGTATGAAATTTATAGTGTTTAATGGACCACTGGATGAATTTGAAAAAATAGTACCCAGTGAATATACCAATTCATTAACAAGTGTTGTTAGCGCAATGGATATGGTTTTTAAGGGAAACGAAATTAATCTTAGTATATTTGATTCACTTATTGTATATTCAGATGAGTATTCAGGTGTAAAAGAACATTTTATAGATGGGTTTATAAACTATATTTGTCTTTATGCTGAAAGGTTAGAGTTTGAAGAAGTGTATTTACATAATCCCCCAAAGAAAATTGTAGAACAACTACAGAACCATATATCTACTATTGAGTTAGAGGTTATCAATTATGTTTACAAAAGATTAACTGTTAAGAGATTAAGTAATATGAAGGAAAAGTTTGATTCAATTATTTATGGACAGGAACATGTAAAAAAAGAGATATTACAAACATTATATCCATTGACGAATAAGAGGAAGAATAAACCTAAGGTTCTTATGTTATATGGCCCTCCTGGTGTCGGGAAGACTGAGACAGCTAAGTTAATTAACGAGGTTTTAAACGGAAAAAAACTATTTAGGAAACAGTTATCTATGTTCCACAATGATAACATATACTCATATATCTTTGGAGATAAGGTTTTCTCTCTAGCGAAGGACCTTATTGAAAGGGAAACTAACGTTTTGTTATTGGATGAGTTTGATAAATGAATCGGCTACACTGAACTAGACAGAAAAATTAAGGTCAAGTAGACTACAGATAATATACTCGAGGAGAATCTACGATGACTAAAAGAGAACGTCGAACATTTACTGCAGAATTTAAACAACAGATCGTACAGCTTTATAACAGTGGAAAACCAAGAAAAGAAATTATCCGTGAATATGATCTTACCCCTTCTTCTTTAGACAAATGGATAAGTCAAAGTCAAACCTCCGGTTCTTTTAAAGAAAAAGACAATTTAACTGCCGAACAAAAGGAACTAGCTGAACTTAGGAAACGGAATAAGCAACTAGAAATGGAAAACGACATTTTAAAGCAAGCCGCGCTGATACTAGGACGAAAGTAAATGTGATAAAGAATAATCAACACAAATACTCGATATCAGCAATGTGTAAAGTCCTTCAAATCCCTAGGAGCACCTATTATTATGAAGCAAAAGAGCGTCAGGCAGAGGATGACATCACATCCGATATTATAGAGATTTTCCATTCAAGCTATCAAAACTATGGAACTCGTAAAATAAAAAAGGAATTGATGAAGCTCGGCAAGATCGTTTCTAGACGTCGGATTGGGCGAATTATGAACGAGCAGGGTCTAGTATCTACTTATACTCTTGCGCAATTCAAACCACATTCCCGTGACACGAATGAATCGGAACAAAAAAATGAACTTGATCGTAAATTTATACAAGAAGAAGCATTATCAGTTGTAGTAAGTGATTTAACATATGTCAGAGTCAATAAAAAATGGCAGTACATATGTGTATTTGTTGATCTCTTTAACCGTGAAATTATCGGCTATAGTGTCGGTCGTAATAAAAATGCCCTGTTGGTATACCGTGCTTTAGCTTCAATAAAAACAGATTTACGTAATATTAAGCTTTTTCATACAGATCGAGGAAGTGAGTTCAAAAACAAACTGATTGATGATGCGTTAGCAACATTTAAAATCGAACGATCTTTAAGTATGAAAGGATGTCCTTATGATAATGCAGTAGCAGAAGCTACGTTTAAAATCATAAAGACTGAGTTCATCAAAGGGCGTCACTTTGATAGTCTTGAAGATTTAGAGAAGGAATTGCATACGTATATCCATTGGTTTAATAGCAAAAGAATTCATGGAACACTAGGCTATCTAAGCCCAGTAGAATTCAAACTTGAACACCTTAAAAAAGTTGTCTAGTTTACTGTTGACTATCCAAAAGCACATCCTTTATTCTACAGCGCTTTTTATGAAATGTTTGACGAGGGACAATTTGAAGATAAATATTACAAAGTAAAGTTAGATAATACAATCATATTGTGTACATCTAATTATAATTCTCCAAAAGAAATAAAAGAAAAACTTGGTTCAGCAATATATTCTCGGTTTGACAATATTATTGAATTCAAAGAGTTATCTGAAATAGCGAAGTTGAAAATACTTGATAAAGTATATGAAGAAGAATTAATTCATTTCAAAAAGGCTGATCGTGAGTATCTGAAAAACTTATCTATTTTAGATAAGATGAAAAAAGTAATAAATCAATATGATAATGCAAGGGAAATACGAAAATCATTAATAAAAGTGTTATCGTATCCCTTTGTTGAAAAATTATAATGACAAATCATATAAGATAGAAATTAGAAAAAATTTTGAGTAATTCTTTACTACATTTAAAATTGTGAAATAAAAGGATTTTCATAATAAACAAATAAAGAACAACTTTTATTATAAATATTAACTCTTACAATTATATAGACCTTTCAAGCTAATCACTTCTTAATTTAGTTAAAAGATTTTTTGTATCTACTAATAGTATTATATAATATAAATTTTTCCGATTAATTATGGAAATTATTCTATTTGATTTAAATTAACTAATCTTATTCCGGTTAATTATGACAAAATCACTTTTAGTAAATATTGAATAAATAGGACTGCATTCCGACAAATTATGAAAAATTACATTTCATCATAGTTACTAATGTTATTACATGTCCCTTAATCGTGCTGATTTTGTAATTCTTACAGAAATATATACAATAATTACTATCATTTCCCTATATATTTCGTTATACTATTCATATATTATTTTCTTTATTTAAACTCACCCTATGCAGGGAGAGCACTTTTTTGGTTAGTAGATGCACTTTTCTCAAAGTGATTGATTTATAAATCTGCATTTCTATGCAGTTATCAATCTTTTTGAGAGGAGTGTATTTTTTTATGCTCTCAAAACTATAAAACTTTTTAAGGAGTGTTGTCGTTATGGCAAAAGAAATGTCTATTTTTGATTTAGGTGTAAATGAATCTGAGGTTGAGGTAAAAGAAGAAAAGAAAACTTCTCCTTCTACTGCTAAAACAGCTAGTAAACATAAAGCAGCAGCTAAACCGAAAGAAGAAGTAAAGGTAAATGCTGAATGGACTGTTCACTTTGCTACAGAATCTTTCCAAGTAACTGATTTTGTGGATGAAGAAGATATTCCAGAGGACGGTATTACCTTAGAGGTTCTACGTGCTGAAATGGAGAAGGTTTATTTCCAATTCACAGCTTCAAGAACGAAGTGGGACGTGGATAAGGATAATAAACGCTTATTCCCTGATGCTGCGGGAGCTTCTAAGGGGGCATTCTAATGTCAGTAATATCCTATTTTTGGAAAGTAAAAGATTATCTACAGTCCAAAAGAAAAGGTATCTCTTATATTGCATCCTCTGATGGTAGCATTTATCAAGTGAGAGAGTCTAAGATTGGGAAAATGGTTGCAAAAGCCAACCATATCCCTTCTTTAGATAATGTAAGAGAGGTTTTTCATTTTGATTTACCTAAAATACCTGATGAACTTTTCCAACAAATCTACTCATTCTTTAAAACTTTTTGTGATCGATCTGATGTAGAGGTTATGCTTCAAATTTTCTTTGATACAGAGACAGGTGATTATCTTTTAGAGTGTCCTGTGCAAAAAGTAAATAAAGCTAGAGTAGAAGCAGAATTAGATCCTAAGTTATTAGGTAAAAACAGCTTACGTTATATACAGGTTGCTCAAGTCCATTCTCATAATTCAATGAATGCTTATTTTTCTGCGACTGATGACGCTGATGAAAAAGCATTTATGATTTATGGCGTTTTTGGAAAACTTGATACAACTGAACCACAATGTATGTTTCGTGTGAAGTCGAATGATTCTTATTTAATTATCAATGCTCTTGATATTTTCGAGAGTATAAAAATTAAAGAACGTACGTATCCCGTTGAGTGGGAAGAGAACGTTCTTCATTTCTAGGAAGAAGAGAATATTTCTCTTCTTCTTTTTTTAAGGAGAGTGTTATAAATGGGATTAAAAGTGTTGGATAAAGATTATATGACACCGTACTATCATATTGTACAGATTGGTGCTGGAGCAAATGGAAGTCATTTTTTCCGCTCTTTATGTCAGGATGTTGCTACATATGGTGCTGGTAAGAAGAATTTCTTAGGATCATCAAGATTTGAGATAGACATCTACCTTGTTGATGAGGACAAAGTTGAAAAGAAAAACTTAGATAATCAACTGTTCGACGAAGAAGATATTGATGAATACAAAGTTGATGCTCTCAGAGAGAGATACGCGGAACATTACAATATTCGTGTTCAATCGGTCCCTAAATATGTAACTGACATTGAAACGATGCAATCTTTGTTTAAGTTTCCTAAGAAAGATTCTCGTATTGTTCCAATTTTGATTGGAATGGTGGATAACAATGCTACTCGACAATTGATGGACGAGTTTTTCCATAGTGATTACTTGGAAGATCTTATTTACATTGATGCTGGTGTTGAGGGAGTATTTGTTGTTCCAGGTAAAAATGAGAGACAATTCACAGATGAAGAAAAAGCGCAAGCTGCCCGTTCCGGTTTTTCAGGGCAAGCAGTAGTTGGCTTTAAGAAGAAAGGCCAAGTTTGGCTAGAACCCTACGGTAGATTGTATGATGATGTGTTGACGGATGAAAATACTGCGTTCCCCAATCAATCTTGCGGAGAAGTCATAATTAATAATCCTCAACGGTGTGCCACAAATAAGTTTGCTGCTCAAATAGCAAACAATTTGATGAACACACTATTTCATACTAAAACAATCGAAACCCACCACGTGACGTTTAATGCTCAATTTTGTGGTGCGAGACCTGAATTTGTATCTAAAACAGTGAAGAAAGAATACAACGAATTTCGAGTAACTTTTTAAGGAGAGATAAATTATGGCGCATTTAGCCCTTTATAGAAAATACAGACCAAATGGATTTGAACATTTACTAGGCCAAGATCACATTAAAAAGACTCTTTTAAATGCGATTAATCAAGATTCTATTTCTCATGCTTACTTATTCTCAGGACCTCGAGGAACTGGGAAAACAAGCTCCGCTAAGTTATTTGCTAAGGCAATCAATTGTAACGAAGCGGTTAATGGAGAACCTTGTGGTAAATGTGATAATTGCTCTGAAAGTAATCCTGATATTATCGAAATTGATGCTGCTTCTAATAATGGAGTAGATGAGATTCGTGAAATCAGGGATAAAATCGGATATACACCAGTTTACGGAAAATTTAAAGTGTATATCATTGATGAAGTCCACATGTTAACGATTGGAGCTTTTAATGCTTTGCTAAAAACATTAGAGGAACCACCTAAACATGCTATCTTCATTTTAGCTACTACCGAGCCTCATAAGATCCCGCTTACGATTCTTTCTCGTTTGCAACGTTTTGATTTTAAACGCATTACCGATTCGGCTATTGTTGAAAGAATGAATTATATTCTGAAACAAGAAAATGCTGATGTTGAGCCAACTGCGCTTGAAGTCATTGCTAGAGTTGCACAAGGGGGTATGCGTGACGCTCTTAGCTTGTTAGATCAAGCACTTGCTCACTCTGATGGGAAAGTAACTATGAGTGATGTAGTAGAGTTAACGGGTACTGTTGATTTAACGAAAATTGGTGATGTGATTGCTGCAATTGATAAAAAGGATACGTCCCTTGTACTAGATTTGTTAGATCAAATTATAGACAGTGGGAAAGAACCAAGGTTCTTTTTAGATGACTTGCTTGCCTACTACCGCGATATTTTAGTATTTCGTCGTGTAGGAGATAAAGCAAATCTAACAAAAGCAATAACTGATGGATCTTTTAAATCAATAGCAACCAATGTTAATGTTGACCGCATTTATTCGATCATTGATATTTTGTCTAAATGCCAGAATCAAATAAAGTATAGTGGTCAAGATAAAGTAATCCTTGAAGTCGCTTTAATTAAAGCTACTGCAGATAATGAGCAAGATGAAATAGCTCTATTAAAAAATGAGATTGCTAAACTTAAGAGAATGATGGCTAGCGGGCAGATTCCAATTGTTGAACAGTCTGAAGTAGCTATTACTAAAGAACAAGCTCCACCAAACACAACGGAAGAAGCCGCAATACCTAAAAATGTAGATGAAACTTCCTTACCTGAAGTAAACGTTGATATAAGTGATCTTTCCTCTATGTTGAGAGAAAATCCTAATATTGATGATAACAAAGAAGAAGAACCTGTTGTTGTTGATAATGATTTAGACGCATTCTGCCATGAAATGAATGGTGAGAAAGTTATTCATGCTAATGATGTGAAAGAATCAGCACCAGTCCAAGAGGAAGAGTCTAAAAATGAGGTTGTTGACGAAGAAAAGGTTAATGATCAACCAAAAACAGAAGATCTAGTTTCAGAGGAGTCTGGAGGATTATTTGATTTACTCTCAGCATTTGAAAATGAGCTTAAGAGTGGAGCAAGTGAAGAATCTAGCAAAGACTCACCTAAAGAAGAGAAACCTGTAGTGGAAACAAATAACGATAATAATGAATCTTTTACATTCCTTGATCAAGTTCAAAAGGATATGGAAGTGGGAGCTGATTACATTAACGTCGTTGATGAAAACATTCCAGCTTCAGATGGCTTAGTTCCACCACCTCTAGAGGGCGAAGAAGACAATATTCCTCCTGTTTCAGATAATCCAGAAAACCAAGAGCAAAAGGAAATTACACTTTCCGATAAAGGAAATCGTGTATTGGAAATCCTTGCTGTTGCGAAAAAGGATTATCGAAAAGAGTATTATGACAAGCAGCAACTTGTGCATGATACAATTAAACAGGAGCGTATGTCCGTCTTAGCATTATATAGAGAGGGTCAAGTTCTAGCAGTCAGTGATTCACATATTGTTGTTGTGATGGGTGCTAAACCTCAAGTGAAGCTATTAGAAAAGGTTTCTAATCGAAGCATAGTTCAAGGTGTACTTGAGGAAATCTTTGGCCGATCTCTTGAACTAGCAGTTATAGATACTAAAGAATGGGAACAAGTACGGGAAGTATTTGTTGCCTTGAATAAATAAATTTTAATTAGAGTGAGAGTCTCTGTTAGAAATAACGGAGTCAGTGAGTAGTTTGGAGTAGATAAATATCTATTCTGAACTGCTTTTTTATTTTCATAAAAGGAGAGTTTTTTAATGAACAGCACTATTTTAGCTTTGAAAAATTTTGAACGAGCTTATTTAGAACTAGTGAGAATTTTTGATAAAGAAATCAATGATCAGAAAAGCATTAACGATTATCCATTTGAGAAGAGTTTTGATGAATATGATATCTGCAAGTGGATTAATAATTCCATTCAAGAAATTGAGCATGGCCGAGGATATAAAGAACCAACTATTTTGGTGAGTAATAGTGAAAGTGAAGATGAATTAATCAATTGGATTAAGACCCCTAACGAATTTGTTGGAAAAGGTGAAGACGGAACTCCATATGTTGTGATTTGCAACGGTTGTGGCTATGTTCAGAATTTGAAAAATAATGAAGAATGTTGTGAAGGGTACAGTTTTCGCTTTGAACCCTTAAGTATTTCTGAGTGTGAAAGAAAGGAGGATAAACATGCAACTCAATTTATTTAGAGAGATTATAGTTGATAATTTTGCTGGTGGCGGCGGTGCTTCTACAGGAATTGAAATGGCTACAGGCTTATCAGTAGATATTGCTATTAACCACGATCCAGCTGCTATTCAAATGCACAAATTGAATCATCCAGATACAGAGCACTATTGTGAAAGTGTATGGGATGTAGATCCAAAAGAAGCCTGCAGAGGTAGAAAAGTTGGTCTTGCTTGGTTTAGTCCGGACTGTACTCATCATAGTAAGGCGAAAGGTGGGAAACCTGTAAAACAGGAGATACGAGGACTGGCTTGGATTGCAGTTAAGTGGGCGTTAGCAGTAAAACCACGAGTGATTATGCTTGAAAATGTAGAGGAATTCAAGGATTGGGGACCAATTGAAAATGGACAGCCTGTTAAAGAATTAAAAGGTGCTACTTTCAATAGTTTCATAAAATCATTGAGATCATTAGGATATGAAGTTGAGTTTAAAGAGTTGCAAGCATGTGATTATGGAGCACCTACAATAAGGAAACGCTTTTTCATGATTGCAAGATGTGATGGTAAAAAGATTGTGTGGCCAGAACCAACTCATGGAGATCCAAGAAGTCTAGCTGTCCAATTAGGAAAGTTAAAGCCTTGGAGAACATCATCGGAAATTATTGATTGGAGTATTGGTGCACCATCAATATTCGATCGTAAGAAACCATTAGTAAAAAATACCCTAAATCGAATACAAAAGGGGTTAGAGAGGTTTGTCATTAATAATGATAAGCCTTTTATGGTACCAGAGAAACATAAAGCAGCTTTTCTAATCAGCTACTATACAGAGCAATCAGAAAAAGAAGTGAGAGGGTTATCTTTAGATACTCCATTACACACAATTACTGCAGGTGGTAATCGTTTTGGGTTAGTAACTGCATTTCTAACGAAGTATTACGGACAAAGTACGGCTCAAGGATTGACGGAACCTTTACACACCATTACCACAAAAGACCGCTTTGCACTTACAGCGGTTAGAACAAATGGTCACCAGGTAACGGATATCGGACTTAGAATGCTTCAACCACATGAACTTTTTGCAGGACAAGGATTTCCTAGTAAATATATTCGAACTGGTACAAAGTCGGACCAGATTCGAAGAGTCGGCAATAGTGTTCCTCCACCATTTGCAGATGCATTAGTCAGGGCAAACTTACCTGAGATGTGTGAGGATCGTTCGCGTTATGCAGTTAGTGTTTAATACTTTAATACACACTAATTAAAAGTACTTTAAGTATTAAGAGAAATGCATCCTTTCTTTCATTAATTTTGAAAGAAAGGATTTCTTATTGGTATAGTTGTTGAACTAAGGTACACTCTAAATTAACTAGTGAAAGAAATGTTTAAATAGTTTTTTAATTTAAATAATAATTAAGGTGGTAAATATGTTTAAGAGAAATAGGACCAAATTATTTGAAAAAGTTGTAAATTTAATTGGTGAAATGACAGGTTTGGATTTTAATAGAAATAAAAGTCTGTTAATAAATACTTTACTTGATATAGACGATATTAATAGTGTAGAAAAGAACATTAAAGAATTGGAAAAAAGAATAGGGGCAACAGCTTCTGAGGAATATCTAGAATTACATGATTTAGAATCTCTTTATAACAAATACTGTTTGGAAAATCGTGACAAGTATAATGAAAGATTACATGGGTTAACAGATGAAAAGTTAAAACATGTATCATTAGAGGTAATGTATGAAACTGTATCGCTTATCAGAACTCTTAGCTTTGAGTTCAATAATTATTACAAGAGGGGTTCTTCTTCTATTGATTATGGGAATCTCTTAGTGAATATAATTTCTAAATTAAGTGATGATGTTCATAATATTCCTCTATGTCACTCGAGAGATTCTTTTGGAAATAGAAATGAAACTTTAATGAATGAAATAACTTCTTTTTTACATACTGTTTCCTTTTTTGAAATAGAACTGAAAAGAGCAGGGTTATTTCCATTTGTTAATAGATTAAATAAGAGTATCATTTCAATAGAAGGACTTTTAAATGAGGAACAGTAATGGAAAAAACACCATTTATTACTAAGACTTATTTTAATGAATGAATTTCAAAAAATTTCATTTTAGGATATTTTATAAGGCAAAAGAGAGGGTAGATGAACAGGATTAAATACCTGTATTCATCTATCCTTTCTTGTACAATAAATGACCTCATTTACTACAACAACAATGTTGGTTTTTGTTCAACTGCGTTAGTTTGAAGAACTATTCTTACCACCTTAAAGTTGTTTTCCAGTAATTATTTTATATAAAATTTCTGAGTCCTTTATTGGTAGTTTTAGGTTCAAAAACTTCTACCGCATCATCTGATGGCATTGCCAACCGTTTCAGTTTAGCCAATATTGGCAGCCTCCTCCGTATCAAAGATTTGAGCTAAAATCCGCTTATTATAACGTTTTCCCTCTACCCATTTTAGAAACTTCTTATCATCCAAGAGATTGAGCAGGAACTCGTCAACAACTTCCTCCTCCGTAAACTCCGTATATTCCGCATAATATTTCACAATCGAACGGGAGCGTTCAGAGATTTTCCAATCAACCTTTTCCGCTCGCTTGTTTTTAGGCTCAATAAACTTCATTCCCATAGGGTTTTAACCTCCGTAATAAATTCACAGTTCAATTCACATACCCTACAATAAATTATTTCCATATGTGTGATTTTATATGCGAATTGGGGTGAGAAATTTTTAAAAAACTCCTATAAACATTGATATTATAACAAAAAAACACATTAGAATTCATTTGTGAATTCTAATGTGTTTTTCTTGTGTTTTATTTGTTTGCACCTCTAAAGTAAACCCGTTAGTTGAATATAATTATTGCTTTTTTTGGGTTTGAATGTATTTTTGCGTAAAAAATCCAACATTAAATACCGAAAAAATCATAATGAAGAAATATAATACCCGAATGGACAGAAACCTCTCGTCACCAGTAAACTCAATATTAGAAAGGGTGTGGTAAATAAAACCAATAGCAACTAATATAAACAAAATTAATTGCCCTTTTATAGATTTAATCATAAAATCCCCCTAAAAATAGTTGATTAAATTCTGTATAATTATACCATTTTTTTCATTTTTTTGTTTTGCTAAATGATTCTATAGTTCAAAAAAAAGTTACCTCAATGACAGCTCGTTCTTAAACTCTTGCACCCGTTTTGTTTAAGTATCATTTGAAACCAACAGCTATCCAAAGTGAATATGAAACGACCAAACAATAAGAATGATACTCACTATTCCCCAAGCTACGGTACTTATTATCCACCAAACTACGGATTTAGTATTTATTGAACTTTCCTCGTTTTCCATATGTGTTTTTATAAAAGCGAGCTTACTTTCCATACTTTTTTTCATAGAAACGAGTACAACAAATCCAATTATGATAAAACCAATAGTTATCCAGAATAATGAGTCCACCTATTATATCTCCTCTTTTTTGTGAATTGCTTTCCTTACAATCCTGCTAATTAGTTATATAACAAAAAAGGCTCGCCGCAGCGCTATCCGTTCGTTCTTTCACTATAGCATCCGATATTTTAAGTACAATCCTTCAAAAGGAGTATTTAATTTAAGTAATAAGAAAAAATACCTAAAAAAGGGTATATGCCTATTCTTATTGCCGGTACCTGACCGTCTAATCCCTTGCCCTCACGATGCTATCCTCCATCTATGAATCGGTATAAAATAAGACCCCCACCGTTTAGGATGTACTGATACTGATAAGGGAACTTAAAAATGCCTCTTTTCTCACTATGAGTTGGGGGCTAATTTTGGTTATAATTAGACCTCCAAGTAGATATTTTGTCCATTTTAGCTGGCCAGCTCAGGAAAAATTTATCTTATCAAGAGGTCTTTTTTCTATCAAATCTCATTTTCACTTATTACAGGAATGCTGCCCGTTAGTTGAAGAAGGAAGGGTGTTATATGAAAATTATTTTTACAATACCAGTATTCCCTATGTTACTATTGGCTACTACTTTAGGTGTTGCATTACTCTATCTGTACGTCTTTAACGCTGGAGTTAATTTGTAGAAATGTGAGGATCCTTATTTTATAAAAAATATATACAAGATATTTTGTCTTTCATATGATAATATTAATATATATCTATTATTTTCTTATTCTAACCCATGAGGGATAGAAATCACTGATGATTAGAAACACTCCTTGAGTGATCGAATGTACATTATTTGTGTACGAATCCATTCGATTGATCAAGGAGTTTTTTTATGCTCAAAAACTTTTTTTAAGGAGGCAGTAATATATGATTACTGGTAGTATTCAATTTTTAAAATCTTATATTCTAACAAGCAGAAGAAAGGGATTTTGCACGAGAAACCAAGCAAAGGAAGCATGGAAAAGAGTTAATCAACTTAACCCTAATGGAGATATAGGAGAGTTTGTAATTTTTCTTCTTATTGAAATGCCACTTTACGGTAAGGCCTTACCTTATGAGACAATCCTTGAAGGATTTGTTAAGAGTGAAGAGGGGGTTGCTGTATGAGTGTCCTAACACATCAACCCAAAGTAACATCTTTAATTCAGAAGGCAATTAAGCAAGGGAAATTATCTCATGCTTACTTGTTTGCAGGTGAACCAGGAGTGGGGAAAGAGCAGATCGCACTTTGGATGGCTAAGCAATTCTTTTGTAAGGACAATGGTATTGAAGGTCCTTGTAATGAATGCTCAGAGTGTAAACGAATAGATTCGATGAATCACCCAGATCTTCATTTCCTTGAACCAGATGGACAAAGTATTAAAATTGACCAGATTCGTTCTTTGCAAAAAGAATTCCACTATAAGGGAGTTGAATCTAATAAGAAATGCTACATTATTAAACATGTAGATAAAATGACAGTCCAAGCGGCTAACAGCTTATTAAAGTTTTTAGAAGAACCTAATGGGCAATCGTTAGCAATTTTAATCACTGAAAATAAGCATCGATTACTGGATACCATTATTTCACGTGTTCAGATGTATCAGTTCCAGCCTTTAAAGGAAGAAGATGTATTGTCATCCTTTCTAAACAAGGGAATTGAAGGGGAAGTTGCTACCTTATTATCAAAGGTGACAAAGAGTGTTTCTAAAGGAGAAGAGTTGCTTGAAGAAGAATGGTTTCTTGAAGCAAAAGAATTGTTGTTTGCTACATTACAACAGTTTTTAGAAAGTCCATTTGATGCGATTATTACCATGCAAACAGAATGGCCAGTAGTCTTCTCCGATAAGGAAAAACAACAAATAAGTCTTAATTTATTTACGGTTTGGTTTAGAGAAGTCGTTAATATAGGGCTAAATAGAGAAATTAGATTAGAAGGAAAAAAGAGTTTATTAGAATCTTATAAAAGACAATTTAGTGTTTTTCATGCTACAGAAATGATTGAACATATCATCGAGGGTAGAGGTATGTTGCGTTCAAATGCCAATTATGTAATGGTTTTAGAACGGATTAGTAATTCATTGCTTGAATGTACTGAGAAATAAAGGTAAAATATAAACATATTATTTTTCTTTTTTGTTCCACCCATGCGGGAGGAGTTTTTTCTTAGTATTACATTAAATTTGTATAAATACGCCTATGATGGTGATTGTGTTTTAACAATCCGCTGTCATGGGCGTTTTTTTATTTTCTTACACATTTTTTCTTTGTGTAAGATTTTTTAATAACTAATTACTTTTTTAGGAGGAATGACTAATGTTTAAAGTCAAAGGAGAAGTTTTACAATCAACAGTAGCATCTTTAGTGAAAGGGGCAAGAAAAGCACGATTAAGTGAAAAATCTTGCTTTATTAAAACTGATGAAAGTTTCGTATCTTTCTATTTTAACGGTGATGACTTACAAGTTGAAAAGAAGATTGAAGCAGAGATATCTGGAGATTTAGATGTAGCAACTTCAATGGCAGAGCTTGATACGAAAGTAAATGCTTTACCATCTGATGAAGAAATTACGGTTGAATTAGACGGTAGTTTGCTTTATCTTCGTTGGGGTCGATCATCTAAAATTGCATGTGAGACATTAGCTGAGACTGCTCCGCTAATTGAAATTCCTGAATCGATTGAAACGATTACTTGGAAGCCAGGATTGTTACACACGTTTGCTCGTGCTTTACCACCATTTACTGCTAGATCAAATTCTTCACACGCGAAAAAGAATCCAGCTGTTATGGGAATTCATTTTTCAACAGATGAAGATACAGGGGAAGCGTATGTTAGAGCATCTAATGGTTTTAGAGCCGTAACGATACGTAGCAACTCAGATTGGTTTTTAGGTGTTTCTTTATCAATACCTACAGAAAGTATTCAAGGCTTATCTGATATTTTAGTAGCTGATGCTGAAATATCCGTAGGTTTGAATGATACTAGAACTCTATTAGTTTTTAAGGCGGGATTAACAACCGCAGTGAGTCGAGTGTTATTAGGGGACTTCCCAAATATTGACTCGATGTATAGTGACAAGTCAGCAAAGACTAAATGGACATTCGATAGAATGGAACTCATTGATCTTTGTAGACGTGCTAGACATTTAGCACCACAACGACCGGTACTTGTAATTCGTCCAGAAGGTTCCAAAGTGAAAGCTGAATTAGAATCAATTTTAACTCAGCAAGTTGGGGCTATGGTTGAAGGGGACGCTTTTGATTTTGCGTTTGATGCAGAATATGTGGAATTAGCTGCTAGTTTATTCCGCACAGAAGAAGTTCAGATTCTTTTCGAACACAAAAAAGCGCCATTAACAATTGTGTGTGAGGAAACAGATCATATTAAGACACTAGTTGGTCAAATGCAGGTTTAATTTGATACTGAAGGAGGTGAAAAGCACTGTGCTCTTAGCATGGTGCTTTTTCTTATGACAAAAATGGTTTATCAATCAAATGGAATAGATTTTAAAGTGAATTCATTAAAAGAGGAAATAACGAAAAATGAATGTATGGTTTGCTCTAATAATCATGAACATAGATTTAGTTTCACCATACAGGATAAAAAAGGTGAAGATAAAACAATTTACCGAAGTTCTAACCCTTTATCTTGGCACTATCTCATTCGTAACGAACGCTTGAATTTAGCAGAGAATGAAGCGGTGCATGCATTGGAAGATTGGGGATTTGATATTGATCGTAAATCAATTTGGAAAGTACAGGAGACACTTAATTCGAAGTACAAGAAGTATCTTTGGAATAAGAAGACACTGGAAGAAATTCGCCATACTCAACAATTTAAACGGGCATATGAGCTTGTTGAAAAAGCGTATGGTGGACCTTTATCCGATGGTAAGGAGTTGCATCCTTATCAAAAGGAAGGTGCAGCCTATATGATTGCGAATAAGAGATTGCTCCTAGCATTTGATATGGGCCTCGGTAAAACAATTACGTCCCTAGTGGGTGCTACAGCTGATCCGAGCAATAAGAAAATATTAATTATTACGATGAGTAGGAATATGAATGACTGGATGCGTGAAATAGAGGTATTGGGTTTGGGAGACGATTACATTGTACTTCAAAATCCAAGTGATCTGCAATCAAATAAGCGAGTTCATTTGGTTAGTTATGAAAAGTGGTCAAATGATCGTGTTACGTATCGAAAAAAAGTTCATGAGCAATGTCCTACTTGTAAGAGTAAGCTGAATTTCCATTCAAACTTACAATACTGTATGCGTTGTAAGGAAAAAGCAGCACCTTCAGAAGAAGTATATGCATCTGATTCTTTTCCTGATCATTGTCCATGTTGCGATAAGGAATGGAAGAAGAAGTCCTTACACTGTTCTTGTGGATTTACTGTTGTTGAAAAGCGCAAGAAGTCTCTTTCAGCATATTTTCACATTGGATATGACGCAACCATTGTCGATGAAGGACATTACTTAAAGAATGGTAGCTCTAAAAGAAGCCAATCAGTTGTGAGGAAGGTTCGTACAAAAGTACGTTGTATACTAACCGGTACACCTGCAGAAAATGGCTCGGAAGATCTTTTTTGGCCTTTAGCATGGTTAACTGGCTGTGGTTCTCATTTTGAGGATCCATTGTTTAGAGAGCCTTTTGCAGGATATGGAAAAGTCGGTGAAGAACACTTCCGTATTTTTTATGGTGGTGGTTCGAAGAGGACTCTATTAGAAGTGGACAACATTAAGGCTCGTGTTTCAAATCATTATTCATTATGGAATCTTTTAGATTCTTTGATGATTCGAAAAACGAAACAAGATGCCGATGTAAAAGCTTCAATTAAAGTACCGAAACCTAAGCATATTCGACGTCACTTAGACTTAACTCAAGCCGATCGTGAACTCTATGATACTATACTTCAACAATTTAGAGATTGGTATGAGGAAGAGTTAAGAAAGAAGGAAACGGCTGATATGAGAGGGGAAGTTTATCGAATTTGTTCCATTACAGTTTGCTCTTGGTTAACGAAATTACGCCAGGCTGCAAGTTGTCCTTGGGTTTTTGATGAATACGATGCTTCTAAGAATGAACAGCCTACAAAAATCCGATTCTTAACGGAAAAGGCGAAGACGTATTTAAGACTAGGAAAGAAAATGCTAGTTTTTACTTCTCATAAAGCAACAGCCGAACAATTAGGTTTACTGCTTGATGGTGTATTACCTGGGAAGCAAGCTGGCTATATTCATGGTTCAGTCGATATGAAATATCGCTTTGAATTAATGAATCGTTTTCAAGATCCAAATGATAGTCTTTCAATTCTTGTAATGACAACACGCACAGGAGCGGAGTCTTATACTTTAACAGAAGGAAAAGCAGTATTTTTATACGATTTAGACTTCAATGCTAAAAAAATCGAGCAATGTTACTCTAGAGCGGTCAGAATGGGACAAAAAAGTGTAGTAGATATTTTTTGGCTTATTGCTGAGGGTACGATCGATGCCAATATGCATGGGTTAGTGTTATCAAAACAATCTGGAGTTGATTTAGCAATTGATCGAAAAGAATTAAACTTCGATGAAATTGCTAAAGAGTTTGAAGGTGATGATTCGTTAGAAGCTGACGATTTAGACTATACTGCCTTTGCGGCAGATATGTTAAATCGCGGTACAAAACGTAACGCGATTTTTGCTGTATCATAAAACTTTTTAAGGAGTGTTTTAAATGGAACCAAGGTTTGAAAAAACAAGTAACCAGTTAATTATTGAATGGATGGAGAAGAAACAAAAAAATGAATCTCCAACACACCATTATTATAATAAGAAGCCAGTAAAACTTCAAATGCATCCTAAAAAGGAATTGAAGCTGATTAGAGCTCACTTTACGGGAGCAATGCCTGCATGGATTAAGCGTTATGCTGAAGATCATAATTTTGAGGTAAAGCAAGTACATCACGAAGGTAAAGATGGATGGTGGATTGCTAAATGGGGAGGATTTGAGGAAAATCCTCTTTCTTCACCAACTATTAAAGGAGCTGTTCGCCAGTTTTCTAAAATGATTCCTTTTGTTTGTGAAGACTTGAGAGAAAAGGTTATGGATAATCTTGACGTTATCGAGAGAAACCTTCACATTGACCCATATTCATTTCAAAAGTTCGGTCTGTATTATCGACCTGAGCAAATGAAAAATGATGGTGGATGTTTATTACTTGAAAGTGATGTCATTCCAGAACGTGAAGAGGAAAATGATGAAGATTATCGTAACAAAGTTGAAGCAGTAGGAAAACTTTCAGAGCTTGTATGGGAGATCACTACTCCATTACCTGAACCAGAGGTTCCAGAACAATCAGAAGAAGAACTTTTAGATGAATTGGAATTGGTGGATGCTGAATCAGAGGAAGACTTTTCTTTAGGAGAAATTGTTATTGAGTTAGAGGATGAACCTATAGATATTCCAGAACTAGAAGGGGAATTAGAAATTCCTATTTTAAAGAATGAAGAAGAATTAGAAGAGATTTCATTAGAAGGCATCATTGTTCTAGATGAAGAAGAATCAGAGGACATTCCATTAGTGGATGTTCCTATCATTGATGGCGAAGAAGTTGAGGAAGACTTTAATATTGAATTAGAAGATATAGAAGAAAACACTGAGGATGAAATGCCACTATCGGTTTTAGAAGGAGAGATGGTTGAAGAAACTCTAACTAATGAGCAAATAACTGATGCTAACGATAGCTGTGATACGCAGCTGTTATCATCTGAAGAACAATGTAATGAAGAAAATCATTTGGTTGAAGAAATCAAAGAGGATCCTATTGAAGAAAATGTAAGTGAAACAAAGGAGTCTACAGTAGATGAAAAAGTAGAGCAACCTAACGAAGAGTCATTTAATGGTTTCCTTGAACAGGAAGTAGAAACTGTTCAAATTACTGTATTGAAAGAAGATGACAAAAAAGCTAAGGCTCGAGCTGGTCAAGTAGCATTGTTTTAAAACGAATAAAGGATCGACATTTTCGGTCCTTTATTTACTAATTTATTATCTTACATTGTTAACTGAATTTATTAAATTTGTAGTTCTTATTAACTAAATTCAAGCGATACATCCTAGTATTTCAGAGGATTTATTTTAATTGTTTTCTGGTATGAAAGACCCTGATATTTACCTTATTCTTATAAAAATTGTATTTGTCTATAAAAAGATTGTCCCAAAATGAAAAATATGATATAATATATATATATTTATTATTTTATTTTTGACTTCACCTACGCAGGAGGAGCTTTCTTATTTTTGACTTAACCTTACCACGAGTGTAAGTTTTTTTGTATTTAAATACATATTTTTATGTTTTATATTGACTATTCAAAGCCCATAAGGGAAGTGGCGTTTTTATACGTACACTCCTTTATGGGCTTTTTTTATATATATTTAAGCTTATTTTTTAAGGAGGTATTCAAAATGTTAGCAGGCGGATTTACAGGATTGGACGCGATCATCATTTATTTGGTTGCACTAGGGCTGATCGGATTAGGACCGGTAGCATTTGATGTGTTTTTTGTAAACAGACCATCTAAATGGGAACCCCAAAAAGAGTGGAATGTTCATACTCCATTACAAAGGTATGAGGTTCACTCACAGGAAAATAACATTTTAGATGAATTTGAGATGCCAACGCAGAAGAATTTGGAAGCATTTGATCAGTCAGAAGTACCGGCGACATCGGATATCCCAGTATATTCAGCTGATGAAATTTATGTTGAGGAACCTCAACATAGCATTCCAACTGACGATATGCTTGAAAATGTTGAATCTTTATTAAACCAAGTTCAAGAGAATGATGAGGAGGACTATAGCCCATACTTCGAATTTAATTCAGATTTAAAAATGTTTGAAAAAGAAAACATCATGGTAGAAGGAGAAGTGATTAATGATTCTCCTCTTTCAGAAGCAGATTTTCATGCTATTGAAAAGAAATATGGTTCTAAAGTTGTGAACATGATTACAGCAACTCCACAGAGTACAAATGTAAATGGTTTTGCCACTATGATTGGTAGAATTGTGGAGAGTGATAACAATTATTACCTTGAATATGGAGGGGAAAGAGTCCATTTAATTGGTAACATTCCTCACTATAAAAATGAAGTTCATGTAGATGAAGTATTCTTAATCAATGGACACTACATAGACATTGAAAATTTTAGAATTGAAAGTTGGATTGACCCTGAATTAGTCCAACATGGATACGTAGATGGAGAGGAAGGTTCCTTTGTAGCTATGTAAATGTTAGGGAATTAGATTTTTTCTATTTCCCTTCCTTTGTCTTTATTCAATAAAGGCAAAGGAAGGGGAATAGATTTCTTTTGTCAAATTCGACATCGGGTCCGATATTTTTGTCGAATGGATAGATTGATTGTCGAATCTTGTAAACTTTACCAAAAACCTGTTGAATTTATAGTCCGAAATGTCTATAATTTTCAATGGATGAAATTTCAATAAAATATTAGTATTTATTTATCGTGAAATATGAAATGTAGGTATTAAGTTGCATATAGAAAAAATGAGGGAAAGAAGCACGATGGAAAATTTTAAATCTAAAAACGAACAGTTGGGTAAAGTACTACATAAGGCATTAATAGATAAGGGTACTCAAGATAGTATTCTAAATAGAAAGAAAGGTACAATCAAAATACACACTAGAAACTATCAGTTAGTCAAACTATATATTACTTCTAGTCATGCATTCACATTCGAAACTTTAAATGTTGAAGAAAGTCATCCCAATGGTCTGGATTCAACAGCATATAATTATCTTGTATCATTTTTCAGTAACTTTATTAAAAGAAATGTTGAAAATCTTTCATCTAGAATTATTTCATTAGACTTTAAAGTTAATGACGATGGTGAATTTAATTACATTCGATTAGCATCATAATTACGTTTTAACATCACATTTACTTTTTAAATATTTATGAAATGAGGGGAAGAACTTTGTCAAATATTAGAGAAAAAAATGCAAATTTAGGATATGAAATGCGGATCAAAATGTTAAATGATGCTGATTTATTTGCGTCATGTACAACAAGATCATCTGGAAAAATCAGCTTTTTTACTAGGCAATACAAATTGCAAAAGTTAGCATTCATCAAAAGTACTAAAGCTATAATTGAAGATGGACAGATTAAAGATGTAGAGATAGAGCCTGGTAAAGGACTAAATGAGCAAGGTTTTAAACATATGGTAGCATTGTTCAGTAATTATATTAAAAGAAGTGATGATAACCATAATTATGGTACTATTACTTTTCGCTATGAAGTTAGTAATAATGGATCAGGTGTTAAAATGGTTGGGATTGATAAAGAGTTAGAAAAACATTATGGTAGTGGTAGTTTCCGCCCTAAATCATAAATTGCAGATTGACATTGTAATAAATCTTATAGATAATAGGTGTATAAATGAATATTTTATTGATCGAAAACGGAAGCACCGTTAAACAGGGTTAGAATACCCTTGTTTGACGGTGCTTTTTTTGGTTTTTGAAAGGAGGGGAAAACATGAATTTAAAACTTATGGCGTTTAATTCAGTACAGTACTTAGCAGAGGAATCAAAATCCAAAATTGATAGCACTATTTACGCTGAAGGCAATAACAAAATTAATGATGCGATAATTGATGTTATTAAGTTAGTTGGAGGTATTGGAGGTTCCGCTTTCACATTAGCAATCCTTATTATTACTCTTGTTATAATTTTTGGTTCTATTAGCGCAGCTAAGATGAGAACAGTATGGATGGCTTTAATTAGTTGTAGTGCAGGAGCATTAATTTTCTATGCTGCATGGTATTTAGCTCCGGCAATTGCAAATATAACCAAATAGGCAACGTGGATACAGCTGGTATCCCAACCCAGTACAAAAAGAAGAGTGGTAACCAGCCCACTCTTCTTTTTTGTAACTAATAAGGAGGTCTATCCTTTGGATATTATTGTCCCAATAGATTTAACAGAAGAAGAAAAAGAAGTGTTAGCTGTTTTTTCTAAAAGACAGTTTCTTATTGTTTTTCCAACATTAGGAGCATCGTTGTTTTTCCTTGTATTCGGAAATTTATTATTTGTAGACGGATTAATTGATTTCGGGCTGAGATTCTTGATTTCATTCATTTCTATTGGAACTGCAGTTGCATTGGCTTTTGTTCGTTTAGATAAATATGAACAATACTTATCTGAGTTCATTGTTACAAAGATCAAATATCGTGTTTCTCAAAAAATATACCATCCATAAAGGAGGAGTAAAGATTAATGGTGTTCTTTGATATATTTATTTTCCTTATGCTTGGACTAACAGGTGTTGCCTTAGTTTTTATTGCCATTGCAAAGAGACGTATGGACCGAAATGAGCCAGCGTTTGGATGGAAAAGAAAACAGTTTTTGGAAGAGCAAAAACAGGATGAAAACGGACATTCATCGGTTCAGATGGATCAGAAACAAAGGAGCAACATCAAAAGAGAGAAAGAAGAAGAATCGTTAAAAGATTTAATTGAAGTTAAAGATATTAGATACGGAATATTTGAAAAAACAAAAAATGAGTATTCATTAATTGTTGCAACAGATTTCGTTAACTTTGATTTATTAAATGCGAGTGAAAGGCAGTCAATTATTCTCGGTTATCAATCTTTATTTAGAGTTGTTAACTTCCCGCTTCAAATTGTCGGACAAGCAGTACGTCAGGATTTACGAAAGGAAAGAGCTCGTTTTGAAGAAAATCTAAAAAAAGCAAACTCACAAACAAGGGATTATAACAATGAAGTAATTAAGTATATTACGAAAAGAGCAACAAATGATTTTCGGTTAACGAGAAGGGTTTATTACATTGTTAGCTACACTTATGAAACGTCAAAAATGGGCAAACTTACACCTGAACAAAAGGAAAGACGCATTGCTGAAATCTTATATCAGCAAGCGACAATTGTTCAAAAAATGTTAGCTCGCGCAAAAATCGAATCTGAAATTTTAGAATCACTAGAAGGAATGGAGGTTGTTAAGCGAGCACTGAATAGGGAAAGAATGCTCATTCATCCTATTGAAAGTGTTGTAGAGCCTAATAAAGAGAAGATTACTAGTTACATAACGGTTGATCCTGAGTCGTTACCTGGTTTCGAAGACTTAGTTCAAAATTTAGAGGATTATGGGGAGGGTGTTAGTGATTATGAAGAATATATACCCAAAGAAAAAGAAGAAGAAGTCTCCTAAACCGGTTGAAGCGGAAAAAGAGATAACTTATCCTTCATTAATTGAAAACGCGTTGAATGATGGGATTACGTTTAAAGATGATCACTTTGTGATGCAAACTGGTCTAGGATTGATTAAATATGGACGTACTTTTTTCGTGAAACCTTCCGGTTACCCAAGAACAGTTAGGATTAATTGGCTCGAAGGGTTATTTATGGGTGATGATATGGACGTATCTGTTCATATTGAACCATTTCATCGAACAGAAGCTCAACGAAAACTAAAACAAAAAGTAGATCAATTAGAAACGGTTTACTATTCAGCAATAAAAGGTGATAACACAGCAAGGGTAGAAGAAACCCTTCAGAAATTACAGGATACGAAATTTCTAAGAGATCAAATTCGTAATAACCAAAACGGTCTTTACTATGTAAGTATTCAGGCCACTGTCTTTGCTGAGAGTTTAACAGAATTAAATCAAAAGTGTGTAGATGTTGAAACCACTCTCGGTGGCGAATCAATAGAGCTAATTAATGCGTATGGTCGACAAAGAGAAGGATTCTTATCGAACTTACCATTGGGGAAAAATTATTTATCTAAGGCCTCTAGGAATTTGGACCAGCTTGCACTAACTGCTATCTTCCCCCATACATCGAGTAAGTTAAATCATACAGGTGGTATGCCAATTGGAGTATATGGTAACGAGTATGTTTACTTCAATAACTTTGACCAGAAACTAAATAACTATAATTTTGGCTGTTTTGGAGAAAGTGGAGCTGGAAAAGGGGTTTTCGTCAAACAAATAATTGGGCGTGGCTTTATGGATGGTATTAATCGAGTAGTCATATTTGACGTTGAACCCGAATACACAGATTTGACATTAGCATTAGGTGGAAGTGTCATCGAATTACGTTCTGACTCTTATAAAGGTGAGAGTAGTCGAATTAATCCGCTTGATGTTTATGTAGAGAAAGAGATTTTTAATAAAAATAAACCGGATGAATATGTAGTTGAGAAAGTAAATCTTAACGAAAAGATTAAAGAAGGTATTGAGTTCTTCAAGGTTATGAAGGAATCAGCTTCTGGTCAATCTGGAGCAACTCTTACTCCAACAGAGTTAGGGATTTTAGATGAAGTTCTAAACAAATTGTATGCAGAAAAAGGAATAACTGAACACCCAAGCTCTTTATTTGAAAAAATTGAAGAGATTGATGATGAGGGAAACCTAATTTGGAAAGAAAAGTATACAGAAATGCCTACGATCTCAGATGTATATATTGAGATTGAAAAACAGAAGAATAGCGGAGTGCCAGGTCTAGATGAAATACTAAGTGTTATTGGTTTATTCAGAAAAGGTCGAGCTTTTGGTATGTTTGATGGTCAAACAAAATTAATATCGAGTAATGATAAAGATCTAGATTTAGATAAAGCACCGATTATAAATTTCGATATTTCAAGACTTTCTTCTAATGGTATAGAGCGACCACTAGCACAACATGTGCTTATGACTTGGACGTGGAACCGGTTTGTGAAAAATGATCCGAAGACCAAAAAAAGGATTGTTCAGGATGAGGCATGGATGATGCTTAAGTACCCAAGTATGATGGAGTTCTTTAAATTGCTATCTGCTCGTGGGCGAAAATGGAATGTTAGTTTAACTCTTGTTTCACAAAGGTATGAAATGTTCCACCGAACAGAAGAAGCTCAAGATGTTATCGCTCAGCTAAATACAGTTGCATTTCTAAAACAGTCCGATCAAGATATTGACCCAATACTAGAAACGTTCCGCTTCTCAGATGAAGTGGGTCAGATGATTCGAACTGCTGATACTGGTGATGTTGTATTAAAAGCAGGTAAAGAGATTGTTGCGTTCAGAAGTGAACCTACACCTAGCGAATGGGTGTACCTGAATACAAATCAAAATATTAAAGTAAGCAGCAGCTGATAGGGGGAGACACCATAGTGAAAAAACTAATTATTTGTTTATCTCTATTATGTTCCTTACTAATTGATCCTATTCAGACTTTCGCTATTCCAAAACAGTTGGATGATATTAATCCTTCTAATCCAACTGTTGACTCAAAAGGTGTAACATATCAATGGCAGTGTGGTAATCCGTTGATTAGTAAAGAAGCAAATGAAAAAATTGATGACTTTAAAGAAAATGATGCAAACATGGCAGAAAAATTCGTTGCAAGTCAGGTACAAAATATTTTCAATATAGGGGATATAGCGGGGCTTAATACTCTTATTTACGGAAATCCATATTGTTTATGGTTAGATAAGGAAGATTCCTTGTCGTCAGATGGGATTTTTACTGAAAAAGAGAGATCAACAATTGTTGAACCAATGTTAAAACTCTTTAGTGCATCATATGTAACATTACTTGTACTTGCTATTTTAATAGCATCTTTAAAAATGGGTTTAAATGCTATCAGTCCTCAATCTAGGGCAGAGTTTTGGAATGATGTAAAGATGTGGTTATTATCGGCGATCTTTATGCTAGCTTATATTCCACTTACAAATACTTTATTTGGATTGAATACGGTAATTGTTCAATCTATTCGATCCTTACTTGGGGATAATGTTGATGGTGTTTCAATTATCTCAAATTTCAAAGACATGAGTCTTTCCTTTGGTGTCATGCCCATGATTATAACTTTTTTAGGAGAGTGGTTGTTAGCGACAATACTAAACTTCGTCTATATTTCAAGAAAGGTTATCATCCTTATTCTTCTAATAATGGGACCTATTGCAGCTTACTCAATGCTGTTTGCGAAGACTCGTGCTTTTTTAGGGACTTGGATAAAAGAATTAGTAGGAAATGTATTCCTACAAACAATTCATGCAATTGTACTTTTTGCATTTGTGATGTTATCAGATTTAGGGGCAGGGGTCATCATGAAGCTCGGTTTAATGATGATGTTTATACCTGTAAGTGGAATGATTTCACGCTGGCTTAATATTGGCGATTCATCAAGTAAAGTTGGTTCGATGATGTCGATGGTTGGTTTAGGAGGAATCATGAGTACTGTTATGCTTGCTCAACAGGCAGGTAACATTATGCGTGGTGGCAACATGTTCTCGAATAACTCCAATAGTTCCAATGGTTCTAGTACATTAAATTCAAGTTCAGCGGAGAGTTCTTTAATGTCTGCAGGAGGAGGAAATGATAGTGGAATTACGAGTATTTCTTCTTCTGCCATGGGACAGAATTCTTCTATTTGGCAGAACATGAAGAAAGGTGCCGGTGCTGTCGGCGCGGTAATTGGTGGTGCTGCAGGCGCAGTCACAGGAAATCCAGTTGGAGTAATTGCTGGAGCGAAAGCGGGATCAGCTATTTCCCAAGGAGCTTTACAGGCATCTAGAAATGTCGGATATGGTTTTGCCAATTCTCTAAAAACATTAGCATCTCCTTTTACTTATAACGAACAAAATGGTCAAGGCCTCAAAGGCTTTATGGGTAATTTGGAAGCAAGGAGAGAATTTGGTGGGAATGTAGGTGAATCTATTGGTAGTATGGTTGGTCTGGGCTATTTAGGGAGAAATGTTGGACATGCATTAAGTGGTGTATCAAGAAATAGGTTAGCAAATGCTCCTCAATCCCAAGGTGGATTGGCTATTCAAGGAGTAAATGGAAGTTATACTTCTCCATCTCAGGGACGGCTTGCTGAGAGTAACCCTAGTGCTCAGGCATTACATCTTCAAACGAATAAAGGATCAGTTATTCAAGGAGTAAATGGAAGTTACGTTACGCCGTCTCTAAAACGTTTTGCTGAAAGCAATCCTGGTGCGCAAGCATTACATCTTCAAACGAATAAAGGGTCAGCTATTATGATGAAAAATCGTGATGGAGAATGGACTAAGATTGGTTTAACGGGCCAAGCAGATCCTACATTAAAAAATAGTTCGGTTAGAGCAACGCCATTTCAATTCTCGAATTCAAAAATGGGGAATTTGGAATTGCAACCAAATGGTAGTTATAAACAACAACAATTGAAATTAGATGATAGTGGAAATCCACGTTCACAGAATGTTACAGCAGGACTACCTGGATCGACTCCTCATTTGATGAGAACGGGTAATTCTTATATTGTTGGTGGTGGAAGTAAGGACGGAAAAATAAATCTTCAGACCGCTCAAGCCGCTATGACGAATACACGTGTTGAAGATCAAAACTTTGATTCTTCAAGAATTAACCCAGATGCATATTTTATTAATACGTCTGTTGGAAAGAAGGCAAACTCGGTTAGTGATCATGTAGCCGATACACTTCACTTATCAAGTCAGACCGTTAAATCAGCATCAAGTTGGGTTACATCTAAAGTAAAAAAAGATAAAGGAAGAAGACGAGAGATAGTCTAAGGGGCTCCTCTTAGACTATTACAGATAGAGGTGAGAATTTGCGAAAGATCCTATTAATATTTGTTATATTTAACCTCTTATTAACACCTCAAATAACAAATGCTGAATCAGAGAAAGAGACGAATGATAAAAATGGTGGTTTATGTCAGCCTGTTTACAACGAGACGACAAAAGCGAACATTGAAAAATATCAAGAAGATGAGGCATCTATACAAGAGTCATACACGATTGACATTATCTCTAGTCTCTTAGATTTTGCAGGAATTAACTCAGTAGCTAATTTAGTATTTGGAAACCCATATTGTATCTGGAGTGATAAAAATGTTGAATTAGTCTATGGAATGTTTACTGTGGACGAACAGACCCAGATTATTAATCCAATGGTCAATCTGTTAAAAGGCGTCTTTTCTATGTTGATGGTTCTCACTATGATGATAGTGGCTATCAAGTTAGCTTACGGATCGATGATTGGTAGATCAAATGCTGACTTTTGGGATGACGTAAAAATGTGGTTTGTTGTAATCCTTTTTATAGTGTCTTTTAATCTCTTTATTGAACAGATATTCATTATCAATCACGGTATTGTTCAAGGACTACGTTCTTTCCTAGAAGCTAATGGAATAGATTCAAAAAGTTTAAGTATAGCTTCAGCTAGTGAAGGTTTTTCATTTACCGATATTATCGTATTCGTAGCAGAATGGTTGCTATCTCTCTATTTAAACTTTATCTATATATTCCGAAAAGTAGTCATTCTACTAATGATTATTATTGCTCCAATTGCTGGGTATTCCTTGCTATATCCATCAACTAGAAACTTTTTTGGTACTTGGGTCAGAGAGTTGTGTGGATTGATATTTTTGCAGAGTTTTCATGCCTTGATTCTCACAGTATTTTTACTATTATCAACTTTGGTTAGCGGAGCGTCAGGAACTGTATTTAAAATGATTCTACTAGTTTTATTTATACCATTGACTGGTATTTTAATGTCATGGTTAAAACTTTCTGAATCAAATGAAGTAGCTCATAAGTTTGGTATGTCTGGTATATCTTCGTTATCAAAAGCTCTTAAAGTTTCGAAGTATACTGCTACTAATAACCCGCTAAAGAAGTCTAGCTTTGCTACCCAAGCAAAAACAAGGATTAGTGAACTAGCGGGAGGAAAGCATTCTAAAGGATGGAATATGCTTAAATCCGGTGTTGGTAAAACGGGTGCTATTTTAGGTGGAACAGCAGGTATCGTATTAGGACCTCAAGGTGTTATGTTAGGAAGCCAATTAGGAAAGGGTGCTTCATTAGCCGCTCTACAAGGTTCACGTAACATCGGAGCTTATGGATTAAATGTCCATCGTTCATTGAAAGACTTTAAAGGAAATTCAACCTTTAAAGATGCAATGAAGGATATTGGGAAACGTAGAAACTTATTTGGAAATTTAGGTGAAGCAAACGGAGCGTTATTTGGCCTAGGAGACGCTGGTAGAAATATTGGACATGCATTGAGTGGTGTTTCAAGACAACGAATATTGAATTCAAATGAAACAGGTGGATTCGGAGGAGTAAACCTAGAAAAATTTAATAATCTTTACCCTGATCAAAATGTAAAGTGGCTTCAAGATAATAAAGGAAGTGCCTTTTATTTAGATCATGGAAATGACAATTTGGAAAGAATAAGTCCGCTAGGTGCTGCGGATCCATCATTAAAAAATGGATTGAATAGAGAGATAGACTATAAGTTTTCATCTATTACTCCCCAGTTACAAAAGGACGCAAATGGTCAATACCATCAAGGTAGTAACCCCATGTTAAATGGTTCAACTAATCATCTTCATAGAACGTCAGATGCTTTTATTAAAGGTTCTGGTGATAGAGTGTTGGATTCTACTTTTAATGCAAGTAATCTTAATCCAGATGATTATTATAAAGCAGGCTTACCTGGTACAGATATGAGAAGTACAGGTGATCGGGTAGCAGACACAATTCATGGAATAGGAGATACATTTAGGAGAAATCATGCTCCTAGACATAAAGGGTTTTTATAAGGGAGAGGAGGATAGCGTTGAGTCATAATCCCAATAGTCAGGATATAGCAAAACAGACTACTAATCAGTTAGGTCAAATTGCAAAGTCTGCAGCTCATAATAAGAGGGTTCGAAAGTTAGCTATGAAAGGATTCAAAGCCGCTGCTAAGTTTCTGAAAATGTTTATTACAAAACTAATTCCAGCCATTATTAAAGCGTTAGTAGCTTTTTTTGGACCATATATCTTTTTAGTGATTTTGATTATTATTTTGCTTTTTATAGTTATGGATAGTGTAGCTAGTTTTGACTTCTTTGGTAAGGGAGGGGAACGAAATGAAGCAGAAGTCTTATTTGATAATACAATAAAAGAAGTTGTTGTTGATCGTTCTGATAAACTAGCTAATCCGCTTGTCTCAAAACTGAGAAGTCAACAATCATCGGATCCTTACTCTCCTGTTAACGAGATGTTTTTACAGCAAGTTTCGGATATGATGATTCCTAGCTGGGCAATAACTGGTACTCTCTATAATTATAAAAATCTTAAGAAATCCTCCTATAAAGCTTGGCATACTGAATTTAGGGATACGCCAGTAGGAACAGCTAGTGAAAAAGCTACAGCTAGAGAAAAGTTTTACTCAGAGATTAATAGTGCTTATGACTATTACTTCACTCACCAATCGATGAATGTCGATATGACTTATGGAAAATCAAGTGGAGAAAAGAAAGAAATACGAAAAGAAACCTCTTGTTCAATAGAAGAAGTAACCACTGACCCTGATACTGGAGAAGAATCCAAGACTGTCAAAGTAGAAAATACGACAACGAATAGTGTTGAAGATTTGCCGCAACGTGATGTTGTTACCGGTGCCACATTACTTTATTCGACTACATCTTTTACATATACTTTGGAAACAGGTGATTGGGTAAGTGAGGGTAAAACAACAAATGAGAATTGTACAACAGAGACTTTTGTGAAATACACACTTTATCAATTAGATGACGAAGGTAGCCCAATGGTGACTTACGATGCTCAGAGTTTACTATCTTTTTTGTTAGTTAATACTCCAGAAGGTGACTTATCAAGAATTGTTAAACCTGAAGACTTGGAATATGTATTAGAAACTGCAGAACATATTGATGATCTTTTCCCGAAGATATCAGTAGATTTTGAAGGATTAATTAAGTGTGCTAAAGACCAGGATGTTGCAGGATGTATAGGAGCTAATATTACGGGAAGTTTCTTCAATATTGGTTTTGGAGGTGGATGGTTCCCTGAGGAGCTAAAACCTTTATACGAAGCAGCTGCTCAAGAATTTAATGTTGACTGGTTTGTGCTAGCTTCCATACACGCACAGGAGACCAATTTCTCGTCAAATCCTGCCGCTTCAAATCCGAGTTTAGGCTCTAGTGTAGGAGCGAAAGGTCATTTACAGCACATGTTGAGAACTTGGATTGGTTGGAGTTTTTCTGGGAATTCATCGTTTTCAGTAACGGGAAGTGGAGATATTCGCGGTCCTCTAGACTCGCTCATAACTTTTGTAACCAACCCATCAACAATAGCGAAGTACGGTGGATATGGCACGGACGGGAACGGGAACGGTCAAAGTTCGCCTTGGGAAATCGAGGACGCAGTTTATACGGCTGCTAAACAACTTAGTAAAAATGGATATGTAAAAGATAATGAAGAGAAGATTAAAAAGGCTCTTTGGCATTACAACCACTCTAACCATTATGTAAATGAAGTATACAACCGAGCAATTTCTTTTAGAGACGGTGGTTTTTCTATTGATGATGGGACAGGTGCGGGCAATGCTAGTGTTGTAGAGGTAGGAAAGAGATGGATAGGGAACTCTGTCTATGTTTTTGGTGGAGGACGTAACCAAAATGATATTGCTCGTGGCCGTTTCGACTGTTCGAGCTTCGTGCATTGGGCATTTGCTCAAGTAGGTATAAATCTAGGACCGTTAACTAGTACAAGTACTGAGACATTAAAGAATAAAGGTACAGCAGTGTCTCCTAGTGATATACAACCAGGCGATGTGGTGTTCTTTAATACTTACAAAACCGATGGGCATGTTGGTATCTATGTGGGAAATGGTAAATTCATAGGTGCTCAAAGCTCTACTGGTGTTGCTATTGCTGATATGTCTACTGGTTATTGGAAACAAAAGTTCAATGGACGTGTTAAGAGAATTCAGTAAGTACATGGATAAAGGGGAGAAATAATGAAGATTAATAAGGTATGTGTCAGTGGTATTCTAGCAATCTATAGTTTGTTCAGTCTATCCAATGTTCATGCTCAAGAAAACGATACTCCCCTTGTCCAAACAATGGATGAGGCGGAATTGTATGAGATTCAAAACGAATATACAGCTTTGCAAGAGCAACTTGAACGACTTAACATGGCTTTAGAAGACAATGAAAAAAGCTATGAACAAATAAAGAAGGAATTAGAAGAAATAATTAACTCTTATGAATTAAAAGTTAAGGAAACAGATACGTTAAAGAAGCGAGTAGCAGACCAAGAGGTAAAAGCAGAAAAAATACAATCTAATAATAAAGTGTCACGCTACTTTAGGTATGTTTTCGGAGGAGAGGAATCAAACTTTCTCAAAAGGGTCGGTACCGGTTTTAGTGAAGTTAAAAGTGAGGAGCAATTTTTAAAAGGTTATTTAAGTAATAAGGATTTACTTAAAACGAACACAGCCTATATAAAAGAAGCAAATGAATCAATTGAAGGTCTTAAATTAGAGTTATTAGGAAACTTAGATGTTATTAATCAACAAAAAGAAGAAAAGAAATTTCTAAAAATAGATATTCTCGAAAAAGAAAAACTTCTTCAAGGGAAGATTAATTTACCTGTTCAAGACACATCTACTTTTGTTTTAGAGACTGTAGAAGATAACGATGTGGGAAACTATTCAGCAGGTGATGTTGATATATCTGTGGTTCCTGAAAGTAGCGGTGATTTCATGGCACCAACAATCGGTACAGTCATTTCAACTTACGGTTATCGCAATGGGTTCAATCAGGGGGTGGATATCATAAAAAACACAGAAGGTGAAGTACCAATTGTGGCTGTTGCAGATGGAACTGTAACAAAGTCCTACTTTTCAAATACTCTTGGAAGTACCATTCATATTGAACACACCTTAAATGAGCAAAAATATGTAAGCATTTATACGCACCTAGATACCCGGGTTGTGAAAGCTGGAACTAAGGTAGCAAAAGGGAATTTTATTGGTACGATGGGGAATACAGGTGTGTCAGATGATATCCTCCTTCATTTTGAGATGAAGAAAAAAGAAGGTGAGGAGTTGAAGTCAATCAATCCTCTTTTATATATTCCATTTTCAGCTCAAACGAAAAGCGAATAAGAAGTACGTAGGAAACTAATCTCGAAAGGAGGAAGTAGGTCGTTGTACAAACTGTTAATTACTGTTGGTGCAGTACTAATTCTTTTTCAGGCTTCGCCATTTATAGGACACTAGCGGTTCCTTCTGTGTCTAATGACAAAATAGAAATTTCAACTATGGTAGAAAACCTTAACTATGAAATGAACATGAAAAAAGAGGGGATCGAAACCAATAAGGTTTCTCAGCAATTAGAAGAACGTTATTCAAAACCAGAGTCAGCTATTGAATATTTATTTGCTTTATCTATGTTAGAAAAGCAAGATTTATATCCTGATGCCTTTACTCTTGAGCAGTATTCAAAAGATGCTTTTGATACAGAGGCCACTGATAGGGAAGGTTTAATAATTGACATTATGAATCGATTGACTCGTAATAAAAATTTAGAATCTGTAGAATATGTGAAAAATATGATGGTGTTTGAACAGGATTCTATTCGACTAGTTGTTGATTTGCGATACAAAGACTTATCCGAACCAATTAGAGTGAATGTTAAGCTTAAGAAGGTTAAACACTTAATTACTTCTACTAATGAGCCTGATTTCGAGTATGAAACAAATTATTATTACATAGATTCATCTGTTTGGGAATTAATTGATAGAATTGAAGACAATATATAATAGAAGGAATGGGGTGCTGTTTATGGATCCAATTCAGGAAATACTAGAAAATTCTATTCGGTTTATTCAACTAATATTTTTCCCGGTATTCGGGTTTATAATTTTGATCGGTTGCTTTTTTTATCTTTTTTCTTCGAAAAATCCTTTTAGAAGAAGAAAGGCGTATTTGTTTACTATATTTGGTTCAATAGGAGCATTACTAGTCCTTTACTTACCATTAGTATTTATGTATTTTAAGGATGGTAAAGAACCTCATGAACCAACGGGTGATGAAACATTAACGGAAGCTGTTAACTCAACGCAAAGTTGGGGAGAAGTAGTTTTTAATCTATTAAAAGTTCTTTTAGAACCAATGATCTTCTTTGGTGGTTATGCCGGAATAGCCATTTGGTTATTAGCAGCTAAGAATCCTCCGCGTAAAAGAATCGGAATGGGAATGGTGTTTGGAGCGCCAATCATGTGGATCCTTTTACAATATACTCCAGATATTTATCATTTCTTTGTCCCATCCAATCCTCAGTAATGAGGATTTTTATTTATTTATAGAAATATTTCCCTTGATTCGATGAAACATATAATATATAATCGAATCAATATCATATATAGTAGTATGATAGGTTTTAACTCACTAGATATTGAGGGGTAATTATGAATCTACAAGAATTACAAGATGTTCAAAAAATTTATGATGAAATCAAAGAGAAATTAGCTGCACCTTTTCCTAATGGGACAGTTGAAGTTAATACAAATAATAACAATAATGCACGTATTCCTGTTCAGGCATATCTTCAAAGGTTGGAAGAAGTGGCAGGTGCATATTGGTCTTGGCGCCTGGTAGGAGATCCGGTTATTTATGAAAGAGAATCCCAGGTACAGGTAAAGGGAATATTAAAAATTCTAAATGCAGAACGAGAAGGAATAGGGTTTGCTAACTTCACTACATATTCTGATACTGGGAAAATACAAAATTTAAAAAATGCCATCCTTTCAGCAGAAAGTGATGCTTTAAGAAAAGCCTGTGATAAATATAGAATGGGGTGGAAAGATCTTGCCCCTTACCGTGATTGGTCTAATAATCCAGGAGTAAATATAGATAAACAGCATCAAAAAGTATTAAACAATGATGATGTTAATCTATCAACTTTAAAATGTGTAAAGTGCCAAAAATATTTAACAAAAGAAGAGGAACAATTCCTTGCCGATAATCGTATAAAAATTAACTATTGTAAAGATGACATCCCACTACAATTATTAAAAAGAGAGGTTAATGAAATGAAGAAAATATATGCAACGTGTACCTTATGTCAGAACTTTGATCCACAAAGAAGCAGATGTAAATTAACAGACGAAGTTGTTGATCCGATTAATGGTTATGAAACAACAACTAGCTGCCAAAAGAATGGAATGTTTACGCGTAATATGAGTATCATTCCAGATAATTATCACATTTTTAGAAATCCTGAAGATGTTCCTTTTGGTTGGACTCCAGATTTTAGTCGTTTACCTAAAGATAGTAAAGGTGTACCTTTATTTGTAGAAACTAAAAGAGGATATGAGAGACCAATTCCAGTTGATCCAAGTATTGAGATGGAAGGCTGCGTCTTAGTTGGAGTTAAAAAAATCTTAACTCAACAAGGACAACGAGATATTATCTTTGATTTAGGAGTGGAAATCGCTCAAAAGATAGCTGAAGAAGCGGGAGTTCCGCTAAATGTATTACCAGAAGAGAAAAATTGGCCTGGTGATCCAAAAAAGAAGGAAGAATATAAGCGTAAACAAGGAAGAAATCATGATCCAAGAACCCAATGGTTTAGTGAAAAGCCTATTGAGAGATGGTGAGGACATGGATGAAAAGAGAAATGATGTTCGTACTAATTTAAAATATATCCTTTTTAAAATCTATGTATTCTGTAAACACAATTACCATCAGCCCCATGATTGGGTCCATGAGAATTATATTTTGTCTTGGAATGATGATCATTTACTGTTAAAAGGATCTCAATATCAAATAGAAGTAAAGTCTGAAAAAGTGTACTTGGACGAAAGAATCTCAGAGTATTATCAGGTTCCATACTCATGGCTACAAACTATTACCAAAAGTGCTTTATAAAATATTTATAGTCGATTTGAAATAGATTTGGAGGAGTACTATGTGAGTCTTACCCAGCTAGAACTTTTTGAAATTGAAGATGACATTTCAGAACAGTTACCTGATAATCCATTAGAAATTGAGTCTTTCGAAATAAAACCATATGTGATCGAACAGAAAGTTATAGTGCTGCCACTTGACAAAGACTCTTTAGATATTGAAGATTATTTTTATCTAAAGGAATTCGAAAAAAAGCGTGGTTTAATTATTCGTGTCCATAATGACAGTGAAAAGCTTTGCTATACAGTAGATTTTGGGACTAAACAGGGAATATTTTATCATGCTGATTTAGAATGTTGTTAAGGAAGGACTATGATGAAGAAGGATATAATTAGTCTACAAGATAAACTATTAGGTGAATCCATGAAAGAAAAGAAAAATGTACAGTAATCCTAGGTAGGGGTGTCCGTATAACTGGCATTGTAGAAGGGACAGACAAATACAAAGTTATAATTAATGTTAAGGGGACTCCTCAACTTATTTATAAGCATGCTATTTCTACAATACTACCATCCCAACTATTAACAGCAAGAGAAAGGGTGCTTGTGAATGAGTGTAGATGAAGTCGTGAAGGCATTGAAACACTTGAAAAAGGTGATAAGGTTCTATTAGATAATGGGAGTCCATACGTTGGTTACGTAGAATCTATTATGCTAAAACAATTTTGATAAACATTTTTGTTCCAGATATAGATGAAACCTTTACGAGAAGTGAAATAGTAGAAATTTCTAAAATCTAAATAGTTTTACTCAAATGGTGAGCAATTAATTGAATATTATTGCTCATTTTGTCATACTAGGTGTTTAGAACGGAGCAAAAACTTAACGTGCTCATTAGAAAAATATTGAGATATGGGGTTTCGGCTTATGAAAGAAAAAGGTCTTCTAATACCTCTTTCAATTCCATTAAGTTTTTATGAAGATCTGATGTCTATTAAAGGATCAGTTTCATGGGGAAAAATGGTTTTGGAAGGCTATGAATTTTATAAATTACACAGTTTAAACTTTATTTCGGACCGGAAGCCCGAAAGAAACGAAGAAATATTTAAAGAACTGTATAAAATGCAAACAACATCTGTATATATTTCTAGCTCTATTTACAACACGATAGTAGACGAGTACTCAGAATATAATACAAACTTTCTATTTATGAACTTCATTTATTTTTATTGCGTGAAAGAAATACCTAGTTATGAGCATGATTACTTTAATGATAATATGTTTGAAAAAGTTTTCTCTTTTTCTCAAAAAGATTACGTTAATGCATACGAATATTGTTTAGGAAAAACAAAAAAGGCTGTATTAACTCAACGACAATATGACGAATTTAAAAAAGAAGAACATCCGACTTTATATAATATTCGCAAGAAATTCGGGAGTTTCTCCAAATTCATAGAAGAGATGAAAAAATAGGATAAAAGTCGTGATTTGTTTTTGCCTAACCTCGAAATATGTGATAATATATAACTAGATTAATAACGGACGAAAATGTCATTATTTTATGTGAGTGGAAGAACCGCCAATACCCTTAGGGTTATTGGCGGTTTTTTTTGGTCATGGATATCCGATGTTGCTATAGATATTAAAAATGAAGGGTGTGAAAGTGCATGGAAAGAAAGAATATCCGAAGATTTTTATCGGGAAATCCATCAGAGTTCAAGATTATTGGTTTCTTAGTTGGTAAACCAGAATTAAATGTCTTAACAGGAGAAGAAATCTTGTCGATGGAATGCCGAATCGGTAATAAAGAAAAGCCATTAGATATAACTCCGTTTTTAGAAAATGTAAAGGTAGTTTAATTATTAAGGAGAGTTTCAAACTATGTGTGACCCGTATGGGTGAGTGTCATATCTACATTGCTTATTTATGGTTTTTATAAATTGTCTATAGATCCTAGTAGGCTCTATATGACAGATAATATTGGAATGTTAGTCATACTAATGTTATCCAGTTATTTCATATCACATGTGCTGATTTCTAAACATCAATATGTAAGAGCGAGTGAAAGAGATGGCAATGAAATTTCAGATTTACCAAGAAGAGAAAAGGTTGAGATTCACATATATTCTCTGTTTGAAACTCTCATTGTCATTTTTCTTCTTAATTTTAGCTTTCTAATAGACCAAGTGTTAGTTGCGAATATTTTGTTTGCTGCGGGGGCTATTTTTTTACTGTTTAGTCATATTGAAAAAATAAAGAAGAATACTTATTTTATGGTGTATAAGAGAGGAGGTGTGTATTGCTCCTCTCTTTATATAAAGAATGAAATGTATTAAGTAATGGAAGAATGGAGGGTCCTGGTATATGGATATAAAAAGTCTTGATGTATTACCAGATTATGTTATGGAAAATATTGAAGACCTTGATTTGAATGACAAAGAGAAAGAATCACTAAAATCAGATTTAGCAATTTACTTTAAAAAGTTAGAGAATGGTGAAGAGGTTTAGAAGTAATAGAATAAAACATCCATAATGCAAAGTGGTCTTACCTCAATCGGATTATTAAGAAGAAGATCTATAAAATAAGAGTTTTGAAAGTATAGTGAACCTGCACCCCGAATAGTAGACACTTTATAAAGAAGTGTCTACTATTCGGGGTTTTTTATTTATTTAAGTCTCTTGTTGTTACAATGATATGCATTAATAGTCAACAAAAAAAGGACTTACTGGTCTTGGTGGCAGCTTTTAAAAATTTCTTTCGATTATTATTGGTAATGTAGTTATTTTCTAGGTTTGTTGGATAATTTTTCTAGTAACTAATAATTCTTTGTCTTAGAATAAAAGAGGATATAAATATTAAGGGGGATTAGCATTGAAAAAAACATATATTAAGAGTTTATTTCTTACTTCATCATTATTATTAATTCCATCTCTTTCTAATGCTTCGCCAGGGGGCTTAGATAGTAATGGTGGCCACACTTGTAGGACTAATTGTTCCCAGTATGGTCTAGAAACAGGTGAATATCATTATCATCGTAATGGTGAAATTGTAAGGATTAACAAACCCACAACAAACACAAGCTCTACAAACGTTGCTTATAATGATGCGTTAAAGCAAGGAAATATTTTAAAATCACAATTAACGTCGTATAACCAGGCGATTAATAGTGGGGATATAATAAAAATCAATAAGCTATACGACTCTTTCACTAAACAACTAAAAAATTTAGAATCAAAAATTGGTAAAGTATCGGGATCATCAAACCGCTCAAAATTAAATGAGCAATATGTTACCCCAGCTAAGGTTGCTATCGAAAGAACTATTTATGAAGTTTCGCAGCATCGCCTGTTAAACAATATTAAAGCGAATGTATCTGAAGGTAATCTTAATAAGGCTATCACAGATACAGAAAAACTCGAACGTCTAAAAAAAGAGCTGAAGATATCAAAAAAGCTGGAGGATATCTTCCATTACCAAGTTTGGTTAATCAAACATTACGTTTTAGTGAAGCTGATATACAAGGGACTCTACTCACAGTCTTATTAGGAGAGTATGATCAAGCAATTAATAGTGGAGAAATTTACAGAGTTGACGGTCTCTATGATAAATTCACTAAACAACTGCGTCTTACTGAAACAAAGATTGGTCAAGTATGGGGAGGTTCAAAACGGGCTAACCTTAACTCTCAGTTTGTAGTTCCTGCTAAAGTTGCTGTGGAACGTACAATTTATGAGGTTTCTCAGATACGCCTATTAGAATCAATAAATAATTTACTTTCCGAAAATAAAGTAGGTCAAGCAGAGTCGAAATTGTCAGTATTAGATCGCTTAAAGTTAAGGGCAGATGCTATCAAAGAAGCTGGAGGATATGCTGCCTTACCAAGTAAAGTTAAATCCGACCTAGAAAAAGAGGAAACTCAAATACGTGAATTAATTGCAGAAAATGCTCCACCAAAAGGGGAAATGGAGGTTCACACCATTGATGTTGGACAAGGGGATAGTACATTAATTGTCACTCCTGGTAATAAGACAATCTTAATTGATGGTGGTAAAGAATCAGAGGGCGATACAGTTTTAGCTTATTTAGCTGAACATGGAATTACTTCCATTGACCTCATGATAGCAAGCCATCCAGATGCAGACCATATTGGTGGACTTGTTCCCGTATTAGAGAATCTTGAAGTGAAAAAAGTCATTGATTCCGGTAAACCTCATACAACTCAAACTTATTTGAATTATTTAGGTCTTATTGATCAAAAGAATATTCCTTTTGAGATAGCAAAAGAAGGATCATTTTTAGAAGTAGATCCTACTGTAGATATTCAAGTATTGAATGCTTTGGAGGAAAGTAGTGATACCAATGATTCCTCTATTGTTTTAAAAGTATCTTTTGCCGAAGCTGATTTCTTGTTAACTGGAGATGCAGACACTGAAATTGAAGCTGAAATGATTGCAGAAGGTTATGACTTGGATTCTGAAGTACTTAAAGTAGGTCATCATGGTTCTGACACTTCAACATCACAGGCTTTCCTAGAAGCAGTTAGTCCTATTATTGCTGTTATATCTGTTGGAGATAACAGTTATGGACATCCAAGTTCATCCGTTCTGGAACGTTTATCTAATTTCGGTGTAGATACCTCTTCCACAATAGAAAATGGAGATATAGTGATGACAACAGATGGAAAATCTGTACGAATTGATAGAGAACGTTAAGAGGGATGATAATTATGTCAAAAAAGATTTTTACGATAGATCGCATTGAAAAGAATTTAGCTGTTTTACTCTTAAGAGAGGATGAAGCTGTTCAAATCGATGTTAGTCTAAGTAAACTTCCTGAGGACATAGAAGAAGGAACGATTATTGAGCTTGAACTAGATATGAAAGGCAAGGTAGTTTCTTCAAAATCACTAGTACAAGAAACAAATCAAGCAAGAAATAATGCACAAGAACTGTTAAACAAAATAGTAGGTAAAAATAATAACTAAGTATACAAAAGTGACTCTAATAAAAATAGAGTCACTTTTGTATGTATTATTTATCTTCCATCTTTAAATTTTAACCAGAAGAATCCTCAATGATTACATCAAACCCATTGAAATAATTATAATAAGTAATTTTATTTATTAACAATGAATCCTATTCATTTTCAATTGATTCTTTAACTGATATTTTCCTTTAAAATAGATATTAATTATACAAGAGAGGATTAAAGAAATAGTTTAAAAAAAGAATAAATTGGTTTAGTAATTAAAAGGGGTGTAAAAAATTATGAAAGAATATTCAAATATATACACTAACATCTTTCAAGCATATTTAGGCAGCGGATTAGATAAAGAAATACAAATTGAGAATAACTGCACAAGAGCATTGATTAATACTTTGCTACATTCAGATGACCAGCTAACATGTAATTTTATCAATTTTTGCGCAGGTAGAGAAATTGTTTCACAAACTAATGAAGTAAATAAATATTTGCTCCAACCAAGTTTAACTGAGGATATGGCCAAATGTAAACGAGGTTTTATATTGGCTATAACAGACAAATTAATTAAAAAGACAGATAATAAAAAAGAAGGTAGAGCAGATGCAGCTTTAATCTTTGGTGATACATTATTACTTATCGAGACAAAGTTGCCAGGTAATACCTTAGACAATAGTCAGTTAGAAAGACATAAAGATACATATTTTGATTCACAAGAAATTGTAGATAATAGTATTAAAAATTGGTCAGAAGTACTGATTTTTTTTCAATCTCAGAAGGAAGTATTTACGAAGGAAAAGCATCCTATTACCAATTTTTTAGTGAGTCAATTTGAGGAATTCTGTGAAATTAATGGTCTTGGTGTGATGAATGAGGATTACCATATAAGAAACTTACCGAAGGAATCACAGGTGATGGCGAAAACGGTGCTTGAATATATCAGTGAAATGTATAATGGTCAGTTAAGAGATCTTAAAAATGTAAAAGGTGGAATTGCGTTTCAAAAGGAAAATACCGCTGGATATTTTGCGAAAATAGCTACAGGGTCTAGCCGAAATTGTTTAATCTTGTATTTTTCGAAAAGCAATCAATCTGTTGGGCTGGATTATCAAAGGAAATTTAATGAAATAGGAATAGGGAACAGGAGAACAGTTAAAGATGATGAGAAATATCCAAATGAAGCATATATAAACCTTTCTAAAGTTAAAGAAATAAATGAAATTACAAAATACATTCATGATGCTTTTATCATGAGACCATAGATAACGTGACTCTCATAAACATTCTATATGCTTGAGTTGAATTTTGTAGAGTAATAGAACATTAAAGGAGAAAACAATTAGGGGATAAAGGAACTAAGTAACACAATAGAGAATAAGATATGAAATTAAAAATAGAAGAATTTATTTTGATTTGAGAGAAAGTTTTAAGTAGGTGATGGGGAATGAAACAGGCTGAATGGCAGGATTCACATAAATTAATAGAATTGGTAGATAGGTTAAAAAAAGAAAGTAAATGGATACATTGTGTTATAGGAAACAAGTGGGCAAATTCAACAATAGCATATTATGTTGTATTAGTTGATTTCAAGGTAATATTAATTGATGAAGATTTTTCATTGAACTTGAAACTATTGGGCAAAATAGAAGAAAAATCTAAATACCTAAGGACATGGAATTTGAGTGATAATGTTGAATTCTTTCTTACAAGTGAAGAATACACAACCTTACTTGATTACCAGTATAAGTTAAGAAAAATAGAAGAACTATTCCTATCATCAATAGAAGATATTAAAAAGGATTTATTACTTGTGAGTGAAGTACAGATAATTTTAGAGAACTTTTTCCGAAAATTTTATCAAGATAAATTTAAGGATATTAAAGGAATACATGTAAGTGAGGATATTCTTTTAGCAGATATGTTTTCAAGAAATATAAGGTATGAAAATTACTATTACTCACCCATTATTGAAAATAATGTACGAAAATTGCTGGATATATTTAATGCAAAATATTTAAATGTGATATTAGATATTTATTCTTTTTCAATATTGGTATCTAGATTATTATTTTATATAGCTAATAAGTTGTATACCAATGAGTTTTCAACGCATTATTCAGGCTACTTTAAAGATGTGAAAAACTCTAAAATAGATGATTGTATTGCTTCATATTATGATATTGACTTTATAGAACATAAACAAGTTGATTCAATTGGGATGTTTACATACTACTTAAAGAATAACAACATATCTGCTAAAGATTACACGTTGTATGACTTATATTTTCACATTCGTAATAAAATTGAATCATTTGAAAAAAATCGTGAATTAGATTTTTTTGAAAAAGAATTATTAATTGATACAAGTGGTTCTCCTTTGACAACTATAGATACTTTCACTATAGAAGAGGTTGATTTAATGAGCGGTATTGAATTTGAAGACTTTATATGTGAGCTCTTTAAAAGAATGGGGTATTCGGCAAGTAAAACACCTGGTTCTGGAGATCAAGGAATTGACATTATTGCTGCTAAGAACGGGATGCGTTTAGGGATACAGACAAAGTGTTACTCAAATACTGTCTCGAATAAAGCTGTTCAAGAAGTAGCTTCTGGAATTAGGCATTATAATCTATCTAAGGCGGTGGTTATTACAAATAATTATTTTACAAAGTCAGCTATTGAATTGGCATTATCAAATAATGTGATTCTCTGGGACCGAGAGATATTGAAAGAAAAAATTAAAGAGGTATCTTAATTGTATGCTCTACATTTGTGGTGGAGTTTGCCCCTACTGTCATTATGATAATCATGAGCTGATACTAATTGGTGCAGACAACATTGACAAAATTGATAACAATTTTGAAACTGACCAAATGTGTAAAATCTGTAGAAAAGATGTAATAGTTGAATCTCGATAGTTATATATTTCAATAAAAGTGAACACTTAAAATTCTAGTTTTATTTAACACTAATGCACAGTACAACGTTACTGTGCATTAGCAAGTTGATATCAAACAAAGTGCGAGTGTTGAAGTATAAATTTTAATAGAATTAAAGAATGAGTATTATTGGTTTATGTAGACAGTTTTGTTTCCACTTAAAGAAGGGTATCTATTACTCTTATTTTTTTATATTTTTATTTGTGACGTTAAATGATAATTTAACGAATAATAGTGGTGGAAATAAGAATATATGTTTGGTATAATAAAAGGACTAGAAATAATTTCTAGTCCTTTTATCGGTATGGATGCTACACACCACTATTTCAAAGGCGTAGTGAGTAGTATCACCAAGTAATAAATAACGTGTCGCTATTTATAGGGCGCAACAAGTTATGTATTACTATACCCATTTATATTATAACTTTATTCTATTATGCATGATTTAAAATAATTTGTAAAGAGGTCTACATATGCAGCAACCATTTACTAACCATTCTATCAAAGTGTTTTTTGATGAAAGTGGAAAAAACCAAGAACGTCCCCATTTAATGGCTGGACTTCTTATACCATCACATTATTATAACTCTCCTTCTGTACAGGAACTAAATGAAATCATTAGAACTTCAAAGTTACATTGGACTGATTATAACGGTGATAGTCAAAAACGAAAGAAAATTTGGAAGATAATATGTACTATTCTTCAAAATGAACATTTAATGAAAATGAATGTAATTTCATATAACCAATCTAAAATTGAAGCAGACTCTAAAAAGCTTAAACATAAATATCCAGATATGGCTGATCAGACTATTTTCATGAAGTTTCCAGAAAGAATTATCTATGGATTATTAAGAGGTTATGGTTCTTATGTTCATTTAAATACACAGATCCTTATAGAAGATGATACTACCTATCACAATACAAGGTATGATTTAAGAAATCAGTTATTTCAGCAATTAAATATACAATCAATTTATCGTGGAGAACATTTTACTATTACAGAGGTTGACTACTACCCTAAACAAACTGAAGTTGGTATAGAGATCTGTGATATTCTCTTAGGTATTGTTAGAACCATCATTCGTAATGATGAACCGACTAGCCGACCTATTCGTGAAAAGAAAAAATTTATTGTTTCGTTATTAGAATCTGAACCAAAATTTTATAATTTCTTGCAAAATATAAAATATTTTGAGTGGGGAAATTCACATGAATTGGTTGAAATTAATTTTGAAACCTATCTTAATATTTTTCTTAGTACAAACATAATAAAAGCTTAATGCAGATTTCGGAGGAAAATCATATGACAATGGTGATCGCTGTAAAAAATAATGATAGCGTAATTATGACAGCTGATAAACGGATTACAACTTCAAGTTCAAATGGGCAAGTTACAAGGTATTCTGATGATTATAAGAAGATATCAATAATAGACAATCGTTTTATTTTATCCTTTGCAGGTAGAGCATTCGTAGCTAAAAATGCTTTGAGTTTTATAAACAAAGAAATTGATATATTATCCTCCTCCTCCACAATTGAAGTTAAGCTATTCTTTAGAGAAGCCTTTCTGTATGGAAAAGCTTGTTTTGAAACAATTTACCTGGACTAAAAGCAACTTCTGTATTTTATTTAGGGTATATAAATCAAAGTAATCCATTATTGTTAGGTTTTTCATCAGATGATGATTTTATCGCTATTGAGATAGATGCAGACATTAAAGTTAATGCTGCAAATGAAGAAGAAGAATTCCAGTTGAAAAAAAATCTGTAGAATATATTAATAAACAAATCCAATTTAAGAATGGAACTTTTAATACAACACGAGAACTTACAGAAATTTATTTTCAAACTATTAAAAAAGTAAATAATAGAGCAATTGGGAAAACAGCTTACTCTGTTATTCTTTCCCCTACGGGTATAGAAGAATACAATCATGCTTAAAAATGGACATACTTCTTTTTTCTTATCATGACCCAGTTATATATGATCTAAATAAATAATTATTCGTTAAAATGGGTTTTAACGACATATTTCGACAAAATTAAACAAAAATATACTTAACTTGAGGTGTTTATATGGCTTACACGAGAGAACAAGAAAAACATTTCAATCTTATGCAGAAAATATTAAAAACGATGCCTTACTATGTTAATGAGTATGTAGATGATAAGCTCATGAAGCTTTCTCCTTCTACCCTCCTAGCTTACCTAAGGGTATATGAACATTTTTTTAACTGGCTAAGAACTAAAGAAATCGTCCCTGAAGGATCAAATATTGACTTCCCTATTGAAGCTCTAGAAAATTTAAAAAAGAAACAAGTTAACGGTTATATTAGGTACCTGTCCACCCAGACAAAAAACGAAACTGATGCTATTAACCAAAAAATAGCTGCCTTAAAAGCTTTATTTAGATATCTTACTACCGAGACAGAAAATGATGATGGTGAATGTTACTTTTATCGTAATGTTATGTCTAAGATCGAATTGGTTCCTAGAAAGGAATCCATTGGTAGAAAATCAGTTAATATGGCAGATAAAATTTTGCATGAAGATGATGGTACATACCTCCTTCAATTTATTGAATCTGAATACATTAATTATGTTAAAGGTACTAAAAAGGAACGGTATTTTAAAAGGGATAAAGAACGTGACCTTGCTATTATCTCCCTCCTTCTTGCTACTGGTATGCGAGTTAGTGAAATAGCAAGCCTTGAAACTAATGATATAGACTTCCATAACCGCTTCTTAAACATCATAAGAAAAGGTAGCAAGGAAGAAGTAATTACATTCAAAAAGTTCGCTCTTCCCTATTTACGAGCTTATAGAGATGTAAGAGCAAGTAGATATAAAGCTACTGAATTAGAAAAGGCGTTCTTTATCACTCTTCATAGAGGTAAAAGTCAACCTATGTCAATCAGGACCATACAGAAACTCATGGATAAATACACAAGCATTTGTTTTGAAAAAACATATTCACCGCATAAGCTTAGACATACTTATGCTACTCAATTAGCGGAAAGTGGAGTTGCCCCTCACTTGATACAAACTCAATTAGGACATAGTTCATTAGGTACTACATCCATTTATATGAACTCGACTTTAAAAGAGCTACAGAAGGCTATAGATGAAGAATAAAACAGCTGTGTTTCTACTAACATAGTAAAACGTACAACTATAGAATTAATGAGTATTTAAGGAGATTTATATGTATATAACCCCCTTCAGCACCAAAAGATTAATGGTATATATCATATGTATTTTAGGCGGTGGCGTCCTTATTTTCGTGAATAATACCTATTTTCAACCAGCATTTGAATGGTTACCAATTTTACTCGCCTTATCAGCATTTTCATATGGCCTCTATCAGTTTTTTATTCTTATTGGCTTCATTAACAAAATTGAAAAAGAAGAAATAAAAGTTATTAGTGATGAGATCGTTAAAGAATATAAACAATATATGAAGTCAGATCCTTCGAAACCATCAGAGGAAGAAAAGAAGAAAAAGGCAGAAGCTGAACTAATCCAAAAGAGCTTAGATGATGCTAAAAGTACCTGGAAAGATAAACCTTATAAGTCTATGAACATATATGAACAATTTCATGCTACCCTTTTTAAACGAAAGTTTTTTAACAAGTGGGTTGATTTTTTAAATTTTGCTATGAACATTGTCGTTGGTTTTATTGTATTAAATATCTACTTAGTAACTCCTTTGATTTACGTCTGTTTTATTATTGGTTTAGCAATTTTAGTGTTTGTTAACATCAAATTTGGAAGGTATTTTTAAAAAAGATTCGCTCACTTGAAGAGGAAATTTATTCAGAAGAGACTGTAAAAAAATTCAAAAAAATCACAAAAGATTTTTAAAAATGTACAAGGAGTTAACATATAAGTAGCTTATATAGCTATTTGTCCATCATTTAACTGGGAGGCCCAATAAAACATGGTTATTAAAAAAATTATAGGATCTTTATTAGTCTTGACATTGTTAGCAGGTTGTTCGTTTGAGAAAGTATTTAGTACCACCTTAAACGCAAGCGCTATAGGAGCTACCTCAATGTATAATTTCTTAGCAGATGGTAATTTAGAAGCCAAGGATATAACCAATTACGAATCTAACGATACAGGTGAAATTACATTTATTGTGAAAAATAAGATACATTATCATCGAGATATAGATATTGAAGGTCTTGCTGTTACTGATAAAATTACTTCTGCCTTTCCTTTAAATCAAGAGGATATCGAAGTAATACATTCCTTTTTAGAATACTTCCTTGACCTGGAACAACCTAAATTAGTAGAGGATGCAATTAATACGGCAATTGAAACAAATTCTAATCAAACTCTTGAATTTTCTCCAACTAATGATGATTCCATATACGCAGATGATAAATGTGAAGTGGTTATAGAAAACAATGAATTAAAGATTTATTATCTCGTTAAAATCAAATAAATATTTATTACTTCGTTTAGTGTAAAGGACACGAAAGTTTGTACATACACTTGGAGGTGTTCCTAGCCAATTAAAGTCAGAATTTTAGCTAAAGGTGGTAATTAAATGCCTACTAAATCATCTCAATCCTATATAAATCAATATTTAGAGAATAACACAGGAGTTTCGGCTACAGAATTATGCCAGCACCTAATAGAGCATCAAGGGTTTTCACGCGAAACGTATTCTACAGGAAGACCAAAGTTATATGTTGATGTAGTGAAATACCTCGAAAAATTACAAAGATCTGGTCATTTACAAGCTATTGAAAAGAATCAGGACGATTGTAGGTATGAGGTCCTTTCTAATGGAATTTCGGAAGAATTAATTAATGAGAATACTGTTACCGAGAAAGATAATTCTAAAAAGGAAGACGAACAAGAAAACCTTCAAATGAGTCTGTTCTAAAAATGGGTATTAGTGAGGATAAAATATTATGATGATCAACTTAGATAATCAATCAAATCATGAAGAATCTAATGAATGCGATTTAGATGTCGTATATGACTACAAAGCTTATCCGGATAAGATCAACGGTCGTTGCGATAGATGTAATCATGCATTATTCGAGAGTTCTGTTAAAAATGGCGTTTTTATACGAAAATGTAGAAATTGTGGAGTAAAAAAGAGCATATAAAATGAAAAAGAGGCTGGGACAAAAATAAAATGTTCATTACTAATGACGAATAATTTTAGTTAGAATAAGCTCTTTAATAGAAAAAATCCGAACTAATTCAACATTCTAATCCGTAGAATCTTGAATTGTAATTCGGATTTTTCTTTGGCTGAAATACTTTTGTCCCAACCTCTACTTACATTTTATATATCAAGTATAAACATTTGAGTCCAATATGTTTTATAGGTCTTATTGGCATTTACAAAGCCAATTCCTATTTCATTGTGGAGACCAAGTATATTGGTTCTATGACCAGGACTGTTCATCCAAGCACTAACTACTCCTTCTGGTGTTTGTTGGCCGGCAGCAATGTTTTCAGCTGCACTTCGATAAGTGATACCGAACTGTTTCATCATATCAAAAGGTGAACCGTATGTTGGTGAATTGTGATTAAAGTAATTATTTTTCGCCATATCCGCAGATTTTTCTCTTGCTACTGAACTTAGTTTGAAGTTTAAGGTTAAAGCATTCCCTTTACCATTCCTTAACCTTTCAACATTAGTCATTAAAAAAACATCGTATTCGAAATTATTAAGCTCAAAGGTATTGTTCTTTTCTATCTTTACCATGGTATTAGTTCTTAGCGAATTTTCAATCATTTCAAGTGAAGAATCTATTAAAGAAGGAACACTTTCATATTCTCCTGCTTTTTTAATTTCAACTGCTCTCTTTTTTAACCGATTTAACTTACTTAAATCATTAGAAATATCTGATTTACCATCAACGACTTGTAATCCAATATTCTTCAATAAGCGGTATTGTGAGACTTCATATATGACTCTTTCCTTCGCAATTTTTGCAGGTCTTACATATGTTTCATTTAGCTTGTCCCGGTTTGTTTTTCCTTTTACTCTACCAATCTCTGTTTCAACTTTTTTAATATAGGTCGATAAAAGATCGTAGTGACTATCAATGTATCCAATATTTCCATAATCGATCCTATCATTGAACACTTGCAGGATCGCATTTAAATTTTGACCTTCGAATACGGCATTATTCCCTGCTGCATAAGACTTATTTATACTTATGTTCATAATGACCAATAGAGCAATTACTAGTAAAACAGCTTTTCTTTTCATGTTAAATCTCCTTCTTGTACCCTTTTTCTTTATAGACCATTACTTCACCTTGCCTATAGAGAGTATCCCAATCAATTTATAGAAGCATTGCCTTTATTATTGCTGCCTCAGCGTTGCTATGTATGAGAACATCTATGATTTCACTTTACAGTTCTTGCTTTCTTCTTACGAACTCTTATATACAGTGTGATTTTCCATCGTATTTAACTCAAAACTAAAGATACCATCTACCTTTACTATCTGGAATAGGGCAATTGCACGTTGGCCCCTCGATAAAGTGTCCATTATTATCAATTACGCCAACAGCTCTGTCACAAAAGCTTGTCTTAACCATTACTTCTGCCTGACCATTTTTGAAATGTCCTCCCCATAAAAATTTTGGTTCTATTATACATTCCTCGTGACTATTTATATATCCCCATGTCCCATCTATTCGAACTGCTGCTAAACCTTCACTAAAGATTAAATAATTAATTATTTCCTTATCAAACTTATCAAGTGATATTATTTTTTTACCCTCCGAGTCCACTAATAGAGTTGCGCCATTTTTAACTACTTTATATTGAATTTCTTTCAACATTTCACCACTTGCTCCGATAATTTTTTCATATTCAAAATTTAATAATATTTCGTTTCTATGATTAATTACACCATATAAATTATTATGTTTTGCTACAAATAAAGTTGTTCTTTCGTTTGAGAAACTATTTAATTCATTGATATATTGATACTCAAAAGGAATCAGCAAATCTTGAGTATCACATTCCAAAACTCCATATTTGCCAGTTTTACTTACTATATAAAAAAACCTAAAGTGTTCCTGTTCTTGCCTTTCATATTCAAACCAACCAGAATGATAACTTACATCATCTATATCATTAATGACTTTTTCCAAGTTTTCGTTTAGTAAATCAAAAGTATGCTCTTTATAACACTTAAATACATAAGTATAATGATATAATTTGTTGTATGAAATATCTTTATAAACCGGTTCAATAATAAATTTCTGTTTTTTTAGATCATAAATTCCTAAAAGTTGATCCTTTATTCCGAATACATATGATTCTTTATATATAAAACTTGTTTCTTTATTAAAAGGTATTTCTGGTAAATCATCTTTAGTTAAAATTTCATTGAACATTGGTGGTAAAACAACTTGCTGATATTTTGTTATATCATAGATACCAATAAGCCCATCGCTCATTACATATACATAAAATTTACTATGACCACAATTATTTATTATCTTATTAAAAATTACTGGGACAACAACGTCTTGACGTCTTATATCATAAATACCAAATAAGCCATCCTTCATTACATATACAAATGATTTCTCGTATATAAAGTTTATTTCTTTACTAAAGGGTATTTCAGGTGTATTCTCTATATTTAATATCCTATCAAAAATGGGTGGAACTAAATATTGACCATCTTTATTAATTAAACCATCTTTATTTTTAAACCGTACTTTAGAGGTATTACTAGAATTATAAATATAGTATCCAAAATATTTTCTTTCCTCTAAAGTACATAAATCAAATTTAGGTTCTACTGCCCAGTTATTATTAGAATCCTTAAAGCCGATTTTCCCATTATCCTCGCTACTAATACCAAACTCAGAATACACTCGTATATTAGTAATTTCTCCACCAAGTACTCCTACATTAAGAACATCAAATAAAACTTTTTGAGTATTCGAAGAGGAAAGTTTTTCTTTATATATTTCAAACGTATCTAGTCCATAAAAATTAAAATTATTACATACAAAGGGTTTTTCTATACCATTCTTATTAGTTATTTTCCCTATTAATTTCTTATTATTTTCATTACATTCCAAATAGCTTAATATTCCTAGGTTATCTTTACTTAAATATTTTATTTCCAGATCTCCTCGGATATTGAATCTTCTATTTATTTCTTCTGGTTCTTCATTTGGGAACTTTTCAAATAATTTCTTTTTTTCTTTAGCAATTCTATTTTTACGTCGATAATCTTTTTCTTTAATACCTTTTAGAAATGGATTTCTATGTATCGTTTTTTTATTTAATAGTATCCAATAGACCTTACCTTCAGGATAGTTGTTAAACTCTTGTAAAAGTTGAATTAGCCCACAATCTATCATAGGAAGGATTAACTCTTGCCCTTTTTTATCCAATATAATACGGTATAACTCTTTTTCATGTTCATATTCTCCACTTTTGGTAATTTCATTCTCCATAGTCAAAGTTTGATTTATTTTTTTATTCATCCTAATCTTTGACTTATGCTTTGTATACAAGTCCTTCCTTTCAATAGCTTTTCTTTGATTACGAACTTTTTCTGGCTCTTTAATAGTTATCTTTTTATCCAATTTTCTCTCATGATTTATTAATACCCAAATTGCCGACCCTTCCGGGTAGGTATACTCTTCTAAAAGTTCTATTTCTCCATTTTCTATTAATGGAATAATTAACTTACGAGCTGAATTATTTAAAACGATACGTTTTAATATTTTCATAATGATATTTTCCCCTTCAAGACTTTAGATATATTTTTACTATATAATATTATAGAGTTTTTAACTGTTCACTACTGGCCAACTAATCTGCTTCTATACTTTATAACAATTATTTCAAGATCCCCCGTAACGTAATTTGCGCAATTTTCTTATTCCGGGATATGGCCCGTTTGCGGAAGATCATGAATTAGTAGATAAGATGTACGAGTTTCATAAAAGTAACTACTTGTAAGGTTTAATTGCATTAGAGAATTTCTTATAACCCTTTAAACTACTATCGTTTTTTTAAATTTTACATATTCTTAATATTAATTGTATTCTTTTGTGGGTAAATATATCTACAAAAAGAATCATTGTAATAAAAAAATGTGGATTTACAGGAAATAAGACCCTTTCAAGATTATATATGTATTCTATCATGGTAATATATATAATTGACGTTACTATATTTAGTCTTGAAAGGTGAAAATATTTATGGTTAAGGTTTTAGTAATAGACGATCATATTGCATTAACTGAGGGTACGAAATCAATTTTAGAATCAAGTAAGGATTTATCAGTCGATACACTCCACCCACCATTTTCTATAGATAGCATTATAAGTCATGATTATTCATTGTACGATGTTGTGCTTATGGATATTAATTTAGGTTTAGAGATGACTGGTATAGATGTATCCAAAAAAATTCTCAAAAAGGAACCAGGCTGTAAAATTATCCTATACACTGGGTATGATGTTACCGATTACTTTGAAGAAGCAGTTAATAATGGGCTTTACGGTGCTATAAATAAAAATATCACAAAGCAGAGAATCATTGATTATATAGATCAAGTTTTAGATGGGAATCTTATAATGCCTATTGGGATTCTTAGAAGGGCATTAAAACGAAAAAATAATCCTATTACTTATAAAAATACTTATACTGAACGGGAGTTTAGAATACTAAAATATATTGGAGAAGGTATGACAAACCAAGAGATTAGTGATGAATTATATGTGAGTAAGCGAACAGTTGAATATTCTTTGACAGATATATTTCAAAAATTGGGAGTATCGTCACGTTCAGAAGCAGTTCTTATTGCGAGATCGGAAGGATTAATAAGCTAGTAACTATAAAGATCCTCTGAGTTGATTACGGCTTTACTTCTGTATTGAAGAGTTTAAATTATACGATAGACCCAAACCAAAAATAATACCAATCAATTCACATCAAAAACAGGCTTGGAGAAATCTCTCCAAGCCTGTTTTTAGTCCATATTTGAGAATCTGGAAGAATTATAATCCCTTAACTTTTTAATTCATGAGTGTATTAATTGCTAAATAACCAATGAAGATTCCAACAATAACACTAACAAAGAACCATTTTCTGGATTTTTTCAAATTTTTCAACTCCTTTTATACCATTTAAAGGTAATTGTGTTATATTTTAGTAGTACCAAAAAAACCATATGGAGCGTGAGAGATTATGAAAAGGAAAATTTTTAACCTCTTTGTCTTACTAGTTTTGACGTTTGTTGCTACTATTCCTGTTAATGCAATTGAAAATGTAGAAAGTAATACAGATTTGCAGAATCTCCAGGATCAGATCGAAAATACTGCTGTAATTACTGATAAGGCAACTACTAAACAATTTATTCAGAAAGCAAAAAAATTAGTCCAGAATAAAACTGCTAAGTTTAATATCGAAACTAATAAAATAGTGTTTTCTAAAGCAAAATTAGTGAAATATTCAGATGATGAATCTACATACTATATGGTTGGTACACCTGTAAACTTAAAAGATAGTCATGAATTAAGCAATGTCTCTATAGTATTTAAGGAAGATGGATCCTTTTTAGGTACAACTGAATTTTATCTTACTAAAAATAAAGATAGTAATTTTCGGATAGCTCAATATTCTGATGGTGTTGAAAAACTAATCCAAGATACGGAACATAAATTTGAAACAGCAGAAGAATTTAGGGCTAATGCCCCCCAATTCTCGACTATGGGATTTGATACTACTAAATTAGCAGAATGCTTGGGGATTTCTGCTGCATTAGCCGGGACAATTGCTGCTGCGTGTGCATTAGGTTGTGCATTTTCTGCAGGAGTCGGATGTGTAGTATGTTTAGGAGTAGCACTAGGCTTTAACGTCGGGGGAAATGGTGCATGTATTAAAAACGCTTGGAGGGGTTAAGAAACTTGCGAGGGGATCGAAGTACAGTAATATATCTACTAATATATTTAATAATCAATGGTGTCGGAATTTCTACTGGAAGTATTTGGATCAATCTTACATCACCATTACTTTTAGTTTTTATCTCGATAAGAGCATTGAAAAAGATAGAAAAGTTTGAAAGTTAGTTTATGTTTATTTAAAAAGGACTATCCATTTTTGGATAAGTCCTTTTTAAATAAACGTCTTTTTTAAATTAAATCTCAATAATTACTTTAAATCCTTTATTAGGTTCTGTTTCAATGTCTACAGTACCATTTAATAATGCAACCCTCTCTCGAACACCCGATAATCCCATACCATTTTCCTTTGAGAATAGGCTATCTTTAATAGATCCAATACCGTCATCCTCATAATGTATAACCATTTTCTCTTTAATATTAACAAGGATTAAAGTTATAAGTGAAGCATTAGAGTGCTTTGCAGCGTTATTAAGCAATTCTTGTACTATACGATAGATATTTAATTGCACATCGAGGTCATTGGGATTGCGTAAATTGTTAATATTCATATTAACAACCATATCAGTATTATTTTCATGTTGATATGCTAATCTCTCTAACCCCTTTTTTAAACCTAAATCATACAGTACATTCGGTCGTAATTCATAACATGTCTCCCTAGTCGTAGCAATAATCTTAGATATATCATCCATCATTTTATCTGCATCATTCTTTGAAATTTTATCTGCTAAATATTGATCACTTGCCCTTTCGAAACGTTTTTGAAAAGAAATTAAATCTTGTAAAACGGAATCGTGTAAATCTTTGGCAACCTCTGATCTTTGTTTTTCTTCCAATTTATATAGGACACGATTTAACCAGACTGGATTACTATTATCTTGTGAATCCTCAAGGTCTTCGAGATATGCCATAAGATTTTCGATTTTCAAAAAGGTTTCTAGAGTTACATTTGTATAATAGGCAAGAGTTTTAAGATAAGATAATTCATCTCTCGTTAATTTGGGAGTGTTGATTTTAGTTGTACATACAAGGATATAATGGCTTTTGTCAGTCTCACCAACATTTATAATAAATCCTCTTGTTACTTCAATTATTTGTCCAATGAAATCATTACATTTGGCAATGTCGGAACTAAATTCCATAAGATTAGCTGGAAGAGTTTTTATCCAATAATCAAGATTCGTATCGTTTTTTTGATATTCAACAAGTTGTATATCACTTACAAGAGTGATATCTAAAATAGTCCTATTGAGCTCCTTGAACACCTGATTGATATTATTTGCTGTTCGTAGGCTCTCTGTATAATTAAATATACTCTGTTGATAATTCTTTTTTCTGAGAATCTATTAAATTTGAAATCAAGTATTTCTTTATAATAAAACGTTACAATAAAGATAATAAGGAGAAAAACAAATAGTCTAATCGAATATAATGCTGGATTATCACCTTTTGTTGTAGCAACTAAAGATACCCCAATAATAGAAGGTATTAATCCTATTAATAAGAAATATCGAATTCTCCCCATTAAAAAATCAATATCATGAATTTTTTCTGCAAGAAATTGATAGACTAAGGCAATAGGAATAATTAAAAGGAAACCAGCTAAAATTACAGGCGGGAAAATATGGACATTAAAAAACGTATATGGAATTGCATAGAAAAGGATGAATGGCGCAATAGCAACTACATTTGAGATCAAGAGTACTTTAATCAAGTATCTTTGAGCTCGATATTCTATACGTTTCAAACCTAACATCATTACGAGTATAGCGATAAAGTAAAGTGTAATAAATGATAATAAGTTACTTGTTTTGAGAATTGAAAAACTTCCAAACGGCATTTTTTCTATCAAAACATTAGTAAGGACTATGAGATATCCAATTCTATAGAACCATTTATTGAACCATATTTTACCTAACTCAGAGAAATAATGATAAATAAATTGAAGGAATAATACAGGAACAGACAAAAAAGTAATTATATTCAAGTAGCGTAATATTAATTCGCCTCTTGATGAACCCCCCCACTTAGATATGCAATTGCCATATCAAATAGGAAGATAATAAGGTAAAATGAAGATTTATTGAACAGATTACTTTCATTCGTTTTATAAATGTGATAACTCGCATAAAGAATTAAAATTGCCAACACCAATGGGATAGGAACTTGAAATATTGTTTGTAAATCTAATGTATATTCAAAGTGTAATTCTAATATTTCACCATTACTCTTTTGAATTTGTATATCTGTAACTTTCTCTATTCTTTCATAATTAATTACTTGTGGATTTTTATGGGGATCTTCACCATTAATCGATAGGATTATGTCTCCTTTTTCAATACCTGATTTAGCAGATAATGCACCTGGCTCTACCTCTACTACAGTTATAGGTTTATTAGGATCATTGGTAACTCTAGAACCTATATATGGATGTGCAGCTGTAAAATACGTAGTGTAAGAAACGAGAAGGATAAAGACAACTACTGCAATGGTGTAGATCCCTCTTGCTTGTATTTTCACTTACTTAATAAAGCTCCCTCTTAATACCAGAACTTAGAAAGAGAAACCTTGCTATGGTCCTTAATAACTTTTATTACTTGTAAAGTTTCTTCCTTTGTTACTTTTAACAAAGATACAGTACCTGCTAACACAGCTTGTCTCTCTTTCTCGTTGTTTTGTAAGTAATTAATTGTTTGTTCTACTGTTGAATTCATTTCAATCTCTCCTTTTAAATTTAAATAGTTTCAAAAAACACATTTTTTATGGCATCTTCTTCTATCTCATCTACATAAAGTAGGCAAGAGCGGTTCATAAGAATCTGTACAAGTTCTTCTTTGTTCTTTGGATCAACAAGGTATGCTACTATGTCTGAAATTCTGTTGTTTTTAATGACCATACCCTCCTTTAATAATTCTATTTTACTAGATTTTCTATAAAATAGGTATAATATTATTATGAAATTTAAGGATGTTTAGTTAATTTATGCTAGTTAATTCGTGTGTGTCAGAATATAATTGTCTAAAGGAATGCTTCTAACACAGAATTAAAACTTGATTATAAAACATATGTTCTGTACAATCATGTTTAAACAAGTATAAAGGTGATGTAAATGGTGAAAGGCCTTAAAGATAGGCAATTGATGAAATGGGCTCCTTTTATTATGCCGGAACAAAAGGCTTTACTGAATAAAGCAGAAGTTGATATTCAAAAGAGAGAAAAACCAATATTAGACGATTATGAAATTTTAGAGATAAATAATGTTATTGTGACTAGTTTCCAAGATCAAGCTACGATTAAATTAGATCTATGGAAAGATGGCTTTATAGAATGTTTGGGTCCTGTTGTGGTAATAAAGATAGATCCTGTTTATCGCAAAATGTATGTGAAAAATCAAATTAACACTGAGTTCGTAGCTTTTGATTCCGTAGTAGGAGCAGCAGTAATATAAGTGTGTATAAACTATAATAATGGTTCATACTAGCGTTAAAGGAGTTGGTGATATGTTTGTGTCCCCCCAACTGTTAGAACGTGAAGATGATCCTTTTTTTGATTCAGATGAAGGCTCGAATCAATTTTTGAATGAGTTAAAATTTGACGGTCATCGAGCTATATACAGCCAAGTCGATAAGAATATTACGATATATACGAGAAATGGAAATCCTGTAACTAATAGATATCCGGAGTTAGTCCCCCTCCCTACATCTAAGGACATTATCTTGGATGGTGAGATCATTGTCATGGATAATGGGAAACCTAGTTTCGAAAAGCTTATGGAAAGGTTTTCGTGTAAGAATGATCATAAAGTTATGTACCTGATGAAAGAAATATCGGTTACATATGTTGTTTTTGATATTCTTATGCTAAATGGGGAATCTTTAATGAATCTTCCGTTAATTCAAAGGAAAGAAATACTGAAGAACGAGTTGGAAGATACAGACCATATTGTAAAAATCCAATATATTGAAGGAAATGGAGAAGCTTTGTTTGAAGCGATTAAAGAGCAAGGGCTTGAAGGTATGGTTCAAAAGAAGAAAAATAGTCGATATATTCCCGATCGGAGGACAAGTGACTGGGTAAAGGTGCTAAACTACACTTACTCAGACTCTATATTTGTAACTGGTTATCGTAAAGGTGAGTTTGGGTTACTAGCATCAATTAAAGATGAAGGTCGAATGAGGCCAGCAGGTGTTATTGAGCATGGTAGCATTGATTTAAGAAGACAATTCTACAATCTTGTTAGAAATTACGTAAAAAAAGAAGATGGTGATTTTGTTTACATACAGCCATTTGTGCGTGTGAAGGTTAAATTTCTACATTGGACTTCAGGTGGTTTTATGAGAATTCCAGTTCTATTAGAAGTGATAACGGAATAATTACATGCAGCTTATAATTAAGTGCCGAAGGTATTCGCTTTTATTGTATATGTATCCGAATACCTTCTTAAAATATATTCATCTGTATTTAGTTCACTTTTAAAAATTAATTTGAATTCAGTAATTTCAAAGTTTTATTTTCTACAGCAATTTTAAATCCGTAGTTTCCATCGTTTTCTTCCACAATTGTTTCAAAAGCTTTATATACAGCAGTTCTCAAATCATCGTAGTAGAACATTTTCAACTTTTTATCCAATTGGATAAAGCGGTCTGTAAATCCACTTCACTTACTGCCGGAAACTATCCTCCTATTATACGTACACATTACTAGTTGAAATAACGATACTTATAACAAGTAACAACATGAACAAACCGAATTTCCTCACATAATCACTTCCTTTTTAACGCTATTTTGTAGCGTATCAAGCAGCAACTCACATGTCTTTTTTACATACTGGACAAACTCAGGGTTATTATCTTCAATGCTATTACTATTATATAGAGTAAGCATTAGTGTTTGGAGTCCGTCGTAGATTGCCTGGTATGTATGATATTGTTGGCTCTGTGCTTCTTTTATGATTAGCTCACATGCATAATGTAGACCGTTCATTTGGGATACAGTGTGATTGCTGATATAATCAACTGATAACCAATCTTGTGCTTGTATAACTACTGATTTAACAGCTGTTTCATATCTGGAATTTATAGTTTTCATTGATTTGCTTCCTCCCGTTGGAAATCATTTTCTAACAAAATATAATCCTAATAATTTTAGAAAAAACAAGGACTAATTGTTTGTTTAACATTATAAAAGTAAATCTCCCACTCTCTTGCCTTTTTTGGACAAGTTAGTTCTTCTTCCAAAGAGTTTGGTGCATTTTGTAAATTATCTTTTTCTGTAGTTGGATTTCTCAGCCCCTTTTAGATAGCATTACCGAAGCCAGTTAAATAGATTAGAATTCCTTGAATTATTTGATACATACCTAACGAAAGCATTCCAGGTAGTACAGATAATAAGCTTTCTGAAATTTCGTTCCTTTGATATGGCACTCCATAATCTATTTACAGATCAAGATCTTTGAATCTAAGAGAATGATCTCCATAAATATTTCTAATATAATCCTCTTTGATTCCCTTTTCATTTATTATACTCATGAGATGGTTATAGATATAAGTATCCCGTAAAATAGGGAGACTAAGACCAAAATTCTTTCGTATATGCTGTAAGCTCATTTCCTTAACTCTAAACCCATGTTGAGTAATAAACATGGCACTTTCATTTTCTACTCTTGATAAATAGGAATGGATTATATGATCATGTAGAATTCTTGAAATCGGTACTATACGAGAAAAGTTAGACCGGATTCTTATATAACACTTATCTCCTCTTTGAAAAAGGTCCCTTTTCTCTAATGCAATGATTTCAGAGATTTTAATGCCTGTCTCAAGCATAAGTAAAAGGATTGAAATATCTCTTTTTTTCCAAGTCATTTGAGCATATTTATACAAGTTTATTTGTGCCTCTTTTTTTAATATGACAAATTCTTTCTTTGGGAATTGATCATCTACCAATAAAGGAATATCTCTAAATTCTATATTTAGGTTTTTATTTACGAAGGAAGAGTATGCGTTTATACTGAGGACACATTTATGAAGTGTACCTCTCGATCTGCCTATTAACTGTCTTTCTTTTATGAACTCAAATATATCAATTAAATCATAATCTAAATCTTTATCTGCACTTTTTACATTTAAAAGATATTTATAGAAATTATTCATCGCACTTATATAAGTTACTCTGTTATTTTGATTTACCCCAGAACTACTTAGAAATTTTGTGAAATCTACTACGTTATATAAATCATACAATTGTGACACCGCCTTATTGTTACTAAATTAAATCACTTTAAAAAACCATAATATGATAGTAAATGATGCTATTAGGAACACAAGCAAATGTACAAGATCGTCTTTTTGATACATCATCTTATAATTAATGTTTTAGTCCCTTCAAAGTAAACTCGGATAAAATACAAAAAGCTAATTTTATCTTAGAAAGCAGTTAACTATCGGTTGATTTTTATCTGAACACCCTATTATAAGACTTACCCAATTAAATGAAAATTTTTATCCATCCAATTAATGAAATCCATAATGGTACACTAAAAAGGGTTGCTATGAGTAATCCTTTGAAGAAATCTCCATCTCTCTGAAATTCCATTTTATATCTCTCCTTTTAGGTCTACTGATGTCTGGAAAAACCTAGTCTTAACATTAAGTCATAATAATTAGTTTCAAAATTTTCCTACGACCCCATTGTAAAGCTGCTGCTTCATCTTTAATAAAAACATCGATTTTGTGTCCTTTTATGGCTCCACCCGTATCTCCAGCAATTGCAACTCCATATCCTTCGACCCAAACTTTTGAGCCTAGAGGAATTATTTTTGGATCTACTGCTATCACTTTTTCATCTGGATTTGCTCGTAAATCAATACCAATTTTGGTAGTACCTGAGCACCCTTCACAGTAAGCGGTGTATGCGGTAGCTTCTACATACATTTCAACACCTTGTATTGATCTATCTGTAGGTAACTGGTTCATATTCATTTGGTTTATCGCTTCTGCTCGTAACTTTGCTTCTTCCTGTTCTTTTTTTATTTGTTCATGAAGAACTTTAATTTTATCTTGTATATTGACCTTGTCCTGTTCAGCTATTGATATTTGATTAAAGATTTTTTTGTAATTGGATTGGAGGAGATTTATCTTTTCTTGTTTTTGGGCTAATTGACTGTCTAAATGGTCTTGTATTGTTAGCAGTTCCTCCTGGATTATTTTAAGGTCTCCTTCATACTGGCTAATTTCCCGTTTGTCTAACTCGAGTTGTTCTAAATCATCCTCTTGTGCTTCTAGAATTTGATTGTCAGCATCAATTAAAGTATTAATTGCTGTAATTCGTTGAACAAAATCGCCAATTCCTTTTGAATTTACAACCATGCCGATGACTATATCGACTTGATCATTTTCTTGTAGAGCTTTTAAACGATTTTTCATAATTGCAAAACGATAGGAGGTTTTATCCTGTAAAATTAGGATTTCCTCTTTCTTCTCTTCTATAAGTTGTTCCGTCCTTTTTATACGGCCATTTATAGTGTCGATTTTTTCTTTATTTATTGTAATCGAGTCCTGTACTTTTTTAAGATCTTCAATAATGTATTGAATTTCTGCTTGAACGGTGGAAAGTTCATTTTCTTTTTGATTAATTAGTGATTCAGTCTGTTTTAGTTCATGCTCTAGAGATTCTGTAGAGATTGTTGCTTTTACTGTTAAGAGGTCCGAAGTCAGTATAACTGGTACTATTAAGCCGATCATGAACAATCTTGATTTAGTCATTTCTTCCTGCTCCTTTTTCATACAAAAAAAGAAGCACCCTAAAAAAGTGGCTAATCCACTTATTTAGGGTGCTTCCCTATAAAAATCCGATATGTAGTTATGTATATTCTATCAAAAAGCTATTATTGCTTCAATGAGATATTTAATACTATTTCTTAATTCTTTTACATTACCTGGTTATTTCGTATATGTTCTTTATCCTCTATGGGTTTATTTGCTTAAAGACCTTTGCATACTCTATTGTCTCTTTAGATAGCCAATTGCAATAACAGCATTTTTACTTAACAAGAAAATAAGGACTAACATTACACCAAAGAAAGCTCCAAGCGTTGCTGCCCCTTGTTCTCTACGTCTAGCAAACAATGTTTCTAGTAATCCCGATGACCTTCGCTCCACCAGCAGCTCCTAAAATTGGTTTCATTAATGAAAATGAACCGACTGTCCATGCGTATAGAGGAAACAAAACGAAGCACACCGCTATGGTTCCCCATCCAAAAATAAATGGCAGTAGAAATCAGTTGGTTTAAATGAAAAATTTGAGGGGAAAGTGCTAGAGAGTAACGGGGAATGTTTGGTACATATAAATACTAATAAAGATATAAATCCATATCATCTTTCACACTTTAAAGGATTTAATAAAGGGTGATATCTTAATCGATATCACCCTTTACATTGAAAAAATTATTATATGCAAACTCTCAATCTTATTAAGCTCTAAATAAGTCTCCAAAAGTGCATATTAGCATTGTCTCTTGAAATAATCTTATCAACAAAATTCTTTATTGAGTTTATCTCCACTTGTTTGCTAGTTCCTAATGGATAATTTAATTCTAGGTACTGAAGTAGTTGACCTGCTATCTCCTTATTGTCATATACATCATGAAAATTATTTATAAAGCTTTCAACTGTCTCGTAATCAACACTTTCAATAGTCTGTGGGAGATACTTTTCTTTTTCATAATGATATGCCTCCCATGATGTGTAGGCAATAGCATTACCTATGCAGATCCATACTTTTTCCCGATCACTGTCTTCCTCGAATTCCATATATGTCATAATATCCTGTTCATCCATGTTTTCTAAATACAAATAAATGCTGTGAGCTTCAATATTTTTAAACTTTACCCATTCCCAGCTCTTTCTTAATGCGTCAACAGCAACCTCAAAACCTTCAGATTGAGAAATACGGTCGATAATTAAGTCAGATAGTGTCATTAGAAACGCTACTTTGGCATCGACACTTAGATAATCAAATTGATTCATATTAAAACACTCCTAATCTATATATACACCATTTTTCACTTTAAATTCTAGCCTTCCATTCACTTTTGCACCTTCTACTGTCTGTGAAGTAACTTCAACAACTAAGTTAGGATATTTTAAACTTAATTGTTTAATTACACCTGGAGCCTTTTTGGGATTACCTAATCCACTAAGACAAGTAGGACACACCCCTGAAGGATTAGACTGATGGAGTCTTAATGTTCCAACTACATCATCAGGTTGAATACCAGCTTTCTCAACAGATTCAACGAATTGATTTGCAACTCCTTCTTCAGCGTGTCTTGTAGCAGATGGAATTTTCCCGGAAGATTTTATTGGTCTATTAGGATTCGATACATCAAGATCTGGAAGACCCGCTTCTTTTCTAACCCTCGGTGAACCACCTTCAAAAGTAAAATCTTCAAGTCCCTTTACATCTGTTTTACCAACTGCAATAGTATGTGTTTCAGGAACATTCCATTTTTTACGTAAGTTAGCTAAATCTGTATTTCCTAGTTCTATATTATGTAGTTCTTTTCCTGTATTTTTATTAGGAACTTTGTTTACATCATCTGCTCCTTTATTAAGACCTAAACTTTTTCCAAAAGAAAATTTTGAAGCAGCTTCTTCAATCCTCTTTGCAATTTCCTTTGGATTCATCACTTTAGATAGTATTGGTCCATGTACAGCAAACTCAAAATTCATGTTCTGATTATGAAGTAGAGCGTGAAATCCACCTTGTACTTCATCATAGATATAACGAGCACCTGATTTGGTTTTGGTAGCAAGTTGATGTATGTGAGTTAGCGTTTCATCTTTTAATAGTTTACCATTTTTTATAAGAGTTGGTATAAATGGTGAAGCCATTAAAGTAGGACCAAGGATGCTATTGTATAGACTTTGTTGTCTTTGAATATCCGTAAGTTCATTTCCAAACATATCTTTCCCTGTGATATACTCACTAAATCCATTTGCGGAAGCAAGGCCATAGATACCTAACTCTGCTTTTTCGAGATTTGAGAACGTACTGGTTGTTCTATAAACATCTAGTGCTTTATCAGCGGCGTTCATTCCTTTAGCAGTTTTGTAGATCGCACTGCCACCCTTAAAGATTCTTCCTGCCCAACCGACAACCGGTATTAATCCAGCCGTTGCCATGGCGCCAGCTGCTACTCGTTGGCCTTCTGATATTTCCTCACCGGTAATGGGATCAACGCCATCTTTTACTCTGAGAAAATCGTAATATCCAGTTGCTTCTCCAGCGAAAGTTTTGATTGTATCCCATGCTTTTTCGTGTAATGGCCGGGTTTCTAGTTCTTCTGCCTTTTTTAACTCTTCTCTAAATTTCTCCTGCTCTTCTTTGAATGTGAGGTATTCACCAGCATATTGCTCCACCTCATCTTTGAGTTGATAGGCTTCACCCGCTTTATAGGCTTGAGCATTGAAGTTAATTGGATAAATAGTATTTCCTTGGGTTGTTGAATCTAGAAGTTGTTGAAAAAGTGCTTGTAAATGAAATTCTGCACTTTCTGAAACCTTGTATTCTTCTAGTAATTGTTGATCCAGTGAATCAACAGCATTAGTGGTATCTTCTCTTTTTTCTTTGCATCCTCCATAGCGGAATTGAAATTGTCTGTTGGAAATGTCTCAAGAGAAATGATATCGTCAATGCCATCAAAGATTTTCTGTAGATCTTCCTTCTGACTTTCAACCAGTGAGATTTGGTTAGAAGCATGTATGGATAGATCATTTTCAAGAAAGTTGACATCTACTATTGTTTCCCCTGATAAAACTACATCTGCTGCTGCACCTGAGACACCATTTAAAAAGGCAATTTGCATATCAATAAAACGGAGCATGGCATCTGCCACATCAATTTGGCCCTGATAAAACCCTTTTATGGCGTCTGCTCCCTTACCTTTTAGGTCGTTATCTAACTCGACAATATCGGTAAATTCTCTTTTAAGAGCTTCTACCTTTTCTCGTAAGTCTGTGTAAACTTTCGCGCGATCTTCCATAAATTCAATTAATGTAGTTGCTTCATATACTTTCAAATTACCACATACCCTTTCTTCATACTTCAAATCACACTTACTTGATCTTTGAACCTCTTGATGAAAAGGTGAAGGAGAGATAGCGCCTCTCCTCGAAGTATTACATACTATAAGATTTCCAATTTTACATATACCACAATTATCCATTTTGATACATAATTCCTTAAAAATGTAAAAAAAATCGAATCTAAATACTTACTGATTATTTTGTCTACAGGTAATAACGACTATATCGAACTTGGAATAAACGGGTCTAGAGTAGCTAAGGGATTTTTATTTTATCTGAGCTTTTTAGAGAGGAATATCCACTTTATTACTTCTAAATGGATATGCAAACATAGAAAAACGCTTATCCTTGTTTTAGGAAAGCGTATGATTATTGAAACGTGATATTAAATTAAAGTAGCTTTTTGTTAAAAACTAGATCATAGATTGGATATTTAATGAATGCTTCTCTTTGATCTTTGTTTAGTTTATTGAATTGTATTTCGAACTCTATTTTACTATCTAATAAGATATAAAAGCCGCATAAAATCTCATCAGCATGCTGCTTTAGGTTTTTAAGATTAATGATTTCAGTTTTTTCTCGTGCTGTAAACTCTCTTTTTCTTTTAATTGTTTGCATTTTATTCATAAAGTAGAGGATATTATCTGGTTGAATACTATATAAATATGTAAATATATTTAGTATTAAATCTAAAACCTCTTTTTTATTTTTATTATGATCGTAGTATTTAAGTAAATTCAAGGCGTAGTTATTGGTTAAATTAAAACTTAATTCATTATCATAATCTATTCCTTTTAATGAGGCCTCAATTACTTTCATATTTAAATTACTCATACTAAAAAGTTCACTTGGTTCAAATATTATGTAGGGACTATGACTTACTTCGTCGTTTTTATCTTCTTCTCTGAACTTTATATTAAACCTGTGGTGATTAATGGCATCTAAGTCGAAAAAATTAAATACTAACCTTTGATTGTTGTCTTCTAAACAAACTAAAGCGATATTTAACTCCCCTATATGAAAACGTAAATAGGAACTGCTCAAATTTAACCTTTCGTAATTTTGATATAAAATCGTGTCCCTTAATATTTCTATTTTCCTTATATCATCCTTAGTTAATGTGTTTAAATCGCTTTCAAAAGTTATATCTAACTTTTGAAAGGTTTCCGATATTTCTTTTAAATATTTTATGTAACTTGGTATTTCCTTTAGAAATTTATCCTTTTTATCAAAATTATTTAACTCTAATTTGTTTTTGTTTATTTCAATTGATTTATTCTTAATCAACTCTAACATAAAACAACAATCTTTTATTCTCTCTTGAATAGTTCCCTTTTCTTTGAAGTTAATTTTAATTTGTTCAGCGCTTTTTAGGACTTTTGGTAGTTCAATAACAAAACTCTTACCAAATTCCAAATTTATCTTTTCTTTTTCATATACTCTTGTCACCTCGTTGTATATAATTTTTCCTTCTAATCCAATGGTTAGATCAGTTTCTTCAATTAATTTTTGTAAATCCATTTTATATAAAGGTATATCTAGATTAATTTTTTTTATGTGTCCATAAATATATGTGTCAAATTTAAATAGATCTTCCGTTATATTATCCATACTGGGTAATATGATTTTTGTACTAAAAGTATCAAATTCGTTCCCTTTAATGTCTTTGATCAATGAAATGCTTTGTTTTCTGCTATGGAGTATGAAATTTCTTGATATGAATTCTAAAGCTCTATGTGTTGACTGTAGCTTTTTAAATCGCTTCGTGATGGACTTCTGTTCCTTCATTTCATTTAGTATCTTATTGATATCTATAGGTAATAAAGATAGGTAGAAAATCTGTGTATTATCTGAATCAATCATTTCAATAACAAAGTATAATATTCCACCGTTCATAAGGTAATTTTCCAAATCTACTTTCTGAATTGGGAATTTTGTTTCTTCTTTACTCATTTTAGTTACTTTTTTCCCTTTGACCTGTACTGGGATTTTACCGAATAAATCACTCTTTTTTTGTTTTTTATTATTGTATACCCAAATTTCACCATCCCAAGATGGGGTCTTGTCGTTTACAGGAATTTCATCAGAAAGTAAATCATTTCGTAATATTTCATTTCTTACAGCTGCCACAGCAATTTCTTCGATCTTTTTGGTATTCATGTTTTCTCTGACCTCCTTTTTATAGGTTTATATTCTAAAAAGTACTCTTGCTTTATTACTTAGATTTACTTTGCTAGTTTATCATTTATAAAAATTGTAATATTTATTTTATCATCAGTGATGGAAAATTCCTATATTTGTAATTATTAGTACTATTTCTCAAATTATTGATCTAAGGTTGTTCGATTTGGTCTTCGGTGAATAATTACAGTATTCCCACAAAAAAACGCTCAATTTGAGCGTTTTTGCAGTTATTTATATTGCTAATTATGTATATTTTGATTAGAAGAGATATTCTCTTTGTTAATAGTATTTTTATTCTCTCCACCTATCTTAGGGTAGTCCCAAAGTTTTTTTACTCTGCAGTATTTCTATCTATAAGTTAGTATTTTTTTATGAAAAGTTTAAAAATTGTTGAACTTACTAAAAATAAAACTCCGAGTACTAAGAAGTAATTAGTTATTCCTGATAGAGAGTATTGTTCATAGATAAACCATCCTCTATTAAAAAGATTATGAATGTAAGTATTGCTGTTACGATATCTAATGAGTATTTTTTCATGAAATCCTGCTCTCTTGTTAAAGTGTCTTGGTATGTATAGGTAAAGTAATCTTCATTGTTTAATTCTTTTTTAAATTAATGACTTTTTCTAGTGATTTGTTAGAATTGTAGCAAATTCCATAATAGCGAAATATAAAACCAACACTGAGGTACAAAGCGTTATAAGAGGGATATAAATTTTAAAATAAATTCTTTTTTGAGCTTTATCATCCGTTGATTTAAGTCTAATAACTAATATAAGTATGTTAAATACAAGATAAAAAATAGTAATTCCTAAAATTAAGAAATCGAATAATCCCATAAAATATCTACTCCCTTTGTATAGTTATATTACTTTATATACGTCCTTTGTAATTTAAAAGTTTCAATCCCAATATACTTAACCCTTTGCTTTTTACCGATGTGTTGAATCGGCTACACTGAACTAGACAGAAAAATTAAGGTCAAGTAGACTACAGATAATATACTCGAGGAGAATCTACGATGACTAAAAGAGAACGTCGAACATTTACTGCAGAATTTAAACAACAGATCGTACAGCTTTATAACAGTGGAAAACCAAGAAAAGAAATTATCCGTGAATATGATCTTACCCCTTCTTCTTTAGACAAATGGATAAGTCAAAGTCAAACCTCCGGTTCTTTTAAAGAAAAAGACAATTTAACTGCCGAACAAAAGGAACTAGCTGAACTTAGGAAACGGAATAAGCAACTAGAAATGGAAAACGACATTTTAAAGCAAGCCGCGCTGATACTAGGACGAAAGTAAATGTGATAAAGAATAATCAACACAAATACTCGATATCAGCAATGTGTAAAGTCCTTCAAATCCCTAGGAGCACCTATTATTATGAAGCAAAAGAGCGTCAGGCAGAGGATGACATCACATCCGATATTATAGAGATTTTCCATTCAAGCTATCAAAACTATGGAACTCGTAAAATAAAAAAGGAATTGATGAAGCTCGGCAAGATCGTTTCTAGACGTCGGATTGGGCGAATTATGAACGAGCAGGGTCTAGTATCTACTTATACTCTTGCGCAATTCAAACCACATTCCCGTGACACGAATGAATCGGAACAAAAAAATGAACTTGATCGTAAATTTATACAAGAAGAAGCATTATCAGTTGTAGTAAGTGATTTAACATATGTCAGAGTCAATAAAAAATGGCAGTACATATGTGTATTTGTTGATCTCTTTAACCGTGAAATTATCGGCTATAGTGTCGGTCGTAATAAAAATGCCCTGTTGGTATACCGTGCTTTAGCTTCAATAAAAACAGATTTACGTAATATTAAGCTTTTTCATACAGATCGAGGAAGTGAGTTCAAAAACAAACTGATTGATGATGCGTTAGCAACATTTAAAATCGAACGATCTTTAAGTATGAAAGGATGTCCTTATGATAATGCAGTAGCAGAAGCTACGTTTAAAATCATAAAGACTGAGTTCATCAAAGGGCGTCACTTTGATAGTCTTGAAGATTTAGAGAAGGAATTGCATACGTATATCCATTGGTTTAATAGCAAAAGAATTCATGGAACACTAGGCTATCTAAGCCCAGTAGAATTCAAACTTGAACACCTTAAAAAAGTTGTCTAGTTTACTGTTGACTATCCATGTCTCCTTTTTAATTAACTGCTTCCATGTTAGTACGAAAGCAAAGGAATAATACATAAGATTACAAAAGGAAGATTTCTTAGTTGGGTTTTCGTTTGTTAAAGTGCAGACTTATTAAATAAAAAAAGGTAATTATTATGATATATTTTAGACGTTTAGGAAGGTGCTTATTCCCCTACCATTCCATCATTATCTCGATCATCCATATATGGATATAAGAAATGATCACTCGTTGTATAGTCCTTAAAATATAGGCGAAATAATCTAAAACCTTTTTTTGTCTCGAATTCCTCATAATATGAAGATTTATTTTTTATTTTCAAGCTTTTCAATCCAAACATAATAGTCATTTTCAGGAATATCAACAATAATTCTGTCATTTTTTTTATCTTCAGGTTTATTACTTAATCCCGCAGTGAAAGTATCTGTTCCTGAAGAGTATGTTTCATTTTCATTATTCGGTGTACCGATATTAATGAAATCTTTTACATACCAACTTAGGTCATTAGTTACAACATTCGCTACAAACCACTCAGTTCTATTGTCTACTTCACCTTCAAAAACGTAATAACCTTGTTTTTGATTATCGTTTGTTGAATTTAATATTTTATTAATCTTAAAATCATCTTCTTTTGAGTCTAGTTTTTGCAATGCTTCTTCTGTTGTTTCAGCAATAATGATTCCACTGTTATTACAAGCAATCAGAAATAAACAAAATAACATTATTATAGATTTTTTCAAACAATCCCCCTCCTGTATTTATGTTTATATTGTATCTTTTAAAGCTAAACTGCCCGTTACTTCTTTAATTACATATTTTCATAAACTCACTTACATTTTAACATTTATATCCTATTAAACAGACAGGTATTGTTCGTCAATCTGGCCTTGAACTTAAATAAGCACCTTCCTTGTTCCAGAAAGGCGCACGATTGGCGAAATAATCAATCTTATACTATTAAAACTACACAAACATTACATTAACTTAGTAATTTTTTCTTAGCTGAAATGAATTCCTCTTCAGATAAAACCCCTTCTTTCTTCATGTCTACCAATTTAGTAAGTTCATCACTTACTGAAAATGATTGTTCCTCTTGGTGGTTATCCATACTTTTTTTCTCTTCTAATTTATCTTGATTATCTGCCTGCTTTATTAGTACACTTATTAAGTTATGACAATATTGGGCTTTATCTATGTATTCTTTACATTGTTCTTTTGGTTTGGAAATCGTAGTTTTAAGAAAATATATGTTATGTACTGGATCTTTAGTATCATTTACAACAATTTGAAGATTAATCTCTTTTAGTTGCTCTGTGCTAGTCTGACTACCAGATAAACCACCGATAATGGCACCCACACCTCCGGCTAAGATACCTCCTAATAATGCTCCCCCAATTTGGCTACCTCTATTAGTAGAAGTAATCGTATTACCATCTTGTAATATCTCTGATTTTAAAACATCTCTATAACTGTAAATTTTTGGTGGAGAAAACTTTTCAAGTATACATATCTTTTTCCTGGTTTCATCTATTAGTAGATGTGTCCCTCCATCATATGATAAATAGTCTTGAGAAAAATCAAAATCTGGAATTCGTTGTACCCTTTGTTCCATTTCTGTACGTTCTTCCTTCTCTATACGGTATTCTTCTTCATCAGATAAATTACTATACCTTTTGACTAAAATGGGAGCAATAATTCCACCCGTAAAAAAAATAATCCAACCGAAGAAGTTATCCGGGAAAATAGTGCCGTATGTAATTAATGTTATAAATAGACTAATATAAGTGATAATAGCGTATATTAATGCAATTAGCCCTTTTATATTGTATTCCCTTAATTTGTTATCCAAAAAACCATCTCCTTTTCCTCAACTTTAATTAGCCTTACTAATATCGACTTAATAATAAAATTTTTGATATTCTCTGGAGAGTTTATCTCTTGGATTCGAAACTATTAATCATTTAATTTTATTTTCTGCGCCTCAATTTTTGAGGATAATTATATGTTCATTCAGAGGCATCTTCTTATTACTGCCCAATTAATATCTACTAAGCAATATAAGATTGTTCAACAATATGGCCCGTTTGTTGAAGAAGGCACAATTCCACTCAAGAATTGCGCCCGATAGTTAAAGTTCGTTATTAAATTAAAGCATTTCGTTACTTACTCACCGACCATACCGTCCCCGTCACGATCATCCATGAACGGATAAAGAAAATGATCACTCATAATTGGCATCTTGAAGCCAGCTGCTTTAGCTTCTTTAATTGTTACCTGTCCATCACCATTTGTATCAATGCTAGAAATATCTTTATCGTCATTAGAAACATTAGAATTATTTGAGTTCGTTGATTTACTTTCAGTTAAACCTAGAGATTTATTTGTTTCATCAGGATTGCTATTGTCAAACTCATCAACAACCTTATTACCTTTTATAGTGTAGGTGTACTTATAATGAGAAGGAATTTGGGTTTCAGTATTTGGATATGTGATAATTGCTTCAAAATCAGTAGCTCCACCTGCTTTACGAATAGCATCTTCCATGTAAGCTTGGTCGCCGTGTCTATTTAATATACTATCTTGAGGTGTGATATTATAAGCACTAGAAGCACCGCCGTTGCTGTCTGCTATAACATGCCCTTCATCAAGGTATTTACTTTCTACACCTGGAACTTTTGCTTCATCTTTGCAGTATCTTCCCGATGATGTGACCTGTTCAGTCCGGTCATCTTGTGAAATAATTTTATCAGCAATAACTTTAACTAATTGACCGTACTGGTTCGTAAATGCCCAATATTCTCGATCACCAAAACCAATGTCTACCACAACATTAGCTTCACGGTGTCCGGATAAATCACAAGCATCCACTTCGATTAATTTGTAGCCTTTGAACAGTTCATCTTTTGATTGAGTTGCTGTTTCCTCTACTACTTGTTCAGCAATTTTCTCGGTTTCTGAGTCACCAGCTACTTGTTCGACTGTATCTGTAAGTTTATCTACTGATTGTATTGTTTGATCTACATCTGTTCCGCTACATGCTGCTAGGACTCCTGATAATAAAATTAAGATTGATAATGTGATGATATTTTTCAATTTGAGAACTCCTTTGATAAACATTCTATAACTACCTCTTCCATTGATTTACCTTCTAGACTTGCTCTTTGTTTGATCTGTGCCTTTAACATTTCAGGAAAATTGATATGTAACCCTTCAAATTTGGTATCAATCATTATCCCTTTTAATCTCGTAAGGACCTTGCCTTCTTTCAGATGATGATTCATGATTTCAATTTCAGTAATATAATCATTTTTATTAATTGGTAAAAACGTTGGCTTTACTTCAACTACCATTTCATCATCGTTAATTTGTATTCTCATATTTAGCGGACCGGTATGTGCGTAAAAAAGATCAAGAATTCTATAAACAGCCGATTTTACTTGGTGGTGTGGCTTCTTAAATATAAATTTAACAAAACCCTTTTTGGTGTTTGGTTTATGATTAAGAGAATAAGCGGGTGAGTATTTCAACTTTTTGAGTTCTTCTAATGTAATCTCTTGATCGTTGTTAGTAAGAGCAACCCCTTCCGCTCCATTTATAGATATTATTCTAGCTGAAGAACCGGTATCTTCTTGAACAAATAACTGAAATAGAGCATAACCAATTTTCTTTGAATAGAAATCTTTCTTTTTCCTTTTATTTGCTTGAATATGTGATGTGTTAAAGTTTTCCGCATCTTCTTCTTTAATAAAATATACTGTTCTTCCATTCAGTGTTCCTTGGGTAGCGGGTAGTTTTCCATCCTTTATATAGCGGAATATTGTTGTACTGCTTACACCTAACATTTCTGCAACTTCAGATGTTGTTTTACCTGGTCTTTTTTGAGCCTCTAGTAATCTTTCAATATCCTCAGAAGCAAAGTAATAGAAACCTTCAATTTGCCAATTGTCAATATTTTTAGGTTTAAGTTTTTTGTCCTTTACATAGTTGTAAATGGTTTTTTCTGTCACACCTAAGATTGTGGCCGCCTGTTGTGTAGTTAAATGACTAGTACCTTCTATCATAATTAACACTCCTATTGTTTTTGAAAATATTATTAATTATATAATTGTAGTTTCTTGTATTTAATTTATAGATCCCCAGAAAAAATAGCAATAATAGCTATATAGATCATAACTCCTGATGAGATTGCGAATACAGCTCCTTCAGTATTATTATTTCGATAAAATTTATGTGCTATAAATATTGAAACAATTGGGAATCCTATTAATATTATATATACGAAAATTTTGTAGAGTTCCATTATATTTTTTCTCCTTATTTTCAGATTACATTTTAGTTATTATGCTTTTCTTTAATTTTTTAGCCAATGTGCGGGATAGGGTGTTAATAAGATATCAAAAACACACCCTTCCCTACCTCTATCGTGACCGTTCATATTTTCTTCGTATGTCCAAAATTCAGGTTAATTGTGACCTTGAGGAGCTACATGGTGCCTATCATGGTTATTAACAAATTTACTAGATTCTTTTAAGGATATGGATCTAGTTTCTAATTTGAGTTATGTTACACCTAGTTCTTTTCCAGGGATTTCCTCTTGTTTGCAAGATTTTTGGCCATCACTAATAATTTCGTAATTATCTTCATTTAAGATCCAACGCCCTTCCGAATCCATTTCTTCTTATTTAATACGATAAATTGATTTGTTGTGGCCTTAATAAATAACAAGTCTCTCGTATGTAATAATCTCCTTTCGTTTTCTTGGTAGATAGTAAATTAAAAGTATCTTAACCAATAACTATATGTAACTTTCTTTTATTATTATCTCTAATATTATTATACATCCTTTGTGTAGAATAAGATAAAATCCTCCGTATATTAGGAAGGAAATAATAAAACATTACTACATATATTCTATTGTTTAGTTTTTTCTGTTCAACAAAGACAAATATACTATTTTTCTCGATTGATTAGAAAATAGATTATTTATATGTTTAATCACTGTAATTAACCTTCATTTGGTATAATGTGAAGTAGAAATAATTTACTTTATTGATAAAGAAGGTGTTCATCATTTTAAATCAGTTAGAGAATATTATTCTTTCAATTCAGGAAAATGATATTGTTAACTTTCTATCAGAACGTAATGTAGTTAAAAATCTTCCTAAAGTAGTTGACCAATTATTAGTATTTGATTATTTTCGTGGACTAAAAATCTTGCGTCAGGATAATCAAAGAAATAAAAGAGCAGCCTTTGAAAGTTTTAACGATCTAGAAATGATTTATTACTATGTTCATCAAGAAAAGCACATTAGAGGCGAAAGAAATCGTAAAAATAATACCAAGCGTGAATACATGAGAGAATTAATTCAATTCTTTTTTCATCTTCTGCATAGCAATGACTTCCTAAAACAAGATGTACCCGATTATATAGATGGAAGTATGTTTAAGAATTTAAGAGGTTGGCATATTGAAAACTACCAAGAAATGCTTGTAAACATAAAAAGAGGTAATAAAAAAGATAAGCATGGTGAGAGATCATCTTATTCCCCTGCAACGATACATAGAAAAGTTACAATCATTAAGAGTTTCTTAAGATGGTTATATGAAAATCAATATATCCAAGAAAATCTACATATGGAATTTAAAAGCAGCGCCCTTAAGAAAATTGAAATCCCAAACAAAGACCTTTATTATAGTGAAGTTATTCAGCTGTTAGATTATTATAAAGATCACCCTATTAATCATTGTTTACTAACGATGCTTGCTCTTTCGGGTTTACGGGTCCAGGAGGTTGCAAATGCCAAATGGAAAGACTTATATATTCACCCTAAAAACGGGAGATATTATCTTAAGGTAATTGGGAAAAATGATACTCCGATACATGCACTTATTCAGGAGGTTGTTTATGAGCGTATTATTAAGTTTCGAGAAAGACGTGGATTGAAAACTGTATTAGATCCGACTGATGATAGACCCCTTTTTACTACACGTACAGGTAAGGCATTTAACTACAAATACCTTAGCAATTACATAATTGACATTATAGAGAAAACAGAATTGGACTTTATTAAAACTAGGAGTGATAAAATAACTCCTCACAGTTTCAGGCACTTTTGGGCAATTTATTCTAGGCAACAAGGTGCTAGTGTATATGATATTCAAAAGAGGCTCGGACACTCAAGTGTAACGGTAACGGAGCGATATTTAGAAAAAGATCAAGATTTAGAGAGAGATCCTGGGTTACTATGGAATGGAGATAATTTTTAATATTTTCTATATACAGAAGAAAAGAAGTGAATTGGATGTTTTTTATAATGTTAATAGCACTAATATTTGTAATCTCTTCAATCTATGTGTTTACTAATTCTTTAGGGTTCTTGGGATTCTTAATTATAATTGTATACTTTAGCTTAACCACATTCTTTGTATATAAACACTATAAAGGTAAAGATCTATACGAAGAACCTGTAGTTAAATTCTGCATCATTATTTTTGCTATTGTTTTTATCCCTCTTCTCTTTGGTGAATTTGTTGTACAAATAGGATTAAATAATGAAAAATATGAAGAGTTGAATGAATCTTATTCTGAGGGTAACTATGAAGATGTTATTTCATCAGTTAATACATTAAGAAGTATCGATTGGTCATTTTCTAGAGCAGATAGACTAGAAGAGAAAGCCATAGACCAGTGGATAACGGAATGTAAAAGGGATAATGAATCTACATGTAAAGAAGATATTTTCGAAAGTTCAGTAATTCATAGCAACTTAGAAACGGAGGCCATTAAAGCTTTTGGATTTGATAAATCTGAATATCTTAGTAAACGTGATGAAGAAGAGGGAAATAGGAAATACAAGGAAGCCCGGGAAGCCAGTGAGCCATTCATAGGTATGGAAGAAAAATACATAAGTTCTACCGGTTGGGGTGCTCCTGATGAAGAAAATGTTAACTTTGATGACACTGCTAATACTATGCTTAAAACTTCAAGGAGAAATAAAAGTGTCTCCTATTATTGGTATCACTGTGAAGGAAACAAACAATATACTAACGAAGTAGAGGTATATAATAGTGAAGTTTCAGATGTGAATGTTAATATAGGTATTGATATAGATCAGATTTTACCTCATCACCGAAAATGTTCAAAATAATTAATGTTCTCCAACATGTTAAAATAGGAGATTTTTTTGTTTGTGTTCTCTTAGGTATTTTCATTCTTCAAACATATAACTACCGTTGACGAAAAGTAATCTCTAATGTTTTATTTACTAGACAATGTATTTTAGAGAGAGATAAGTGTTTGTTTTTGAATGGGTCAAGTAAAGAATAATATGGTTATAAGCTATTCAACTATCAGGCTATATTCTTGAATAGGATTTTTATTACTTTGCCAAACGCACTTATTAAGACTATACTATTGTGAAGTGAAAGGTAGAGAAAATAGAAAGTGGAAGGTGTTGGAAAAATGAGTTGGGAAGAAACTTATCGTAGAGAATACCCTTGCAACTGCGGTAAAAGTTCTTATTCAGAAGTAGGTGAGATGGACGATTGGAATAGATCTAGAGAGTATGTAATCATAAATTGTCCAGAATGTGCTAAAAATGAAAAGAACGCTGAAGGTGAACGGAGAAGGCAAGGACTAAAATAGTTCTTGTTTTTTTATATCTTGAAACTTTACTTAAAATAAAAGTTCGCATTTTTTATTTTTTGGAAGACTGTGACAATTTGAGCTGAATCTAACTAGTAGATTATTCTAAGATGAGCCTTCCTGTATATCTCCCTAAATAGCAAAAAAATTTTTCACCTTTAGGATTTATCCATAATTAAGACCGTCTCTCAAAAGGAAAAACGGTCAAAATATATCTATACGCTACAAATGGTATTGAAGTAAAGCGATCTATTGAGAGTCAGCATTTTACACTGACATAACTAACAACATTTATTTTAAAAACGTATTTCATTTTGATTAGTAGTGGTGTTAATTACTGTCCTTGAGAAAAGAAAGCCGTGTTTCAACTTTGCATTGTCCCTTGAATAATTTATTGCAATATCTGGATTATCAAAATCTCTTGGATCTATGGGGTTCTCTGCATAAGGGTTTAAATACAATGACAACCCATCTAACAGGGATTCACGATATTTTTTATGTGGAGCTACACTATGAGTACCTTTAATATCGTAATCATTATAAGTATAAGTACTAAAAAGCATATTCTTGTTTTTTCTTAATGATAATGCTCTTACTTTACCTGCACTAGCAACAGAACTAAATAGAATAGCACTTATATGACTATGGCTTCTATTATTAAAGATACCAATAGGAATTTCTACTCCATTTTTCTTTTTAATGATATGGTCTGAGTAATCCATATATGGAACACTATTTTTATATTCTGCTTTAATTAAACCATAACATATTCTTTGGATTGCTCCTATACCTTGAAGATAAAACAATGGCTGTTCAAATCCACCAATTGCCAAAATAAAAGGTTTATCCTTTACGTGTAGCTCTTTTGAATAATTCGTTATATATTTACGAGATTTGTTTTTAATGCTATTTGCAAGTCTTTCTGTTGCTAAATGGACAATTTCGTTATGTAACTTTTGATGATTCTTCTCATTTATGAAAAGTTGGTTTAATTTTTCGATCCTATCATGTTCAGGTGTACCGTCATCCGCACTTTTTGTTGTTACAGCTTCAACCAGGATCTTATTTTTCAGCCTTGTTTCAATAGTAAAATCAGGTGCATGGTGTGTATAGTTAGGCTTGAATCCTAAATTTTGGAAGCACTCATGGAGATATAATTCCCAAAAAGATGAATTAAATGTAGTTTGAAATTCTTTGACAAATTTATTATCCCGATCTATAAAACCAATGCTCCATCGGTTTAATACATCTATTAAACTTTTGTCAGCCTTAAAAGCTTTAAAATTAGGATGTAATTTATTTTCAGGTACTTCAAGATTAAATAGCTCCATTTTTACTCCCTTCTAGAAAAAATGAATTTCTTATAAATCTTACAAGAATGGATCGTCTTTATATTCTGCTTTTCGAGTATATACACAATTATAGCTGGCTCAACTTTTAGTCTTTAGAAGGGATTAATGCTCTCACATTAACTGCTTCACCAATTTTATACGAATTCTTTCTAATGATTATACGATTTTTAGCTGATATAGATCTCATCCATTATCTCTCCCGTTGATTGGTTCTACTCATCATTATGTTAAAATAAAAAAGCCATGAGAAATCCTCATGGCATAATTAATTTCCTTTAATCTGAATCTTAAAGTTATCATTAACAGCGAAATCAAATTCATTCTTATAGGGTAAAATTCTATTTGATTCATCTAAAACTTTATTAATGGAATTTATGTTATTTACAATAGAATTTCTTAACGTTTTGCCAATGTTTGGACTAACAATTTTAGTGCTATTGATAATTGCAGGGCTCGAAATCACTTTATTACTTACATTTGATCTAAAAATAGGGGAACGACTTACTACCATTGTATTTTCATTTTTGTAGTTTACTTTATTACTCATGTTCTCCCTCCTAGTAATCGTATTAAGAAATCATAAAAAAATTCGTGTTGATCTATTATAGCATGTTTTATCTCTTTTTCGTAAGCCATTACTTGTTCTAGTGACCATGGTATTGAAAATTTAAAATGCATACAAATCACAGAATCACCAATAGGTTCTGTCAAATATAAAGTTTCTTTCTTAGCGTTGTATGTAAGTAATCGTACTTGTTGATTATAAGCTTGAACTACATATACATTTTCTTCGTCTAATTTATAAAATTCGTCAGGAGCTATATCACCTATAAAACCAGTTAAGTTAAGCATATTCTTATTATCTTCGTCAATTGAATACATGGAAGCTGCTTCACACCCAATAATAGTATTAACTTTATTTGGGTTAATATGTGGCATTTGAATTATGTCCATAGGAGTTCTAAGAAATTGTAATCCTTGTTTAAGGAAGCTGGACCATGTATGTTTACCCTTATCTGAAGAAATTGAATTCTTTTCATTTAACATTTGTAGTGTGTATTCAGAATAGGTATACAAGTAAGTAGCTTGATCCTTTAGTTCTTCTATTTGTTCTCGTTCTGAAATTAATCCTACTACAGATCTTAGTGATGTACTTAACATAGCTGATATATTTTTTGATTGTTCTTCAGACTTTGAAATATCGTAGTCGTAAAGCCAGTGTTTGTTAGTAAAGATTTCATAAAGAAATGCCCATATAAAAGGATCAGCTACCTCTAATAATTGCTTAAATGCTCCTTCGATTTTCAACTGTGATTCAATCCATTCTTTTAATGGATCATATGGTGAATTAGGTACCCGATGAAATTTTCTCTCATATTCTACATGTAACCTATCAAATTCTGGCTTCAATATAGTGAAATTCTGTTTTACAAGTGGCGCAACGAAAACTAAGATATGTTTGTTTTCTTGTCTAGCTGCCCTGTATTCTAAATAAGTGGGAGTAACATTTCCTTCCATTAAGTGGGAACTAGCCCCAGATTTTTTATTTATTAGAAGTATGTATACATCGCTACTACCTACTACATCCATGCATTGTTTTAAAGTATTCTTTTCCCATGTTCCAAAATCGCCATCTTCAAATATAGGCACTTCATGCCCACTATCTTCAAGGTGATTTTTTATTATCTTTCTAGGTGATTTTAAAGCATCTTCAAAAGCGGAACTTATGAATATCCTTGTTTTATTTATCAATATACCCTCTCCCCTAAACTATCTAATCATAGAATTATTATAGCATTATTTGGAATATTTGCTAAATTCACATAAAAAGAAGGGTCTGAGTATCCTTTTTTGCACATGACCACTACTGTCCTTATCTCTATCCTTCTTTATTGCAAAGAATAAATCTTCGCATATTTAAGGCATCTTCTCCCTTCAATTATTTACTTTATTAAGGCGAAGAGCAAAACAGGGATAACATAGTGTTACTACATATGTAAAATGCGTTGATGGAATATCTTTAATCCTGTCAAACTTTGCTTCACGAATAAAAAAAGTAAAGTGATAACTTGATGATCTCATGATTAAGTTAAATTTTTTGCGGTATAGCATTGTGTTAGGATATCCTTAACATAATAAAAAAAGAACCTGGAGTACCAGGCTCAATTGAATTTGTCTTTTCTTTAAGTAAATTCTTACTAAATAGTTTTATTTAAATTTAATAATTCTCCTTAGGTAAGTCTATTTGCTTGCTCACTAAACCAATCGTTTAATCGTTTATAATCACTCTCGTTTAATATAAAGCTTGATAAGTTTTCTAATAGTTTTAATTTATTATTTCCCTGCTGAAGGATTAATGATTGAACCAAATAATAATCATAACTTCCTTCATTGCGATCGGCCATCTGAAATAAATTAATAAGTAAATTCTTAGAATCATATTTCTGATTGAAAATTAATAAGGCTTCAACAGCCTTCTTTTCAATCCCTGTTACTTTTGTAACACAATTTTTATTGCAAATTAAATAATTCGGTATGCAACCATGATATTCCGTTAAGGTCTTTTCTATATCTTCTTTTCTTATTCTCCAACTATTTCCACTAACTTCTCTAGTGATGTAACTTTTTAAATTCTCGTTATTCACTGTGGAGCCTATTAATTCTATTCTGCTAGAATAAATTCCTTCTTCGATTTCCCATCCGTATCCTGTCCAATTTTTATAATCACTAATATAGAATTTCACAAGCTTTGGTTGATCTAAAGAAACGATTGGATCGATCGTTCTTTCTAAGTCAGTGTAATGAATTCCACTATAGTCTGGAATATATTGATCTTCCCAAATGATACGTATAGAGGTGCCGTTTTGACCAGCGACTCTTCCATACCTATTCAGGTTCTTACAATAGACCCATTCGTCTTTGTTAAATTTCAATACTTCCTGACCTATTGTTCTAGGTGATAGAAATTCAAATTCATTTTTAAAGTACTCATTACTTAAATCAAGAAAGAATGGAAGGTTTACGTTATCTTCTAACCGATCCTGTTCTATAAACCACTCATATAGTGTGTGACTAGCTTTATCGAGTCCTCGAGGAACCAATCTTATATTATATTCATCAGGAATCTGTTCGTAATAATAGGTCCTATTATTTTCATCAATTACTATGTGATTACTATAAATTTCAGCAGTTATAGCATCAATTAAAGAACTTCCAACTAATTTTTCAATAAATCTATCGTGCCAATAGTAGCTTTCTGTCGTCATATAAACATAGTTGTCTTTAAAGTAGTAATTACATTGAATTTCTTCATCCTTCCGCTCTGAATAGGTACGTTTCGCAACTAATTCCATATCTTTAGATGTGACTTTGCCAACAAAATTGGCAGAACCTCCAGCCCTCTCAGATATTACCCAGTTGTGAGTGCCGTAGTAAAAGCCATTATGTTGTTCATTTTCTATTTTGTATTGGTCTTTATCCATCCGGTACTTCACTTCTTGTAAGATCGTACTTGCTCTTTTTTCACCAATTGTTATTGGTGTATTGGCAATCTCTATATTCTCTATTGCTCCGTATCGATCATGTAAAACTTTGAATTTACACTTAACAATACAAGTATTATTCTTGCTTAATGGAACACTTAACAAAATAACACTATCATCAGTATCTTTAGAAAACTTCTTCCTGAGGACTTCCATATCAAATAGACGATCATACTTCATTTTGTAATTCCTCCCTGTGGTATTTTCCGTATAAAAAACGAGTAGAAAAAAATATCTACTCGTCTTTGTGATTGCTTATTAATTTACATTCTAAGTCAGAATGTATGAATAGCCAAAAAGAGCTAATTGCTCTGTGGTAGTAGCGGGTTGTGCTATTTGAATTTCTTTTAATGGCTTAAACGTGAAGACTTGGTCTCCTTTTTTGAGTAACTCATTCTCTTCAAATCTAATAGTTTTTTTATATACCTTTGTAGATATTTCTTTAAATCCATATTCAGTTATCAGATTATGTTTTCTATTTCTTTCATAAGTAGATGAATTGTTATGTAAAGAAATGGTTGTAGTAATTTCAAAGTCCTCAAATAATTCTTGTAATGATTGAGTATTTTGAAATAGAGTACGGTAAGTTTGAATATAAGACTCTATTTTAGTCTTAAGACTACTATCAAATTTAAGCAATCCTGCTTCCGCAAGTCCACCTCTTTCTCCTATTTCATACCAATGAGTGTATTCCCATCCTATAGCTAACATTCCCCATCCTTCATTTGTTTCTACGAGTGTTAGATATGTTTTATTCCCATGTTCTTCACTAAGTTTATAAGCCTTGCGATTCTTCTCAATAATCAATTTTAATTCCTCCCTATATACGATTCTTTTTACATTCCACACGAAAAAAAGATGTACGTCATCAGAGTAATAGTTAACGGGAAATCGCTCGAGGAAATATAAGAGCTCTTGATAACCATTTACCTGATGTTGATACACCTTTTTACTTTTGTTGTAATAATTTGTCCCCACAAGAGGAATATTCAAATCTTCAATGCTTTCCTGTATCTTCGTTTGCAATGATAGGTCATCTACATCGTCACTTTTTTCAATGACAAATTTCAGATCGAAATCATCAAACAGAGATTCCATCCTTCTAGCATTTGCGATCTTTGAGCGGTAGAGTTTAATGTAATCCTCGATATTCCACCAGGATGCATCATTCCAGCCTTTTGCTCTTTGTAATCCTCCACTTTCCGTTGAACCAGATCTACGGCCAATTTTAATCCATAGATCCTTCTCAGTTCCTGCAGCAATTAAATTCCATGTACGTGATCGTAAATTGTTCAGTCCATAAGAATTACTATCTCCTTGTTTAATAAATAACAACATGGTTTCATTATCTTTCTTGTAAACTACTCGATTGTACTCCACTGTATAAGACATAATCCATCCTCCTTATAAAAAAGTTTTTGAGAATAAAAAAACACTCAACAGAATTATCGTTAAGAATTAAACAAACGATCACCCTGTTGAGTGTTTTTAGATAAGTAAACCCAATCCGCATGGTTCGGGGAAAATAAAGTGTAAATCTTACTATTTATTTTATCATAAAATATTCTTTTTTTGTCCCATAATATTAAACTGTTCCCGTTTATTAATTAATATATCTTATATAAGAGCGCTTTATTTTTATGTATTTCCGTAATGAATAGATATTAACTTTTGTATATGCTCATTACATAATAGAATTTTTTTGATCTTCCCTTTGTCATAAGTTGTAAAACTGTGTACCTTATCTTTTGTTTTGCACATTATACATGTAGCATCGCTTTGCAATTCAGATGGAATAACTTTAGAAAGCTCCTCACTTTGGAAATACATGAGATGCATTGGGCATAATGTGTAAATATGATGACCATTATCAATTGTTGTTAGTAACTCTGTTGCGGAGACTATACATGATGGATAACAGCATTTCAATTGATGCTTCATACGTTCACCTTACTTATTTTATTTAATCTAGATTACTTATTTGGAATACTATAGAACTAGCGGTTAACAATAATTCTAAACAAGATATAGACTAATATACAATAAAAAAAGTAAAGTGATAGGAAATACCTATGATTTGTAATAAAATATCCGTTTCTTGTAAAAAGAAACGGATATTTTAGGTAATAATTGATATATTTGTAAAATGATTTTCTGCTTGTTAAGGTAACTATTCACCCGTGTCATTTATATTAATTGTAGAACAATTTAGGTAATAAAAGGCTAGTTTTATATATATTGTATTCCTTATAAAATAAAGACTCATAAAAGTTTTCAGCTGCTAATTTATAAAATGAGCCTTCTTCACTTTCTAAAAGGGCAATATCATAATAAATTATCCCCTTTATCCAAGATTTTATATTCTCATCGATAAATTCAGTTGACTTCTTTAAGAGGTGTATTCTTTCTTCTTTATTACTATTTGGACCATCTAATTCTAATACTTTCGCTTTTCCATAATAGGCCAAACAACTAATTTCGTTGGTCTCAAAGTTTTCTTCTAATTCAAATAATAAATGTAGATACTTTTTTGCCTTAATTCGGGCTTTTCTTTGTACAGAAGAATTTGTCAAGACTAGTAATAAAATAACCATTAGGTGTTTTGAAAAAACATTTTGTAAAGATGAATCATGAAACCATTTATCAATATAAATGTCTAATTCTTCAATATATGTTTCTATAATTTGAGGATACTGTTCGTAAAGATATACTAAAAAGAGGCTACTATTCAAAAATAAATTTCTATCTTGATCCTCGAATATTTGTGTTCTTAATTCAATCATTTTTTCAAGAGCACTGTCTAATTGTCCATCTATCAACTCTAAAATTATTAATAAGTATTGTAAGACCGTTGAGTGTTTTAGATCCTTTTTAGCTATTTTTATTAGTTCAATCCTTGCTTGTGAAGAATATCCTTTAGCAGCATAAGTTACTGCTAAATTAAAGTGTAATTTGCTTTTAAACTTTTTATCGTTAGATAACTCTTTGGCTTTCTCAAAGTAATCTTTTGCGGATTCAATATCTCCGTTGTAAAAATAAATAACGCCTAGAAGATTATAGGCTTTAGTTTGTGTGACTAATTCAATTTCATAAGTAGCATTTTTTAATATAACAGAATTTAAAATAAAAACCGCTGCTCTATATTCTTTTTGCTTATATAAAATTAACGCTTTATAATAATTTAATTGGATTTGTGTAACATCATCTGGTCCCTTACTTTCTACTTCCTCAATAACATTTAGAGCAGAACTGAAAGATCCTAAAAATATATAATTTTCGACTTTAATAAAGTAAGACTTAATCTCATCATGGTAGACTTTTTCAATGTTTGATATTATATCTTCTTTATTGATCTCCAATTTTCTACAAATCTTCTCTAGTCCAATCTCAGAAACTTCGGATAAACCGTTTTCTATATTAGACATTTTCCCTAATGAACAAATTCCATCAGCCAGTTCTTTTAGTGTAATGTTTTTCTCTTTTCTTTTCTTTCTAATATTAGATCCTAATTTTATCTTATCCATATCATTTCGAGACTCCTCTTGTTATCTATATGTACAGTATACTTAGTAAATTAACCAAAGGAAACTCAAAAAATGTTAATAATTGTATTTAACTTGTAAAAAAAACGTAAAAATCACGCAAAAATCAACGAAAAATAAACGCAAACTTTAGAAGGGTGACGAAATTAATTCTCGTAGTTACTGCAAAAGAATATTTGCGGTAGCGCGCAAAAAAATAGCCTTTTAATAAAAGCTATTTAAGGGATTGTTGAGTATATTTAATTCCTCCAAAGGAAATGTGTTTATATAGTTTAATAATATCCTCCGTTTCATATCCCAGTTGTGCGTTTCCTTCATCTTTAGCAAAACCGTGTAGTTTGTATCCAATAGAGAAATATAGTTGATCCGTTAACTTTCTAGATTTTTCTTTTAAAAATGGATTTGAGGAAGCACCGGCAAGAGCAACAATATAAGCTTTAGCCAGACTGACAGCTGCTTCTTCTTTGCTAAATTGTAGCCATTTAATCTGGTTAACTTTATCTATTAGGTTCACTTCATTCAATAATTCCTTAGCACGTGGATATTTATCAATGTTCATTATTTTCAATTCACCTCTTATTTCATTGTTGTTTTATTTTCTCATGGGTTTTCAACGGAAGCAAAAAATGGCCAAGTAAGTACTTCATCAATTTAAAGTAATTATAATCTTCAAATGTCTACTTTTCGTATGCATACAACTTTATTTTTATACCAGAAGGTGCTTTACTGTAATCATAAACAACAATAAAATCATCAGTATTACCTAAAGATTGTTTGAATTTCTTTACTTCTTTTTCACATTGGTTAAAGATAATATTAGCCGTATCCCCAGTTTTATTATCTGTTTTATAATACACCATCTTATAATCAATTAGCTTATTTTGAATAATCATATTCTTAATCCTCCCCTATTTGAACCTGATGTTTGCCCAAACGATATTGGTGTTTAGAGTAAACAGTGAATTCTTAATGCAGAATTAGCGTATATACTAACACATAAAAAGGCATGAGAACTGATTTAACTAGGTAATTATTTACTCAATTGTCATTGACCTATACGCAATTTTCATAGCCTTTTTGCTGTTCTTCAGTCCAATTAGCCCAAGCTAAACCGCCTCTTCGTATTATAAGGTTAATCAGAATGCTAAATATTTCTGGTTGACCATTTTTTATTTGGTTTTATTATATCAGTAGCCAGGGTAGAACGTAACTGCCCGTGGGGCTTTGATCCCGTCAAGTAAACCGTTCGCCCCCTACTTGTAGAAACATGATTGAGGCTGGTTGGGACGTAGATCTCGTATAACAAGCGAAGCTGTGACACTACATGGAGGATTAGGGGTTACTGGCAAATTACTAGATTAGGAGGAGATTAAGAATGAATCCAGTCGTTGGTCTGGATATTTCAAAAGGAGAAAGTCAAGTTCAAGCATTTTTAGATAAAGGCAAACCTTATCGTAAGAGTTTTAAAGTTTCACACACTGTTGAGGGTCTTAGTTCACTTGTGTTGTTTCTTGAGGATGTGAAAAAAGAGTCTGGCAAGAAGCCTTCAATAATTTTAGAAGCTACGGGGCATTATCAAACACCAGTCGTTCATTACTTGGAAGAACGAGGTTATTTATTGATTATCATCAATCCATTGATTTCCTATAAGGCTAGAGGATCAAGTTTAAGAAAAGTAAAGACAGATGCCATTGATGCTTATCTTCTCTGTGAGTTGTTTTATAAGGAGGAATTAGAGCCTTATAAAAAGCGTGGAGTTCAGTTATTAAACCTTCGCAACCTTACTAGGCAACATGAAAATATAACTGGAGTGATGGTTCAAACAAAGCTTCAATTTCAGGCAGTGCTTGAACAAGTGTTTCCTGAATATAAAGGGGTTTTTGGAGATTTATATTCGATGGTGTCACTTTTAACTCTTTCAGAGTTCCCCTCTTCTGAAGATATTTTAAGTGCAAGCGAAGAAATAATTACAGACAAGATAAATGGTCTTTGTAAGAGTCGTTCAAGCATGTGGGCAAAGGAAAAAGCGATTCAACTTAAAGCTGCGGCTACACGTAATCCTTTTGAAAAGACAGTCTATCAGAGTCATATTTTAAGCCTTGGTATGTATATTAAGATGATTCTTCAATACAAAGAGCATCTAGCAAAGTTAGAATCAGAGATAGATGCCCTGGCTAAAGATATTGAAGAATACAATATCATCAAATCTATCCCTGGTATTGGAGAAAAGATCGCTGCAACGATTATTTCTGAAATTGGGGAGATAGATCGATTTAATGACCCTAAAAAGCTTGTAGCATTCGCTGGAGTTGATCCTAGTGTCTTTGAATCTGGCAAGTTTTCTGCCACCAAAAACCGAATTACTAAAAGAGGATCTAGTAGATTAAGACACGCCTTGTATATGGCTGTTCGTTGTGCCATTCGAGATTGTCGTAAGAAGAAAACGACGGATGAAATCATACCCCGCAATAAAAGAATGCGAGAATTTTACGATAAGAAACGTGATGAAGGAAAGCCTTTTAAAGTAGCTGTTATTGCCTGTGTAAATAAACTCTTACATTGGATATTTGCACTTTTAAAAAACAGAACTACTTTCCAAGATATAGCTTAGAACCTAAATCTAACTAAATAACACAAAACCTTCCAATTCTAAACAAACGGAAGGTTATTTGGCATGCTTATTTTTAGTATAGCATGATGTATTTTAAGTTTTTAATGAAAAATATTGACAAACTATTAGCTGGTTTACTACTTCTTTAGCTTCTCTTATCTCCACTATCATTCACTTTTCCTTAATTCGGAGTTTCAATGAACACTTTAAGCGTACTTTTTATCATCAAATATCATTTAAATCATGAATCGTTGCATCTAAATTCCAAATTATATATGTATCTTCATTATGCCTACATGCTCTGTTCTTGAAGCTGTGGATTTCAAGTGATGGAAAACGTTCCTGCAGCATTTCCCTTAATAGTTTACGATTCTTTGGGAGGTCAATAAGATGTAGTTTTTCATACCTGTCCTCTGATGTATCATCAAACACAAAACCCTTATCTCTTAAATGTTGAATATGTTGCTCATTATTTCTTTTGTCTGTAGCTGGAGTTTTGCCAAATGTTCTTCTATGACCTAACATGAAACTATATCTTGCTCTTAATCCACCGTATGGAGTAAAAACCTCGTCACTTACATGGTTAAACCCTTCATCATCCCACCACTCATTAACCTTATCTTTCAAGTGTTGTAATTGTTCCTTTAAACCATCAACCGGTTTGCTTGAACCTAATTTCGCTTCAAGCTCACGTATTTTTATATTTGCATTTCTTAATGCTTCATGACGCTTTTCTTTTTCCTCTATTAAATGTGATCCGTAATTTAGTACTTTAGCTGCTTCACTAAAGTAGCTTTCAATCAATGATGGAAGTGTTTTAGACATATCTTTCGTTAGAGAATCTTTTCTTACCCATTCGTACAACTGTCCATTAGCGAAATGCATATCTTCTAACGATTTTAATAAAATTGCTTTATTATCTTCATTAAATACAACTTTAGTTTCTTCCATGTCTCGGTCATCCTTTATGTAGTATTTAAGTCTAATGTTCTTCTCTACTTAATTGTAATTTGTGTGTAGTATATATGTAAAATTCTTCAAAGTATGCGATACAGAGTTTATAGAGAAAATTCGTTTTCATCATTTGATTAATAGAATAGTATTATTTAGTATTAGCAAATTGAAGTTTGATTTCAAAATTATCATTAAAGACTAACCTTGCTTTGTACTTAGTTCCCTTTTCTTTGCTTGTAAACTGCAGAACTGATGTCTCCCCTTTTGTAATAAGCATGATGGGTTGTTTTTCACTCAAAGTTTTATTAAACTGCTTTTTCCATATTTTAAACGAACATCCTTCTTTCCACCTAGAACACCCATATGCTACTTTCCCATTAATAATTTGTCCGGATTTACAAGCTGGACATTCTCCTATACTCTCTATCTTTTTCTCGTAGTTAATTTCTAAGGATGAGACTTCTTTAATAATCGATACAGTATATTGTTTTACTTTTTCTAGAAATTCTGTAGAGGAAAAAATTCCATTTTCTATCATAGCTAATCTTTTTTCCCACTCAGCGGTATATTCAACAGATGTTAAAGACTTTATTTTTGTTTTTCTTACTGTTTCAATAAGAAACTTCCCTTTGTCTGTGATAAGTATAGACTTGCCTTTTCTAGTAATATATTCAGTTGACTCCAATTTTGAAATTATTTGAGCCCTGGTTGCTTCAGTTCCAATTCCATTACTACCAAGTGCTTGTTTTAATTCAGCATCTTCTATTTTCTTGCCTGCTTTGGTCATAGCATCAATCAACGTACCATCTGTATATAGAGGCTGCGGAGCTGTTTCTTTTTCTTGCACCAAAGAATCAGTACAAATTACTGGTTGCTGTTGGTTTAGATTAATGGGTTTATCGATAGCTTCATCATCATCATTATCTTTTTCTTTATCATCCATATAGAGTACTTTCCATCCTGGGGACAGTAAAAGAGAAACGTTAGTCTTAAAAATCTCCTCAACGACCTCGGTTAAGATAACGTATTTCTCAAACTCAGCTGCTGGATAAAATTGAGCCAGGAAACGTTTTACAACTAAATCATATATAAGTTGTTCATTTTTGTTTAGGTTAGCAGGTATTTTATTAGTTGGAAGGATTGCGTGATGATCAGTTACCTTTCCCGGTTGGCAAATCCTCTTATTATTCACAGAAACTAGTGATGAATCTGCTTGTTTTACAAACGCGCAATATGGTGAATTCTCAAAGCTCTTCAGAGATTCATGCATGAGAGGTACCTCTTCCTCTGTTACATAGTTACTTGATGTTCTAGGGTACGTGATACATTTATGTTTTTCATATAAAGATTGTGCAATGTCTAATACCTCTTTTGCTGTTAGAGGGTATTTCTGATTAGCCTCCTTTTGTAATAAGGATAAATTATATAAAAGCGGAGAGTACTTTTTTTCATTTTTCTTTTGAAACTCTTTAATCAGTCCTTGCTGGTTATTTACTCTCTGAGCTATTGAGTTAGCTTTTGTTTGATCTAATATTTTATCTCCATCCCAATAACCTGTATAAACCTCTTTTCCATGTTGGAAGGTTGCTTTTATCGGGTAGTATTTCGTTTTTTGGAAATTCTCATATTCCTGGCATCTATCATATATCATAGCAAGTGACGGGGTTTGAACTCTCCCTAAAGTTAATTTTTCTCCAATTTTGACCGTGAATCCGCGTGTTGAATTAAGTCCTACAATCCAATCAGCTCGTTGTCTTACCAAACCAGCAAAAAGCAGGTTTTTATAATGCTTATCATCCTTCATATTCTGATAGGCTTTTTGAATAGCTTCAGGCGTTAAGGAAGATGTCCATAAGCGTTTTGTAGGCATATGATTAATCTTTAAATAAGAAGTGATTAAACTGATAATGACCTGTCCCTCACGGCCGCTATCGCCTGCGTTAACTAGTGATGTTGCCTTTTGGCTTAATTCTTTAATTATTTTTAATTGGCTACTCTTCCCTGACCCCTTAATTGGAGCTAATTTAAAATTTTGAGGAATGATTGGTAATGTTTCTAGACGCCATTCTGCTAAAGCAGGATCATAAGCTTCTGGTGGCGCGAGTTCAAGTAGATGTCCGTAAGCCCAGGTATATATGTGTTTGCCGTTTTGACCAATAATATAGCCTTTTTTTTCTGTATGGTTAGGTGAAAGTGCCTGAGCAATAGATCTAGCAAGATCGGGTTTTTCAGCAATAAATAGTGTGTAACTCATATAAGCTCCTTTACGAGTAAGAATTTTACAAAAAAAGAGAAGCCCCCTCCAAATAATTAGAGGGTGCTTCCCAATATGCCTATTAGTTATACGTTTCTTTAATAGTATCTTATTTCTTTGTTGTGTTCAAGAAAGCTTCTTTTAAAAATCGTGAAATTTCTGCATCTTTTCCTCTATACTTCTTTGGTGATGAAATATAAAGTTCTTCTTCTGCACGTGTAATTCCTACGTATCCTAACCTTCTTTCTTCATCAATAGCTTCTTCCACTATATTTTTATCTGATGGAATGCGATCTGATTGTTTATCAGCACCTTCAGCAGATTTATGAGGAAGTACACCCTCGATGAAGCCAATTAGAAAAACACATTTGAATTCTAGTCCTTTTGATGAATGCAATGTTAATAATTGAACAGCATCAGCATTTTGATCTTTTCGTATTTCTTCCATTTCTTTATGTTTTTGAATCAGATTTTTAATAAATCCTATATATTCTTCAATGGTTGTGAATTTTGAGGCAGATGCTTCTAATTCATCAAGTGTTTCATCTATTACCTCTTTCGCTAGTGAAAAAGTTTTCCTGTCATCCATATCAAGATATTCATCATACTTAATAGGTCCTTTTCTTATCAATCTTATTGCTTCTAAAGGTGATTTATTTCTAAGACCGCGAATGTATTCTATTCTATTTAAAATCTGTCCTCGATGATAGCTTTTTAAGTCCTTCAGAGTCATTAATATGGCTAAAAAACTCTTATTGTTATCACTATTGAATAATTTGCTGCTCTGAATATGATCAATTACTTTTTCTCTATTAAGGAATAGTGATGGAGCAATTCCAGATATAGCATCAAGATCATTTGAATCTAAAGATAATCGAAGATGATCTAGTATCGGTTTTACTAATGAATTCTCATAGAATAAGCTATTGTTTCCATGAGTAACAAATGGAATCTTTCGCCATACTAGTTGATCCCAGATTGCTCGACTTAAGCTATGAGTACGATATAAAACAGCAAACTCTTTATAGTTTCTATTACCTGACTTAACTTCTGCCACTATATTATCAACGATCATTTTAGCTTCATCATCTGAATCATCTGGTCGCATATATAATGGAGTAATTTCATTGTTCTTAACTGAACGTAGTGGATTACCTAAGCGTTTTTTATTATGCTTAATTAGAGCATTTCCTAACCCCACGATGCTGTTGTTAGAGCGGTAATTAGTATCTAAGTTTAATATTTTTAGACTTTCATACTGTTCGTGCAAATTCAAGATATAATCAATTGATGAATTTCTGAATCCATAGATTGATTGTTGCGGGTCTCCAACTGCAAATAAGTTATTACTAGAGTTAGCCAAGAGTTTGATTAACTCGTGTTGTATAAGGTTACAATCTTGGTATTCATCAATCAAAATATATCTAAATCTATTTCTTAGTTGTTCTCTAAGCACATCATCATTCTTCAGTAGGTAATATGCATGAAGAAGAATGTCATCAAAGTCCATGAAGGAGCCTTTTTCTTTCCTCTCTTCAAACTCCATATAAACCTCTTTAATTTCTTTCTCTACTGGAGTTTTCGCGTCAACTTGATTTGGCTGAAGCATAAGAGATTTATAATGTGAGATTGCACTAAGGATAGTTTCAGGTTCATATGAATCTTTTAACCCCTGATCTCTTAGTATGTTTTTAACCATAATCTCTTTATACTTTTCGCTTGCTAAAATCTTATGGTTGTACCCTCTTGATCTGAGTAGTTTTAGAAAAATGGAATGAAAGGTCCCTGAAACAATTCTGTTTGCAATAGAATGTGAGATACCAGGTAATCGTTGCATTCTTTCTAACATTTCGGTGGCTGCTTTTCGGGTGAAGGTAACTAACATAATCTGCTCTGGCATCACATTCTCACCAAATGTAAGTAAGTATGCGGTTCGGCTTGTTAGTACCCGAGTTTTTCCACTACCTGCCCCAGCTATTACTAAATAAGCGCCTTCCATTGAGCGAACCGCTTCTAGCTGATTCTCATTTAAAAAAATTTTCTCCTTTTCCAATGCGCGAAAGAAATAACCGTCTTTCTCTTGATCACTAACTAAATCCACTGTAGATTGATTTGATGCGATATTTGCTAATGGTATTTCGTTTTTATTAGATTGAAAGGGAAATTTAAACCCTTGTCTTTCTTTAATAAACATCACTTTCTCCTCCGAATTCTTCTTATCTATAGTATAAATAATTTTATGTAGTATATGGAAAAAGCCATAAAACTAAATGTTTTATGGCCATTCCTCTTTACATTTCTTTCTTCCATTTATTAAGAGAATCATCCCATTGGAAGCGTTCATAAACCGCTAGTTCTGACAAAGTGGATGAAGAATAATTACCATCTTCATCTGTTAAGTCATAGCCCATATCGATTAGTTCTGCCTTTAATTCTTCGTCACTATAATAAACTACATAAGGCTTGAATTCGATAATTTCTGATTGGCCTTGTTGCATAGGTACTATAGTTGGTAGTAGTTTCTCACGTAAAAATTCCTGATCCGAACAGTAATTAATAAACCCCATCGCCTCAATTTCAGCGACATCAAAAATATCAGTAATCATTACTCTTTGAAACCTGTACTTCATAATAAAAGCTGAAATTTGATCTGCAGTATTATGAATAGCAAACCTTTCACCATCCACATGTCCATATAAAAATCCTTCACCAGAACCGATTTTTGCCATTTTAATTTCCTCCTAATAATGTTTTAGTTTTAGATTTAATTCGAAAAATTGCTTATTAGACTGCTTCTGCTTTTTTCTTAGAAATCATAATTTCATCAATTGTTTGTAATAAGAGATGCTGTAGAGCAGCGTCTTTAGCCCTACCAACCATTTTGTTGTATGGTCGTCCATCTACTCCAATTACTTCTTCTCCCTCTATATACAGCCAGTATGAGACGTATTCGTTAGCTTGTTCTTGTGACTGAATACCTTCCTTGCATACAACAAAAACAGCTTTGTTCCACACCAAGCCATCATTTTCATAATCGTCATGGTCGAAATAACAAAAGATCTGTTCTTTCATAAAAAGTTGTCGCTCTTTAATATAAGAGATCAATTCATCGGACCCATATTTAAACTTATGTTCAACGTAAAATACCGGATTTTTATTTTCCGTTTCTTTTCGATTGATAGTCCAATCAGGATTAAACACCAAAGCACCATCATATTGATGATTGATTGGCTTTAAATCCTGTCGTTCTATAAAATATCCATCTTCATTCCAAGCATCTAAGATTTCATGAATTTCATCTTCTTCAATGAGTGTGTACCCAACCATCTTCTGAGTGTAGAGAAGCTTTTCCATAAGGATTTTACGGACCGAAAAAGTAAACCCACCAGGTCGATACTCACCTTTGTCATCACCTTTATATGCCCTCTTATAAGAGGTATAATAGTGATTTTGCTCATCTAATTCTTCAAAGAGACTGATTGGCACATATGCTTGCTGCTCTTGATAAGCATTAAGGTGAGCCTTATAATCTTTTCTTCTTAATGGCTCTCGGTAGCGAATATCAAAGGAAACGTCGTATAAAAACGATTTATATTCCGCTAGATAATCTGCATCTTTATAACCTTGAGAAGAAAGAGTTTCAAGCATGGCATCCTTTCTACCGCCCATTAAACAGGTCCAGCACCCATTTCGATTTCCACCACATGATTTATCACTAGCAGATCGAACAATGGGACATTCCTTGCCATTTTCATATAGTCTCTTAAGGTTAGAAACTACTTCTCCCCATGGAAATACCTTTTCAAAATTTTCTAGATATATCCAGAGATCAAACGTTGTGATATACTTTACTGGAGAATATACACGAACTTTTTCAAAGCTATGATGTCTTGAAAAGAACTCACTAACTTCAAACTTTTTAATACTCTGAGCTCTTGCGGTTGACTCGTCTAATCGAGTACCAATAATGAGTGTGACATCATAATCACTATGTTCGAGTGAGAATTTTCGAGAATCCATTATCTCTTGAATAGCACGGGACATAGGATCCAATTTCATTTTCCCCGTACACCACCTAAATCTGCTCTTACCATTAGGAGCCGGTAATCCCTTACCAATTGTGTTGAAAAAGAACCGTTCCTTCATATTTGGTTTAACCATCTTTGTAATAATCCCTAATTCTTTCCCATACTTTTGAACAGCTGCTAAATTCTTATTTACATATGAACTCATAACCCCTGTTTCAACCATTGTATCTGCAGAAATGACATAAACCTTTTTCGTTCTTTGCTCAGGCTTTAATTCTCTTAACATGTTCATCATTAGAACTAAGTTAAGTGACGAATCCTTTCCGAAGCTAACGCCCAAAATGATTTCTTTGTCATCAGCCAAGTAGACTTCTTTCATTTGTTCTTTAATACCTTCAAATTGCTTTAGTTTTGATTCAGTATCAAACATCCAATCCATTAAAACTTCATCGTATGTCTGTTTCATACATATCCCTCCTTAAAAAAGTAAAAAAAGCAACCTCTACAAGATTTGTAGGGTTGCTTAATAACGCTAATATATTATTAGAATTTAGAAATTACATTCCATCAATCCAGCCACCAAATAATATGGCACCAATAAAAATAGCACCAATGAAAGTAGTCACGAGTAAGCTCCATCGGGCATTTTCTTTTTGTTGTTTTTTAGCAGCAAGTCTTTGTTGAGCCGCTTCAAGAGCTTCCTTTCTAGCCATTTCATCATGTAACTTTTGATTTAAAGATTTTCTGAAATAGCCACCATTATCAATAATTCCTTTTTTGTTAAATACACCTGTATTGTTTTTCATGTAAAACACTCCTTAAAAAAGTTTGTTAGTTTAATAATTAAGCGATCTTCGTTATAAAAGACTCTAAAGCGATATCTTTTGGTAACTGACCGGTCTTCATTTTGTAATCTAAGTCAGATAAGATAGCTAACATTTCTAATAGTTGTTTAGATTCATAATTACCTATCAAATGCATGGACATTTTAATAGTGTAGGGGTGTTGCTTAGTCCTACTTGCTATTTGACCCTCATTTAACCCTTGATTTTGCAATTGTTTAATCTGAAAAATGATACGGAACTGGCGGGCAATCAAATTTATGATTTTAATAGAGTCTTCTCCCTGTCTAAACATATCTTCAAGGATCTCAAATGTTTGCTTTAGATCTTTACTCATAACACTATTAATTAGTTTGAAAATGTCTTGTTCTATCGTTTTAGAAACCAAGATTTCAACCTGTTCTTTCAGCAGCTCATTTCCCTTCCCAATATAAAGGGCCATCTTTTTCAACTCTTGTTCAAGTTGGGTTAGATTGGACCCAATATAGGTGATCAGCATGTTGGCTGCATCATTGCTAATAACAATTCCTTCACCGTCAGCAGATCGGCAAATCCAATCAAAGAGTTGTCCCCCTTTTAACTGCTTGCCTTCATACATAGAGGAATGTTTTTTCATGGTTTTTACTACTTTTTTACGGTTGTCCATTTTCTCATATGGAACCATAAGGATAAGGACTGTATCATCATTTGGACTTTCTATATAAGAAGCCAAACGATCTAAGTCATGATCAATCTTTTCCTTTGCTTTTTCAGTAGTAAGAAAATAACAGTCTTTTACAACAACTACACGTTTTCCACCCAAGAAAGAAACCATTTGACAATCATCAATAGCTTCTTGGATAGAACTTTCTCTTGCATCGTGTACACTTACGTTTAAGTCGATTTCATCTTCTGAAAGAGTATTTTTTATGATTTCCTCTTTCTTTTGGTGTATGAGATAGGTTTCTGGTCCAAATAAAACATGAACTAGTTTCATTACGCTCTCTCCTCCATACGATGTAAGGTTTGAAGTACCCAAGCCCATAAAAGCATGTATAGACCGCTTATGGCTGTGAGTGCCCAATTACCAACAATCGTGTAAGTAATCATTTTGATTCCTTCTGAAGCCCAAAGAGCAAGAAAGAATGGCATACGAATGTTCATAAACATTCACTCCTTAAAAAAGTTTTTTGAAAAAAGGCATAAAAAAAAGCACACCTCTTCCAACTGATTAAAACCATTAACTACCAAAAAGGCAGTCTTAATCACTTGGAAAAAGTGTGTTAATTCTTAGTTTTCCTCTCTCGCATGAGTGAGGATGAATAATAAATTAAAGTATACATCTATTATATAGCATCCTCTTAACATCACAAGAGAAAATTAAGATTTCACGTATTTAATCATCTTTCTCTATTAAAGATACTAGAATTAATCTAGTTTGAGGTCGTGAATTAATATATAAATAGCGTTGAATTTACAGTCTTTAGACCTGTTTATTAAGAATAAAATAGATATTTAAACCAACAGTAATTTAGGGTAACAACTAGCATGAAAGGACTAAGCTTCTTTATACTAGGAGCCTATTTCCATCTATAGAAAAGATTTTATTTTGGGTTTAGAAAGTTAAAGATAATTAATTATGTAACTAAAAAGAACACTAAACAATTGAGAGGAATTACATTTTATGTAATTCCGTATTCTCTACATCTAGTGTTTTTTCTACATAAAATTAATTGCCGTTTATTTTTCCTTTTTTTGCAATATCATTTCAATGAGTTGTTCTCTTCCTATTAATTTCACATTGCTAGTCTTAGATAATTCAATAGCAGACCTCGTATATGCTTGGTTTGAAACTACCCATGCCTCATTTGCTTGATAATGATCTTTCGCTGCTCTTATTTCTTGAACTGCTCTAATGCCAATATTTTTACTATATCTTTTGGCTTGAATAACTATCTTTTTATTATTCTTTATTAATATTAAATCTGCTCCATAATCTCCTGATGCTTTTGTGACTGTAGATTCATATCCTAATGATTTAAATAATACAGAAAGATATTGCTCAAATTGTACACCTTTCATCTTGTCTATATCATATATACCTGACTGCATTAATCGTTGTTCTCTTCTATTTTTTCTAATTCGTAGAATCAAGATGATAATGACAAATGGTATTATAAAAACGATAAAGGCTAAGAAAAAGGAGGTTGTTTCCAACCAAGTGTATATTGCTGGTAATATTACTAACCATGCTAACAATTCTGTTAGACTGTCTGCTTGTTTTTTCTTTCTTCTTCTTGCCACTTTTTCCATCCACCTTTCATTTTGTTAAAAATCGAATTGCTTATAACGTCATAGTTATTTAATACTATTTATGTGTTTTCATAAAACGATTTATCTGGACTTGTCTAAAAGTCTAAGAACGTTATCTTCCCTCAATTATTTATGTAAACCACTCACTTTAGTTATTCATAAAAAGTGTAAATTATTCAGTTGGCAAATGGTTTTAAACAATCACAGCTAACTATTAGATTGTCCTCATTATAATTTATCGGTTTGGTTATAAAATTTTAAATAATAACTTTTTTTAAAAAAACTGAACTTTGCCACTCTCTTTTTCAATTTTAAAAGGCTGATCTACTAAAAAGTAGACCAACCTGTTTATTACTCCCTACTCAATTTTAAATAATGTAAAGAAGCAAAATTCTCCCAAAGCCCATGAAGTTCTTCCACTTGTTCATCTCTCAAGTGAGAGAATGCCTGCTTGAATTCATCCATTAGGCTATCTACGTTAAGGGATACAAACCCTCCTCGAACCTGTTCTTCATCCATTAATAAAAATAGAAGGTGATTTTTTCCTACATATTGATTTGTAAATAAGTTTATTGATGGCTCCATAATAACTAAGCGGAAAATGGATGAGGAACCATACAATTCGTAATAAGCTGATTTAGAGTTTCCTGAAAAATAGTTAATACCTATTGAATTTTCATCCATTAAAAGCTTAGGACCTTCCATATATTTACCTCTGAGGATTTTTTGAATTTCTTGTTCCTTATTTAACATAAGCCCCCTCCTTCTTATCCTGGACTAGTGAAAGAAAATCATCAATTTTTTCCTTCAAACTATCGTAACCAAATGATTTTTCCTCACTAAATGGGTCACTAGGTTCTACTTGAATATAAACCATACTTTCACCATATAAGTGATCTGCTTTTACAGGCTCCATACCATTTTGTTTTGGATATAAGACTATTACCTTTTGAATAGGTTGCTTAACTGGAACATCCCCTCTTTGGGATGCTAATGAATCAAAGTATTCAAGGTTTTTAAAATCACGAAGTTGTAATTTTACATCAGGATCAATATTTTGATTAATTAGATATTTATGACGTCTACATTTTGATTCAATAATTAAGCCTGCTTTATCTGTATAAAGAGAACCGTCCTGATGGTAAATAGTGATACGAATATCTGGTCTTCTTCCAGCATCATTAAAATACCGACTATAACTTTTATCTACAATTGTACTTTCTATTTCGGTATCATATGCAATCTCGATGTAATGATCACTATTTTCCTTTTCGAATCGTAAAATTGTATCAGGAGGTAAAGTTCCGATATGAAGATGTGGATTATCTTTACTTGCTAACCATCCATCAATCCACTTATATTCATTCTCTCTCAAAATACTAATAATTAAACCTACGTTATAATATTCAAATAGCTGCCAAGTTCTTCGGAACTGTACACCTGGCATATTTGATTCAACTTCTGTTGTTTCTAATCTGACTAACTCTTTATATATTGAATAGATTTTTCTATATCTGCGATCTTTAAGAAGACGTTGTGTAATCTTATTTGGTTTTATAGCTGGTATAGATTTTATCCATTGCATTTCTTCATATTCAGTAAAGAAATTAGTTAATTGACGCAAGAACCTTTGGTGTTCATTAAAGTTAGTTCTTTCTTTTTCTAAATCTCTAATTCGACCTAATATTCTCTTTTCAGTCTTTCTTAATCCTTCAAGAGATTTTTGATAACCAAAGGTATCTTTACCCAATTCCAATTGACCACTATTCAGTGATAATTGTGTTTCTAAATTTTCGACCTTCCTATTTACCAAACTAGCTTCTTTTTGGAAGCTAATTTCAAGTTTTCTAAGAGATTGAAGGAAAAACTTTATAATAAACTTTATCCATTGATTCTCTAAATTATTAAAAGATAGTATAGCGTGTTTAGAATAGTAAAGGTGTGGACTGGAAGAAACAGAGTTTTTCTGTTCACCTTTTTTAGCTTGCCATCGGAAACTCTTGTTATCTAGCTTTCTAGAGTAGGGTGTGAGTTTATACTCACCAATTAAATCTGAAATAGGATCCTTTATTATTAACTCTAGATTTCGTTTTATTGAGCTTTTATTTTTATTGATAAATTGAAATAATTGTAGCAAAGTAGGACTCAGGTCCGAAACAGGAGAAGCCATTCCTAATTTCTGCTTAACCAAGTCATATGATAGCCCTTTAAGTATATTTTCTAAGTACAAACGTAAATTTAATAATGCTTCATCTGAGAAATCTTTTGATCTAACAGTGTAGTAAGCAGCGTAATTACTCTCATTAGTAATAACTTCAAACCTGTAATGTCCTGGTACTAGCATGTATTCACTATTTGTACCACCCATTATGGTAGTTGAAGGATCTGAATGCTTAAGCACGAGCTCATCATTTGATTCGTACGTTTCAATTTTTAAAATTGCATTTTTATCGTGTGGGCAATCAAATTTAACGTCAACCTTTGCATATTCCGTTACTTCTACACCTGAAAATATAACCTCTGAAGAATCTAATAATGCTTCAATAATTCTTGGGCTAGAATAAGGCTGATGAATTGTAAACACTACCTTAGGTTGCATAACCATTAATATTTAACTCCCTTGCCTTACGTGTTAACTCTTTTTTAGTTTTTTCGAAAGAACTAATTTCTTTTGCTGATTCTTTGTTAAATAAAGCAAATAACTCCCCATTAGGTTCCTGACCATCCAATTCAATTGACCCAATGAGATTTTCATATAACTCTATTGGTCCACGGATTTTTGTAATCACTCTTTGTTTGATAAATAGATCGATAGCTTTACCTCTCTCAATATGATATTCTTTATCAGAATCAACAGGTAAATTATTTATATAGGCTCCCATTCGAATAATGTTTCGAATGGAAAAACCTTTTAAAGGATCTACTTTGGAAATTTTATTGTCTAATTCATCAAAGAATTCTAATTCATATTCCTCAAAGGCATTCCAGTTCTCTTTTTTACTTTTCCATGTCATATAAAGTTCACCGTAGGCATCTTCTAAACCGGAGTTATGTACTTTACTTCTATCAAAGCGAGCAAGTTCGTTCTTAATGTCCTTAAATGAACGCTTTTCGAGTACAACTATATTAGAACGATCTAATAAGCGGTCAGAGAGATCTTTGGTGGTTTCATCTGTATTCATAGTGCCAACAATTACTAGGTTGTTTTTTAATTGAATACTATGTTTATATTTTTGCTCATTGTGACAAACAGACCCCTTACTGTATAAATGTAAATAACGTTCTTTTTCTTCGAGTTCTAATAGTGAGATAAATGGTGCAAAATAATGTTCTATTTGGCTTAAATTCATTTCATCCATTATCAGCATATGTACTTGTTTATCATGCTTATCCGCATGTAATAAGAAATCAACTAAACCGGTTTCAGCAGGCATATAAAGTCCTGTAGAGGGGTTTAAATATCCAAGGACATCTCCAGGTTCAGTATAAGCAGGTGAGATAGGCATAATTAACATAGTTTTATTTTCTTGGCTTAATCCAAGAGTTTCTCCGTAAATGGTTGCTAATTTTGTTTTTCCTATGCCACTTTGGCCTGAGAGTATTGTTAATGCACTAGATTTAATACTTGTATGGAAGTTTATGAGGTCTTCTCTACTGTATACAAGATTCTGTGATTTAGCTTTTGATTCTAAATCTCTTATAAATGTTATCTCGTGAATTTGATTCGGATTACTAGGTAATGTTTCTTCAAAGTTGTTTCCATTTGTAACATCTTCTACCTCAACAAATTCTACTCTTTCCTCTTGTAGTTTCCCTAAGTTAATCCCTTGAAAATCTAACCGATCAGCAATTGAAGTATGTAAGAATTCATCATTAAAGAAAACTAAAAGATCTCTCTCTGATCCAATGTACTTCGCTTTTTCCTCTTCACTAAGTTCAACTCGTTTTACATTATCAGGTGATATGATAAGACGTGCATTGTGATTTTTTGATGAATCAATTCTCCATTGATTCTCTTTAATATTTCCATATATATAATCACCACAAAGTACATATAGTGGTGGTGGCATGGCATGATTGTATTGTTCAAACTCTATGGACTCTTCCGCTAACAATTTATTTTCAAATTCAACAGGACTGAATTTTACTCTTGGTACAGCGTAATAATTTACATTGTCATCCCAGACCTCCTCAACAATAAGATCATCTATGTTCTTATGGTATCTTTCTGTTTTTTCATTTTGTGCTAATACAGGTTTAAATAACAAAAGTTTACCTTCTAATTTCTCTTTTATAAAATTTATCTTTTGATTTATATCAGTTTTCCACTTGAAGTCAATTGGAAGGCTACTTATGCTCCTACTACCAAATCCAATATATAAATCTGACATATGTACACGTTCATGTACTTGAGTAATTTCTTTTGGTTCCTGACTTAATGGCTTCACATAAAATATTACATCGTTCATTTTCTCGGAATACGTAACAGGTGCTAGTTCGTCTCCCAGTTTTGGTATGTTATCTTCAGTACTAGCTAAAACACCTACAATATAATTTTCTTTTATTTGATCTAGTATCTTAGGAGGATATAGTTTCATCATTTAGTAACTGCATTCCTTTCAAGTGTTTTTCTGTAGCCTATCCAATCCATCAATTCTTTAAAGCTATCAATTTCTAACGCTTCATATGTTTTGTTTTGCATTACTATTTCTTGCTTTAATTTTTTAAATTGCCTTGTAGATAAGCCCTTCATTATTAAATAGATTGTTTTAATTTCTGTATTTTTTAAAAGTGTCTTCAATTCTTTTTTGTTATCAGCATGAGCAATTGCTAATTCCGGATACATTTCCTTTGTTAACTCATAGTCAGAAAGGCTAATTAGTCCCCAAGGAAACGTAATATGTGAGTTATCACTGTTATATTTAATTATTCTTTCTGACTCTATAATTTTCTTTATTTCTAATTCATTTTGAAGCTCCTTTGTCAGCGCGTCTTGTTCATTTTTAAGTACATTTATCGATATTTGGTAATCTTCATAATCCTTTTGTATTTTATTTTCTAATTTTTCATATTTATCTTTCCATTGAGTAATTATGTTATCTAATTTTTCTTTCTCATTATCAGTCTTTTTAATAAATTTCCTTAACTTAGATAATTCGCCTTCTAAACTTAAAATTTCCTTATCTTTAGCCTTTATCAATTCTCTTCTTTCTTTCTCATCATTCTGTGCTTCTTCTGTTAGCTCATTGAGTTTTTCTTCCAGGCTATTTAAAGATCTTTTTCTTTGATTTATTAGTAGGTCATACATTACTTCGATTGCTAATAACATAGAGATATCGTAATCTTCATTTTTATGCGTCAATATATAAGCAGCATTAGTAATTGATAAACCGTAAATATCTTTCAATTCATGTAATTCATTATGGTATTGGAGAAGATTATAATCTTTTACCTGGTTCATACACTTCTCAAGCTGCTCTTGATAGTCCTCTGGTTGGAACTTGATTACCCGATCTAAAATGTTAAATGGAGCTTCTTCACCTATAAAACTTCCCATTTCTTTGACGAATTTTTTTACTTCATCGATTCTTTCAAATGTTTTGTTTATATCCAGTGGATTCCTTCCATTTGCAATGTTCTGTTCAATTTCATCACATACATTTCTTAATCCCTCGGGATATTGCGAAATTAACACTGCTATTTTTACATAATCAGGGACTTTTTCATTAAGTTCTTTCATTAAGGAAAGAACTTGAGTAAAGTCTTTAGTAGTTGGAAGTTCTGGAATACTATAAGACCGGATATAAAAATAAAAAGGATCCGATCCACCTTTACGTCGTTTTCTTATCATATTTGGTGTCGCAGACTTAAAGACTTTTTTAAATGTTGTTTCTTCTGCTCCAAGGTAGCTCTTTTATGTCTTGTACCTAAAGGAGTTTCTCCAAAGTGCTTTAGTATGCGGTTAGCCTCATTATCATCTAGTAAATCTACAAATATCTCCATCTCTTTCACTTGCTCGGCCTCCTTTTATAAGTAAATTATACCTATTAATTACAAGTTTTACTAATAGATGGTTGATATTGCCTATATTAAAATGACGTAATCAACATATTATTTTGTTTCTATTAAAAAAACTGCATTTCATGAAGAAATGCAGCCCTCTTTTTATTTGGTTTTTCTTAGTTATTAACCATGGAACAAATAAACTAAACGAATAAATAAAGAAATCACAATGTTCTATCTCTTGTTTCCAGTCGATCTCCTTCAGCTCCTTTAATGTTAGAAAGGAATGTGAGTAACCATCATCAACTTCTTTTAGAGCAGCATTGATAATTTCCTCAATAAGGAAGCCACCTTGGTATGTATATAGGTTTTATATTATAATCATCTCTTTCAGAACCTAATAAAGCAAAACCATAGTAACTGTTACCCAAATAAATACGATCTTCGTGTCGAACTTGATATTTGGTACTATTAGTTGTATCTCCCATCAAATATTCTTCATTTATTGACCATTTATCGGCATTTATCCATACTCCATTTTCATTATTTGAAGGATATAATTTGATCTTTACATATGATTTAATATTACATCCCAACTAAGAACAACTCCCTATAATTATTTCTTTAGGGTTTTATCGTGGTAATATTCTCTGAAAATTATCTAATCAGTATATATTCTTCAATAAATACACTTACAAACCCTTTAAGAGTTGTAATAGTTATTAAGAATTGGTTATATTCTATAAAAAAATGAGTTGCATCCATGTTAAGATTTGCAACCCTTTTCCTAATGTTTTATATCATTATTTTAAGATAGATAAATCAAACTCACTTACTCTATCCTGAAAATCCTTATCAGCTGGTACATTGGCTAATCTATAGCTGTTTATTATTGATATATAAAGTTTAGCCATTTCTGCAGAAACATCATATTTGTCCTCTTCAAACTCTAATTCTTCATGGGGATAATATTTAGCTTTTAAGTCCTTAGCAAGGGATGACACTTCTACATCCTGTTCTTTTTCAAGTCTTCTCAGAGCCTTAATTAATTCATTTTTGAATTCTAAAATTTGTTTGTCTGATTTAGATAGACTTTCAAACGTTTTAAAGCACTCTTCCGAAGTTAAAGCATAAAAAACACAGATATTTCGGGCCCGTCGATTTGACTTACTTTCCTTTAGTAAAGTTTCAATATTAACATTTGAATCTCCATATATATGCTCAGCCCAACGTTTCACTAAATTAAAAAACAACTGATGGTCCATCTATACTCACCTCAAATAAAATCATCTACTCTATCTTTGAAATGTCCATAAAATGTACATATCCACTTTCGCCTGCATGTTCTCCATCTAAAACTTTAACATAGTACAAGCGATAGTTCTCAGTAGCTCCGTATTCAACATGTGTACCCTCTTCTAAAACTATTCCATTTGCTCTTGCATGTTGGATACCGGCCTCATTTCCATTATCTACAGCAAGTCCGTAAAATTCAGCATCATCACGATTCATAACCATAATGGCATCTACAAAGGCTATCCCTTTATCTAAGGAAGATTCTGTTGAAATGGTATCTTTGTCGCTAATGTTAATAGTAATTAAATAACTTGCAACTAATAAAACTATGCACAGAAAACTCGTCCAAATCAATTTATTTTTTCTTCTATTTTTTATAGCATTCTGTTTCCTTTTCTCTCTGTTCTTACTAACCCGTTCTCTATATTCTTCTCTCTCTTGTTCAGTTAATTCTGAATGTTTTTTTAATGCCATTCTAAAATACTCCTTGGTTGTTAAATTTCTCTTTATTTTATCGGATAATAGCTATAAAACTTAATATAATATTAATTAAAAATAAAAAAAGCCGCATCTCAATTCAAAATGCATGCTCTTTATACTTTTATATCCATTGTCTAATTTTATAAAAAACCTTTAGATATATAATGATATTTACACTTCGTGTGCCATATGTCATAATAAAATTACAAAATTATACATTTAAAGTGGTGAAAAGGACTCATTATGAAATCTGCTCAATCCTTAACAAATAAAATTGAATCTTTAAGAAAAATAATGATCGAGACTGCTAGGATACATGGATTCTCATCACCTAATACTGTAAAGATTAGTCAAGAACTTGATGTACTCTTGCTTTTACTAATAAGAGAAAAAAATTCGAAAAATACTAAAATTTAATTATTTAATTATTTAATTCGAATTTCATCACACACTTTTTTTGAATGACATACCAACGATTTCTTTTGCATCTGTTTTCGCGAAAAACGAATCCAATCTTTTATTTTTCCTGTAAGACCAAATTCGATAGTAAGAATGAGACAAAGAATAAGAATTATAAATACAAAAATCCAACTCATTATAGCTATCACTTCTTATTTGGCTCCAAATTAAGTGCTCCGACATAGCAATTTTATTGAAGTTCACTTCGTCCTTTCCGCATAGCATAATGGGATGAATTTAATTTTTATAAATATACTTTATGTTTGTCGAAACTAAAAATTCTTTGGTTAAATCCCCTAAAACTCCCCAAGGGTATGTAATCTTAAATGTTGGATTTCAAGGAAGCTTACTAATTTTGCTTATAGCGGAATCTTTACAGTCAGGACAGAAGTAGACTGGAAGATCATTAGAAAAATCTCCTGTTCCTTCTATAAGAACAAATCCGATCTGAGGCTTTCTTTTACAGGATAGATCACAAAAGTGTAACTTATCCAAATTCATCATTCCATTCCTCTTACGATCCTAATTGTAAAAATTATGTTAATATTCACCAATAAACCTTTATGCTAAGTAGAAATTAATGCATAATTAGACCTAGCTTTCATTACTAAGGAGTGGTATACATGGCCGATTCTTTTGATGATAAAAAACTTGATCCAGAATGGATAGAATTGTTTTTGTATGCTTTAGAAATAGGTATTTCCCCTGATAAAATCAAAGAGTTTTTCGAGAGTACATCTAGACCTGAATAAAGGGATCTTTATAGTATTCAAACTAGGATATTACTCCAAGCTGTTTAAAGTATTTATTACTAATGACCATAATGCCTCTGATACCTCTAATTCATAGTCACTAATTGATTCGATTCTTCTCAAGTATTCTACTAACTGCTTTTCGTTACCAAATGACTTTTGGGTTACATGGTCAAACAAGTCACTGTTTATTTCTACTAAAAAAATCCATTAGATTTAAAATAGACATTTTCTTTCGGGGATTTCCCATCGATTTACCTCCTATGCATTTTACTTCAATTCTATCCTAAAGTGTAACTATGAAATTTGCTAAATCAGGGACAAAAAACAGAAAGGTTATTATTACTAGAGTAACTAAGAAATATTTTGCTACTTCAGGTCTTTTGAATTCACCAGAAAACACTTTTAGCATTACAATTATTGGACATATTATTGTAATGCCTGATAATAGCATGTGATTTAATGGGGTACCCCCAACTGTTTTACCAGTAAATAAAACATGATATGCCAAATATAATGACCATAACAAAAAGAAACCAATCGGCATTTTATAAATTAAATGTATTATCTTGTTAGACATTTTCTTCTCCTATTTAACTTAACGTATGAGTATTTTAATCTATTTTCTCATTCATTTTATTCGTAACTAGTATTATTTTTTATATTTTACTCTTAATAGTCTTCTTTAATCCTAGATACTTTTAATCTTCAATATATAAATTTTTCTTCTTCAATTGGCTGATAACCTCATCTTTATATGGAATATCACAACTAATTTTAAATTTCACTTTCTCTGGAGCAAAGTACTTTTCTTTATTACTCATCATTTTGTCGAATTTTTCCTGAACATTATTTCTCCATTTTAATTTTAATAATCTTAAATATTCATAATAATCCTCTTTTTCTATTTTGTTTACTTTTGTAAAATGAGAGATTAAATCTTCTGTTTGTACACTATTTAGAACACCATACATTCTTCCTATATGGTGAAAGCTGTGACATTTATTGCAAATTAATTCTAACCCCTTTAAATCACAAATACCTTTTTCAAGATCATAAGATTCAACTTCATGAACATGTAATTGTTTCATATCTTCTTCATTTGGTTTTAATCCACATATAGAACATTTAAAGTCGAAATTAAATAATATTATGGGTCTGATTTTTTTTGCCATAATGATTGAGAAATACTTTTTCTTATTGTTTTACCATGAAAAAGCCCAGGTTTAGAGTCGATTTTTAGTTTTAAGCTTTTATATTTTTCAAGTCTTTCTATGTACGTTCTTGAATCATACCAATGTAAAAGTCTACTTGCTTTTTCCTTCGCTGTTCCCTATTTAGAAGCGCCAATCAATAAGAGATATCTATTTAATTCACTTCCACGACCTCTTTTTGTTAAACTCTCCATATTTTCATGACTAAGTGCTTCTAATAAGGATTTATCATCATTATTCATTGTAATTTCTCCTTAGCAATATATGAAACCACTGGTGTTGGAAAGTCTCTAACGCTTTGACACAACAACAGCAGTTAATTGTGGATTCTTCACTATATCGGCTAGACGATCCGTTAGCTTTTAATGCTACTGTACCTTCTTAGCTTTTATCCTTAATATTCAATTTAAACGAACTCCGACATAGCATTTTTATTGAAGTTCACTTCGTCCTTTCCGCATAATGGACCGAATTTAATTCTTATAAATATACTTTATGTTTGTCGAAACTAAAAATCCTTTGGAATTAATCCCCTACTCCCCAAGGATATGTAATCTTAAATGTTGGTTTCCAAGGGAGCTTACTAATATCACTTATAGCGGAATCTTTACAGTCATGACAGAAGTAGACTGGAAGATCATTAGAAAAATCTCCTGTTCCTTCTATAAGAACAAATCCAATCTGAGGCTTTCTTTTACAGCATAGATCACAAAAATGTACCGTATTCACATTCACCATTCCATTCTCTTATGCTATAGACGATCCTATCGAATTAAGTAAATCATCTATTTTAAATAAATGATGACTTAGCCAATATAAGGACCAGTGGTTGGGCAATAACTACTTTAATTAATTTTATATTACAAGCGGGACATTTCAAATAACCATCCTTACGTCACATTTTACGTCTAAAAATACGCGAGATGCGATGTAGCTTAAATTGACTTTGTTCGTTTCGCTTTGTTAAATTTCTCTCTAAACCGTTCTAGTACCCCTATTCTTTCATAGTGGTTTTCATCCGCAACCTCTAAACAAGTCTGTAAAACTTCTTCTACAAGTTCATCAATGCGTTCCATAGCTTCTTTGTAGAGCTTACTTTCATCTGACAATGCAACCTCATCCCCTCATCCCTTCCTTCGCTATTTTCATCAAACTTCTTTCAAAAACAGAAGTACTACAAAAAAGGATAATTATATCCCTTTTCGTTAACATTTAAGTATTTATTGATCTGTTTTGAATTTATAAAGATGATCACATCTTGCACATATATACAATTCATCTTTCCAATTTTCTGGTGTAGGATCGATGTGCTCACCATTACTATCGCAAGGAAAGAAACCATCTAAGTAAGGTTTATTTCCGCATTTACAAGTAAAATCATCATCCTATTTCACTACAATAATTTGAGTCAATGCTAACCAGCTTCCTTTTAATTTAAGTATTTGCAGTAAGACTGTAAAACAAATAAATTATCCTTTATTAATATATGAATTTCTACTTCTTGTTCCATATATTAATCACAGTATCATGAAATGCACCTCTAAATATAAAGACTTAGGAAGTTGATTACTTTTATTAGGGAAACTATCGTAAATACAATACTTAATATTGTTCCCACTACTGATTTTACAATTTTTACTACAATAATCGTAGCAACAACTCCTAATACGACGAACCAAGTTGTTGGTAATTGTAATAATGCTGATATTATCTCCATTGTGCATTCTCCTTGTCTTATTGTATTCTTTTCAAATAAGCTAAAAAAGAAAGTAACCTTAACCTATTTTTGAATTGAATTTGAGTAATACTCCCATGTATGTTTATATATCCGTTATCACAAGTATCCGTTATTGATACTTTGACTCTATCAATATAAATAAAAAGCCTGTTTTCATCAAAATTGCAAGCAACCTCTATTGCTAATTGCTTCGGAGATAGTACATGTACACCTGTAACAGTAGTGGTTTTAATCCTTCAACTATTATCATATTTCTTCTCCCTTCCAATCAAAAAGTCTCCTAAAGTTTTGGTTCTGAGTGCTGCAGCAAAACACAAAAAAGCACTTTTTCTTAGAAAATAACGTCAAATAAGACAAATAGCCTTATAACGTTTTTTCACTAGAAAAAGTGCTTTACTAATAGTTTTCTTTTCCCGCATGGGTAAAGATCAGTTAAAAAATGTTTATAAGTGAATTGTACCTTCTATATATAAGATAATCAATATATTCTAGAATCAAAGGACATAAAACACCTTAAGGGGTAGCGTCAGGAAATGGATTTACAACGCTAAGAAAATACAACATATAAAAAGGCCTAATTTCAAGCAACAATGACTAGAAATTAGACTTTAATTATTAGTGTATAGATGTAGGAAGCTCGCTCGCTTTTCTACATCTTTTTAAATTAATGCAATCCATAATTTAGTATTAACACTTGTGTAAGTTATGAATATTGTTAAATCTAATTTAAGTAATATCGAAATTATCAAGCTTTGAATAAAAAGAATTGTAAATGATATTTAAATAGATGTTTCCATATTTGGTAGTTTATGTTATTTTTATTTAGTAAATAAATTTAGGAGGTTGTTATGTCTAAACATGTAAAGTTTAAAAATTTGTTTATTTTGTCACTATTGTTTACTTCTTTCTTTTTTGTATTTTTATCTATTGAAAATGTGAGTGCCTCTTCTTCTGATCCATCATCTACAGAATCAATTGAAAACGAAAATTTGCCTACTAAAAAGAAAAGTTCAATTCAAAGTGAAGATTCAGTTTATCAAGAAACAGGTGGTTTATATACTGAAGAAGACTTTCAAAATGCTATACCAGTAGAACAGACTGAAGATTTTTCTACTTCTTTAACTCCATCACAAGAACCTCAATCTAAGAAAATAGAAAATAAAAAACAAGAATCTGCTCCACCAACTCCACCAATTGAATCTAATATATCAACTAAGGCGGCTGTAGTTCCAAAAACGACAGGAAAATTATATTTTAGGAAGGCTTCATCTTCTGGTACCTATGTATGTTCTGCATCTGTAATAAATAGTGATGCTGATAATGCTGTATTAACAGCAGGACATTGTGTTCATGGAAATGGTTCATGGAATAAAGATTTTGTTTTTGTTCCAGCTTATTTTGATGGTAAACGTCCTTATGGTTCATGGACTTGGGAACGAGTACAAGCTCCTGTTGGATGGACACAAAATAAAGACTATTCTTACGATAAAGCAATATTAAGAGTGCGTCCTTTGGATGGAGTTGAAATCGAAAAAAAATTAGGAGCGAATGGATGGATTACTAATACTGACCAAGCTCAAAGCGATGTACGTATTACAGGATATCCTGCAGAATCTCCTTATTCTGGAGAATTGCCATATTCTTGTTACGGAAGTACTTATCAATATAATGCTACAGATGCATATATGAATTGTGACTTTACTGGTGGTGCTAGTGGAGGGGCTTGGTTTGATCGAATGACGAGTGAGGATCTGGGATATATTTTTGCTGCAACATCAAGGAGAACAACTTCAGGAGTACCTAGACTATTAGCTACTCCGTTAGGTGATGAATTTACAAATATGATAGAAGATTAGATTTTAAGAATAGTATTTTTGTAATCAATTTGATATGAATATTAAATACAAATTTAGTTAATATAACATCAACTATACGAAGTAAGTCAAAGAGCCAAACCCTTGTTACTGGATTTGGCTCTTGTTCATTTATCCATGCATTTATACAACGTTGAATTAACAAAGTTTTTGTATTTCATATTATTAATTTTTAAAAAAGGGACAAAAATAAAAAACGGTGCTTGCGGGAGGCGCAAACAAACGTGTTTGTTTACAACAAGGGGGTTTGGGAGAGATAGTCTATCAACTCTTATTCTCCTTTGTAGAATTTCATCTCTCTACAGTAGTGAACTTCTACAAGCTGCGTTACATTGACAGGACGAAATGTATTCCACCTGTTGAAAAAAGCGTTATTATAGATAACCATCACAAAAAAGCTCATATTTAAGTCCTGAGCTTCAAAATGTTATATTTTGGATCACAATTGCCCCGGATTGTTGAGAAACTTAATTTTTCAATTGAATTTTCTTAGCCTTAGCTTGCTCAGGATAGGATGTAAGTACATCTCCATCAACCCATACTTTTACTTCATCACCTTTTGACCATTCCTCTGTATTGTCATATGATAAAGAAATTAAAGGAATACCCTTTTCCTCTTCCTGTATCTCTGAAATGGATTTATTTTTTATTTCTTCATACTTGTCCAAAGAAAGATTCTTTGAAAGTAATATCTCATTTTCTGTTACTTCTAAAATAATACCTTCCATATCAGCATTGCCACACCCTGCGCTTGAAATACTTAACAATAAAGCAGTAAAAGCAATGAAAAATTTTCTTTTCATTAGATACACTCCTTCCCTTTATGTGATAAGACGAATTTAACATTATATAGGTTTCGTTAATTTGATTGTTTGTCAGACCTATGGTGTTTATTTCTAGTACAATTTTGATAGGGGAACACCAGCAAGAGAGAGAGAAAAGAACTAAATTTCATCAGTTTATTTACATATTTTATAATCCATATGACGACTAGAGTAGCAACCCTGGGATTAGGCCCTATAAATGCATTTCAGTTTAGGAGGTTAGTTCTGTATTTGATTGTTATCATAAAAAAATTGCATTTGCGACTGCTGCAGGTATCTCAGGAAATATGTACATAAATTCAGGAAATATGTACATAAATATTGCATCAAGTAGACAAAAGAAAAACAAATAGTTGAATAGCCTATAATGTAATATTACTTTCCCTTTAATTAAATAAAGGATTATTAATCCCAAAACACCCATTATCATTATATTTAATGCTAAGATTTTAAATAACTCCTCTGGTTGTATTATTGAGAATATTTCTTCTTTATAGAAGGCTTATTGCTGTTTTCATTTTTTACTAGTAGTAATCTAACATACTTAATAAATATTACTACAAGTAAAACTTTTAAGATTCTTTTTTCTAAAACAAGAAATTCTCGTTTATCTTTATGATCAAAGAAATACTTTTTCTTAAGATCTTCTCGCATAGTTTTACCTCTTATCAATAGAATTCAACCCTATATCGCTAATCTCTTGAATCTCGAATGGTCGCCATTCTATATAAGGGAAGTTTCCTGCTTTATAAATCTCTGATTTACGTATTAAATTTTCAATATACTTTTCGTCACTTCTACCAGCTACTTCAATGATGGTATTTGGAAAAGTGTCCAAAAGAACAAAATCGGGTCTTAGTTCTAAGTCATTTTCTATCTCATTTCCAAAAAGAGGTTTCCTAAATTCACGATTTAATGAAACGAGGTACTTTAACATTTCTAATTCATAAGATGACTCAATAGGAATGCGAGTATCCGGATCAGCTGGAATAAATAAAAGTTCTTTATCTTCATAAAACACACCTAGATTATTTTCTTCTCTATATAATACCCAGTATCCTGTGTTAACAGCGTTATGTTTCGATTCATTTTCTATTCTCTTTTGAGCCTCATGAAAAATAGGTTTATAAACCTGCATATTGGTTACAAAACGTTCAGGTTCATCAACTGAATATAAAGGAATATCATACTTATACTTGTTTGCTACATTAGCAGCAGGTGTAATATCCTTATGCCCCCAGCCTATTATTAATTCAGGAGAGTCTATTTCATTAACATCGTTCTTAAGTTTAAAGAAATAATCCTTCCCTTTTTGATTTTTTTATATGCTGCAACATACATACGTTTATAATAATGGTTATCAATTTTTTCCCTTAGAAACGAATTCCCAACTTTAGTTGTATATGCTGCAGCTTCAAGACGGCCAGATATATTTGTTCTTGGCTTACCTGGAGTAAAGATGTGAACTTTTACTTCCTCTTTTTGTAACAGAGCAAGAAATAAAGTTTTTAAACGGCTTTTCGGACGAGTTTGTTTTGATCTATTTGATGATATTGCCTTATCGTTATTAATTTTTTCTGTCCCTTTGATTGCCGCTTTTTTCGTTTTTTCAAACGTTAACTTACAAGACATTATTCCTTCCTTATATTCTATTCCATTCTTATTTAGATCTTTTTGGTATTCTCTGTTCATAGAACAAGTTGTAGTATGAGGGATTTTGTTTTTAGGATTATTGGATAAGAAAAATGTATATGTACCGTCTTTAAGTTTTTTTGATTTAACGTGAAGCGGTGGATGCTCGGTTTGCTGTTTCATACAATAGCAAAATATCTCAGAATGATTTCCTTTCCATTTTCTGAACCATTGTCTTTGATCGTGTAGGGGGATATCTGTGATATCCCATACGTTTCCATTAACTAATAGAATCATCTTATATACCTCCATTTACTTTAAAATCCATATTTTAACTTATTGGAATATAAAAAGGCACCGAAATACCTAAAATAATAGGTAGACCGGTGCTTCCGTCTATACATTGTCAATTTATAGAAATAATAGTTACTATTATTCTATAGTAACTATTATAGGCAATCAATACTTAATTTACTTGGTAGTGATCTTCTTATATATTATTTGTATAATAAGCCAAATAATGGCGAAAAAACGAATGATTAGTTTGAAAAATCTTAGATATTCAGCCAATTTATTTACTGTATTACCAATAATTAAGGCTACTAAAATAACAGATATCGAGACCATATACTTATCAAGGACTAGGGGTGAACTTACATTTATCAGTTACTTTTGTTGTCTTATATACTCAGGTGATTCCCAAATAGTAGCTATGAATATTAATAAACAAATAATGATGATTGAAACAGTGGTTGCGAATAGAGCAAATGTCTTTTTTGCTTTATAATTTCCTCTATTTTCTTTCGCAAGTCTTAGAAAAAATGAAGATATTGATAATAAAGTTGAACCTGATGCAATTAAAAAACCGATTATTACTATCCATTTAAACAAGTACAACTCTGATAGATCTATATCAAATGGAGGATTTTTTAAATAATAAAAGTATCCGGGGATAGAAAAGATACCTATTAAAACAACAGAAAAAAATTGGATGTGCTGATAATACTTAATAAAAGAAAAACGAGTACACTCAGTCCTCCAAAAAATAATGCTTGGTTTTCAGGTACAACTATATACGCGAGAGCAGACATAGATAAAAATATTGAGATTGCATTCAAGATGCGTGACCAAAATACCTTATCAAATAATTTAAAAAATAAATTTCCAATCCAGTTCATTTATTCACCTTCAATAATTGGTTTGTACGTATTACAATTTATATAACAAATACTAAAGAACCACAACTCCCTTCAAGGAGATTATGGTTCTTTTCCATTAATGATACCTATTTATCTTCAAGTGTTAAAATGTCTATTGAAGATCTCCCAAGTTTTACGATATGACGGATTGTTTTTTAAGTTATCTTCATGTTCTTTTTGTCTTTCTTCTTTCTTAATATATTGTTGTTCAAAATCTCAAAGAATCTCATCTTTCTCTTGTCGATTTGTATTAGGTTGTTCTTCAACCATCTTAATAACAGAATCGGGAATATGGGGATAGTTCTTCATATTTAACCTCCCAAATGACTAAAATTTATCGTTATTATAAGGGGTACGACCGAGATACATGTAAAAAAGGGTCATAGTATGGTATTGTTTACCATTTATAACCCTTTCTTGCTCTTTACTTTCTTATATACTATACAGGAATATCTCCCTCGATTGGTTGTGGAATATTTTCTAAATCGATCATATAGTCTCCGAAACGTTTTATATGCCTAGTCAGATAAGGGCTAAGCATGACAATATCTTCTTTTGAAAATACATAGCCTTCTTTAGAAAGTTCCCACAAAATAAGTGTTATATCACATACATTTTGGAATATTACTGCGTTGGCAACTAAATCATTATATTTAATTCGCTTTTCTTGTTCTTCTGGATCATTTTCTGAAATGATCCCATCGCCACCAAAAAATAGCCATTTGGAAAAGCCGTTATATGCTTCGACTTTGTTTGTACTAGCACCAATTTGCTCTCTTAGTTTTATATCAGAAATATATTTAAGCAAAAATACAGTTCTTACAATCCTTCCTAATTCCCTAAAAGCTTGATATAATCGGTTTTTTCTACTATAGTTACTTAGTTTTCTAAGTAGTGTAGAGGGTAATATTTTACCAGCTTTTATAGAAAGAACCACTTGGAGCAGATCTTGCCAGTGTGTTTCAATTAGGTCCCAGTCAACGGTATCACTAAACAACTGATCAATGTGGTGATATTTTGTGTCCTTATCAGCCCTGTAAAATTTTAAATCCTTCCAATTTCGAATACGAGGCATTAAATTAATCCCCAATAAATGTGCAAGTGCAAAAACAGGCGTTGATTGACCTTGCGTATCAGCATGTAACGTATCGGGCTGAATGTCTGATTTATTTTTCAGCAAACCATCAATAATATAAACTGCTTCCCAAACTCCACATGGAATGAAGTGACTAAAGAGTGCAATATAAGTATCTGAAACATGATGATATGCAATCCCCCCATAACCTCCGTATCGAATGTGGTATTCAGAGATTAAGTTTTCTTCGTAGAGATCAAATTTTGTTCCATCTGCAGCAGCCGTTTTTCCATCACCCCATAGTCTAGGCAAACTAAATTGATTGTATTGATTTAAAATATTACGAATAGCTTCGTCTATTTTAGATGCATTAATATGTCGCCGATTTACAAATGAAATCATGTGTGGGGTTACTGCTTTTTTCATGTGCTTAGAAGTCTGTGTTGGTCCTAAATTACATCCGTATCCAAAAGAAGTAATGATATAACGTTCCATTGCATTTTCAAGCTTAGGATCTGAACCAGATAATGGTCCAAAATGCCGTGTCCAATTTGTCCAATGTTCTACATTACAAAGAATATCTAAGACATTTCGTTCAGGTAACCGTTGAGAAATAACTACCTCTAACGCCTTACTTGTCTGAGGTTGTTCTTTTCTCATTATTTTTCTCAACGTTGGTTCTCCATTTTCATTAATGATTACCTGGCCGTTATCAGGGTAGTTTAAATCTACTTTTTGTGCAGTATCTCCTAGCCAGAGCTTTAATTGTTGAACAAAATCCCCTGAATTTGAAGAAAAGCCAAGTTCCTTACAGTATTCATCTACCATAGGTTTACACTCATCCCAAGAAAGGAGCTGTTCACGGTAATCAGCAAAATTCTCTGATCCTTTTACACAAAGGTCTCCCGTTTTTAAATCGCTTGCAAGATAGGAAAAAATACAGATTTCAAGGTGTTTACGATGGATTAAGTTATTTTCTTTAGGTACATAAATCGTTTTTTTCCACTGTTCACTAGCAAATGAAAGATCCAAATCTATTTGTAGATTTTCAATTTTTCGGTTCTCATTATCACGTAAAAATTGTAAAGCTTCTAAAAGTGATTGATCCTGTGTGGTTGAATTAATTTCAATCATACTAATCAATCTAAAAAGAGTTTTCCTGTGGCTTTTATAGAACTTCCATAAAAGAGGAAGGTAGTTATTGCCATTATATGATGAAATTGATTCACAATCTTCTTTTAATGCGTCGATACCACCTCTTCTCCCTAATAACTCCCTTATTTTCTGACCAGTCAAGGTATCGTTCTCATTTATACTTGTGGCATTTAAGACTTCCGCCAAAACAGATATAAGATTTTCAGTTTTTGATCTATGTTTTTCTCGAAGAAGTTCTAACTCCTCTTTGCCTTTGTTATGTATAGTTCTGACTCTTTTGAGAAACATCTCTACCAAACTATCTATAGCTGAAATTTTTGAGCGATAAATCATACAAAGTAGCAGCATATATCTTTTAGCTAAATTAAAGTCTTTTAATTCTGATGCATCAAGCGCTTTTGCTTCTAAAGCGAAGTGTTTAATTTTTAAATTTGGAATATCCTCTAGTAAGCTATCAATTTCTTCTATAAAATCAGTTAACAGAAGTAACCTATTTTGTATTTCTTTCATATGCGAAAGTGTTGCGCTTTTTGGAATTTCTTTTAATAAGTTATATTCAGAAGTCCGATTATCATTTTTAGTAACTAGTAATTGATCTAATTTTCGCTCAATTTCAGGAGTCAATTTTGAAAATACTGAATTAAATAACTGGTGATTCACTAATGTTCTTATACGACGAGCCAATCGATCTAATGTACTAAAAGCAGGTAATTCACACCTTTCTTTTATTAATATTTCAATGGATACGTTGATAAGGTCGGCTGGATTGTCCATTACCTGTGTAGCCTTATAAATTGAAGTAGTTGCAATATGTAAGGCTTCTTTTCCATAAGGACGTACATTGAGGTAATCTCTAATTGCTTTTTGATGTCGGTAAATTGATTTACTATTGTAATTCGGTTCAACACTAGCAGAGAGATTCAAACAGGTCCGAATATGAATCATGATCTCTACAGGAATATCTTTCGGTCGAGGAAAGTAACCAAGTCGTTGGAAAGACTTTAACATAACTAATAGACTTAGAACTGAAACAGGTCCTCTAGCAACTTTATGCGCAAATTGGTTTTCTTCAGGTGTAGGGGAGTAAACATCACGAAGTTCTTTTGAAGTAGGACGTTTTTTAAATCTTGGATAAGCCGTACGTTCTATAGATGCCAAATTACCAACTCCATTCAAATTAAGTTGGGGGTGGTGACAGAGTAGCTGCCCTAGTCCGTCACATAATTCCCTAAAAATATAAGAGATTTTTAATTTGCTTCTACTAGTTTTCTTTTATTAATCGCTCGATATAATGATCCCTGTGAAAGTCCTGTACCTTCTACAATTTCTTTTACCGAGTATTCTTTACTGTCATACATCCTCAAGGCTATTTCAATTTTCCCTTGATCCACTTTAGGCCTTCCTAGTTTTTTTCCTCTTCTTTTACTCGCTTCTAACCCTTCTTTAACTCTTTCTACAATTAAATTTCTTTCTAACTCTGCGATGACACACATCATTTGAAACATGGCTTTTCCCGTTGATGTTCTTGTATCCATGTTCTCCTTAATAGAAACGAACTTTACACCAGTATCCTCGAATTGCTGAATAATAGAAAGAATATCAAGTGTTTTTCTCCCTAAGCGTGAAATACTTTCTACTACAACGGTATCACCTTTCCTTATTACATCTAGCAATGAGTTAAGTCCATCTCTATCCTTTGTAGTCCCAGTAAATTTCTCTTGAACCATTTTTTCACAGCCGTACTCAGAAAGTAATATAATTTGTCGGTCTAAATTTTGGTCAACTGTCGAAACTCGAGCATAACCGATTATCATAAAGAAGCCTCCTGCACAATTTAATAATCTAATTGTACAAGAGACATCATTTTTGTAAAAGTATTTGGTAAAACTTTTGGTAATTATTTTTGGTAACCTATAAAATTAGTAAAATCAAGCATCAGTATTTCTCATAAATATTGTTACAAAAAATATGGTTTTTGGTAACAATCTTTTTATTAATACAAAACCAATCAGATATAATTATTTTGATAAACGCTCCATGAGAGTAGCTTTTTCTGCTTCAAAACCAGGTTTGTCAAGTAAAGCAAACATATTCTTCTTGTATGCTTCGACTCCAGGCTGGTCAAATGGGTTAACTCCTAATAGATGGCCACTAATCCCACATGCCTTCTCAAAAAAGTAAACCATCTCACCGTAAGTGTATTCATTCATTTCATCCAGTTCAATCACGAGATTAGGTACTTCTCCATCTATATGGGCCATAAGGGTACCCTGAAATGCACTTTTGTTGACTTCATCCATCGTCTTACCTGCCAGGAAGTTTAATCCATCAATATTTTCTGGATCCTCCTGAATAGTCACTTCAATTCGAGGTTTCTTAATCTGTAAAACCGTTTCTAAAAGGTTTCGTCGACCTTCTTGTACATATTGCCCCATGGAATGCAAATCCGTTGAAAAATCAACGGAAGCAGGGAATAGCCCCTTTTGATCTTTTCCTTCACTTTCCCCAAACAGCTGCTTCCACCATTCCGATACGTAGTGAAGGGAGGGCTCATAGTTAACAAGCACTTCAATTGCTTTTCCCTTATTGTAGAGTACATTTCGGACCGCAGCATACTGATAGCTCTCATTTGTCAATAAATCAGGATTGTTGTATTTACGGGCTGCTGCTGCTGCCCCTTCCATCATATGATCAATATCAAGTCCTGCTACGGCAATTGGTAAGAGACCAACTGCTGTTAGCACAGAATACCTTCCACCAACATCATCCGGAATAACGAACGTTTCATATCCTTCTTCGTCCGCAAGCTTTTTTAATGCGCCTTTTTTCTGATCTGTAGTAGCAAAAATACGTTTTCTCGCCTCTTCTTTTCCGTATTTTTTCTCCATATAGTCACGGAAAATACGGAAAGCAAGGGCTGGCTCTGTCGTTGTTCCTGATTTAGAAATGACGTTAACAGAGATATCTTTCCCCTCTAATAGTTCAAATAAATGAGATATATAAGTAGAACTGATATTCTGACCGGCAAAATAAACATGTGTCTTATTGTTCATCTGGTTATGAAAGCTATGGGACAGAGATTCTATAGCCGATCTTGCCCCCAGGTACGAACCACCAATACCAATTACAACCATTGCGTCTGAATGTTTCTTGATTCTTTCAGCAGCTTGTTTAATTCTTTCAAATTCACTCTTATCATAGTTTAGTGGCAAATCGACCCAACCAAGATAATCAGAGCCGGGGCCTGTTTTTTCATGTAGCATTTTATGAGCCACTTTTACAAATTCACTTAGATTATCTACTTCACTCTTTTTCATAAATGCTAATGCATTGGAGTAATCAAACGAAATAGTCATACATTACTTCCCCTTTCAATCAAATTTAGCTTAGCTGCTTCAATCGGAGATCCTTCTCCGTAAAAAAGATCTCTCGGCATAGTAAAACGTTTCATGTTAGTGCATTCTCCTTTTCTACAGTATATAAGGGAAGTTTTTAAAAACACATTTAAACTCCCCCTTTTCAATTTTGAAAAATCCTTAGTGGGACCGTGTAATTATCAATAGCGTACATTAAAAGATAGTTAGTATTAAGAAAACTCAATGGTCCCTCTCTACATCGGCACTTAGTATGTCTTCTGTTTTGATTTCAAGTAATATTTCCAAGAATCTTATCGTTCCTAATACTTTTCGAGTGTCTCCCTCATTTTGAACATTCTCCATTTTCTTTTGTTGGATCAGTTCACTTATTACTTGCTTGAAAGCATTGGTTTTTATAAGCCATTCTCCAACCAGTAGCTTAGTTGAGTCTCTCTCGTGTTCGGTTTTGACAGCAAATAAACTTTCGGTATCTGTCTCTCTTAACGTGATTGAATTAAAATCTTCGCTCATTTGAATCCGAAAATAATTCCTTTCACTATCATAATATTTTCCGTCCCTTAGAAGAAAATACTCTATCCCTAATACTATTTCATAAAAGGGCTCATTATCTGATGGAGAATGGAGTTCTTTTACTTCGATATTCTTCACCATATCTAAATGGGGTAGCGTCAGGAAAATGCGGATTTACAACGTTAAGGAAATTTTCAATATTAAAAAGCCTAATTTCTCAATTGAGAAATTAGGCTTTCATTGCTTCATTAAAGCGCCCGATTCTTAAAGATGTAACCTGTTTCCAATTTTTTAAAAAAACATTAAAGAATGTTCACTCCTATTTTGGGAACAATACAATTGGTTGTATTAAAGAATAAGGAGGTTAATTAGAAATGGATAATCAAAAATTAGCCGATCATGAATCATTGGATTTACATGAGGCCATTAACTTTAAAACGCTTTGTATCGCCAAGTCTAAATTAATGCAAGGACTGGTCTTTGATGATGATTTGAGGAATTTAATGAAAAAAGATGTTGAACAATCAATACAAGATCTGACTGAATTGCAGTCCCTCTATGAACGAGCACCCTTTCAAGCTCCTGTTCCTCAAAATCGTCCAACACCCATCATTAATGGAAAGGAAGGAAACATTCATTGAATAATGATTATTTGGACCCAATAAACTCGCTGCATATGCCTGAACTAGCAGACACAACCTTTGCCATGGACTTTCTTCTTCGTGCCAAAGAAGGCGTTCGTAACATAGCTGTAACATTGACCGAATCCGCATCACCTGATGTCCGTGCTGTATTAAAAAAACAATTGATGCAGGGCATCACAATGCACCAGGAAATTTCAGAATTAATGATTACTAAAAAATGGTTCCACCCATACGAATTAAGTGAACAGTATAAACTAGATCAACTCTCTGCCAATAATACATTGAAGATTGGCAAAATGAACCTATTCCCTGTTGAGACCAATAGAAAAGGTATGTTTGACCGGACACCTGATGATCACTAACACTGGAGGCTGTAACCAATGAAGGCAGTAACGTATCAAGGTATTAAAAATGTTGTAGTCAAAGAAGTGCCAGATCCAAAAATTGAAAAACCAGATGACATGATTATCAAAGTGACCAGTACTGCGATATGTGGTTCTGATTTGCATTTAATTCATGGCATGATTCCTAATCTGCAAGAAAACTATGTTATCGGTCATGAACCGATGGGAATTGTTGAAGAGGTTGGACCAAATGTTACGAAAGTAAAAAAAGGGGATCGTGTTATTATTCCTTTTAACATTGCCTGCGGGGAATGTATTTATTGTAAAAACCAACTGGAAAGTCAATGTGATAATTCTAATGATAATGGTGATATGGGTGCCTATTTTGGATATTCTGGAACAACTGGCGGTTACCCAGGCGGGCAAGCGGAATATTTAAGAGTGCCCTTTGCCAACTTTACTCATTTTAAAATTCCAGAAACTTGTGAAGAACCAGATGAAAAGTTAACAGTTATTGCCGATGCGATGACTACTGGTTTTTGGAGTGTTGACAATGCAGGGGTCAAGGATGGAGATACAGTTATTGTTCTTGGCTGTGGTCCAGTTGGTCTTTTTGCTCAAAAATTTTGTTGGTTAAAAGGGGCAAAACGAGTCATTGCCGTTGATTATGTCAATTATCGCCTGCAGCACGCCAAGCGCACCAACAAAGTAGAAATTGTTAACTTTGAGGACCATGAGAATGTAGGAAATTATCTTAAGGAAATCACCAAAGGCGGTGCTGATGTTGTCATTGACGCTGTTGGTATGGACGGTAAAATGACTGATATGGAGTTCCTTGCCAGTGGAATGAAACTTCAAGGCGGAGCATTAAGTGCGTTTATCATTGCTTCACAAGCAGTGCGCAAAAGTGGGACAATTCAAGTTACTGGCGTTTACGGCGGCAGATATAATGGTTTCCCTTTTGGAGATATTTTTCAGCGAAATATCAATATCCGCTCTGGGCAAGCACCTGTGATTCACTATATGCCATATATGTTTGAATTAGTTTCGACCGGAAAAATTGACCCAGGAGATGTCGTGAGTCATGTACTTCCACTTAGTGAAGCAAAGCGTGGCTATGAGATTTTTGACACTAAAATGGATGAATGTATAAAAGTCGTGTTGAAACCTTAAGGAAGGAGGTATAAAAAATGAACTACGCCTTACATGAAGTTCTTGAGGTCCATGAGATGGCTGCATTTAAGACCACTTGTTTAACTAAATCCAAAACGATGAAAGCGTTAGTTACAGATCCGCGATTAAAAGATATTATGCAGCAAGACATTGATGTATCTACGAGACAATTACAAGAATATTCTTCCATCCTTTCCAACGCTAAGCAGTAAATTAGGAGGTGAATGAACATGAATCCAATCATTGAGAATTTAACTGGCATGGACGCGCTATCGGATCAAGTGGTTACAATGGATCTACTCATTTCAGCTAAAAGTGGAATTAGAAATTATGCCATGGCCGTTACGGAGGCAGGAACACCTGAAATTAAAGAAATGCTCACTCGCCATTTAGTGGATGCTCTTGATCTGCATGAACAAATATCCGCATATATGGTAGAAAAAGGATGGTACCATGCTTGGGATACAAACGAACAGATTAGTTTAGATTTAAATAATATCAATACAGCATTGAACTTACCCACCCTATAATAATAAAAAGGGAGCAGTTTAGGATACGAACCTAAACTGCTCTAATAAATCCAAAAATATATACAATATCCCTCCTTTTGTGGCTTCCATTTATTTACGATTACAAATTTGAAACTATTTATTATTTTCAATTGGTTGGCGCAGGAAATTCACCAATTTTCATACGAAGTAAACTATAAGGTTTTTGTCGCAGATCTTTTCCATAATGAAATCTTGCCTTGCCGATGCAATTGGTTCACAATGACATATAAGTATTCATCCGGACCAATCGAAAAAGTATCCGGCCATAAAATTCTCGGATCATGTGCGATGGTTTCCATTGTGCCATTCGGTAATATCTTTCGAATACTATTGTTTTCATAGTCTCCAGCATAAACGCTTCCTTTTGCACCTGTGATCATTCCATCAGACGCCCCTTTTTCTCCCCAATACTCCACATGATAAGGTAAATCCCCGTCCGGTATATTTCTGTCTCTAAGGGTCTCTGTTGAGATCGAAAACAGATGACGACTGGTTAGTGGAGCAAAATATAAAATCTTGCCATCGGGAGAAATCGCAAGACTATCAGATGCCAATCTAAATGGAGAAGTTGAACCGTCTTTGTTTCGATTCATTAAAATTTGACCTTCTACTTTCGGTAAAAAATAGGGATCCGGTGAAGTTGAATTGGCCCCATTTAACCGTCTAAACGCGTTTCCATTTGATAAATCTACGACGATAATAGCTCCTGGTCCTCTTGAAGAAGAATCCGTTATATAGGCATAACCTGCTTTTCCTACACGAAAATCAAAACGGACATCATTCAGATAAGTTGTAGGCAGGACAACATCTTCTGTAAAGGTATATACTCTCCTTATTGTATTCGTGCTTAAATCAACAGCTACTAATTTTGCTCCCCCTTGAATAGGTTCAGAAAAATTTGGTGCCCCTGTATCTAGTACCCAGAGTGTTCCTCTTCCATCAGCAACGATACTTTGGACACTGATGAAAGTCATTGTGATATTCCCGGTGTTAACCAAATTGGTTTGTAAATTAGGATAAGGCTGCAATTCACCCTCAACAATTTCCGCCACAGTAAATTGAACGTCGTCTCCCCATTTCGGAAAGCAAACAAAAATACGACCGGTTTCGGAGACGCTGACACCTGTAGGCATAGCCCCATAAAAAGCATGCACCAATTCAAACTGCCCAAAATATTTTTCCACAGGTAACATAGGTTGCATGATATCCTCCTCATCAAATCCGAACGGATATCACCTATATATGATGAAAATTTTTTGTAGTGCCTGGTTCTTGATAAATTTTTCTATCGTGATGGATGCTGGGGTTTATTAGTCCAGGAGAACATCCGGAGAAACCAATAGCGTTCCAAGCCCCAAATGATTCGTGAGGTTGAATGTATAATAGTCTTTTTAAAACCGTAATACTCTTCTCTTTCCAAAAAGACTTCATACTTTGTATAGAAGTCTTTTTGTCTGTAATTATTTAGATTATTGGATAATTCAGCTCGTAACTTGGGTAGCAATAGTATGGTGGTCTCAGTCCTATTTTTGGCATGGGCCAGGAATCCTCCATATAGAACATCTTTACTTTTTCATTTGAATGGTTTACTAGCAATAGCTTTACTTCTGGATTAAATTCATATCTCAAAATGGTAACCCCCTTCCATTAGGAATGTGTGGATTCTCCCCCATCAACATGAAGAACTTGACCAGTAACAAAACGAGAATCATCCGAAGCAAGATAGACAAAGGTTGGGGCGAGTTCAAATGGATGTGCTACTCGTTCCATTGGATTAAAAGCTCCATATACAGCGACTTGGTCTGACGAGAAACTTGCTGAAATAAGTGGGGTCCAAATTCGGCCGGGGGCGACGGCATTGACTCGGATCCCTTGTTTCACGACATTTTTAGCCAGGGCACGTGTCCAACCAACTATTGCGCCTTTTGTGGCGGTATAATCAATCATTTGCTGCTCACCTACATACGTCACCACTGAAGTAGTGCCAATGATTGAGCTGCCTGGTTTTAAATGAGGAAGCGCTGCTCTTGTTGTGTAAAAATGAGAGTATATATTAACTTTGAAGGTGTCATCGAATTGCTCATCTGTAATGTCAAGCAGGCTTAGTTGTTGGAATTGGATACCAACGTGGTTACAAAGAATATCGAGACGTCCAAACGTATTTACTGTTTGTTCTACGATGGAGATACACTGTTGTTTGTCCCGCAAGTCCCCAGGCATTAGAAGACAACGTTGTCCGAGTTGTTCAATCCTTGCTTTTGTTCGGTTTGCGTCCTCGTGTTCATCTAAATAAGCGATGGCAACATTTGCGCCTTCTTTAGCGAACGCAATCGCTGCAGCTGCACCAATACCACTGTCACCCCCTGTAATAAGTGCTACTTTTCCTGTTAACTTTCCACTCCCTTTATAGTTCGGGTTTTCGATAATTGGAAGGGGTACCATCAATTTTTCCACTCCGGGATGGCGCAGCTGGCGCTGTTCAGGTAAACTTATCGGAATTTCTTCGTAACGTGTGATTTTCCCATAGTTAGGGTACATGGGATAAGGTTGAGTTTTCATGTTCGCTTTAAACATTTGTTGCATTTGCTTTATTTGGTCTAATTGACGACTTTGATCCTTTTGATCCATGGAAACCTCCTATAGAAATAATTTTCTTCTATAGAATGTTTATGTTGTTCACTACAAATAAAGTAAAAAAAGTGTGAAAAAAGTTGTTTACTTTCAACACAGAAGCATGCCAGGTTACTCGTTCGTCTTTATAAGCCAAATAAAGAATAAAAACTTGTTTTTTTAATTTTTTCGCCCAAGACCTTAAATATTCAAACACTTGAATTCCCCACTCTTTTTACATTTAATTAAGTTGAATTTCGTATCCATTTGAATAACGATAACCGGAAATTAAAAGTATTACTCGTATAAAATTGTATCAGCAGTTCTCACCCAATTTTGAAGTAAACTTTCAATAATAGCTGGTACAGCTAAAAGTAAAATTACTTCTGAATATACATTCAGGTTCATATCATCACATGTGCAAATAATTGCCCCTTTTCAAACCCCGTAAAAGCTATATAAGGGAATTGGATGACTATTTATTCCCGTCTGACAGCTTTCTATATAATGAAGCCCTAGACACATTCGTGATTTCGCATATTTGATTTACAGTCATACCGCCTTCCTTATATAGCTTCACTGCATAATTCATTCCTGCGTGGTTTTTGTGATATTTCTTCAATCTGCCTTTAAACTTCCCTTCTTTCTTAGCCAGATCAATCCCTTCACGTTGGCGCATACGGATAAGATCTCGCTCCAATTGATTAACACCAGCCATTACCGTAATTAAGAATTGGCTATATGGATTATCTTCTGATAAATCTAGCCATGTATCTTTGAGTGATTTTAAGTTTGCCTTCTTCCTTCGTATTAAATCAATCAACTCAAACAAGTTCTGCGTACTGCGAGTGATCCGAGTTAAGTCTGTAACATAAATAATATCGCCTTCCTGTAAATCCTCTAACATTTTTTGAAGTTGCTCACGATCCTTTGTTACGCCAGAAACTTTTTCTTCATAAATAATATCCATACCGATTTCGTTCAATTGCTGAAATTGCCTTGAAGGATTTTGGCTAATCGAACTGACACGTATATAACCCATTTTCCGCAAAATATCACCTCGTTTTTGAGACAAGTCTTATGAGACAGTCGTAACTATGATTTTATCAGTCTATTACATTTGTATCAATAGAGTACACTCTATTGATATATAATAATACTAATATACTCTGAATAGTTTAAGAAATGAGATGATACAATTTGAAAATTGCAAGAGGAAGAGAATTACTTACAACGGATCAAAGGAATCTTCTTATGGAGATTCCGGAAGATGATTTAATTGAAGGAACCTACTATACATTTTCTAATCAAGACTTGGCAGTTATTAATAAGAGACGTAGGGAAGAAAATAGATTAGGGTTCGCAGTGCAATTGGCTGTTCTTCGATATCCAGGCTGGTCATATAGACATATTAAAAACCTGCCTGATTCGGTTATGCGATACATAGCAAATCAAATCAATGCGGATCCTTCTTCACTTAGTCTTTATCCCCAAAGAGAAAATACGCTGTGGGATCACTTGAAAGAGATTCGGAACGAATATGGTTTTATAACATTCACTCTAAAAGAATATCGAATGACATTTAAACACCTTTATCAGTTAGCATTGGAAAATGGAGATGCTATTCATTTACTACACGAGAGCATAGATTTTTTGAGAAAGAATAAAGTTATACTGCCTGCTATTACAACACTTGAAAGGATGGTATGGGAAGCTAGGGCAATGGCAGAAAAGAAGATATTTAATACCGTCAGTCAATCTTTAACTAATGACCAAAAGGTAAATCTTGAAGAAATTATTATCTCTCAGCATAGATCTGAAACTAATAAGACAATATTGGGTTGGTTAAAGGAGTCACCAGGTCATCCTTCTCCTGAGACATTTTTAAAAGTAATAGAAAGACTTGAATATATTCGGGGAATGGAACTAGGAAGCGTTAAAGTTAATCATTTACACCGGAATCGCTTTTTACAGTTTTCTCGACTAGGTTCAAGATATGAACCTTATGCTTTTCGTGACTTCCAAGAAAACAAACGTTATACAATTCTAACCGTATATTTATTGCAACTTACTGAGGAGTTAACAGATAAGGCGTTTGAAATTCATGATAGACAAATACTTAGCCTGCTGTCAAAGGGACGAAAAGCTCAAGAAGAAATTCAGAAAAGGAATGGTAAGAAAGTCAATGAAAAAGTAATTCACTTTTCTAACATAGGCCAAGCATTAATAAAAGCGAAAACGGAAGGGTTAGATGTCTTTGAGGTTTTAGAGTCCATTATTGAATGGAATTCCTTTGTCACATCAGTAGAAGAAGCCCAAGAACTAGCCAGACCTGTTGATTATGATTATCTGGATTTACTCCAGAAGCGTTTTTATTCCCTTAGAAAGTATACACCGACCCTATTGAGAGTTCTGGATTTTCATTCAACAAAGTCAAATGAACCACTTTTGCAGGCGGTTGATATTATACGTGGAATGAACGATTCTGGAAAGCGAAAAGTCCCTATAGAAGCTCCTGTAGATTTTGTTTCAAATCGTTGGAAAAAGCATTTATATGAAGAAGACGGTACAATCAATCGACACTATTATGAAATGGCTGTTTTAACGGAATTAAGAGAGCATGTTCGAGCCGGTGATGTGTCTATCTCAGGCAGTAGGCAATATAGAGATTTTGAGGAATATTTGTTTTCACAAGATACGTGGAACCAAGACAAAGATCATACACGATTATCAGTTAGCTTATCGTTCGAAGCATACATTCAAGAAAGGACCAATAGCCTTAATGAGAGACTAAAATGGTTATCTAACAATTGGAATAAACTAGAGGGAGTTTCGCTCGAGAAAGGAAAGCTTTCAATTGCACGGTTGGAGAAGGAGATTCCAGAGGAAGCCAAAAAATTTAGTGCTAGACTTTATCAGATGCTTCCTAGGATAAAATTAACCGATTTACTCATGGATGTTGCTCATATAACTGGATTTCATGAACAATTTACTCACGCCTCAAATAACCGTAAACCAGATAAAGAAGAAACGGTAATCATCATGGCAGCCCTATTAGGAATGGGATTGAATATTGGGCTAAGTAAGATGGCTGAAGCAACGCCGGATCTTACATATAAACAACTTGCCAATGTATCTCAATGGAGAATGCATGAAGATGCCATGAGCAAAGCGCAAGCTGTATTAGTAAATTTTCACCACAAGTTAGACTTATCTTCCTATTGGGGTGACGGTACAACATCTTCGTCAGATGGAATGAGAATGCAGGTAGGCGTTTCATCTTTACATTCAGACGCAAATCCGCATTACGGAACCGGAAAAGGTACAACAATCTACCGATTTACCAGCGACCAGTTCTCATCGTATTATACAAAAATTATTCATACTAATTCAAGAGATGCTATTCATGTCCTAGATGGATTATTGCATCACGAGACCGACTTAAATATAGAAGAGCATTTCACAGACACAGCTGGCTATACAGATCAAATTTTTGGATTAACTCACCTTTTAGGCTTTAAGTTTGCGCCAAGAATAAGAGATTTGTCAGATTCAAAGCTGTTTACATTAGAAAAGGCAAGCGAGTATCCAAAATTAGAGTCTATTTTTCGTGGCCAAATAAATACAAAAATTATTAAAGATAATTATGATGATGTCTTACGATTAGCTCATTCAATAAGAGAAGGAACTGTCACGGCATCACTTCTTATGGGGAAGCTTGGCTCCTACTCTAGACAAAACAGTTTAGCTACAGCTTTGCGTGAAATGGGAAGAATCGAAAAAACTATTTTTATTCTTAATTACCTTACTAGTGAATCTTTAAGAAGAAAAATTCAAAAAGGCTTAAACAAAGGAGAGGCCATGAATGGTCTCGCAAGAGCAATTTTCTTTGGGAAACAAGGGGAACTTCGGGAACGAACGATACAGCATCAACTACAAAGGGCCAGTGCTTTAAATATAATTATCAATGCCATTAGTGTTTGGAATACGCTACATCTGTCAAAAGCAGTGGAATACCAAAAGGGCTTAGGGGGTTTTAAAGAGGACTTGTTGCACCATATGTCTCCTTTAGGCTGGGAGCATATTAATTTACTGGGGGAATACCATTTTAGTCATGAGAAAATGGTTTCATTAGATTCTTTAAGACCATTAAAACTTTCTTGACGTTGTTAAAAACGGGGTAATCGTCAGGAAAATTCGCTTAACGTTGTAAATCCGCATTTTCCTGACGCTACCCCTAAATAGGTTTCTAAACCATATTGTGTGTTAATGATTTTTGCATCCAATACGTTCATGATGTCACACCTCAATATTGTTTTATTTTTTTGGCTCTGTTAAACTTGTCTGTTGGCTCCAGGTGCTCGCTTTCCGCGGGCGAGCCGGGAGCCTCCTCGGCGCTGTGCGGCTGCGGGGTCTCCCTTGTCCTGTTTTTCCCACAGGACGTTGAATCATCATCCGTGAATAGGCACCGCACGAGAAAATGTGAATGCATTTTCGAGGAGTCTCGCTCCTTCCGCTTCAATCAACATAGTTAGCACTATCAACGACTTAAGTAAATCTACCAATTTTTGGGATATACCAAACTAAAAATCCAATGAATTTCCGGCTCATTTTAACGAAAGACATATACAGCAGATGACTTTATGATTTTTCCACAGCATGTCCGCCAAATTCATTACGAAGGGAAGCTACCACTTTACCTGTAAATGTATCATTGTCTAATGAACGGTAACGCATTAGTAAAGACATAGCGATAACAGGGGTAGCTGTTTGAAGATCCAAAGCGGTTTCAACTGTCCATTTCCCTTCCCCAGAAGAATGCATAATGCCCTTAATTTCATCTAATTTTGCATCTTTAGAAAATGCGCGTTCTGTCAATTCCATGAGCCATGAGCGGATGACAGAACCGTTATTCCACACCCGTGCCACTTTTTCATAGTCAAAATCGAAATCGCTTTTTTCCAGGACTTCGAATCCTTCACCAATGGCGGCCATCATTCCGTATTCTATTCCATTGTGGACCATTTTTAAGAAGTGGCCACTACCAGATTTCCCAGCATATAAATACCCATTATCTACAGCTGTATCTCTAAAAATCGGCTCGACAATGCTCCATGCTTCAGGATCTCCACCAATCATATAACAAGCACCATAGCGAGCACCTTCCATCCCCCCAGAAGTACCGGCATCCATAAAGCTCACTCCAACTTTCTTCAACTGTTCGTAACGACGAATGGATTCCTTATAATGCGAATTACCAGCTTCAATGACGATATCTCCTTCACTTAGAAATGGTGTGATTTCACTAATAACTGAATCAACGACGGAGTGTGGGACCATTATCCAAACAACTCGTGGCTTTTCTAATGATTGAACAAGATCTTGTAAACTGGATGCTCCTTCAACTCCATATTTTTTAATTTCTTCAATAGTATTTGTATTTAGATCAAACGCCATTACACGGTGTTTATTGTCAATTAAGTTTTTTCCTAAGTTCATACCCATTTTCCCTAATCCAATTAATCCTACTTTCACTTGAGTTTCCTCCTTTAAATTACAAAAAATAGCGTGTATTATTATGCTACCCATTTGTTGTTCTTCATGGTCTCCTTATGGAACCATAAGGATTCAACAAATACTTTAAGTTCCTTGGGTAAATCGCGTAACAATTATCTGTCAAATCCAACCTCGGTTTGCTCTCTTCATACCAATAGCCTTCCAGGGAGGTGCGGATTAAACTCCCCCCTGGTTTCCCACCATTTAAAACCATCCTCCTCCAATAATTGCGAAGCAGCTTGTGGCCCCATCGAACCGGCTTGATATAGGTGGAGTGGAAGGGCATTTTCCTCAAACGCCTCTAAAACGGGCTGTACCCATTTCCAAGATAATTCAACTTCGTCCCAATGAGCAAAGAAGGTAGAGTCCCCACGCAGAGCATCGAATATTAAGAGTTCATAAGCTTCTGGTATGTCTTTTGTACTTGCTGAGAAGTCAACAATTATCGGCTCCAAATTTCCATTTGTTAAATTTTTGCTATTTAATTGCATCGACACACCCTCATTTGGACTTACTTTGATAACTAATAGATTGGGTTCTGCAAATTGATTCTCGTTAGTATACACATTTTTCGTTGGATTCTTGAATTCAATCACAATCCGCGTCGACTTTTCCTTCATTCTTTTTCCTGTCCGGATATAAAATGGCACCCCATCCCAGAATGAACTATCAATCCATAAACGAGCAGCCACAAATGTATCGTTTGTGGAAGAAGCATTCACTCCAGGTTCTTCTAAATATCCGACTACAGGTTTACCCTTTATTTCCCCCGGTCCATATTGACCACGAACAACGTGGATACCTACAGTATCTTTCTGTACAGGCCGAAGAGAGTCCATAACTTTTCTTTTCACTGTACGGATATCGTTCGTGCTCATCTGTTTTGGCTGATGCATGGCCGTCATCATCAACAGCTGCATCATATGATTTTTGGACCATATCACGAATAGCCCCTGCTTTTTCATAATAACTAGCTCTCTCTTCTACACCAACCGTTTCACTAGCCGTTATTTGCACATTGGCAATATACCGATTGTTCCATAGTGATTGCAGCACAGGGTTGGCAAATTCTAAAGCTTCAAGGTTTTGAACCATCGGTTTTCCAAGATAATGGTCAATCCTGAAAATTTCGTCTTCTTCAAAAGCTTTGCTTAGTTTTTCATTTAAATCTTGAGCAGATTTTAAATCACGCCCAAATGGTTTTTCGATCATTAATCGTTTCCATCCTTTTGTCGAGCCTAATCCACTCTCCTTGATGTTCAAAGCAATTACATCAAAGAATTCAGGAGCAACAGAAAGATAAAACATTCGATTCTCTTCAATACTCTGGTCTTTTTCATTTTGTTGAACGACTTCAACTAACTTCTTATACCCTTCAGCATTCGTGAAATCTAACTGGCAATAACGAAATGCCTTTACAAACTCTTGTTTTTCGGATTTATCATTTATCAAGTGTCTAGAAAAAGTGTATAGCGAGTCTGTTACATGGTTTTGAAAATCAACATCAGACATTTCGTCTATTCCTACACCAATGATCAAAAAAGAATCTGGTAATTTTTGATTCAAATATAAATTAAACAAGGCAGGGTAGATTTTTCGCTTAGCTAAATCCCCAGTTGCCCCAAATAAGACAAACGTCATAGAATCCACTTTTCATTCCTCCACTTTTTCAAAGCATTTTCAAATAGAAAAATGTCTGATTTTCTTCGTTTCCCCTACAAAACAACAAGGATTTTCGCTATTGCGTTATCCTACTTTTGGATGTAAGTTTCGTTTATTTCTCCCAGCTTGTCCGGTAATAATGATATCTCTTAATTGAGAATGTCCACATTTTGGACAGGTTTCATTATTTATGGTGATGATTAGACATCTTTCACAAACTTTTCGCTGCTTAGTTTTGAACCTTTCCATGCGGATCTCTCCTTTCGTAAAAAGCAACAACATGTATAAATTATTAAATGAAGTTTCACTTCATCTCACCATGCTTGTAGCAGTATTCCCTTAAGGTTTGGTAGTATTCTTTAAGCTCGCTATTACTTGAGCAAAATCAGTATATTACGTATGTTATACTTTTGAAAGTACGCACTTTATTAACATATAGATACATTGGTATAACATAGTGTTAAAAATAATACTATAAACTTGAATCCAATACCAAGAGTGAAAAGCCAAGGACAGCGATTATACAAGATTCGCTGCCCTTGGCTTTTTAGTAACTGATTCTTTTATTAAATGTTGTGTTTAAATGTTGTGTTTTTTCAACCTTTTAAATACGTAGAGATATAAAAAAACACGGACAGCATCTTTATTAAGATAGCTAACCGTGGTTTGTTAGTATATGAACTTTTTTACACTTTTTCGAACCCCTAGGAGAAACTCTTTTTTCTACTGAATAGACGATTTGTTTTCTGTTTCTTTTTCCAATACATTCTCAATATAATCTTTACCCCAGTCATACATAGCATCCAGAATAGGCATCAGACTTCTTCCATACTCAGTGAGTGAGTATTCAACTTTTGGTGGAACGACAGGATAGACTTCACGATGAACAATCAAATGGTCTTCAAGTTCGCGCAATTGATTAACAAGCATTCTTTGAGTGATACCCGGCATGAGGGCCTTTAGTTCACCAAAACGTTTGGTTCCTTCTTTTCCTAGATGCCACAATACCAACATTTTCCATTTTCCACCAATAATCGAAAGAGTCAATTCTTTTTCACAATTAAACACTTTTTCCCCAAGATTCGGCATTCATTTCACCTCCAACCCTTATTATGTCCCATAGTATACTTTTTGTTACTATATGATAAAAAAGTGCATACTTTTAATTTAGTAACATACCCAGTATACTGAGTATCATACCGTTAGTAAATAGCTATCAATTGGATACAATAACACTGTGCAAAAGAAAGCTATACGGCACAATATACTATTATATAAGGAGCGAGTAATAAATGAAATTACAATTAGCATTAGATCTTGTAGATATTCCAGGAGCCATTGAATTGGTGAAAGAAGTAGAAAATCATATAGATGTTGTAGAAATCGGCACGCCGGTTGTGATTAATGAAGGCCTTAAAGCAGTAAAGGAAGTGAAAGCTGCCTTCCCTAACTTAACTGTATTAGCTGACCTTAAAATCATGGATGCAGCTGGATATGAAGTTAGCCAAGCATCTGCAGCAGGCGCTGACATCATCACCATTCTTGGTACAGCTGAAGACGAGTCCATTAAAGGTGCTGTAGAAGAAGCAAAAAAACAAGGTAAACAAATCCTTGCTGATATGATCGCAGTTAAAGACATTGAAGGTCGTGCGAAAGAACTGGATGAACTAGGAGTAGATTATATCTGCGTTCACACAGGTTATGACCTTCAAGCTGTAGGAAAAAATTCTTTCGAAGACCTTGCAACCATTAAGAGCGTTGTAAAAAATGCGAAAACTGCTATTGCAGGCGGAATCAAATTAGAAACACTTCCAGATGTGATTAAAGTACAACCAGATCTTGTCATCGTAGGTGGCGGTATCACAAGCAAAGACGATAAAAAAGCAGTTGCAGCTAAAATGCAAGAATTAATTAAACAAGGTTAATTATAACTATGAAAACTACTCAATATTTAGCTGAAGTCGTTCAAGAATTAAGTCGGACAGTCGACTTAATCTCTGACGAAGAAGCAGAGAAGTTGGTTAATAAGATTCTGGAATCCAAAAAAATCTTTGTTGCAGGTGCGGGCAGATCTGGATTTATGGGCAAATCTTTCGTGATGAGAATGATGCACATGGGGATCGATGCTTATGTAGTCGGTGAAACTGTAACAGCAAATTTAGAAAAAGGTGATTTGTTGATCATCGGTTCAGGTTCAGGTGAAACGAAAACCTTGGTTTCAATCGCTGAAAAAGCAAAAAGTTTAGGTGGGACGGTCGCAGCTGTAACGATTTCCCCTGACTCCACGATTGGAAAATTAGCTGATATTATCATTAAATTGCCTGGATCACCGAAAGATCAATCTGAAAGTGAATATAAGACCATACAACCAATGGGGTCACTTTTTGAGCAAACGATGTTATTATTTTATGATGCATTGATCTTGCGTTTTATGGAAAAAAAGGCTTAGACTCTACTAAAATGTACGGCAAACATGCCAATCTCGAATAGAGTACACTTTAAAAAATATGGAAACATCGTAAAGACCGCATTTATTTCTTTTATGAATTGCGGTCTTTACTGCATATTACAAATAACACAGTCCATACAGGAAAGAAAAAATAGCCCCTGATTCAGTCCCTTCTATGGCCGGATCAGAGATCATTATTGGGTGGGGCACAGCCAAGAATTTAGCCATCACTCACAGTATGAGCCCTATTTGGGTTATCACCAATATTTCACTGGTAGGCCCCATGTCTATATAAGTTTTTTTATGGGAAAATAAAATCCTATTGGCGATGAAAAACGCTTCATAAGTGTAGTAAACAAAACTCTTCGTTTTATAAAACAAAGGAATGAGGTTGAATAAATGGTTCGATTCGGCGTAATCGGTACTAATTGGATTACAGAAAGATTACTTGAAGCAGCAAATGATGTAGAAGATTTTAAACTAACTGCTGTTTATTCTCGCACGATTAGTAGAGCAGAAGAATTTGCAAGTAAATATGGAGTAACAAAAATATTTACAAACCTAAAAGAAATGGCAGTTAGTCAAGAAATTGACGCGGTGTACATTGCTACTCCCAATTCATATCACGCAGAACAAGCTATTTTATTTTTGCAAAATGGCAAACATGTGTTATGTGAAAAGCCACTGGCTGTTAATGCAACCGAAGTAGCGAGGATGATTCAAGCCGCAAAAGATCATAACGCCCTATTAATGGAAGCAATGAAATCAACATTACTTCCAAACTTCAAGGTCATTCAAGATAATTTACATAAAATTGGTCCTATCCGTAGATACTTTGCAAGCTATTGTCAGTATTCATCTCGTTATGATAAATACAAAGAAGGAATTGTCCTTAATGCCTTCAATCCAGAGTTTGCGAACGGTTCATTAATGGACCTTGGTGTCTATTGTTTGTATCCACTTATTACATTATTTGGTGAACCAAAAGAAGTGAAGGCAACTGGCATTATGCTTGATTCGGGTGTGGATGGTGAAGGTAGCGTCATCTTAAAATATGATGATAAAGATGCGATTGTGATGTATTCCAAAATAACGAACTCTTATTTACCAAGCGAAATTCAAGGCGAAAAAGGAAGTATCATGATTGATAAGATTCATACGGCTGAAAAAGTAGAAATTCACTACACTGACGGCACGGTTGAACAATTAACAGTCGACCAATCTCATCCAGCTATGTATTACGAAGTGAAAGAATTTATTGAATTAATCAACCGAGGAAAAACAGAGTCTGATACTAACTCATATAAAAATTCATACACCACGATACAAGTGTTGGATAAAGTGAGAGATGAAATAGGTCTTGTATATCAAAGTGATCATAAGTGAAAAAACACAAAAAACCCTACAGCGACTTGTATTATTCTCTTGAGAAATTACGAATCTGGCCTGTTTGTCGAAGAATAAAAGAAATCGTTTTAGAACTTACCTAAACTATTTTGCATCCATTCTTTTTTATAAGAGCATTATAGCATTTTCTACCCGGCTAACAAATTTTAAAGGACTTTTGCTTATTATGCAAAGGTTCAATGCTCATTTTTTAAGATGTGTTTCTTCTTTAATTTGTGATTTAGTTTAAGTATTCCTTAATAGGAGTAGCGACAATGACACTACCCCTATTAGGATCCTACCAACAACCGCACTTTTCTGACCCCACCCTACCCTACAGAGTAAAAAGGGTTGTAAATGTAAAAAAAATCCATGCTATGACCCTTTTTTACAAGTACCTCGGTCGTACCCCTATAACACGCTATATGCTAACCTTTTGAAACTCTGTCACAAAATAAAATTAATATCAGAGGGATTTTTTATTACTTATTGAAATAATATCATTTTGAGGTGCATTTGTATGAATATTAAAGTAAAGTTGTTGTGAATATATGATTGATATCTTGGGACTCATCTTGTTTTATTCCCCTCAAATATACCTGCTCTACAAAACAATTATCGTTTTAATGGAAATTGCAAAAGAAGTGAAATCCGATTTTAAAGACTTGAATAACAAACGTAAAAATAGAAAAGTTTCTTAACTATGTATAGATTTATATATATCTGAATGGACCGGAAAGGTACATTCTTGACTTAAATGGATGATATAAACGTGTATCAGTATTGTCTAAGGGTGTTGCCATATTCGTACTTACACCATATGCTTTTGCTTGACCATAGAATATAAAGTTCCAATTAATTGCATTTACCTCACCAACGTTACATAATTTCTTTATGAGTTGTGTCATTTGTTTTTTGTTTATCTGCTTATCAGTAATATCCAATAGGTGAATATGTTTGGTATCTTGAGCTACGTGTATTTCAACCTTTTTAGATAAAGAAAGAGGAAATATCATCATTTCCTCCTAATCAGAACAAACGAAAGGGTGTAGCAAAAGCTAACTCTTCATCTGAAATATTTAATTCATACTTTGCTTGAGTGAAAGCAGCTACGTTAACAGCTTTTTGGATCACTGGTTCAATTTTCTTCAACTCTTCAACTGCTTTTTCTTTTTCTTCTTCCGTACCATAATGCAGAATACCATTTAATACGACCATTTTTTGGAGTAGAACTGCTGTATCTAATTGATCAAGATCTTGGAAGTCTGGTTTGTTAGAATTCATCATTATTTCCCCCTGTAGGTTTATTACTCTTATAGTAAAAATATTTGGCAACTTATGCAAATTTTAATTGGTATGTCCTCTGTTGTTATTGAATAAACTATGTCCTACTATATTTCTCTTCTCTAAACCACAAAAACTCCTATCCCGGAATCTTTGGGTAGGAGTTTTTCTATAAGTTTATAAATTAGAATCATCCAAATTACTTTCAAATGTATCTAATGAAGTATCCACAAACTCTTCGAAAGTGCTTTCATCAGTTTCCATTTTTGCTTGTTGATATACTTTATTACCATTTATTTTAAATTTACCTTGGTATGCACCTACTGGTATATAGACTGTATCGGTTTTATCTACTTGAGGCCCCTCAAATTTCTTTAACAATAAGTACTGCTTATCTCCCTCTTTTAGAACAGAAACACCATTTAATTTATAATCTACTTGTTGCAACTCTTCTTCACCATCTTTACCCTTAGGTGAGTAAACTCCTCCTGTCTCAATAATCTTCAGTGTTTCATTCTTTTTTACTTTTCCCTTTTTACTTTTCAATACCTTAACTTCAGAAAAGGTAAAAGGAAGGTTCTCATAAACTATTGTCTCAGTGCTTATAACTTCTACTTGAGCCATAATTTCAGCATCTTTTTTCAACTCTTTAAGTGTTTTATAGTTTTTATCTAGTTCTGCAGAGAATTCTACAGTCTTTATATTTTTTTGAACTTCTACTTCTTCTTTAATATTTGAATTCGCTTGTTCAGATTCGTTGTTCGAACATCCGATTGTTAGTCCTAATAGTGTTACCCCTAATAATGAAATTACTTTTCTCATATAAAAAGTCTCCTTTAGTTGAATTAATAAAGATTAAGTATTCCACTTCTATCATCAGTTGCTGGAGAATAAACTGTTCGATCCCTATTTTTATACATCAAAGCATTTAGTGAACCTGAGTGTGCTAAACCTAAAATATGACCAAATTCATGTGCAGCTGTTGCTCTGATATCATTATCAATATCATTATGAAGGTAGTATGCATTTAATTTTGCACGTCCGTAAGTATAATTTGAAGAAGGTCCTACTCCTGTTTTTGACATCTGTCCATTACTATTAAAGAATTCAGCAACACCATTCCATCCGGTATCCCCGTAATTATTGACATAAAATTCTGCTTCTGCATCTTTTACATTAGTAGTTTGATAGAAATATACATCGTCTTTAGTATTTCCACTATTAACATAGTTGTTCCAATTTGAGACTGCTTGATCAATCACATTTCCATAATTTCTTGTTTTTCCATTATAAGTAAATGAGTCCTTATATACATAATATTGTTTTCCATATACACTTCCGCTTGAGAATTTCGCTTTGTTTGTCCAGTAATTATAAGCACTAGCATCTGAGACAAAAAATGTACTTGTGATAACTGTAAAGATAACAACTGCAATAAATAACTTAGTTCTCTTAATCATTTCTCCACTCCCTAATTTTAAATTTATATGTTCTCTAAAAATATATTATATTTTGGTAAATATGTCTGTAATTTTTTTGAAATATTACTATATCTTTGTAAAACTTTCTATTTTTTTGAAGATTTTATATATTAACCCAATAAAAAAAGACTTAAAAATAAGTCTTTATAACAATACTCTTATTCACTTGGAATAAAGCCAATTACTTTATTGTCTGAGCTAACTAATACTGTAGGAGTACCTATAACAACATTTTCTTTGTCTTCGAATGTTACTGCTACAACTGTTTTTCCTATATAAGTTTCATCAATCAACTTATAGTCATCACTTACCTCGACTTCAGATACTGAAGCTTTATCCAAGTCTTCGTTTGCATTATCACTCATTTCTTGATTAACTAAGTAGTTCCAAGCTACTTTCTTTTCCTCAACAAATTTGTCGTTAGTACAACCTATTAGAAGAGTTAAAAATAAAATAACAAAAATAAAACTTAAGTTACTAATTTTCATTTTTTTACCTCTCTCAAAGGACTTTGTTGTGAATCTCGAATCTCTTTTACAATTCTATTTTCTATTTATATATTATTTCGTTTTGTTCATAAGATTTCCTCTTTAGTTTTAGACTGTTTATTAAAAAGTTAAGCTAATTTTATTTAGTTATTTCTCAATCATCGAACTCCATATCCCAGATTGAGCTAATTTCTCCATAAGAATGATGGTAAATAGGACTAAAAGGAATTTTAGTATTCACACGTTTGACTATTTTCGATAGTAACTTATTTGTAAAAGGTTGATCTATCTCAACTGGCAACAAAATTTTATGCTCTACTGAAGAAGATAGAATGCTTATATGATTCACTTTGACCTTGAGGATACCAAGAAAAATAGAGAGAGCTTTTTCAATAGGTACAACTTTAGCAAATTCTAGTTTGTGAAAGTCTTCTTTAATAAGTTTGTGCTTTCTTAAATGATAATTTCTAGTAGATAAAGGGAGTTGTTCACCTTTTTCTGCCTTTTTAATCATTTCATTTAGTTCATCTTTTGTCTGAAATTTAGAATGGTAAAGGTGTTCCAAACTAGATAGCAGCAACCCATTCCGAACACTATCATCCCAAAAAGGAACCTCCACTTTATTTGATTTTCTGTTATTTAAAGAATCAATCCACCTCTTAGGAATGATTTCTATAACGTTATATACCTGCTCTTCATTTGCTGCCAGATCGGAAAAAACTTCTGCAGTTAGTTGAATATCTTTCATTTCTACCGGAATATATTTATCCAGTGGATGATCTATTGGGAAAAACAGCTTGAATTCTTCATTACTATTCTTATCATACATATCAACATAATAATAAGGTTGTTTCGATGGTGCCTTGTACAAATAATCTTTTTGCATTGTAAATGGGGGAAGCGCTCTTGTACCTTCATTTATGGAATTTATTTTCGGTTTTTGTAAATAATCCTCAAAACAAAAAGGATCTCCCCATAGATTAAAACAAATTTCCTCTAAATTAAACTCATAATCAAAGTTGTATGTATAGCTCCGATTATTTTGACTTTCTAATCCTCTCAAAATATTAACTACATTCGTACTTGGATTATAGGTAATAAGAGAATGTGATTTCGAAAAAGTATCTTGAAAAATAAGCGATTGGCCGGCATTTAAAATGCTACATAATGCAAGTCTCTTTCCGCTAACTAAATTCTCCCCAGCTATCCATATATCGTGAATATTGGCTTGTTTGTAAAGGTCTTTTCTCCGTTTAATATCCTCACTTGGTATATTAGAACGTTGATATTCAATGACCCATTGAGTTCCATTATGAAATTGAATATAGATATCTGCTATTTGTTTCGTCTGAGGTATATATTTCTCGATATCAATAATTTTAGCTTTATGATCCAACAAATCTTTAAAATAATGATATAGTTTTAATTTTCCTTCATAGTGCTGCTCTGACTCCCCATCATGTTCGTATGGACAGTCTATAATGTTTTTATGTCTGAAGTGTGGTCTCTTTTTAGGTGTAGGGGCCCACCGCAACATTACCTGGTCTTTGCAGTTTGGACATCTGAATTTTAATTCGTCGGTTTCAACAGTTTTTAAATATTCACGTTTAGTCGAGTATGTATCACTCAAAATATTAATGACTTTATTACCAAGCATAGCAATATACAATTGAGTACCTCCTTTCACTTCAAAACCTATTTTAGCTTTATAGATTAATTTTAAAAAGCACAAGAGCAATTAATAAAACAACACGAATACTAAGAAGAACATCAAATTTTTTTGTCTTTCACTGTCATTTTTGATACCAACTATACTAAACATAAATTTGAGTAGAAGAAATGTGACTGGAACCGCGGTAATAAATGTAAGAATTGCGACTAACAATGCAGTCATTAGAATCACCTACCTTTCGTTCGAACACCTTATAACAAGCTCAATACTTGATTAAGATATTTCTTTACATCAACCACACGTTCAGCTGCAGCATCTGCAATCTGTCGATAATGAGTTACTCCTTCATCTGTTAAGCGTAAAATACGTTTAGTACGTTTCTCAGAATCCTCCCAAGCTCCAATCAAGAGATTGTTTCTCTCCATTTCAGAAGACAGATCGTACAGATAACTGTTACTTGCTACCCAACCATATTTCATTTTTAACAACTCTCCAATTTCACCCATGTATATGGTAGTACGATTAGAAGCCGCTTTAAGTGTCACATATCGAACAAGATCCATAACAGAAACGAGTTTCGAGAAGTACTTTCTATGTCCTTCAGGTAATTCATGTTCTACTGGTGGATTTTCACCTGATCCAGTCAGATCATAAACAAATCGATCGATTACCATTTTTACTTCAAGTAACCGCTCTTTGAAATTATCTATATACCAATTATATAGTTCTTGTCCTTTTTCTGTTATGGAAAAAACATTCTTGCCTCCCTCTTTTACAAAAGATAGCACTTCGGTTTGTGCCAGCTCCTTTGCTATTTTACACAGATAATCGTAACTATGAATTTTCCCTGAGTAGTTTTCCTTCAATTTTATATGCAAGGCACGAGGATAATTCGGGCCATGTTTTAGTTCATTTAATAAGAACAGGGTTAAAAATTCACGCTGGCTCATACCAAACGTTTCAACCGTCACGTCCTTCTGATTTGCTTGTTTTAACACTTTATTCACTCCTTTTGCAAGTAGGGGAGGCATATCTTACAAGATAACGCAAGTTATCCTACACCTCGATAGAATATATATTCGCTATCCCTGGCTCTTCGTCCTGCTTTCTGCTGTTTTTTTCCTTGAACAACCTTGTTTTTCATTCCATGGTTCGATTCCATTTCATTCTTTGAATCATTTAATCTCTCGATTTCATTTAATATTAAATGGATCGATCCCATTCCATCTAATCGGAAAAATAAAATCTATCGATTTCATTCTATCGAAAGCTAGGGCGGGTGTTTGACGCGCGCGCAAGTGTAGCATGTGCAAAGGCGAAGATAAATGTCCAACTGCAGCATATCAAAAAGAGGGTCTGTAAGGGTTTCGAACAGACGGACGATCAATCGAAAGGAAAATAATGGAACATTGCGCTCGAGCAGGAGAGGTACAGACAAAGAGACGACGAATACAGCAATATATATTCTATCGAGGTCTCCTGTTAAAATATAAAAGCGGTATAGTTACCTTCGGTCCCCTTTTTTATATAAGAGTTTATATATTCATTTATATAAATAAAAAGCACCAACTGATAGAGGTTTCCCTTCATCAATTGATGCTTCCAATTTAGAATTAAAAATCAATTTAATTATTTAAATAATACCAAACTACCTTTTCACACATCAAAATGAGCTTATCCATTTGTTGTTTAATGTTAGTTGTTCCACCAGCGTGGAATAAATTGTTTCGTTTATCAATTAAATCTTGAGCAAAAAATTTGTCAATCTTATGCAATCCTCCAGCATATTTAATACTTGTAATACCTAGCTTATTATTTAATATTTCAACCAACTTTTCTGCTCTATTTTCTTGTGTAGCAGTAGCAAAAGTATTACTCAATATATTAGATGCCTTATCCGCTAAATCACTTGAATATCCGTTCTTAATCAAGTAATCCTTTACAAGTTTAGACATCCCTTTTCTATCTTTCTTTTCATATATCCTTGTTCCTACATCATTCTTAAAAGCTGCTTCTATAAACTCAATGATGGTAAAGGCGTGGTAATATTTCGCTTTATGATCTAACGATTGTAATGAACCATATAGAGCTGTTACCATAAAACTAGCTTCACTTGAAGCAACCACCTTTTCAAGTCTTCTCGTCATATCTTCCAGATCTATTTTAGAAAATAATTCACCTGAAACATGATCCCCTTTTATAAAAAAGCTATCGATTGGGGACTCTCCACCTCTTAATGTAATTAACATATCTTTACGGTACCATTTAATTCTAACATGTCCCTGTAGACTGTTATCGGTTTCGCTATGTCTTCTTTGAATGTAAATGCTAATTAGTTTAGCTAGTTGATTTAAAAGACTATTCCCTATAGAAAATGCTGTAATTTCACTATCAGCTTCTATATTTTTTAGTATTATTTCTTTATTTGTCTTTGTATAACGCAAGTCACATTGAACACCTTGATATGTGATTTGATCATGAAATTCATAGAATACAATCATATTAGTATTGTGGAAATCATACTCTCCGACAAACTCTTGTGTTATAGGCACCCTAATATCATAGAAATTCATTTTAATTTTACCTCGTTTCAATCAATTAGTATTGTGGAAATCATACTCTCCGACAAACTCTTGTGTTATAGGCACCCTAATATCATAGAAATTCATTTTAATTTTACCTCGTTTCAATCATTCACTCTAACTACTAAAATAGGCTCACCATATCTTACTAATTGCCCATTACTAATCAACACCGTTTCAACTCTTCCATTTACAGATGAAGGCAAGACTTTTCCAGATGACATATAACTCATTTTAAATCCCGGAAGTACGCTTGTATACATGAGAAACTCATCCCCTATATTTATTTCACTACCCTTTTCGATAAAAGGGATAGTTGGTAGATGGTTAAACCAAAGCTGCCTTGTAAGAACGGAACTAGGTGTATCTCCTTCTAATATATTTCTGAAGATCTCTATCCTCTCATTTAAACGGTAGTATACTATTTTTATATTAGGATGAATGAATTTTCCCTCTATCTCTTTGGCCGCTTCTAAACTCACATCACTTGCTAGTAGTGGGACCCTATCAAATAAGATATCTTCTAACACATCTTTAGATCGGGTATAAGTTTTACCAGTTAATTCATTAACTCTTTTTAAAAATTTAGGTGGCATAAAGTCTTTTTGACTAATACTTGGTTCTCCCCCAAAACGAACGAGTTTAACATTATACCGATGCTCATCTTTATTATTTTCTTCTACTTTTGATCTTGAGCTATTTTCTTCAATATAGGTTTGATTGTTTTCAAGTACTATTGAGGAATTTATCATTTGAACCGATAATAGCAGTTCACAGACAAAATCAAAAATATTTACTTTTAGATCTATATCCATAAATGCTGTTTGTATCAAATAATTACGTATAAGTGATATTTGTACATCAATCTTTTCAAAAGAAACATTGGAACTAGTTAAATGGGTAGCGATTGTTTCATACAAATATTGTTCTTCGTTACTGATTTTCTCCATCTTTTCTATTCCTTTTAATACAGGGAGTTCAAAGGATTCAAAGTTATTTAAACCCTCCAGAGATACTCCCTTGAATAACCGATGAATTAACTCCATCTTCTCTATTAAATATAGGAAGAATTCAGATGATCTGATATCCGATTTCACATCAATTCCAAGATCTGCTAGTGTTGCTTTTAAAAGCATTAAATCTTTTGTGTTCCATTCGCCTTTGGAATGATGGAAAAAATCATTGGTAACACATATGATCTTTTCAAACAAAGGGAGTTCTGAATATTCCACTCCATTCTCTAATTGATACTCTATTATCCTTGTCCAATGTAATAGGTCAACATTTCTCTCAAGGTTTGCGACCCTATTTTCTAGTTTGAGTACATCTGACCTAGTTTGTTTAAAGTATAAGAAAAGGTCATTCACTAATAAGTCCGTCTCTACTGCCAATGTATTTAACTTATTGTTAACAGTAGTAATTAGGTCAAATGTTAGTAGATTTTGTTCACTCAATTTATTTAAAGTATGCTGGGATGCATGCTGAACTGATACCATATCATTATTTATTTGAGCTCTGATTTTTTTATTTTTACCTGTAATGGTATTCCAAAAACGTCTAAATACACCTTGTTTCTCTATTTCTTTAGCCCTTGATTCACTGGCTACCAGTACAGTAACTGAGTCTAATGTAAGTTTACTAATTGCCGCTTTATTTCCTTTATATAAATCTATGGTTTTTTCAATTTGTTTTTCAATATTTGTATATTTGTGAGGAACTAAATTATCACTTTGGTATAAATTTAGTTTTGTTTCCATAACTCATCTCCTGGATTATAATTTCTTCTTTAATCATATTCCTCTGCTTTAAAAGGTCTTCACGAGTAGATTTATATTGTTGTTCTGAATCCCTTAAAAAGCTAAGTGTCCTAGTTATTTTCTCTTGGGTTACACCCATTTCATAAATTGGCCTTAAAATTTCAAGTGTATCATTATACCCCTGATTTATTCTTAGGTTTGAACCTGTGCTTGAAAAGTCTAAAGTTCCTTTAAATAAACCTCCTTGATACTCAGAGGGGAAAATCTCTATTATTTTAGCTTTATTGAATTGATGGTGATTGATAATATCAGTTCTTTTTAAATGTACAACAATTATGAGATCACAGCCGATATCATAAAGTGGCTTTATAGGTATATTATCAGCTTTAGGTAGTGGTATACCCCCATCAAAATACCCGACTCCATCAATCACTTCAGAATCAAAAATAAAAGGAAGTGCAGAGCTAGCTAAAAGAACTTTTATTATTGTCTCCGGTTCTAAATGATTAATTTCAAAGTACTTTGCACTTAAATCCTGCGCTTTAAAACACGTAGCGAAGAATGGTATATCCGAGTTAGAAACACCACTTAAATCTATGTTCTTCTTAATTAATGATCGTAGTCCATCTCTAGTAAACCACCCATGTCCTACGAGTTTATTTATGTAGGGTTTAATTATATTTTCCAGCCTAAAACCAAGGCTATTTGTAATTCGATTTAATATCAAATCATGATTTATTGTTAAAATTTGATCATGTGAAATGTTCAACCAAAGCTCTTCTGCTTTTTTATAATCCCCTTGTACGAAAAGAGCAGCATTTAACGCACCTACAGATGTACCTGATATTGCACTGATGCTTTTATCTACTCCAAATTCTTTTAATGCTTTCCAAACCCCTATTTGGTAAGCGCCTTTTCCTCCACCGCCCGTAAAAACAAGTCCAATTCTTTTCATTTTCTATCATCCTTTTAGCAATCTAATACTATTATAGAGGAAAACCTCCCTCTAGCATTATTGAATTTATATCACATAATGAAATAAACCAATACTTATATTTAATGATTTTCATGAAACAAACCTATTAATCTAGCGTATACTTTACTATAAGAATATTTTTCTTTATATAAGAAAGGATGAAACCAGTGATTTTTGAAGATGATTCCATGTTTAATAAATTACGTAAACAGCAAGAAGATATGAAAAGAATGTTCGAACCTATGAATCAAATAAAAACTTTTAAATTACATGATTCTGTAATTACACAACTTCAAAATCAACAAAGAGAATGGAATGAAATGATTCAACCTCTTACCCAATCTCTATTATCATCAACACTACTTAATGAAGTTATCAAAGTGCAAGAAACAGTAAAACCGATAGCTAGCCTTCTCCCATCTATAGCGGCTGATGTACATAAATATCAATCACAAATTAATCAAGCGTTAACTCCTATATCTAATCTTATCGGAGATAATGCTATAAGAATGGCAAGTATGACAGTTATAGAAAGAAATAAATTAGATGATTTATTTAAATCTGTTGCTGATTATTTAAATGAAGAAATGCCAAACCTTAGATCTATTGATTACACCGGTATTGATGAATTTATGGGCGATACTCCGACTCTTTCTACAAACTCTGTTTATGCTAGTAATGATTTACCTTCCAGTATTACTGTTGCTACACCTAAGAAATCATTAAAAGACATGAATGAGGATGAATTAGTTGCATTAGTTAGAAAAGCAATGACTCCATCCTTAATATTTGGGGCTTTTACTTTTATTTGTAAGGTTTATGAAGACTACCTTTTAGATGCAGCAAAAGTTATTATCGAGATTGTCTTTGCTTTGCTTATAACAACCGCTACTGGTAATTTTGATGCAGAAGTTAAAGCGGAAATTGTTCATGAAGTCAAAGAATCTATGATCACAAGAGATGTACGGAAAGTTGTTACTAAATATGTAAAAGTAAACCCTTATGGAGACATTGCTTTTCTTAGAACTGACTCACATATTCGTAAAGGAAGAACAAAGACATCACCACTTCATACAGCTCATAAAATAAGTTCAAATACTGTTTTAACTATAATTGAGAGAAGAAACAATTGGCTAAGAGTCGAAATTGAAAATGAAGAGACATGCTTCATTGGTTGGGTTGAAGAATCCAAAGTAGTGAAATTCAAGAAAATAAAATAGTATATAAAATAGTATATAAAAATGACCTAATGACATCCTCACATCATTAGGTTTCTGTATATAGTTAATTTCTAAAGTGTCTACACGAAAGACATAATCAACTTTCTCTATATATAAATTCTATTTAGCATGTTCTTTCATTGTTTCATAAAAAAAATTGTTAGCATCTTTATATCAGAAATATCCCAAATAACGCTATACTACCAGAAACCAAATTATCTGCATATAAACCGAAGCCTTCTTGTTTTTGTTCATATTGGAAAGCCTTATACATTTTTTTCTACCCTTATATTTAATATTGTATTTTTTTGAAAATATAATTACCTTAAAGGTTGTAATGCTTTCCCTGTTTCAAGATCATAAAAATCATCATGCAATAAGTATACATCACCGTACTTTTCTAATAACAAATGGAAATCTGTTGGATTTAAGTTACGTGTTAATAATTTATTGAAATGATCTAAGCATATGTTCCATCTTCGCTTATCTAAGTCTAAATCTTCCATGACCGAAATAGATTTCTGATCACAACACCCACAAATGTCCACTTGTTCTTTCTCTTCACTTGGTAGCGGATACCCCTCTTTATACTCTACACGTTGTTGATCGTATGCGAATAAGAGAGTATGATTTTGACAAAGAATAACCCTTTTTTCTCCATCATCAACCTCATTTAACATTATGTTAAAATCGCAACCCTTTGACATACAAATGTGATTTTTCATCCTTTTTCCTCCTTGTAATAAGTAACTACCTTAACTCTAAATCAAAGGAGGACTTTAAACAAAAAACCGACAGTAGATGAAAAAACTAGAATGTATTATATTTTTAATATGTAGCTTCGCTGATTTCGTAATATAAGGTTTATTAATACCTTCCTTTTGACTTATTTATCAAAATCCTTTGTCACATTAATCTCAAACAACTCTAAAAAAAATAAGACCGTTTTTTCAACTTGTTCTTCTGATTCAGAATAGGGTATATCGATTACTGGCAACCCTATCTTCCAACAAAACTCTCTTTTTCCTTTATCACGTTTTCTTAATTCTCTTGCCCCTTGATACCCACCAAAATACTTTGACCTTAGATATTTGTAATGTTGAATGCCGTTATATTCAATAGCAAACAAAGGAATCTTATTTTGACATACGACAAAATCTAACCTTAACTTATATTCATACCCTAAGCGTTCCATATTGACTTCACGAATAAATTCAATCTTATTTTTTTCAAGAATGGCCGAAACCAGCTCTTCACCATTTGAGACTCTTTTTAATCTTTTTTGGCATTTAAGACATACCTCTCCTTTTTTTATTTTAATTGGCTGCGTTCTCCATTCATGCCCTCTATTACATAAGTGCAGACCATTTTTGCTCATTCCTTTATATGGCCCTATAAACTTTATATCTTTGCGGTTTTCAGTTAGAAAATTTATATACTTCTGATGATTGGGAGATATCTTGTCAGATAATTCAGGTCTCCAAACATTCGAACACCATAGGTATCTATGTATATCATCATCAAGATTAACAATATATGATTTTACCAAGGCATTTCCTAACTGGTCTTCTAACTTATTAATATAATCTTTGTATTGTTCAATACTTGCTACCGCTTTTGATTTTTTCTTATATAGGTGTAAACAATCAAATTGATCTTTTACTAAGAGTAAAATTAGTCCTCTAAACTCCATGATATCTCTTCACCTTTTCTCACTTGGTTTAAGCTGAGTATGTCCTGCTAATAATCTCTTTTTTCGGATAATCATATAGATTATCAAGCCACTTGTTATAATCATAGGTAACAATTATATCCGCACCTGGACAACCTGAATGTAACGTGTCTAAAAGAAATGCTAGTTCTCTATGATCTTTTTCGGTGTAATAGCAGTGATATAAATCTTTCCCCTTCTCTACGTAAGGCGGATCGACGAACAGGGCAACCTCATTATCCCAATATTTTTCTTCTATTAATTCAAGTGCATTTTCTTGAGTAACCTCTATCCGATCACCCATAGAATGTATCTTCTCAATACGTTTGATTAGTTCATTTGGATTCCATCTAGAAAGTAAACTATCTCTACTTCCATTACGGCCACCTAATGGATTTGCTTTTACCACCCCACTATAAGCTAACCTATTCACTATCAGGGATGCCCAAGCTGCTTCAACAAGGTTAACACCCTTATAATCTGATTTAATGATAGCTTGAGCCTGAAAATAATCCGTATGCGAAGGCTGGATCGTCCGGATTCGGTTAATTAACTCAAAGGGAAAGTTTTTAACTAACCACCATAGCGAGTAAACACCAGTATCTAAATCATTTAGATGAAGTTGCTCAATAGCTCCCGCTTCAAGTAAAGCCAACTCAAAACTAGCACCCCCAGTGAAAGGAGAAACTAATTTCTTCGTTTTCTCTTGTTGAAGGTGAGTATAAAGATAATCTACAATTCTAGTTTTTCCACCCGGATATCTGTATGGGGACAATCTCTTTGAAAGCTTATTATGTATTTGTATCTTTGCTTCCGCTTTTCCAAATTTCTTTTCTTCTAGAATTAACGTAAACCTATGTTTTAAAGTTGTTTCATCTAAGTAAGTAAAACTATCACATATTTCACACCAAAAACCATGATTAAATGAATCAATCTGAAAATCCTCACTATTAGAAAAGTCCTTTAAACCACAATGTTGACACTCCAGCATGGTTGTATGGTCCATATCTATTGCTCCTTGCTTCATTATATTTTCATTAAGTGTAACTAAGTTTATTAATAAGTGAAAAATGAAGAAATCTAATTGAAGTTATTAAAAATTCGGGGAATTTTATATTAAAAATGCTATCACGAGTTCCTCATTTGAAGAAATATGATAGCCTTTTTAACTTCCCTTTTTAGGAGATATTTCGTAAGTCTCTAATCTTTCTATAATGTTTTTCCACTGATAAGGGTGAACGATTCATTTTTTTAGCAATCTCATGATATTTAAGACCCTTTTTTTCAATTCCACTAGCCTTGTTTCCTCTTTGTAAGACCAATGTTTATAGGTTCTTTGTTTTACTTCCAATTTAATTTCACAACTCCTCTACAAATAATATTCATTTATTAACCAATTTGTAGTTTATAAATTTTGTAGTTTTGGTGAGAAACAACAGTTAAATTTGTTTCTATATTTAAAAATTCAGCAGCATCCTTTGAAATTTCTACTAATACACTATTTTCTCTCACTATCCGTACCTTACCAATAATGGAAGATCCTTTTCTAGTGAAAATTACTGGTTGCCCCTCTCGTGCTTTTTGGTTATAAGGATTTTTCTTCTTTTTCAAAGATCGGCACTCCCTTCTATCTATATGAGTAATATCTATAAGTAAAATGTACAAAGTTATTTAATAAAGTGCAAAAAACGTTCATGTTTTAAATTTAACCTTCATTCTTCAATAAATCATTCATCTTCCTTAAGAGTAAAACTTACTGTAGTGTAATTTTGATTTAGATTTAAAACAAGTTTGGTAGATTTCCTTCGTTATAACAGCAACTCCCCTATAACATGTAAAAAATGACAAATAAAAAAGCACCAAAACGCATAATGTATGCATTCTGGTGCTTCCAGATATCTAAAAAATCATTGATGTAGTTTTCAATACACAAATTATATACCATAAGAAGGATAATATAAAGATTAAAACTACAGTAAATTCAGTATTTCATATATTGTTTTTCACGAAGTTTAAGATTTTAGAATTATAGGGAGTTTCGTCCCTCTCTTTTGTAAACTAATCCTAATATATCCAGTTGTTTTCAATATAGAATTGTAATTAGATCTTAAACACTCGCGCTTAGTTTACTGAAGATCATATTACTGTGGAAGTCCTAAACTTTACCTCTGGTTTCATTTGGTTTTTCAATAGTTTATGAACAACATAAAATCGCTTTATCAAAGGCATCTTCTGGAATATATACTTTATTGTCTTTAATCTTATAAGGAATATTATTCTTTTCTAGTCTGTCTGTGTCTACAACGGGCACAGTATCTCCCCAACGTACATATTCACCATTATATGCGCACCCACTTGTGATAAAAAATGCAGATGAGAAAAGCAGGAAGTAATACTTTTTCATACTTTCAACTCCAATTTGGATTAGAACACTACTTAAATTATATTTCAATTGTATATATTATCATTTTTCTTTAGGCAAGGATCTTCAATTTAAGCGCTTAGATTGCTGAAGAGTGAATAACAAAAATCGTTAGTTCAACAATCCTTCCTTTTTCCATTTATCGTAGTACATTTGATAACCCATGTCCTCAGCTGTCATAGTGTACTGCGTATCTTCCAACTTAAAAGTATGTAAGCCCGATAAGGTCTCATAGTTTGGATTCCTTTTACATCTCCTAATAGAATTTCAAATGTATCAACATCCACTGAATGTGTTGTTCCATTCTCATCAGTTTCAAGAAGTATGAAATCTATCTTCCCATGTTCTGAATCCCCTAAACATTAAACATGCTTGTTTATATAAAGTTTATTCATACCTAAACCTCTATTCTATATGTCAATTCATTAGCTTATTGAACTATCCTGCTTTTAGCTCAATAAGAAAATCAACATTGTTCTTTAACTGAGCCTTTTATATAAATATTTATGTATATAGCATAAAATATATTAATATGTAAATGCGGTAATAAGTATGTAATAAAAAAAGATGCCAGAGGGAATTTAAGAATTTCCTTGTTATGTCTTCCACCTATGTATTTTATAAAGTCATAACATATGTGTATTCCAATTTTTTAGAGATCATACGGTTCAGACGGTGGTTGAAAAGGCTCCTCTTTTATCCCTTTTAACAAAAGGATCTTCCTTCTAAACTCTATGAATTGAGGAGATAATTTCCCTGGTCTTTCTAATCTTATAAAGGTTTCTCCCCCATCTTTTGGCTTATAATTGAATGTTAGTTGATGATGGTAAGGTAACACATTGTAATACCTACGACCACCCTGTGGGCGCACAAACTGCTTTATGTAATCAACGTTTGTAATGTTCTGGACTTTAATAGTGGCAGTATCATTAAATACAATCCTATCCTCATACAATTTGACACTCACTTCTTTTCCAAGGTCGTATCCGTGTAAAAAATATATATTTGCATATATCTTCATTAGATAGCCTTGTTTCTTTTTTTCTTTATGTTGTTGTAATCGGATCCCACCAAATATTGCGATCACTATAAGAGAACAAATAAGAAACCCCATTGACCAAGCCCCTATCTATAAATTCTTTACTCTATTTTATCATGTACCTAGATTGAGCAAACTGCATAATGTTGAAAATATAGCATAAAATATATTTAATCTGTTCCATGAAAAAGAAATCGCCACTTCGTTAGAAGCAGCGATAATTTATTAACTGTTAGTCCGAGATCATTGGTTGTTCATGCTATAAAACTATTATATTTGCTTATAAATATCATATCCATCTTTAGAATGTGGTTCCAGCAGCTGCATAAGATCCAGAGCAGATAAGTTCGGTAGATCGCAATAAAATTCCTCTCTTTGATTATCTGTAGGAAAATGAAATGTGTAAAGTTACTGTAATACCTGGTAACTTTCCAACCCATGATTCCAGCCTAATAGATAAATTGTAATAGAATAAGGATTTTCTTGTTTTGTTGTATAATCCGACATCGCAGCAAAACCTATTAAATGTTCTTTAGGATTGGTGATTACACCCATAAGACCTTTGCTATCCAATAATTCGTTTGGAAAAATTACTTTTCCATCGCTTTTTTCTCGGTACATTTTAAACACTCCTTTTAATTATGAATTGCACTTTCATAATAAGTGAATCCATTTAGTCAATCAAAAGAGCAAAACAACCAAATTATGTATAATAAGAAAGCAAAAATGACCATTTCCTTATAGAAACGGATCTTTTAAATACAAAAAGGATAATATCGCCATTTTTAGTTATTATCATAAATTTTTTATATTTTACTGCAAAGTACTCGTATTTCTCAACAGTCTTACCTAATAAATGCAAATGAGCGACATCCTTTCTCTTAAAAGGATGTTACCAAATATTACTAATTTTACAAAGTTCATAAATACACTTATAAATAGTCTGTTTTTACTTTTAAAAGAGTCAATTTTTGTTACACAGTAGGGCGCTCAAATATAAAAAACGATCGCCCTAATAGAAGTGATCGTCTTATACGATTATATAATTGCAAGTATATTTGAACTGCGCTGCAAATTGGTTATTATTTTCCCATCATAATCATTCAATAATAGATTCCTTTTTCTGGAATCAAATTTATTTCGTAGGTAATTCCCATGTCCCGTTTTTTAAGTAGCTATTAAAACGGCAATTCATGTTTAGATTGCTCATTTATTTTCTTTTCAACAGATTCCACGAACAAAATGAGGGCCGAGATATTTTTAAAAATCAGCATGCTCTCGTCATAATTCAGCAATGGATTGTCATGGGCAAATGATTTATCATTTCTGACAGGATTAAAAGCATCCAAAAGTGAAATGGAAGTTTTTAATATCCTTCGCGTCATTTCCGTTTCGATATAGCCAAGCTCATCAATATGCTTGATATATTCCCCGAAAATACTATGAAGCGGTTTGTCTTTTCCACCAGTAATTCCGTGCTTATCACAAAGCCTTCGTAAATACTTGACCACATATGTATGAAGGCGATCTAATGCTGCACCTGGTTCATTTTGCTCGATACTCTCACGAATCGTTTTTGCAAGCAAGGAAAAATCCATTTCTTCAGCGGCGACTGCAACTAAATGGTCAACATGTTCAGAAATTCCCTCTTCACCTAACTTGCCTGCTATTTTCCAACATTCATCTCTTAGATTCCAAGTGGTTTCTTCAATAGGGATGTCTTCACTCTGAATTGCCCCCCAATATACAATAAGATCTTTTAATAGAATGGAAACAGTATAATTTGATTCTATTTCCCAGAAAGCACGTAAACGATTCGCCTTGGAATCACCTTTAAAGGCGTATTGTTGGTCGTATATATCCTTTCCGGTCGATTCCATTACAAACTCACTAATTGTTCTGTTAGAAAAATCAATGACATATCCTGTTCCCATTTCAAATAATTTTTCCAAACGCATTCTATCTATTCGATTTAATTCAGCCAAGTAGAGATCTCTCCTTTACCTTTTTTCTATTGTATACAGTTAAAATTCTTGAATCAATGGGCGTAATAATTAATTAGGATATGTTAGGTTTAGATACTTATGTAAATACGGTCTCCAAGGTGATTATTCCTTTTATGTTTTCTAATACTTCAGGATCAACTTCCTTGATAAAAGATCTATAAGTATTTACAGATGGAAGGATAATATGTGTATCCATATATGGAAAGGTAAAGTCACCTTTTATTCTCCATTCCCTTTCATGTGTCCAATCAATTATGTTATTAGGATCATTAATTTTAAAAGAAACAAATTCCTATAATCGTTGTTACTTGCAGTTTAAATAGATAAACAAATCTACTAAAACACACTTCGACAAAAATTGTAAAATCCCTCCAATTACTAACAAAGAGGTATCCAATAATAATTCTGTTGGATACCTCTTTTATATATAATCAGACATTGTTTGATTGCTGCTTATGTGTAAACACCTAGGTGGAAAAACATTCTATACTCTATTGAGCACATAATATATCTCTTGCTTTTAGTATTCATTCTAATAGTTATTTTTAGGCGATTACTTCAAACCAAGCCTTGAAATTAGGACTGCCAATTTGACATGCAAAACTACCATTTACAATTACCCCTTCTTTTTCTGAGGCATTAAAAAGTTCCCCTTTATTTACATTATATCCATTCGTTCTAAGGTCTTCTTTCGCTCTTACAATTATTAATTCGTCATCAGGTATAAATATTTCAAACATATTATTTCCTCCAATCACCGTTATTGACAATATAGTACTTAAATCATACCAAAAAACCACGAATTGCTGTTCTATTTTCCAAAATAATGCCAATCGTTACTGCGCAGTAATTATTACTTTCTTGTTCAATTTCACTTTTATTGCTTTAAGTAAAGATCGTCACAATCATAACTATTTAAACTGGAAATTCATTTAACAATCCTCAACAATATGGCCCTTTAAATGAAAAAGAGCGGCATCCTTATTCAAGAATAGCGCCCTCTATTGTTGAAGAATAAAATTTCTATTAGCTGGTTTCGTAGCAATATCAAGGAATCAAGGAATCAAGGAATCAAGACGTTTTTCAATTATTTCAGTTATGTTAATAGCTATTTTATGTGATTTTAACTTATTAAGTACGGTAACTTGTTATGAAACTATCTTGCTGAATCTCTCCAGATTTTTTGCTAATTCATTATATTCAGAAATCAAACCCAATATACTGTCTATCCAGCGACTACCAGCTCCCCTGTAAAATTTATGTGCAACTGCTTTCTCCGTTCGTTGAGTAGACTCAATAATAAAGGCTACCCGATTTTGTTTCTTCTTTATCATCTTTCATTCCTCCTAATAAAAAAACACCGCTATAGATGGTCGATAGCAGTGTTCTTAATTCCTCATTACAGGTATTTTGTTAACAACCTCTTTTAGATCATGTTTCTAACTGTATCAAGGTAGATCATAAAACCAAATGGTAATATTAAAAAGAAAATTAACAAAAGAATACTTTTTCGATATACCCATATTTTTAATCGATCTTTACTTTCCTTTTGAACATCCAAAAAGGGCACTGAAGATATTTGATGATCCTGATACAGAGTTTGGAGCTCTTTTAATGCTCTTTTCTCTGTTTTCGATTCATCTCTCATATAATATAAAATGTAGGTAATAGTAGAAATACAATATAAAGCTATTGAAAGATATAATAATGTTTTTGGTATTACTACACCTTGAAACATAAACATTAAAAAATCTGTTAAAATACCTATTACTGCAATACCTACAAACAACCACCATACCCTTTCTAATAATTTAAATAATTTAGGGTTCGTAACTCCTTCATAATAATTAAGAGCATGAGATGCCTCATGAGCAGCTACAACTATAGAATTTGCATCACCTTTATTATTACTTTCGTTGATATATATTTTTGTCTTTTCTTTTTTATAATTACACTTACTCCCTTTATTTTTACTAATTTCAATCTCATAATTAATAAAATTATGATTGTTCAAAATCTCTGTAATTACAAATCTGCAATCCAAATGAATGTACACTCCTTATCTTTATATATATTATCCAACAAAAAAGTAACTTCTCAAAAAAGAGGACATTATAGAAATTACTATAATGTCCTTCGATTGTTCTAATATTTACGATGAAATTTCATATCTGAATAGATATTACCGTTTATTTGTATAAAGTAATTCTTATCAGCCTGTATAGTTGGAGACGTTTCCGGATGCATAGAATGAAACTCAAACATATACTCCCCATTAGGAATTTTTTCGAAGTCATCTCTCCATAATTCCGCTCTCCATATATATTTAGTTGGACTTGACGAAACAAGTGTAAAGTTTGTCGAAGGAATATCAACTTCTCCTACTTCTCCACCAAAATTAATAGATCCCCATACACGAGCTGCTGGCGTACTTGTTAATTCAATAACAAATTTCTCGCCTGCTTTAAACATGTTAATGTCTGGATCAAAACCTTGAGCAATTAGTCTGTTTTTCCATTCTTCCGTATGGGTTACAAATGCATCAAGCTTAGCTATACTAACGTTAATTGTTTTTACTACTGTATCAGTAGCACCTTCATTATCAGTTACTTTTAGTGTAACTGTATACTGTTTGCTTGTTGCAACGAACTCTGGATACTTAGTTGCTGTTGCTGTCGTGCTCCCTCCAAGTGGAACGATAGTCCATTCGTATTTAACGATTGAGCCGTCTACGTCATACGATCCATCTGGATTTAACTTAACAGTATCTCCAACTGTAGGGCTAAATGGTTCCCAAATAAACTCTGCTTCTGGTAATTTATTCGGTGATTTTGGCTTCACAAGTATGTCGTGAGCTGCCGGTACTTTAGATTTTAAATTGTCATTATCGAATACATTAAGTGTTACTTGATACTCCCCGACTCTAGAATTCGGTATTGTTGGATTCTTTGCAGTAGAGGTTGTAACTGTACCGTTAGGATGTTTAATTGACCACTCATATCTTGTTATTGTTCCATCTAAGTCATAACTATAAGAAGGATCAAAAGTAATAGTTCCACCCTCTATTGGTTGTATTGGTTCCCAAGAAAATTCTGCAAATGGCTCTTCTGGTCCTTGTACCATTTCCACTTCAACCGTACTCGTTCCCGATAAAGATTGGTGAGGGAATGGTGGATCATCATAAACTGTTTGAGTAATTCTATACTTCCCAATACCCCCAAATTGCTCTAAGTCAATTGGAGCAACACCTGTATTCCACACTTCAATAACATTACCGTCTTCATCAACTTGTTCTACTAACCAACTGTAATTTAGTAATTTATCACCATCAGGATCAGAACTTAAATCCTTATAAGTTAGTAATTTTCCTTTATTAACTGGGTTAGGAGTTAAAGTAAAGGATGAAATAGGTGGGTTGTTATCTGAGATAACTTTTATGTTCTTCTCAAACAATTCTGACGTCATCTTTACCCCTACTTTGGGAATATCATCTACAGTTAAACCAATTACATAGTCTCCTGCAGTCAACCCCATACCGCTAAAGCTTTCGGGGAAAGAGGTTAGATTCTTAAGAACTGTCTGACTACCTTGTTTACGTACAGTAATTTTATAGTTTGTAAGAGGGTCATTATTTGGATCATAACTTAAATCCTCAAAATTCAACTTCTCACTTGTTGCTACTGTACCCTGTACTTCGAATAAAGCAACAGGCGGTAGGTTTTCGTTTTTAGTACTAATTCTCTTTGTAATGGAATCACTTGCACCATCTAAGTCTGTAACAGTCAACGTGACATCATATAACTTATCAACTTGTAAATTAGAAGGTGGTTTTCCTTCATGTTTTACCCCATCTACGTAATAACTCCACTCATACTCAGCTATACCCCTATCTTCACGATTTGTTTGGAAATCGATATCATATGAAGGTGTTGAGTCTAGTGTTAACTTGAGATTATCACTTTGATCGACTGAAAAGTTAAATAATGCTGTTGGACGTCTATGGACATTCACTGTGTACTCTCTAACAATACTTTCATCAGACCATTTTCTGAAATTGTAAAATCTAGAGTCTTTAAAGTGAATCGGATCATCCATTGAACGTAATTGGATTTTATATGTTCCTACTTCAGTTAACTGCATTGGGTTGTTAATCCAAGAACCAGTTTGTACAATTGGTCCTAATGGTTGATTATCAATAACCCTTCCATTTACTTTAGTATGATCATGTTCAAACTTCCACTCGCGTTTTAATTCTGGATCGTTTTCGTGATCTTCATAAGTAACTGTGTAATCAACTTCATCGCCTAATATGATAGTTTTATTTACATCATCTTCCTTATGAGAATAGTTACTGATAAAGTAATCCTTGATATCTTGAACATGTTTTTCTGCTGCAGTACTGTCATACACTGTAAATTGACCTAATTTAGAACCATTAGACAATACCTTATCGAAGTTAACTCGATTTTGAGTATTTGCTGTGTTCCAGAGGTAAATTGATTTGTTCTTCATGTTTGTTATAACACTGTTATACTTTGTTGTGTTACCCATCCAAGACCAGTTCTGTTTATCAAAACGGAAATAATAGTTATCAGAACCTGCTCTAAATGAAGTGTTCGCAAAAGATTGGGTAAAGTCTGTCGTATCTATGAAAGGTTTCCCCGAACCACTTGTCGTAAAGCTTTGAATTTCATAAGCAGAACGAGGTACATCCATTTGGATACTGTACGTCCTCGATATTGTATTTACCCTCGAATACTTATCTGTTGAGGATGTTCTGTAGTGATCTTGTGATAAGAGTGGTTTCCCTTGTGCTGTTCTTTCAGCATCATCTGCTGTTCTATCAGCATAAGTGTGATTTACGAAAGATGAACTCCAACTAGTACAAGATATATAACCACATGATGGTAATGAATTTGTGTAAACACTCCAGTTTGGACACCAGTAAGTTCCTGTAGAAAAACTACATGTTAAATTGTACGACTCAACTGTTGTGTTATCCGTTACACTTGTAACATACCAACCCGAAGGTGGAGTGTAATAAGAACTTGAAGAAGTTACAGTGTCATAATAACTATCTGTCCAATAAGACATACCCCAGTTTGGGTAATTGATCTGATGAGTGCCATCAGGATCTGGTCTACTTTCATAAGAATTATCAATGACTACCCTTGCGTCAATCCCTTTAGTAAGAAGATCAACCTCCAAGTCACCTGCAAGAGCAGTTAACTTATTCTTTTCAGCACTATCAATATCATAATAATAGTCGTAACTTTCCCATGTTCTTGTTTCAACATAATTTGTTCTGTAATAACGTGCTTGTGAACCATAGTTTGTATGATTTTCTTGCATTGTAGCAGTATCAAGCCCACCAAAGTTTAAGTAAATATCGACTTTATTCTGAGTAGTTATTCCAAAATCTACGACAGGAGGTGCATTGTCTACAATGACCGCCTTATCCTTTTGTGGAATATTGAAATTTTCTACCTTATGATATTCATCGATACTCTGCATTGGCGCTGGGACTACAGGCTCCGTTCCATCCTTTAAATAATGTTCAGCTAGAATAAACTGAGTAATAGTTGGTTGATTAAACCCCTCTACTACTTCTAAACTAAAGCGATAATTACCGACTCGGTCAGTCTCATACTCAATGACTGACTCATTAGCATCAGATATAATCTGTTTAGGAATATCCCTTTTTGTGCCGAATAAACCATCGTTATTGCTGTCATACTCTATATACCAAATGCGTTGTGTAATAATATCATCATCTGGTGAATAAGAGCTGTCTCTTAAAGTAATCTTAGCTACCCCATTTTCATCTCGGAGCTCTTTCTTGCTATCAACTGTAAATTGAGCAATAGGTTTAAGGTCAGGTCCTACAGTAAAGGTTTTTGTTACCAATTCACTTGTCTCATCAACATTATTTGTAACGGTTACTGTTACTTCATAGTCACCGGGCTTTCTTACTAGTATCTCTCTTTTAGAGTAGTCACTAGAAACGGCTATCTTAATATCATCTGCTGTTACCCCTTCTGTTAAGGGCTTTATTGTCCATTTTGTTTTACTGTAATCAATAGGTGCAACATCAACAGGACTTTTAGAGTCAGAATTTGTTGCATCTAGTACAATTTTTCGATTTACTTTCTGAGTACCATAAATTGATAAATCAGCTGTTGGAGTTGTAGGTAAAATTGTAAAGTTTTTACTTGCACTCGATGTAGCACCTTTATCATCTGTAACAGTTAATTGTGCTACATGGTTTTCAGGCTCAGTTACCCTAGAGTACTTTACATTAAACGGACTTGACTTACCGTCTACCGTTAAAACTGACGAAGCTATAGATCCATCGGGATCATAACTCGTGTTCTTCATTTCAACTGTTTCAACCCAATAATACCTTTCTAACATTTCCAAAGATGCAATTGGAGGTTTGTTCTCAACTTCTAAAACAAACGGTGTTACATCAAGAGTTGCTTTGTCTGTTTTTCCATTGTAAGTGGCAGTTATAGTAACTTGCCCCTCATGTACCCCAATTGCTTTTCCTGAGTTATCTATAGCAGCTATTGCAGTATCACTGCTACTATAACTCGAACTGCTCGTTACATCTAAACGAGTTCCATCTGACTTAATGTACTCTACCTTATAAGATTGTTCCTTACCTACCATAACTGCACTGTATTCTGGTGTTAACTCAATTGTCCCTACCTCTTCTGGTGGGGGTGCTGTGCCTTCACCAACTACTTTCAGTAATGATCGGTCTACTAGTTTCCCCTTCATTGGATCGTTATAGGTTGCTATAATACCTGTTGTTCCTCTTTTGAGTCCTGTAGCCAAGGCTTTATTGTCAATGGTAGCTGTTTCAGTATTTGAGGAGATAATCTCCGTTTTAGTTGTTATGTCTACCTTTTGACCATTATTCATTTGCCCCCAAACAGTGAATTGTTGAGTCTCACCTACGTTTATGGTGGCTTCACTTGGTACCAGATCAATTGAAACGACACTAGGAGGTAATACTTCAAATTTCATTTGTAGGAAATAGTCAGTATTACGGTTCTCAAAACGTGCTCCTTGCCAATTGTAATATTGGAAGTCTTTATGAGTACCATTTGGCATACCCAGTGTTTTACCATAATATGTCCAATCGGAAAGTTTCATATTTGACATGTAGTCATCGTTGCCCGGTGTATACGTGTAAGCATTACATCGACCAAAATAAGTACCATCTCTTAGTTCACTCTCAGTAGGTGCTCTACCATACTTAGAATCTTCAACCGAAAACCGATTACAGTCAGCAACAGATACTGGATATGTTCTATAGCTGTGTACAGGGAAAACAATTGCTTCAACTGCAACTGAATAAGGATTTCTCGACCTTTCTGTATCCATTATTTGTTGCATTTTAGCTCTTACAGTTGATACTTTTTCCCCTGCAATAGAAACAGGATCTGTTACATACTGACCTGATTCAGTTTTCCGAAACTCTTTTTGTTTATCAGCGACTTCAGAGCGCAGCATTACTCCATCGTTCTTATAACTTGTATAAGTCCATGGATTAGGCAGGCCTTCTCTTTCAAACCATTGTGGATGCCTTGCACTGCTAGGTACGTCTCCTGCGGGATGAACTAACAATCTATTAAGGGGTACATCAGTAGCTACCCAGTTATACTTTTCATAACTATCACTACTAACCGCTTGTACAGATGGTGTGAACGAAAACAGATTAGATGGTAACGTAGAAAGGAGTATTATGAGAATCAATGAAACATTGAATAGCTTACTCCTTCTGAGCTTCCTCATTTAGAAAGCCACCACCTTAAATTTTACTAGCTTTTACTATATTCTGTTTTGCTTCTGTCATGGTTGATGTAAGTGTCTCCATCAAGATAAGCTTTTGAACCTTCTAACTTTTCTATGAAAACACGTTGACCTTTTTTCAAGGTGTATTCTACCTTCCCATTTGTGTTATATACAGAAACATTAGCTTTAGCAATAATTTCACCAACAAAGTACTTAGTCTTATCGCTCTTGATTACATAATAGCCACCACCAACATCATACTTTCCGTTATCATAATCAAATACTCTCACTGCTTCTCCTGAAGTTAGATATCTATGAATTTGACCATTTGGATTGTACATTGGTACAGACTTGTTAACTTGTAATCTCCCAATAAAGTGATCCATTAAAGCATCGTTTCTTGGTACATAATAATCTCCACCGACATTATAAAGGTTGCCCTCTACGCTATAAACTCGATAGAAACCGCCTTTTTTAAGCATCTTAGTAGCAGTGTATGAACCGTTACTTTCCTTCTTAAGCATTGGAATATCCTGTTTTGCTATTAACCTAGCAATTGGTTCACGATAAGGCTTTGTGTTTTTGGGGATAACAATACTTTTTCCCTCAATGCTCTTAGATTGAGCTGGAGTGTAACTGTTAATAACTTTTGTGTAGTCTTCTACAGGTAAGCTTAAATAATTTACCCCTTCATAGAATCTAACTTCCATGTTGTAAAAACCTTCTCTAGCTTGATTGTGTGCACTTATATAGTAATTACCCGTTGGTTTATTATTTGTATAAATACTAAACCTTAAGTGAAAATCTGAAAAATTCTTCTCATTTACACGATCATACCTTTTTACATATGATTGATTATACTTATACGGGTTTTCACTTTTTGGGTCGAATTGATCTGCAATGTTGTAATAGTAAGAGTTCCCTGTTTCAAATACCTCTTTGAAATAAGGCTCCGAGTTTTGATTAGTACCCCTTTTGAATATCCCAACTAATGTGCCATCGACCTTAGAAGTTTTATAAAGGTTTGTACCTTTACCACCCCAAAATACAGGTCCTCCAGTTGGTAAATCATATTCACTATTTTGAATTGTCGTTACCTTTGATGGATTAACCGCTGCGGCTTTAGCACTAATTGCATTTGGCATAAGTAAAGCACCTGCCACTGCTAGTCCTAAAATAGGTTTAATAACAGATTTCTTATTCATTTTTTATCCTTCCTCCTTCTTATTTACTACTTATATTATCAACTATTTAGGATTTTCAGGCAAAAAATGAGATAGATTTCAATATAATCATAGTATATTATACCTAAAGATGATGATTCATTTTTTATACTCTTGTACCACTACTTGATAAACTTCCTTAGTACCTTTATATACTTTTGTTTTCACAACATAAATAACAGAAGGACCAAAGATTGCTTGATCAAACGTTAACCCTTTCGTTATATCTTCATACTCATAAACAAATGGGAAAGTTACCTTTATTCCAGTATTTATATCTATAAAATCATCATCGATGTATATCTTATCAACTACTTCAATTGGCTGCTCATACAGTATTGTATCTTTAGGTTGAAGACTAAAGTCGACAGGTAAATTACGTTGCATGGTCTCAATAAATACACTTTCCGCTTTTATTTCATCGAAAAGGATTAGATCTTCCGTTAAACCACTTTTATCAATTTGGAGAGCTGCATCATGAACAGCATGTTTTAGTGCATAATTCAATTGATCATATGCTAACTTCTGTATTTCTGTTTGAGTCATGTAAGAGAGAATATAAAACGAAAGGACTCCTACTGATAATGTATAGATGAAGTATTTCATGAAAGCTACCCTCCATAATGATCTTGCTAGTTTACGTATTCACTCAATCTTGAAGCTGAGCGTATGTGAAAGATCTCTTCTTCTTCTCCAAGTGATAAAAGACTTTCTGCAAATAGAAAGAAGTATTTATTTGGTACTTTTAATTTCCCACTTATGTAATTTCCTCGATAAGTCAGATCGGTAGTTACTTCGAGTTCTATTTCAGAATCATCATAACCAACGCGCTTCATTTCATCTTTTACTTCTTGAATAATATCATCTGTAAATCGCCCTTCAATTGCAGCTTTCTCCGTTGCTCGTTGAATGACGATTTGCGCTTTATCTCCCCTTGCTTGTTCTGCATCATGCAGCATAGGCTGAACAAGGAAGAAGACGAGTAGCGGAAATAACAATAGAAAGGCGATTACATCTTTCAAAGGTTATCACTCCCTTTATTTCTAATAGGTTATGGTGTACTTGGAGTAGTTGGTGAACCTAACCCAGCACTATCCATTGAATCTTGTGCATCTTGTAACATTGTTTGTGTTTTGTCCTTAATATTTCCTGAATCCTCTTTGAAACCGCCATCTGCAAATACGAATGTAATGATCAAACCTACAACAAAAAATGTTAATAAAGCCATTGCTATTAAATCTTTCATTATTTTTTCCTCCAATTTCTATAATTAATTTTAAATTTGAAAATATGAGATTTTATTCTCCTTAACGCTATTTTCCTAACCACCACCTTTAAGGTAAACTAAACTATAAATTATTCATTTGTTGCATAATATCTTTATATTGTAAGAATTGAGCCATAAATGGATTGGCAAAAATACTTAATGCACAAGCATAGATAACAAAATAGATAATATTTTCTCTATCTTTTAAATAATCTTTGAACGCATTTTTATTGGCATTAGCAAATTCGTCTCGTTTCTGCTCTAATAACTCATATATTCTTGTTGGACTAGTGTTTTCGACACCTTGCATAATTAATGCAAGCATATGTGCCTCTTGCGTTCCAACATCTTTAGCAAAAGCATTCCAGGCATCCTCGGAACCATTTACACCGTTCCACCTTGATATTGCTAATTCAATAGAAGGCTGAATGATTTTGAAGTATTTCCTATAGGAATACAACATGTTGTAGTTGTTCCCTATATTTTGATTCGTTTTATAGTCAGCTTTCAGTTGTAAATACAAAGAATACACTTCTTGGTTAGTCGCACGATAATGTCTCTTTCTTAACAAATTAAGTACAAACTCTATTGGAAAGTATTTTCTCGGAGAGGCTACTAATACGACCAAAATGGTAACAATTGCAGTTTGTTTATTTAGGATTTCAAGTCCTGTATATCTTGTTAATAGATTTAATATCATTACTCCAAAAACAATAATTAAACGAGTTAAGTTGTAATTAAAGCTTGTAATAAAGGGTAAACCCGCTTGTTTAAATAGTTCATCTGCTTTTGGATTTACTATTAACCTTTCAATCAAAGGAAGTAATTTTTTCGTTACTCTATATTTCATATAAATTCTTAACTTGTATCTTATCGCTCTTTCATCTTGTTCAGATTTTATGAAACAGAGATATGAAAGCAACAGCAACATTGCTAGTAAACTAAAATGAAAGATCCTTTGAGAATCAACTGTATTGATAATTGAGGAAAACCATTCCACGATTTAACTCCTTTCTCATAATCTTTTTTTAGGTTTTTCAAGGAGTACCGCCATAATAAATCCGACAAAGGCTAATATAATTGAAAAAGTAAGGACCTTTATTCCGACTGGATCTGAAAAATGATAAACATACGCGTTTTGTTCCATAAAGAACTGAGCATTTATCACAATTAGAGTTGGAATAAAAAATATTGTTAATTTTCCTAGTTGAGCAATTTCGCGTCCGCTTGATTCAGCTTCAGAAGTACTTTTAAGGAATTCTGTTATATCGGCTGAAATATCTTCTAAAATTGATTCAACATCTGTCCCTTCTTCTATTGCTTTCAATATAGTCATAGATAGGTTTTGCCCCCACTCTCCAATTTGGTAAGCAAATACTTCAGCAACTTGATCTCTATCCATCGTTCTGTTTTCCATGCGAATAAAAAGCATTCCGAAAATCAATTTTGTATCTCCATCTAGTCTTTTCGTTAGTTCTTTTAAAGCAAACATCATATTTTTCGAATTTCTTTGGTACTCCTGTAACAACATAATCGTTGTGTTAGATAAATCAGCTTGTGAGTGCGATCTCATTCTAACTACTCTTACATAGAGAAATGCAGCTGGACTTATATAAATAAAGATAATTGATGTTACAAGTGCATAAAGAAAAGCATGTGTTGTGATTGATAAAAGAAACAACAGAACCAAAAAGGATATTAATTGGATTCTAGCTATACGTGTAAACAACATAGGTGAATATGACTTATTCGTCGCTTGAAGCAGTCGATCAAACCATCTAAAAAATAGGGTATTTCTTATACGAGTCTCATAATTTTTCAGTTGATTCTCTCTCTTCAACTTCAATCGGTTTTTGACCACGTTGTACTTAAAACCAAAAGAATAAACAAAAAAATTAAACCAGCCAGTCCTATCAGATATCCAATTGCTCTTATAGTTGCACTTAATAAGTCTAGTAACATTAGAGAGCACTTCCTTGTAAACCAACTGCCATTTGTTCTGATTTTCTCATTGGATACTTAGTTGATAGATTAGAAAGTAGGGATTGAAACTCGTTATAACTATTTAAATCTCGAATTTTCATAATACGTTCAATTCTTTGAGGAATGTCATTGTTGTATTCCCAAGTATCTTTTTCATAGTCATAATGAATAATCTTATAGATTGATACCTGTAGGTTATGGGGATTCACATCATAGAATTGAACTCCGGTTATTCTTTTTTTGTTTTATCAACTTCATCCATAGTGATAGAAAAATGAAGATTTTCCGCAAACCTTATATATTCGTCACGATAACTTAAGCCAGTTCCAGAATGGTGTTGAATATTAAGGCGAGCCAATGTACCAGGAATATTCACTGGATCAAGGTTATGAAACGTACCCATAAGTTTTTTTATTCCTCGCTCACCGGCACTACCGTAAATCTCCGTTTCTGCCTTACGTACCTCTTGAACGATAATTTGTTCAATATCGTGCCTTAACAATGCAGGAAAGACTTTCTTTTCTAAATCTGCCCCTTCTCCCCTCACATGTATAAAAGGTGTGTTAGGGAAGATTTCTCTTATATAGAACTCATAATTTGATTCAACAAAGGCAGTATGCAAATGTTGCGTTTCCGCTAACATTGTCATTAAGAACGTTGATTTACCAACTGCTGGTGGCCCAGCCACGATAGAATTTAACGATAGTTTAGATAGGAACTTGAAAAGACCGATTGATTCACTTGGTATAGTATGTAATTTCGATTGTTCTTCAAATGAATGTATGGATACTACTTGTCTTCTTAATGTAATGATTGGTTCATAACTTCGTTCAGGTATCATAATACTTATACGAATACCGTCTAATGAAATAGTTTCTAATTCAGTATGTTGTTGAGGATCTAATTTATTCTTTTTATCCAAATGTTTAAGGCGTTGACAAATAGCATATACCTCATCGAGATTTTTGAAAGAAAAAGATTGACGTACATATTCACCATTCTGCATATACCAAATATCCTTACCAATTACTTTCGCTGCAGGTGATTGGATTTTCTCCCACCATGTCGATAAAGGTCCTAATCCAAATTCTTGGTGGAAGATTGCATTCTCTAGATTGCTGTAATAATTAGGGAATTGGATTTCCGTATATGAGTTAAAATTGATGAAATCCCTTATCATACCTTTAATCATCTTGATTGAAGCGGGATCTCCAATTAATGCTCTATGATAAATTTCAACATAATCTTCTTTACTATTGTTTTTAATCTTCAATTCGATTTGCTTTTCGACTTCATCTTTAGCAACTTTACTAATGTAAAAGAAATCTTTATTTTTGGATAAAGTCAGTGAACCCGTCTTCTCTTTCAAAAGATAATCTTCCGCTGAAAAGGCTTGTTCTTTACGTAATCCTTTCAGAAGATCTTGTTCTCCCTTAAATAATATTTGAGTCAAAGCGTTCACCTCCTTAGAATATTCCAAATAATTTCTTCTTTTTATTATGAGAAGGAGCCTCTTTTTCTTTTGCAATGCCCTTTGCTATACCGGCTGAAGCTTTGATATAAGATTTATCGAATCCACTATGTAAAAAGTGATCCTCGATCTCAATATCCTCCGCACCAGGTACAAATGGTAATTGTCCATATAGTGGAACGTTTAGTTCACTAGATAATTGTTTCGGTGTTAGTGTAGATTGAGACACATATTTATTAACGATAAGAAGAAAGTCTTCGGGTTTATATGATAGACCGCTTAGTATCAGCTCATTCCATACATTAAAGTTTTGAGCTGAGTGTATTTGTTGAGTAGTTACTAGGATTTTTGAGTCGCTATACTTTAAACCAGCTAGAGCGCCCGCAGTATCCGGAAATGATCCTAAATCTAAAATGACATAGTCAAATGCACTTTTCGCTGTATCTATAAGAAGCTTAATCGGATGGATTTCATAACTGTGTCTAGTAAGATAATTTTTATTACCAACTAAATAGTGAATTCCATCAACGCTGACCATGTATTCCATTAACTTTTCTTCTGTGATTAATGCGCTGGCAAGAGTAGGATAGATGGTATCTAAGCTATAATCTGTACCTTTCCCAATCAAATGACCTGCGTTATAAAAATTCAACCCAATTACACATGCTTTACGATTTGTTTCAAAAAATGATTTTGCTAAACTAAACGCTGTTTGAGTAACTCCTACTTGTGGGTGTGTACCTAATACAGCAATGACATTCTTGTAATCTGAGATTTCAATATCTAGAAAAACCTCTTGGGCAAATTTGACGATCCCTTCTTGCCCCAATGTGATATCGTATATATCAATATCTTGAGAAATCGCAACTCTTCTAATATTTGAAGGTGTATCTTCTGTTACAAACATGACCAGTTTTTCTTCTCTTTTTTCAGCTCGTATGGCGAGTATTTCATCAATAGTAAAACTATCGTCATCAAATACTAGTCCGTCATACTTTAATTTAAGAGCATCATCAACACTAATAATTTCCACTGAATTACTGAATTCAGAGTAGGTTTCGATCTTGGCTTTTAAAAAGTTATATTTGGTTGCAAATCCAATCTTCATTTTTCACACTCCTACCTTCTTAGTAACTAATGATTAATCCATATCCACTCTCAACGGCCTTTTTTAATTCATTAAATTCTTCATCTGTTAAACCTAATTCAATTCTTGAAGGATTATTAATAGCATCTAGGCGATTAGAAGCTTCTCCAACACCTGTTACTTCCACATTATTTGAACTTTTCAAGTAAGCTACTACTTTCTTTTCAAGTAACGGTTTTTCTGTACTAAAAGTCTGTGTTAGGGGTTCTTTTGCAACTCTAGTCAACCAAATGTCAACTTCATCTAGGCGTCTTAAACTTCCTGGAACTGATACTAACCAAGAGCTAGGAATTGAGAAATATCGCTCATTCTCTTCAGATCGCAACTTGGAACTCATTACTTTCTTTTTTGTAAAAGGATCATTTGCAGAAATATCATGGGCAGCTCTTTTTCCAATTACATCTTTTGAAGCTAATAATGTATCTTCTGTTACTAATTCTCTAGGGTAGTCACTCAAATAAGTATTTTCTTCAGTTAACAATTCATAGGATTCAATATTATTAGTCGCCACCACTACTTTTGTCGTTGAAAGTTTTCCATGAAGATAAGTTTCATAGACAAAGATATAGCCAACAAAGATAAAGATGAATAATATTCCCAATAATCTAAACAACCATTTCTTTTTCATAAATGCCTCCTAAATCCAAACAATTTGGTACAAAGCTTTTTTTGTTTTTGTAGGTATATTTAACTTGTATTGTTATCCTAGATTTCTTTCAAACCCTTCCCCCTTTGAATAAATAACGGGTAATCAAAAAAAAGCACCTAAATACATAGAATCTATGCATTTAGGTGCTTCCTAAATATATAATATATAATTTAATTGTGGTGTTTCTTTCATATGTAAAAGTACTATATTTCAATTTCAATTATATATTATCACTTCTTTAGTAGAGCGTCAACTGAAACGGACTATTTCTCTAGAACTTTATAACTATAATTTGTACACATATAAATACGAGGATTATTTAATATATATCTATTGTATGATTAAGATAAATACAAAAACTTACTTTTACCTCTCTGAAAAATGAAGTTTGCCATTATAAGTTATACTCTATATTTGCCCAGTAACCCTATTTTTTCCGCTTACCTTTGACTCATACATATATTTATCTGCTAGCTTGATAACCTCAGTATAAGGAAGTCCACCATTGTTAGTTGCAAATCCAACAGAGAGTGTTACTATTGTGTGACTTTCAACTCTTGCTCTTACTTCTTCGGCAAGCCTTTCTAAATCTACTTTAGAATCATTAATTAAAAGAACTATCTCTTCACCTCCATATCTACCTGCAAGACCTTTTCCTTTAACAAGCTCCTGAACAATTATAGAGACTTCTTTTAATACCTTATCCCCTATATGATGTCCCTGAGTATCATTTAATGCTTTAAAATTATCAATATCGCAGAAAACCACACCTATATATCCTTGCTTTGCTTTTTGCTCCACTTGTTTAGTATAATATCTCCGATTATACAGTCCTGTTAATCCATCGATTACAGAGGTATAAGAAGCCGCATGCATTAAGTCTACTATTCTTTCAAAAAACATTATGAATTGAATAATAAAAGTTAAAGCAAGGAAAGATGAGAATAAGAATCGTAGCATAAACAGACCTAATACAACAGAAGTAACCCCACATAAACCAGTTAAAATTGTAAGTAGGATAGATACTATATAATGGTTTCTTTTTAATATATCATTTGAGAGCTTTACATAAGATACAATTGAGGAGCCCGTCAAAAGTAAAAACGGTATTACTGCTAATATGCGTAATGAAGTACTTCCTGTTATCAGAACTAGGATTAAAGGAATAAGGAAAAAGAGTAAGTTCTTTTTATTCCTTTGAGAATAAAGGTAATATATCGTACCTTGAACAAGAATAAGTGATCCTATAATTAAAGGTATAGCTGGAGAGAACATAGATATTTCTTCATTTATACTTTTGAATGAGACAATCCAAAAAGGTAACATTGAAACAAAGAACGAAAGAGCACTAATTAAATAACTGTTCTTCTTTGTTCTTAGATAAAGAATAATTGCCATAATAGTCATTATGAATAGGAAAATCATAATAAATGAAAGTGGTAAGAGATATAATTGTTGAGAAAACATATTTTCACCTTCTTAATATAATGATAGCCTCAGTATAGAGATACTGAGGCCATTTAATTTAAAGCAAATTAGCATATTGGCAAACTAATTCTTTAATAGTATTACTTGATTAAACTAATGCGTCACGCTTGATTGGAAGTCATCGTACGAGCTTAAATCTCCATGGTAAAAAACTACATCCCCATCAAGTAAGGAGAAACTATTACCATATGGATCAACCCTAGAATTTTTATATCCTTCTATCTTCCATTGATTTGCTAATGGTGCATGAATATATTGTAAGTAAGGATTCTCTGTATCCTGATTCTTAATCGTTTCAAGATTAAAGTTCACCACAATATATCCATCCTTTAAGAAGACAGATGATTTATCTGTTAAAGGCTCCATACGTCCAACTTCTGCTAAATTCGTTCCCTTCGGTACTGTATAAACTGCAGCTGGCAGACTGTACTCTCCATACCATTGATGGATTGATGCTACTGCTCGTTGTTGATCTACACTAGCATTCGGAGGGATTGAGCTTGGCCCAATGTGAGTTTTTAGTTTGGAAGGCAAGATCATCCATGAATATTGCCCTACATATGTTTTATCCTTTGCATCATTTAGATACTCCTGGATATAACGATTTTTTATTGTAGTTGTAATATTTGAATAGTGGTCAAATGCATAATCAGCAGCGGCCTCTATTTCTGATTCTGGAACATTTCGTAATCGTTCTACTAGTTTCACATGACGTCTTTCTTCGTCCTGAGCACTACCGATCTTAACAAAGCTTTGATTTTCATTTTTATAATATAAATCTACTTCTCTTCGATTCGATCCATCTTTATTAACAAAATAGAATGTTGGAGTGATACGAATACCGTCTCCTTGATTGAACATATTCCCTTTTGTTTTGAGATCGAATTTAAAGTGATAACCAGTTTTTATACTTGTATTTTTATAGTCTGGGTGACTTCCAGGCATGATTGGTAGATAAAAAGGTGAATTATTCCCCCTTAATGCACCATCAATTCCTTTGTCTTGAACCCAATAATAATTACCGGTATGACGATAATTATTCGGACTTACACGAAATACATTTTCCCAATTGTAATCAGCTATATCCGTTATTCTGAAATCATAGAGCCTACCAATAACATCGATAGGAATTACATCAGTCGCAACATGGTTTGCTAGATTTAAGTTAGCATTTTGTTCTGTAGTAAATCCCGTTGATGGAGAGTTTACTGCAAATGATCTGAACAGAACATCATAACTACCTTCATCTACCCAAACAGGTGTATAAAATGCAGATGATAGATCATCTACTGGAATATCAACCCACGTATTAGCCGGTACGAAAGTTCCTTGAGTTCCTCCATTATAATGGTATACATCAAATGGAAAGCGGACTTGCTTTCGACTAATATATTTCGCGTAGTCTCGGTTTCCATACCCTTGAATATTCAAATGCTGACCACTTGTTGGCATCATAATGGTAAATGGACGATCGAGAATAACAGCTTTCCTTACAGGATCGGGTTTTGTTCTTTGGTTATGCCCTGAATCATTAGAAACATTCGCATAAATAACAGTTGGTGTATGAACAGTTACCGTATTTATCCCGTTTATTGGATAAGTTTTAGCAGACCCACCTTTTATCCCTTTAATAAGGTTATAGTTAATGTTTCCACTACTCGGTGTATCAGCTTTATTTAAAAGGGAATTGCTAATCACCATTCCTGATCGATAAAACACATTTTGGTTTGTCATTGGTGATTCAGGAATAGTTGATGGTGTTGGTGCTGTTTCCTCAACTTTTGTATCATCCATGATTACTGAACCATTAAAGAGGACAGAATCATTTTTAACTTTGTTCTTCGTAACTGCACCTTCTGCATTGGTTTGCCAATTTTCATTTGGTACAGCTGGTCTAGATGTTCCACCATTTATATTTTGACTACCTAAATTTACGTTTTCGCACTCAGCCGGAAATACGTGTTCTTCAACGTCATCATCATTTGAAGCTGAGACAGATGGTGGTGAATAGCCATTTGGTGACATAGTAATGCTACCATTAGGTAAAGCATAGTTAGACATCGTTGCTGATTCAAGACCATTAACTTCTAAGTTATCAATCTGCCAATAATAGTATGGTCTTTTAACTTGATAGGTTTTCTCAACAACAGTTTGATCACTATGAGGAGTATAATAGTAGGTTCCATCAGGTCTGTTTACTCTAGTACTCCAAGTTAAATTGTAAGTCTTTTTCACTTTAACCGTATACGTCACATCACCAGACATTTGAGTGAAGGTATTTTTAAACAAATACTCTTTAGCAAATGCGTTAGCATATAGGGATTCGCTTGTTGGAATACCGTCAAGAACGTTAAATTTTTCATTCCCACGCGTATCAGCTTTTATAAATCCGGATGTGTTAGCATCCATCTTATCAGCTTGTTGCTGAGCACCTGCACTTGGTGGCGAGATGACACGAGGGCACATTTCTCCTACTTCACCTTCTTCTTCACCAGCTCTTTTAACCAGGTAAACTTGAATTTTATAAGAAGATTTGCTATTCGTTAACTCTTTTTCACTAACCATTGCATGCCAGTTAGCATAAGGGTATTCACAAGTAGGATCACTTGGGCATGATGCGGTCGGTAGCCCCCACGTAACACGAGAAAATGACCAATCCCAATATTGCATATCTCTCATGTATTCGTCATTTTCTGGTGTGTAATACATAGGGTGTGCTCTACCATAATAATTACCTTCTCTAATATCTGTTATAAATGATTTTCTTGACTCATCATTTGTATCCCCAGCCCACTTGATCCAAAAGTTAGGTGAATTTAACCATCTTGATCGTCCAGTTGAATCTTCGTTATATACCATATCATAGTTGCCAAAACGAGTGCCTCCCGGGTAATCGGCATGTTCATATACCTTGTGTGTTGGTAAGTATGTTTTCCATGGTAAAGCCGCGTCCGCTCCTGTTGGCCATACATATGGTTGGTTCCTTTCAGGGATGTTAGACCATTGTTTATCAATATTGGATATATCACTTATAGAGTTTTCATAGTTGTTCCTAGATTGTTTTAACAGTGCATCGGCAATCGAAATTGGATAGGACCGTTCCGTATGTATTGGGTATACCATTACTTCTTTAGCGTAATAATCAGGATTTGCACGTAAAATATTTCGAAGTGATATATCAATACTACTTTGAAGATCACCATTCCAAGTTAGAGATTCCATAGGTGTAATAAAAGAATTTGATGTATCAATAGTTTGGCTTCTCCACTCCCAGACATATCTCCATACTTCATCCCTTAGCGCAAATTCACTATTAGCAAGTCGTTCCCAATCATTGGATGATGCATTATAGTGTTTATAACTTGCTGGAACTCTCCCATTTGGATTGTCAGGTGATTTTAAATCTAAGTAATATATAGGTGTGTTTCCGTCCATCCTAACCTTTGGCGGAGGTGAATTTATAAAAGTGTATGCTGAAGCAGGAGGAATATAAGGAAGATATGTTCCTCCTACAATTAAAGCAATTAAAAGAATTCGAACTATTTTTCTCATTCATTGCTCACAATCCTATCTGTCAAATTCCACATTGAAATTTGGAATAACATAATAACCAGCTCCTACTTGATAACGTCCTTTATCTGTTGAATAAACACGTGCTGTTTGTTTTGGTACGAATTTTTTGAATAACTTTCCATTTGGATTGTATACATACATATATCTGTCTTTACTATAAACATGACCTACATAGTAAAGTGTATCTTTGCTTTTCTTGACATAATATCCTCCACCAACTTGATAACGGTCACTTTGTACCTCATACACACGTAAACCTTCATTTTGAGTTAATTTACGATGTACTTGTCCTTTAGAGTTGTAAAGTACCATGTCCTTCCCTTTAATCAAAACTCGACCAATATGAGAAACCTTCGTAGGAGGAATACCATTATTATCTGCTCTTTCAAGGTAATCAGTTCTTTCAGTTTTCGTTAGTCCTGTTAGATTTTGATTAGGATAAAACTTAGCTTCAAAGAAAAATGCACTAGGATCTCCCATTCCAGGTCCGCCTAAATAATAGTTTTTGTCACTTTTCGGATTATCAATATAGAAAACTGTTCGTATAGTAAAATCCTTAGCAGAATTACGATTTAAAAACTCGATTTTTTGATGGTTCTGATCTGAAATTGCTTGTTTAGCGGATTCGTTTCTCCCATCAAACATGTATGGTTGAGCATATAAATCAGCAGGGAATGAGCCTTCCATTGTTTTTTTATCCCTGTACATTTCCATTGCATGATATTTATTTTTCTTAATATCAATTACTAGTGTTCCCTTTTCTGATCTTTGAGTGGTGAACTGAATACTATCTTGTGCATTCTTATATGTAATACCTCCTGAGATTTTATCTCCAGTTATCCATTTCATACCTACCGCCTGGGGTTGAACAATTGATACTGAAGCAGCTTCAACTGTAGCAGTAGGTAAGCCAAGCGGAGTAGTTGCAAATCCTCCTAACATCATTGTTCCAATTGCTGTTGTTACTGCTAGTTTTTTAATACTTACTTTCATTTTTCTTTCTCCTTTCGTTTAAAAACGATGATTTTTAGGTTATCTTCACTTTCAACATCCAACATTTCAATTTAGCTCTTTAGATACTGCAACCGAAAATTGGAGTTTATTAGAACCAAGACTCTAGTACTATTCCTTCTAATTTATAACTATATTATAGGTAACTAGAACCAGAATTTTTCTTTGCAAAGTAAAATACAACTTAATTTTAACATCACAAAATTAATTTCACAAAATTCCCAAAGTGTTTAATGGATATATCTAGGTATTTAGTCGAGTGGAAAATAACCTTTTTTCACCGCTTCTTTTTCGTTAGGAAAAACTTCATCTACAGGGTATGAATACCCTTCATCATCACGATAGTAATACTTTATGTCATTAATCACTGTTCCGAAATAATCATGTTTTTTAATAATACGACTTCCACCAAGAGCAAAGTTATTATAGACATTATCTGCACCAAGCGGATAACCTTGAATAAACGAAATCACACCAATATCATCAATCGTATTTTGCCAATCCTCCCCACTTATAACAGGCATGGTGAATCGGTAGGTAATTCCATATTTTTTAGCGTAGGTATTATGACGATTGATATAATACTCAATCTCATCCTGCACAATGTTTAATATGGTGCTTCGTCTAACATTTTCAAAGAGTTCAGCATCTTGTAATAAGGGAATATCAAGTGTATCCTTAATTTCTTCTCTAACCCCCTCGTTCCATTTGTCCAGGCTCTTATCATATGCAATCACATAATCATCAAGAGTAAAAGAAAGCATATTCCCTTGATTATCCTGATACACAAAAGGTTTCATCGGCATTTCAACATGTTTTCGAATCAATTCATTATTGGCATCTTTGTATTCCTCCATCGCATAGATATAAATCCCTTTATAATCAACAATAGCCATAACAGGAATATAAGCTTGCAATACCCCTATGCCATTGGGATTTTCTTCAACATTATAGTTCGTAGACAGTGTTTTATAGAAGGTTTCGAACGCTTCTTGTCGGTTAGCACTCGTTGATTTATCAGATCCATATCCACTTTCATATTCTTGATGAACATTTGTTAGTAAGGACTTGGCTGCATCATCAACAGATGCTGTTAGTGCATGGTCATATCGTGAAGAAAGCTGGTCTGCTTTTTCAATTTGATTTCCTTTTACATGCATGGTGAACCAAAAAGGACCTAGTATTAAAATAAAGATAATCGCAAAATTAGTAATCTTCATTGTGAACCATGCCTCCATATGGAATCTGAATCACAACAGGATTTCCCGTATTTCCACTAGTTAAGAAATCACGAAGAATGGTTGAATTTGTTCGATTTGTGTTTTTCACTTCCACTTTAAAGTAGTCACCAACAGTTAACTTATATACTCTTCTGTCATCATCTTCCGGAAGCGTGTTGTCAGGAAATAAAATAGGTAGTATTTGAGCAGAATAATAGTTTTGATAATCTGTCATATATTCTTCTGTAAAAGTACTTGGATCACTTGGATCTGTATAAATAGGAAAATAGGTTTTTTGTTCATGGATTAACTCAATGTCATATGTATATTTAGTTTGCTCTAATTCTTGGGTGAATTGTTTGTACATTGTAGGAGTTATATAACCTTTGTTACGAACGGAATCTACAAATTTAGTAACCGCATTTTGAGCGGTTAGACTTGCCAGTTCGTCTTCTCGTTCAAAATTAAACGAAAGAGGTACAAGAAATAACAACACAACCGCTATTAATACTGCAAACATTTTCGATATAGCATCCATCTGTTAAGGCACCTCTTTCGTATAAGTTATTGTTTGGACCTGACCTGCGCTATCTCTCGCAATAATTTCTTCATATATTGCTTTTACATCAATTTTTGAAGAAAAATCTTGGTTTGAAATATCGGCATTATTTACGCTATAAGTATAACCATCAACGACAATCTGAAAGTCTTGGCCATAATACAAGTAAAGTTTCCCAACGATTTCTGATCCATAAATTTTTGTTTTTTCTGGTATAGTTAACTTTTGTATTAAAGAAGGATCTTTTTGAATGATTCCCTCTTTCTCGTATGCTTTATCAATCATAAAGTTTGTTTCAAGAGATAGGGTAACTGCCCCCAATGTTATGAACGCAGCTACCGTAAATAGTAGGAATTTCTGAACAGATTCCATGAATGTCCCCTATTATAGTTGTGTAAATTCTATTCCGCGGATCACTTTGTTACTATCACGAACAATCTTTGCATTAAACTTACCAGATGGATTAATATACTCACTGCTAGATTCAACAGTTGTATTTGTTGTTGATCCACTTGCAGTTACTAAAGAATCAGGAGTTGAAGCATTATAGTTGTACCATGTAGTACCTTTACCAGTTGTTACTTTTATACCAATCTCTTCATCTCCAAATTTACGAATTGCATTTAATACCTGCGATCCACTTACATCAGCATTGTCATAGACTAGGAATGTTTGCTCTGATAATTCAGTTTGTAATCCACTAAACTCTTTTTGTGCTGCTTTACTACCATCTGCTGCAGTCGTATAGATAATGACTGTTAAGGTAATTAACGCGATTGTTATAAATAATCCTGCTCCAAACATAAGGGCTCTTTTCGATGCATCCATTTAGGTCACTCTCCATTAAGTTAATAGTTTTTTACTGTACTTGCTTCATAACCTCTGAAGCTTGGACAATACTGATATACAGCATTGGAATAACTAAGTATAAAAAGATTAAAGTATAGATTGGTGCGAGTCCTAAGATCTCACCCCACCATTTCTTTTCATTTAAGACTGTGTCATTATGACGATTCCGTTGTTCGATATAGAATTGCTTTTCTAAATCAATATCATCAAATGCGTCTAAGACAGATATTCTTGTAACGGCTAGATTCAAACGGTCAACTAATCTAGTAAAGGATAGGAATGAAACATCTTCTTTCAGTTCCATCAATGCTTCTTCTGGACCACTGTCATAGTTTAATAAACATTTTTTAAGAGGCTCCTTGAAGATAACAGCAAATCGCTCCATCCATTCCAGTACATTTTGAGCTGAAACACTCTCAAAATGAGAAACGACATTGATTATGGTATAGAATTGATTAACTTCCTCTTCCATATCCATCTTTCTCATAAAGGCTTGGAAATGAAGAATCCAAACTGGAGTAAAGAATGCAGCAACACTAATCAGCATTGCGATAAGTAGCTCCCACCATTTAAAATGAGAGTTTTCTACTTTTTGTATCTTTTCAAATATTCTTTCAGCTGTTGTAGTGATCTCATTAGCCTGTTGATTTCTATCTAGCTCAAGATTCTCTGTCACATATGTAACGATATCGTCATAAGATGTATCTTTCACCTCCTCAAAATGGATGATTGCTTTACGATCAAAGTCTGTTTTTTCCTGGGCTTCTACCTTTTCCTTTTCAGTCAATTTCCCCATTAACACATTTGTTGTTGGGCTGTATAATGCATTTTGAGTTATTGAATAATGACTGAAAACAAAGATTCCAATAACGATAAAAAAAGTTAAACATGCAATGATTAAGCGTTGAGTATAAAGCCATTCCAACTTTGTGTGGGAATTGGCAGCTTTTATTAAACGTGTTAGTTTGAAGTATTGTTTTTGGTAATACTTCGGTGTAAAAGCATCAACAACATATTTAATAGGTCTGATATTATAAACTCTTTCACTCCAAAGCTTTCTTTTTACATGAGATGTGTATTTTGCTTCATTAATTTCACGCATTTTTCGTATTAATACATAGGCTAGTAAGATGACGACATATAAAATAATTTGGCTAATTAACCCCACAGTACTTTCATAGAAAGACTGCATGGAAGGGAAATATGTGATAGCCCATTGACGAATTGGAAATGTTAAAAAAATTGGAATAACAGTAATAACACTTAATCCTTTTAAAATCTGAGAAAGTTTGTCTCTGTGAAGAATTTCATAGTTAAGTTCTTGAGTTAAACCAGACAATCCATTTAAGAACACAGATCCTTTCTCAGTTCGTACATCCCCTTTTTCTAGTACTAATACACAAATGCTTGCGAATGCTTTTAAGAATCTGTTAGGTGCGACACTTTCATATTCCCGAAGCATTTCATTTGGATTAGTCGATATAAGGATTTGATAGATTCTATCTCCTTGTAATTTAACCTCATAGGAAGCTAATTTTGTTGCTTCATAAATGGCCTCATCAATCATTTTGGTTTGTTGGAAGCTATGCCGAACATCCGATAGAAAATCCTTGAATTGTTTAATTAAACGATCTTCTAATCTGTGAACAAACATGTCTATTAAAACCCCGTTAAGGAAGATAACCGCAATAATGACAACAGCTATAAAAAGTAAATTTGGATTAAAAGCAGCACACACAATAACTATGAGGGCCGAAATCCCTATCGCGGTAAAAAGGATCTTCATTACTTCTCTACGAAGCTTATATTCGTCATAAGAATTAATAGTTTCTAAACGTACTCTTACGTTTCTCACTAATCCCCTTAATATTGGAGTTCTAACGAATATTGGGTAATATCTTTGAGCGATTGTTCCAAAATGATAGCGAAGTCCTTTTTTATCTTTCGGAAGGAGTAACGATACATTTGTTTTCTTTTCGCCTTCTGATTTTCTATCGACATACATATATAACAATGAAAATATAAGTGTACCGACAGCTGAGAAAGCTAAAATTAATTCAACTAACAAGTTCGTTACCCCCAATTCTCATTCATAAATACTTGAAACTCTTCTGCCTGTTTCGGTGTTAATCGTTCCATCATTTCATTCATTTGGATATTACTGATACGATTAACAGTTACATACTTACCATCCCTGAATTCAATGATATTTTTAGATTGGAATGCCTTTCTGTCCGTTTGACGTCTAAAGTATTCTGTCATTGTATCCATCATGGCATCTAACTTTTCTTCTTTTGTTTCTTTTTCTTTCCATTCCGTCGGATAATCAATTTCCTCATTTAATGGGATACACTCTGTTATACGTTCGATGTAACGGTGCCCATCAGCACCTCTCTTAAGATGCACATCAAAGTTAATGACATTTACAACCTGTTGCTCGGCTATCTTTTCATTGTTAAACATACCTGACTTTAAAAGAGAGTTTCGTAAAGAGTGTACTAGATCTCTAAATGTCTTCGCATGGTGGGTAAAAATAGTAAACTCTGAAGCTACTTGTGCCATTTGAATCATCCATGTCGCAACTGGATCAGTCGCAACTTCTCCAAGGATATTAACGGACCCGTCTGTTTTCTTCTGTAAATCTAGTCCAGCTTGACCTGTCACATGCTCAGTCTCTTGGAAACTAAGAATATTTCGATCAGGATAGATTTTACGTAAATTTAACTCAAATGCCATTTCTTGAATACGTAGATTAAGAGTTGGATTAATATACTTAATCAAAGCCATAAGGAGCGTGGTTTTACCTGAACCTTGCGAACCGGTAACTCCTGTCACTCTACCGCCAGCCATAAGGTATTTTAAAAGATTGATCACAACTTCACTGTTTTCATCTTGAACAATACTCGGCAGTGATGCGCTTGGTAAGTCGAATTTACGAATAAAAAATGCCCATGATTCTGAAAAATTAGGTCTAACAACTACGACACGTGACCCATCTGCCATTTCATTGACAATAAAAGGTCGTGACTCAGATAATTGACCTGGATTATTGTTTTTATAGATTGTCTGTGTTACTCTTCGCAGTTCTGAATCTGTTTCAAATGATAAGAATGAAAGATGAATCGTTTTACCTTTGTACATGATCCAAACTGAGTCAACAGCTCTAGGAGCAGTTTCTAATTTATTGTAAGTTTCCATTTCATCTTCGATCGTATCAATAGTTTTTGGTAGTCCGGAAACTCCACCACTAACTCCATCTATTAATTGGTCCCGGATATCATCAATAACTCCGAAGCCTTTATATATTGAAAAGACACGCTGAACGACAATCTGAAGTTTGTCATCAAAAGTAAGGTTTTTACGATACTCTTTTTGAAATATCGTATTGATCTCTTCTTTTGAAATGTAGTAACCATCTTGATCAGCTGATTGAACCGGCTTTAAGCGATCGAGATTGTACTTTTTAATAAGTTCTGATAAAGCATTTGTTTCATGCTTCTCTTTATAAAGATGTAAAAGAATGTCGAACTTATCTTGATACGTTAACTTACTTATATCTAAGAAAGGTATAGGAATGTTAACCGTTTCTTCATTTAGGTTATATGATTGAATTAGTAAATCAGATATAAACTTCTTCACGTACAGCTTGTCATTGACATTCCCAGTGTTACAGTTTTTAAGTGCATCTTCTAATTCAGCTCGTTTACGTTTTCTGCTCAAATATTCAGCTTCGGATAAACCAAGATCATGAAGGTTAGAATTTGCAATTTCATTTAAAGACTTTTTTACATAATTTACAATTTGAGGGATGTAATACTCTTCTATTTCATAGCTTTTCTTATGTTGTTTTATTCTTTGCTCCACATCTTTTCGCTGTGTCAATTTAAACACTAAAAAGAGTGTGATAATTATTAATAGAACAAGAATGATGATTAAATTTAAAGCTGCTGACATATCAAGAAACCCCTGACTCAAGTAAGTTCATTGATGTTGATTGACCTAATTCGTTAACTTCCTCAACAGAGACTTGTACCTGAGTTAATTTCATGATCTCGTTAACTAATTTCTCAACCTCATTCACAAAATAGAAATTTGGATTTGACTTTGAGGCATTATTTGCTCTTAAGAAAAACTCTATGACATTTCGATCATTACAAGCGTCCCTAAACGCTGTATTATAAGGAATCGTTAAGATAGGAGTTTTACATTTAAACTTCCTTTGAATGTTTTTAACCGTATAGCGTGATTTTGAATCATATTGCGAAAGAACAATAACATAAGGTTTTTCATCTAGAACATCGAGCCAATCCACTTTGCTAAAGAACCTTTCTAAAACATGAATATTTTGATTAAGATTCACAACAATCAAGTCTGCTTCATTTAACACACGTTTTGTCATTTGATTTTTTGTTCCAGAATGTACATCAACCATACAATAATCATAATATTTAGATGAGACTTTAAAGATGGTATCCAGTACACTATCAATATTTTTAAACATCCCTTGGTTGGATTTAGAGCTCCCTACAAGTAGCTCCAAGCGGTCACGAATAACAGTAATAGTATAATCCGCTACTTTATCATCAGTTAGTCGTTTACTCATTGCTAGTCGTTCGAGTGCATCAAGTCCCGTATCCGAGAAACTTAGTAGATCCCCTTTATTGGACTTTTTTGTAAAGGCAGATTCTAATGTTGAATGAGAGAGCTGAGTCTGTGTAACCATTGTCTTTACATTGTGTTCTACCGCTAACATACTGGATGTCGCAACAAGGTTTGATGTATTACCTGCTTGACCATGGACCGGTGACCAAAAAGCTACTATGCTCATAATACGAAATCCCCTTTCTCTAATTTTTTGAAAGCTATTTTTGTTTCTTTTTCATGATGACCAGATAATGAAATAACAATGGAAGAGACCACCTTTTTATACTCTTTGGATAGCTTCTTAAAGGTTGGTTCCATGTAATACTGCATGTTAATTTTGTTGGCTGCATCCATTTCATCGAATGGTAACTCATAGTATGAAGCTGTCCATTTTATATTGTGATTAAAAAGTTGGTTAAGGTATTTATCATCTAAATCACTTGGCAAATCATAGGTAACTCTGTTGAATTCTTTCTCTTTTTCATTAGCACGAACAAAGCTATTCACTAATTCTGAGTCTTCGATTAAAGAAATTTTATCGTGATCACCAACGTAGAAACGGGTATGGAATGATGACCATTTTGATAGGTGATCAATATGATCAATATCTAGAAGAACATAATCATATGATTCAAGTTTTTCATTTGCTTGCTTCATTGATTTTTCTAATTCCTCCGGGCTTGAAGCAGAAGCTATATCAATATTGAAAAAATCGTATAAACTATTCTCTTCTTCATATTTTGTATAAGTTTTCAGATATCGTTTTTTCATTGAGCAATCGACAACAACTGTTTTATAACCAATTTGGGAAAGAGTCAGAGCAACGTATAGTACTAAGTCGCTCTTATCTCGTGTTCCGAGGAATAAAACTTTTTTCATTAGTTACTCCCCTCCGTTTGTTTCATCTAGTTTTTCAGCAGATTCTTCAAATACTTCTTGTTGTGTTTGAGCTTCTTCTTGTTTTTCTTTAACAGCTTGTTTTTGTTGATCTTTCATTGACTTATATGTATTTTTATCTTCTTCTGCTAGTGTTTGTAGTTGAGAATCTAATGATGATCTTCCTCTTTGTTTTAGTTTCTCGGTCGCTACATTCACTACGTTTGGACTTTCAAGAATTAACTGAAGCACGTTATCTTTTGGTGGGTATGTAACAACAGATTCTTTCTGGATATAAGGGTCAACATATGGAAGTGCATAGATAATTGCATTCTGCATGTAAGCATCTACTATTCCTGATGACATCGTCAGGATCTCTTCTTCGTCCATATTGAATTTAATCGTTTCTCCTTCAACATTTGTTACTTTCTTTTTAGATAACAAGATGTAGTCATTCCCATTTGGGAATTGAATACGAACATCAACAAAATCCTCTTCCTTTAAGTTTTGCGTTAACTGGATGAAACTATATTCACTTTTTCTTAGATCGTTTGGCGTTGCTTCTTCTTTAAAAAGAATAGCTTCAGTCATGATTGATTTATTTTTCAAATCAATCTTGGCAATTCTTCCTTCAATATCTTCTAAGCTTAAAAGGTCGTTAGAAGCAGTCTTTTCAGAAAGAACAATTTCATCAACCATATCAGCTGTAATTTTCGTTCCTGCTTCGACATCTTGATTTAAGGCATAACCTTTTTCTTGCTGAATTTTCCAAGTTTCTAATGATTCGATTTTCTCTTCGTAAGCTTTCATTTGTTTAAATTCATCCTGTTTCCAATTGGTGTAGAGGAAGTAAATAGCAATAGTTGCTATGATAAGGACCGTTACGGCCCCAATACTTCCAGCTACAAGTAGATTTTTTGTACGCTGCCTGATTTTCATTTATCTCTCTCCTAATTAAAAAAATGTAATTGCCATAACGACAAAAGAAATTATTAATATCGCGATACCACTCGCTACAAATACGTTTGTAGATGGTTTTTCAGCTTTCTTAGTTGGTAGATATTTATTAAGCATATCCTCAAAGACCATTGCAATCTCTTTATTATTTGAATAAGGATCGGATTGGGTTGGTATACTGAAGGTCGTTAATTTAGTGTCCTTTTCAACATCACCAAGAGTCCTTGAATCAATAAATGGGATAGCAAGGATCCAATTATCTTGTTCATGTTCTTCAAATGTTTTTAAAAAGCTAAGTAAGTTCTTTCTTTTCCACTCAGTACCATGAGCTGTTACAATCTTTAAATGTGACCGGAAAAATTCTTCGAAATAATCCGTGTTATCATTCCAACCAATGTCTAGAATAATGAAATCGTATTGATGAATTAGATCAGAAATATTTAATTGATTAATTCCTTTATAATGATCTATACCTTTGATATTGAAATGATTTTGAGTTGAAGTGAAACCCTTCCCCCTCGTAAACATATTCAATCTCAAATAGATGATTTGAATTATTAGCCTCAATTAATGCTACGTTCAATCCCCTATTGTTTAGAAAATTCGCTAAAAGTAATGATGTATGGGTTGAACCTGTGTTAGCTTCTACGCCTACTACCCCAATAAAGACTGCACCTACCAGCCTTTGCTGAACAATTATCTTTTCTTTTACAGGAATTTCAAATAACAAGTCTTCCTCATCAATTAGAGATAAAAAGTCCTCTTTGCCGTTATCTACTTTAATCTGTTTTTTTTCGGGATTAATATCGTTTCTCTTTTCACTTTGCTTTGTAGATTTCTCATATCGAGTAGCAATTTCGATTTTTTGGGGTTGCTGTTGAGAATGTGGGTTTCTCCATGGAATACTGGTATCAATTTCTCTCAATTCTTTAACATCTGTAAATGTTTTAGGTGTTTTGATAGAATCTAGAAGCTCAGCTACTTTATATTTTTTTGTGGTTGTTAAAAAAATGTTATAGATACCTATACTCACTAATTCTGATAGAAATGGATGCCCAACTTTCTCGGTAGCTAAAATAATAAATTGAACATTAGGGAAAACTTCTCTAATTGTTAGGAGACAATTAGAAAGAAACTCAAGACGTCTATCTTCCATCTTTTGAGCAATATCACTAGACATTAATATTGCATCTGGAGGGTTTAACTTCCCTTTTTCTTCATTCATTAGGTATTCAATTAAATCTTCAATACTTACACACACTTCTGGAACATGATGTTCCCGTTCCTTAATGTGTTTAGAGAATGCTTCAGCAACTTGCTCATTAGCCATTGCAATAAGAACATTCAATAAAATCAGCTCCGTATCTTGTATTGAAAGTGCAATTTAGAACAAAAAAAGCACGCACTCCTTCTGTAAAAGGAGTGCGTGCTTCGCACATATATCAATAGTTTTTATATGTAATTTGTAATAGGTATTTAGTTCTTAAACAGAATACCATTACAATATATTAACCGTCAATAACTTTCTCTTCGGTTTTTTCAAGAGAATCAATTTCAAGATTTCTACAAATCATATCGTTACCAGTGACCCTATCAACTATATAAACACCCTCATTTGTTTCTTCTTTCCACAAAGAAATTAAACCTTCTGGAAAATAAGTCTGGTTTTCTTCATCTTTCCAATCAAAGTCTAAAGAGTCATATTTTAAATACATATGATGCCTCATGTTCATTTCAGGTACAGGGAAAAATGTTTCTGTACTTATAATGGTGGATAAAGTAATTTCATCTGTTAAATTAACGATTGAAGCAACTAACCTTTGTGTTATTTCTTTTATATGTTTCGGTGTATTAATGCTTGTTAACTCTTTTGGTACATCAATAATCATTAGCATTTGTTGAGGTTCTGATAAATTTGATGTAAGAGCCCAATATGACCATATCCCCTTCATAAAGGACACTAATGTTTCTTCAATTGAACCTTTCTCATACATATAGGTGTATCCACTACCTTCTATGTAGTACCAATCAATACTTCTAAGGCTATTAAACTGATTTTCCAGCCACTGTTTTCTTTCTCCATCTTCTAACCGTTCGACAGCTCGAATATACCCTTTTAATGGCCCTTCTGCATGTCTCCTATAGGAAGCTAACGGAATTAAACCAGTACGACTTTCACCCTTTAGTAAAGATATTGCTTCAAGGAATGTTTGAACAAAGTCCATTCTATTCATATCGAACAATTCATTAATTTCGATATTTTCTGTGGGCATCTCTTCAAAAGCTATAAGATCATATGCATCTTTAATTTCACTTGTACTTACGTCATTGGCTTTAATCCTAAATACTGTCTTTGGATCATTGGCAGTTAACTTATTTGAGATTGTATCCAGTATCTGATGCTTCCTTCTATTATTGTTATCACCTATAACAGCTAGCTTAGATTCAAATTCACTTGCCCAATTCCACTCAAAACGTTCTTCAATTTCATTGAGAAATACTAATTGCTTTTGTAAACTAGATTCCATTTAATCCACTCCCTAATATGATTTTTGATAAATAAGCATAAAAAAAGCATTATCAAATAAACTTGATAATGCGTGCTTCGCTTCTCTACCTGTTATCTATTAAATTTTTATATTCTCTATCATAATGTTCTTCAATATAATCTTCAATAAAAAGATCTCTTTTATTTACATTTTCTGACTTACTGAATAATCCCGTTTTTATCATACGTTCATTATCAGGCTTTTCAGACCATAGTTTCAAAGCTTCTTTTCTTAATTTAGATTCTACTCTTCTAGCAGTTAAGCTTTCTATTAATCTTTGTTCCCTCTCCTGCTCTTTTTCTTGAAGAAGATGTTCCCTATTCATTAATTTAGACTGTTCTTCCAAAAGCAATTTCATTTGGGACATTTGATGACTGATCAATTCACCCACTTCATCTTTTAATTTAGCTGCATTTTCTTCCGCTGACTTTTCGATAGCGTCCGTAAATCTCTTTTGTACTGCATATAGATCTAATACTTCTAGATTATCAGTTTTAGCTTCTTCTGGTGGAAACGGTCGTAACTCAAAGCGATCAACTAACTCGTCCATAATTAATTTAAATGGTATGTTGTTATCTTTTCTACGTTTATCAATATACCTCAATATATTCAAGTCTAGTTCGTCATATATTTTTTGGCCACTATCAACTTCTCTACTAACGTAGTGAATCTTATTTTCTTCTAGTTGTTTAAACCAACTATCAACAGTAGAAACACTTCTTTTCTCTGCTAACTTATGAAAGTCCCCTATCCGCCAATATTTCACTTCTTCCTCAGTCATATTCCCTCTCCTTAATACATTATCTTATCTATTAATCTACCACATTTCTTTTTTGAAATCTACCAATAAAGAAGCAATAATGGATAAACCTTTAATAATCCATAAACAATAATGCATCAATAACGAATAAACCATCGAAAACCCCACTTCCCTACCCTACCAATAATCACTAAACAACCAATAAACCATAATCAATAAACCAGGAATAATAAATATCACTTCAATTATCCGTAGCTAATAAACCAGTAATATTCAATAAACCTTTAATAACACACAAACAATAATGCTTTAATAATTAATAGACCTTTAATAGACCATTCACAATGTACCAGCAATAATCGATAAACCTTTAATAATACACAGACAATAAAACTTTAATAATCAATAAACCGCTAGTAAACCATTTACAATATACCATTAATAATCGATAAATGTTTAATAATCTATTAACATTTACTTTGAAAAACAACACGAATTGCTGATGTTTCAACATGCTGGTGCACAACAAAAACTTATTTTTTCTAATTCCCAAACTCAACATTCTTAGGTTGTAACAAAACAGTAGTATTGGTTCAAATCCTTATTTAACTGGTTTTATTCGAGATGGTCCATGTAAATAAAATAGGGTCTATTGATGATCAATAATAACTTGATAATCCTTAAATAATAAAGCTTTAATAACCAATAATCCTTTAATAAACCTCAAGCAATAAACCTTTAATAGTCAATGAACAAGAATTGATCCGTGAAATCAAAACTCTTGAACTCACGTTATCCCTGATTCCATTGCAATGAAAATTCAGACCTTAACATAAATAAAGGTTTTTTGTTATATAGTGCCAGCTTTATTGAAAAATAATACAGGAATAAACTAGATTGCTTTAATAGTACTTACATAATAATCCTTGAATAATCAATAAACCTTGAATAAACCATAGAAACACCTTATATATATTTATTGCTGCTATGTTTATATAATTGTTTATACAATTGTTTATATACATAATTATATATTCATTTATATAAACATATATATAAGGGTTTATATAAATGAATGCCCAACTTATTATATAAATAAAATCTATCGAAACACTAATTTATTGCCAATCAGTATCATGTAAGCAAAAAAGATTTTTTATTTATATAATCTTTTAAATAAATGGTTATATAAAAGATTATATAAATATTATATTTTTGTAGCGTTTTGTTAGGGAAGGGGTGTTAAAAGATGAAAGTATATAGAAAAGTGGGGGGGTTCATAAAGTTCATTTAAAATATATTGAATTTCACCATTAGTCTTGAAAATTTATTGTATATTCATTACAAAAAAACCATTAATTTCGGGGGATAATATAAGCCTAATCATTTAAATGTATTTTATCCATTTATAAATCTTGCACATCATCATGAGGATGAGATAACAAGAGTATTTTTAGTAATATTTTAGAACCTTCCACTTACTCAAGAGGTTTTTATTAGGAAGAAATGAAAAAACTAAACTGCGAAAGAATTATTCATCAATATGAAGATCCAAAAACAATGATTGTGGAAATTAAGACACAAATAACATATAGAAACAAATTATTTTGATATGATCTGAAGAAGGCTAGTTTCAATTGTAATTTTTAATGAACAATTACTAAAGAGAAGTAGATAACAGGTAGTTCAAGGCAAGGCTATCGCGATATGACGGAGTAGTGGTATACGAACCAAAATGGCTTTTAATTACCGAAAATAAACCAGAAGTTAGAAATATATGGCTAGAGCAGCTCGACCGAATGTAAAGGAAGGAATTGAACTAGAAGAGGAACGCATTAGCCTTACGTGGAAGGGGATAATATCAAGGTTTATAGATTTATTGGAACAAGAAATGCTAAGTACCTTAGAAAAAACCTTTTTTAGAGGACTTCCTTGAGTTCATGGATGTTAATTTCCCGTAATTAAACCCTTATTATAAACTCTCAGTTTGCAAAGATAACAGGCACCTGATGCTAAAGCGTTCTGTAGCAATCATGGAGCAACCATACATAGGGGATATCCTTTATCATAATGGATGGAAGCATTATATTGCTGTTGATAAGAAAAGCAAAACAAATAGCTTTCGGTCAACATTATATAGGGGTAGCAATTGGACCATGCGATGACTGAAAGGTTGGAACAACCGTTTTAATGGTGTAGTTCAAAATTTGGAACATTATTTGAGCTGGTTTCGATTTATAGAAAGCATTAAACATCGTACTGACAGACGCTTCAGTAAGTAAAATGATAGTGGAAAGTTGTCTTTTTCCCACAAATATCACTAACCAAAAGTTAAGATTATCAACGTTTAATAATAATTTAGTAATAAAAGAGTGAGTACATATGGATGTTGAAATTGGTTATTTTCCGAAGCACTATTTTAGCAAGGAGCCCGATGTTGGCGGGATTTCCACTCGCTATTGAAGGGACTGCAAACTATGTCTTTGATATAAGTAACTTTTATCTTCCTGAGTGTGATGAAAACTTCCTGCTTTTATGAATGGAAGATATTAAAGCATTTCCAATTTACTTTTGTACTGAATTTTCTTCACATTGGGAAGAGGATTATGAAACAGCTTGCAAGGAAGCAAATGTTAGTTGTAAATACATGTTCCAACGTCATCGATTATGTGTAGCGGTTACTGAGGTTCAAAATGTAAAGTAATTCCAAGAACTTCTTCCAATCTTCAGATCTATGGGAAGTTCAAATGAAATAGTTTTATGGTCTACAAATAAAGATGTATTTAACGTGGAACAAAGAGAATGGAATGGAAAGGAAAGGACACAGAAACAATAGTGGTTATAATAGAAGCTAACACAAATATCTTTTGGATTGGCTATGACAGGGATAACATTGCAGTTCTCTCAAATAACCTAGAATTCACCGCATATGAAAAGATATGTAGGGCGCTTCCCGACCTTATAAATCCAACTCTGTGCGAATACGGGTGATTATTATGCAAAATGACGAGACCTTTAAACAATGTCTCGTCATTTTGCATAATAACAACAATAAAGTTTAACATAGCCCTTTTTTCAAAACATGTTGTGAATTTTATTATAGGAGGGGTGTGTTGTACGAATGAGCCTAAGTAACGGCCTTTTACTAAAGCATAAATCTCTAAGTAATATCCTTGATGAAATAATCGAGAAAAAGGATTGTAACAATAGGCATAATTTAGATGAAATTATAAATATAAGTAAGCATAATAGCTTTAAAGTCCTTAACTTAAAGGAAGGTAGGTAGTGATTACTTATTTATAGGAGTAAAGGCAGAAAAGTCATATATGTAGGTGAGTCAACTAATTATGGTTTAAAAATCCGTATTCGATAACATATTAGATACCATGATACTGGTACTTAATAAATAACATGATGTATATGGAAGTAAACTATAATGGTTCGCCCAACGAAGTTATTAAATACTTAAAGAAACAACGTAGTATTATCATAACCAGGTCGGTTTGATATTAATATCCAAGCCAAAGTGAAGATGCTTGAAACGCTTGCAATCATGAGTTTTGACCCTAAGTATAACAATATACTTTGAGCATTCTGCTATTATAAATTACGCTTAAATACCGTACCATTCTTTAAAATATTATATAAGCAGAGGACTTCACCAATACTTAAGGTGACATACTCTACAATCACAAGGAAGGATAGGGGATCATGATATAAAATAAATAAGCCCTTATAGAAGAACGAATAAGTCATTAGCATTTAGACATCGTAAACTAAATGACTATGGAATTATGAAAACCTGATTAGTATCCATAGGGGAGTACAGAGTAAAAGTTTTATAAAGTTAATCCTCAAAAGAAAAAGCCAGTATCTACAATATTTGAATTGTAGATACTGGCTTTTCTTATATTAAGAAGTTTGTTGAAAATGGAATAATATCCTCTTCTTTAGGTTTATTATCATCATGATTTTCGTTGCTAATAATTTTTTTGTTATCCATATCATCCTTGGCAGTTTCCTTAGAATCAATCTTTTCAATAGTTTCTACCTTTTTTTCTTTTTCTATATCCTTTGTTAAAGGATTAACAGGAAGTTCTTTTTTTAAATCATTGCTCTTTATTCCACCAGCAACTTCATCATTCTTTAATTGTTCATTTTCATTGGATATCTCTTCAGATTTATCTATAGCAGCTGGAGATTGTTGTTCTTGAAGAGAGTGCTCTTTTGAGTGGTTCACATTTGCTCTTTCATCTTTTATATCCTTTAGATAATGGACCGGCACATTTTTATAATAACTAAATGTTTTATTAAGTTCTTCGCTTATATCCCGTATCCCGTTCTCTGCAATATCTTTTTCAATAAAATATCTTATAGACTCAGAGATTACAGATTGTTTATTAAACCATTCAACAATATGATCAGGTTCATTTTCCTTTAACTTTATACCTATTTGATCGCCAGGTTTTTTTAATTTAGTTCTATGCCTTGGCATGGTATGCCTCCTTTCATAGAGGAAAGGCATAACCATAACAGATTATACCTTTGTTTCTATCTTATCCTTTAGCCACTTCTTTTTTCATGTTATTAAGCAATACTTGAAGCCCCATAGTATTCATAAGTGCTGCATACTCTTCTGGAATCCACAATAACTCTTTACCTAAATCATCAGCCAGTTCTTTTAAAAGAGGGAATAGTGCATCTTTCATTACAATGCTACCGCCACCATAGACCATAAACAGATCTACTTCGTTATCATATGCTTCTAATACTGAACGGAAGTGATCGTAGATAAATTCCGCTTGATTAACCATTGATTCATTAAAAAATTCCACCGCATCTTGGTGGTACTGATGATTTGTATCTTTTAAATACTCACTGAATTTTTGTCTAGTTAATTTAGTTAAACTCGAATGTTTGTCATTAAATTCAACCATTGCTTCCTTAATGGCATGTCCAACACCATTATTACAACCATCAACATGAGTGTGATCTAGATTAAAACCAATCGACACCGGTGTATCGCATGTACCATCACCCACATCAACATGCGCAACTCTTTTGTTTATTAAGTATTGACCAGTAATATCCCTACCGTATGTTTCTTTAAAAAGTCTAAACATTTCACCTTTATGTAATTCACCATCCAGATTATAAATAGCCGAGAAAATTGCAGGTGTACCTTCAGGTGCCACTTTGACAGTTTCAAAATTTATTTTCACTAATACATTCTCAGTATTAATATGAACCGTTACCGTATGAGGACCATCAGTAAAGCGACTTGAAAACTTCTTAGCATTTTCTGGATTCCATTGTTTAACAGGTAAAGCAGTAAGCATATCAACAGTCACATCTAATTCTTGAGGTATCTTTTGGTTCTTGTTGTAAAAATCTTGTACAGCTTTAGCTGCAACTGTACCCAAAGTATTAATAATTGGTAGATCACTATTGTATTTTTTATCTAATGATATATTCATTTCAGTTGCTTGATATTTACTATTTAACGCTCTATTACCAATATAATAGCGTCGATTAAATTTAATGCTAGGCGATTGAACCGTTACATCAATATTAGAGAGTAGGGTTGGAATTAATGACTCACCAGGAACATCCTGTACAAATCCTTTAGATGTAGGTCTTACATAAACGTTTGGTTGTCTAACTAAATCTCCATTGATATATAGAGAATGTTCTGAATTCCCATTATCGTTACTTACTTTCAATTTCATATTCGAAACTTTTGCCATAAATTTTTCCTCCTCAGAAAAGCTTTGGTAATTTTTATTATATAAACAATTATATAAATCTATTATTCTAAGGTCAAGTAAACCGACTTTTTTATATAAACAATTGCATAAATTATTATATAATCTTTTATATAATCGTTTATATAAAAGATTATATAATCGTTTCACTTTAGATCATACTAAGACAAATCCAAATACCCGTTTTAAAAGGAAGTTGAAGATATAAAACTACCTCTCTTTAAATCCTAGAGTCCACCTATTTACTACATTATCTCCTGGTCACTTTTCCATTTTTCCAGATAATAAAGCGGGGGAGAAGGAAACAAAAAACCAAAGCTAATTTTTGAACAATCCCTATCTGTTTCACAAAAATACACCGTGCTGTTATATTACAATTCACACTCGAAAAATTTCAAGAGGAAATCTACGCTTATATAGTACGCTTATATAGTACGGATCTCCGTTCGGGATAAGCGTACTAGGTAAGCGTATAGTATAAGCATATATGTAAACCAATATTCTATAAAAGATGAATCTCTATCATGATCAATATAATATTTGTCTTATTTCCAAAGCGCAATTTAATTGTGGTCATCTGCACTATTAAAGTGTTATTCTATAAACATGAAAAAACAGAAGGTTTTTTTAACATAAGACTTGAAGTTTAATTAGGAGTTTAAAAGCCTGTTACATATATAAGGGAGGATTTAAAAATGCCGAAGGTATTAGGATTTCAACTATCTCCTAAGCAAATAAACGCTCTAGAATTTATGTATATACATAGAGCTGTTACGATGACTCAAATTACCAGAGGTCTCGGCTATAAAAATACATACACTTCATATAAAAACATGTATAACTCAATACTCAAATTAAAGAAGGATAAGCTAGTAGATTCAAACCCTCAGAAAAACACACTAGAACATACATTCTACTTAACGAGTGAAGGTCATGATCTAATGACCAGATATAAAGGCATACATCCAACTAAAAAAGGCACTGGCTTTTTCCACGATCTTGGTTATATTCCTCATGATCTTTACAAATATCCTCAAAAGCAATTTTCTCATTTTAAGCTAATTGTAGATTTGAGTATTGAAGTTCAGGAGTTTAACCGCTTGCCGAGAATGAGCGAAAGGAAAACGAACATACATTCCCTCTCGAAGAGTGAGAGGTTGTCGAACATACGTTTCAAAGTGGCAGAAAGAGGGCTATCGAACATACATTCTTATTCTAGGACACGAAATTTCAGATTACCAAACAACTTCAAAACGGGTTTCCCTGCCTACTCTAGAGTAAATAGTGATGTACACAAGGTTGCCTTCCGAGATAATCTGTATTCTGCTAAAGATTTCAAAGTGAAAGAGAAGAATAAAACAATTAAAGTAAAGTATCGACCAGATGGAGAACTTTTAATTAACGATAAGATTTATTCAGTTGAAATTGACCGTTCGACTGAAAGAAAAAATGCTCTTATAGATAAATTTAAAGGGTATAAACGATACTTCGATTATTTAACGCAAGAAAATCAACCGCTTCCCGCAGCAATTGTTTTCGTTACAGAGGAACGGAATAGGGATTTTGGTTTGGCTATTCGTTGGGAATCAATTAGTAATGCTTTCTTTAGTGGAATAGGAGATTATGCTAATCAAGTGAATCTTAAATTGATAACAATTGATAAAACAAAACAATTTTTATTAAATGAATTATCCAATTCTTTATTTAAGTTAAAGATAGGAATAGAATCGTTAGCATCACGCGGCAATCTCCGATTCGGAAAAACGATTTTACGATATAACGGGCCAATCACTAACAATATGTATGCTGTAAATAAAGATAATCAGTTTTACTATTATTTTGGAAAAGTGGATGGGTTTGAGACTCTTGGTTGGATGAGAGCGGTCGAATTTAAGAAAGACATAGACCATGTGAATATCGAAGAAAATGGAAAAGTGATTGATAACATTGTTCCAGTTCTATTCTTTTCAGATGAATTCTCACAGGTAGCGGGGCAATCCTTATTAGCAAAGAATAAAAAGTTATTTGATAAAACCCTATACTTCAACCTTAAAACATTAGAGTACGATTATATGGATATTCCATAATTGATACACTTATTGACAATAGAGTTTTAAGTTTCTATACTTAAATCAATTAAATAATTAAACTAATAAAACGGAAGCACCGATTTTTGTATATTATTACAAGGATTGGTGTTTCCTTTTTTTGTGAAAAAAGGAGGATTTTGTTTGGAGCAAATCAGTAAATTAAGGGATTTTTGGCTTAACCATGGAGACAGAATTGAGGAATGGACTCGTTTAAAGTTTCACACATATTTCGTAACGGTTCTAATCTCACTTAATACTCTGTTAGGAGTATCCGCTCTTTTGACGTGGCTTAAATTGGGGTTTGGCATCCCCATACCTTTTACTTTTCTCGGTGACATATCTTGGACTAGCTTTAATATTTTATTAAATCTACCGATTATTACTTGGTTTTATTCCACCATTACATATCCAATAAAGAAGGGATATAAAGTTGTTATTGATTGGAGGGCCACAGAGAGAGGAAGAATCCTTTCATTTTTCCTAAATATAAGCTCGACGATATTAATGTTATGGGTAGCGGCTACTAGATATATTCATGAGCATTATGCCGGCCCATTAGAAACCATTTCTTTATCAAAAAAGGAACACCCAGGATTTTTAGTTCATGATTTGAGTTCATTTATTACACTTTTATATATCATACCGCTTATTCTCACACTTATCTTACTTACCATGACATATCGGCACTTTAAGATAAATGAAGAAATATTAAAAAGACAGTTCTTCAGCTGGGAGTTTAAGCCGATTGCTCGTTTTAGTCACTTTCTCGTATATGATAGCTTTGATGTAATAGTAGGTTGGGATAAGACAACAAAAAAACCCCTAGTTTTAAAAGAAGCTGCAAGGTTCATCCATGAATTAGTAGCTGGAGCTACAGGGAGTGGTAAGACTTCTACAACTTTGTTATTAAGGATTGCTCAAGATCTAGTGAAGATTGCTCGTGGTATTCCGGGGGGAATTGTACTTTTGGAACCAAAAGGAGATGCCGTAGATGATGTCCTTAAATTAGCAAAAAAATCAGGTGTACCCGATGAAAAAATACTAGTTATTGACCCTACAAAATCTAACAGTACTAAGTTTAACCCATTTTCAGGACCTTTAGACGCAGCTGCAGCATCCTTTACAGGTACTTTAAATTCTTTAACTGGTGACCAAGACGCCTTCTTCAAAGGTCAACAAGAAGAAACAGCAACTCTTTACACCATGTTAGCAAAATTAGCATTTCCTGAAATTGCTAACATCACGACATTACAAAGAATGTACCAAGATCCTCGTTACCTTGCCAATGTAACCGAGTCTGTTCGTAAAAATCTAGATAGACAAAAATCAAATCCTGATCTATCACCAGAGGATAAAAACTTACTTGAGCGTTATGAACGTGTTGTACGTTATTTCGAAGATGAGGTTTTGGACTATAAAACATATCGTGATAAAGAAGAAATTAGACCACTTACTTATCCAGATGATCACCGCTATGCTGGTAAACAAATAGTTGAAAGTAAAAAAGACAAATATGTTTCAGGAGCTAAAAAGTATCTAAATGATATTGCTATGAATAGTTTGTTATCTGATTTAATGGTTGCTCAAGATGGAGAGAAGGTTCTTGATTTAGATGAATTTCTTAGAACGGGTGGAGTATTGTTAGTTAATACAGCTCTAGGAGATTTAGATGAACTTTCATTACTTTTCGGACAATTTTTCATACGTCAATTTCAGAGTGCAGTGTTTCGCAGACCTAAAGATGGAGAAGAAATTACTGTCGAAGGTAAAAAGACTACTTATAAAAGAATTCCTATTTTTTTCACCATCGATGAATTTCCGCTTTATGTAAACCAATCATTTGAACGTATGTTAACCTTGGGACGTTCTTATAATGTGGGAGCCATTATCGCAATCCAATCGCTAGGACAACTAGATGCTGTTATTCCTGGTTATAGACAAACTATTATGGGTAATGCCTCAACCAAAACTGTTTTCGGAAGAGGACCTACAGAAGATAACAAGATTTTCTCTGAAACATTTTTAGAGGAAGAAACTTATGAAGAATCATTAAATGAAAGTTCTACTCCAGTAACAGTAGAAAATCAAACATGGGGATTACGTCACAACACTCAAAAGATGTTAAAACCAAAGTTTTCACCATCAGATATTGCTTCATTACCTTTTAAACATATGATAGTTCAAATGGTAAATGAGGATAATTCATTAGATGATGCTAGACTTTCTACGGGTGCTTTTGTCTCAGAAGCTAAATTTTTAAAAAAGTACTTCAGAAAAATTGAATTGGCATCAGAAAAAAGTGAAGAACTTGAAATTGGTGAGATTCTAGAAAAGACAAAGTACTCAATAGAATCTTCTGAACATCCCCCAAAAGTTGAGGAGCAAAATCAAACACCTCCCTTTGATGACATTGAGATTATTAGTGAGAGAGAAGCAGAAGATAACACTCTTTACCCACATGATGAAACACACAATTTATTAGAAGGTGATTTCAATGATCAGGTAGATCCTTTAAATGAGACATTTGTTGAACCATTTGATGAAGTAGAGAGCAATACCGAACAGAATTCTAACGATCAAGTAAGTATTGAATTGTTTGAGTTTGACGAGAAGGTAGAAGAGACAGTTTCTGATAAACAAAAAGCTACTGTTAATATTGAGCTAGAGCAGTTTACTTTCGATGAGGAAAAGCCAAAAAGTCAATTAACAATAAACTTTGATTCCTTTCCAGAGAATCTCGATACCGAAAAAGAAACACAACCAAAGAAATTAACTTCTGTATCTAGACTTTCCTATAAAGATAAGAGCAATCAGTCAGTTAATCGAGATGAAGAATCACTGCAAACTGCAAAGAAAGAGATAGCTGCTACTAAACATAACCTAGAGCATAGTATTCCAGACTCAGAGACAGATCAATCAATAAATGAATTAATTAAATATATCTCCGCTGAAGAGAATACTGTTGTTGAAAATAAAGAATCAGGTAGTGAAGCTCAAAATACAAATGAAGAAGTAAACACTAAGAATAGAGACTCTTCAAATGATGTTCTTCCTAAAGGGGTAATGGATATCAAAGAAGAAGTTGTAGATGATTTATAAAAAAGGTTGAGTTTTAAAGATTTTTTCTTTATAGTAAAAGGAAGAACTTTATATCTTACATTTAAAAACAGCGGAAGCACCGCTAATCCATATTGGGTTAGTGGTGCTTTTTTTGTTGTTTTTAACAAAAAATACCAAATTTTGAGGGGTTGTTTATATGTTAGACACTATGGAATATGAAAGACAAAAAGCTACTGCATGGGCAGATATTAAAAACTCACATCGTACAGGTGATGTACTGTATGCTCAAGCAATCGGTATTGAGTATGTACCAGTTGCAGGTAAAAAAGAGGAATGTTTGAAATTAAATTACAACGGAATTTATGGATACCTTCCAATTACTTTTATTGATGACTACGAGTTTAAAGGGCTTCAAAACTTTGTTGGTAAGGTATTTGAATTCTGTGTAGTTCATGTTGATTTAGATTCTCAAATTTTCGCCGCTAATCGTGTGAAAGCTTTAGAGCAATTGGCTAAACGTTTTTGGAAGAGAGCTAAAGTAGGCGAGACTTACAATGCCTTTGTACGCGGGGTTGATAAATTCCATGTATTCTTACTAGTTGATGGTGTGCCGACAAGAATGCACCGTAATGAATTCTCTTATACGTTCTTTGAAGATCTTCGAGAAGAAGTATTTATTGGAGAATCATTCGATGTAGAAATTCTTGAAGTTGTTAAACCACAACCTGATTTAGTAATTGAAGGTGAGGAGCCAACAGAAGAAGAGAAAAAGAAATTAACAGGTTTCCTTTCAGTAAGTAAGAAAACACTTGAAACTGACCCAATGATTTATATAAATGAGTATCAAGAAAAAGCTACATATCTAGGAACTATTACAAAAGTGCACCTAGATTATGGTTTATTCATTCGTTTAGAGCCAAGAGGTATTATTGCTCGTACTGGATTCCCACCAGGTACAGATCATTCGTTACTGAAAGAAGGACAAACAGTTAACTTTAAAATCCAAGAAATTATCCCAACTGAACGTCGTGTCAAAGGTATTATCATTACTCCGCAACAATCAAGAAATAGACAAAGCCAAAATCGGGGAATGAGATATGGCCGATAATCTGTTACAAGTAGATGTAAATGATGTAGGGGATTCGCCATCTTTAAAAAAGATGGCAAGTATCCCAATGGCACAAACAAATCCTTATGACGCTTCGACTAGTCCTAATGACATTTTAGAATTTTTACCACCAGACGGCTCAATGTTTGGCTTGTTTTCTGATCCATATGCAACAATGGTTTATTATCAACCAAAACAAGGTAATCACACAGGGAAGTATTGGTTAAATACCCGCTTAGAAGAACATGCATTTACCGATAATGAATTAGCTTTAATTGATTACCTTTCTATCCATCGAATAGCAACTCGTAATCAAATTCATAAAGTTATCTTTAATGCGAATGACAGACAGGACAAAATTCGTGATTTCATACAAAGATGCCGAAAACATGGTATTATTACAGCCTTTTCATGGAAGACTCCATGTGTTGATGGTAAAAAGAAACCTCTTATTTACGGACTAACAAGAGTAGGATGTGAAGCGGCTGAATTACTATTCCGTAGACAACTTCCTAAAGAGTTTATGTTTCAGCCAATAGAATTCACTAGAACTAGAGGTCCTGAAATGTCAGGTTTCTTCTTTGATTTAGTGACGAATGAACTTTTTTCAGAACTAAAACGTTTAGACCGTGTTATCACTTGGGATCGTAAACCTTCCATCCGTTTAAAAGATAGTACGGTTCACCGCCCTAGTGCAACAGTTGAATTAATCAAAGATCAAGGTGAGTTTTTAACTTTTTGGATTGAAACTCTTCGTATAACAAGAGGATGGCATGAATACGCAGCAAAAGTTTTCAAAAGAACTCAATTAGCTATTGAAAAATTACCATTAGCTTCACAACCTAAAAGGGTGATCGTTATTGTTGATAGTGATTCGCGTATCCCTTACATAGCAAAGATGGCTGAAGAATATATGCCTTCCGTTCAAGTTAGATTTACCACAGATGAACGCTTATTAATGGGATTAAGCCGCGAAACTTTTCTCCTTTACGATAACCAAAATAATCAACTTAAAAAGTCTCCTATCAGTTTCCTTACAGATGAACACGAAGGGATGACCGCTACTGAGTATTTTGAATCACAGAGTTTAGATATAGAGGATGAAGATGAGTTTGAGGAATAATTTAATGCATAAAGAACATATTGAGGAAATCGGCAAAGAGTTTTGGGGGATTTTATCCTTTGAAACCAATTTAAAAGGTCTATATCAGTTTTTAGAATTAGATAAATATAGTATCTCTATTATGACATTTGCAAATTGGGTGATTTTTCCTGAGGAAATGCCACCTGATATACGTAATACAATTAGAGATAAGTTAGTTAATCGAACTCAATCCGCTAATTATGAAGCTATACAATTTATTGATTTAAATGAAGAAGAAGAAAAACTATATCAACACACTAATGAACTTATTCATTTCAAATATTGTAACCGATTTGCAAGTCCACAAAGATTTCATTATCTTTATTTGTTACCAGATGCTGGTTTTATGAGAGTATTACAGCAATTTCAAAAGTATGGATATCTTAATAACGATACGAGTTTCTCTTACTACCTACACTATCAATCACTTAAAAAGGGGGAATAATTAAATGATGCAGCCTATCGAAATGATCTTAGCAAAAGATACTGGGGAAGAAGTAGAAGATGTTGCATTAAGCACTATCTTTGAAGTTGATGGAAAAAGATATGCTCTCCTTCAAATAGAAGAAGATGTTACATTTGTAAGAATAACGTTTGATGAAGAAGGTAACACCTGCTTTCAAGACATCAAAAATGATAAAGAGTTTAAGCAGGTTGAAACGAAATATAAGTCTATTGTAAGTTAAATTACTCGAGCTTAAATATACAACCTGATATGAGTGGTTTTATACGACTACACCTAATGTTCCTTTAGGGTAGTCTTTTTGTTTTTTTAGTTTTTGATTTTTCAATCTTTCTTTGAAACTAGTAATTATGAAGGATATGGAACTTTAGAAAAAGTATATGCCGCTTTACTTAAAAAGAAATTATTAGACTAATTATAAGCATCCTATTTACCGTCATTTTTAGTGATTTGTAGTTTACTAGCCTACTGCTACATGATAATATAAGGTATATTCTATTTTTTACTTATCTAATCTCACCTATGCAGGAGAGACACTTTGTTTAAAAACCACTCAATGAGTGATCGATTTATGTATCTTTTTTATGGATACAAATTCGTACATTCATTGAGTGGTTTTTTTGTGCGCTCAATGACGTTATGTTCATTGGGCGCTTTTTTGCACTCAAAAACTTTTTTAAGGAGGAATTTTAAATGAATATGGTTGGTTTTCAATCAGTTTGGAGTGGATTGGTGAATAAAGAGCCGGTCTTAGAGAATTTGAACGTTCGTGAAAATGCTTTTATTGAGGACCAATTTCAAATTGGAGGAAAGGTTGAGATACATAGACTCGGACCTGTCTTACAAGAAATTGAGCGTCATACAAAAGGCTTTTTACAGAAAGTTGAATGTCGTTTTGAAACTACTATGGGAAATATGCCTATATTAGAGATTCAGAAACTTGGCTTTAACTATGTAAACGGAGCTTTAATTTTTAAGAACACTGATTTTGTTCTCTCTCTTTCTACTATAGAAGATGAGAGTACAACAATTTGGAAGCTGAACCTTCAAATGATAGGTTATTCAGTACCCAATTCTTGTGGAAATGTTTTATCTCGACTTATCTCTTTAGTTAAATATGAGATGGACATCAAAAATCAAAATCGATACCTGGCGGTGGTTTAAATGGAATTGCTGCGAATGATGACCGTTTGGAAGTCTGCAGCTAAGGAGATTGACACCGAGATCATTACTACAATTGCAGGAAATCCATCGATAAGAGAACGAAAAGGGGTATATGGGGATCTCATCACCATTATCTTTGAGAATCTAACTATAGACACTGTACAGACTAAGTTTATTCAAATTAAACGTACTGGTCTTTTACAACAATGTCGTAGCTTGAAGCTTTTCTTTAAAGGACAAGTTCCGGATCTTTCTCATAGAAATATGAAGCAAAAAGGTCCTATTTGGTACTTAGAAGAGGAGAGTGTAAGTATTTGTGCGGTACCTTTTGGACCGAATGAGTGGTGTTTTATGATTGAAAAACGTAGTGGCCATGGAATACCTGTTCATGCCCTTAGTTTTATTCCATTAATGGAGCACCAACTAAAACTGGAGGTTGATGTAGGATGAAAACAAAAATGAGAAAAACTGCGATTCTCGTTGATGAAATGAATGCAATGGTTCAATTTCATCGATTAGGAATAGAAGGAATTAGACCGTGGAGACAATTTTACAAAACGGTAGAAACGTATTTTGCGAGTAACCAAGCTCCAGCAGAATACCATATGTTTGGATGCAACGTTCCAAAAGGCTTAGATGAAGAAAGATTTGAGCTGAGAGAACGTTTTTTTAGTGCCTTATTTCGTGATGGGATTAATGTTCATAAAGGCTTTACTGTCTTGGATCAACAAAATAAGTTAGTGTCTAAAGGGGTTGATGTACTCCTTTCACTAAACTTAGTTGATTTAAGTTTTGAGGGCTATGATGAAATCTTTGTCTTTTCAGCAAATAGTGATATTGTCCCAGCTATTCAACGAGCACGTGAGAATGGAGCGGTTGTAAAAGCAATCCTTTCCTCTAATGTTCCGGCTGGTCGTATGGCTAAAGCTGTTGATGAAATCATTCGTTTAGAAGATATTATTCGTTTAATTCCGTCGAAGCATCTGCCAAGACGTGAAATAAAATCAAAAACTAATTTTAAGGAGAGTGCGTAAGCATGGCAACACCAAAATGGGCAATGGACAAAGCAAATAGTTTAGTGAAGGAAGCGAAAACTCGATATGAACAGGCTAAGAAACAAATTCCTGCTGAATATCACGAATTTATCGTATTACTTCCTCAAAATGTGAAAATCGGTAATAAAGTTGAAATTGATCAACATGCTCAAGGATTAGGAATGTGGGCAACTGAAAAAGGAACTTATGTACCTGTGTCTTATCCTTATATGGCTGTTAATGGTCGTGTGAAAATGGCACGTGATGACCACAGAAAGCATGAAAAACTAATGCATTTTCATGAACCTGTCATTTCAGAAAATGGTTCTTTTTTGAAAATAACCATTGAATCTGACATGTTGGGCAAGGCTACTGGTAGCTCTATTATCCGTACAGGTGATAAAGCTTCAGGAGCTGAGAAAGATAATCCATTAGAAGTAGCTGAAACAAGTGCTATTGGTAGAGCTTTAGGCTTTCTAGGCTATGGCTTAATCGGAACAGGTATTGCTAGTGCTGAGGAAATGATTGATGAAGATAACCATAGTGATGAACCAGGTTCTTATAATGGTGATTCCTCTGGATCAGGAAGTGATAAAGGAAACAGCAGCAATGCTCCTCAACCACACCGCATTAAAGTTACTGCTTTACCTTCTTTTAACCAAGATGGTACAAGTAGCTTTAAAGCGCTCACGACATCAATGGATGAAATTACAGTAATTGTACCTAAAATACACAACACATTCATGAAGTCATTAAAAGTTGAGACGGTACTTAACCTTACTGGTTGGCTGAATAATAATAAATTAAGAATTGCTAATAACTCCGAAATGAAACGCGAAGAGTTTGGTGCAGCTTAATAAAATTCCATAATGGAAGAGTGAGTCGGTACAGATATGTATCGGCTCTTTTTTTATGAAAACTATTAATTTTTTTAAGGAGTGTTTTAATAATGGCTAAATATAAAACAACAAAACTACCAGAATCAACAAGAAAGATGTTCGAGAAGAAAATTGCTGATCAAGTGGAATCTGTCGAATCCTTAACATCTTCTATATCCTACCCGGTATATCGTATTAAGTTTAAAGGTGTTGAGCCTTTTGCTTATATTATTTCGGAAGATCCTGGGAAAAATACTGCAAAGTTAATTCACTATTGTGAAACAAATGAAAAGGGTAGTCAATGTTCTCATTTAGGAGCAGGCTGTGCTATTGGTTATAAATTAGGTCTTGATGTGAACAAACTTAGTTTTGGCAATAATTTAGCTGAAATTGAAGCTATAACAGCGTCTTTTCCAAAAGAATCGAAACATTATTCAAGTATGAATAGTCTATTCGATTTATTAGAGCCAGTAGATGAAGAAGAGGAAAGCACAACTTCCGCTCCAACTACTGCATCTCCAACTACACCTAAAAAGCCAACTCCAGTTCCAACAAAACGTAACTGGAAAAGCGGGTGGAATGAGATTAAGGATTATTTATCAGGCGAGGGATTATCGAATCGTCTCATTGCATTAATCCAAAATAAACGTGTAGCCATCCATGATACTGTTTCTCTTCGTCCTATGACCGTTGAACCAAAGAAACCTTCTTTCCCTTATAGTGGAGAGATGCTTGGTAGAGCCATTCGTCATGTATTAAGCGGTAAAGACCTTATCCTTATTGGTGGAAAAGGTACCGGCAAAGATACAATGATTGCGACATTAAGTTGGATCTTTGGATTGCCTATGAGTATTTATGTAGGGAATAAAGATGAAACAAAGGAGAGCCTTGTTGGTGAACCAGCATTCCGTAATGGTGAGAGTACGTTTGACCCTTCGGAATTTGCTAAAACTATCGAGTTCGGTGGGATAGTCAACATGGCAGAAGTGAACATGCTTGTTGGTGATGTTACATCTATTCTTCACTCAGTAGCAGATGAAAATCGTGTATTAGCTTCTCCTATTGGAGCTATTCATCGAAATGAGCATTCTGTCATTATCGGAAGTATGAATGTAGGGGAAGGATACGTGGGCGTTAAAGAGCTGAACGAAGCCTTTAAGGACCGCTTCGCTATCCTTCGTTTACCATACACCGCTGATTTCAAAAAGATGCTTTCTAGCAAGACAGGTCTAACAGATACTTATGCGTTAGAATTTCTTGAAAAGGTAAAGAAAGCTATCGAAAAGCTCATTTCAGAGGAATCTCAAGGGATGGCTGCTAATACTCTAAGAGGTTATATCGATGCCGCGAATTACTTCAATGAATATGGTGTGACATTTGATACCAAAGTTGAGGTAATCGAGGATTATGTGGTGAACAAAATTGAGGACCTTGATGAATATATGTCAGCACGACATATGATCCGCATTGAAGCATGGAAAGACTTCCCTGTTTCAGCTGAGGAAGAAGAATATGAAAAGGGAGAGATGTAAGATGACGACTAAGTTATCTATTCGCCAAGAAAAGATTAAACAACGAGAAGGAGACCGTTTAAAACGGTCTCTTCGTTCGTTATTCGGGGGAATTGACTTTGGTTTCTTTTGGACTAATGATCAAACCTCTTATACAAATGGTAAGGATATATGGGTTAAATATGATATTCAAACCCCTGCACATCGACCATTTACACCTGAAGAATGTCGTGTGCTGCGTAAATCTCATGGTATTCATGAACGAGGGCATATTGAATTTGATTATTTAGAAGATTATATACAGTGGCAAAAAGATAATGTCTCTACTAAGTTAGAAGATTGGAAAGATAATAAACTCTATCCTGCTAAATGGCTAAAGTTCTTTGGAAATATGTCACTAGATGGAAGGATGGAGAATTTCGTCGTTCTAAAACTACCGTCATATAAGGATTACGTGGATTTTAGCAACTATGAGTGGCGTTTTGGAATCAGAGGTAAGAGTATTGGAGAAAATCCAGTTGTAGATTTCCAAGATTGTTATTCATCTAGAGTATTAGGTATGACAGACCTGGATGATTGGTTACCTGAAGCTGTTGAATTAGTAGAGTCTGTTCAAGAGAAGATTGATGAACTTCGCTTTGCTGGATCAACAAAAGAGTGCCTAATCATTGTTTCAGATATTATGAAAGAAGTTTGGCCACAGCTTATCGAATGGATGGATCTTAACAACATGGAAAAAGATACACCTCCATCAGATTATAGTGGTGATTCCCATGAAGAAGGGCAACAATGGGGCGAACAAAATGAAACATCTGAGAACTCTCAAAGGGTATTAGTTGCTGTAAAAGTAGCTAAGAAAAGTGACAAAGAGTCATCTAAAAAAGGAAATACTGAAGAAGGGAAGGATTCTCCATCTGATTCTACTGTAAAAGAAGATGATTCAAGTGATGAAACAACAAACCAGCCCACAAATTCAGAGTCGGGCGAGCGAGACTCATCATCAAGCGATAATACAGAAGATGATATACAGAGTAAACAACCTGACTTTTCTCATATTATCAAAATTGAAGAAAAGCAAATGAACAAAGATGAAAAAGCGATAGATGAAGAAGTACAAGATTTTGCTTCTCGTACCGAGTCAGTTGAAATTGAAATACCTGATAAGAAAAAAAGATTGAATGAGAAGGTAGTTGTGAAACCTTATCGTAGAAAAGATACCAATCAATACCTTTCATCTTTAAGCGATGTTAAGCGATTAATTAAACCCACTTCTAAGGCTTTAAGAGAGCTTTTAGAAGGGGAACAGGACTCTGTTAGACGAAATGTACGTAGCGGGCGTTTTATGCCTAATCGAGCATGGAAGGCCGTTCATTGTAACGACAATAATGTCTTTCAAAAAAATCGTAAAGGTACGCCTAAGAGCAATGCATTTGTTGCTTTACAAGCCGATATAAGCGGTTCTACATACTCTCAGTTGGAATCCGGCACATTAGTTATTCAGGAGATCCAAAAGGCTATGCAGCTGCTTCTAGAAGCTTGTGTGGAGGCAGGAGTACCGTCAACCGCGCATGCATTTACTGAGTCCGATGATACTATTATTTATCCAATTAAACCAAATCCTCACCGTTATGGTGATGAAGAGAAAGGATACCTCGGTGCTCTTGTTCCTGAATATGGGAATAGGGATACGTTAGCTTTGCAATGGTCTGTTGATCAAATTGCTATGCGAAATGAAGATATTCGTTTAATAATTATGCTATCTGATGGTTTACCTATTTTTGAGCCTGAAGAAAACCCTCAAACGATTCGTAATATGGTGGAAAAAGCGGAGAAACAAGGGATTGACGTCCTTTGTCTTTTCGTGGGGGATCCACAGCAGCATGTTATGAATGTAGTTAAAGAAATGTATCCAGGCCGCGCTATTTTTGCTGATCGGAACATTGCTAGAGAGTTACAGAAGCATGTTAAACGAATTATTCGTTTACGACGTAAATAAAGATTAGACCTCCATATTAGTATGGAGGTCTCAGATTGTTGAGAAAGTACGTGTTTTTTTTAACACGTGCTTTTTTATGTTATTTAATGTTCACTATTGGACAGTAATTATAGGTTATTTTATAAAGAAAAGGTTCGTCATACACCTATGCTAGATTCGCTAGGTGTGTGGCGATCTTTTTCATATTCTGACAGGCTGCGGTGAGTAATACTTGCTCACTCGCATTCTGTAATCCCCGTAACCGGCAATAGCGAAGCCCATGCAGTTCTTTTGAATCTGCAAAGCTTCGCTCTACTTTTTCTTTTCTAAATTTATAAAGTTTCTTTCCTGATTCAGAAAGACGATTGAGTCGAACCTGATCTTTATGGTCCTCCCAAACATGTCGTGTAACGACTTTTTGTGTATTCTTAGATCTTGTGCAATCTTTTAGTAAAGGACAGTTTGCACATTTTTTAGGATCAGACTTATACTCGCGGTATCCTTCTCTTGTCGTTGTACGATAAATCAATTCTTCTTTGTTTGGGCAGATATATACATCACGTTCTTGATCATAATCAAACTTCCATTTTGGGAATAGACCTTTTGTAGGGTGATACCTCCTATGTGCAATAACACCAAATATCTTACGATCATTAAGCCCTTTACATATAGGGTTCGTTAAATAACCAGAATCAAGACCTACTGCTTCAACATTAAAGCTAAACCGTTCAACTTGTCTATCCAATCGTGATAGGTATGGAACAGAATCATGAACATTTCCAGGAGTAACATACGCATCGGTTATAATATTAAATTTCATATCGGTCGTTCTATGGTCAAGATAACAGAACATTTCCTGCTTATTATCTCGAGACATAAACCCGCAATCGGGATCAGTTGTACTTTGACGGATTTTCTTAGTTTCTTTCACCTCCTCTTTTTCCTTTAGAGGCTTTTTTCCATGAAGCTTCCTATCTTCATCAATAGCATTATTTAAATCATCAATATATTCCCGAGTTTCCACTTCAACATCGATACGTGTAAATTTATGTTTATTTGCATTGGCCTTTAAGTGAGTAGAGTCTGAGAATAGAACCCTTCCACCTACCATCTTATGTTTAATAGCTTGAAAGACAATTTCATCAAAAATCTCCTGAAAGATATTTGTATCTTTAAAACGAGTACGACGATTCCAACTAATAGTTGAATGATCAGGAACTGGATCAGTAAGCCTTAACCCCAAAAACCATCGATAAGCAATGTTCATTTGAATTTCTCGTTTTAGTTGGCGTTCTGAACGAATCCCGTAAAAATAACCGATAAACATCATTTTAAAAAGCATAATAGGATCGGAAGGACGGCCATTATTTTCGGAATATAAATGACGAACCCTTTCATTAATAAAAGAAAAATCTATGTATTTATCTACCTTTCTCAAAAGGTGGTCTTGAGGTACTAATTCTTCAATCATTACAAATTCAGCTTCATTTTGTAATTCTCTTTTAGGTCTAAACATTTTATTCACCGTCCAATGATTAATTACTTATATTATAACATATTAACGCGGTGAATAATTAAAGTTATTAGAGATAAATAAAGGCTGTCGAGGGTTTCTCGACAGCCTGAGACCTCCATATTAGTATGGAGGTCTTTTTGTATATATCACTATTAAACACTAATGTATTGTTGCTGTATGGAATTCTTGATTACTGTCATGATACCCAACATAATCAAAGTCCCTCCCAAATTCCTCTCTACTTACAACAATTTCAGATTGAACTTCATCATTTAGACCCTATAAATATCCCATCTACTTAAAGCATCTTTACCATATAATAGATCCATATTCTTGTCCTCTACTTTTCTGTTATCATAATACTTTGAGATAATACTTTCAAAGAAAAAACGTTCTAAAAAATAATTAATTAAAATCCTCAATGAGTAAACCAGTTATTCGTTTGCGGAATTATCCCAATTTCTTATGTGTACCTTCTAAGGATAAATCGAGAAAAGGATATGGAGGAAGATGAGTAACCAGCTATTATAAAGGAATATAAGCATCAATGATATCAATAGTGATTAAACAAGTTCAGTTCAATTGGCAGTATAAATCCCTTTTATTAATCTGTACGATTTATGGAGGATAGTTTATAATCTTTTTTTATTTTATCTCTGCAAACACATATGTTTCACCATCATTTTCTTTGTAGAACACAACAACATTTGTTAATGCAATTGGTACTTATTAGGTAAGTGAAGTGAGCTTTAAAATAATAGTATTTTTGGAAACATTTGTTTTTTGACAAGTGTTTGCTTCTACACTATATTTATTTAGATGTATATAGCATAATTTAAGGAGACCTCATTTAAATGAAAAAGAAAATCATCTTAGCGATTACAGCAGTTGTTGTTATTTTAATTGTAGGTTTAGTATTTTGGATTAATGATTCTAACAAAAAATCAGAAGAGTTTGTTGCTTTTAGAGAGCTTTTAGATGAAGAATACTTTCCTATCTTAAATGAATCAGGTGACTATTTTGATACTTTAATTGAACACGAAAATGATATTGGTACCTACTTTGTTGAGGAAGGCTTTGATGTCAATTTAGATCTTCAAAATCGATTAAAAGAAGCTAATGATATCATTATAAAGACAGATGTAAAATACGAGGATACTCATGCGCTGAAGCAAAATATATTAACAACTATTTCTGATTTGGAAGACCTTCTTGATACGCTTTATACTATGTCCCCATCGGAATATGAAAATGAAGAAATAGAAGTCTTTTATGATATGTTGTCTTTAGGTGCAAATGACTTATCAAAACAGGTAGATGAAATGAACGAGATATTAGGGGAATACTACGAGTAAACAATATTGAAAAAATAGTATCATAATGAAAGTATCACAATGAATTACTAAGTAAATTAAAACCCTCATTTTTTTGAATGAGGGTTTTAATTTTTTCGTTGAGTTTAAGTACGACATAAGTCCTTCTATTTTTAAAAATACATTCTCACACCCTGTCATTCTAAGTAAAAAGAATTATCAAGGGGAGGGATGGTCATAACCACTTTATGTCGTTGAATAGAATCACAAACAATAACACTTACATCTTTTGCTAAAGCTTTATTTGTAACCGCCCAATTGTTGTTGAGCTAGAGATACTAATCGTTTTGTAATTTCTCCACCAACGGAACCATTTGCTCTAGATGTTGTTTCTGCTCCAAGCTGCACCCCAAATTCAGAAGCGATTTCTAACTTCATTTGATTGATTGCTTCTTGTGCTCCATTTACAACTAAATGATTGCTATTGTTATTTCTAACCATTTGTAACACCTCCTTGTTATAATCTGTTGTTATAAAACCTTTAAAGGTAGTATGTAAATGTTCTTTGTTTCTTATGCATTATTTTTTAAAAAAACTGCTTTATTTATTGTCTAAATTTCTTTGAAAAGGAAATAATAGATTAACAGAATGAAGCGAGCGCTACATCTTGTTAATATATTCAATATAAGCTCCTTTATAAAAATAAACAGGAGTGAGATAAATGATAACTAATGTTGAAAAAGATTTGATCACGACAACAGTTTCAAGTAATAGAGAGAAGGGAGACATTGAATATATTTCTGCTAAGATGGTTATTTTTAGATCGATTGATGATGCTGATGAAACTGAGATACCAATAGGTCACTTAAAATGTACAATATTTAACGCACAACGATACTCTTCTGATGAAATAATAATTCAATGTGACGGCGTTACAGATGATGTCTATGAAACTATCCATTCTGTAAGGATTTTTTCAGATGAATTCATGAGTCTAGAATTCGAAGAAAGTGATGATAAAGATTTTTTTGAAGATATGTTCGAAGGAAACACTTATCATGATAATACAGTCAATGTGTTTGGTGTGATTGCTCTTATATCAGATGTGAAGATACAAGAGGAGTATCGGAATCTAGGTATCGGAACAAAATTAATATCAGAATTCATTAATTACAGCAAGATTGCCGGTATAGATTTCCTTATGCTAAAGCCGTATCCCACAGAACAAGAACACTTGAAATTAGCAGAAAACTCAAGGGAACTTGATAATAATAAATTAAAATATGAAGTCGATAGGTTAGTGAAATTCTATAGTCAATTCGGATTCACCCAAACTATTGGAATGACCTCAGATGGTGTGTATCTTGCATTGGATAATAGATAAGAATTTTGTTGAACTATATAACAAAGAATGACAATAAAAATGGCATGTAAACTGATACATACTAGTCTACATGCCTTTTTCTTATGGTTAAGGATTATTATATTCAATTAAACGTAACGATTAAATTTTTTTATTTAGTTTAAAACTTCCACTTTCTTTTGCATTGCACTTATAATTTCATCCCGAAGCGGCATTTCATGATAGATGGAGTAGGACCACTTTGCATTATTAAGATGTTCTTGACGATCAAAGTGTTCAGTCAAACGATTTCTAGATCCTATAGGGGGAGCTATTCTTTGTAACTCGGCCATCGTAGATAATCTTTTATGAGCTAACAATACATCCTGTGAACACTCATTAACCTTCATAAAATGCATTTCTAACTTAGCCCTTACATCATTCCATTCTTCCTTTTTAGACGTTCTAAAATAGGTGTTCTCCCAATGCTGCAAAGAGTGACAATGAATACAAAGCAAGGATAACCCGCTAAGGTTTATAATTAAATTCTCTTCATCAATAGACCATTCCTCATGAACATGAAGTCTAGTTAACACATCAGATGTGTAACCACATACTGAGCATTGATTTTGACTCTGTTTCAACACTTCAGTTCTAACTTTTCCCCATAATCCCTGACTAATTATTTTTCGTACTGATTTGTGTTGAACATAACTTGGAAGTCTGTTACCTATTTTTAGTTTTAGATTTGCTACTCTTAGTTTATATTCTTCAATGTTCTTTAATTTAGTGGGCTTGCTTTTGTATATTACACAACCCAACGTTCTCAAATCTTTTTTTAACGTTGTTTCTTTTATTCCAAACTTCTCAGCTACATTTGGAATTTCATTTTCAGGAATGACCCCAAATGTAGCACTAGTCATATAGTGTTCTATTATATAATTCTTTCGATCTACATCCATATCATAGAATCCCCCTTTTTTTATGAAAATTTTACCACATCGTAGATAATTTTCTATTTCCGTATGCTAATATTTAAAGATAAATATAAAAAATATATTAATGGTAGGAGGAATTTCAATGACTGCATCACCAGAACTTTTATCTAAGTTAAATACAGAGCAATTGCTTATGCGAGTAATAAGGTACCATAAACTAGTAAATTTAGGAGCACCCGTTCATTTAAGATCCAATGAATTAGTTTTAATCTTACAATCAATATGTAATGCTATATCTGATATGCCTGATTATGCTGGTGCGACTGATTCAACACATGAAAATGTACGTTTTAAAGATTTTATAGATGAAGAACATGTGTTGAAATACTCTAAGTACCATGAAAATTTTTTCAAAGATGCAACAGAAGAAACCCTTAATGTCCATAGATACAAAGTTAATGAAAGTTTATTAAGTCGCCTAGATGAATTAAATGATCTTGCTGAAATCCTAAAAAAGGAAGAAGAATTAGAGGTTTTACATAAAAAGTCAGGAATTTCTAACTTAGAGCAATACAAATTAGAAAAAGAAATGAAAAAGGATTTAAAAGAGTGGGGGTTTATACCTGAAGATTAAGGTTATATGTTTGTATATCTAACACAGTGCTATTAGAAAGAAATTCCTTTTTATAATTAATGGAGGAATTTAGTTGTTTTTAATAAGTATATTAGTAGGGAAGACTACTCTAATTAATCTTTTACAAGAAAATAAAATTAAAAAATTGAGGAACCTCATAAATAGTATTGAGGTTCCTCTTCTATTATTTAATTTTGACCTTAACCAGCTTAGATCCAGTCTTTTTATTTGCTTTAATCATCGCCTTAACAAAATCTTTTTTTATTTGTTTTTCATTCTCGTTTTTTGCCATCTTATACAATCCTTCCTCTTTCATCTTGTGGTACCCATTATGGACAAAAGAATCCTGTAATATTCAATTTTAAGTTCTATTTTAGGACTAGCTTTGTATATTTATAGAAAATGGAAAAATGACCATGAGAAAGGAGAGAAAAACATGGATAATTTGAACCCTCTCTTTCAGAATTTATCTCAACCCTTACCAAAGATGAAGAAAAGACAAAATCCTAATCCCAGCTTAGATCAAACAAGAAAGAGGGCAGAACGCTCGGATAAGACCAAAAACTGCAAATTCCCTGTAGATTCTGAGTTTCACATAAAGCTCCGCACCTGGAGTAAACAGGCTGCTGTCCCTTATCAAAAGAAATATAATAAACCATTATCTCAAACCAAATTCAACACATTACTGCTTCGCTATCTCTTAAAGAATCAACACTTAGTAGATTGGAATATTCCTTATAAAGATTCGAAGAGGTATATGCATACCAATTTATTAAAAAGGGAGTATATAGACTTAGGAGGCCCGTATGGGATTGCTATAGAGAAAGGTTATTCCGAACGAAAAACTGTCTACATAATAATGAAAGCAGCCTTAAAATGGCTAGAGAAAGGAGGGGATATAAATGAAATCCTATAGCAAATTGAACTTATTACAAAATAAGCTTACAGGACGTGATGAACCGAAGTCTTTACTGGAATACTTTTTTACTTCCAAATATTCTTACGTCACGTTTACAGTACCTTACTATGATTATATACGTGGCGAAGTATTCATTGATGATCTTAGGGATGTTATGGGGAAAGAGGTCCCACTACTGTTTGATTTAAGTGGTTTAATTAATTTACTCTATGAAGATTTTCTAACTCAAATTAAAAAGGGAACAAATTTAGAGTCTATGGCTAATTTTCTCGTTAATAGCAAGTCAAGATATATAAACCCTCCAATGATTGAGAAGCGGGTCATCAAAGAAGTAAATACTAACCTATTTTCCTTAGAAACTGTTGAAGATGAGGTTGAGGAAGTTAAAGATGATGAACCTTATAAAAAAGCAGAAATTACAATCCGTTTAAAATCATCTGCTATTCTAAGAGGAGAGGTATTCTTACACGATCTTTCTGATTATATGAGTGATGATTTTCTAAATATAGAAGAGTTGTTTACGGTCCTTTACTTAGATTTCATTAATAAAATAAGAGAAAATGGTAATACATTAACCGTTATGAAAGCAATATCAAAGCGAATTAATTCATAACCCATAGGGGGAACTTCCATTTTTCACTTTACAGTCTCTTGACCTGATTGAGAATCTGTAAGATAATATAAAAAACTTCATTATGTGAATTTAGTTCGGAAGAACCGGACACATGGGGACGCTACCCGTGTGTCCTTTTTTAATATATTAATCATATATCTTGTTTTTTCCTAAAATACCCTTAGAAATGAAAAAAACCTCTGCCGAGGGCAAAGGTTTTTTCGAAACCAGATAAATATTAAGTTACTTTTATTATAAGTTTCCATAATCTTTAGGTCAAGTATTAGATTAAAGAAAAAATGGATTTACTGGATTTTTTTGTTATGTTAAAATGAAATTTGAAACCAGAGCACTAGATTGGGAGAAATTTGTCCATTATATATGGAAATAGTCCTATCTTCTAGTCTTTTAGTAGTACTTAGGTCTCTGTTTTCAGTGAACATAAGTACTTTTTTCATTTTCAAAAGGAATTTCATTAAGAAATTTCAGTCAATAAAATGAAATAGACAACGTAAAAAGCCGATCGCGCCAACGATCGACTGTAAGGTTAAAGTTGTTGTCCATCAAAACGCCAATTTTGATAGACAGTAAAGTATGTTACTGCCAAGTTTGAAATTCCCCATATTAATTAGCGCCAACTGATTAATATGAAATACAAATAAATAACACAAACCTTCGAAAAAAATAGACATTCGAGGGCGTCTTTCTTATTGCCTTTTATTGTTTTGTTAATCATATTATACCTTTTTTACATAGATGGCGCAACGGATTCACAACAGTTTATAGAAATTTCAATAGGGAAATCTAGACAATTTTTGACACAGAAAGTGAGGGAAGCAAAATGCGAACATCAAAAGCTCGAATTAGCGGGAAAAAGTTTTTTCAAGATGGACTAACTAAATTAAAAGTGCTGCATGATTTGAAGCCACTTCCTGCTTCTGCTATTGCGACGTATATGCTTTTCCACTTAGAATGTGATGATCTTGGCCGTATTCGTGCGAACACCTTTTCACTCTCAAAACTGTCTGAACCTACTAAAATTCCATATACCACTATTCATACAGGTAGAAATGTTCTTTTTGAACGTGATCTTCTACGAGAAGTCATTATTGGAAATGAACCTTACTATGAGATTGTTGGCTATAATGAATGGAATTCCCCTGAAATTAATGCTCAATTAGGAAACAATAGCAGCCTTAACTATTTCAAAATTCCATTTAAGCTCTTTACCAGCCCATCATTAAAAGCACTTGTATCAAGTAGAGATGCATCTGGGTTAATAATGCTGCTAGATTTATTTAATACATTCACTAGAGGAATGAATATGTATGGTAGTGAGGATACTACTCGTACTATGAAGACATTGAAAGAGAAAATGAAGAAAACCGCTAAAAGTATTCGGGATTGGGTGGTACTTGTAAAAGATTTATTCATCTTTGAAGCTGAAGAGACTACAGAAAGAAAGCCAGATTTTTCACGTTTAACCACTCGAAAGAAGAACAACCCTATACAAATTGTTATTAAGAAGTTTTCAATAAAAATGAATCCAGATTTAGTCTATGAACTTGAGGATACTTATAACACTGAAATGATAGAGTCTTCCGTACGTAAGGAAGTAGCGTTTAAACTACCAGCTGAGAATATCAAACATTCATCGAAAGATCTTAAAGATATTGTTCGAGTGTTTAAAGAGGAAGTCATAAGCTCATTGAAATACTACAATGACTCCATTCTTACACGTAATCAGATTATGTTACATGTATTCAACACTACATTTGATCAGTTGATAGAATACTATAAGGATAAAAAAATGAACGATCCGAAACAGCAAATTAAATCTCTTGGTGCATTTATGCGAAATGGATTACTTAAAAAATTGCATCACCTTGCAACAACACCAAATAGATTCTCTGGAACACTCCATGATGCTGTTGTTTCATATCATCATGAAAAGAAAGAGTATCCGAAATTTTATCATCCTAAGTATGCCTCAAAAAATTAATTGTCTTACAAGCCCTGTTTAAAAACTATGGTTTTACAGGGCTAATTGCTATGGTGTTTTTTTATACAGACACACTTCTTATCTAGCAAACTAACTATAAACCCTTCTAGGTTGTTAAAAATTCATCAACCTAGAAGGGTTTTACTTTTATTTCCATTACGAGTACTCTCTTGTGGATTTGTGAGTAATTGGTTTAATGTCTTGTACTAATCGTGAATATTTTAATTTAAGGTATCTTAATACATGCATAATTCATGTAATTTACTTGTGTTTTTGTTGAAAATTCGTTTCTTTAATTTCTTAAAGTAGGGTTAACCTCTAGAACCACAAGGCTTTTCCGCTCCTATTAGTTCGCCTATATTATTTAATAATGATTATTTATTGTTTTTAATGGTTTTTATATTGCTATACCGTGAATTTTTTTACTGCTATTTATAGTATTTGTACAAATAAACTGCTTAATTTAAGTAACAGCTATTTGGTTCTAGTTGATAGATCTGAACAAATTGACAAAATAAAAAATATTTTTTGTAGAAATAACTGAAAGGAGGGATGATATATTTTGGTATATTGTTGAAACACTAATGATGATGACTGAATTACTTCAACAACATCGTAATTAGTTTTTCCTCTTTAAAAGAGTAGTAGATAAATTTTTATAATATGCTATACTGTTCTTATATTTATTAATTGTTTATTTTATCCACCCATGCGGGAGGATCTTATTGAGTCAGAAAACACTCCTTGAGTGATCGAATGTATCTTTTTTGTGCAAAGATACAATTCTTTCGATTGTTCAAGGAGTGTTTTTTTTATTATTATGCACTCAAAACCTATTTGCTTTTTTAAGGAGGAAGTAATTTATGCATCAACAAACTAACCGTAAACGAATTAGTCGGGAGACCATTGATGCAGTCAATGCCGTACCAATTTTGGATTTAGCCAATGCTCTTGGTGATAATCCTAAAAGAGTGGGAAAGCAGTATGCAGTGTTCTGTCCTAATCCAAATCATGGAGAAAGGACACCTGACACCTACATCGAGGCTAACAAGAATATTTTTAAATGTTTCGGTGGTGGTGGTTGCGGTGCCGGTGGTCCTTCATCGTTTACCTATTATTATTGGCATGAATATGGAAGAGCATACGACAAAAATAACAAAGAGGATAAAAAGAATTTTCCACTTGTTATTGAGAAGATTGCCAATCTTATGGGAATCACCATTAAGTATGAGGATGGTTCTACGGTTAAATCAAGTGGAGCAGCTTCTTATAAGCCACGCTACACCCAACCAAAAGAATTGGAGCCACAGTCAGTAGATATTTGCGATAAAGTTTATCGTGCATTTCTATCACTATGTCCAGTTCAAAAAGAACATTTTATGGAATGGGTACAAGAACGTAAATACTCCAAAGAGGATGTTATGACATTGGGATTACGATCTGTTCCTTCTGCTGAGGAAGTGTTTAATATCCTGGCGCAACTAGTGAATAAGGGTTATCCATTAGAACGTGTGCCTGGCTTCGTCCAAAGGTTGTATCCTGAATCCATCGCTTCTCAATATCCTCAAGAATTAGTCTCTGAAGATAAGCAAAAACGGGGATTCTGGGTTTGGACAGTAGCAGGTAGCAAGGGATATTTCATTCCAGTTCGAGATCGTCAAGGGCGTATTGTTCGATTGCGTGTTAGACGTGATGAAGGAAAGCCAAAATACATTTGGTTTTCATCATTCGATAATACAGCGATTGAAACAGAGAAATTTAAATTACGACGTTATGGTGTTTCAAGTGGAGCCCCTTTAAATGTCGTTCCTCCCGTATCTCAAATTCGTAGTTGGAATACTGGGACCGATATTTCAGACGTGTTCAATGTCAATGTAATCATTGGAACGGAAGGGGAGCATAAGAGCCAAGTCTCTGCCAATAAGCTACTAGCAACAGTAATTGGAGTGCCTGGTGTCGGCAATTTCAAGGACATCATTCCACTTTTGAAAGATTGGGGAACCAAGAAATTTATACTTGCTTACGACATGGATACCTTAAAACGTGAAGATGAAAGTAAAAAATCAAAAGACAAGCAACAAAAGCTTTTTGATAAACTTACTGAATTTGCGAAGGATGTAATGAAGCTGGGCATTGATGTGTATCTCTGGACTTGGGATATTCGCGATGGGAAAGGTTTGGATGACTTACTACTAGCAAATAAGCTGCCAATGGAGGTAAACCTACGCACAGGTGAGCGAAAATTGGTAGACTTGAATAAGCTACATCAAGTTGCTTAGTAGGAGGAAGTATCATGCAAATATATTCAGCTACAGGAAGGTTAACCAAAGATCCTAACCTTACATACAAAAATGACTTGGCTAAATGTGAAATGGTCATAGCAGTCGAGGATCGTATGGCAAGAAGGACTGATTTTATTCCACTTGTTGTTTGGAGAGATACAGCTGTTAATTGTGCCAATTATCTAGTGAAAGGACAAGAAATTTCTATCATTGGGAAGTGGCGATCAAGTAATTACCAGCGCGGTGGAATGAATTTAACTAGTTTCGAAGTTGAGGTATACGAAGTGAAATTTGGACAAGCGCCTAAGGCTAAATAATAAAAATTAAAAACTTTTTAGGAGTGTGGTTCTGTTGTTGAATCGAGTTGTATTAGTGGGAAGATTAACTAAAGATCCTGATTTGAGGTATACGCCAAGTGGAGTAGCGGTTGCTACGTTTACACTTGCAGTCAATCGGACATTTACCAATCAACAGGGAGAAAGAGAAGCTGATTTTCTTAACTGTGTAATTTGGCGTAAACAGGCCGAAAATGTAGCAAACTTCCTTAAAAAAGGTAGTCTTGCAGGGGTTGATGGACGACTACAGTCGCGCTCTTTTGAAGATCAGACTGGAAAGCGTGTTTATGTAACAGAAGTTGTTACAGAAAGCGTTCAGTTCCTTGAGCCTAGGGGATCACAAAACAACAATTCGAATGATCTGGGTTTTGATAGAAATTCAAATTCACAAGGTAATCAAGGTGGTTCGATTTTTAACCAGGACCCATTTGCGAACTCTGGTAAACCAGTAGATATCGCTGACGATGATCTCCCATTTTAAAGAGGGTAATTATTAAAAAATCATATATAAGAGATTTCAATCTATTATACACTGTAATGTCTATGAGATGAAACCTTTTTTTCCCAATCGACAGGGGCTAGTATTAACCACTCCTGTCGATCTTGGGAGTGGAAAAGGAGAAGATTGCGATGAAGCAAGATACAAACATTGTCAAGATGATGGAATTATCTACAGCTCATATCAGTGAAGATACGAGGGTTTGGATAGTGGGAAATATTAATGAACCGAACCCTTTAATCATTTATGAGAAGGAAGTTTACGGATGGTATATCCCACTTACATTAACTGATATTAATCCTGAAGATCTAAAGCGGGTACCTAGTGATCTATTAAACATCCTACGAATTGCGGAACAAAAGGATTGTCAATGGATAATGTTAGATGGTGATGGACCAATTGTAGGGTATTTGCCTCAATATGACTGGTAATTTATCAAAAAACTAAAAACTTTTTAAGGAGTGTTTTATTATGTTAAAAATCAATGTAAAGAAAGATGTATTAGTGAAAACTGTTCAGGATGTTGCTTATGTGATTGATTCTAAACCAAACTTACCTATTTTATCAGGACTAAAAATTTCAACAGTTAGTGATGGAATCAGACTTGTTGGTACAGATAATGATATGACTATCGTGCGAACAATTCCTTTACAGGAGAAAGATAAGGAGATTGCAAGTGTTAAAGAAGAGGGCAGCATTGTTTTAAATGCTAAGTTTCTTCTAGACATTGTTAAGAAAGCTCCGAAAGAGGATATCTCAATTGAAGTTGGAAAAAACTTGGTGACAAAAGTTCAATCAGGTAAATCGTCGTTTAAATTGAACGGATTTGATGCTGAGGACTTTCCAAAGTTACCACAGATAGATGGGGAAGCAGATTTTAGTGTAGCAGTAGGGGAACTTAAAGCCTTAATTGGTCAAACAAGTTTTGCTGCTTCTACCTCTGAAACAAGACCTATCTTAACAGGGGTAAATATCACTTTAGATAAAGGGGTAAAAGCAGTAGCAACTGATAGTCATCGACTTGCATTAAAGACAATGGCTATTAGCACAGGCGATGAAGCAAGGAATATCACTATTCCTGCTAAATCGCTTACTGAACTGTCAAAGGTATTAGTAGATCAAGAAGAAATGGTAGACGTAAAAATTACGGATACCCAAATTCTTTTCCAATCTCATAATTTATTTTTCTATTCTCGATTATTAGATGGGAATTTTCCTGATATCTCCCGGTTAATACCTGAGAGTTTTAAGACAAATCTTCTTTTAAATAAAAAGGAGTTAAAAGGTGCTCTTGACCGCTGCTCTTTATTAATAACAGAAAAAGTAAAGGTTGTTAATCTTCAGGTAACAGATAACAAAGCAATGTTAACTGTTACTCACCCAGAAATAGGGACTGTAGAAGAGTTCATAGAGGATGTAAAAATTGAAGGGGAGGATATTAAAATTGCCTTCAGTACTAAATTTGCTCTTGATGCTTTAAATTCAATCGGAACAAACAAAGTGAAGATTGATTTTGTCGGGGCACTTAGACCATTCCTTATTCGAGCTGATAATGATGATGCTCTTACTCAATTAGTTTTACCTGTAAGGGTTCAATAAAAGTCTTTTAGACTTCATGCAAAAAAGCTGTTACTCCTTGACAGCTTTTTTTGTTTAACTTACTACATTTTCATTCTTCTTTTTGTTCAATATACATTATTACTTCATCAAGTAGTTTTTCTGAATAAGCACTACGTTTTATTCTTAATTCCTTTACATCTTTATACTAAACACAACATATCTAACCTACTGAAACTCTGCTAGTGCCCCTGCAAATGTACTCTCACCACAATTTTATCAATAGAATGGATATCCTTTATTAACTTTTGATCAATTTATATCATTTCCTAATTTGTGTGTTGATTTAAAATAAAATCTGATAATTTGTAAAGTTAAAACCTGTAATGATATACAGGAATTTATTGTTCCGCAAACGGGCCAGATTGTTTAACAATAACTTATTATAAATTGTTATTGATTGTTCTTTAACTTATGGGCTGTTTATTCCGTATTACGCAATTCAAAGTTATTCATAGCTTAGTTTAGGAGTAATTCTTTGAACAAAACAAGTATTTTTCTTAAGAAATTAAACTGATTCATCTTTCGTCATTATATATAGAAGTGATTACCTGAAATCTTTATTTAGAATAGGGGTATGTTTCATCTTAGTTAGTGGCTGTTCATCAATAGGAATAAATCAGTCTTTATCAGAAGAAGCATGGGGACTCATATACGGATATATTATTCAGACGGATAACCCCTTTATATCGTACATTGAATTTTTATCCAACTTTCAGTTGTTTTCAATATCCTTATTGGATACAAAAAATAATTGTACTTGTTATGTAATATTCAACCTTTATATGGAATCTGCCTCAAGAAGGGTCTTTGTTGTGACTATAGAAATCCCAAAATAATAATTCCATGGAAAAAACAGGTACATGATATAATGAAATTTGGTAAATAACCCCATCTTGTAATTGTGTAATTAAAGTTCAATCTAACTTAATTTCTTCTAGAGAGTAAAAAGGAAAATGATCTGTTGGAGAAAGGATGTGTAAAAATGGATAATATCATTGAATTACAAAATGTAACAAAAGTATTCAAAAGCAAAAGGATCCTAGAGGGGGTAAACATCAGTATTCCTTCGAACCAGGTTACAGCCATTGTTGGAAAGAACGGATCAGGGAAGAGTACATTATTGAAAATGATTGGTGGATTAATGAAACCTGATAGTGGCCAAATCCTTTTTCCGATCGGAGAGACACTACGAATTGGTTACGTACCTGAGCTAACCCCTGCAGTTATTCCCTTTACCCCTGTCGAGTATCTGACACATATGGGAATGATACGGAGATTACCGAAGAAGAAGCTGGAGCAACGAATTAACACCTTACTAGAAATGTTTCAAATGGAAGATGACAGGGACATAAGAATCATTCACTTTTCAAAAGGGATGAAACAAAAAATAATTATCATGCAGGCGATGTTGACGGAAACAGACCTGTTAATCATGGATGAACCTCTATCTGGCCTTGATCCGAAGGCACAAAGAGAACTAGAGGGAGTATTGATTTCCTTAAAGCGCCGAGAGATTAATGTCATTTTAAGTTGTCACGAGACCAGATTACTAGAAAGGGTTGTAGACCAAATACTTGTCATTAGTCAAAGTAAAATCACACAGAAAAATGGACAGCATGCACTAGGTAAGTTGAAAAACAGGTTGGTAATTGAACTGTTAAATCCAGTATTATTGGATTCTTATAGAGATAGAGTAACAATTGAGAGTGAAATGAAAATAGGCTCTGGTTTAAGGTTAATAGAATTGACTGTTAGTCATGAACAAACAGATCAAATTATTAGAGAATTTCTAGAGATGGGAGCTTCAATCAAGCTCTTAACACCTTTTAATGAGTTAGAAAACGAGTTTTCCCAACAGTTTGAAAGGAAGAGGAATTCAAATTGAGGGGCTTGGTTGTATATCAGTTTGCTACATATATTCGTTCACATAGGTATATTCCACCAGTTTCAGTCTTTATTATGATGCTGGTCATCAATTACACATACGTTCCTAATCCTATTCTGGATAGCTACTCATTTACGTCTATCCTTTTATTTTTTGTAATTGGTTGGGTGACAATTTCCATCTTTCACTCGGAGGATGAAGGGCAAAAACAAATCACCATCATGCATGCCAAAAATATAAGGGAATATTACCTCGCTCTCGTGATAAATTGTACCTTAGTTGCGTTCTTCCTTAGTGTTTTGGCTGTTGCGTACCCTGTTATTTTTCAAGCTTTTACTCCAGGGTTACATCCAGTACATATTGTAAAGGGATTTTTAGCTCATTTTTGTCTCGCCTTCATATCTATTGCGTTATCCATCTTTTTCACAAGAGAACTTGTTAAAAACCATATAAACTCATGGTGGGGTGTGATTAGTATTTTAATTGGTTCCTTGGTTAGTGCAGTGATGACGGAAGCAGATGTTATAAATATAACGGTATTACACTGGATTCTACCACCTCTTCATTACTCCTTTGAAATTATGAGTGTAGAAGATCAAATTATATCCATCAATACAGAGATTTACGGATATTTCGGATGGATCTTTATCTACAGTATGATTTTGATTACCCTTTTTTTAATGATTGTCCAGAAAAAAGAGGTTCTCTAAATGAGGAATTTCTAACGTTCAAACAGTTCATTTCTTCTACAATCAAGCGCTTATCTTGAATACGGAAGTTGAAATGATAAAATAGTATTCTGATTATTATGAAGTTTTTCAGGGGGGAAAGTGATGAAGAGTTTAATGTTAGCAATATTGGGTGCAATAGTAACTTGTTTGGTAATGAGTTTATTCACACAAGACTTAGAGATTAATTATTTGGTTCCACTTATCATAGGTATTGTAATTGGTTATGGGATAGGAAAAAGAGAAAATGCATCTACAAATTGAACTTTTATTCTATTAAATAGTGATCTTCACCAATATAAGCGCTTTAGTTTAATAAATGAAAACTACTTAGAGGTGATCAAGGTGTTTGGTAATAAACCAAAATGCAGTTATTGTAAAAAAGAAATAAAAGAAGATGATATTGTACTTGTAAAAATGCGTTACCCGAAAAGGAAAGGTTTTACTGAGATTAAAGCATATTTAAATAACGAGGGTAAATTTATTTGTGAAGAATGTTTCGATGATAAATTTAAATAATCTGACAAAAGGAACTTACTAAAAGGTAAGAAACTTCTTCAGCAATATAAGCGCTATTCATGAATAAGGATAACGCTTCTGTTATGTTAAGCATTAAATTTTGAAGTTAATTAGATTTATTTGAAGAACTTTTATTCGTGTATGGGTGGTGAATGTATGGAATACATACCAATTGATCTAAAGGAACATAGAGATTATGTAATCCAATTTAGAAAAGATTCTTTTATTGTTAGCTTTGGATCTGATAATGATTTTGGAAATGAAGAAGATTATCTGGACTGGTTAAAACAACAGTCGAAGAGGTACCCAGAGGGTTTTGTATTAGCTGTAGAAAATCATCAGCCTATTGGTCAACTTGAACTAACGTTGAAAGAATATGATGGAAAGCAAATTGGTTATGTTAACTTATATTATCTAATTCCTGAAAAACGAGGTATGGGGTATGGTACTTTACTTCACAACTATGCACTTAAATTCTTTAATAATAATGGAGTGAATGAATATCATCTAAGGGTTTCACCAAGTAACTATAACGCAATTTCTTTTTATCTAAAGAACGGTATGAAGAAAATAAAATCTGAAATGAACGGAAAAGTCTTGAGGCTTTCAGGAACTCTTACTTGATAACAATTTCTTGATATTACTACGTCCAATCTTCAACAATAGAAGCGCTATTCTTGAATAAGGATAGCGCTGATTTTAATTCTAAGGGCAAGTCAAATATATAAAATCTTCAAACCTAGAGTTGGATGTAGAATGTGAAGGATTCAACTTAAATTATCGGGGGTTGAATTATATGTTGTAACAATTTTGGATAATTATGTTAAAATTTAAAGGTATTAAGGAGACATAAATAGGTGTTTCTTATGGGGGATATTTATGACACATAACAAATGGAAGTTTGGTTGCTTTTCTATTTTATTCGGATATTTGTACGGGCTACTGTATCTTGGTTACATCCTTTTTATTATTCTTGCACAGTCTTCGTATAGTATTATTAGTATCCCTGCTATTCTCCTACCATTTATTTTATTTCTATTAACTATACTAATTATATGGAAACGAGTCGATATAAAAAATGATAGAAAAGCAAAGGAGAACTTCAACTTTATAATTATTATGGGTACTATACCTTTTTTCATCTGTGTGGTTATGTTAGGGATCAATGAATATAAAACGAACTTCACAACAGAAAAATGGGTTAAAAATATGTCAGAAAGAGTGTACATGGTTGATGATTTAATAAGTACGTATGATTTAAAAGGAAAGACTAAAAGCGAAGTTATGACATTACTAGGTCCACCAACTGACACAGAATATTTTAAAAGTGAAAAAAATATTGTTTATTATCTTGGAAATGAAAGAGGGATTATTTCTATTGATAGTGAATGGTTAGTAATTGATTTTGACAACAGTGAAAAAGTACAGGATTATGATGTGCGTACAGATTAGTAGGTTATTTTCTTCCACTACTGGCTGCAAGTTTGAATGGCTATCTTCCGCAATCGTAGCGCTGTTGTTGAAAAATAAAAAGTATCCTTAGATATGGAGAAGAAGTAATATGGTGGCAATAATAAATATAGAAAAACAACATATAAATGTGTGTAAACAATAATTAGGAGGCAATATGGATCTTTTATTAAAATTCATTGTTTATATTATTTTTATAGTTGGCTCACTATATTTTTATTTTGGTAGAAATAATCCAGCCGAAAAAACTAAAAGAAAAAACATAGGTATAATTATGTTTATCAGTTTCTTATTATTAAGTTATTATTACTGGTTTGAAATATAATAAGGAATACTTATTTTAGATTTTTCATGAATCTTCAACAATCAAAGCGCGATTGTTCAACAGAGGCAGTCCCTATTGTGCTAACGTAAGCGAGTAATGAAATAAAAAGAGATAAAGAGATAAAAAATTATCAAATGACAAATGTATAAAAATGAAGACCTCCGATATAGAGGTCTTTCCAAAAAGGCATTTTGGCTTATATTGAATAGTTCATCCAACTTCCAAGAGAACCACCCATCTTTTCATAAAATCTTTGGGCACGGTAATTATCAGTTGCAGTTACCCACCCCATATGTGCATACTCATTTTCTTTTGTATATTTTTCGCATTGTTTAAACAGTTCTTGGGCTACCCCTGTCCCTCTTGCAATCTCAACTACAAATAGATCATTCATTACAGTTATTTTATCAGCTTTCGTTGTACTAAAACTAAAATATAATGTTGCAAAGCCGAGAAGTTTACCATCTAGTTCAGCTACGAATTGAATCCCTCTATTCTCTTCAAGTAACGTGTCAATTAAATTATGTATGTTTTTAATAGGTGGTTTAGGTCTTTTATAAAAATCAACGATATACTGATACATTAAATCGGTCAATTGGTTCATGTCATCTTCTTCTACACATCTGATTATTAAGGACATTATTAATTTCCTCTCCCTTTATTATTTAATACTTATTGAATAAATTTACATTAAAATGTAAAATTATTCAATAATACGATTAGTTTTAATTTTTAGTTACCGAACTAACAGGTGCGATGTTGCGGAAAGGCATCGGAGTATCCGTTTTAATTAAGGGGTGATAGATATGAATTTAGTCATATTGGAAACTTTATTCTCTGTTGTGAAATTACCATCAACAGAAGAGATACCATCTTGGGCAGGCAAAGGCGAATTCTTTTCAATTACACGTACAAACGAAGAACTCTCTATTGTATGTCCTACCTCTAATGTTCCTTGTAGTAATCTAAAGGACGTGGAACATGATTGGAAATGTATCAAAGTAGAGGGTGTATTAGATTTTAGTTTAACAGGAATATTATCTTCATTAGCTAATCCATTGGCGAAAAACAATATAAGCATTTTTGCTATTTCTACTTTTAATACAGATTACTTGTTGATTAAAGTGCATTCCGTAGAAAAAACAAAATCAGTATTAGAGAATGCTGGTCATACATTTATCTAGTATTAAAAAGATACTATACTCAACTAACGGTGGCTCTAGTTTAATAATGATCTTCCGCAATAGAAGCGCCCTTCTTGAATAGGATGTGCGCCTATTTCTATTTTAACTGTTTAATAACTATATTGGAGGAACAATGATTGACTCATACTGGTATAAAAATTTTAGATTTTGATGAGCAATGGATAAAGGAGTTTAAATCCATAAAACAGGTAATTAGTAAGTCATTAGGCAATTTAATTATTGATATTGAACATGTTGGAAGTACTTCGATCAAAGGGTTAGGGGCAAAGCCAATCCTAGATATAGATATTGTAATTGAAAATTATGATGTCTTCACAAATGTAATTCGTGCACTTGAAAAGCTAGGGTATTTTCACCAAGAAGAATGGAGTTTTGAAGGCAGAGAAGCATTTGGTAGAAAAGATATATATTCTCCTTGGGATGAATACGGTACAAGATGGATGGAGCATCATCTTTATGTTTGTAACAAAGATAGTAAAGAACTTAAAAAGCATATAGCATTTAGAGATTACCTTCGTAATAACCACGAAGCAGTTACTGAGTATGAAAAGATTAAAAGGAATTTAGCAGAGACTGTGCATGACCGAACTTCCTATACTTTAGGTAAGACAGAATTTATAAATAACATATTAGATAAAACTATGAATTAACAATCAAATATACGTTATTCAACAATCAAGCGCTTTTCTGGAATAAGGAAAGGCGCTTATTTTCAGTTTAGGACCATATTATCGACAAACAAGAATGCAAACCATGTTAAAATGATTTTTAATAAAAGTAAGTAGTATTATTATAGTTTTTTTGGGGGATAGTGATGAGCTTATATTTCTATAACTATTCAAAAGTGCTTAAAAAAACTTTATGTTAGTCATTATGGCATTATTTTTATTAGCATTAACATTCTTTATATGGGCTGGTGTTCCATTTTTTATAATTGGGAGTGCAGTAGCAGAATTAACCTCTAATTTGATGATTATCCATCTCTGTATTTCACTTTCAGGAGGGTTTTTGTTTTCTCTGTTTTTTGTACCAATCAATTTAGAAGTTGCAATAAATATAGCTAAGATAAAGCAATGTAGTGTATTAGATTCTTTTATAAGGATAGAAGTTATTTGGTTATTAATATGTTCTCTAATATTTGAAATAATTTTAAACATTGTTATTAAATTATAGGTTTAATAGTTGAATAACGATCTTCAGCAAACAAGCGCTTATCTTGAATAAAGGTAAATGTTTTTTCGTGTTAAGAGTCAAATAGTGAATCAAGGGATATTGAAACTTTTTCTATATTTTCTCGTATCTTTATGTAAATAAATTAAAGATTGATTTTTAATTAGAAAAGAGGTTTTAAATCAATGAATAGCAATATTATTTTGGGGATAGTATTATTAGCGCTGAGTTTGTTTCTTAAACCGTTATTGGCGATTGTGGGGCTGGATGAAAGGTTGTTCGGATTGCACTTGCAGGGTGAAACTGTGTTTTCATTGAGTCCATTCTTAGTTCGGATTATTCTGGCAGTAATTGGGATTATCATACTTATAATCGGCGGTATGCAAGTTGCAAAGCAGAAGAATAAATAGTTGAAAGGATGAGGATAACTCTACAAGTATTCTAGAAAGCGAGAATATTATATGATATAATTTACCTATACTTTTTTTACTTTTTGTATTTTCCTAGGCAGGGAAATAATTTTGATTTTTTAACACGCTTTTCTTAAAGCGAACAACTACTTAAATGGCTGCAGTATGCAGTTTTGTTGTTTTCTTTAAGAGATGCGTGTTTTTTTGTGCTCTCAAAAACAAAACACTTTTTTAAGGAGGAAGAAATTCTATGAATCAATTAGTAGATTTTTTAACCTGGAGTGAAGCTAAACAGGCTGCTTCAGAAGGGAAAGAGGTTTATTTGCATCATGAAGGGAGATTAGTTCCGCTAAGAGTAGCAACCACTTCAGATGAATTACAGTGGAATCGTTTTTTAGAAAGTAATCTTACCTTATCTGACATTGTTCAAGGAAAATATTACTTAAATAAAGAAATTGGAATGATTGAATCATGAGCTATGCAGCTGTTAATAAGTTATCAGCAGAGGCACGTGATAACGCATTTTATGAGTTTAACTCAGAAGAAGAAGCAAAACACTTTGAATTACCATTTTCAGGTCTTAAATCAAACGATAAAGTGGTCATCAATGGTTGTAAAAAAATATGGACTGTTTGCTCAATTCATAGCAATAACCGCTTTTATTTGTGCAAAAAATTTCATGTTCAAGGTACTGTCACCATAAAAGATGCTAATGGGTTCTATGCATCCATTAGACGCGAGGATATAGAGCGGATCATCAAAGATGACAAAGATGAAGAGTTGTTCCGAAATAATGGGCAACTCTCTTTATTTTAATTTAAAAAGAGGGAATATTATATGAAATTTACTACAAAGGAATTGTCTTTTCGATCCTGCTAAAGCAGGTTTTAAGCAGTCGTCAATTGCTTTCTCTGAGTGACACCAGGGACAGTGTGAGTACGGAAATACTTGTACTGATATAAAAGAATGAGGTTAGGAGTTAACCTGTCATGATGAACAGGTTGAGGGAGCTTGTCACTCCCAACACACGACCTCTTTCTTTCCTTTTCGTCCGTTTGCGATAACGAGCGAAAAGGGAAAAGACAATGACACAATCAGAAGTAGTACGTATTTTAAAAGAGCAAATTGAAAAGGAGAAGAACTCTAGTCAATCTGTTTCACATCCATTTCTTACTTACAAGAGAAACAAGGTGAGTGTGGTTTCACTATTTTGCGGAGCCGGCGGTTTAGACCTTGGCCTTGAGTGGGCTGGAATGGAGACAGGAGCTAATTCTCAAATTGATTTTTACAATAGATCATCTTATTTAAAACATAAAGACGATAACATATTTCATACAGTTTATGCCTTGGATAATGCGAAAGAAGCAATTGCTACTTATCAAAGGCATTTTACAGATACCGTTAGCCAAGTGATTGATATTCGGAAGTTATATCATTTTCCATATGCGGATTTATACACATTCGGATTTCCATGCCCCGGGTTTTCAAGCGCCGGACCAAGATTAGTGGATGATGAACGCAACTTTCTTTACATTCATTGTTGTAGGGCATTACTTGAGGCTCAACCAAAGATGTTTGTTGCAGAAAATGTTCCAGGCATGCTCTCACTAGCTGGTGGAGAGGCATTCAGACAAATCACAGAAGATTTTTCTGCTGCAGGATACCGCGTGTATACTCATGTGTTAGATTCACAGGACTATGGAGTGCCACAGCTCCGCTCTCGTGTTATTCTTGTTGGTGTTCGACATGATCTAGATTATGTATATCAACAACCAGTAAAGACACATGGATTAGGAAAAGCTCGATATGTGACACTCCAAGATGCAATCTGGGATCTACAACATGATCCGGGTATGTATTACGAAGGAAGCTATTCGAGTCAATACATGAGCCGTAATCGAAAGAAGTCATGGGAAGATCAATCGTTCACCATTCAAGCATCTGCTCGTCAAGCACCAATGCATCCAGCTGGTGACTCTATGATAAAAGTACATAGAGAAAAATGGACTTTTGCTCATGGAGAAGAATATGAACGTCGCCTTTCAGTTCGTGAAGCGGCACGTATTCAGACATTTCCTGATTGGTTTTCATTTTCTTATGGAAATGAAGATGTTTCCCATAATACAAAGGTAGATAAGATTTTTAAACAAGTGGGGAATGCTGTGCCAGTGAAACTAGCCAAGCATATCATTCAACCAATTGCTGAATATCTATATAGCATCAATGATCTAGAGAATGACCTTACACAAGAAGAGTTTTATGCCCAACTTGTATAACGGTAAGGTCTGAATTAAATATAATCACAATTTGAAGGAGAATATAGATGAGCGTAATCATAAATGAAATGTATTTAATCCATGATTGGCTTTATGAGAGCAAGAATGAAGCTATAAGGCATGTAGATGGAAAGGATCAAGTTACTAAAGTCTTTGTATTGTTGCATGAAGAAGATAACAATAAAGAGATCTATAGCCCTAATGCGATTATGTTGTTTAACACTCGAAAAGAAGCAGAGGAAGAAAAAAGCAAATGGAAGAATGATATACATTTTTCTTATTGGGAATTAAAAATTGATAAATATAAATCAAGAAAGATAGACGTATTCCACATTAGATGGGATACGTTTTTTCTTTTTTAATAGAAAGAGGTTATTTTAATGAGATCAAATAATATTGAATTAAGTCAAGAACAGCAAGTACAAATAGTAGAAATAATGGGACATCCATTATTTACTCCATTCCCTACTTCAGTAGAAGATTCATATAATTTCGGTAATTAACGCTAATAATCAGGTAATCGTTGAAACGCCTTGGATTCTTTGTATGACTGGAATAAGGTGTTTTTTTATTTGGTTAAGAAACGAACGGAAAGTGCGATTAACGCTACTCAAGAGAAATTCCACCTGATAACATACTTACTAATCCACCGTTTAATGCAAAAATATCACAGCATGAGCGGGAAGTACTCAATGATATTAAACGAAGAAACAAAGAGTTCTTAGAGTCGAGAGAAAGTAAGAAGCGTCTAATGTTATTTCAACAGATTGAAAAAGATGTTGAAGCTAAAATTGAGGTTGCTCAAACGGATTCCAACAGCAATAGGGTTGATAAGGACCAATTGATGTTCGTTCTTTGATAACAAAAACTTAGGAGATAAACAATGTAATCTAGCTTCAGAATTAAATAGGAATATAGTAAAGACATTGTATGTACTAGAGTAAATGGGATTTTGTCGCAACTGCTACGATATATTTTGTTGATTTATGTAACATTTAAGAATCTAATATCAGTGGCGAATCCCTTTTAAAGTAATGTAAAATAAAGTAATAACTCCATTTAAAAAGGGTGGGAGATTATGAATAAAGAATTTGTGATTGAACAAATTAAAGAGTCTAAAGGATTCTTAAAAGAAAAGTATGGTATTGAAGAAATAGGGATTTTTGGTTCATATGCTCGAAATGAACAAATAGAATCAAGTGATATAGATATATTGATTGAATTAGGAAAACCTATTGGTCTTGAATTCATGGATATTAAATATTATTTAGAAGAAAAATTAGGATTGACTGTTGATTTGGTCACTAAAAATGCTCTTAAGCCTCAGCTTCGGGATAGAATACTCGATGAGGTTATCTACCAATGAAAAGAGACTATATGCTGTTTATCGAAGATATACTTGAATCTATTAATAAAATTGAAAAGTACACAAAAGGTTTATCATTTGAGGGGTTTGAACAGTCCAATCTGATTATCGACGCGGTAATTAGGAATTTGGAGGTTATTGGAGAAGCGGCAAACAAGATACCGGAAAGTATAAGAAAAGATCATTCTGAAATTCCGTGGAGAAAAATGATCGATTTTCGAAATATATTAATTCATGAGTATTTTGGAGTTGATTTATCTATTGTCTGGATAGTTGCTACACAAAATATTATTGAATTAAAGCCACACTTTGAAAATTTAAGAAATAATTAGATTCGTGGATAGGGAATAAAAAAAGAAAGGCCAAATTTTGGTCTTTCTTTTGTTTATATTATCTACTCACAAAAGATTTACTTCATTTGCTTAATAGACACCCGTATATCAAACTCCTTGCCTTAGTTTTTATTATTATATAAAAAAACAACAGACTTACCAAAACAGCCTACTGAAAAAAGAATAGATAAAGTACTCCTAACCTTTTCTAATTCTGGTATAATAATCTCATATTTTAATTATTTGTTGTATTTCCACGCATGCGCGAGGAAAATTTAGAATTTACTTTAAATGCACTCTATGAAGTGACCAAAGTCTGCCTATCGGTAGATATTCCTTAATTGGTCCTTTCATAGTGTGCATTTTTTTATGTCTAAAAACTAGGAATTATTAATTTTATTTAGGAGAGTGTTTTTAATGGTTACAACAAACAATTCATTTAAAAAGGTAGTATTAGCAGGTATTATCGCTTTAATTTTTCCGATGTTAATAATTTTTAGTTTTTCATCAGATGTACCAAATGAAAAATTTGTAGCAAAAGCCGTAAGTTTTGACGGATATTTATTAAATGTAGAAACAACTAATGGAGATACTGTTTCAACTGTTCTTCATAACATTTATATTACTGATACTCAAAAATCTTGGAATGCATTTAACAATATTTTGCTTAATGCGTTAGTAGAAGTAGAAGTATATGGTGTAGATGAAGAGGGACGATATCTTGTTGAGCTTAACGTAGATGGATATGATTTTGACAAGTTCGTTTTAGAGGAAGGGTATGCAGTAATTAATCCCTAATGGTCATAAGACTAAATTTTCAAAAGGACAGGTTATCAATTTTTTGTTGTGATCTGTCCTATTTTAAAAAAATAATGAATGCACTTTATCAAGTGACTGAACTGCTGAAATGGTAGAAAAACTAATTGGTCACTTGTAGGGTGCATTTTTTTGTGCCTGAAAACCCAAGAAATTAGGAGTAATGACAATTCACGAAAGGAGGTGAGTGAGAGTATGAATTTTGGAAACATGGAATTATTCGATATCTTATGGAGATTGTGTTGGGCATTTCTGGTTGGTGGTACGGCACGTTTTTTGCGTTACTGGAACCAAACCGATAAAGTCGAACGAAAAAAAGTAGTTAAAGAGTTTATTAGTGGTGGTTTTACTGGTATATTAGCAATTTCTATTTTTAATAGTGATGGAAATCCTTTTGAGATTTTTGCAATTTCCGCAACCACTGGCGTGTCGGGCGTGGCTTGGCTACTTTCAAAGAGTGACCTGACTGCTGAAAGAGAAAAGGAATTATTAAACAAAAATAAAGCCGACTATGAAGAGACTCAGAGATTTAATGATTCAAATAGTAATAGATTAAAAGAGATGGAAAATGATATTAATAAACACCTTGAACAGTTAAGGAAAGAACAGGAACGTTTACAAGGTAAACATGACAATAAGTAATGAAAATGCCATTTTGTGGTATAATGGTAAAAAAGGAAGGAAGAGGGGTCTAACATGAGAAAAATGTTTGACTTGCTTAACACGGTAGAAAAACAAAGAATTAAGGAAATTCAAAAAGCCATTCTTAATGCTAAATCGGATAAGGAAAGAATTTCTCTTAAATTAGAATTCTATGAGATTTATCAAGGTGCTGTAAAACGTGCCCAAGTTTCACAAATCATTGACGAAAGCACGAATGAACAATCAGCAGCTTTGTCTGCTTATTAAAAACCAGTATGCAAATGTATTTTGCATACTGGTTTTTTTCTGTATACACGGTTGGATAAAGTTATTTATAATGCTGTAAATAGATTCGTTTCCATCCACTCTGCAAATTCATATGCCGCTGTTTGATCCCCGATTTTTTTTCCAAACCTTTTTAAACTCTTCTTAATGAATTTCGACATATTAGAATCAATTTTCAACTCTAGCAGATGCTTAGGTAAATCTGTTGAAGGTTCAATCCCCATGGATAGCCACTCTTTGTATGGTTTCTTTTCACCAAAATAAAAAGTATTTATATCACAGACAGATGATAATAACAGTCTTTTGCTATCATCTGTTAAAAAATATAGAACATGAGGATAGCGATTAATTAATTTTTCGGACCACTTTCTGATTTCATCAATTTCAAATACTTCCCGAGGATCATCATTGTACCCATCGAATAACATTGACACTGAAGCACGATAGAGTACGCCCTTGCTCTCCAACATTCTCATAAAGTCGTCTGCGTACTCTAAGGTACCCTCTATTATTGTTTCTTTTGTTACGTTGTAAATGATATGAGTCCTTTCGTCATCCATGTTCATAGGCATCCTTAATCTATTTTGTTCAATTAAAACTATTGGTTCTGTAGGATTATGTGTAGTAGTACTTTTATCCATTCGTAACACTTCCTTAATGTCATCTTATAATAAAATTTTACCATCACAATTAAATTATGAAAAAAATGGACGGGTTACATCATTTATAAGAATCTAGGTATATTTCATACTCCAAATATGATAATATATGAAGTATAAATATTTACTTTTATCTAGTTTCACCTATGAAGGAGAAACAACTGATTATTTAAAATGCGCTTTTCTGAAAGTGATCAACAATAAATTCTGCTTTTATGCAGTTTGTTGATAGTTTTCGGAAGGGCGTTTTTTGCTTTTCAAAACTATAAATCTTTTTAAGGAGGAATTCCATTGTTTATTAAAACTGAGTATGACAATGGCATTGCAACATATGTTGCAACTACAAATGAAAATGAAAGGCTGGCAAGCATTAGTATTCGGGATGGGAAATATCCGAACTACAGTGTTATTCCGGTTATTACAGAGTTAAAAGGAGCCCAAATTGGACTCCTTTTTTTGTTGGATTGGATGATATCAAAAGTTAAATCTCCAGTGAAATCAGACGTAAGAAACATTCTTTTGCTTGAATATGGGTTTACTCCGTACCGCTCAAGTCTTGTTTGGGACCTTAGTTTAACAGATGAATCTAAGGTTGTGATGACGGCGTGACAACCGTTCATTTACCAAAAGAGGAAGAACAGAAGAATGTCATGGATGTTAAAGAACAGAAATGGAGTTATTCAAGACTTTCTATGTTTGGGGATTGTGAACGAATGTATTTTTACAAATACATTTTAGGACTTCCTTATCCTTCTAACCCACCTATGCAAGTAGGTAAAGTCTTTCACACCGCTATTGAATTAATGATTAGAGAGGGCTATGCACCATCTGACGCTTTATATTATTCAATCGGAGTAAATGGAGGACTACCCGAAGGTGAGAAGGCCTATTACGTCCAGAGCATGTTGAAGAGAGCGTATGATCGACTACCGCAGCTTGAATATGTTGAGATATCCTCTGAAATGCATTTAGAGGTAAAAACAACAAAAGGAATTGTTCATGGATATGTAGATGTGATTATCGATGATCCTGCGAGTGATGTTATCGAGATTTGGGATTTTAAAACTAGCTGGTACTCATACCCTGCTAACACACATATTCAACTTGCTTTATACGGTTGGTTGTATAAACAAATTAGAGGATATGTAGGTAGTGTTTTCAAAGGCCGTCTAGTTTTCCCAAGACTCGATTCACAAGAAGATAGTGAAATTGTATTCACTGAAGAGAAGCTAAACGAAGCTAAGAATTGGCTCGTTAGACAAATCTTGAAAATTGAGTCAAAGGATCCTTCTAATATGGAGGATTGGGCTATGTGTAAGAATCGCAAAAAATGTGATTACTGTCCTTTTGCAGCTCGTTGTGCAAGTGGATTGTTAGCTAATCTACCAGGAACAGGTGAGCCTAAATCAAAAGAGGAAGCTTCTTCAATCGGTGAGTACATCTTAGCTCAAGAGACTGCTATTAAGAAGATGAAAAGCGGGATGAAAAAGTATGTAGAAGAAAATGGTTCTGTTCCGGTTGGTACAGGAGCATGGCTTATTGATCCTGGTAAACAAAATCCTAAATGTGAAGATGTTGAGTCTCTTATTGATTATGCTCAAAGAAACAAACTTGACGTGAAAGAAGCTGTAAATGCAAATGCCAAAACACTTGAAAAGTGGCTTGCTGAAGATACAACAGGTGAGTTAAAGCAGCTAATTTCTTACGGTAATGGACGAAAGTCGTTTAAATACGTCACTTAAGGAGAGGATTTCAAATGCTAAAACACTTGTATGACTTAGAAAAGAGAACACTAAAACTTAATTTAGGTGAGGAAGTAGTCAAGGATATCGAATTTGATCTGATTGTAGATTCAGTAACTATCATTGTTCCAGCTACAGGTGATCGAATGGTAATGAATAAATATTTTTGCCATATGAATGCTCTTGATCTACCTTATCGCAATGAAGACAACGGATCTAAATTTATTACCTTAGAGGAAATTACTAGATACGTATTATCTAACCTTAATCTTTCGAATTTTGAAGTTAGATTTGAGAGTGCTAGATTTGGTGCCGTTTTTAATTACGGTAATTACGAAGAGGGTAAATGGACTTTGCATGCAATTACTAATGGTTATTCATGATGTCCTATTATTACAAAAACTTATTATTAGTGAGTAAAAGACCTAAATAGCGATAAAATAAGGAGTGATTTATATGTACTTAGTTTGTTGGAATCACGATTGCGGACAAACTTACATTGTTAAAAACTTTAAACCTACCGATAGAAATATAAATTGTGAAAAATGTGGAGGAACACTGATATCAAACAGTGGGAAGGTTCAATTAAGTGGAGTGTCAAACGTTTTTAAAACACTTGACCCACAGAAATTAAAAGAATCTAAAAGAAAGTTTGAAATGGAATTAAATTAATGCTCAGTTAACTTATAACGTGAATCTGGAAAGTACAAATTAATGGTTTTGTCTGTCTTTGTAGCAATAATGCGAGGAGAGATAACGTTAATATTGGAAATATATTGGCTATTAAACTAGTCGAGTTAAAAAAGGGTATGATGCTATTATTTCGCATTGTACCTTTTTTAATTTTTAATCTATGAGAAAGAATTATGTTGTTTTTTAATTGAATTGATATTTTTGCAATATCACTTTAGCCTCCATGAGGATGGTAGAGCTTAATTACTATTTAACCAAAATGGGAAATGTTGATTAAAATTAACGAGGAGTGTTCTAAATGAATCAAGAAAAGTTTTTTTCATTAGTGCCTAAAGAAATGGTAATAGAGGAAGATATAAATAAAAAAATCGAAGAGCAAAGAGAGATTATTGAAAATGGCAAATCATTCGTATCTAATTTGTCAATTAACCTTATTGTACGCAAAAATTTGGCTGACCTCGACATTGATGAAAGGCTAAATTTATTTGATAATTTAAGATCTAGTTTAATCATCAATGAACATGGTATGTTTTTCTATGATCTCGATATAGAAAGTTTTGGTTTTATATTAGAAGAAAAGTTCAACTTAGATAATATGTATGAACTTGATAATCTATATATTGAGAATCTTTTGAACGGCAGGGATATCACGAAGGAAGAAGTCTTTCTTTATGAAGGCAGAACGATGATTTTTAAAGACATTCTCGAACAATTTGTATTCTCAAGTGGAATGCCTTCTGGTGAGGATCTTTTATTGTTGTTATCAGTAAAAAAAGCGTTGCTAGGAACTTTCCTAGCAGAGAAAAATGTTGAATCTTTACTAAATGGTCAAAAGGAAATTTATGATATATCAATTTTGATATAAAAATAAGAAAGAGTTTACGAGTTTGAAAATTGAATTCTTATAAGTAAGCAGAGATTTCCATTACGCATTATGAATTGTTTTAATTAGCAAACGCTGCGAAGAGATATGCTAATTTTTCAGAATAATTGAATGAGACACTTGTTATTATTCAGTTCTATTATTAAATAAACGTCATTAGATACGAAATAAGGAGAGAATTTTTGTGGAGAAAAGATTAGAGGAAATAAAGCTAAAGCATTATTCAGAAACCTTTGGCAGTGAGTTTGGTGTAGGCGAATTTGATGTGGATTGGCTTATCAAACAAGCTGAAATAGTCGAAGAAATAAAGCAAGAAATAAAAGGGCGTTGGAGCACAGATACAGTTTTTGTAAATCATTTATATCAAATTATTAATAAATGATTTATGTAGACTAATAGACTAATGAAATAGTCGAGATAAGAGGTATGATGCAGCTTTTCTGCATTATACCTTTTTTATTTTTAAGGAGTGTGAGTAACATTGAAAACTTATAAAGGGAGAGCTATAGTACCAGGGCAAAAAGTGGAAGTCTATCGAAACCTAAATGTTAGTGGCCATTACTCTGTGCGAGATGCGAAAAGTAAATTGGTATTAGGGCATGCTGAATCAGTTTTACTAAAAAATTGTCGTTATGTAGTAAGTAAAAAAGGACGAGAAAATGTAAATAAAACCAAACGTCGTACTGTACATGCTCATGTTGTGGGTGAATTAATATCAATTAATATAGAGCAGCCAGAAACCATTCAAAAGATTGTTTATTATAATCCATATAAAACCGAATCCTTTGTATTATTATCTGATATTGAGAGTGTAGTAGAGTGTAGTAATTTTTGCTATGCAAAGGGAAAGTACGTTTATATTTAATACGGAAATGTAAAGGTACTTTCCAAGTACCTGCCGACTTTGAAACTAAGAAAGAAAAGAGGGTGCAAAAATGAAATATTGGATGCCTTGTATCTTAGTTTGTATACTTGCAGCTTTACCAGTCCTAATCTATTTTATAGGAGATAACTAACGGAATAGCAAACATACAAAAAACCCATGTAGTTTCCGCTACATGGGATTTTGTTTAAAAAAGTTTGGAAAAGATTACAAGTCGAATCCGATCTGCTTTCAAAACCAAAAACTTTTTTAAGGAGTAAATAAAAATTAACATGATTCATTGTTCTTGTCAAACCTTAGAAGGTAATAATAGTAAACTCTTTATTTAAGAGGGAATATTCGTTTTTGTATAGAACGGACTCGAACTTTTATCTAGTTTACAATTAGAAAAAATCATATGAAAATGAGTTCATAAAGAATTCTATAAAAATTACAATCATCGGAATGAATTAATTTTGATGGTGGTGATAAGCAGTAGTAATATTAGAGAGGTGTAAATTTTGACTGAGTATACACGTATAAAACAAGAAATCAATGAAACTTTACAACACTTTTCCAGAATACTTCAAATCCATTCCCCAAAATTACATTTTTCGTCAAATAAAAATTTTGGTGGACAGTACTATAAAAATAAGGTAACTATTAACCAGCCAATCATCGAAAATTGGGATAATGAACGTAAAGTGTGCGAATTCCTCCTTGCACATGAGCTTGTGCACGCAAAATATGATGAATCTGCAATTTCCGAAGGGTTAAAGAGCGTTTTATTTCCAAGTGTGTCCGTTAAATTGGCTTTTAGTGAACTAAGAGCAAATACCATGGCTTACGAGATTACAGGAAGCAATGAATTAGATTTAAAACATTATTTCAGTAATTTTTATCCATACCCTATAATCCCATATTTCGCATCTTCTGGGGGTATTTGAAAGGAAATCAATATATAGAGTTTATTCTGCTACACCCAAAATGGACGACTCAAACAATTGAAGATGTACCTAGTTTTTTAAAACGTTATTCTCTATGGTACAGGCTCGTTCCTAAAGGGACCTATTTAAGGATCCAACGAAAATTCTCTATTATATAAGTGATTTTTACAATCTGAGGGTTGTTTGTTCAATTGAACACAAGGAATTAATTTATTTCAAAAAATAGTATAGATTTTTAAATCTTGAAGTTACTAAAAAAAAGCCCCGCTAGTACATTTGTATACATAGTGGGGTTTCCTATATTTAAAGACGAGGTTAAATTTAAAATTACCACCTTCTTTATTTCCTTGCAAAAAACCAACGTCAATTAGACTGTTTCCTCTTTGCCTTAAATTCTACAATATTACCATTGCCTTTATTTTTGGGCTTTTGAGGTTTTGTAGCTTCATGGGCTGCCCAACCTTTTACTTTTTCTTGATAGTGAGCCTCCATATCATCTACCCATTTTGGCAACCCTTCATACGGATATGGATAAGGAGCTAAAGCAAGGCTGTCAAAGATTGTAATCTTTTCTGGAACAAACCCACTTCTATATAAAAGAGTATAGCGTTGTCTCTTTTCCCGTTCAGCTTCCCAAGCTGATAGAAGCGTTTCTCCTTTATGCTGGTCAGGAAAAAGCTCTCTCCATAGGATACGAGGCTCTGGTTCCCCGAATGTGTTTCCAAGTACTTGATCTAAGTTTCTGTATGACATTTCATAATAAGCATGAATCTTCAGTGCAACATAAAGACTAAAGTACAGGACCGCTGGAATAGTGAACCGTTCCCATCCGTTTATCCAGGAGGATAAATCCATTAATGAAACCTTAGCAAACCATATAAAAACTATTAAAAATACCATGATGGTCTTGCTAATATCTTTTAATCCGACAATTTTCCATTGAGGTTCACGTTCTTGTGGATTTTGGTTATGATACTCAGCATTTATAAACACTCGATCACGGAAGTAGTTAACCACCATTTGATAAAAGCGATTTTCGATCTCTTTGCCCATTTGCATTGATACGCTTTGAGGAGGATTGATTAAATAAAAGAACAAAACAGGCGGTGCATAAGGTGTATCAGACCACCTTGCAATCTCAAATTTAAAACGATTTCGTCTTATTAGCTCCATTGTTTCATATTTAACTTCTACAATGCTTTTCGTAATGACATAACTCACACCAGCAATTAACAGCCAATCCCACCATTCATAAATGAATTCATAAGTTGAATGTAGAAATTCATTATATAAGTCAAAAACAGGTATTTTAGATAGTTTCTGTACAATCCATGAAACTGGGTAAAGAACTGCAATCCAAAGTAATAAACGTTTTACTTTACTCATTCTCTCACTCTCCTATTAGGTAATTAAAAAATGCATTCATCTGAATGGTTTTTGTAAAAATACAAAAAAATCCATTCAAATGAATGCATTAATAGACAAAAAATAATTTCCTCCCGCATGGGTGGAATACAAAAAAAGAAAATTTATACCAATATCATACCATGATTAGGAAATAAGATATACCAAAACTTATATGAGAATGGTATAATTCTACTATACTACTTTACTATTTAACTCAACCCTACGCAGTGGATGAGAAAACGATTTAATTTTAAAAAGCTCAATTTGAGTTACCGATTTAAGTATGCACTTTTATTGGTGATTGAGATTGGGCTTCTTTGCGTCCAGAAACTTTTTAAGGAGGGTTTTTGATGAAACCAAACTCAGGTTACACAAGGAAGGGATTTAGTAAGTCTGGTTTTGGATGTTGTGCTCTTTGGCAATTTTGCCAACAAGGAAAAACTACTTGTTATTATGACAAAACAGATCCAGAAGCAAAGGAATATTGTCAATCTTATTTGAGGCATCATAGGCAGCCAGCCATTATTGCTCAAGTAGAAGATAAGGTAAGTCCGATTGAGGTAGTGGAAGAAACTCTTAATCTATATTCTGAGGAACCTGTGAAGGAACAGAAAGAAGAAAAACGTAGTGAACCATTACAATTACAACTTTTTTGAGGAGAGAAATTACATGCAAATGTCATTATTTGATTCAGTACTTAATGATACTGAAAAAGAAACGGTTGAATCTGCAGCATTAATTGTTGATGGTAACAATCTATTAAATCGAGCCTATTATGCAACAGCCTTAGACCCTAATAACCTTATGAAGTCTCCAGATGGTCAATATACAAATGGAGTCAATATGTTTTTAAAGATGTTATTCAGGTATAAAACAGAGCTAGATATTTCTCATTTAGCTGTGGTTTTTGATAAGGGTAGAGGATTTAGAAAAGACATATTCCCTGAATACAAGGGAACAAGAGGAGGCCAACCAGATGAATTGAAGGTGCAATTTCCTCTTTTAGAAAAGGTCTTAAATCAAATAGGAGTTCCAATCTATTTTGATGAAGTCTACGAAGCAGATGATTTAATAGCATCAATGGCTATGAAACTACAGACAGATATGAAGGTATATACGTTATCAAATGACAAAGATCTTTTACAGATTGTTTCAGATAACATAATTCAGGTCTGTCGAAAAGGTAAGGACGATATTTTCTATGATGAAAATCGCTTTAAAGAAGATTTTAATGGATTGTTTCCAAAGCAAATCATTGATTTTAAGGCTTTATGTGGTGATACATCTGACAATATCCCAGGGATACCGGGAATTGGTGATAAGGGAGCTATGAAAATGCTGCTTAAATTAAGTACTGCAGAGTCAGTAATTGAGCAGGTTCCTAGTTTATCAGAATTTAGTCGATACAAGAAAAAGGTAGAGGAAGGTAAAGAACTTGGATTACTTTCTAAAAAACTAGCAACTCTTGTTACGGATATACCTGTAATCAATTATGCAAACGATATAGAGGTTAGAGTGAGTCTCGAGGAAATTCTTAATTGTTGTAAAGAATTAGGTCTTACACGATTAATGAATGAAATCAATCAAGGAAAATATATACTTTAGCAAAACGTGTATATATTTGTCAATAATTAAAGTATTTCTTTTATCGTATGCTGTTTAGTATAATGATAGAAGATAAATATGTATTGTTTGAGCAGTGAGGGGATTTTATGACTAAACTTAGTGACTACTGGTTAGTAGTAGTAGATAAAGTAACAGGGGAATTTCTAAATACCCAAGTTACAGATGTTTCAGGGAAATCAGTTGATGATGTTATGGATAGATTTCAAGAAAAGAACACTCGTTATACCGCGGTAGATTGTGGTGAAGGTGTAGAAAATCGCCCAATAACTATTCGGGAATTACCCTACATTAGTTAATAATAAAGTATAAATACTCGTCTAGAGTGATGAAGAACATTTTTTCATCCATCTAGCACGAGTGTTTTTTTTATGGAGGAAAAACCAATGAACTTTAAAAGAGTTTGGAAAGAACTAGAAGGTTATGGAGAGCCGAGTATGATGAGTGAAAAGTTATTTGAAATATATCAGATGGTCGTTTTTTCATCAGCTGAAAACTTTGGGGATATCCGAGAGTTTGTGGAAAATACCGATGAAAATGCTTTAGAGCAAGCCTTTTATGAAATAGCCTTTACGCCTTCAATGGAAGAGGGAGAAGATGCTTATGAAGGTGAGCCTAAAGATCGTTATCATTTATATTCTAATGACTTCAGAGAAATTTGTATAATGAGCGATTTCCAAGGACGAATTTGGAATAAATCTAAACCTAAAAAGAAACGTTTTTTTTAAGGAGTGAAATATATGTCTTTTTTATCTGATATGGATAAATCAACATTTACAACTGCCATTGACCGAATAATTATGGCAAAGATTTTATGGAATAGAAGAAGGGTTTATCCTAGCGATAAAACACCTTTCTATACAAATGAACCGTTCATGGAAGATTGCTTATGGTTTCTACTCCATATGATCGAATTAGGAACTGGCTGGGAAGTCATTGATGTGGATACCGAAGATCCGAGGGGATTTATATATGGATATATGAAAATACCTGAACTAAGGGAATTATTTCAATATCAATCTAATTTTAAGAAAGAGCATTCAGATAAATTTGACTATCTCATAGGTAGGTATTTGAATGATTATTTTGATGATGATTATGGAATGTTTGACGCCTCTATGACGGTTTGTACGGATGGCATGATTAGAATAAAATCAGAAATGATTTATGGTCGTTTAAGAGGCTTACTAACAGAAATGTTGGATCTTCATGACCAGTTAAAGCAATTACTAAAAGCAGTGAGAAAATATAATGCTAAGGAAGGTGTAGCGTAATGTCAATGGTTGTAACTATTAAAGATGATAAACATGTTGAAATTCAAAAATTTGAAGGTGAATTGCCAGTAGGTAAGCGTAAAGTTTTTATTGATGACTTTATTAGGTCTATGCTGGGATTTATGGAAAATCAAGAGCTTCTCTCCTATTTATTCGAAAAGGATTATATAGAAGTGATTAAAGATTACATGGAAGAAGAAGGAGATATTAAAGTCTTCACTCAAATTATGGAGGTAGTCATAAAAAGAGTTGAGCGAGAGTCAGAATCACTTGAATCAAATAATCTCTATGTTGAATTGTTAACTCAACTTATCAATAAAGTTGATATTCAAAAGATAGATAATTCTTGGTTGAAACAGATTCTAAAATCAGCTTTTAACAATATTAATCAGATGGATTCGGATGTTATCGAGTATCAAGACTTACTAAAAATACTTCTAAATAAAGCAAATGTTAATCCTGAGTTATCTACTCCAGTATTATCAAAAATACTAGACGTAGCTGCTAAAAAGGTACAAATATCTGAGAATAAAGAAGAGTTAAAGGCGTTATTTTTGTCAATCGCAGACAAATCAGAAGTAGATTGGGTAGAAAAGGTTTTAGCTAAAAATACTCCTAATCGACTTGTTTACAAGGGTTTTATGCCAAAGAATGTGCTTTATTATCATAAAACCTTCTCTGATGAAATGATTGTAATTGATATACCTAAACGTCAATTTGATGTGAAGTTTCACGATGTGAAGTATGAAAAGGTTGGTCATCCTAGGATGCTCTTTGCTTTTAGAGTGGCTGATAATAAAATTCGATCACTTAAAATTGCGTGTGTAAAAGATAAAATCATTAATGAGGAAACAAAATTATATCTGTATCCTTATTCTAATGTTTTTGCTGATCATGGTGTTTGTTGGACTTATAGTCAATATGATATAGACAGCTTAGAAAAGTTGCAGCATATACCGTATATCTTCTTAAACACTCCAAATAACAGTCATGTAAATGGCAGAACTAGAGAGTTATTTGAAGCTAATTGTGAAAAAGAGTTCAACAATGAGGATCTTCAGACTTCGGGCTATACGTTTGCTCAGTTAGTTGGATTAAATCAATAATAATAGGTAAGGATTGATATTGATGTTTACAATAAACTGTAATAGTTGTGGTAGATAATCTAAAGTGAAATTGGTGCGTAAAGAAACTTTTTTTCATGTATATACAGAAATTGAATTAAAAGGCAGTGTAGAGGTTTCTGCAGGAGATGACTACATTAGTACTGTATACTGTCTAGGTTGTAATAGTGAATTGGAAGCTACAGTAGATCTAAAATAAGTTGATTGAGATTGATAGACTTGTAATAAAGACATTGTGGCTTATATTAATCATTAATGGAGAAGGAATAGAGTT
>NZ_JBVVRS010000001.1:0-2500 GCF_055808295.1 Metabacillus sp. KJ11-3 | reverse complement strand
CTGATTCCACACTGCCAAGAAAAGCCTCTAGCGAGGTGAGAGGTGCCCGTACCGCAAACCGACACAGGTAGGCGAGGAGAGAATCCTAAGGTGAGCGAGAGAACTCTCGTTAAGGAACTCGGCAAAATGACCCCGTAACTTCGGGAGAAGGGGTGCTTTTTAGGGTGAATAGCCCGGAAAAGCCGCAGTGAATAGGCCCAGGCGACTGTTTAGCAAAAACACAGGTCTCTGCGAAGCCGCAAGGCGAAGTATAGGGGCTGACGCCTGCCCGGTGCTGGAAGGTTAAGGGGAGAGGTTAGCGCAAGCGAAGCTTTGAACCGAAGCCCCAGTAAACGGCGGCCGTAACTATAACGGTCCTAAGGTAGCGAAATTCCTTGTCGGGTAAGTTCCGACCCGCACGAAAGGCGTAACGATCTGGGCACTGTCTCAACGAGAGACTCGGTGAAATTATAGTACCTGTGAAGATGCAGGTTACCCGCGACAGGACGGAAAGACCCCGTGGAGCTTTACTGTAGCCGTGATATTGAATTTTGGTACAGCTTGTACAGGATAGGTAGGAGCCTGAGAAGCCGGAGCGCCAGCTTCGGTGGAGGCGTCGGTGGGATACTACCCTGGCTGTATTGAAATTCTAACCCACGAGCCTTGATCGGGCTTGGGAGACAGTGTCAGGTGGGCAGTTTGACTGGGGCGGTCGCCTCCTAAAATGTAACGGAGGCGCCCAAAGGTTCCCTCAGAATGGTTGGAAATCATTCGTAGAGTGTAAAGGCACAAGGGAGCTTGACTGCGAGACCTACAAGTCGAGCAGGGACGAAAGTCGGGCTTAGTGATCCGGTGGTTCCGCATGGAAGGGCCATCGCTCAACGGATAAAAGCTACCCCGGGGATAACAGGCTTATCTCCCCCAAGAGTCCACATCGACGGGGAGGTTTGGCACCTCGATGTCGGCTCATCGCATCCTGGGGCTGTAGTCGGTCCCAAGGGTTGGGCTGTTCGCCCATTAAAGCGGTACGCGAGCTGGGTTCAGAACGTCGTGAGACAGTTCGGTCCCTATCCGTCGTGGGCGTAGGAAATTTGAGAGGAGCTGTCCTTAGTACGAGAGGACCGGGATGGACGCACCGCTGGTGTACCAGTTGTCTTGCCAAAGGCATAGCTGGGTAGCTATGTGCGGAAGGGATAAGTGCTGAAAGCATCTAAGCATGAAGCCCCCCTCAAGATGAGATTTCCCATAGCGTAAGCTAGTAAGATCCCTGAAAGATGATCAGGTTGATAGGTCAGAGGTGGAAGCGCGGTGACGTGTGGAGCTGACTGATACTAATCGATCGAGGACTTAACCTAACAATAAAGCGAATGCTTAGTGAATTGAATTGTGTATCGTTATCTAGTTTTGAAGGAATATATATTCTTTCAATCTAAGTTTATAGTAAGAGGGTTTCGAGAAACGAACAGTTCAAGGAATCGATTGAGGAGACACCGGAGCGTACTTCAGTACGTGAGGATGTTGACGAATGAGATGACGCAGAAATGTGAAGTTTATCGGAAGCCGTAAACTATATTATTTGGTGATGATGGCGAAGAGGTCACACCCGTTCCCATGCCGAACACGGAAGTTAAGCTCTTCAGCGCCGATGGTAGTTGGGGGTTTCCCCCTGTGAGAGTAGGACGTTGCCAAGTGAAAAGAGGAAGAAAAGATCAGTAGAGATACTGGTCTTTTTTTGTGTGAAAAAATAAAAACCGAAGGTTTTTCCTTTCCCAAAGAACAAAGACAAATGGAATCTAGGGAGAAGTATAACAATGTAGATTTTTGGTGGACATTGGAGAATAGTTGGTAATTTAGGATAATCAAAGATAAATTAGACTTAACTCAATGTTAATGTACCAAAGGATTCATTTGATAACGAATGTGGCTTTAAATATAGATGTTGTTGTAGGGGAGATTGAACAAAGAAGATTGGTAAAGTATATTGCACGACAATATAAGCATATCAAGGCTTTTATTTTAGTCTCCCTTTACCGTTTTCTATCCTTCCGGAAAATACTTCAAACTATGATTTAAGACATTTTAGCGTGAATTACATGTGATTCACGCATTTCCTATTTAAAGATTATTGTCTTTCCATTTATATCTATAATTCCAGAAATAATTTCAAGTTGTAATTGTTGTTTATGGTAAAGAGATTGCAATTTAGGGACAGAAATGTTTAATGAAGAATAACTATTTGCAATTTGATTTAATTTTAATGAGAATTCTCAGGTGATTTTTTTCAACCAAAACAGTTAACATGATGTTTTTATTATTACCTTGGTAATCCATTAAAAGCTATTGTTTGATAAAAATGAATTAAGTAGTTGACAATAAACAAATAGTTAGTTATTATAAATATCTGCCGTTAATTGGCTGAATTAAAAATTTGATTTTAAAATACTTTTAAAAAAGTTGTTGACTTATTATGTTTCGAACGGTATACTAATAAAGTTGCTTCCGAAAAAGGAGTTAACAATAA
>NZ_CM147865.1:4527500-5175036 GCF_055808295.1 Metabacillus sp. KJ11-3 | reverse complement strand
TCCTTGAAGCAATCGAACACATTTCCCGCCGCGCATATCGATTGCAGGATAAATAATAAACTGACTCATCGTTTTTCTCCCTCCACCAGGTTAATATAGTTTTCTAATATCGCCAGACCTAACTCACTGCTTTTTTCCGGGTGAAATTGTGTTCCGTACACATTTCCACGTCCCACAACAGCAGGCACCTCAACACTATAGCTTGCCGTCGCCAACAATGTATCCTCATCAGCAGCATCTACAAAATACGAGTGAACAAAATAAGCATAACCACTGGATATTCCCGCTAACAGAGGGCTCTCATTTCGAATCGTCAAATCGTTCCAGCCCATATGTGGCACCTTGAATGATTCACCATTTACAGACTCAGGAATGCGAATGACCCGGCCAGGTAAAAGAGAAAGTCCCTTTGCTTCACCATTTTCAATACTTTCATCAAATAATAGCTGCATCCCAAGGCAAATGCCTAATAATGGCTTTCCTTCTGAAACAACTTTTTGAACAAACTGAGTTAAGCCTGTTTCATTAAGAATATGCATAGCATCTTTGAATGAGCCAACCCCTGGTAAAATATAGCCGTCAGCTTTGGCAAGTTCTTCTTGATCACTTGTCAAAATATAATCAGCATTCATCCGTTCCAGCGCTTTGCTGACACTGTACAGATTTCCCATTCCATAATCAATGATTGCAATCATGCTTTATAACATCCCTTTCGTTGAAGGAAGCTTTCCTTCCATACGTGGATCAACCATTGTTGCTTCATCAAGCGCTCTTGCTAATGCTTTGAAAACCGCTTCAATAATATGGTGTGTGTTGCGGCCATAGTGAACAATAACATGTAAATTCATACGAGCCTCTAATGCAAACTTCCAAAGAAACTCATGAACGTTTTCTGTATCAAATGTGCCGACTTTCGTACTTGGAAGTTCTCCTCTAAACTCAAGATGCGGACGGTTGCTCAAATCAACAACAACCTGTGCCAAAGCCTCATCCATAGGAACAAATGCACTTCCGTAGCGCTTAATCCCTCTTTTATCACCCAATGCTTCACGGATAGCTTGGCCTAAGCAAATGCCGATATCCTCTGTTGTGTGGTGATCATCAATTTCAACATCACCATTTGCATCAACTGATAAATCAAATTGCCCGTGCTTTGTAAAAAGGTCAAGCATATGATCCATAAATGGTACATCTGTTTTTAAAGAAGATTGACCTGTCCCGTCAATAGAAAAGGACAAGGAAATTTGCGTTTCCTTTGTATCACGTTTAATTGAAGCTGTTCTTGTCATTTTGTTTCCTCCTATTTAAGCCTTTCTTCCATCGCACGAGCATGGGCTTCCAAGCCTTCTAATCTTGCAAACTTCGCAACTTTTTTGTAGTTGTTGTGGAATGCTTTCTCGCTATATTGGATAATGCTCGATTTTTTCATAAAATCATCAACATTCAACGGACTTGAAAAACGAGCTGTTCCGTTTGTTGGTAGCACATGGTTCGGTCCTGCAAAATAATCACCAACAGGCTCTGAGCTATAACGGCCTAGGAAAATAGCTCCCGCATGACGAATTTCATTTAGGCTTGCCATTGGATTTTCCGTTAGTACTTCAAGATGTTCCGGTGCAAGTTCGTTGACAACCGCAATCGCTGTTTCAAGATCCTCAGCAACATAAATATGTCCATATGCTTCAATTGAAGCCTTCGCAATTTCTTTTCTCGGTAATAATTCGACTTGTCGCTCAACTTCAGCTTTTACTTCTTCAGCCTGCTTCATTGAAGTTGTCACAAGAATGCTTGATGCCTGTTTATCATGTTCTGCTTGTGATAAAAGGTCTGCCGCAATTTCATTTGCTTTCGCTGATTCATCACTTAATACAACAATTTCACTCGGTCCCGCAATCATATCGATATCAACGTTCCCAAATACTTCCCGCTTTGCCAAGGCTACGAAAATATTTCCTGGACCCATAATTTTATCAACTGCAGCGATTGTTTTCGTTCCATATGCTAGCGCTGCAATCGCCTGTGCTCCACCGACTTTATACATCTCTTCTATGCCAAGTTCTTTAGCAGCAACGAGGACCCCTGCCGGTAGTGTTTCTTCTTGATTTGGCGGTGAAACAAGGACAACTCGCTTTACTCCTGCAACTTGCGCTGGAATGACATTCATTAAAACGGATGAGGGATATGCCGCTGTTCCTCCTGGTACATAGACACCTACTGCATCAAGTGCTGTAATTTTTTGCCCAAGCATTGTTCCTTCTTCATTATAGCTAAACCAAGATTCACGCTTTTGTTTTTCATGAAAAGAACGAATATTAGCTGCAGCTTCGCGGATGATGTCTACTAATTCTTGATCTAACGCTTCATAGGCTGCTGCATATTCAGCTTCTGTTACCTTCAAGGAATCTAGCAAAACACGATCAAATTTTTCTGTATAAGAAAATAGAGCGGTATCTCCTTGTCCGCGCACATCTGTGATGATGGATTGAACGATTTTCCGTTGTTCCTCTGTCCCCGTATCAATCGTTCGTCTTAAACTAACCTTTTTATCTGTAATGGTTGTGATTTTCATTGATTAGCCCCCAATGACCTTAGATAGTCGCTCAACTAATTCATCAATCGGTTCATCCTTCATACGATAGCTTACCGGATTTACGATTAATCGCGATGTAATGTGGCAAATATGCTCTAGTTCGACTAACCCGTTTTCTTTTAATGTTCTTCCTGTTGATACAATATCAACGATCCGCTCTGCTAATCCGATTAAAGGTGCAAGTTCAATTGATCCGTTTAATTTAATAATTTCCACCTGTTCACCTTGCTCGCGGAAATAGCTTGATGCAACCTTTGGATATTTTGTTGCGATCTTAGGTGCGACAGTTGAGATTTTTGTATCAGGAAGACCTGCAACTGCTAAATAGCACTCACTGATTTTCAGATCAAGTACCTCATACACATCACGATCTTCTTCAAGCATGACGTCTTTTCCGGCAATTCCAACATCTGCTACCCCATGCTCGACATATGTCACAACATCCATCGGCTTCGCTAAAATGAAGCGGATGTTTTCGTTTGGTACATCCAAAATTAATTTTCTGGACTCATCGAACTCAGGAGGAAGCTGATAGCCTGCTTTGCGAAGCATATCTGCCGCTTCTTCAAAAATTCTTCCTTTTGGCATCGCAATTGTTAACTGTTGACTCATCTTACAGCTCCTCCTTTCGTGAACCGATAAAATAACTTACTTCTTCAAATTTCTTCGTATATGCATCAACATCTTTAATACCGGTAATGTCCTGCATGACAACTCGTTTATTTGATTGTCTTAGCTCTGTTGCATAGGAAATCGCTTCTGTACGTCGTTCTTGACTGTAAATCACACATTGAAGTGTTGCTTCCTCTGTAACGTTAAGAGCTTCGATTAAACGATCCAGGTGCAGACCAAACCCTGTTGCAGGTGCTGCACGGTTGAATTTTTCAAATAAGTGGTCATAGCGTCCGCCATTTCCAATTGGGAATCCAACATGATCCGCGTATACTTCAAATAAAACACCTGTGTAATAGCTCATATGGCTGACAATATTTAAATCAAGTTTTAGATAGTCTGTTACTTGGTAAGCCTCAAGAGCACTCCAGATTTGTGAAATTTCTTCTAGTGAATTGAGAGCTTCTTTCGATGATACAAGCTCTTTCGCTTCATTGACTTTTTCAATACCTCCACGAAGTGTTAGCAATGTAAACAAACGCTCTTTATCAATAGAGGATAAAGGTAAGTTTTTCACATGCTCGCGGTAGCCAACATAGTTTTTCTCATACAGGAATCGTCTTAGCACGTCTGCTCTTTCCTGGTTTCCCAGCACTTCTTTAAATAAGGCATTTGCGTAACCAATATGGCCGATCGCAATTTTGAAATTATTCAACCCTGCTTTCTTTAGTACTGAAACCATTAAGGCAATCACTTCAGCATCTGCGCTTGAAGTGCCATCACCGATTAGTTCTACCCCTACTTGTTCAAATTCAGCAGGACGTCCACCCTCATGCTGTTGGGCACGAAATACATTTGCTGAGTACGCAAGTCGTTGCGGATAGAGGTTGTTAAATAGCTTTGAAGCTGCTACACGTGCAATTGGTGCTGTCATATCTGGACGAAGCACTAATGTGTGACCTTGTTGATCTAGTAATTTAAAAAGCTGTTGATCCAGGATAGCGGATTGAACGCCAACTGTTTCGTAATATTCCAGTGTTGGTGTTTCGATAAATTCAAATCCCCAGCCTTCAATTTCATTTGTCATTTCATTGCGTGTTTTCTTTTTTACTTCATATAAATTTGGTAATGTATCAACCATCCCAAGTGGTTTTTCAAACATAAACATATGTGTCAGTACCCCCGTCGTCATTGAATACTACGTTAATTTTCAGAATCCTTTACTTCGCTAATATGCTAATATACTACCAAAGTGAAGAAGATATTTCAAGGAATTACTATATATTAGGTGAAATTTGTTTCGTTTACATATTATTCTGACTTTTTAGAGTTTAAACAAACGTTTGATTAATTGGCTCTATACTGATACGACAGGTGACTTAGACCGTTCCATTGCGCTCCAGACACAAGATTCGCCAGGGAGGAAGCCAAGCCTCCTCAGCTTCGCTTGCGGGGTCTCGGCCTTTCCTCTACTTCCCGCAGGATCTTCCGCTACATTCCACTAACGATTTAAAAATAAGATTCTAAATCAATTACCTTTACGAAACAACCTAGTTATTTTTTAAAAACTATTTAGGTTGATTGGAACGGATATGCGAGACTCCTGTGGGAGCTGTGGGACAGGTGAGACCCCGCAGACGCAAAGCGGCGAGGAGGCTCACTGCCCCCCCACGGAAAGCGAGCATCCTGGAGCTCCAATCAACCACTCCCTGCACTTGTTACAAATCAACAAATATTTAAAAATCAGCTAATTAAAAAGACCTCATTCTAAAACAAAAAGCCACTAGTTTGTACTAGCAGCTTCTTCTCTTTTTGCCAGCTCTTCTTTTGTATAGATGATTTGCATGGGGTTTCCTCCGACGAAGGCTCCTGCGGGTACGTCTTTGTGAACAAGGGTTCCGGCAGAGACAACTGCTCCGTCGCCGATGTTGATACCTGGCAGGATTGTTGTGTTTGCCCCTATCATCACTTCATCACCAATTTGAACATCACCAAGCCGATATTCTTTAATCAAATATTCATGAGCGAGAATGGTGGTGTTATAGCCGATTACCGTGTTTCTTCCAACCGATATTTTTTCCGGAAACATAACATCAAGCATCACCATAAGTGCAAATGAGGTTTGATCACCGATTTTCATGTGTAAAAAATGGCGGTAAAGCCAATTTTTTATGGATAAAAACGGTGTATACCGTGCAAGTTGAATAACAACAAAGTTCCGAACAACCTTCCAAAACGGGACGGTTTTATACACATGCCAAAGCGAGTTGGCTCCTGACACAGGGTATCTTGTTGTTCTTCTCACTTTACTTCACTCCAACAATCGGAAGGAGATCACTCATTCTTTCTAATAAATAATCCGGATTGTAGCTGCTGATATACTCTCTGCCTTTTATACTCCAGGAAACACCGGCTGTTTTTGTACCGGCATTTTTTCCAGCTTCCACATCATGGTGATTATCACCGACCATAATCGCTTCCTCCGGTTTTGAATCAAGCTGTGCTAATGCGTTTAATACAGGCTCCGGATGCGGCTTTGCGTTTTCAACATCATCAAGAGTGACAACAACATCAAAAAACTGATCAAGCTTTGTAAGCTTTAGGCCCATGTTCACGGTATCGCGGATTTTTGTTGTCACGATACCGAGTTTGAAGCCATGCTCCTTAAGTGTCTTAATTGTTTCAAACACTGTCTCGTATTCCGTTACAAGAGTGTCATGTTGTTCATGATTAAACCGGCGATACACCTTCACCATTTCTTCTGTTTTCTCCGGGTTGATACTTGTGAATGTATCATAAAGAGTCGGGCCGATAAACGGCAAAACATCTTCTCTTTTATATTGGTCCGGATAATATGAATGCAGGGTGTGGAGAAAGGATTCAATAATTAATTCATTTGTATTGATCAAAGTTCCGTCCAGGTCAAATAATAGTGTATTAATTTTCATATGTCGCTTCCTTTCTTCTAGGTGCTGTTTCGAATTTTTTCCAAATAGCTGCTACTGTCATCGTAAGAATAATCGCCACAGACAAACGAATAACAAGCAACGGCCATACCGGAATTCCTAATGGGATAAAAATTAATGTATCTTCTACAACGGCATGACAGGATACTAAAAAGATAAAAGCGAGTGTTAAATCTTTATAGCTTACACCATCTTCTTTGACTGCCTGGATCATTACACCTGCTCCATATGCCAGCCCAATTGTTAATCCAGCAACCAATGTCATCGATGTGTTTTCCTTCATACCAAGCATTCTTGTAACAGGTGCCATCCAACGGGTAAACACATCTAAAATTCCATAATCCTTTAAGTATTGAATAACCACCATTAACGGGATAACAATTAACGCTAATTGAACAATACCAAGTGTTGCCTTTTGTAACGCAAGGACGATGATTTCAAACCAACCGTTTGGGACCACACTTGTTTGACTAACAAATCCGTATTGTGCCGTTTCACCTCCGCCTTGCCAGGCAAGGTTTACGACGATCGCTGAACTTATGGCAAGACCAAGTCTTACAATCAAAATGATCCATAGCTTCAACCCAACCTTTGCCGCCACAGAGGATTCCACGAGTAAATTATGTGAAAAGGAAAGCATCAATGCTAAGATAAACACTTCCTTCACAGTTAATTCCAAAGATAATATGGCTCCAATTCCAGCATAAAGATTAAGAAAGTTCCCTATGACAAGCGGGATAGCTGCTTCACCTGATAACCCGAAAATCCCCATCAATGGTGAAATCAGCTTTACTATCCATCCTAATACGGGTGTATATTGCAGCAGACTTACGATCAATGTAATTGGAAAAATGATTTTTCCTAATGTCCAGGTTGTCTGCAATCCTGCCTTCAAGCCTGTTTTCAAACTATCAAACACTATAACCCTCTCCCTTGATGTAAAATGGCTAATCGGCCAGGGTTTTATTGACTCGCATCTAAATAGCGCTCTTTTGAATAGCCCTTCATCCGTCGAAATATGATAATTCCTACAGCAACAAGAATCAGAACAATAGAAATCACTTGTGCAATTCGCAATGTATCTGTCAGCATTAAGCTATCTGTTCTAAGTCCTTCTACAAAGAACCGTCCGATGGAATACCAGATCACATATGTTAAGAAAAGCTCCCCGCGTCTGAAGTTTGCTTTGCGGAGCAACATGAGACCGATAAACCCAACAAGGCTCCATAATGATTCATATAAAAAAGTCGGATGATAATATTGACCATTTATATACATTTGATTGACGATAAAATCAGGTAAAAGTAAACCTTCCAAAAACTCTCTTGTTACAGGTCCGCCATGTGCTTCCTGGTTCATAAAGTTTCCCCAACGGCCAATCGCCTGACCTAGAATAATACTTGGTGCCGCAATATCAGCCAATTTCCAGAAGGAAATGTTTTTCACTTTGGCGAATACTGCCCCCGTTATAACAGCAGCGATTAATCCACCGTGAATTGCTAGTCCACCATTCCAGATCTTAATAATGTCACCTGGATTTTGAGAATAGTAATCCCACTGAAAGATAACATAGTAGATTCTTGCTCCGATGATGGCAATTGGAATCGCAAACAACACAAGGTCCACAAATGTGTCTTTATGTAATCCGCGTCTTTCACTTTCCTTTACTGCAATGAACAATGCGAGTAATGCACCAAGACCAATAATCACACCATACCAGTGAATTTGCAGTGGTCCTAATTCAAGGGCAATCGGATCAAGAGGCTTAATACTTTCTTCCATGTCTTCATCTCCCTCTATGTATGATTGTTGCTTTTTCTATTTCTCTTCGTCTTAGAAGTTGGTATAAGCACAATCATATTTATTTTACTTTTTTTATGTATCGATATCTACCTATTGTTTCCAATTGATGGAGGAGCGGAATCGGTCGTTGCCCGACTCCATTATGTGTTTAGGATCATTATTCCTCTTCATGATCTCCTTCTTCAATCACACCTGCAAGCTTGCTTGTAAACTGCTCAGCCGCATTTACCCCCATTCTCTTTAATCGATGGTTCATCGCCGCTACTTCAATAATAACGGATAAGTTTCGTCCAGGACGAACTGGAACTGTTAGTTTTGTTATATCTGTATCAATGATTCTCATTTTATCTTCTTCTAGTCCCAAACGGTCGTATTGTTTAGTTTTATCCCATATTTCAAGATTAATCACAAGGGTGATACGCTTGAAGCTTCGGACCGCACCTGCACCAAATAATGTCATAACATTGATAATGCCTAGTCCTCTAATTTCCAATAAATGTTCAATTAGCTCAGGGGCACTACCGATTAGTGTATCGGTGTCTTCCTGGCGAATCTCAACACAATCATCGGCAACAAGACGGTGTCCACGCTTGACAAGCTCCAGAGCTGTTTCACTTTTCCCGACACCGCTTTTTCCTATAATTAACACTCCGACTCCGTAAATATCAACTAATACACCATGGACCGCAGTTGTCGGCGCTAATTTTCCTTCAAGGAAATTTGTTAAATGACTTGATAAGCGCGTAGTTTTCATTGGAGATCGTAATACAGGAACCCCTTCTCGTTCTGATGCTTCAATAAGCTCTTGAGGCGTTTCCATTTCTCTTGTCACAATGATCGCAGGAGTAATATCTGTACAAAGCTCGTCCATGCGATGTTTCTTTTCCTGTGGAGAAAGCTGATGAAAAAACGATAGCTCAGTTTTCCCGAGCAGTTGAACACGTTCTTTTGGGTAGTATGTAAAAAAGCCGGCCATTTCAATTCCCGGACGTGACAGGTCACTTGTTGTTATCGGACGATTGATTCCTTCTTCTCCACTGACGATTTCAAAATTAAATTTATCAACTAGATCTTTTGTGCGAACTTTTGGCATGATGTATCCTCCTTTATGGACATGAAAAGCAAGTGATGTATTACCGTAAACTTTGTTGCCTTTTAATTTGTATTGCGCATGGTTGATTAAAGAACTTTGTTGAAATAAAACAACCTTTATAAAGAGCCTATAACTTCTGTTTCTATTCTAGCACTTGTACCATACTTTCCAAAATAAAAATTAATTTATTCTTCTTATAAAACTTATGCGCTACTTTTTTCGTAGAAAGCCTTATATAAAGGTTGAATATGATGACAAGGAGGAATGTTCATGAAAATGGCGATTGATGCAGGACATGGGTTTGATACACCGGGAAAACGGACGGTTGATGGTATGAAGGAATATGAGTTTAATCGTGCGGTTGCAAATGAAATGAAGAAGCTATTGATGAAGTATGAAGGAGTGACTGTTTTATTTACTCACTCTGACCAACGGGATGTTCCTCTGAATGAGAGAACCACAAAGGCAAATCAGGAAAAAGTGGATGTCTTTATCTCCATTCACGCAAATGCCCACGGTAATGGATTGCAATGGACAAGTGCTGAAGGAATTGAAACCTATGTTTATACAACTAAGCCAAAAAAGGCTACCAGGTTAGCCCAAATGGTTCAGAATCAGCTCATTTCAAGCACAAAACGGAAAGATCGTGGCGTGAAAGCAGCTAATTTCCATGTGTTAAAAGCAACATCCATGACAGCTATTTTATGTGAATGTGGATTTATGACAAACAAAGAAGAGGCAGCACTGCTTCAAACCTCAAGCTTCCGTCTTACTTGCGCAAAAGCCATTGTAGATGCAATAGTGAAGTATTATCAACTAACAAAAACAAAAAGCACACGATCATCTTCCCTTTACAAAGTTCAAGTTGGTGCTTTTTCAAACAAACAAAATGCGGAAGCTCTTGCGAAAGAACTGAAATCAAAAGGATATGATACACTTATTGTGAACTAAGGAATGAGGGGCAGTCACGACTATGACTGTCCCTCTTTTTTAGTGTCCAGCTCCAGCGCCTAGCCTTAGATCGCACAGGACGTGCAAGTGCAGTCAATGTGAAAGGATGCGTTTTTGACTGCCTCTAGGGGCTAGCCAATTTTGAATTGAAGGCAAAGAACGCCTTCTATTCAAAATAATCGTCTTATTTGCCCTAGGCTGATCAAGTCGCTTTTGCTTTTATGGTCTATTCCCCGCAGCAACCTTTTCATCTGATAGTTGTTTGTAAATGTTCAACTCAAAATAGGTTGTGGAAACACTTTTCGTTGTTTTTTTTACATCAATATCCATTGTAAATTGTTCTTTTTTCGGATGTTTCTCAGGGTTGTAATAATGATACTTATTTTTATAAGGAGAATAGGTCCGTACATCAATTGTATTCGTCTCTTCGTCCACATGGAGTATACGAAGAAAGCCGCTTCCCCCTTCAGGACCTTTTTGGTAATCGGCCAAAATTTGATAGACTTTGCGGTCAACTGTACCATCGCCATCATCATCAAGCTCATCTATCGCAAGGTGACTGCTATGATAATGTCCACAAAGCACTGCCACAACATGTTGATTTGGCTTGACGACTTTTTCAAAGATTTCATTGCCTTTATGACTCCTCTCACCATTCTTTTTTAAGTACTCGTGAAAGGAGAGGATCGCTGTTCGATCTGCATATCGTTCAAGCACATTATTGAGCCACTCAATTTCTTTTTTCCAATTCCCCAGCCCATATATACGAAGATATAATCTTTTCCATTAGCTGAAATCAAATCATAATGTCCCCGGTTTTGGTCAAAGGATCCTTCATAATAGGACTTTTTCATAAACCGCTTTTCACCAAAATAGGCTTTATAACGATTAAAGTCATGTCCTTCATCATGATTTCCCGGCAGAACTCCATAAGGAATACGTGCGACATCCAACGTATTCATATAAGCACTTGCCCGTTTCCATTGTCCTTCATCATTTCCTTTATTCACAATATCTCCTGTGTGAAACACATATTTAATATTCATCACATCTTTATTCTCAGCAATCCATTCCGTTATCGATTTAAAAATTGCGGGGTAGTCCTGTGCATAATACTGAGTATCAGACATCCATACAAATGAGTAATCATAGCTTTTGGATTTCTGCGGCAATTGGTCCTGGACAATTACACTTACTTTTCGATTTTGAACAAATTCCTCGGCATTTACACTCCCTTTTAATTCAAAGGATGTATCTCCTGCCACCACACCCTCAATTTCCACCCATTTTCCTTTTACTACATTCCAGCCATACATAGTGACTTGTCTTCCTGGTAATGATTTCCCCTTCCAAAAAAGGGTGATTTTATCAGATGGCTTTATGTCCCGGTGCACTTTTACATCAAAACGATGATAAGGAAATCCGTCTTGTGACTGTGTTTCATTTTCAGACGTGTACATACTTTTTAATGACAGATATTTTTCTTTGGAAAATTCATACTCTCCTGGTGGAGAATAAGAGCGAGGAGGTTCTGTTTTTGCAGTATTTTCACTGACCATCATGTCACCCCTATCTGTCGAGGTGTATTGATGAGCATGAAAATAATTTTGTGGAGCACTTGCTTCGACACTCAAAGAAGAACTGTCATTACCACTAGTCGGGACAATGGCAGGTAAAAGAAAAATGAAACACGTAATCATTAACAACTTCTGAAGCCGTCGTTTATCCATACAACTCACCCGCACTTAGCATGTGCAGGTTTTAGTGTTTTTATTAGAAAAGCGCAAGGCGACAAGCATAAGGCGAATAGGAATAGAAGGCGTTCTTTGCCTTCAATTCCTATTTGACTAGACCCTAGTGCCGATGGCGCCTGGAGCTAGACACCTACACTAAGTACAGAATTTTATACTTTCTGACCTTATAAGAAAAACTTGGCTTATCGCCAAGTCCTAATGGAGAAAGCCTTAGTTTTTCTTATACTATCATCAATTAAATCTTATACTTTCTGATCGTACTAAAAAAAGAGCAAGATTCCCTCTCTGCTCTTTTTAAACAAACGTTTATTTATCCTTCTGTATCGGCTCAACGATTCCTTTTTGAATCATTAAGTTCAAAATTGCAATAAAAACAGCGGCAAGTAATGCAGTTCCAAAACCATCTATATTAAACGCATCACCCATCAATCCTTCTGTAATCATCAATGTTGCAGCATTAATCACAAAAAGAAATAATCCTAAAGTCAGAACCGTCACAGGTAATGTTAATAAAATGAGAAATGGTTTCACAAGCACATTCAGGATGGACAAGATAAAGCTCGCTCCTATCGCTGCCCAAATCCCGCTTAAGTGAAAGGAATCAAAAAACCCGGCTACGACAATTAAAATGAGAGCATTCACAAGAATGCTCACAATCCACCTTTTCATCTTACATTACGTCCGTTTCTTCCGGGATTAAGAAAATGGAGATCAAATAGATGATTCCCATTGGGAAGAAGCCTGTGAAAAGTAAAACAATCACGAATAGGATACGTACTAAAGCTGCGTCCATTCCGAGATATTCTGATAAGCCTCCTAATACTCCGGTCAGTTTCTTATTCTGGCGAGATCTTGTTAGTTTCTTCACGTTTCATCATCCTTAAATTATTTAATCTCAATAGAACCTGTTTTCGAGTCAGCAAATAGAGTCATTTTTGCCTGCTGTGCTGTACGGAATTTAAGCTCTTTTTGAATTGTTTCATTTTTCTCATAGGAAATCTCTACATCATTTAGAAGTGCAGATAAGGAGCCTAAATTTGATTTAAGCTCTCCTACGATTGTACTTTCCTCCGGAACTGTAATATCAATATTTCCTGTCGCTGTTTTTGCATAGAAGGTTTCACAACGATCATCGTTAAGCTTTACTTGTACATTGCCATTAAAACTTTGTGCATCCACCTTTTCTGCAGATCCATTAAATTGAATATGACCGCTGATCGTTTCCAGCTCAAGCTTTTCAAACTGAGCATCTGTAAGTTTAATTTGCCCGTTTGCTGTTTCAAATTCTCCTTTAGCACCATTGAGTGAAGAAAAAGAAACCACACCGTTTGCTGTTTTTACCCTTATGGCTTCTACTCTTAAATCTTCCCCTCTAATCGGTCCGTTAAACAATTTCACTTTAACTTGTTCATATGTCTGTTCTGGCAGTCTGACAATCATGTTTATTTTCATCGTCTTTTTCTCTGTAAAGAACACAAAACGGTTTCCTTCCACTTGGCAATCAACACCGGCTAAAAAGGTTTCTCTTGCTTGTTCAGTGTTTTCCACACGGAACACTTTTACATCACACTCAACCCGAATATCCTTTTCAGACCAAGGTTCGAAGCTGACACTTCCATTTGTAAGCTGAATATCAATATCTTGGAACGAATCACCTTGAAATTGAAAAATATGCTGAAGACCGATTGATTTACCAAAATTAAGATCTAAATCCATATCCTTCACCTTTTTGACGGCTGAATCGACCCAATCCATTAATTTATTTCCTATTGACTGCTTTTGTTCTGCAGAATTGTGGTCATCATTATAAGACTGCTTATCTCCCAGAACCTCGGTAGACAAAGCGGTTATCTTTTCTTCTTTCACCGCTTCCTCTTTTTCTAAGGCTTCAATAAGTGATAATGCTTCTTCGGCGGAAAGTTTTCCTTCTTCTACCAATCTTAAAATTCGTTTTCTTTGCTCTTTCATCCAAACTCCTCCTTAAGATTCTTTTGTGAAAATTTTAATTCCTTTAACAATGTTCCAAATAAATACAATAAGATTGATTAACCCGACTAGTACAAAACCAATAATGATAAGAAAAAAGGCGGTATCTTCTGAAGAACTTGAGGCTGCTGCAAAGAAAATCGTGATGAATAGACCTATAATTGATAAGAACGGAATAATGTGTGAAACAAGGGCTTTTTTGGCATGCTGTTTTACTTCGAGATGATCGACAACAAAATAAATGATGATAGGTAATAAAAATGGGGCAATACACACACTAAAATAATTTAATGAAGCAAGGAATTTATTCGTATTATCCATTTCCTTCACTCTCCTTATCTTTAGTACGTATGAAAAAGGAAGAGGTTTCAGTATTGTTTCATAAATTTTTTTATTTAATGGTAAAGGAGTTAGACCAAATCATCAAGCGATTTGGTCTGTTAGTTGTTGGCTGACTTCATATTCGTAAACGTAAGGTTAGAAAAAACAGCTTCTCCTCCTTCTGAAAAGAGTGAGATTCCTTGATCTTTTTCTTCCGGAAAAATAACTTGTGAGTGCACTTTTTTTCCATCGTCAATGAAAACCTCTATGCTGGTTGTGTCAACGAGGATCTTCAGATGAACCTGTTTCTTGTTTGTGTTAAAGGGTGATGTACTTTCTACTAATTGCAGGTTCTTATCCGGATGGCCTGTATTGGAGCGATTTACATAAAAGTAAGGCTGCTCCGGGTTATAGAAAATCCCCACATCAACATGTTTCTTCTTATCAGCCGATTCACGTAGTCTTAGGCCGACATTTTTTAATTTTTCCCATGAGATATCAGCTTCTAGTTGATAGACATCTCCTTTTAATGGGAGAAGTTTAGATCCATTTACGTTTATGTTCTTGATTGATTCTGTTGTTGTTTCCAACTTGTTCAGGGCTTCAATTGGTTGTGAGGCCAGGTAATAGTGATTGTCACCTTCATGTTTTAATTCTATTTGACGGACAATTGAATCCATCCCATTAAAATCTTCCTGTAATGTTGGAGTGTTATTGGCGTATGCCCAATTATTCATCCAGGCGAAGGCATAGCGTCTTGTTAGGTTATCTTTTTCTGTTCCATCTTCAAAAGTAACTCCACCATACCAATCAAACCCGTAATCAAGCCATTGGGGATCATTCTGTTCAGCAATGAATTCTTTTCCATTGAAATCACCGATCCAATAAGCATACGTATTTGGCTTGTTTGTTGAAAGTCCGTTTGCACTCACTCCAAGCACCCATTTTAAAGCCCCATCATCCGCTTGCATAAGATAGAGATCTGGACATTCTACAATACCCATTCCCTCGGTTGTAAAACCACTTGTATATTCCCAGTTTATCAGGTTATTTGATTCGTAGAACCCTATTTTAGCTCCTTCTGCCATGACCATTTTCCACTTTTCATCCCGCTCATCCCACATCACCTTTGGATCCCGGAAGTCATGTGTTCCCGGATTTTCCATAATTGGTTTATCTCCATAAGGAGTGAATGTTTGTCCTTTGTCGGTGCTGTACCATAAAAATTGTTCCTGCTTCCCACCATCAGCTGAAGGCTGTGTCACAATGGCAACGAAAGCCCCTTCTCCAAATCCTGCTGTATTCTCCCAATCTATGACAACTGAGCCTGACCATGGATCTCCATTTTCATTCGTATATTTCGGAATGGCTACACCTTCATCCTGCCAATGAACAAGATCTTCTGATGTGGCATGCCGCCATTCTGTACCATTTCCATCTGGGTAATCACGGTTATAAAGGTAGTAATAATGATATTTCCCATTCACATAAAGGGGTCTTTGAGGATCGTTTTTCCATTTATCAGGTACGGTAAAATGATAGTGAGCACGAATGGAGGACGTTTCTGCTTCTTTTTTATTGTTTTGAGATGGTGTTTCTTTTTTTGAATTCATGACAAACACAATTACACTTACAATCAAAATAATAATAAGGAGAAAGCTGACTTTTTTATATTTTTTCATTTTTATCACCACAGTTTTTTTCAGTATATAGAAAAAGAAAATGCCTATGTAAAGCGGCATTTTCTTTTCAACTGAATTATTTAATCGTTATTTGACCTTGCTCAAGAATTCCATTCTTCACAACAGATGTTTTATCACCTTTAATGTTTAATAGGAAGCTTGGTGCAAAGGTAGATTGATGGTCTTCAAAATACCCTCTGTTTGTCATATAACTTGTTACGACTGTATTATCGCTTCCTTCTTGCGGAATCGCGAAATGTGCGTACGTCCATGTTACATCATATGGATCAAGATCTTGATGTAACACAAGTCCTGTTTTGTTTAATGGCTTATATGGACCTGTTAATGAGTTTGACACATAACCTAATAGATAAATATCTTCATCATCAATGCCATCAATTGTCATTTTAGATCCTCTTGAGCTTGTAAATAGATACCATTTCCCATCCTTTTTAAAGATGTTTGGACGCTCAATTTCATCTGTTACTGTGTTTGAAGCAATTAGTGGTTTCATGACTTTCTTTAATGAGTAATCATCATTAATTTCAATAATTCCAAGTGCACCGTTTGATATTTCCGCTAAATCCTTTTTAGGACTATTTAATAGATTGCTTTTTTCACTTTGGAAGAATGCTTCACTTTTCCCATAATAAGCTTTATTAAATAATGAGTTCTCACCTTGGTAACCTGTTTCTGTTCCTGTGTTCGCTTCGAAAACAAGGTATTTTCGGCCATTTTCTTCAATATAATGAGGATCTCTCAGTGTATGATTATCTGAATAATTTCCACCGCCAAATGCCTGTTGTACTGTTTGATAGTTTTTTCCGTCTCCATCAAAGATTGATTTGTGGTCTTCAATTCCATCTACTTTCAATGTGTTTTCACTTGGCTCAGACACATTGATTTGTGCAGTTGTTAATGTTTGCTTACCAAAGAATCCATTTGCAGGATCCCATCCATGACGGTTTGTATAAAATAAACGAACTTCTCCGTCAGACGTTAATGTTGCAGAACCAGACCATTCTTCTGCTTGGTCTCTTAAATTTTGCTCATCTGATTTAAATTTGTCGGAATCTTTAAAGACTCTTCCTGCATTTTTCCAGCTATCAATTGAATTGTCGCCAACTTTTTTATAGAACATGTAAATGAATGTGTCCCAGCCTCTGTCAGGGTCACCTGCTAAACCAAAAACAATTTGGTAGCCGTTATAAGTTGCGACAGTCCCGTCTGCATTTTGTAATGGCCATGTATCCCATACGTCTAAATTAATTAAATTCCCTAGCTCATCATATCCTTTTGCAGATGAGATATTTTTAATTTTTGACTCATCAAATTTTGGAACAGTGTATTTAGAATCTCCTTGCTGTTCAATGAGTTTCTGCATATCATAACGTGTGATATGAGAAATTCCATAGTCCTCTTTGTGATCACGGGAATCTTTTTCTTTCGCAGACGCAAAAGACCCACCGCCCCCTAATAAAATAGCTGTACTAAGTGTTACGACTGTTGCTTGTTTGGCAAAACTCTTAAAGTTCATCGCTTATCCTCCTAGCAAGTTTTTGTTTACAACTAAAATTATAGGGTAATAGCGCTATCCGAGGATATGTCACAAATTGATCGGAATTTCGTCGTAAATTGATATATCATAGGGACAAAGGCGCTGGGGCTGAATGGGACAAAGGGACAGGTACACTGTCCCGGAATGGGACAAGGGACCTGTCCCCTAGTCCCAGGTTTCTTGAAGTTCTTGCAGCAGTTGGTCGCGGTTTAGTTGGTTGTCGATGTATAGCTGCATGGAGGAGCCGAATTCTTCTCTGATGCCGACGGGGAAGTGGAACCAGTTGGAGGATAGGGTTTTTCCTTGTTTGTAGTAAGTTAAGGTGTCGTGTGCAAGTGGGCCTAGGTGGTTTGTTTCAATGTTCTTAAACGCCGGGATGAATTTAAATTGTTCGGTCATATATGATTGACCTTGAGTTGATGAGACCATCCATTGTAAGAATTTCTTTGCTTCTTTTTTCTTTTCGGGTGATGATTGTTTATTGATAACCCAATAATTTGGAACGCTCACGACAAGAGCATCGTTTTTCGGTTCATCATTGATTGGGATCGGCATAAAACCAATATTCATATTCGGCGATGCTTGGTCTATCATCGGTTGAACCCAGTTTCCTTGAAGGAGAATGGCTGCTTCACCTTTTGTAAACATGTTTAATTCCATTGAATAGTCAGTCGTTAATGGTTGTTCATTTCCATATTTTACGGTTAGGTCAAGCAAGTCAACCAGCTCTTTGAATGCCTGATTTGTTGTAATTTTTTCACTTCCTGAATGAAGATTTTTTATAAATTCATCAGGATCATCTTGCTGAGCAAAGGCAATGTTTAATAGAAAAACCCCGAGTTTCCATTCTTCATAATATCCATTTGCAAAAGGAGTAATACCCGCCTTTTGTAATTGCTTTGCTGCTTTTTCCAATTCTGTTCTTGTTGTTGGAGGGGTTTGAATTCCTGCTTTTTCAAATAAATCTTTATTGTAGATAAAGCCGTATCCTTCCATATTGACAGGCATTCCATATAACTTTTCATCAAACGTCATAGGGGTTAATGTTTCATTATAGGCATGTGTTACCCATGGCTGATCTGATAGATCTTCTAATAGGTTCTTCCATAGCTTACCTTGCTCATATCCATTATTTGTAAAAATATCAGGACCTTCTCCTGCTGCAATATGTGCTTTTAGATCAGCAAGATCATCTGTTGCTCCTCCAACCGTTTCAACTTGAATGTCTATGTTTGGGTTTTCCTTTTCATAAGCCTTCGCCATTTGCTCAAACTGTTTTGATATTTCCACTTTTGGATTTCTAACTTGTAGTGTCAATTTGGGCTCAGCTGCTGCTTGCGATTCCTTTAGTTTCGTCGCTTCCTGACATGCTGAAAGGGTAAGACTTAAGCCTCCAACTAATAATAAACCTGCGATCCTTTTTTTCATTCTTTCACCTCAGTATGTTTCACATTCCTTACTGGTCAATGCTTGTTTTTCTTTTGCATTTCGATACTCAAAAGGTGTCATACCAACCACTTTTTTGAACAGTTTTGAAAAGTACTTTTCATCCTGATAGCCGAGCATTAATGAAATAGAGAGGATACTCTCCTCTGTTTCCATAAGCCACGTCTTCGCTTGATTAATTCTTAGGTTCATGACATATTTGGACAGTGGTAATCCTGTTTGTTGTTTAAACTTTCTTGAAATATGTTCACGACTTAAGAAAAAGCGGTTTGCCAGTTTTTCCAAACTTAGTTCTTCCATATAATACATCTCTACATATGCTACGATATCCTGCATCCGGCGGGCATCATCCAAGTCATTTACACGATGAATAGATCGATAGTTTTGACCTTCCATTTCCCTTTGTAAATCCCGAAACGACCTTGGGATTTCATTTAAAAACCTGATCGGCTTGCCGCTTACAAGTCTGATCGGAATATCAAACTGCTGACTAATCCATTCTTCAATCAAAAACCAGTTTGATTCATTTGACATCACGAGACAAAGTGTGGAGTCATGCTGAAGTGCAAAGGCATTCCCCCATCCCTTTTTCATAAGTTCATCAGCTAGTTGCTGTACATATGGTTCAGCATGATGCATTTGATAAAAAGATATAAGTGTTAATTCGTATTGATCTGCATGAGGAAGAAATGAAGCTATTTCCAACTCGTCAAATTGTTCTCCTATACAGGCTTGTGTCACGACCTGGTTCATGCGAAACCTTTTAACACTTTCCATATCTCCATTTACTTTGTTCTTTCGTTCCTTTTCTTCCTTTTTCCACGCTTCAACTGCTGCAGCCAATGTGTGATTAAACGGCTCGGCTTCAATGGGCTTTAATAAATAATCAAAGCTGCTAAACTGTATTGCTTTTCGCATGAAGGAATAGTCATCATAGCCTGTGATGAAGATCACTTTTCCTGTATATGAGTTTGCATGCAGCCATTCAATCAGCTCCATCCCGCTCATTCCTGGCATTTTTATATCAGTGAAAATGATTTCCGGACTTTCCCTTTCTATGATTCTTTTGGCTTCTTGTCCATTAGCCGCTTCAAAAAGAGTCGTAATTCCATATTTCGCCCATTCACCTAATTGCTTCATTACAAAACGGACATTGATTTCATCATCGATCATGAGAGCCTTCATTTTATCCCGTCCTCCTTTGATGTAGAAAAAAATCAATAGATGTTAGATTTATCTAAAAAGATCGTCTGCTCATCCTTTTGAATGACACCCTCAAGCGGAATAATAAGTTCCACACAAAAGCCTTCCCCATCCTTCGTATCGAGCTTTAGGCCTGCATTCTCCCCGTAGTTTAAAACTAAACGATCATGAATGTTTTTCAGACCGATATGCTCGTGGGAATTTGTTCCCTCATAAGAAGAGGAATAGATATGTTCTCTTAATGAGTTCAATTTGGAAGAAGAAACACTTGACGTGTCATTTTCCACGGTAAGGATGACGTTCTCACCTGTTCTTTTTCCATAAATGCTTAAACTGGCATCATAGAAACCTTCTTCATAACAATGCTTAAAAAAGTTCTCAACTAGCGGCTGTACGATCATACTCGGAATCTTCATGTTTAAAAGTTCTTTGTTTAACTGTATGGAAACATTCAGTTCATGTCCGAAACGCTCTCTTTGGAGAGAAAGATAACGTTCAATATACTCGACCTCATCCCGTAAGAATACCCATTGATCAGCACGAATCGAGTACCTCATCATGTTGGATAAAGTGGTTACTAATTTATAGACATTTGGAGCATCAGATCTTAATGCCACAGCCCCGATTGATTGAAGGGCATTAAATAGGAAATGCGGATTTACCTGGGCCTTCAGTGCTCTAAATTGATTTTTTCTATTTTCAATTTCCAGTTTATATTCCCGGTCAATATGAAGGTTGATTCGATCCATCATTTCCTTCATGTGATTGTCTAAATGACCGATTTCATCTTTTCTATCACTACCAAACGGAACCTGCCTATTTCCGCCCTCGATGGACCGAACTTTTTGGCTAAGAGTTTTGATCGGACGAGTAATTCTGTAGGAAACATATCCAATCATCAAAAGTCCCATCAATCCGACTCCGATCCCAACTAAGATATTGATAATGGCTGTTTTCCTCGCCTCTTGAAATAAATAGTGACTAGGTGTGATCTTCACCAATTCCCATTGATCTAGCGGTCCGGATAATGATTTTGATAAAATAATCTCTCCATTTGAATTCATGTTTTTTGCATTCATTTGCTCCATTAACCCTTTAGGTGCGGACTTTCCAATTAATGACGCATCAGTGGCGTACATGACACGATCATTCGCATCAATAAGCAACACTGATTCTTCATTCTCCTCAATCAGACTGTTACACAACCTGGCATAGACATCAAGATCCAGATCAATGGAAATGAAGCCAAGAACTTCATTTGATAAAATATCAACTATTTTATGGTGAATCGTCAATACAACCGTTTTGTCAGACTCCGGTACAATCGCCGCATCATTATAATTTTCAATCTGATGCGGCGGTTCAATCAGATCAGAACTGTTCGAATTGTATAGTTTTTTAATAGATTCTTCATTCAATACGTCCGGTTTTTGCTTCGGAGCACTCACTTTTGCATGATAAGCTGTAATCGACTCTTTCTTTTTATCAAAATAAAAACGCACCTGACGGATTTCATTTCTCATTAAGTAAAACGTTTCAACACTGTTTTCTTTTGATTGTTGAGAAAAGTCTTTTGACTCGTCTGTGAAAATAGTAAAAAAATCAGGATTTCGATAAATCAGGTAAGGCAGATTAACCATTTCATCAAAATATTGCTCCAGTTCCTCCGAAAGTTTATCCATCTGGCTATGACTAGCCTTAAGGGCTTGCTGTTCCACTCTATTTTTTGTATATCCATAAATGACAAAAACAGATAAAAAATACGGGATGATAATAAAAATAAGAAGCATAAGGAATAAACGACTTCTAATGCTCTTCATTCATATGCTCCTTTCTATAAATCCAAATCTCTTCTTACCATATCTAATTCTATTTTTAAGCTTTCGTCAACTTGGATAAATGTGTAAAACCAACACACAAAAATGCGCTATTTCCTATTCTAATAGAGTTTGTGAACGGTTACTAAACGAAATGTCCCTTCCTTCTTTTTGGAAGAAATGAACCTATTGTACTAGATGAGAAGGTATTATGAGGGGAAAATAGTGAGAAGGAACGGAATTCATAAAGTTCAAAATAGAAAAACCCGCAAGTATAGACGGGTTTTTTCGTTTTTTATCTAATTAAATCTTAAAACTACCAACAACCGTTTTTAACTCTTCAGCCATATGGGCAAGAGCCTGGGCTGATGCATCGATTTCCTGCATTGACGCCAACTGTTCCTCCGTTGATGCAGCCACTTCTTCAGAACTAGCCGCATTCTCCTGAGCCAAACGGGAAACCTCCATCGCCGAGTTCGCAATTTCATCAATACTAGCTGAAATTTGCTGTACCGTTGCTGTTACTTGTTCAATCTGCGGGGTAATACTCTTTGTACTTGCCAGGATCTGAGCAAACTTTTCAGAAGTTATTTCTGATACTTTTACCCCTTCCTCCGCATTCTGTACAACTTCATTCATAATATTGACCGATTCTTCGGTATCTTTTTGAATGAAAGTAATTAAATCTGCAATACTCTTTGTAGATACTTGAGATTGCTCCGCTAACTTACGAACTTCATCTGCAACGACAGCAAAACCTTTTCCATGTTCACCAGCTCTCGCCGCTTCAATGGCTGCATTTAACGCCAGTAAATTTGTTTGATTCGCGATGTCACTAATCACATCCAATATAGAACCTATTTCTGTTGATCGCTGTGATAGTGTTTGAACAACTTCATTTGAACGTCCAACTGATTCACGAATAAACCTCATTTGAGTCAGGCTGTTTTTCACATATTCTCCGCCTTCTACTGCTTCCTTTGTTGTTTCTCTTGATAGCTCAGAAACAGTTGAGGAACTTTCGGAAATATGATGAATTCCTTGTAAGACTTCATGTAATGAGCTTGAATTAAGTTCCAGCTTTGTCGTTGTTTCCTCTGCACTGCTTGCAATTTCTTGAATCGCCGATGAAACGGTTTCTGTTGCTTTGCTTGATTGCTCTGCGCTTGCATTCAATTGCTCTGCTGAAGCTGCAACCTGATCTGAATGATCAGCTATCGAGCGGATCATTTCCCTCAAGTTATCTGTCATGGCATTAAATGATTCATTAAGATCATGAATTTCATCTTTATTCTTCATGGTTATCTTTTCCACTTGGAGATTTCCTGAAGCCACCTGCTTTGCTGCATTCCCCAACCGTACGATAGGTTTTGTAATAAAAATCGAGATAACCACTCCACAGAAAATAGCAAAAACAGCAGCAACACTGCTTAGTACGATTAGAGTTAATTGTGCCCGATCAGACTCGTCCTTTGTTTCTTTCACTCTTTCTTCTAAAATATCATCCCTTAACCAGTTATTCATAGAAAGAGCTTCCTCTGTTAAATTCGTACTGATTGGGACAATCAGGTTTAAGCCATCCTCATTTGCCTTTGCTTCATCGATTGATTTTTCATCCATGACACGGTTCGCCGTTTCTTTAAATTGATTATTCAGCTCCTGAATGGACTGAAGACGATCCTTTGTTTCTTGTAAGGTAGATAGCTCAAGTCCTCTGGATATACTTTCATTTAATTGAGTATTTGCTTCATTCATCTTGTCTCTAAAGCTCTCATCATCGTAAAGCATATATGCACGATAATATCCTGACTGTAGGGCTGTATCTGTTTGAATTGCTTGAGTAACGGCTCTTAACTCTGCCACCGTTTCAATCACATATTCATATGATTCATTTGATTGTTTCATATTTTGATAGGAAAACAGCGAAGCTGCCCCAAAAATAATGGAGACAATCAAAAAGCTCCCAATTATTTTTCGCTTGATTGATAAATTCATGATGTTCTAAATCCTCTCTACTTGTTATTCTGGATGGTCTATTTTGGTATAGCCTTCTTGCACAATAAAAAAACACCTCTAATCCTAGGAAAATATACTTCAGCCTGGAATCAAACGCGCTTTTAGCAAGTGGCAGGATCGCTACCCTTGTACCAAATTAACTTTTGCAGAATGTAAATAAACAATTAAAAAGAAACAGGTTCGCTATTACTTGTTAATGGTTTATTTTATAAAATATTCACTTTTATAATCTGGTTTGTGCTTCGGCATCAAGGGTAATCGATTTGCCCCTTAAAAAGCCTTGTACAAGTTCTATCCCTTCCAGGATATTATATCGGCTAAAATTTTCTATTATTAAGGAAATCGGGGATTGTTTTTTTATATATAAACGTCAAAAAAAGCTGATTCCCAAAGAAATCAGCTTTTCTTCCAGAAGATTAGCTTTGTGCTACCTCTTCTTTTTCTTTTATTAATTTCCTCATTCGATCCCTGTCCCGTTCTATAACCGGTTTTAAATATTTTCCCGTATAGGATTGTTCATTGTTCATAATATCCTCCGGAGTTCCGTAGCCGACGATTTGACCGCCTTTGTCTCCACCTTCAGGACCTAAGTCAACCAAATAATCTGTTGCTTTGATCACATCTAAATTATGTTCAATGACAAGGACGGTATCACCATTATCTACCAGGCGTTGCAGGACTTTTAATAATCGTGCAATATCATCCACATGAAGACCTGTTGTAGGTTCATCCAAAATATACAATGAACGGCCTGATGAGCGTCTGTGCAGCTCTGATGCCAGCTTCACCCTTTGGGCTTCTCCGCCTGAAAGAGTTGTTGCAGGCTGTCCAAGCGTTATATAGCCAAGACCTACATCATAAATTGTTTGCAGTTTACGCTTGATTTTAGGAATATTTTCGAAGAACGAAACAGCATCCTCTACCGTCATCTCCAAAACGTCAGAAATGTTTTTGCCTTTATATGTGACCTCTAGTGTTTCACGGTTGTATCGTTTTCCATGGCACACTTCACAAGGAACATATACGTCAGGTAGGAAATGCATTTCAATTTTAATGATTCCATCACCGCGGCATGCTTCACAACGTCCGCCTTTTACATTAAAGCTGAAGCGTCCTTTTTTATAGCCTCTCACCTTTGCTTCATTTGTCGTTGCGAAAACATCACGGATATCATCAAAAACACCTGTATATGTTGCAGGATTTGATCGAGGTGTCCGGCCGATTGGTGACTGGTCAATATCAATGACTTTCTCTAGGTGCTCGATTCCTTTTACCTCTTTGTGTTCACCTGGCTTTGCCTTTGCCTTGTGAAGCTTTTGTGCTAGTGTTTTATGAAGAATCTCGTTTACTAACGTACTTTTTCCTGAGCCTGAAACACCCGTTACCGCAATAAAAGTTCCTAATGGTAACTTCACACTCACATTGCGGAGATTGTTTTCCTTCGCACCTTTTATTTCGATATAACGGCCATCAGGTTTTTTACGTTCATATGGAAGCGGAATAAACTTCTTCCCAGATAAGTATTGCCCTGTTAAGGAATTGTCATCATTCATCACTTCTTCAGGCGTTCCGGCTGAAATGACCTCTCCACCATGAATTCCGGCTCCTGGACCAATATCAATTAAATAGTCTGCAGCCATCATCGTATCCTCATCATGCTCAACAACGATAAGGGTATTTCCGATGTCACGCATATTTTGAAGGGTTTGAATTAAGCGATCATTATCTCGCTGGTGAAGGCCGATGGAAGGTTCGTCAAGAATGTATAAAACACCTGTTAAGCGCGATCCGATCTGAGTAGCAAGACGAATTCGCTGTGCCTCTCCCCCAGATAATGTCCCTGCAGCACGATTAAGGGTTAGATAATCGAGTCCAACATTATTTAAAAACCCTAATCTTTCACTAATTTCCTTCAAAATAAGATTGGCAATCTGCATTTCTTTTTCTGTCAGGGATAGATTTTGAAAGAATTCAAGTGACTCTTGAACAGATAGTTTTGTAATTTCCCCGACATGATTTCCCTGGATTAACACAGCAAGAGTTTCCTTTTTAAGTCGATATCCTTTACAGCTCGGACAATTTTGTTGGCCCATATACTTTTCCATTTGCTCACGAATGAAGTCTGAGGTTGTTTCCTTATATCGTCTTTCAACGTTTCGAATAACCCCTTCAAATTGAATATAGTTTTCGCGAACTTGGCCAAAGTCATTTTCATAACGGAAATAAATTTCCTCACCATCACTGCCATATAGTACTTTATCTAATAAATGCTTGGGAATATCCTTAACTGGGATATCCATGTCAATTCCATAATGATTGCATACAGCTTCAAGCATTTGAGGATAATATTGTGAGCTTGTTGGCTCCCACGGTGCAATTGCATGCTGCTTAAGAGACAGATCTTTATTCGGAAGCACAAGATCCAAGTCTACTTTTAGTTTTGATCCCAAACCGTCACACTCAGGACACGCACCAAACGGGCTATTAAACGAAAACATTCTCGGTTCCAGTTCCCCGATTGAAAAGCCACATTGCGGACAGGCATGATGCTCACTGAACAGAAGCTCTTCTTCTCCCATCACATCGATGATCACTCTGCCTTCTCCTAGACCTAAAGCTGCTTCAAGTGAATCAGCTAATCGTGAAGCAACCCCCTCCTTCACGACAATACGGTCAATCACAACTTCAATGGAGTGCTTTTTGTTCTTCTCAAGCTCAATTTCTTCTGCAAGCTCATGCATTTCCCCATCAACACGAACACGTACATACCCCTGTTTTTTGATATCTTCAAATACTTTCACATGTGTTCCTTTTCGTCCTGACACAATAGGAGCAAGGACTTGAAGCTTTGTTCGTTCCGGATATTCCAATATGCGGTCAACCATTTGTTCAATGGTTTGGGAAGATATTTCAATCCCATGAATAGGACAGGTTGGACGGCCAACTCTTGCATAAAGCAAGCGCAGGTAATCATAGATTTCCGTCACAGTTCCAACAGTTGAACGTGGATTTCGACTTGTTGTTTTTTGATCAATTGAGATGGCTGGTGACAGCCCTTCAATCGCATCAACATCAGGTTTGTCCATCTGGCCTAAAAATTGACGGGCATATGCTGATAGTGATTCAACATAACGCCGTTGTCCTTCAGCATAGATGGTATCAAAGGCCAACGATGATTTACCTGAACCAGATAAGCCTGTTAAAACAACAAGCTTATCACGCGGAATGGTCACATCTATATTTTTTAAGTTGTGGGCACGCGCTCCCTTCACAACAATATGTTCCATTGCCATAATTGCTTCATCCTTCCGCTTTCAGTTCTAAAATTAAGTCACGAAGCTCGGCAGCACGCTCAAAGTTCAACGATTTTGCCGCCTCCTTCATTTCAATTTCCATTTCAGCTATGACTTTATCTCGTTCTTTCTTCGTTAACTTCGTCAATTTACTTGCAACCGTTGTTTCATACTCTTCCTGGTCTTCCGCTGCCATTGTTGCACGGATCACGTCACGAATTTCTTTTTGGATCGTTTGCGGAGTAATACCATGCTGTTTGTTATATTCCTCTTGAATCTCACGGCGACGTTTTGTTTCATTGATCGCGATCTCCATTGAGTTTGTCATTTTATCTGCATACATAATCACATGGCCTTCTGAATTACGGGCTGCACGACCAATTGTTTGGATAAGTGAGCGTTCCGAACGCAGGAATCCTTCTTTGTCCGCATCTAAAATCGCAACAAGTGAGACCTCCGGGATGTCCAAACCTTCCCTTAAAAGGTTGATGCCGACTAACACATCATATTTTCCAAGACGAAGCTCGCGAATGATTTCAATCCGCTCTAACGTTTTAATTTCTGAATGAAGATAATTGACCTTAATGCCAATTTCCTTCAGATAATTTGTTAAATCCTCTGACATTTTCTTCGTTAATGTTGTAATAAGTACACGCTGATTTTTCTCAACTCTTGTTTGAATTTCTCCAATTAAATCATCGATCTGACCTTCAATTGGACGAATATCAATTGTCGGGTCAAGTAACCCTGTTGGACGGATAATTTGTTGAATCATTTCAGGTGAATGTTCTATTTCATATGGACCAGGTGTGGCCGATACAAATACGATGTTCTCGATATGTTTTTCAAATTCCTCAAAACGCAGCGGTCTGTTGTCCTTTGCAGATGGCAAACGGAAACCGTGATCAACAAGGACCTGTTTACGCGCTTGGTCTCCATTAAACATACCCCTAATTTGCGGCACAGTAACATGTGACTCATCAATAACAATAAGTGAGTCCTCTGGGAAGAAGTCCAGCAGCGTATATGGTGTGGAGCCTGCCGGGCGTAAAGTTAAATGTCTGGAATAGTTTTCGATTCCGGAGCAAAAGCCCATTTCTCTCATCATTTCAAGATCATATCTTGTTCGTTGCTCAAGACGCTGTGCTTCAAGAAGCTTGCCATTTTCGCGCAATTCTTCCAATCGCTCCTCAAGTTCTACTTCAATGTTCTTGATGGCTTTTTCCATTTTCTCTTCTCTTGTAACGAAGTGGGAAGCCGGATAGATGGCTACATGCTCACGGTCTCCCATGATTTCACCTGTTAATGCATCCACTTCACGAATCCGGTCAATTTCATCGCCGAAAAATTCCACACGGATACAATGCTCATCACGGGAAGCAGGGAAAATTTCTACCACATCTCCACGAACTCTGAATGTTCCTCTTCGGAAATCTATATCATTTCGTTCATATTGCACATCAACCAGTTTTCTTAGCAATTGATTTCGTTCAATTTCCATCCCTGTTCGTAATGAAACAACTAACTCTTTATATTCCTCAGGTGAACCGAGGCCATAAATACAGGACACACTGGCAATAATGATGACATCTTTCCGTTCAAAAAGCGATGATGTAGCCGAGTGACGAAGCTTATCTATTTCATCATTAATACTGGCGTCTTTTTCGATAAATGTATCTGTTTGCGGCACATAGGCTTCCGGTTGATAATAATCATAGTAGCTGACAAAATACTCAACAGCATTATTCGGGAAAAATTCTTTAAATTCACTATAAAGCTGTCCAGCTAATGTTTTGTTATGAGCAATAATTAAGGTTGGTTTATTTACTTCTTGTATCAGGTTTGAAACTGTAAAGGTTTTACCTGTACCAGTTGCCCCCAGCAATGTTTGGAATCGCTTGCCTTTCTTTATTCCTTCAACTAATGACTGAATGGCCTTAGGTTGATCACCCTCAGGTTTATATTTTGAGACTAATTCAAATTGATCGCTCACTCATAAGCCTCCATTCCGTTATTATCTCTATGAATAGTTTACCATATAATAGTGGAAAAACACCAAAAATACGAACTATAGTTCGTATTTTATTTTTTGTTATGTATTCGTATGCTGATCGCTTTCCTGATGTAGGGGAATTTTGCAACTTTTCATGTATTTTTGCAACGATCTAGGTTTTTTTTGCAGGTTTGCATTTATTTTTGCAAGTTCCAGGATTTTTTTTGCAACTTTTACATATTTTTTTGCAACCTTGAAATAGCCAATTTTTTATATAAAAAAAGAGCTAGTACAGCCCTTTCCTACTTAAGTATTTCTCTTTTAGTGAAACCTCAAACCTATTTCTTCTTTAGCAGCTCTGCCTTCATTTTTCTTGCGTAGAAAAACCCGACAGCAAGTGACACAATGTCGATAAAAAAGATACTTGGTCCATGGGTATATCCTTTCATATAGGAAGCAAGAAGCAGGGCCGCTGTTAATGCCGTTCCAACATAATGGTTATAACTTACCCGTGTAAAAAGAAGGACAAGAAGAAAAGGCATAATAAGTGCTAAAATCACCTTTATCATCATTTATAATACCTGTTCTTTCATTATAGTGATAAATTGTAAAAATACACAGTATCCTCTTTTTTATAGCCTACCGACTCGTAGAGGGCTTGTGCTTTTACATTATCTTTCGATGTTTCTAATAAAATTCCTGCTGCATCCGTTTGCATCGCAAATTCTTTCGCTTGATTCATTAGTGCTTTTCCAACACCGTGACGGCGATATTCTTCAGCAACAAACAAATCATTCAGCAGCCATTTTCGTTTCATTCCGACGGAAGTGAAAATCGGATAAAGCTGAACAAATCCGGCAGGAAGTCCGTCATTGCTTTTTGCCAGGAATATGGTTGATTCATTTAGCTCCATTCTTTCCTTTATAAAGGATATTGCTCCTTCAAGGTCAGATGATTGTCCATAAAAAATTCGGTAATTGTTAAACAATACAACTACATCGTCTAAGTCAGATAATGTTGCTTTTAAAATATTCACATGCTTCCCCTCGATTCTAATCATATATAGCCAATTCTATCATGAAAATCGAGCAAAAGAGGGCTAATTTTATCATTAGCCCTCTTCGTTTATTTCTGTGAAGTAACACCTTGGTAGTCGTTTTCTTCTAAAAGATCAACTAACTCGATGTCTTTTTGATTTTCTAAAAAGTATCGCAATGTAAATTCATTTTCAAACAGTACCGCATAGGCACCAAAACGGTCACGAACAAGCATGCTTCTTGAATCAAAGAAACGTTTATCAAACTTCTCGCTCTTGATCCATCTTGGAATTCGTTCTCCAAGGGCAGTGAATTCAATCTCGACATTATATTCAGCCTTCATTCGGTATTCAAACACCTCAAACTGAAGTTGACCGACTGCACCAAGGATGATCGAGTCATTTAACTCTTGGCGGTATAGTTGAATCGCGCCTTCTTGAACAAGCTGTTCAATACCTTTTCGGAATTGCTTCGACTTCATGACGTTTTTCGCACTGAACCCGCTTGAATAGCTCAGGTGGGAATTGTGGCAGCTCTTCATATTGATAAGAGTCTTTCCCCCCGATTAATGTATCACCAATTTGATAAATATTCGGGTCATAAATTCCAATAATATCACCAGGATACGCTTCATCTACTGTGTCACGGTCTTTTGCCATAAAGGCCTGCGTTTGATTTAGCTTAATCGTTTTATTTGTACGACTTAAGTTCACACTCATGCCTCGTTCAAATTTTCCGGAACATACACGGAAAAAGGCAATACGGTCACGGTGTGCCGGGTTCATATTGGCTTGGATTTTAAAGATATAACCTGAAAATTGATCTTTTTCCGGCTCAATTAAGCCTTGATCTGTTTTACGCGGCTGTGGTTGGGCAGCAAATTGTAAAAACGTATCAAAGAATGTTTGCACACCAAAATTAGCAAGGGCACTACCAAAGAAGACAGGTGTTAGCTCTCCTTTTTCCACTCGCTCAGGTGAAAATTCATTCCCTGCTTCTTCAAGCAGTTCCAGCTCACCTAATGTATCTTGATAGATGACATTTTCCTCAATATCTGTTCCAGATAACTCGCTTAGAGGGATCACTTCTTCCTCTTCATCACCTTTGAAGCGAACAAATTGTTTATTAAAGCGGTCATGAATACCTAAGAAACGTTTCCCGCTTCCAACCGGCCAGTTCATTGGATAGGATTCAATCCCAAGTACTTCCTCAATTTCAGAAAGCAATTCCAAAGGATCTCTTCCTTCACGGTCAAGCTTGTTGATAAATGTAAAGATCGGAATTCCTCTCATCCGGCAAACTTTGAAAAGTTTAATGGTTTGAGGCTCAACACCTTTTGTTGAATCAATGATCATGACAACACTATCTACCGCGGTTAATGTACGGTATGTGTCTTCACTAAAGTCTTCGTGTCCCGGTGTATCCAAAATATTGACGTGGAATTCATGATACGGGAAGCTCATGACACTTGATGTTACCGAGATTCCACGTTTTTTTCAATTTCCATCCAGTCAGATGCGGCAAATTTTCCTGATTTCTTTCCTTTAACTGTTCCTGTTGAACGGATAATTTGACCAAAGAAAAGGAGTTTTTCTGTTAACGTCGTTTTCCCTGCATCCGGGTGGGAAATGATCGCAAACGTACGTCGTTTATTTATTTCCTGTTGTAAGCTCATTCGCAATAACCTCTTTTAATTAAATTCGTGCTTCAAATATACTACAAAGCGCTTCAAAGAACAATTTTAATAAGGCTGTTTTTAATATGAGGCCGTTCCATTGCGCTCCAGACACTCGCTTTCCGCGGGGAGGAAGCTAAGCCTCCTCGGCTTCGCCTGTGGGGTCTCAGCCCTTCCTCACTTCCCGCAGGAGTCGAGTGTCTTCCGCTCCATTCCACTAACATTTTAGAGTAAGTTTTAAAAGCAACATAATTTAACATAATAAAAACAGGGACATCGTACCCCTGTTTAGCGCTGATATCGTCTTTTGTATTTTTTTCTTTCTTTATTTTTCTCCGTTTCAACTAGATTCCATGCGGTGGTGTATCGGTATTTTTTTCCCCAGATTTGAATGAGCATTTTCATTCCGGTTATAAAGCATAGAAGTAATAGACTAACAATTAGAAATAAAATGTCCATCTGCGTTCCCCCAATCATTCTTGTACACATGTATATGTTTGAGATGGGAAAACATGATGGTTTTTACTCATCATGTAAATGAAAATGTAAGTTCTGGAACCCACTGATTCATATGCTTTTTGATTTCTTCGTAAAGCTTTTCTTTACCTGATAGTTGCTCGAGCGGTTGAACATGGTATATTTCATTTACGAAGGTTGGGACGAAGGATGGTTCTTTTAGGACGATATCACCGGTTTCGAGTTTCTTTTCGACGTTTAGTTTTAAAACTCCTCCGATATCTTTGTAATCTTCGGTTTGACCTGTAAAGAAATTACCGAGTGAATAGGCAACAAATGAGCGTTTTCCATCTTCTCTTTCGATCCATTCCATTGGTTGAAGAACATGTGGATGGTGTCCGATGATAATGTCTGCTCCTGCATTTGCCGTTTTAATAGCTAACTGTTTTTGCTCTTCATTTGGCATTCTTTCATATTCTTTTCCAAAATGAAGACTTACCACAACAACATCAGAGATGGTATTCGCTTGTTCAATCTCTTGTTTGATGTTTTTCTCATCTATTCGATTCACTAAGTAAGGCTTATCTGTCGGGGTTTCAATACCATTCGTCCCATATGTATAAGCAAGGAATGAAAAAACGATTCCATTCTTTTCGATTGTGCGAATGTTCTTTTTATCTTCTTCCGATAAAAAAGCTCCGGTATAAGGAATCCCTAGTTTATTCCAATGGGAGATGGCACTTTGTATGGCCTTTTCACCACGATCCAAAGTATGGTTGTTTGCTATTGTGACTAAGTCAATACCGCTTTCTTTTAATATATCTCCCACTTCATACGGACTATTAAATGATGGATAAGTGGAAAGTCCAATTTCAGTGCCGCCAATCATTGATTCCTGGTTGGCAATTGTTATATCCGCATTGCTTAATAAGGACTGAACATTTTTCAGATGAGGGGTGAAATCATATTTTTCATCACCAATTTGTGCAGGCTCATACACACGGTCGTGGATTAAAATATCACCTATAGCCGAGATCGATGCCGTTGTCGTAATAATTTCTTCTTTTTCCTTCTCTTTCTCCACAATCTGCGGATCCTGTTTTTCTTCCACTTTCACAATTTGATTTTCAGGAGCTGATGCTAGTTTGCCAAAATATAAGCCCAGACCACAAACTAGAAGAACGAGTAGGGTGAATGTGATGACCTTTTTCATTAGGGTTACTCCTTTTTAGAAAACTACTACTTCTAGTTTAACGTATAACTTGGAAGAAATTAACCAAAAAGACAGAACTCTGTCGAATTCTGCCTTACTTTTTTTAAAGAATGAAGGTAAGAAAATAATATACTATTCCTGCAAAAACTGCTGATGCGGGCAAGGTGACAATCCATGTAAAAACCATAGCTTGAGCTGTTCCCCAATTAACTCCTTTTATTCGGTTAGAAGCTCCTACTCCGAGAATCGATGAAGATATCACATGTGTTGTGCTGACTGGGAGATGAAGAAAAGTTGCACTTAAAATAATGGAGGCTGAAGAAACGTCTGCAGCTACTCCGCTTACAGGTCTTATCTTCATAATTTTATTTCCAACTGTTTGAATAATTTTCCAGCCACCTACTGAAGTCCCGAGTGCCATTGCAAGCGCACAGGACAGCTGAACCCAAAACGGGATATCCATTGTTTTATGATAGTTATTGGCAATTAGGGCAAGTGTAATAATGCCCATCGCTTTCTGGGCATCATTTGTTCCGTGTGTATATGCCTGAAATGCCGCTGTAATAATTTGAATTCTGCGAAATCGATTATTGGATTTCGTTAAAGAATGATTTCTAAATAAGACCTTAAAGATACTGAATACGATGAAACCGATGATAAATGCTAATATTGGTGATAAAAAGAGAGACTGTGCAATCTTAGAAAAACCCGCATAATTAATACTGCCAAACCCTGAAGCGGCAATCGCTGCCCCAACAATAGAACCGATGATGGCATGTGAGGAACTGCTTGGAATTCCGTAGTACCATGTGATAAGGTTCCAGGCAATCGCTGAAATAAGAGCTGATAAAATGACAACAGACCCATTATGTAACGTAAACGGATCCACAATACCGCTTGTAATGGTTTTAGCAACACCTGTAAACGTAAGTGCTCCGATCAAGTTCATGAACGAGGCTAATATGATCGCATGCCTCGGCTTTAAAGCTTTTGTTGAAACACTTGTGGCAATGGCATTTGCTGTATCGTGAAAGCCATTAATAAAATCAAAAGCCAACGCACCAATCACAATCAACACCGTAATCATTAATGTTACATCCATATCTCTATGTCCCCTTACGCATTCTTCATGACGATGCTATCTAATGTGTTGGCAACTTTACGACAGCTATCCACAATGCCTTCAAGTGACTCATATATATCTTTATATTGAATGATTTTAATCGGGTCCTTTTCTGTTGCAAATAAATTTTTCAATGCGGTCCGCAGCAGGTTATCACTGTTTGATTCATGTTCTTTTAATGCTGATGAATGGACCGGAATTGACTGTAGTTTTTTCAATGATAATAAAGTGATTGCTTCTGAGATTTCGGTTGCACATTGATGATTGATGCGAAAAAACTTTTTCATCTGATCTGTCAGGCTAGTAACTGAATACATTTCAAGCAGTCCCGCAATATGCTCAATTCCATCTAATACATCATCAATATGCAGAGCAAGCTGTAAAATATCTTCCCTGTCAATCGGTGTAATAAATGTTTGATTCAATTCTTTTGTTATCTTTTGAATCAATTCGTCACCGGTTGATTCATACTCCTTAACATGTTCTAAAAATAGTTGTAATTCATGATGATTTGAAACCGGTTTTTCAACACAGAAGTATGTAGTTTCCTGCAGATTGCTTGTTATGCTTAATAATAACTCTGAAAATTTATCTTTTTTCCCTTTTGAAAACATCATAGTACGAATCCTCCATCGGTAAAAACTTGTCCTATATTATGAGTACGTCTGTCATCAATCAAACATACCTTCTCTATGTAAATTACTACGTATTGTAGCGTAAATCCCATGTTAAAAGCTAGCTGATCGGAAGATTATTAACTACTTTTCAGTTAATGGGAGAGTTTGGTCTGATAAATAGCCGGGTATAATTTTGATACACCCTATGTATCCCGGCTGGCTCTGCTGATAAAGATTTAATAGAACTGTATTTCCACAAACCTTCAAAGGCACTAATCGTTTTCTTTACGTAGATAAACAATATCAGGAAAGGGGAAACCTTAAAAAAATGAATGAACAGAACCCAAGGGCTTTGAGAAAATTGGTTAGCCCTTATGAAAAATCTGATTTACAAAAAAGCAATTGGCAAATCATTAACACATTGGTACCATTTTTCCTCTTATGGTGTTTGGCATATAAGAGCCTGTCAATTTCTTATTTCCTTACATTAGCGATTTCTGTCGTTGCGGCTGGTTTTCTAGTGAGGACCTTCATCATCTTTCATGATTGCTGCCACTATTCTTTTTTTAAGAGCAGAAAGGCGAATCGAATCCTTGGAACAATAACAGGAATTTTGACTCTTCATCCTTTTGACCATTGGGCACACGACCATTCTGTCCATCATGCGACAAGCAGCAATCTGGACAAACGCGGGACGGGCGATATTTGGGTACTAACCGTTGAGGAATATAAGGAAGCCTCAACTAAGACAAAAATAATGTACCGTTTGTACAGAAATCCGTTTGTTATGTTTGTTATTGGGCCGATTTACGTCTTCGGAATTACCAACCGTTTTAATCGTAAAGGAGCAAAACGCAAAGAACGGATGAATACGTATGTAACAAATCTGGGTATCGTCGCTTTGGCAGCACTTTTATGTTGGGCAATCGGCTGGCAAAATTTCCTGCTGGTTCAGGTACCAATTTTTATGATATCGGGATCCCTCGGAATTTGGATGTTTTATATTCAGCATACGTTTGAGGATTCTTATTTTGAAGAAGATGAGCACTGGGAATATGTAAAAGCAGCCGTTGAGGGAAGCTCTTTTTATAAGCTTCCAAAAGTTATGCAATGGCTAACAGGCAATATCGGTTTCCATCATGTTCATCATTTAAGCCCAAGAGTTCCAAACTACAAGCTTGAAGAAGTACATAACAGCACTGAACCATTGCAAAACGTTCCAACCATTACACTGGCAACAAGCCTTAAGTCGTTAAAGTTCCGTCTATGGGATGAAGAAGGCAAAAAATTTGTTGGTTTTAACCACTTAACAGATGCCTCTAACAACCAAGCATCAGAGCGGCTAAGATCGGATTAACTAAACTCCGCTAAATAGATATGTGAATGTTGAATCAATCTTAACTTCTCCATCCAGATGTTCGTATGTATATTCCTCATATTCCATTACCTTTTGGGAATATTAGTTCATAATCGATAGGAAAAGGAGGATGAGAATGTTTGGACTAGGAAAGAAGATCAATACGCTGTTTTGGATTGCGATCTTTGGCCTCATTTTAACGACCATCTATTCAGCTATTCTCCTTTATCAGGGGATAGACTCAAAACGAAAGTTAAATTTTATTTGGGGCAAAAGCAAGAAGGAAACTGAAGGCTAAACAAACAAGGACCTGTTTTTCAGGTCCTTGTTTCATGTTATAAATTGGATAAATCTTGGTACTTAAGTTTTAGTGCCTAGCTTCAGCGCCTAGCCCCTAAGCACAGGACGTGCAAGTGCAGTCTTTGCGACAGGACGTCGCATTCTTAGACTGCCTCTAGGGTCTAGCCACAAATGAATGGAAGACAAAGAACGTCTTCTATTCATTTGCGTCTTATGCTTGTCGGGTCTGATCAAGGCGCTTAAGCTTTTCTTATAAAATCGGCGAAAGAAGCCGCGAGACAGATTCTTTTATCCGGATTGTTCTAGAACGCTGAACATAAGCCTCAATGGTTAATTGTCTTGATTTCTCCATATCCTCGATAAATGACTCATACAGCTTTGTCGCTATCTCAACATCATATAAAAAGGCATTGACTTCAAAATTCAATCTAAAGCTTCTCATATCAATGTTTGCCGTTCCGACTGATGCAATTTCATGATCAACGACAATTGTTTTTGCATGGATAAATCCATTTTCATAAATGTAGATGTTTGCTCCGGATTTTAATAACTCACCAGCGTAGGAAAGTGTTGCCCAATACACAAAGGGATGATCAGGTTTATCCGGGATCATCAATTTCACTTCAACACCTGATAGACATGCAATCTTCAAGGCATCTAAAATACTGGCATCAGGGATAAAGTAAGGTGTTTGGATGTAAATCGACTCACTTGCTGATGATATCATCTTCATATAACCATTTTTAATTTGCTCCCATTCTGAATCAGGTCCGCTTGTCACGATTTGGATGCTGCTATCACCTGTTTTCGGCTGCTCCGGAAATAATTCAGGACTGTAGGAAATCACCCGTTTTTCTGTTGCTTGATTCCAATCAAGTATGAACCGGGCTTGAATCGCATGGACAGCTGTTCCCTGAATTTTCAGGTGTGTATCACGCCAATAGCCAAAAGACGGATCAAGCCCCAAATATTCATCACCAACATTAAAGCCTCCAACATACCCGATGCTTCCATCAATAATGACTAGTTTTCGATGGTTTCGATAATTGAGCCGCAAATTGATCCATCTAAGTTTTGATGGAAAAAACACCTCAACTTCTCCTTCTGCTTTCCGTAGATCTTTAAAAAACCTGGGCCTTAAGCTTCTTGATCCAAGATCATCATATAAAACCCTGACCTTCACACCTTGCTCAGCTTTCTTCGTTAACGCAGTAACTAACCGCTTACCAAGTTCATCCTTTTTTAAAATATAATACTGCAGGTGAATATGATGTTTTGCCTGTTCGATATCCTTCAATAATGTCTCAAATTTCTCATTTCCATCTGTAAATATCTCTACATCATTATCGTCCGTTAACAAGGCATCATTATTGAGCACATGCATGTTGATCATTTGCTTATATTTTTTGGCGATCTCACTTTTAAAAACAAATGAATTATTTCTGATCTCTTCTAATTGAGTAGCTAGCAGCTTATCGATTCCCAGCTTTTTCCGATCGTCCCATTGAAACATCCGATACCTGCTTAAATTTTGACCAAAAAGCAGATACAGTAAAAACCCCAATAACGGGATAAAAAACAAGACCAACAGCCATGCCCAAGACGATGAGGCATCTCTTCGTTCTCTAAAAATCATGACAATCGCAAAGAACGTATTTAAAAAGAAAATAAACCCGAGTAAAATTGAACCAATTTCCATATGAATTCCTCACATATCTTTTTCTACTATTAATCATAGTATATCTTGAAAGATAAATTATTTGTCAGTTTTTTTCATCTAACTACTGTGAGAACACTCTTCACTGTGATAAAATATCTCTTAATGAATTTTCAAAAATTTTTATTTCCTATAGAGGTGAAAAAAAGGATCATGAATGAATTAGCACAAGCTTTAAATCAAGCAATGAAAGAAGATAACGAACACGTTTATAACATGTTGTCTCAGCTTGGGAAGGAAATGTTCTATCCAAAAGGCATCTTAAGTCAATCGGCAGAAGCAGGGAAAAAAGCTCATCGTTTTAATGCAACAATCGGAATTGCAACTGAAAACAATCAGCCTATGCACTTTCAACACTTGCAGGACCTTTTTGGCGATAAAGTAGCACCAAAGGATCTTTACCCATATGCACCACCTCAAGGAAAAGAAGAATTACGTAAAGTATGGCAGGAAAAAATCTTTAACGATAACCCAAGTTTAAATAAAGATGTCGTAGGTTCACCAATTGTTACAAATGCCCTTACTCACGGTTTAAGCATTGCAGCCGATTTATTCGCTGATGAAGGTACACCGGTTATTGTACCTGATAAATATTGGGGAAATTACAACATCACATTTAAAACACGCCGTGGTGCAAATGTAGCCACTTTCCCATTATTTAATGAAGAAAACGGTTTTAACACAGCAGGCTTAAAAGCAACAATTGATGCACAAAAATCGGCTGATAAAGTGATTGTTCTTCTAAACTTCCCGAACAATCCAACTGGTTACACACCACTTGAGTCTGAAGCAAAGGAAATTGCCGCTGTCTTAACAGAAGCTGCAGAAGAAGGCTTAAACATCGTTGTGCTGATCGATGATGCTTACTTCGGATTATTTTACGAAGATTCAATGACTGAATCCATTTTCAGTTACCTAGCAGATGCTCACGAGCGTATTTTAGCTGTAAAAATTGACGGAGCTACAAAAGAAAACTATGTATGGGGCTTCCGTGTTGGTTTTATCACATATGCGAGCAAATCAGCAAACGTGCTGAATGCATTAGAGCAAAAAACAAAAGGCTTGATCAGGGGTACAATCTCAAGCAGCTCCCACCCTTCACAATCACTGATTTTACAGTCATTAAAATCAGACGAATTTACTGTTGAAAAAGAACAGAAATTCGCTTTAATGAAAAGCCGTGCAGACAAAACAAAAGAAGTGCTTGCAAAAGAAGAATATCAAAAATACTGGACATACTATCCGTTCAACTCAGGCTACTTTATGTGCTTGAAGCTGCACAGCATCAATGCAGAGAAATTACGTTTGCATCTGTTAGATCAATATGGAGTTGGAACCATTTCCATCAACCCAACAGATCTACGTATTGCGTTCTCCTGTGTAGAAGAAGAGGATATTGAAGAATTATTTGACTTAATTGCTCAAGGTGCTGCTGATTTGCAGTAGTTTGCGGCTGATAGTTGCTCACTGCCGATTGGTAGTGGGCATTTTTGCTTTTAAAAAGGGGTTGGAGGGTTGGAACTTCGGGCCAATGAGGTGGAATCTTGCAGATTTTCTATTAATTTTGCAAGTTTGTCGATAATTTTGCAAATTCCCAAGGAATCTTGCAAGTTTTCCGATAATCTTGCAGCTTTGGACTGGAATTTTGCAAGTTGAAAAGAATAACCTATCATTCGGCAATTTCAAAAAGCCAGCACCGAATCGGTGCTGGCTTCTTCTATTTAGAACTTCTCCGCTACACTTACAACTAACGGGTGATCCATCGCTAAACCTGAAATCTCACTAAATGCTGCAGCAGCACCTTTTTCTTCGACCATCTGCTTAAGAGTAAGTGATTCCTGATCTTCCTCAGAAACAAACTGCAGGGCAGCTACAATGACCTTCACAAGATGTGCCGGCACGTCACCGAACTCCTCAATATACACAAGGGCTGGTGCCACTAAGCGATCTTTTGCGCCAAGCTTACGCAGCGGTGCTCTTCCTACCCGTTGCACATCGTCTACGATATACGGATTTGCAAAGCGTCCGATGATTTTTTCGATATACGCTTGATGCTGATCTGCGTCAAAACCGTATTTGGTTGTTAGGACTTTTCCTGTCTCTCCAAGAGTACCTAGTACATCTTGCTTCACTTCATCTTGAGCGATAGCTTCTGCAATTGTTTTATAACCAGCTACGTTGCCTAGATAGGCTGTTGCAGCATGACCTGTGTTTACAGTAAATAGCTTACGTTCGATATAAGCTTGGAGATTTTCCACAAATAGAGCTTCTTCAATTTTAGGTTGCTCGCCCCTCATTCCAGTTGAATCGATGACCCACTCATGGAAAGGTTCAACCAATACATCGAGTAAGCGTTCATTGTTTTGATTTGGTACAATGCGGTCTACTGCTGAGTTCGGGAAGCCGACATTCTCTTCAACCCAAGCGACTTCTTCTGCACCAAGTTTTTCAACAACATGCTTTTTAAGCTCACTGCTTCCACCGACCATGTTTTCACAAGCAATGATATTCACTGGGCCTCTGTTATTTTGCTGACGTTTTTTCAACCCTTCAGCAATAAGTGGAGCAACGAATTTTAAGATATTTGGTCCGACTGCTGTTGTCACGATATCTGCTTGTGAGATCGCTTCAACAACAGCATCAGGATGTTGCTGACTATTGATTCCTGACACATTTTCAACAAAGAACTCTTGCTTCTCTTCGTTTGCCAGCATCACCCGGTACGCTTTTTCTTTGTTTAACTCATTGATTAACGTTTCATTCACATCAACAAATTCGACTGCATAGCCTGATTGATGTAACAATAAGCCGATAAAACCTCTTCCGATATTACCGGCACCGAAATGAACAGCTTTCAAGTTAGTTCACCTCGCTAAGAAGTTCGATGATTTCCTCTTTTGATTGTGCTTGGACAAGTTTTTCTACATTTTCTTCTTCAGATAACACGATCGCGATTTTTGAAAGGATTTCTAAATGCTCATCACCTTTTCCGGCAATTCCGATTAAAAATTTCACGATGTTTCCGCCGCCGAAGTCAACACCACCCGGTACTTGGATAACAGATAGGCCCGAATTTAGCACAGCAGATTTTGCATCTTCAGTTCCGTGTGGAATGGCAACAAAGTTCCCCATATATGTAGAAGATAGTTCTTCTCTTTGCATCATAGCATCGATATAAGAAGCTTCTACATAGCCTTTGTCGACTAAAATTTGTCCTGTTGCTTTAATCGCATCTGTTTTGTTATCAAATTGTTGGTTTAATAAAATATTTTCTTCATTTAAAATTGACATGTGTTAAACACTCCTTAGTTGTTGTAAATAGTTTGTGAAATATTTTTGGCTAATATAATGAGTTAATCCACTCTTTGTACCTTTTTCAAACATATGAATGCTTTCTTGCGACTCAATAATACTTGCACTAATAAAGCTCATGATTTCCAGCTCTTCTGCCTCAGCATTTTCAGGTGCAATGAGCAAAAGTATTCTCGATACTTCATTTAATTCATTGTCCATTGCCCTTAGCTTCATCGGTGTTTGAAGATCAATCATGTGGAAGCTCGGTCTCACTACAGCTTCATTTCTCGCGTGAAACAGAGCCAAGTTTGTTTCCGGAATGGCAAGCCCTCCTATATGCTCCCGTTCCAACAGCGCCTCTACAATTCTTTGTTCATTTTCTACAAGTCCTATTTGCTTCAGCTGCATACTGACAGGTAGTAGAATACTTTCAACATGATTTGTGTTATTGAGTTGAAAAACTTCCAGTTCCTTCAAAAGTCTGATCAACCGCTGTGACTGGCTTGTAAATTGTTCATATTGTTGTAAGCTAATTGTAATGTCTACCGGTTCATCAGATTCTTCAAACGACGTACTTTGTTCAATTTCAAGACCCTTTTCTTCAATATAGTCTTTGATTTTTTCCAGCTCTTGAGTCGTTAAAATTGGACTTACGAGCAGGTAATCTGTTGAAATATCCTCGATTGGTATTGTCGAAAGAATGAGATCATATTTGGTCACATCTGTTTCCTTCAGTTCAAACGCTGAAATATTGCGCAGCTCTGCAATATGTGGAAACTGATTGTTAATTTGCGTTGCCAGCATTTTTGAGGTGCCAATACCACTTGAACAAATAATAAGTGCTTTTAATTTCCTGATCGATTTCCTTTTATTTAAGGCGGCTCCAAAGTGTAATACTAAATATCCTATTTCTTCCTCAGGAACTGCATCAAATGGAAGAGCAGCTTTTACAGCTTGTTGAACAACTCCGAAAAGCTCATGATGATCGCGTTTTATTTCCTTTAATAACGGATTCGTAATTTTCATTCCTTGCTTCAAGCGATACACCGCTGGCTGAAGGTGAGCAAGCAAGCCATGAAATAAAGATGTATCATGCTTCAATTCTTTGTTTTTTAGCAGTTCTACTTGTTCAATTAACCTTTGGACAAGATAAGCAATCTCTACATTTTCATCTTGAATATCAACTTTTCCTTCGAACCGCAGCTTTGCTCCCCGCAAATGCATCGTAATATAACCTTTTTCATCCTCAGGAATCTTGATTTGAAAGGTTTCCTCAAGTTTTTCGGCTATTTCCTCTGCAAAAGCAAATTCCCTCGAGACTTTTAGTTGTTTTAGATAATCACCTTTTATTGTGATGTTTTCACCACGTTGTATACGCTCAATTGCAAGTGCAAGGTGAACAACCAGCCCAACATATGAGCTGTCTGCCAATGGATATGGCAGGCGTGAATTAATTTTGTTAATTAAATCCTCAATGATGATGAGCTTTTCCTTTTGAACAAGTCCCAGTAAACGCTCAGATATGGAATCAATCTTATTTGTTGATTTTCGTTCTATATTTTCCCGTACCATTCGTAAAAAGTCCGGCACATCAAACCTGTCTGAAATTAAGCTTTTAATTGCCTTACGCTTCGCTTCTTCCGACCCTGTCAGTTCAATCCCATACCCTCTTCTTCTAATAAGAGTAAGTCCGTATTCTTCAACAAACGGCTCCATTTTATCTAAATCATGGCTAATCGTAGCTGTTGTCACACCAAGATCATTCGCCAAACTTTGGAGCTTAATTGGATCGTGATGATCAAGCAGTGTACAAAGGGCAACAATCATCCGTTCATCTGGCGTGTATTCCTTATAATCCTGCTTTTGAATCGCAATCCTTAGTTCTGTGAGACTTGTTTCACTTCCCACCATTTTGATTCCGATCCCCGCCCGCTTCACGAGCTGGAGATTAAATTTATGCAGGACAGATTCAATATTTTTCAGATCACGATGAATCGTCCGCTCACTAACATCGATTTGTTCAGCAAGTTCCTTAATCGTCACTTCCTGATCTGCGTCTTCCATCAGCAATTGCACGATCAGACGCTCTCTTGCGGAAACAATCATGGAAATCAACTCTCTTTTATATGAGTTATTGACATAGTTTAATTATACGCCTGTATATATACAGGTTTCAAAAGATAGAAAGAGCAGTTTTTTCAATTGTGTTGCTGACATTATTTAATTAGAATGTCCTTTGGGTTTGAAAATAGCCGGGGTGAAGCAGGTTATTTTCGATTTTGCGGTTATATTTGCGATTTTGAGATTTTATTTGCGATTCTCGAAATTTATTTTCGATTTTCAAGTTTTATTTGCCATTTTACAAAATTCGACACATTTCAGCACGCATTCAACAGCACGATCCCTACTTTTTCCTCTAACCCAAAAATGGTGCCACTACCCTCCAGGTAGCCGCACCATTTTTTCACGATCTTATTTTAATTTACCCACAATCTCATCATATTTCGGGCTATTTAAGAAATTATCAACAGATACGTGGTACGCAGTTGGCAGCTTTGCTACTGCACGATCTGTTAAGTCTTTATGTGTAATAACGATATCAGCGTCAGAAGGAATGTTGTTAATTGATGTATTTGTCACATCTACTCCTTCAACTTCTGCTTTTTTCACTTTGTTACGTAAAATGGATGCACCCATTGCACTTGAACCCATACCTGCGTCACAAGCGAAGATAACTTTTTTCACGTTACCGAAATCAAATTCTTCAGAAGTTGTTGCTTCCACTTCAGCTTCCGGTTGTGCTGTAAGATTGCTGCTTACAGAACTTTTCTTCCCTTTCATTGCTTCCATTTTCGCTGTAGCTTCTGTTATATCTTCTTCTTTTTGCTTGCTTGTTTTTAAAATAAGTGATGCAACTAAGAATGATACAGCTGCAGCTACAATGACACCTAGAATGACCCCTACGTAGCCGCCTCTTGGCGTCATTGCTAGTAAGGCAATGATACTACCAGGTGATGGACTTGCTACTAAACCTGCATTGAAGATTGAGAATGTGAACACACCACTGATTCCCCCTGCGATTGCTGCAAGAAGTAACATAGGTTTCATTAAAATGTATGGGAAGTAGATCTCATGAATACCGCCCAGGAAGTGAATAATCACTGCACCAGGAGCTGTTTGTCTCGCCGAACCTTTGCCAAAGAACATATAAGCTAAAAGAATACCTAAACCAGGTCCAGGGTTTGACTCAAGTAAGAATAAAATAGATTTACCTGCATTTGCTGCTTGCTCAATACCAATCGGGCTTAAAATACCGTGATTGATTGCATTGTTTAAGAACAGAACCTTTGCCGGCTCGATGAAAATACTTGCTAATGGCAGTAAACCTGCATCAAAAATTGCTTGAACGGCACCTGCTAATACTCTGTTTAACCCTTCAACAACAGGGCCAATTCCAACTAGGGCAGCTAATGTTAAGATCGCACCTAAAATACCAGCAGAGAAGTTGTTCACTAGCATTTCAAAGCCTGAACGAACTTTATCTTTTAATAAGCCATCAAGCTTTTTAATTAAGTATCCACCAAGTGGACCCATAATCATGGCTCCGAGGAACATTGGAATTTCCGCTCCTACAATAACCCCCATTGTTGCGGTTGCACCAACGACACCACCGCGGACATCGTATACCATCTTACCACCTGTGTACCCGATTAATAGTGGAAGTAGGTATTTGATCATTGGATCAACCAATGATGCTAGTGTTTCATTTGGTGCCCAGCCTGTTGGGATGAATAGTGCTGTAATAATCCCCCATGCAATAAAAGCACCGATGTTTGGCATGATCATTCCACTTAAATGACTACCAAATCTTTGTATTTTAACGCGAATATCACCTTGCTTTTGATTCGCTTCCATGTAAGTCACCTCTTTGTTAGTTCTTGTCTTAATGATAAAGCGATTTCAGTGGAGAAACAATTTAAACTAAACTCGATTTTGTCTGACACAATGTTGACAAGATTAATTTTGGAAAGAAGTGTTAGGATTTTGTCAACAGCTAATATTGTCGAAAAATCTTTAATTTTATATAAAATATGAAGGTTTATATTCAAAACCTTCTTGCTCTGTCATTAGTCATGTGATGGTTCATTTCCGCTACAGGTTGCTCGCTTTCCGTGGGGCGTGAAGTGAGCTTCCTCGACTCAAGCGCCTGTGGGATCTCACCTGCCAAGCTGTTCCCACAGGAGTCTCACATCTTTCGCTTCAATCAACCAAAACTTATATGTTAAATAGAAAATGATAAAAACAAAAAAGGTGAATCCCTTAATGAATTCACCTTTTTAGCATCTCTAGTAAACATAAGTTTATTCAAATTTCTCCGGATAAAATCCTTTTGCCAGCGTTTCAACGGCATATGCCATTCGGTCTCCTGGCAGGACGCTTTCTAATGTGATGGAGACAAATCGTTCATTTTTCACACTGTCCAATTGTGAGAGGGCAGGGTCGTTTTTAATGTCTTTTATTTTTTGTTCTAGTGATGGAGCATCATAATCATGGACTAAAATGACATCCGGCTGTCTTGCTAAAACTTCTTCATAGCTTACGGTTGTCCATTGTTTATCTGTGATATCGTCAAAGACATTCTTTCCGCCGGCAAGTTCAATTAAGAGTGTTTCGAAGTTTGTTCCACCTGCTGTGAACACGCCGTCTCCACCGCTATCGTATACGAGCACATTTACTGGTTCCTGACTTGAAACCTTTTCCTGAACTGCAGCAATTCTAGATTTTTGATCAGTAACAAAATCGGTTGCAACATCTTCTATTTCAAAGATTTTACCGAGATCATGGATTTCCTGATAAATCTCATCTAGTGTGGTCGCACTGTTCATGTATGTTTTGATGCCAAAGCTTTCGAGCTCCTCCACATCTAGGCCTTCTCCCCCAAATTCCCAATCAATTCCATAGATAAAATCCGCTCCGCTTGTTGTAACGGCTTCTCGGGTAGCAGATCCGTATGTTAGTTCCGGAATTTTCTTGTATTCGGCCTCATATTCAGGAAGCGGACCCCGGCTATGATTGTCCAGACTATTACCGATAACATAATCTGTCAAACCTAATGCAACGAAAAGCTCTGTACTATTCGGGCCCAGTGTTAATACGTTTTGCGGTTTTTCTGTAATTTCTACGTCTCTGCCGTAATTATCAAATGTTCGAGTTTCATCGTTTTCTTCTGATTCTTTTTTCATTGGCTCACTTGAAGTAGACTGACATCCAACTAGTAAACCTGTCATCACTAAAGCTAACGCTGTAAATCCTAAAACGTGTTTTTTGCTCACATTCAAATCTCCCTTTTATCTAAACTTTTTGGTAAATATGTAATCGATACCTTATTTGTTTTCGGGTGAACCATCACGTCAACATGAATACCGTACACCTCGTATATGACTTCAGGTGTGATTATTTCCTCCGGTGTTCCGGCTTTGTATAAACGTCCTTCTTTTAACACATACATTCGATCACAATATAGTGCGGCAATATTCAGATCGTGGATGGCAGCCAAAACGGTTACACCTAACCCCTTAACCAAATCGAACATTTGCAATTGATAGTAAATATCTAAATGATTTGTTGGTTCATCTAACAGTAAAAAGTTTGTTTGCTGGGCCAATACGCGTGCAATGAGGACTCTTTGCTTTTCTCCACCTGAGAGCTGGATATAGTTTCTTTGAGCTAAACCTTCAATACCCGTTTGTTTTAACGCATTTGTGACAATCTCTTTATCTACTTGTGTATCCCCTTCAAACAGCTTTTTATATGGGTTACGTCCCATTGCGACGATTTCTTCTACTTTAAAATCAAACGGAATGGAGTTCTCTTGCCCAACAACCCCGATGTTTCTGGCAATCTTTTTTACTTTCATTGAAAGTATATCTTCATCATTTAATAGAATGTCACCAGCATCAGGCTCTAGAGCGCGATAGACCGTTTTGAGGATCGTTGATTTTCCGCTTCCATTTGGCCCTAACAACCCGACAAATTCCCCCTTATTCACATGGAGGCGAATGTCTTCAATGATTTTTTGCTCATCATAAGAAAAGCTTACATTCTCTACTTGTAATTTCACATTTCCACCTCTTTTACGCCCGAGAATTTCTTTTTAATAACCAAATAAAAAACGGACCACCGATGATTGCGGTTAAAAGGCCGATGGGCAATTCCTCAGGTGCGATGACGATTCTGGCTACAACATCTGTCCAAATAACAAAAATCCCTCCCAATAGAGCACTTACAGGGAGAACTTTTTTATGATCTGAACCAATTAATAACCTCGTAATATGCGGAACCATTAATCCGATAAACCCAATCGAACCGCTGACTGCAATCGTCGTACCTGCTAAAAGAGAGGCAACTAACACAAGTATTTTTTGCACCCGCTTCACATCAGTTCCTAATGTACCTGCAGCTTCTTCTCCTAAAAGCAGTGCATTTAGGGCACGGTATTGAATCAGAAGGATGCTCATACAAAAAAGAATGACCACAAGTGGAAGTGTTAAATAGCCCCACTTTGCTCCTGCTAAACTGCCGGACATCCAAAACGCCGCATTATGGAGGCCCAATGCATTCGGGGCACTTAAGGTGATCACATTTGTGACTGCATCCATAATCATAGCAACCGCAACACCTGATAATAATAACTGTGTGATATTAATTCTGCCTCTGACCCTGGAGATCGTATATACGATCATAATCGTTGCTGCTGCTCCTATAAACGCACTGATTGACAGGGCATATGTACCGAAGAATGAAAAGACCCCAAACAGCATGCCTAATGTTGCTGTCGCAGATGCTCCTGAAGAAACACCAAGTATAAAAGGATCTGCCAGGTGATTTCGTACCAAAGCCTGCATGGCCACACCTGTTACCGCTAATGAAGCACCAACAAGCATGCCCAGTAAAACCCGTGGCAAGCGTAAATTCCACACAATATTTTCATCAAGCCTTGTCCAGGTAGGAAAAATAAAATCTGTTACATAAGGCAGTTTGCTCATGATGATTTTTGCTACGGTACCAGGATGAACAGAAACCGGACCGATCCCAATGGCTAGAATGATTGAGATTATACTTCCTATGAAAAGAAGTAATAAAACAAGCTTCATATTTGGTTCCTTACTCATGGATACTTTATTTTCCTTCATACTTCTCTTTATCCCTTTCACACTACTTACCATCTTCTTGATTGTTATTGAGCACCCTTTTTATCACAACAGACGGATTTTCCGCTAAATCCATCTCTTCTCCATTCGTTAAGAAACGTATGACAGGTCTTTGTAAATGCTGATTGATCCTACTAACAATGGCCTGTTCTCCTGTATATAACTCGACCTTTGTGCCGGGTATATAAGATGGAACACTATTGACAAAGGCTTGGACCACTTTAAAGGAAAACTCTTCATCACTTTTCGTCATAATGTATTCTAATGCTTCATGTGGCGGCATTTTATTATTTGATAGTAAATGATCATAAACATTGGCAATTCCCACGACTTGGGGAAGCTCTAAAACAGCTTGTCCTTTCAATTTTCTTGGATATCCTTGGCCGTTTATCCATTCATGATGTTGATAGGCAATATGTGCGGACAATAAACTCATTTCCCGATTGTCCTTTATGATGTCAAATCCTTTTAATGGATGTTCTTCTTCTTGATTCGTAACCGCCTTGCCGATATCGTGTAATAAGGCACCAAGAGCCAAATCCCTTAATTGCCTTTGCGTGTAGCCTAAATGTTTGGCTATTTGTAAGCTTAAAAGTGCTACATTTACTGAGTGAGCATACCGTACCAAGCCTGTTGATAAGGAGGTAGTTGGCACAAGGATAATCGTTTTATGAGCAAATACTTCTTTAATAAGAGTTACAACAGCCCTTTGGAGAGCTGCTATATGTAATCGTTTTTTATTTGAGGCATCTTCAAACGCCTGTTGAACAACAGCAATTGTATCCATCCATGTCGGCATATCAAGCATTTCCTCAAGGGTAATACCTGTTGACTCAGCATCCTCAACAACAAGAGTTGATACACCTATTGCTTTGATCCGTTCTAAATAGTTAGGATGAATCGTTCTCCCGGCCGTTAATAACACCCTTCGCATCCGATCATAAATCGGCATCGCCAACTGCATCGTTAAGGGGTTATAGTCCTCTATATCAATAAATCTCATTGTATCTCCCTCATTTTATGTTGTTCCAGGCTAAATCCCCCTGTTCATCTTCTTAAACTATACCATGTGAATAATTAATACGGAATGGCAATAAAGCACTCATTACCATTCCATCCGTTTTCATTTTTTAGATGTGTAATAAAATAGTTGAATCACACTAAACAACACAAGGAGCAGAAAAGAAATAAAGGTTCCTAACTTACCAAATACCTCTATGGCAGGAAAATGGCTATGAAATGCTTGTGATGGAAGCATCCAAATACTTAAGGTCAAACAAAAAATCACGGTAATTGGTAATAAATTTTTCAACAAATTTGATCACTCCAGGAAAGGTAAAGTAGTAGATGTGGAAAGGAATCTTTATAAGGTATGGAGATTTTGGGAGTATGTGACGGGTGCAGCGGCCTAAAAAAAGACAAAGTCAATGGTACCCCATCAACTTTGTCTTTTTGGTCTAATTATCCGAAATCGGCACAACATTACTTTTCATTTTAAACACTTCTAAATATTGAATATGGTGTCCGTCACTTTCGTGAACTTTAAAGATATAATCTTGATCTGCAACCTCAACGCCAACATCAGCGTTGAATTTTTGAGTTAAGAACCAGCCGCCTATTGTATCAATGTCTTCGTCAGAAAAGGTCGTGTGAAGAAGGTTATTTACATCTTCTATGAGTAATTTTCCATCTAAAATGTAATGATCTTCATTTAGTTTTCGAATTTCAGGGATTTCATCTTCATCAAACTCATCCCTGATTTCTCCGACAATTTCCTCAAGGATGTCCTCAACTGTGACCAATCCGGAAGTTCCTCCATATTCATCGATTAAAACAGCAATATGTGTTCGTTCTTTTTGCATTTTTAGCAATAAATCGTGAATCGGAATGGTTTCAATTACCTGTATGACCGGATTTATATAGGCGTTGATATCAAATGGCTTAGGATCATCACATTCCGTAAAAGCGGAAGTTAAAAGCTCTTTAATATTTAAAAAGCCGACAATATGATCTTTATCACCATCTACAACAGGATATCGGGTATAGCGTTCATTTTTTATCAATTCAATGATTTCATCATAGGTGCTTTCAAGAGAAATCGTGATAATTTCTGTACGGGGCACCATTATTTCTTTCGCAATTCTTTCATCAAACTCAAAAATGTTGTTCACATACTTTAGCTCATTCTTATTGATTTCACCGCTTTTATAGCTTTCAGATAAAAGAATACGAAGCTCTTCCTCTGAGTGAGCCAATTCATGCTCTGATGCCGGCTTTAATCCAAACATGCCAACTAATACACGAGCTGAACCATTCAAAAACCAAATGAACGGATACATGATTTTATAGAACCAAATAATTGGCGGTGAAAACATTAACGTAATGAATTCTGCTTTTTGAATCGCAATTGTTTTTGGTGCCAGCTCTCCGACAACCACATGTAAAAATGTAACGAGAGCAAAGGCTATACCAAAAGATAAAATATGTGTAACAGACTCATTAAAATTGAAATAAGCAAATACAGGGTGTAGTAGCTTTTCAACAGTCGGCTCACCTAACCAACCAAGTCCTAAAGCTGTTACGGTGATCCCGAGTTGACACGCAGACAAATATTCATCTAAATGGGATACAACCCTCTTTGCAGCTATAGCCCCTTTTTTCCCCTCAGCAACAAGCTGGTCAATTTTAGACATACGAATCTTAACAATGGCAAATTCTGTTGCTACGAAAAATCCGGTTAACGCAATTAATATGATAATTAAAATTAAATTAACTGTGGTCAATGAGTTGTCTTACATTCGTAAGACCTCCACCTCCTCATTTGTGCATGTTTTTATTCTTCACTATTACCCTGCATAAAGATCATAATAAACTTAATTAACTCAAATAATGCCATTAATGCTCCGGCAACATATGTTAATGCTGCGGCATTTAACACTTTTTTCACGCCATGTTCTTCTTCATTATAAAGAATACCTTCTGCCAGCATGAGGTTTCTCGCGCGTTTACTTGCGTCAAACTCAACAGGTAGTGTTACTAACTGAAATGCTACAGCCGCCGAGAAAAAGACAATGCCAATTCCAATAAGGGATAACTGCTGTAACAACAAGCCGCCAATAAATAGAAAGGGAGCAATTCCAGAAGCAATATTTGCGATTGGAAAAATCTTATGTCTCAGCATAAGAGCCGCATATGACTGCTGATGCTGGATCGCATGTCCAATTTCATGTGCGGCAACAGAAACAGAGGCAATCGAACGCCCATAATAAACCGCTTCAGACAGACGGACTACTTTTTTGACTGGATCATAGTGGTCAGAAAGAGTACCTGGTACAACTTCTATAGGTATATTGTACAACCCATTGCTGTCCAATATACGTCGTGCTGTTTCCGCTCCTGATAGACCGGTTTTTGTTGCGACTTCCGCCCATTTATTAAAATTCCCTTTCACTCTATACTGAGCCCAAATTGAAATTCCTAATGTGATAAAGATGAGAATATCCATTGGATGAAAGAACATTTTTGATTAGCCTCCATTTTTTATATTTATTAATAAAAGTAATGTTTGAATTAATGACAGACTTTCATTTGAGATATGCTTTTTGACAAAGTCTTGATTTTCCAAGTCGTTTTTATCCAGTTGGGCTAAAACTTCTGAGACTTCTTTTTCAAGACCTTTTATTTTTAATCGTAATTCTAAGACATCAATTTCTTCAGCGGTAGCGATAATTTTCTTTTTGATTCCTTCCAGCGTCATACCGTTCGCTTTACATTCTTCTATAAATCGTAATTGCTCGATTGCAGAAGAATCATAGTAGCGGTAATTGGATGATGAACGTTCCGCCTTTAATAAGCCCAGAGTTGTGTAGTAATCGATTGTTCGTTTGGTCACGCCGGTTATTTCTGCTAATTCACCGATTTTTAATTTTTCAGTCCCAAGTTTTAAAACCTCCAAACTGTCACGTGATGGTTGTATGATATTATTGCGGTGTGAAAATTCACAAACTACTTCCTTGCTCGATAACATGTATTGGGTGGGGTGAGTGAAGCTCCATGTTGCTCGCTTTTTGCGGGGTGTACGGTGCTCCCTTGTCTTGCTCCGGTTCCTAGCCCCTCTAGGATCTAGTCACACTTTAACTGAAGACAAAGAACGTCTTCAATTCAAGTGCGTCTTATGCTTGTCGGGGCTAAACAGCCGATTCCGCATTTCTAAGCAGGAGCCTCGCACCTTCCGCTTCACTCGACCTAATTTATTTTTCATATAGAACTTTTAAAAATTCTTAAATATCAACTAAACTTATTAAAGTTTTTTAAAAAATGTCTAGTAGAAACTTACCCTGCAACGGATGGTTCTACACCTGTTTGTTCTTCTCGGATTTCACCGACGATTTCTTCCAGGATGTCTTCCATTGTCACAAGGCCGGTTGTTTGCCCTGATTCGTCTTTGATGATGGCCATATGGACCCGGCTTTGCTGCATTTTCAATAGAACTTCTTTGATTGGTGTTGATGCAGAGAGATGTGGCATTTCATGGATGAAATCTTCCAGTTTCCGCTCTCTTCCTGCAGCAATACTTGTTAGCATTTCTTTTGTGTTAATAAACCCGATGATTTTGTTCTGCCCGGCTTCTTTGACCGGATAGCGGGTGTAGTCATATTGATCATGAACCTCGATGATATCAGTCAAGTTCATGTTTTTTTCAAGCGTAATGATTTTCGTAGCGGGAATCATAATGTCTTTTACAACACGTTCGTCGAAAGCAAAAATATTTTCGAGGTATGCAAGCTCAGTTTGGTTTATTTCCCCACTCTCATAGCTTTGCGTAACGATTAACTTTAACTCTTCCTCTGAGTGTGCTGTTTCATGGCCTGCAGGCTTTACACCAAACACACCGAGTATTCCGCGTGATGCCCCATTAAGAGCAAAAATAAATGGATTCATCACTTTTCCAAACCAGTAAAGCGGTGTAGCCAAAAGCAATGTCATTTTTTCCGCAAATTGAATCGCCAAGGTTTTTGGTGCCAATTCTCCGATTACAACATGTAAAAATGTTACAATCGAAAGGGCAATCGCATAAGAGAGTGCGGTTGATAGAGCCTCTGGTACGGCAAATCTTTCAAAAAGCGGGTGAAGCATTTTTTCTACTGTTGGTTCCCCTAGTGCACCAAGAACGAGTGCAGTAATGGTTATACCAAGCTGACAGGCTGATAAATAGTAGTCAAGATTATGAGCAACTTTTTTGGCCATAACCGCTTTTTTGTTTCCTTCTGCAATTAACTGATCAATTCGTGACATTCGCACTTTCAAAATCGCAAATTCAGCACCAACGAAAAAAGCAGTAAGGCCGATAAATACAGCCACTAAAAACAAGTTTAATCCAATTAATCCGTCCAATTATTTCCCTTAAGTAAGGGATTCACCTCCAAGATTTTAAAGAGCTATTGCTATGACATCCTTACCCAACATTCGCCATGCATGCTCTTTTTAACACAACCTGTTTGATTTGATAATTATCCATTTCAATGACCGTCCATAAATCTTCACCATGGATGACTTCATCACCAATTGTAACCGGATCAACCTTTTGGTATTGAATCCAGCCAGCGATTGTATCGACTTCTTCACTTTCCTCAAATATAAGCCCAAATTGCTCTTCAAGCTCGACTAAAAGAACACGACCATTGATTGTATATTGATTTTCACCAGTAGTCCTAATATCAGCTACTTCATCATCATCAAATTCATCACGAATTTCACCAACAAGCTCTTCCAGTATGTCTTCCATCGTGATAATACCGGATGTACCTCCGTATTCATCAATTACAAGAGACATATGAACTTGTTCCTGTTGCATTTTTAGCAAGGCATCCTGAAGACGTGTTGCTTCAAGAACAAACGGAAGATCGCGGACAAATTCTTCGAGTTTACGTTCACGTTTTGCCGCAATATGGGTTAACATCTTTTTCACATTGACAAAGCCGACGATATTGTCTTTATCGCCATTTTCTGTTACCGGATAACGTGTATAGTTATTTTCGTCCAATATGCTGACGATGTCGTTATCATCCATATCCTTATCAAGTGTAACAAGCTCTGTTCTTGGTACCATAATGTCTTTTACAACACGCTCATCAAACGAGAAGACATTTTCCATATAAGAGAGCTCCGTTTTATCAATTTCACCACCCTGATAGCTTTGGGTCATGATAATTTTTAATTCTTCCTCTGAATAGGCCTGTTCATGTCCAGCAGGCTGTACACCAAAGATTTTTAATAGAACACGTGCTGCACCATTTAATGCCCATATAAATGGTGACATGATTTTTCCGAACCAATATAATGGCGGGGCAAGCAGCAATGTCATTTTTTCCGAAAATTGAATGGCTAATGTTTTCGGTGCCATTTCTCCGACTACGACGTGGAGAAAGGTAACAAGGATAAAAGCAATCGCATATGAAGAAACAGATGCGATTGAATCTGATACATTCAGAAAGTCAAACACCGGGTACATCACACGCTCAACAGCCGGTTTTCCTAATGCTCCAAGACCTAGTGCCGTGACTGTAATCCCAAGCTGACAGGCTGACAAATAGTAATCAAGATCACTTGCTACCTTTTTTGCGATGATTGCCTTTTTATTACCTTCTGCTATTAATTGATCTATTCTTGACATTCGAATTTTAACAACCGCAAATTCCGAACCAACAAAAAAAGCTGTCAGTACGAGTAAAATGACAAGTAAAAAAAGATTTGTGATTGTAATAATATCCAATTATTTCCCTCAACCTGAGGGATTCACCTCCAGAAATAGTAACGTTACATGGTAACGTTTTTCATACCGTTTCAGTTCTCGTTATACATGTTTTTCTCTTCCTCATGTACACACATCATTCTTTGAGGATCTGATTACTTTATGACATTTCTAAAAGGAGATACTAGTTTGTTTAATAATCCCGTTTAAAGAAGACTGATGTACTAAGAAGAGATATGCATGGTGTACTGTAAAGATACATCTTTTGTGTTAATTCAGCCATTTGACGAGTATGCAATAACGCCTTCCCAATAAATCCAGCCCCCCTTCTCATTTATTAGAATAAATCATAGCATATGTACAACCAAAGCGTACAGTAATACGTGTCGGTTTTGAGTAATTGTTTTAGTGGTGTTCACATGGTATTCATATTTGGTTCAAAGCTAAAGATACGCTTCTTCACTTTTTATAAGTTTTCACAAAGTATGCTATGTACTACGTGTTTTGCTTAGTTGATTGAAGCTCCAGGATGCTCGCTTTCCATGGGGTGGACGGTGAGCTTCCTCGTAAGCTGCGCGCCTGTGGGATCTCACCTGCCCACTTCTCCCACAGGGGTCTCGCACCTTCTCTTCAATCAACCCAAATAGTTATGATGTTGATACTTATAAAGACAACCTCTTCTCTAGCAGAAACTATAGAAAAACCGTCAGATAAGCTAACAAACCTGTTGAACCAAACTTTTTATCTCATTATGATTATTCTTACAACTTATTTCAGATGATTTTCACGTATATCCTTAATAATTGGTTTAAGGGTCTCTACAAAGAAACCGTAAATTTCTTACTACGGTGAAAATATGCTTTTATTGGCATATTTTTTCGTAGTTATTTTTGTGTCTTAGTTTAAGATTAGGAGATGATCATAGATGAATATACTTATAAAAAATGCACAAATCATTACGATGAATAAGGAAAACGAAATCATCACAGGTGATATTCACATTGTGGACGATCTCATAAAAGATATTGGACCTGATCTAACTGTTCAACAACCTGATAAAATCATTGATGCAACAGGGAAAACCGTTATTCCCGGCTTTGTTCAAACACATATTCATCTATGTCAAACCGTTTTCCGTGGTCAAGGAGATGATTTGGAATTAATGGACTGGCTAAAACAGAGGATTTGGCCATTAGAAGCAGCACATGATGAGGAATCCATATATTACTCTGCCATGCTCGGAATTGGTGAGCTCATTCAAAGCGGGACAACAACCATTGTTGATATGGAAACCGTCCACCATACTGAGTATGCATTTAAAGCGATTGCTGAAAGCGGAATGAGGGCTTTATCAGGCAAGGTGATGATGGATAAGGGAGATGAAGTACCTCTGCCTTTACAGGAAAACACAGAAAGATCGATTAGAGAAAGCGTCGACTTACTAGAAAAATGGCATAACTATGATGATGGCCGGATTAAATATGCATTCTCACCAAGATTTGTTGTTTCTTGTACAGAACAACTCCTACGTGAAGTCCAATCTTTATCAGAATACTATCATGCAATGGTCCATACACACGCTTCGGAAAACCGTGGTGAAATTGATATTGTCCAAAAAGAAACCGGAATGAGAAATATCGTGTATTTGGACCATTTAGGTTTAGCCAATAACCGGTTAATTCTCGCTCATTGTATTTGGCTGGACGAAGAGGAAAAACGTATCATTCGCGAAAAAGGGGTTCATGTTAGTCATTGTCCCGGATCAAATCTGAAATTGGCGTCTGGTATCGCCGATACACCTTATATGGTAAATGAACAAGTGTCACTAAGCCTGGGAGCTGACGGAGCGCCTTGTAATAATAATTTAGATATGTTCAATGAAATGAGACTAGCCGCACTCATCCAAAAACCAGTACACGGACCAACCGCAATGGATGCACATACTGTGTTTAAAATGGCGACAATTGGAGGTGCGAAGGCAGTTGGAATGGAAAATGAAATCGGGAGTATAGAAATCGGCAAAAAAGCCGACCTGGCCATCTTAAACTTACAAGACTTTCATACCTACCCCTCATATGGCGTCGATCCTATCTCCAGAATCGTCTACTCTGCCACAAGAGCTGATGTCGAAACAACCATCATCAATGGTCAAATCGTAATGGAAAACCGCATGATGAAAACCTTAGACAAAAAAGTCATCTTAACAGAAGCCAACTCTTCCATTAAACGATTGCTTGCACGAACCTCTATCTAAGTGGGCTGGTCCGGGGGGACAGGTTCCTCGTCCCAGAATTCTGGGTCAAGGAACCTGTCCCTCTGTCCCTTCTAAGCCTTAAGACTTAGAGCGAAATACAGCCACAGATTCTTCATTCGGTTGCCTGGATTCTTGATAATAGGATTTGGGTTATTTAAGGGGAGGAATTTTAGGTGGATGAAAAAAAGATCTATATTCTACTAACTGACACTGGAACAATGTTTACTAGACTTATCAAATTATATACAAAAAAATCGTTCAATCATGCATCCATTTCTTTTGACCGATCTTTATCTGAAGTATATAGCTTTGGAAGAAAAACACCTTCAAACCCCTTCATCGGCGGCTTTGTGAAGGAAAACATGGAGTCACATTTTTTCAATCTAGCAAAATGTCGGGTGTACAGCTGTACAGTCTCTACGAGTCAATATGAAAAAATGAGATGCTTCATACAAAAAGTAAATGACAATAAGGCCCTGTACCGTTATAACCTACTGGGTTTATTTGCCATTCTATTAAACAAGCAAATGACTAGAAAAAATGCTTTTTTCTGTTCACAATTTGTCGCAACTGTCCTCCAGGAGGCTGAATGTGTAGATTTTTCTAAACCACCTTCACTTATAACACCTCAAGATCTCATCACAGGAAGTGATTTTCACTTTGTTTATGAAGGGAATCTTAAAAACTATCGTGAATTAGAACAGAGGGACAGGCCTCTTGTCCCACATGGGACAAGGGACCTGTCCCCTCGTTCCTCCCCTCGTTCCTCACTCAGTATCTAATAAATTTTTCAGGAAACCGTCCTGTCCGGTTTGGGTAAATAATAAGTCAAAACCGAAATATGAAAGAAGCCCCATCACAACTGCCCAGAAAACCACACTAACTGTGATCCAAAAGAAGATTTGTTTTCTTGTGCCGCCAAAGCTCATCGCTAAAATAACACCCAGATGGCTCCCGATTAAAAATGGCGCTACAAATGTTAATCCAGGCAAACCATACTTTTTCCAAATTGATTCTGCTCGCTTCTGCTTTTTGTCTGATACTTCTTTGCCTTTCTTTTCCTTACGTTTTTGTAGCCACTCTTTTACTCGGTCCATTAATAAGATGAGTAACCAAAGGGTCAGAATATTCCCCAATAACGCAAGAATGGCAACAGGAAGTGCCGGCAGTCCTGCTGCAACTCCGATTGGAATGACCCCGACTACCTCAAAAAATGGTGTCGCCCCTAACAAAAAAATAATGACATACGCTAAAATAATACTCACGAATTCTTTTCCTCCTTCAATATCAACAATCTGATGTACATCTTCATTCGAAAGAAATGGATAATCTGGTTTTTTAAGGATAATATGTAATACGATTACCCTTAGAAAAAGTTCCCAATCTCATTACATTGAAGCAATGCATTTTCTTTTTCTGTAAAAATACCTTAAAATAAAAGGAAGGTATTGAATTTCAAAAATTCAGCATAAGGGGGAAAAGTAATGAAATTCAAATTCCAGGAATCATATGAACTTAAACAATTCTTTGAAAACAATATTCAAAGTTTTGAAGAGAGATTATTGGCAGAAGCAGTCAATGTAACAGATAAGATTGATGAAATCCTGGCAATTGGTAACATTGATCTCGTTAATAATGCGAAAAAGCTTGTTACGTATATCGTTGACGGCAAGGAGAAGGAGTTGCAACTCTTTGCAAAACATGAAGGCATCGCCTGGTCTACACATTCCATTGATTTAACATTTAAACTCGAATGGATTCAAGCAATCCGCAGGACTGTGTGGTATTTTATTGAAAAATATAACGAATATACAAACGGGAAAATTGTAGCTGACTTTTTTACCCTTGAAAAGAAAATAAATAATCATATTGATGAATTTCTAAATAGCTTTTTTATTAGTTATTCTACATACAAAGATTCTCTGATCAAAGCACATAGAAAATTAGTAGAGAACCTTTCAGTCCCGATTATCCCGATTAATTCGTCTGTTTGTATTCTGCCTTTGATCGGGTCAATTGATGATTACAGGGCAAATATCCTGGAAGAAAAGGTTTTAACTGAAATTGGCAAATCACGTATTCAAACGTTGATTATTGACTTATCAGGTATTGCAGATATGGAAGCTAATGTGATTGAACATTTATTAAAAATCATCCATGGTGCTTCCATGATGGGCTGTAATTCGGTGATCACAGGATTGAGAAAAGAGGTTGTTCGGAAAGTGATCCATCTCGGAGTTTCCTTTGACAGCAAAACAGAAACTCTTGGAACATTGCAGCAAGCTCTAACTAAATACTTGGTCCTTTAATCCATCAAAAAAGTGTGGAAGCTACTCTTCCACACTTTCTTCTTTATTATAAAATCTCAGCAAATCCCCATAGATTATTTTATCTGAAAAACTAAGTTCATCATGAGCCATGTCCTCGTAGACATCACACGTTCCCTCACGTTCAATCTCTGCACCTGATTCACGATCATAACAAAGAGTTGAAACAGATATATAATCCTCTGTGATAAAACTTCCATTTCTCAATACAGCAAATGGAGACCGCTCAGGTGAAAACAAATCCTGACCAAATTGAATCCTATCAGACGTATCAACCCCTAACAGATGTAAAAGCGTCGGCTTTACATCAATTTGACCTGAAATATCTGAAATCAACTCGGGATGCTGATCTGTAAGACCAGGTATATGAATGACAAATGGTACACGTTGAAGCTGAATCGTATCATATGGCGAGATTTCATCCTTGCCTAAAAATTGCGCTAATGCCTCATTATGATTTTCAGAAATCCCATAATGATCACCCATTAAGACGATAATCGAATTTTCATACAGGTTTTCTTCCTTTAATTTCTCTATAAATCGTTTTAATGCTTCATCCTGATAACGAACTGTCTGAAGATATCGGTTGAAGACCTCACTAGTTGAATCATATTCATCAATAAGCTTATCCTCTTCCTCAAGTTCAAAAGGAAAATGATTTGTCAGTGTAATTGAGTAGCTATAAAAAGGCTGTGGCAATGTTTTCATCAACTCAACCGTTTGCTCGAAAAACTCCTTATCCTTTAAGCCCCATCCGAATGAATTTTCAGGTGTGATGTCATAGCTTTCGATATCAAAAAATCTATCCACCTCAAAGGAATCGTACACGATATCTCTGTTCCAAAAGGTCGCATTATTCGCATGGAATGTCGCGGAGTAGTACCCATAATCCTTTAAGATTTCAGGTGTTGCATTGTACTCATTTTCACTATTTGTAAAAAAGACGGAACCCCGTCCCAGAGGGTATAATGAATTCGCCACAATAAATTCTGAATCTGACGTTTTCCCCTGTTCTGTTTGGTGATAAAAATTTTCAAAGTAATAACTTTCATTTAAAAAATCATTTAAAAATGGTGTAATCTCCTCGCCATTTAATGTTTCATTCAACACAAAGCTTTGTGTCGATTCTAATGAAACAAAAATCACATTACGATTTTTCGCAATCCCAAACATCTCTTCACTTGGCTCTTTTTCATTTGCATTCACATAGTTTTGAATTTCCACAAGCTCATCACTATCTGCCAGTGCTCTCTGTGCCGTTGTTGCTGACTGCACAATTCCATCATATATATGGAAATTAAAGATCCCAATATTTTTCACTAAAATCTCCCTGTCAAATGAACGTGTTAAAAACTGCGGGCGCTGTATTTCCGCTAATCCTACATTGAAGATAAACACGACACAAACAACGAGAAAATATGATCTTCTTTCCTTAACCGTTACAGCACCATCATCTTTATGTCTATTTTTTCTCGCTAACCAAATCAAAATAAGAATATCAACAAACATAAGGAAATAGCTCGGCTTCACGATTTCTTGAATACTACTATCAAGGTCCCCCATATTACTTGACTGGAATAATACCGGGATGGTCAGAAAATCATTGTAAAAACTATAAAAACTCATATTTGAAATTAACAAAATCGTCCCCAATGTACTAACAACGATTATGTATATATTTCTTATCCTCTGCTTCATAAATAAGCCCAACCCAAAAACTAGTAAAAAGAAGCTCAATGGATTAATGAAGAGAATAAAAGATTGCATGACATTTTCTATTTTTAAATCAAAACCTGTTCGATACACAATATACGTCTTCACCCACATAAAAACTGTGGCCACACTCAAGAAAACATACTTGCTCCATAATGTTTTATTCCGCATTGCTACCCCCGCTTAAACAAACTATTCCTATAATAAAAATACCTCTCTCTCCCTATATTTTCAAGTGGGACGGAGGGACAGGTTCCTTGTCCCACAATCAAGTAAGGTCATTTTAGCATTTTAATGATCATCATAATCAACGTTTTCCCTTAGACTTACAATAAAAAACATCTAAATTACCTTTTCACAACTATTATTTTTTTGGTAATTAATCAACCTCCCGCTAAATACAAGATTCCTTTCTACTATTTTTAAAATCAGGATAAAAATACTGTTTTTATCAATCTTCTTAAACTTTACAATTCCTTAACGTCCAGTTTACATAGTGAACTTATAATTACGTAAGCATAAGGGCTATAGAACACATCATAGGAGTTGATTGTTACATTTACTAGATTTAACATTCTTCATTAACCATTACCCACAACAATCGAAAATGAAGCAAATATTGGAGGAAATATTCATGAAATTAAACAAAAAAGTCGTTGGAATTACTCTTGCAAGTACATTAGCACTCGGTTCACTCGGTTTCTCTTCAGCTAACGAAAAAGTTGAAGCAAAAAAAGATTCTCAAAAGGCAAAAAACGTCATTGTCCTTGTGATGGATGGTGTTAGTTCCAGTACAACAACTCTTGCAAGATGGTATAAAGGACAACCGCTTGCGATGGATGAGATTTTAACTGGTGGTGTTCGTACATATTCAGCAGAGTCTGCAATCACTGACTCAGCACCGGCAGGAACAGCCATGGCAACAGGCAATAAATCAAATGATAAATTTGTTGGCGTACTCCCTGAGAAAGTGGCCAATCCCGGAGTTGATCCTGACTTAGCAGATAATCCTTACAAACCTGTTGCAAATGTCTTGGAAGGGGCAAAAATAAGCGGAAAAGCAACAGGAATTGTCTCAACATCTGAAATTCAGCACGCTACACCTGCTGCATTTTCTTCACATGCAGCACACAGAAGTGACTATGATAATATTGCCGAGCAGCAAGTATACCAGGATATGGATGTTGTCCTAGGCGGCGGTAAAAATTCTTTATTAGCTGAAAACCGTAAAGACGGCGAAAACCTGTTAGAAGTCATTGACAATAAAGGGTATGATCTTGTTGAAACACGTGATGAGCTATTAAAATCAAAATCAAGCAAACTATGGGGATCATTCGCACCAGCTGCACTTGCTTATGATATGGATCGTGAACAAACAAATCCAGATGAACCAACACTTGCTGAAATGACGAAAAAGGCCATTTCAACTCTTTCCAAAGATAAAGACGGATTCTTCTTATTTGTCGAAGGAAGCAAACCTGATTGGGCTGCACATGCAAACGATCCGATCGGCATGATCAGTGATACTCTTTCATTTGACGCAGCTGTAAAAGAAGCACTTGATTTTGCGAAAAAGAATAAGAATACGATGATTGTTGCCGTATCTGATCATGGTAACAGCGGAATTTCCATTGGAAACCAAAATACAAGCGGATCTTACCCTTCTATCCCCGTTTCTACTTATATTGATCCACTGAAAGAAGCTGAAATGACGCTGGAAGGTGCATTAAAGCAACTAAAATCTGATAAATCAAATGTGTTGGAAGTTGCCGCATTATACGGAATTGACAATCCTACACAAGAAGAAACAAAAGCGATTCAACAATCAAAGGATTTAGGTAAAACACTTGTACAACTACTTGCAAATCGTGCTAACATCGGCTTTACAACAGGCGGTCATACTGGTGAAGATTTATTCCTGTATTCATATGGACCTGGAAGTCCAACAGGATTGGTCGAGAATACTGAGATTGCCCATACTGCTGCTAAAGCAATGGGATTTGACTTAAAGAAATTAGATAACCAAGTATTTGTAAATGCAGAAGCTGAATTCAAGAGAATCGGTGCAAAAGTAAAAGTAGATTCATCTGATGCAAATAACCCTGTATTAGTTGTAACAAAAGGAAAAACAAACGCTCAGTTCCCTGTTAATAAAAACGTGTTAATTCTGAATGGAAAAGACATTGACTTAGACACTGTTACTGTTCAAAGTAATGGAGAAATCTATGTATCAAAAGAAGCAATTCAACTTGTGAAAAAAGGGAAATAATAATGATGTAAACCTCATCCATACGATGAGGTTTTTTCATCGTTACATTCCGATTATTGAAAAATGAAAACCCTATTAACTGTGTTAACATATGAATTAGGTATACATCATGACAAGCTAGAAGAAAATGATGAAATAAGGAATTTCAATCAACTAATAAAGGGAGTGCATTCATAATGGTAGGAGTAGAAATTGATTTAGTTGTGACAGATAGTTTAAAAGCATTGGAATTATACGAAAAGATATTTGAAATCGAACGTGTAGAGGTTTCAGATTTACCAAAAGGTACAAATGAAGCCGTTTTTACCCTTTACGGTGTACGCTTTCACATGTTGGATGAAAATCCGGAATTTCAATTGGTTGCACCAACCCAAGATGACCCTAAAACAATTTGGTTTAACGTCACTGTCCCTGATATTAAGGAAACCTATACAAAGGCAATGAGTTTGGGATGTACGGAGATTCAACCGGTTACTGACAACCCTGATTACGGATTGTCAAATGCAATCTTTATGGACTCTTTTGGCTATGTATGGATGCTTCACCAAATTCATAAAGTAGTGAGTCATGAAGAGCGTATACGAATTTGGCAGGAAAAAAGAGATCATTAATTTTGGGTTCATAAAATATTGGTGCTTTAGCTAGAACGTAAACCAAGAAACTCGCCAAGGCGAGTTTTTGTTTTTTATATGCCAATATAGATGTCATTTCGGCCTTCTTTCTCCTTACTTTCTATATCTCCTAATAACCTCAATCACAATCCCAACAACAAGGAACACAACAGCCACCTTACTTGCTGTACCAATTGCCGGATGGCCGCTTTGTTCCACCATAATTGCGATAAATGCCCATATAAAAGTTAGGGAATATGCAATGTCATGTTGTGTTAACGTAAATATGACTCCAAGGATGGCACCGACAATCAGCATGATAATCGCCCACACTTGTTCATCTAAACCAATCAATCGTTCAATACCATTCGCCTCAAAAATAACGAATACATTGACGATAGTGGCAACTGAAATCCAGCCAATATATACAGAAAAGGAAACCTCATATACCAAGTTGAATGAGGTAACCGTTGAATATTCTTGTAAATAATGATCAAAGTAAGCAAAATCCCTAACATGATAAAAATTGATACATTAAAGTACTCATTTTGAAACACAATAACCCATGAGCTATTAAGAATGGCATTTATAAAGAACCAAACACCAATTTTCCGATCATTTTCTTTTTGCTCATCATTTACAAAAAACTGACGAATGACCCATACTGTCAGCAGAAAATAAATCAATCCCCATATAGCAAACGCATAACCTGCAGGTGTAAAGAGTGTAAACACCTTGTCTGATACTTCCCCAGTTGTTTGACCGCCAATTGGCAATGCATTGGCTAAGTAATTCACTGCTAAAACAATTAGTAATCCCATTACATTTAAAATGGCATATAACGGAAAACGATTCAATCGGGTTCCACCTTTCAAAGATGAGTGGCTTCCTTCCATCTTGATACGTTGATTATATTTTGGTTTTTCTCTTTACATACTAAGAAATATTCTTCAACTTTTCCGTTAATCTTAGGAATTCACTCTTGTTTTTATCTTGTAAGGATTGGTCAATTTTCTGTTGAATTTTCTTTTTTCGAAAATCTAGTAAAGCCTTTTCCAATACGATTTCAGCAGATATAGAATCTATGATTGTGACATCAGGCTGTTGTGAACGAAATAAATCCTTTTTCATAAAAAACAACTCCTTGATCTTTTTTCTATTTATATTAACCAGATTTAATAATCCGAAACATTTAAGTGAGATAAAGAGTTTGCCATCTTCATAACATGTTTAAGCATGCCCAATTTGGGGAATCATTTTTTTATTATTAGCTCCCTTCGTAATGATAGCTCTGATTTGGTTTTTTACTAAAATCAAGTTAACTACGATTGTGGGGCTCATCCTTTTTAAGAGGATTTTTTCCTTTTCTTATAAGCATTATTAGCCTTTAAAAAAAGAACATCAATAGATTAGATGTTCTTCTTAAAAAATTTTGCAATTTATTAATGATTCGTTACTTTACTAAGACCGCCCGGCTTATTATGAACAGATATTTTTTCTAAAAGCTTACTGCTTTCCGTATTTACACCAATTAAATTAACTTTCACACCATGTTGACGGTATTTTAAAACGATTTTATCAATGGCACCAACTGCCGAATCATCCCACAAATGTGCATTTGTTAAATCTAAATCAACTTCTTTTACATTTTCTTTGTAATCAAAGCTTTCCACAAAGTCAGTAACAGAAGCAAAGAATAGTTGACCCGTCACCCGGTATATCTTTTTATCAGATTGACCTGAAGATAAGGTTTTAATCTTCACTTTAGATATTTTAGCCGCAAAGAAGATCGCACTTAAAATAATGCCAACAAGAACACCTTTTGATAAATCATGTGTCATAATCACCGTCATAACGGTCACAACCATTACTAATGTATCCGTTAAAGGTACCTTATGCAGAGTTTTTAATGCTGACCAATCAAATGTACCGATTGATACCATAATCATAACCCCTACAAGGGCTGCCATTGGAATTTGAACAAGAACGTCATTTAACAGCAGGATTAACACCATTAAGAAAGCTCCTGCCACAAATGTTGATAAACGTCCTCTACCACCTGATTTTACATTAATTACAGATTGGCCGATCATCGCGCAGCCAGCCATACCACCAAAGAAACCTGAGACGATATTGGCAATCCCCTGCCCACGCGCTTCTTTGTTTTTGTCACTTCCTGTATCTGTCATATCATCGACAATTTGAGCTGTTAGTAAAGACTCAACCAACCCAACAATGGCAATCGATATAGAATAAGGGAAAATAATTTGTAACGTCTCAAAGTTTAATGGAATATCAGGAAGTAAAAAAATTGGCAACGTTTGTGATAACTCCCCCATATCCCCTACAGTCCTAACGTTACTTCCAGTCATAACCGCGATAAGACTAATGACAATGATCGCAACCAATGGAGATGGAACAGCTTTTGTGAAACGCGGCAAAATATAAATAATCGCAAGCGCTCCTGCTACCATCGCAAACATCGGCCATGATTCTCCTACAAAATGAGGCAATTGTGCTGTAAAAATTAGAATAGCCAGCGCATTGACAAAACCCGTCATAACGGAACGAGGCACAAATTTCATTAGCCTTCCTAACTTTAATATACCCATGATGATTTGAATAACTCCAGTCAAAATAGTGGCTGCAAGTAAATATTGCAATCCATAATCAGCAACTAATGTCGTCATCAACAAAGCTGTTGCACCTGTTGCAGCCGAAATCATTCCGGGACGTCCCCCAACAAATGCTATAGTCACAGCAATACAAAACGACGCATACAAACCAATCATAGGGTCTACACCCGCAATGATTGAGAAAGCAATAGCCTCAGGAATTAGTGCTAGTGCCACCACAATACCTGCTAAAACATCACCTTTAATATTTCCAAACCAAGAATATTTAATTGTACTTACATCCAAAAAAGATCCTCTCCCTTTTCATTTTTTTATATAAGTTCATGACTTTCAACTCTCCTGAAAGTCGGGGCCGTTGTTAACAAATTGCATTATAAACGATTTTGGATGCTTTGTGAAGTTTAATGTGGGTCGGGGATGGGTCGGGGATGGGTCGGGGGTGGGTCGGGGGGACAGGTTCCTTGTCCCAAATAAAAAATCGGGACGAGGTACCTGTCCCCCTGTCCCGATTTATAATTGAAATTAATAAGTGCCATTAAATTGACATATAATAAAAAAAAGGAAGAATCAAGTTAGGATAAAAAATTACGAACGTTTGCCAGTGCCGCCTATGTCTCTTGTTACATCTTTTCTTTCATCTTTTGTCACGTTTAGCACCTCTCTTATTTTGTTAAGCATATCTTGTCCACGTTTAGGAGGCGATATACATGAACATGAGGAAAAAAACCAATGCCGATCATTCTAAAGTTGTGTATATGGGCTTTGGCGACAATGACACAACAGACACAGAGGGTACACTGGAAGATGATGGGTTTGTATATGTGAAAGTAGGGTTCAAAAAAGAGAATTTTGAAAAGCTGCAAGCCTATACGACATATGCCAATGTGGAAGCTAAAATGGATAAAATAAATGTTGAGTATACCCCGGAAGATTTTATCAAGGGGGCAACCATGTATTTTATTGATTCTATGCTGGACAACATTGATGCACATAAACCCAAAGAAATAACCAGGAAATTGTATGAATCTCTTCCTGAGTTTCTTCCCATTTTAAATGAGGCAGCCAAAAAACTAGGGAATACGCCAAAGGAAAATGTTGAACCGCTCATTCATTATCAGGATGGCTTGATTAAAAATAACATGAAGAAAATAATGAAAGAACGAAAAATGACTCAGAAGGAACTTTCAGAAATGACAGGCATTGATAAAAGTAATTTATCCATTTATATGAATAATAAATCACAACCATCTATCGAATTCTTTCTTAGAATTTGGCATGCTCTTGATTATCCTCCACTCAACGAAATCTTATATAGAGAAAAATCTCGTGATGCTTAAGCATATCTTTTTTGGCATGAGAGTTGAAAATTTTTAACTTTTATTAAAAATTTTCAAAAAAGGAGCATAAGACATGCACTAAGCTCAATATCCTATATCATAACTGCCAAAGTTTATGGTTATTACGATTGGGAAGACAGGTCTACTTTTTCTGCGATGACAAAAAGACACTCGCATAAGGGTTGACGGTCTTAGCCTCTCATAAGGGAGGTGTAACTGATGGATATGAATACAGCAATGTTTATGATAGCATTAGTGACTTTAATCGTCCTATTAATTGAGAAAACAAAAGAGTAATTCACCCTGCTGTTGGCGACAGGGGTGAATTACTCTCAAGTATAAAACCTTATTACTGCGAATCGCAATTGAATAGATAACCGTAGTGTTGGCGCACTGCGGTTATTTTTCATTATATGTGTGAGGTAAATAATTATTCTTTTCACCTTTACTTTTATGGATACTGCGACTATTTTTTAAATCACTTTAAGTGCATTCCGTTACATTATGCGCATTTACACAATTATACGGCTTCGTCTTCCCACTTCTTATGGTCCTGTACAAATAATATTCCTAATTCATGGTGCTCTCCGTCATATAATGCGCGTTGGTCAAAGCGGATTTCACCGTTGAAGCCAATGACTTCCAGCTTGCAGAATGCGCCGTTTTTTTGTAATGCTTGGTAAAACTCGTCGACGGTGTGAACAGAGTATCCGTTTACTTTCATGATGATTTCGCCTACCTTGAGATTCATCTTTTCTGCTGGAGATTGTGGCAGAATCCCTAATATCATTAAGCCATGATCTCGTTTTGAAAAATAAAAAGCAGCAGAAGCATCATTCATTCGTTGACGAATGGTAATGAATTCACGACCTACCATCGCAATACCTACAGCGATAAATGCTAGCGGTGTCCACCAAATACTGCCGGCAGCTAGTACAAGCGTAATTACACCGAGCCACATAACCCGCTGTCCTGTTGTGGTTATGCTCTCTTGCGGCAATGAACCTTGAACACGTTGGCTAAATCCTAAGAAAAAGGGAATCACCAGTAATAAAAAGGGCTCACCATTAATGGATAAAACCGGCCACCATGTTAAAGAGGAAGTTAAATCTCCACCAGGAACTAGCATGAGAAGCGGCAGCATCCATGTTCGATTTGCCTGATGGATACCGATCGGCAATCCTCTTGTGCTCGTTTTTAAAAAAGGAGATGTATGCTGATGTGCTGTACGCATCACCAATATGCCCTCAGCAACAAGCAATACTCCTGCTAAAATACTAAGAGAAGCAAGGCTTGTCCCGGAAAAGCCCACAAAAAAAGACTCAAATCGGTCCGGCATGAACGCAACAGCCAATAATGTTAGCCCGATTGTAAAGGCAGCCGACAACCATCTTAGCTGAAGTGTAAAACTCAGCACCGCTGTAATGATGGCCAAAATAACAACTGTTCCAAACGGAAGACTCAGACCAAGCGCGAAAATCACGATCGAGACAAACAGTCCTATCAAAAGTCCCTTTGTATACGTAAACTTCATTTCATCATATATATCCTGTACACGAATATGAAAAGAACTTCTCTCACGCTTAATACGGAGCATGCCATACATGAATGAAATAAGAAAAAATAAATAAAATAGCGGATGGATAAAAAAGCGACCAATTGCCCACAGCAACTCTAGTAACCAATTTTCAACCAAAACAGAATCCCACCTTACTGTTTCTACCCGTTTCTACTAGGTTACTCATATTTTACCATCTCAAGGTATAATTGAGTATGCTTATTTTAAGTTCTCCCAGAGACTGCTGTTCGAAAGCGAAAAATCACGAAAGTTTTGCTCTTCTTCCATTCCCAGTAAATCCACAATCACTTTCATCGACTTTTTAATATCACTTAAAGAAAGTGACAAACGCTTATGATTTTGCAGCAAGTATTGAAAATACTCCTTTACACAGTCCTCATCAATTTGTTCCACCTTTTTAATGGACGTGTAGTTTGCCACATACATGCTAAATAGCCTAATCGGCTTACTTGGGCTCGAATGAAACAGCTGTGCCGCACTGCTTTCGGTTAATTGTGTAAAAATCTCCTGATAAACCTGCTCCTTTTGAAAGCTTGAATTTCTCATTAACATAAAACCTCCCAAATTTACCCGACTATAAGAAAAGCGCAAGCGCCCTGATCAGCCTAGCGATTTGGAATAGAAAGTGCTCTTACCCTTCAATTCCAAATTGGCTTATCACCTCGAGGGACTAGGCGCTGGAGCTAGACACTGTAGAATATGTTCTACTATATAAGTTCGGAAACACTTGAATTTTTACGTCCTTAAATGAAAAATAAGAACTAGCATCAGCCAGTTCTTATTCCACCCTTATTTAAAAAGAGCTTTAATCGCCATCTTCAGTTGTAAATCATTTTCTTCTTTTTCTCTTTGCTCCAATACTTTTTGATTCAGCGTATTAGCTGTTTGTTGGTCAATTTTTCCGCTAATTGGAAGTTCATTTGTTTGTTGAAAAGCTTTTACAGCAGTTTCCGTTCCTTTACTAAAATACCCATCTTCCCGTTCTGGTTCAAAACCTAATCCTTTTAACGCAACTTGTGCCGTTTTGACCTGTTCATTGTTCATATCAGGTACTAGTGGTTTTTCAATTTGGAGTGGGCTGGCTTGGTACAATTCCGGTTGCTCTACTTTTATTGTCGGCTCGACTCCTTTTTTGTGAATCCAATTGCCTTCCGGTGTTAGCCATTTGTAGAGCGTTAATTTAATGTTACTTCCATCCCCCATCGGAACGGCCTGCTGAACGGTTCCTTTTCCAAACGAAGTAACACCAACAATGTCATACCCTGACGCTTCTTTTAACGCACCTGCAAGGATTTCAGAAGCCGATGCACTTCCTTTATCAATCAATACTGTTACCGGATACTCTTTTTTCTTAGAAAGTGTTGAGAAATAGCGCTTTTTATCACCATTTCGCTCCTCAATCTGAATGTATGGAGAATCCTTTGTTACAAACTGCTTTAAAATTTCCTCAACGCTTTGTAAGTATCCGCCCGGATTTCCTCGAACATCTAAAACTAGACCTTCAATGTTTTCCTTTTCAAGCTTAGATAAAGTGTTTTTGAAATCTTCTGCCGTGTTTTCTGAGAAAGATGTAACCTCAATATACCCAACCTTTTTGCCTTCATAATCTTTTGTTGAACCAAACACTGTTTCAAGTGGGATTTCATCGCGAACAACATCAAACGTTAGTTTTTCTCTTGAGTTTGGACGAAGCACCTCAATGGCTACCTTTGTTCCCTTTTTGCCGCGAATTTTCAAGACAGTTTGATGAAGATCTAAGCCCTCAACGTTTTCTCCATTAATACTGATAATCTGATCATTTGGTTGTAGACCTGCTTTTTCCGCCGGTGATCCTTTAAAAGGTGACACAATCGTTACTTTGCCATTATTCATCCCAACCTCTGCACCGATTCCTTCAAATGAAGAATCAAGTGATTGAGAGAATTGCTTAGCTGTTTCTTTATCCATATACACAGAGTAAGGATCATCCAATGTAGAAAGCATGCCCTGTATCGCACCCTCTAAAAGTTCTTCCTGATCCACTTCCTCCACATATTTTGTTGAAATTAATTCTAGTGCTTGCTGAAACTTTTCATAGCCTTCAATTTCGGTAGCTTGTTTTTCTTCTTCAGCTTGAAACACGTTTCCAAAGGTTGGGACTGCCTCAACCTCTTGTGTTGATTTGTCCTCTGTTAATTCCATTCCTACATACATACCACCAGCGCCAACTATTAAGGCTAGGGTCATCAACATTGCTGTGATTTTCTGATTCATCTTTTACCTCCTATTTCCAACGTCGCCAGGTTATGTCATTCCTAATTTTTTTAGACTATTTTAGTATATGACAAGCTTGGCCAAATCATGTAAGGCAATTGAGAGGGGATTTTTTGAGTGGATTGTAAGGGAAGGGGTGTGACATTCGAGCTGAATGTTTGCTTGATGGAAAAGGCGTTTTCGGTTGCTTTCAATTGTTTTCTTCTCAATAACTTCAGGTTAATTCTCACTTGTTTTGTCCTTCATCTACCAACACCCCCGAAAAACCGCCCCTATTCACAGAGTTCCCACCAATTCCAAACACAAAAAACCTCCTAAAACAACGTGTTTTAGGAGGTTTTAATCCGGGTAATGTTATGGTAAATAGTTTAATGGGTTTACAGAACTTGCTGATCCGTTCCATGCACCTTTATGAATTTCAAAGTGTAAATGCTGTCCTGTTGAACGGCCTGTGTTCCCCATGATTCCAATTTGTTGGCCTTTTGATACAGATTGTCCCGAACTTACCATCAGTCTTTCTTGGTGTGCGTAAACAGTTGTAAAGACTTGTCCATTTATTCTATGAGAGATGTACACGACATTCCCAAAGCTGCTGGAGTAGTTTGCACGAATAACGGTTCCACTTGCAGCAGCAACGATTGGTACATCTGCACTGTTGGCGATATCAATACCGCCATGAAGTTTTCTTCCGCCTGTTACAGGGTGCTCACGGTAACCATATCCTGACGTAAATGTTCCGGATGCCGGCCACATGAACGAACCACTGCTTACAGCTGGTTTTTGAGATGATGCTGAATTACTACTGCTACTGCTGCTTGAGCTTGATGATGACGAAGAAGATGACGAGCTTGACTTCGCCGCTGCTGCTGCCGCAGCTGCCTCTGCTTCAGCTCTTTTCTTAGCTTCTGCTGCTGCTCGTGCCGCTTCTTCACGTTGACGTTTTTCTTCTGCTTCAATTGCACGTTTTTGCTCTGCTAGGAAGGCTGCTTCATCTTCCAACTCGTGCATTTCATGAAGGGCATCATCTTGTTTCTGCATAACTTGTGACATTAATTCTTCTTTTTTCTTCTTTTGGACAGCTAATTGCTTTTTAAGAGATTCTAATTCTGTTAAAGCTGTCTCTAATTCTTTTAGCTTACTATTTAGATCTGCCTCTGATTGCTCTAAAAGCTGTTTATCAGCTTCATGTGCTTTAATAATTTCACGATCAGCTTCTACAATGGTTGATACAGCACTTACACGACCTACAAAGTCTCCAAAGTCCTGAGCACCAAGAAGCACATCTAAATAGCTAATCATTCCACCCGTTTCTTGAAGTGCACGTGCTCGATCTTCAAGTAACTTATTGCGCTCTTCGATACGCGCCTTTACTTCAGCAATCTGTATTTTTAGCTCTTCGATTTGCTTTTGCGTTTCCTTTATTTTTTCTTCTTGCTCTCTAATTTTCCCATTTGTTTCTGAGTATTGAGTGTCAATTTTTTGAATCTCCGAATCAATATTTGCCTGTTGGCCTTTTAGTTCATTGATTTCATTTTCTTTTTCATTTAAGCTTGATGACACATCTGATTGTTTGCTTTCAATTTCCTGCTTCTTTTCCTGTAGTGTTTCTGCAAGGGCGAGGTGGTTATTCGGAAGCAACAACCCGCTTGTCCCAACTACAGCAGCCAAGCTATACGCAACTAGCTTTCTTTTCATCATTCATCCTCCCCCATAGTTATGTAAAAACTAGTAAACTAGCAATTAAGAAATTGCTAGTTTACACTTTTAAGAATTTACGAACAGACATTAAACTTCCCCAAACACCGATCAACGCACCAATTAACAATAATAGAGCTGAAACTTGGAACACAAACGGGCTAAATGGTAATACTTCAACAAATGATCCTTGAAGCTTAGGTAGTGCCCATGTATATAACGATTGATAGCTGACGCTAATTAATACGATTGGAACAACTGAGCCAAGTACACCTAATAATAATCCTTCAAGGAAAAATGGCCAGCGGATAAACCCGTTAGTTGCACCAACTAATTTCATAATTTCAATTTCACGTCTACGAGCAATGATCGTAATTTTGATTGTATTTGAAATTAAGAACATCGCCGTGAAAATTAACCCGATAATCAACGCAATACCGATGTTTCGTGCAACAGAAATGGCATTAAATAATTTATCAACCTGATCCTGTCCATACCGAACTTTTGATGCATTTTCTAATTTTTCTATTTTTTCTGCAACAACAGTTGTATCACGCGGTTCTTTTGCTTTTACAACAAACACATCATTCAAAGGATTGTTTTGCTCAAATAGTTCAAACGATTTTCCTTCTTCTCCCAAGCTATCTACTAAGTTTTCTAATTCTTTTTCCTTAGGTGAGAAAACAACCGAATCTACTTGGCTTATTTTTTCAATTTCGCCTTTCAGTGTTTGCTGTGCTTTTTCATCAGCTGTGACATCTATTAAAACGCGAATTTCAACGTCTTTTTCAAGATTATCTGCGACATGATTCAGGTTCATCATAATCACAAGGAATGTTCCGACTAAAATTAACGTGACAGTTACAGCACTGACGGATGCAAATGTCATCCATGTATTTCTCGCTAAACTTTTTAAGCTTTCACGTAAATGACGGCCAAGAGTATTAATCATATATACCGTACTCCCCTCTTGCTTCGTCACGCACAATTTTTCCATCTTCAACAGCAATAACACGTTTTTTCAATGTATTTACAATCTCTTTATTATGAGTTGCCATCACAATGGTTGTGCCACGATTATTTATTTCTTCAAACAGATTCATAATCTCCCAAGATGTATCAGGGTCAAGGTTTCCTGTCGGCTCATCCGCGATCATCACTGCCGGATTGTTGACAATCGAGCGGGCGATGGACACACGCTGCTGCTCCCCACCAGATAACTCATCAGGGAAAAACCTTGCTTTATGTTTAAGCTGAACTAAATCTAAAACATCTAGTACTCTTTTTTTGATATTACTTTTGTTTTCACCGATAACTTCTAATGCAAATGCGACATTTTCAAAGACTGTTAGTTTTGGTAATAGTTTAAAGTCTTGGAAAACGACACCGATTTGACGTCGTAACATCGGAACCTTAGATTCTTTCAGGGTTGAAAGATCAACACCATTAATGACGATTTTTCCGCTTGAAGGCTTTTCTTCACGGTACATCATTTTAATGAAAGTCGATTTCCCTGCACCACTTGGTCCGACCACATATACAAATTCGCCTTGATTTATCATAATATCTATTCCATTAATAGCTAACACACCATTTGGATATGTTTTATATACTTCTGACATTTCAATCATAGATATAAACCACCTAAAGTTGTTTTTTAACACTTTGAAACTATGTCAATACCTGTCGATAAATGTCGACGATGTAGACATAGTAACCCCTTGTCCTTAAATTACAAAATTAATTATACCATCAAATTTCGGCAAATATAGACTAAATTATATTACATTTTTATTTCATCTGTGTGAAGTGCCGTCGAAACGTTGGCATATAAGGGGTTTCCTGAAGAAATAATGGTATAATGTAACAGACATATTTCACAAAAAAATAAAAAGATAACCTTTTGCGGGCTATCTCTTTTGCATGTTGCCTTATTTCTTTTCTGCTAACCAAGATGCTACAACTTCCGCATCTGCATCATTTAATAATCCTTTTGGCATACCGCCTTGTCCATTAATGATGATGCTTTTAATTTCATCTTCACTATATTTTGCGCCAACTTCTTGTAAATTAGGACCAGATCCGCCTTCAAGGTCCCGACCATGACAACCGATGCAGCTTTTTTGGACAATTTCCTCAGCATTGCCTGCTGTTTCAGTTGTAGTACCGCCGCCTTCAGTTGTTTCTTCTGCTGGTTCTTCAGCACCTCCGCATGCACTTAACACAAGAACTGTTCCGAATAATAAGGCCATTAATTTTGTTTTCATAACTGCCACTCCTAGCACACGTATTATGGTAAATACTCCAATTCAAGGATATTATAACCTATCTATACCCGTTTGAAACCCTCACCCAGTACCTCAGATGCGTCTGTCACCGTCACAAAAGCATGTGGATCGATATGTCTGACAACTTGTTTCAATTTTGTGAATTCTGTTTGATCAACCACACACATTAACACTGGCCGTTCATTATTCGTGAATCCCCCGTGTGCTGCAAGCCTAGTGACACCGCGATCAATTTCATGTAAAATCGCATCCTGCACTTCCTGCTGTTTATTCGTAATAATCATCGTCATTTTCGAACGACCCCAGCCAATTTGAACAATATCAATCGTTTTGCTAGTCACATATAAACCAATTAACGCATAAAGACCTCTTTCAATATCAAACACAAAAGCAGCTGATAACACAATTAATCCATCTATAAGTGCCACACATGTCCCAAGTGATAAACCTGTATATTTATGTATAATTTGTGCAGCAAGATCTGTTCCGCCTGTAGACGCTTTTCCCCGGAAGACAATGCCAAGACCAAGTCCTATACAAATCCCTCCAAAAAGTGACCCTAGTAACGGATCCATTGTTGCAGGTTCCCATTCTCTGGTGAGGTACACAACGAATGGAACAAAAATTGTTCCAATCAATGTTTTGAAACCAAATTGCTTTCCTAAAAGGATAACCCCTGCAATAAATAACGGGATATTAAAAGCCCATTGCACATAAGCTGGCTCAAATCCAAATGTTGCATCAAGGATTGTACTGATTCCACTAACTCCCCCAGAAGCCACACGATTAGGTAATAAAAACAAGTTAAAACCGATGGCGACAAAAGCAGAACCAACTACGATGTATATATACTCCAGGATTTTTTCTATTTTAGGATTTTCGATGTTTCTTCTTTTCATATTCAAACCATTTTCCTCCCTATTCACATAGTGAATGATCCTAGAAGAGTATAGCACCAGAGTTTTCCTATGTGAATAACAGCTAGATAACGTGGTAGTGAGGTAAAGAAGTTACGGTTAGTGTTTGTTAGTTGTGGGGATTTTACACAGGGAAACTTTAAGGTGATGTTATTTTTGGAGAAAAAAACGCACTTAGATAGGCGTTAGTTATTTATACGATTTACAAGAATATAGAGTCGATTATTATTTTGTGTCATTCGATTGTTCAATTAATGGAAATCACCCTCCGTTTTTTTGTTCAAAAGATTTAATAAAGCAATAACATCTTCCGTTTGTGATGTTTCTATTCGATTTACTGTTTCTTTAATATCTACTACATCTGATTTTAATTTTCCGGTGTCATTTTTCAGTAGTTTAACATCAGTCTTTAATTCTTGTGTATCGTTTTTTAATAACTGAACATTTACCTTAAGTTCTTTCGTATCTGTTTTTAGTAGCTGGACATCGCCTCTTAATTCTTTCGTGTCCGCTTTTAATAGCTGGACATCCCCCTTTAGTTCTTTCGTGTCCGTCTTTAATTGCTGGACATCTCCCTTTAGTTCTTTCGTGTCCGTCTTTAATTGCTGGACATCTCCCTTTAGTTCTTTCGTGTCCGTCTTTAATTGCTGGACATCTCCCCTTAATTCTTTCGTGTCTACTTTTAATATCTTGACGTTAGATATGACTCCTTTCATATCCTTTTGTAGTTCTAATAAGATGTTCAGTATTTGTTTTTCCACAGTCTCTATCACCTCTCTTAGATTTTTCACCTTTAGTACTTACCATCATTATGACATGTTTTTTCTTAGAGGAAAAATAGCCGAAAATAAAAAATCACACTGATTTTGATACATAAACAGTGTGATTTTTTACTTTTATATTATGAAAGTTTTGAACGTAAAAAGGCATCAATAAATGGATCTAGCTCTCCATCCATCACTGCATGTACGTTTCCGATTTCTGTGTTAGTACGGTGGTCTTTTACCATTGAGTATGGGTGGAATACGTATGAACGAATTTGGCTTCCCCAACCAATGTCCTTTTGTTCACCACGGATTTCCGCAAGCTCTGCTTCCTGCTCTTCAATACGCTTCTGATAGAGTTTAGCTTGAAGCATTTTCATTGCACGTTCACGGTTTTTAATTTGTGAACGCTCTGTTTGACATGTTACAACGATGTTTGTTGGTGTATGTGTGATACGAACAGCAGAGTCTGTTGTATTGATATGCTGTCCACCGGCACCACTTGCACGGTACGTGTCAATTTTTAAATCTTCGGTACGGATTTCAATGTCGATTTCTTCATTGAATTCAGGCATGACTTCACAAGAAACGAATGATGTATGACGACGACCTGATGAGTCAAATGGTGAAATACGGACTAAACGGTGAACCCCTTTTTCCGCTTTTAAATAGCCATATGCGTTATGACCTTTAATAAGAAGGGTTACACTCTTGATCCCGGCTTCGTCACCTGGTAGGTAATCAAGTGTTTCAACCTTAAAGCCTTTTTTCTCTGCCCAGCGAGTGTACATACGGAGAAGCATGGAGCCCCAGTCTTGTGACTCAGTTCCACCTGCACCCGGGTGAAGCTCAAGGATGGCGTTGTTTTTATCATGTTGTTCACTTAGTAATAGTTGAAGTTCAAAGTCGTTTAGTTGTGTAACAAGTTCTTTCATTTCGGACACAAGTTCACCTTGGAGATCTTCGTCTTCTTCTTCTTTTACAAGTTCATATGTTAGTTGAAGATTTTCGTAGGATTCGTTTAGGTTGTGGAATTGGTCCACCATTTCTTTGAGTGCGTTTGTTTCGTTGATAATGGCTTGTGCTGCGTTTTGGCTGTCCCAGAAGTCGGGGGCTGTCATTTGTGCTTCTAGTTGTTGGATTCGTGCTTCTTTGATGTCGAGGTCAAAGAGACCCCCTAAAGTCCGCTAAACGTTTAGCTGTTTTTTCAAGTTCTTGTCGAATTTCTACTAGTTCCATATTGTTCACTCCGTTTATAAAATTAGTCTTCTTAAATTGGCCGTTGATTTCCGCTGCAGGCATTCGCTTTCCGTGGGCGGTCCGGGAGCCTCCCCACTCATCTCGTGTCTTGCTCCAGCGCCTAGCCCCTCGAGGTCATAAGCCAATTTAGAATTGAAGGCAAAGAACGCCTTCTATCCTAAATCGTCTTACGCTTGTCGGGGCTGACCAAGGCGCTTCCGCATTTCTAACAGGAGTCTCGCACCTTCCGCTCCAATCAACTAATTGCTACATACATTGTAAGCTTAATAAATTATCGTTCTACTTTATATCCGTAAACAAGAGAGAGGCTATTAAACCTCTCTCTTCTTCAATAATTGTTTATTATATCCTGTAATGGCTGTGGAATGCTAGTTATTGTCCGCAGCAGTTTTTATATTTTTTTCCGCTTCCGCAGATACAAGCGTCGTTGCGGCCGATTTCGACCACTTTACGTTTTGGTTTCTTTTTCGGTGCTTCGTCGCCTTCTTTTGGGTGTACGGCTGTTTGTCCTTGTGCTACTTCCTGGCGTTCAAGGTTGTTGCGGATTTGGGCTTTCATGATGAATTTTGCTACATCTTCTTCGATGGCAGCGATCATGTTTTCAAACATGGCGAAGCCTTCCATTTGGTATTCACGTAGCGGATCGTTTTGACCATATGCACGTAAATGGATACCTTGACGAAGTTGATCCATTGCATCGATGTGGTCCATCCACTTCGTATCAACAGCACGAAGAAGGATCACTTTTTCAAATTCGCGCATTTGTTCTTGGCCGAAATCTTCTTCCTTCGTATCGTAGTGTGCATGTGCTTTTGCATAGATAAACTCAACCATTTCTTCTGGATCTTTACGGCGAAGATCTCCAATTGTCAGCTCATCCTCTTGAAGAATATTCGCGTTCATATAATCAAGAATCCCTTCAAGATTCCACTCTTCCTCTACCTCATCTTTTGGAGTGTACATCGCAACAACACGCTCGATTGTTGATTTAAGCATTTTCTCAACGATTTCACGCAGATTGTCAGAATCAAGAACCTCGAAACGCTGTTTATAAATAACTTCACGTTGTTGACGAAGAACATCATCATATTGAAGAAGCTGTTTACGTGCATCAAAGTTATTGCCCTCTACACGTTTTTGCGCTGATTCAACTGCACGTGAAACGATTTTACTTTGAATTGGCTGTGTATCATCCATGCCAAGACGATCCATCATGTTCATCATGTTTTCAGATCCAAAGCGGCGCATTAATTCATCTTCCATAGAAAGATAGAATTGCGTAATACCAGGATCACCTTGACGACCTGAACGTCCGCGAAGCTGGTTATCGATACGACGTGATTCATGGCGCTCTGTCCCGATAACGGCTAACCCGCCAAGTTCACGGACACCTTCACCAAGCTTGATATCTGTACCACGACCAGCCATGTTTGTCGCGATCGTTACGGATCCACGATGACCTGCGTTTTCGATGATCTCCGCTTCTTTTTCATGGTTTTTCGCATTCAAGACATGATGCGGTACACCTTTTTCTTTAAAAGCTGTGAAAGTAATTCAGAAGTTTCAACCGCAACTGTCCCAACTAACACGGGCTGACCTAAGTCATAACGTTGCTTCACTTCTTCCACAACAGCCCGGAATTTCCCTTCCATAGAACGATACACCAAGTCTGCTCTATCATCACGAGCGATCTGTCTGTTCGTTGGAATCGCCACAACCTGCATGTTGTAAATATTACGGAACTCTTCTTCCTCTGTTTTCGCTGTACCTGTCATACCAGACAGCTTTTTGTACATACGGAAGTAGTTTTGGAATGTAATGGTTGCTAATGTCATGCTTTCATTTTGGATTTCAAGGCCTTCTTTTGCTTCAATTGCCTGGTGAAGTCCATCACTATAGCGACGTCCCTTCATTAAACGACCTGTAAACGAGTCAACGATGACAACTTGTCCTTCTTCGACAACATAGTCCACATCATTTTGCATAACGAACTGTGCTTTTAACGCCTGGTTAATGTGGTGAAGAAGCGCAACATGTGAAATATCATAGAGATTTTCAATTCCGAACGCTTTTTCAGCTTTTGTCATTCCATCCTCTGTAAGCTGAACAGCCTTTGTTTTCACATCATAGGTGAAGTCCTCTTCTTGTTTAAGTTGACGGACAAATCCGTTCGCTTGAATATAAAGCTTCGTCGATTTCGCCGCCTGTCCGGAGATAATCAGCGGTGTTCTCGCTTCATCGACTAAAATCGAGTCAACTTCATCGATAACGGCAAAATTAAGCGGACGCTGTACCATCTGTTCACGATAAAGAACCATGTTATCGCGTAAGTAATCAAAACCTAATTCATTATTTGTTGAATACGTAATATCCGCAGCATATGCTTCACGCTTTTCATCTTTGCTTAGTGAATTTAAGTTAAGACCTACTGTTAAGCCTAAAAACTCAAACAGCTGCCCCATTTCATGAGCATCACGACTAGCTAAGTATTCATTGACTGTCACAACATGTACACCTTCACCAGAAAGTGCATTTAAATAAACAGGCATCGTGGAAGTTAATGTTTTCCCTTCCCCTGTTTTCATCTCGGAAATATTCCCTTCATGTAAGGAAATACCACCCATTAACTGTACTTTATAAGGATATAATCCCAATACACGCTTCGCTGCTTCACGAACAACAGCAAACGCCTCTATTAATAAATCATCAAGCGAAGCACCTTTTGCTACGCGTTCTTTAAATTCTTCTGTTTTTGCTTTCAGTGCCTCATCAGATAAGCCGCTCATTTGACCGCTTAATGCATCAATTTGATCAGCCATCTTTTCGTAACGATTTAACGCACGTTTGTTAAAATCAAACACCTTATTTAAAATTCCAAGCATGTAATACGCTCCTCTGTGTTTAGAGTGAAAGATCATATAAAACTATTGTCTACCCTTTATTTTAGCACTATTTATGGTGGGGGACAACTGAACAGATGCCTATGTAAAAAAATGATAGATAGGATTGCTACTAACTAGACTGCTACTTCATTTTATCTCCTTCAAGGTAAAAAGATTATCAACCAAAAAAAGCACTTGAAGTGTGCTTTTAACATGTTTTCTACTCTGCTTCGCTCACTTTAGCCTTGGAATTAAGGTGTAGAAACACATTTGTAATGACTCTAGAAAATAGAACAACAAATACATATAACAAAAAAATATAAAAGTAATTGGCACCATTTTTCAAATGAAAGAGATGATGAGCAACGATTATTGGCTTAAATATAAATGATAAAAATAAGACTAACCCAAAATTATAAAGATAAAAGTTTTTCTTATTTTTTAAGATCCATTGATACAACAAAATAAATAACACCGGTACTAAAGAAGTGTCAATTCCAACATGGATCGGTAAAAAAGGGACTGCTTTATACGGATATTCAAAAAAATTATATCTTGTCCCTATTGCGTCCGTGTATACCATCCATGCATGGATATTAAAACCATAGAAACCTAATAAAAATACCCTTTTTTTATCAATAAGAAAATATAGAACAACTAATGGAATAATAATAAAACTAACATTTAACCAAAATTGCCAAGTATCGAAAGCTGAATAATCTAGCCAGTAATCAATCCATCCGTTTGAAACCTTTTCTTGCGTTTCTTTTAATTCGTTTAGCTGATTCAGCTGTTCTTGGGGGAGATCTTTCCTCATACGTCCACCTCTTATATAAGTTGGTCGTCTTATTATTGGCAATTGTATTGAAATAAAATCCCCCTTTTTTATTCTACACAAAATTAATTTATATGGTTAAGTAAATATCAGTGAAGCAAAGACTCAACTTCTTTCTTTGTCGGCATTCCTGATTGTGCACCAAGCTTTGTGACAGAAAGAGCAGCTGCTGCATTTGCAAACTTGCTTGCCTCCAGTATTGGTAATCCACTGCTAAGAGAAAAAGCCAATGCTCCATTGAACGTATCTCCCGCACCAGTGGAGTCAACTACGTCTACCTGATATCCACTAATAAGCTGCTCCTCTCCATCTTGTTGGAGTTGAATTCCCTTTGACCCTCTTGTGACAATGCTTTTTGCCTCCAATGCCTCTGTTTCTTTCTGTGATAGATTTGTACTTGAAAGTAGGCTTTCTAGTTCATGTTCATTTGGTGTGAGATAAGAAGACTTGAGAATCAACTTTTTAGGAAGCTCCTGCATGGGTGCTGGATTTAGGATGACCGGTACGTTATGTTTATGTGCTATTTCGGCTGCTTTTACTACACTGTCCAACGGGATTTCTAATTGTAATAAAACAATATCCGCATCGGTGATCAACTGTTCATGTTGTTGGACAAGTGCCGGTGTGAGTTTATGATTGGCACCTGGAACCACGATGATGCTGTTGTCTCCTTCTGATAATGTGATCGCTGCGACACCACTTGAAGTATTGGAAATGGTTTGGATGTGTTTCGTCTCGACACCTTGTTTATGTAAATGTTGCGTTAACTCGCTGCCAAACGCATCGTCGCCCACACAACCAAGAATTGTGACATCCCCTCCCAGTTTTGCAGCAGCCACTGCTTGATTAGCCCCTTTTCCGCCCGGGACTGTCATAAAATCTTTCCCTAGAACAGTCTCACCAACTTTTGGAATGGTGTTTGTTTGTGTTACAAGATCCATGTTGATGCTGCCAATGACAACGATTTTAGGTTTCTTCATAGCGATTCCCCCTCAACGTAAAACAGCGCCCTAGTAGGCGCTGCTCATTTTATACATGTGGCTCAATTAAGCCGTATTTTCCATCTTTACGTTTATATACAACATTGGTTTTATTCGTTTTTGCATCTGTGTATACGAAGAAGCTATGTCCAAGCATATCCATTTGAAGAATCGCTTCCTCACTGTCCATGGGTTTTAGATTAAATCGTTTTGTACGAACAACTTCTTCTTCTTCATCCAGCTCATCCTGTGGCAGATCCTCAGGCTGGTAATTGCTAAACACAAACTTTGGAGCACCCTGCTCGCGAAGCTTGCGGTTCACTTTTGTTTTATGCTTACGAATTTGTCGCTCTAATTTATTCACAACAAGATCAATCGCTGCGTACATATCCTGGTGGTTTTCCTCTGCACGTAGAACCAGATCTGTCATTGGAATGGTCACTTCTATTTTAGATTCCTGATCATTATAGTACTTTAAGTTAACATTGACATTTGCGTCAACTGACTCTTCAAAATATCTCTCAAGCTTACCAATTTTCTTTTCTGCATATTCTCTTAATGCTGGAGTTATTTCAATGTTTTCCCCTCTGACGTTATATCTCATGATTGAACTCCTCCTTTATGATAAAGCTATGTAGTACTATTTCTATACTTCCCTGCTTGTCTCCTGCATAAACTTAAAAATACTTTGTGACTTTTTGTAGAAATTTGTATGGTTCGGTAAAGTTTGTGAAGGGGACATTAAGGGTATGTAAATAGTTTATGCGAATGTATAGATTAAATGAAAAAACTCACCTTGGGTTGGCGAGTTTTTTTCAAATTTAAGTTATTTATTTTGAACCTTTACAGTCGTTTGTCCAATAACCAAATTACCATCGAGATATCCACGGAAAACCAATGTTTCCTCTGATGAATCCCATGTAAAGTCAGAACGCTCAAACTTGAATTGTCCAAGTTTTGCTTGGTTATAGTACCCTTTGTTGCTTGTTAGGGCATGTACCCCATTTATTGTTGCTGTATCAAGGTCAAAATCTTTACGATCAAATAGTTTCGGTACGTCTACACGAACTGTGAAAATACCCTTATTTCCTTTGATCACTTTTGGTGTTACTTCAATTGTTGCAGGAATGTAGACAACAAATTGTTTATGAATTTCTGTTGTTAAGCCTCCAGCATTTGTTGCAACAACTGTTATGTTGTAAACACCTGGTTTATCTAATGAAATAGACGAACCATTTTGAACTTCTTTTCCAGACGATTCACCTGGTGCTGTTACGATCATTTTTTCAGATATAACTTCAGAAACCGTATCTTTTGCTGTATAAAGCAATGGCAATGCAGAATCTAATGCATATTCTTCATTTACATCCATACTTACTTCAGGTGCTGTTTGATCGATTTTCACTTCAAGCGTTTTTACACCTTCTATATTATTTGCATTGTCGATCGAAAAGAATGACACTTCATGAATGCCTTCGTCTGTTAATGTAAAAGATGTTCCTTCTTTATATTCAGATCCATTAATTGAATAGAATGTAGTTGTTACGCCACTTAAACGATCTGATGCTTCAAGGTATACTGTCACATCGTCTATGCTCCAAGTCTCAGGTGCATCAGAAGTTGTCTCCGGTGCTGTTTGATCTACCTTAACACTGATTGTTTGTGGTTCCTCTTTGTTTCCAGCGTTATCTAGAGAATAGAATGATACAAGATGTAGACCTTCTGTTTCTACAACAAAAGATGTTCCTCCCATATATTCAGATCCGTTAATAGAATAGTAGGTTTTTGTCACACCACTTTGTTCATCTGCTGCTGTCAAGTTCACTGTCACATCTTCCTTGCTCCAGATGTCTTGTGCGTCAGAAGTCGTAGCTGGTGCTGTTTTATCGATTTTCACTTCGATTGTTTGTGCTTCTTCTTTGTTACCGACTTTATCAACGGAATAGAAGGATACTCTATGAACACCTTCTCCTTTTACTTCAAAAAAAGTGCCTTCTCTAAAATCATTGCCATTAACTGAATAATATGTTTTTGCTACTCCTGTTTCATTATCTGTAGCAGATAGAGTAATGACCTGGTCTTGATTTACCCAAGCTGTTGGTGCGTCGCTTGTTGTCACAGGTGCCTCTTCATCTTTGATTAGCTTTGCGAGAACAACATTAGATGGTTCAGACTCTCCAAATGAGTTACTGTAGGACGTTACGACATACTCATGATTCGCATAGGATAAGTCCATGACCGTATACATTAAATTATTTACTTTTTCTGAAACTAATACTAATTACCCATCTATCACTTCATAGATGTTATAGCCATTTGCATAGGTAATAAAATTCCAATTAATTCTTGCTGTTGTTTCATTTATCATCGTTAAGCTTGCTTTTGGAATTCCATAATTGGATAAACAATTGTTTCTGTAATGCGATTTGATGTTTTTGATTCACCAAAACGTGTATTATAAGCTGTTACCTCAAAAGAATGTGTATCTTCTGAAAGATTATTAACTTTATAGCTTCGTGCAGTACCTTTATAAATTAATTTTCTCTCATCTTTTGTGATTTGATAAACACGATATTCACTTGTCCAAGCAGTTGCAGGCCAAGATAACGTAATATTGTTTATATTTTCTACTTTCCCTGAAATAACCGGTGCTTCAACAACAGGCCATGTTAAGGTAAAGTCAATAGAACTTCCTTTTGGTGACTCCTCAAAGCGATTACTGTATGAATGAACCACGTATTCGTAATTTCCTTCAGGCATATTGCTAAATGTGACAGAAGTTCCAGTTACTGTTTTCTGCAAAATACGCTCTCCATCAATAATTTGATATACATTATAAGCAGTGGCATATGTTGAAGCATCCCATCTCAGCACAATATCATTTCCATTATTAACGCTTTGCTTCACATTTGCCGGTGCTTGCATAATTGGATGAACAAGTGAGAAAGTTCCAAGTTAGCTTCACATCATCTGGCGTTACCTTTACTGCAGTAAGATTGGTTGGAGGTAACTTACTATCTGATGATGCAAAAACGCTACCAATAGGAGCAATCACTTGGTAACTGAGTAGCACCAATACAAGAAGTAATGGTTTCAAACGAGATAAATGCTTCATTTTTTCTTTTCCCTTTCTTTGTGTGAAAAAGGCATAAAAAAATAAACCTTTTACAAGGTTCATAGATTTGATAGACTATGATCCCTTGTGGCAGCCGGCTGCCATTCATGAAGAATTACATAAGCAGGCCCTTGGCTTTGCGTCCCACCGTTTCCAATGGTTTGCCTTTTTCACTTGGTAGTTTAATAGCATATCAACATAATAATACTTTTATCCTAAATAATAAATAGTAATTAATTACTATTCTAGGTTTTTCTATTCTTACCGTGGTATTATTGACTCATTTTCTATTAATAAAGTTATTTACGCTTATCATAAAATAAGCCGCTTATCGTATCTTTTTGGTAAGGATCATGATATTTTTCTTGGCTTACCTTATTGTTCTTTAGTTTACGTAAGTCAGACTGAATTTCGTTTTTAAAACTCATTAATTGCTGGTTAATTTCCTTGTTTACCTCAATCAGTTTCATCCCTATTGTTTTTTGTTCTGTTGTATAGGGTGGTTGAGTCGCTTTTATTAATTTCTCACGATCTTCTAAATTCGCTTCTATTTGATGAATAAACTCATCTCGCTCCTCACTTGTTGTTCCTTTTTCTAAAAGTGAAAGGAGTTCTACACTGACTTCATATAGCTTTTGCACCGCATCCACTATGCTTGTCCACCTTGATGTTGCTTCTGACGGTTCGCTTGAATGACTTGCTTCCATGTATCACGAAACTCTGTCACATACCCTTGTACCTCTTCTAGAATTTCAAGGTCGTTACTAATATTTGCTTCTACAAGACGATTCTTCATGTAGTCATACATTGTAAGCATATTTTTTGAGACTTCATAATCCATATTTATGGTTACCATAAGCTCTTGAATAATGTTTTGGGCTTTTATTATATTCGTATTTTTTTCGCTAATATCTTTATCTTCTATTGCTTTCTTCGCAAGTTTAATAAATTTTATACACCCATTATAAAGCATTAATGTTAATTCACCCGGTGCCGCTGTTGTCACTGCGTTTGATTGATATGACTGATATGGATTACTCATAGCCATTTTCATTACACTCCTTTATCTACTCTAAACCTTTTTATCGACAGCTAATCCTAAAAATTCTGTCATCGATGCGTATATATCTAGTAGTTTTTTCGATGGAATTTCACGGATAACTTCCTTCGTAGTTTCATCAATTACCTTTACATAATATTTATTTAGCTCGTCATGTAATTCAAATCTTAATGAAGTTGTTGTAGGAGATAAAAAATCATTCATGCCTTTTACCACTTCTTCAAGCTTTTCTTTTGTAACTTTTATATTTGGTTCTGCTTGTGTTGGACCATTATTTTCAGGTTGGTCAATTGAAACATTTTTATTTTCAGTTACTGCATCAATTTTGTTACTAATAAAAGAATGAAACGACATACCCTCGACTGACAAATCCATCTCTCCCTTTCATTTACAAACCTTTCTATTATTTATATCGGCATGTTCTAGTAAGTTTAAAGAGAAGTTTCAAATAAAAAAGTGAAGGAATTAAATCCTTCACCTCATTACATACCACCACTGAATTGCTGCATGAGCCAACCACTTTGCGAATTTGCTTTCTGCATAGCTGATTCCATTGCTTGGAATTGTTTCCAGTAACGATCTTCTAATTGTTGAATTCTATCTTGTTCTTTTGAGATCCCACTTTCAATACTTTTTAACTCTTTTGCCAAAACACTATTTACATCCACAGTTGAATTTAAATAACCAGCTTTTTTACTTAAGTCTGAAATTCCTTGTCCTAATCTCTCATATAGTCTTCTTCCAATACCACTTTCATCATGTTTTGTTCTATTTGTTAAAGTATTTCCTTCTGTAATACTACTAGTAGAACTAAACAGCTTTTTTACACTATCAAGATTACTTTCAAGGACGGCTTTCAATTTTGTTTCATTTAATTCTAGCTTTCCATTGTCTCGATAGTTCTTGCTTGTTGTAATCCCTATGTCAGATAAATACTTAAATCCTTCATCACCATTTGAAACAGGTGTCATTAGACTACTTCTAAGTTCGTTTAAAAAACTGGAAATGGAACGATCTCCAGTTATTAACCCACTTTTTGCTTTTTCTTCCCATAACTCTATTTCTCGATCCTTCATTTCACTTTTTTGGTCATCTGTTAATGGTGGAAAATCTCGGTAACGTTTTTCTGTCACTTTTGAGTTTAACTCAGCAATTAGTTCATTATATTTATTTACAAACGTTTTAATACTATTAAAAACAGCTTCCGTATCATTTTTTGTTTCAACGGTTACTGGTTGATCGCTTGTAATGTTAGATTTCAGATCAAATTTTACTCCATCAAATGTAAAGCTATTTCCAGTAGGATTAATTGTCAGTCCATTAATAACAACCATAGCGTTCACTACATCAGAGCCTTTTGCTGCTGAAACACCACTGTTTGTACTAAAAGTATTAGTAATATTATTTACTTCCCCTCCAATTAACCCTAACTTATTTGTAGGGTCTGTTAGACCATTAACCGATAAATTCTCTAATTTAATTTGAGAATTTAATGCTTTTGTTTCACTTGTTAGGATTAATGCATTTCCATCTTTAAAATAAGATGCTTTAACACCTGCACCTGCACCGTTTATCTTGGAAATTACAGATGAAATCGTGTCATCAGATCCAACTGAAATAGCAGTACCATTTAAATCAAAGGAGATGTCTTGTCCAATAGCTTCTCCTTCTGTAACATTTAATATAAAACTAGCTGAAGCAGCTCTAGCATCCGCTGCCATAGTTGCTTCCGTTATTGTATAAAAAGAAGCAGATGGTGTCCCAGTAACAGTGGCACCAATCTTTTCAATATTACTTACAGAGGCAGTTTGTTTGTTAAAAGGAGTTTGTAACCTTAAAGCCTCTGTAGCTGTTCTAAAGCTTGATATCGTTGTATTAATATCTCGAAAAGTATCAGTTTTCCAAGTATTCATTATTTTAGCTTGCTGTAATTTGATTAATCTACTTTTTTGGGCATCAACTAACTGTTTTACCATGCTTTCAGTGTCCATTCCTGAAGCTAATCCCGAAAATCTTATAGATGTAGTGCTCATTGAGTCTCCTCCAATCTTAAATTCTATTTTCATTAATTAATATCTTATAATTTATAATTATTTTAAAGTATTATTTCTCTAACTCAAACAAAAATTTGAAAGTTGTAAAGCCTTTTACAGAATAGTCCTACCCCAACAAAAGAGGTAAGGACTAAAAAAAATCTTCTTAAGCATCTACAGGTATAAAAGAATATGATTAGAGTAGATAACCTTGACTAGTTATTAATTAATATTGACATGTAAGGTAATGTCATATAATCCTTGTCCTTCATTAATTCTAGTATCTGCTCAAAATATGAAGGATAATGCTCGAAAGTTTTAGATAGAGATTGTATTAGTTTAACAACTAATTCTGAATTTAATCCCTTATGATGATTTGCAATCCCAACTAGATGCAATTTTATCAATGTGTAGTACAGTACCATTCTAGAATAGCTTTCAAATGGGAATTCAGTATCTATAGGCATTAAATTTTTAAACACATAATTAACAAGGTAGTTCTCTAACATATACCCATTTCCCTCCATAAAAGGTATATAATATTTATTGTATCCATTCTCATATTGTTCTCTAGTTTCTTCATTTGTAGAATTTTCATTAATCTTCAATCCGAGTAACATATCTCTTGAACATTCTAAATATCTTGCAGATGCTATTGGTTGGTTAAGTCTAAGAATTAAGAGCTCTTTGCATAAACGAAGATGTATATCAATTCTTTTTGAAACATCATTAAATGCTCCTTTAAATGTGAAATCCTCTAAACTTTTGATATATTCTCCGAAAATATCTGGGATCTTAATTATATTGTTTTTCTTTACACACTCATCAATTTCATTATAAAGCAATCCTAAGGTTAGTAAACGCTCTTCGATAGAGTAGTCTCTATTCTGTAAAATCGAAATAGTAATATAGCGATATTCGTTAAAGAGGTCTGTCCAATGTGTTATTGTTTCGTTATTGGTATTGACAACACTTGTTACTCCTATTCTGGTAACCTCATTTAATCCCTGTTCAAATTTAATGCCATCTTTATTTAGTAATACTAATCTAGTAGCTTCTGGACAAGAGACAGTTAGACTTTGTTCATATACCCCATTGAAGTTATTATTTGTTCTTGGGTATATCGTACAGGTATTACATAAATATTCTTCACCCAGATTAGTTTGAATATCACACCAACCTTCGTTACTTAAAAAAGAACATTTTCCATTCTCCATTTTCATTTTTGCAACATTATTTATTTCAGGATTAGTGCGATTCCGTTCTAAATTTTTCTCAAGTTTAAATTTCATACTTGGATTTTTTACTTTTTTATATTTTTTATAGGTTTCTTTATCAACGTGAACAGTCCACCCTGAACAACACGTATCTTCACAGGAGGATCCGATACAAGAGAATTCTTTAATATATTCTGGAATTAGCATTTCAACCATTTTAGTTTTCATAATTCTATACTCCTTTTATTTTAATCTTTCAGAATAGAAAACCCTGACATATTTTCTATCTTGAAAGATTAAAATCTTATTATACAAAAAGGAATGGTATCCCCATTCCTTTTTTGTATAAATAAAAATGTTTTAACGTAGTAATTGTAATACAGCTTGTGGTTGTTGGTTGGCTTGTGCAAGCATTGCTTGGGAAGCTTGGTTAAGGATATTATTTTTAGTGAAATTCATCATCTCTTTTGCCATATCAACGTCACGGATACGAGATTCAGCTGCCTGTAAATTTTCAGAAGCATTATCTAGGTTTTTAATTGTGTGTTCCAGACGATTTTGGTTAGCACCAAGTTTAGAACGTGTTTGTGATACTAATTCAATTGCTGCATCAACAGCAGTTAGATCAGTAGTAGTCTGCGTTGAAGTACCATCAGGAGCTAGTCCATTTACTCCAAGATCAGTAGAACTGAAACCTTTAGTTGCTGTACCTGAATCAATAGTTAATGTTAGCTTTTGCCCATTATTAGCACCTATTTGGAAATCCTTAGAGAATGAACCATCTAATAGTTTTTTCCCATTAAACTGTGTACGTGTAGAAATTCCATCTAACTCAGTATTAAGCTCTGTAAGCTCAGCTTTAATCGCACTAATGTCATTTGCCTCTAGAGTACCGCCATTACCTGCTTGAACAATTAACTCTCTTTGTCTTTGAAGGATTGCATGTGTTTCGTTTAAAGCACCCTCAGCAGTTTGGATTAGTGAAATAGCGTCTTGCGAGTTACGAGAAGCTTGATCTAATCCACGAATTTGTCCACGCATTTTTTCAGAAATTGAAAGACCAGCAGCATCGTCACCAGCACGGTTAATACGAAGACCAGAAGATAATTTCTCCATTGCTTTACCAGCGCTAGTAGTGTTCATTCCCATATTACGGTGAGCATTCATTGCATTTAAATTGTGATTGATAATCATTTTGATTTTCCTCCTTGAATTTAGCTTTTCCACATCCATGTGGTAGTTTTTATTTCAGCTAAAGTCGGCCGCCTTTAGCTTGTTCGCCTTACACTATATATATCGACATGGTTTGTAGAAGTTTAATAGTTTTTTTAATATTTTTTGAGTTTTTTCACTGTTATTTTCTCTCCACTTTTTTCCTTATAATAATATATGAGAGTTAATACTCTTATCAGGATATGTTCTATTGTTGGTGTTAAGTAATACACATGTCGGTATTTCAATATTCAGTTGGAAAATGACATTAATTTAAACAATATAAGCTTTTAAGTACTCTGTTAAATATAAAAAAACCTTTAGATTAAACTAAAGGTCACGGTTTACCTACTTCAATTCTCTAAGCAAACTCTCATCAAAAGAAGCAGCTTCATTATTTGATTCCTTAATACTCAAATAAACTTCCTTCCGATGAATTTCCACATTCTTCGGTGCATTTATCCCAAGCTTTATCTGATCACCCTGTACAGATAAAACAGTAATTTCAATCTCTTCACCAATTTGGACAGATTCCCCTACTTTCCGGGTTAAAACCAGCATACTCCCACCTCCTATTTTTTCACTACTTCGTTACTCAACTTATGCCTTGTTGTGTACTTAGTATCATTAAGAATAATTTGTTTACCAAACCTCTCTGATAGATTAATGACTACAGGTGCTTGAAGGTTTGCTGTTGTATTAGAAAACGGCTCCTTTAGGGACAGAATTGAAAGTACTTGGATTGTTGAGTCATCCTTTATATTTAATGCTTCCTTCTCATTTTCACCTAGGCGAAACTCATAGTCTTTAAAAAAGGAAAAAGGTTCTGTAACAACAAAACCCAATTCAGGTGTTTTTACCGACTGCATGATATAGTAGGGAGAGTTTTCTTCTAAAGGTAGTAGAATAAATTTTGTTTCTTCTGAAAAGCCAGGTATTCCACTTTCAAAACGAATAATTTCTTCTTCCTCTATATTTATCACACCATGATATTTAGTGTTCAATTCCATAGAATCACCATCCTAATTAAATTATTTCTTTATATCAATCATTTCAACGTTAATTTTCAATTCATTCTTTTTTTGAAGATAAATATCAACTTTTCCTGGTTCATATTGAACGATTGGTTTATTAGTCTTTACAATTATAATTGGTTTCCTTGCTTCAGCATCGATATGAACCTTTGCTGGTTCATAATTTATTTTTACACTACCGACGGAGGGAACAAACTTTATAGCAATTTCCTTCATAGGCTTTTCACTATTCATTTTTGCCTGACTTGCAATAGGGTTTCCATTATTCTCTATTTTCATTAGTTCATTTCCTTGATTAACTCTTCTTGCTATTCCTGCCAAGTTGTCCTGATATCCCCTTTGTGCAAATTCATCTATATTTTGTGTCATTGTTTTTAATTCAACATCTGCTCTTGCTTGTGATTGATCAATTGTTAATTTTGAGTTTGTTGTATGAATGGATAATTCGGCTTTAGGTTGTTCAATTGAAAGATCCGCCATAGGTTGTTGGATTTGATTTGAAGCATTTTTCGTTTGAATACCTATTTGTGCACTAGTACTCTCCATTCTCAATTGTGGAAATTCCAAACTAATCACTCCTAGTAAAAAAGCTATCCTAAAAAAGATAGCTTAACGTAAAAAGTCCATTAAAGTTGGTTGTATAATCTTAGAGCCCGTTGCTAGTGAAGCTCGATGAATACTCTCTTGAATGGTTAAGTCAGTAATCACTCGCTCCATTTCAGCATCTTCATTATCAGACAGTATTCTGCTTGCAATAACTTCTTGATTCGCAAGGCGACTATCAATTAATTCCAGTCTATTATATCTCGCTCCAAGCTCAGCTCTTTCAGAGGTTAAGTTCCCCAAGTGTTTATCCAAATTACTTAATAGTTGATCACCATTCTCTAAAGTTCCGACGCCATCAGTTAGGTTTCTTTCTAATTCCTCCAATGTATTCAGAAAATCCTTCCCAAAAACATTGTGTGAATTAATATTTACCTTTAACTGAACTCCTTTTGATACTTCAACGTTATAAGGAGAATTATCTTGTGTAAATGTATATTCTTTATTTCCAACTGCATCTGTTGTGAAAGCATCGTCTGCTATTGGAGCAGTTTGAGTTTTTTGACCATTAAAGATATATTTCCCAGCTACCTGAGTATTGGCAACTCCCATTAAATCCTCTTTAAGTTGTCCAATTTCAACACCAATTGCCTTTAAGTCTTCCGGGCTGTTCGTTCCGTTCTGAGCTTGAACGACTAATTCACGAATTCTTTGGGTAATTTGTGTTGCCTGCTCAATACCTGCTTCTGAATTTTCCAGCCATGTATAAGCCTCAGATAGATTTCTCTGATACTGTTCATTTTCAGTTAAGTTCGTACGATAGAACATCCCTTTGATTGCTACTACCGGGTCATCCGAAGGTCGAGTTATTTTCTTTCCTGTAGCTAATTGATCTTGATATTTACCTAGCTTTGCATAGCTGTTACTCAAGTTTCTTAATGAATTATTCGCTAACATGCTTTGTGTTACACGCATAATTGCTCACCTACCTTCCTGCACCCATACCGTTAATGATTTTATCAAGTAACTCATCCTGTAGCGAGATCATTCTAGCTGATGCATTATATGCATGCTGAAATTGAATCATATTTGTCATCTCTTCATCTAGTGATACTGCGCTAACGGATTGTCTTCGCTCTTCTACGGAATCTCTAAGGACCGTACTGTTCTTAGTCAATCTTTCCGCTTCCTGTGCATTAACGGCCATTCCACCGATGATGCCTTCATAGAAGTTTTGAAGAGTTGTGTTCGTTCCACCAATGTCGATCACATCATTTTTTACATTTGATAGGGAAACAGCGTTATTCCCATTTCCGATCTCAGGAAGATTACCATTTACCTTACGACCAGCTGCTATAAAATCAGTCGATTCTTTAATTTGATCTGTTAAACTTAACATGCTCGCAGCACCCTTTGCATTTGTGCCGATCTTAAAGAAATCTATATCAACTTTGTCTAATTCATTAATTGGGTTCTTATTTGTATCATAATCTCGTAGATTCCAACCTTCACGATGAACAGCATTAAATTCTGATGCGAATTCATATGCCATGATATCCAAATTGTTTAGCATATCTGGATATAAACCATATTCCACAACACTGCCGTCGTTTAGTGTTTCAGAATAGCCATATGAATCTATTAATCCACTAATCTTCCCAGCACTATTAAAATCCATAATATTAATAGATTTTGAACCAATCTCAATACCTTCCGCGAGTCCATCTGTGATATTTCCATTTTCATCAGTGATCTTTCTATAAGTAACACTAAATTCACTAACACGTTGACTTTTTCCATTTACTAAAGTTCCTAAAACCTTACCGTTGTCACCAACAATTTCAACTGTTGCTGTTCCTTCAGAAATTTTCAGAGCGTTACCACCAGAAGCGTTGTAAGAAACTTTAATATTTGCTAGCGATGACAATTTATCAAGCAAACGATCACGTTCGTCATAAAGGTCATTTGGTAAGTAGCTATTCGGTTCTATTTCTGAAATTTGTTTATTAATATTATTTAATTGATTGGCAAGTGAGTTTATTTCTTTTACAGAAACATCCAGCTCATTTTTTAAGTCCCCTTGTACCGATTTAAGAGATGTTGCTAGATAGTTAAATGTATCAGCTACTGCATTTCCTCTTTCGCGTACAACAGAACGTGCACCTGCATTTGTTGGATCTAGTGCTAAATCCTGAAGTGACTGCCAGAATTTGTCCAAAGAACTAGCTAAGCCTGTTTCAGATGGTTCATTCATAATTTCTTCCATCTTTTGAAGCGCATTTGCTCTCGAGTCCCAGTAGCCTAGTTTATTACTTTCCGAGCGATATTGAATATCTAAAAAGCTTTCTCTTACACGTTGCACACTTTCAACCTCTACACCTGTTCCCATTTGACCAGGAATTTGCGGTCGATTTATACCAAGTGAAGGGTATGCTTCTGTTGCTTTAAAATTAACACGCTGACGTGTGTAGCCCTCTGTGTTGGCATTGGCAATATTATTTCCTGTTGTATGCAAGGCACTTTGTTGGGTAAACATTCCACGTTTAGCTGTTTCTAACCCCATAAAAGTTGAACGCATTTAGGTCCCTCCTATCATTAAGCCTTTGAATCAAAAATAGAACGATTGATGCTTTGAGTCTCATCGGAAGATTGATCGTTATAATTAGTTGATTCCTGCTGTCCCAAAAGAAGATCAAGATTTAAATGAACAAAATTTAAAGAATGCTGAAGCAAATCTTGATTCAATTCATTAATCTCTTTTAATATCTTCATTTGGTCTACGAGCTGTTGTTGTAGATTTCTTAGTTTTTCTTTATCTTGAATTTTGTCAGAAGAAAGTAAATCAGATATCGTTAAACTCTGTGGAGAAAGTGAAATCTCGTTTGCGAGTTGATGCTGAAGTTGCTCTCTTTCATTATTAATTACTTCAATTGCTTTAATATGTTTTAACTCATCTTTTATTAGTTCACCGAGGGCTTCAATATTATCTGCTTTTATGATCTCAGTTTTCTTTAACGCAATTTGATGAAGACTTTTTTGAAGCTTCAATATTTTTTCTAAATTATGACATAGCTGATCTTCAACAAACATACGACTCCCTCTTTCTTTTATTTCTATCTAATCTTTATATCGACCATTATCGATTATTATTTAGACCATTATGTGTAGATATTTATTAAAAGACCTTGGACTTCTCCCACCATATTAAGAATGTTTAATCCTTTTTGTTGTTTATTTAATACTTCGTTTGTTAAATCAATTAGCTTACTGTCAACCTCTTTTACAATTTTATATATTTTCGTACGACCTCTGCGATTAAAACCACGTTGATCTTCTAATTGAAGAGCATTGTTAACTGCCTCTTCTAAAAATGTTTTCACTAACTTTTTATATTTTTTTAAGTCTTCTACTGTTCTGGATTCTGAGAGGACTTTTCCTTGATCTTCGATATCTTTTGCTAACGTAGCAAATCTTTCATATAGGGCATTTCCCCTTTTATTTGCCATTACCTCTGTAAAGCTGACAGATTCAGTTGCTACTTGCTGTTTTTTTTCTATATTATTTAAAGTTGCTCTTCCAATCTTTTGAACATCCATTTATTTCACCTCATTGGGGTTATTAATAAAAACGATTGTTTTGCTACACCCATTTTATAAGAAGCATAAAAGAAAAAAAGGGGAGGAGCCAATATATGACTTACCTCCCCAATGGTAATTATTTCAATAGTTGTAGAATTCCTTGTGGTAGTTGGTTTGCTTGTGCAAGCATCGCTTGTCCAGCTTGGTTTAAGATGTTGTTCTTCGTGTATTCTGTCATTGATTTTGCCATATCTGTATCACGAATACGTGATTCAGCAGAAGTTAGGTTTTCATTCGCTGTTTGTAGGTTTGTAACAGTGTGTTCAAGGCGATTTTGGAATGCTCCAAGCTTACTACGTTCTGCAGAAACAAGGCTAATCGCCTTATCGAAAGCAGTAATAGCTAGTTGTGCTGCATCTGCTGTAGACACATTTACACCTAAAACAGCATTCACACCAGCTGTTGATAATGTTGAGAAGTCAGCATTACGCGCAATTCCAAGTGTTGCTGCATCCATTACTCCTAGAGACAGAGTTAAAGATTCAGATGCATTTGCGCCGATTTGTAAGTCTACCTTTAATTCTTTCCCTTTATCAGCCTCGAAGTCGCCATCGATAAGGGCAATATCAAGACCATTTGCTGGAAGACCAATTGGATTTATGCCATCATCTGTTTTTGTTGTTCCTAATATTAAGCTGTTATTAGAAACTGAATGTACAGGCGCTAAGGCTGGTACTGGATTTGGAGTAGCATTTTTAGCTTGTGTAATTACTGAATCTATTTCACTAAGAACTGTATCTAAATCTTTATTTGTAACATCAATAGTTGCCGCGATGCCATTAAAGGCTGACGCCGGACTATTAAAATTAATCGTTAGGCCATCGATTTTCAGCGTGTCTCCTATTTTAGGTACTTCTGAAAATGTAATCGCAATTGGTTTAGCTTGAGCTGATTCTGGATTTGCAACTAGTTTGTTGGTTGCTGTGTTTGTTAACGGATCGTTAAAGGTTACTCCACCAGTAATTGTTGTGCTTATTTGACTTAAAGATCCTAAATCTTGAACAGCCTTAGGTGACATAGGGTTTGTAGTAGAAAGTGTTAACTTTCCATTATTAATCACACCATCATTTGCTGTGCCTGAATCTGTTGGTAAACTTTTATTAACATTAAACATTTGACTATCATTTTGATTAATAGCACTTTCTAATGCGTTCATTAATTTTGTAATATTAGATGTAATGTTTGCATCAGTAGTGCCCACATTATCATTCCAACCTGTAATGTTAACAGCTATATTTCTACCAGTAATCCCTTGTAAAGTACCGTCAGTATTATCAATTTCATAAACTTTACCATTAATAGTGAATGTTTTACCCTCAAGTTGTGCTTTCGTTAGTGAACCTAGATTCTTATCAAATTGAATCTCCACTTGTGCAGGCTCCGTTGGCTCTGCAGTCACAATTCCACTCCAAGTACCGTTAGAAGTATAAGCAACCTGTGAAGAATTTACCTCAGCAAATGGTCTTCCCTCTGCCGAACCACTTAAAAGCTTCTTCGTGTTAAACTGTGTTGTATCAGCAATACGGTCAATCTCATATGTTAACTGATTGATTTCCATTTGAATCGCTTCACGATCACTATCTTCTAGTGTACCATTTGCAGCTTGTACAGATAATTCGCGCATTCTTTGTAAAATACTATGCGTTTCATTTAGAGCACCTTCTGCGGTTTGAATTAAGGAAATGGCGTCAAGAGAGTTTCTTTCTGCTGTTTCTAATCCACGGATCTGTGAACGCATTTTTTCTGAAATAGCTAGACCTGCTGCATCATCAGCTGCTCTATTAATGCGTAAACCAGATGATAATTTCTCTAATGTTTTAGATGTTTGTCCCATTGTTTGAGAGAGATTTTTATAAGCATTTAATGCTTGAATATTATGATTGATTCTCATAGTCTATTTCCCTTCTTCAACCGTATTTGTTTCTCTTTCATATACCATTACATTTCGTTCATAGGCATTTGCTTTTTTGAAAAGCTGTTGCTGTATCTGACTTGATTTATTATTTTTCATTGCACTTTGCCATGCCTCTGAGATATCTTCTAAAATTGCCAGCACTTCTTTTAAAGGCTCAATATCTTTCTTCACATTAGCCTTAATCACAAGGCCTGCCATATAGTTGTATAGAACATCAAGCTGTTCGGCAATAATACCTGCTTCGTAATTTATACCTACGCCTAAGCGTTCTAAAATATCGTTCACTTTTTTTAGCTTTTCATTCGATTCTATCAACCTAGAAGCTTCAATATCTTGTATTGCTTGTTTTGTATGATCTATTAACGCTTCATATAATAATGAAGTAATTTCTTGAGATGATTTCTGGTAAATGATTTCTTTTGTTAAAAAATCCACGAATTCTACCTCCCATTTAATTTATCGGAATATCCGGTCAAGTTTTAATACTTTTTCTCCATTTCTTCAATAAGAAGTAGAATTTCTGCAATAACAGAATAAAGCTGTGGTGGTACATTTTCTCCTAAATCTATATCTAAAAGATGTTGAACAAGTCCCTCATCTTCCTGCATTTGAATGTTATGTTGTTTTGCCAATTCCATAATTTTTGTTGCAAGCAACCCTTTACCTTGAGCTATGACAGTCGGTGAACCGCCCTTCGATTCATCGTAACGAATAACTGCCGCAGAAGGTCCATTTACTTGACGACGTTTTTTTTGATTAAAATATTGCTGTGACATCATACTGAAAAATCGTATCCTTTCTCTGTCATCTTTGACAATTGAGTTTGTTGAGCACTTGGTGTCACAGCTTCTGGCTTTTCACTTGTGTTAAGTGGCTCGAACTTGATTCCCGCAATGTTGTATCCAATATCGCTTAGTCTTTCCTTTGCTAGTTCAGCAAGAGGCTCCATTCTTTCTTGAAAGCCTTGCTGATCATTTTTTATTTTTACAGAGAGTGTTCGATCAGTCGATGTAAGAGAGATCCCTACTTCTCCGAGCTTTTTCGTTTCAAAAAGAAAATATAGACTACAATTCTCCCAATCTATTTTTTCATTCTGATTTTTGGAATTTACAAAAACCTTCACATTCTCTAATTTTTCTTGTAGTAATAAAGGTAATGTGAACATTAGACTTTGAAGTCCAGATGGATCGTTTTTACTTAGTAACTGCTGTCCAGTTATTGAATTGAGCACTCCGTCAGCTTTACCCTCTCCATCATTCATTTTCAATAAGAAACTTTTTAATGAATGTGGCAAGCCTTCCTGATTTCGATCTCTTGCTACAAGTGCTTGAGCATGATCTGCTTCATGTGTTAAACCTAGATTACGTAAATATTCATATGCATTTCTAGCCATCGGCTCTTGTTTTAATGCATTCATTGACATCTCAAGATTTTGGGTTACTTGTTTTGATGCTGGTAAGTTTTCTAAATTCCCAAGCTCTTGTGATACAAAATGTTTCACACGAACATCTGAAGGTTTAAAGATCATTTTATCTAAAACCGTTCTAACCTCTGAAACAATCTTTGTTGCTCCACTGTAGTCACCTTTAGAAAGAAGCTTTTTTGCTTCAGTTAACTGAGCACTTGCTGTTAACATCTTTTTCTCTGTTCTCATATCTGCATAAAGCATAAAATCACTTCGAAGTATCGCTTGATCTAGCTTTTGAATAACAGTTTCTAGCATTGGCTTAGCTGTGATCGTTGAACGCGATTTAAACTGTTGAACGAGCTGCTCCACAGTTTGCAAACTTTTAGAAATATCATTCTTGAAGTTTTTAAAATCAATGGCAACTTGAGAAAGCTTTTTTGATACTGTTTCCACGATAAAATTCTTCGATTGAATTGGCAGGGACGCAATTAGCTCTTCTTGCATTTGGTATGCCTCTGCTTGATCTACTTGAGTAGTTAAATTTTGATTTGAGACCACAGGGATTTCATTATTTATTTTTGTTAGAGATTGCATTAATTCTTGCCTAGCACCGAGTTCTTTTCCACTTTGAACAAGCTCTTCTGCTTTAGCTAATGATTTCGTAAGCATTTCTTGATGCTTTTCATCTAAACTAGTAGCTTGATCAAGAAGTGCTGATAAGTGCTGAAAAACTTCATTCATATTTGGTTCTTTTTTCAGCACATGTATAGCCTTCTGAATGAGTTGATTTGAATTTATATTGTTGTCAATTAATTTTGTTGGTTCTTTTTGGACTGGTTCTAGTTTTGACTGCTGAACCTGCTCTTGAGTCTGTGTAGCAACTCTTGCCATGTTCGCTAGCTTCACTGCATCGGAAAGTTTTGATGCCACATTCTGTAATAGTCTTAATTCAAAAGAAAACGATTCTCTTAACTTTTGAACAACTTCTTTTATATTATTTGAGTTAATATCTGCTTTTAGCTGTTTAAGCATCCCTAACTTCTTCGGATCAACCGTTACTGTTTCTAATAGATTAATAGCTTCTGCTACCCTTTGGACAGCTGCTTTTAATTGAAGTTGTGATTGCGCTGAATTTCCTTCTGATTTCAAGGAAGCGTCTGTTCTTTCCTGTGATTTGAAGCGAAACTCTGGGTCTAATCCCTTTATCACATCCTCAATCGAGCTCGCAAATGATTTCTCATGCAATGCCTGGTGAACAGCCTTTATATGAGTAGCTGTTGGTTCTAATCCTTTTTTCACTAAGGCAGAAAGAGTTTCAAGCTTTTGTTCTCGTGTTCCATTTTTATCATCCATAAAGGTTTGGATTTGTTGAAAGGTATCTTTATTAAGGGGGATTCCTTTTGAATGAAGGAAGTCGACAGCTGATTGTGTTTCATTAGAAACAAGTGCTCCACCATTTAATTGTCTCGCTAAAGCATTTGTGCTATTTAACGAGTTTATCTTTCCCGTAGTAGACAAAGAGATTTCTTTAACTTGTGGTACTTCCTGTTTACCGTTTGTTATTTCAACTGTCACTTGGTTTTGCTTAGGAGGCTCTCCTTCGAACTTTACTTTTACGTCCTGGCCCTTTATTTGTAGAATGGCTTCATTTTGAGGCAATCTTTCTTTGACGAGCGCACTGTATATATCTCCTTCTTTTAATTGTACTGATTTTGTAGAAGGGATTTGAGAAGAGACTTTAAGCTCTTGATTAATTTGCACTTTTCTCACTCTCCACAATTTTTGAATGTTTGGGGTACGCTCGTCCTTGAGCTATAGTAAACATCCTTGTTTTCAAAAAATATTAATAGATTTATTTTTTATAAAAGTCTAGCAATCCCTTCGCAACCGCCTGCGGATCAATTGTGTACGTCCCATTCTCTACTTGAGATTTAATCGCTTGTACTTTTTCCTGTCTTGCTTTAACCAAATCATTTGATTGCTGCAGATCTTTTGCTTTTGAAGAGATCTCTACTTTATCTTCTCTTGATTGTGCTTTTGAGGGTGTTGCTATATTTTTATCAATGCTTTTTTTATATGGATTTACACCCATTGAGCCTATATTATTTATTTTCATAAGTAATCCTCACTTTCAAAGAGAACGTGCTTTGTCATAATATTAGTATCGGTATCTTTATTAAAACTTTAAGCATTTCATCATTTTTTAGGACTTTGGGAGTAGAAAGTTGTTTCTCGGGCAGTTTGTTTATTACGATCACTAATCATTTTTTCCTGTTCTAGTTGGTGGATTTGTTTGTGTATGCCTTCTTTGCATTCCTCACATAACCGATCCTCTCTAATTGTTTTCCCACATTTTTCGCATGGATAGCCTAAATTAGGAAAGTTAATTAACTGTATTCTTCCTTGACGGATAAATTTGAGAATCAAATCCTTTGAAACTCCTGTTTCATCAACAACTTCATCTAATTGTGCTTTGCGATTTTCACGCTTTCTTAAAAATTTATAGACTGTTTCATAAGCTTGTTCTTCTTCTTTAAAACACTTATCACATACAGTCCTAAACTGACTTTGAACAAATAATGTATTACACTTTGGACAATTCGCTAATTCACCCATTATTATATCTCCTATCGATTCAGTATCTACTTTTTATATCGGCTAGGTTTTCTACTTTTTAACTTCTAATTAATGTAAAAGAAGAAATGGATATTGCACCAGAGTCTTTTAGACGTTTGGCTGCGTGTCTTAGTGTAGTTCCTGTTGTATAGATGTCATCGATTAATAAAATGTTTTTCCCTTCTATTATACTACGGTCGGTAATAGAAAACACATTGGAAGAAGTTAGTCGTTCTTGACGGGATTTTTTTGATTGTTTTTCATGATGTGTTCGCTCGAGGACGTCCAGTTGTGGAAGAGGAAGAAAGTCTGCTAAAAGTTTTGCTTGGTTAAAGCCGCGTTCGTAGAGTCGCTCAGGACTTAGTGGGATTGGGATGGTTGCATCGAATTTAGTTGTCTTGAAGTTTGCTTTATAGCTTGTTTTGAAGTCTTTTTTAAAAACAGCTGCAAGGGCTGCGTCACCGCGGAATTTAAAAGTTGAGAGAATGTCCTTCATGGCGTCATTGTATTCATAGACAGATACATTACGCTCTAGAATTCCTTTCCATTTAGGGGCATTTTCCCATGACTCGCAGTCTGAACAAATATCTAGATTACTTTGGGGCCTGAAGCAGCTTGGACAGGTGGGGTTATTAATTTTCACCAGAGTTTCATAGCAGGTGACACATGTATTCGTTTCCGAACTTGGCAGGAGACTTTTCCATGTAATTTGAATATTTACCTGCTCGTTACAAATTAAACAATATGTAATAAAAACCTCCCCCTTTATCGGTAGTTCTCACAGGTTGGATTATCAGAAACAATTTTTGCACATTCTGCTAATTTCACTAGCAACGAGGTCATTTCCTGCTTGTCTATAAATTCGGCTTTAATATACATCGCTTTGTCTATATTTGTTACATAGCGAGGAGTGGTTTTGTTGAGGCTTAATGCCAGAATATCGTCAAGGCATGTGCTGCATGAGCAAGTTAATTGCAGACGATCTTTATATTCATCTAATAAATCCTTCATAATTTGTTCCATTGCGTTAATGACCATAAACTAGTCTCCTTATCCTCCATATAATACTCTATTATGCCATAGAGAACAGGTTTCTAAAAGTATCTACTCTTTTAGGAAGCCTTCACGTTTTGCTTCATCATTCATTTTCAAAATATGCTTCCTTGCTTCTACCATTGCTTGTGTTTTGCCATAATGAAAAAACGTAACATTCCCAGTTGGATAGCTTGCACTTCTCCCAACCCGACCTGAGATTTGTACAAGGGCGCTTTCTGTAAAAATATCATCTTCACTTCCTAAAACTGCAACATCACTGTTTGGGATCGTGACTCCTCTTTCCAAAATGGTAGATGTGATAATAACAGGCATGCTGCCACTTCGAAATTTTGACACCTTTTCACGTCGTTCAGGGTCTTCAGCGTGGACACCTTCGATTCTTTCATCTAGTTTTCTGCATATCTTTACAACCTCATCAATGATTGAGACCGACGGGACAAAAAGAAATGCCTGCTTATTGGCTAAGATTCTCATCTTTAGCCACTCGATTACTTTTGAAGGTAATCTTCCTTTTTCAAGCTGCTTCTTCCAATTCCCTACCCAAACAAATTCAGGAACTGGAAGTGGATGACCATGATACCGTGCTGGAATTCGAACAGCTTTCCTCTTATTTTGCTGGACTTCATTCTTCCATTTTTTATTGGGAGTTGCTGTCAGATAGATGAGAGAGCTTTTTTCTTTACGCGATTTTTGTACAGCAAATTGGAGAGAGGCATCTGCTGAGTATGGAAAGGCGTCAACTTCATCAACGATGATGCAATCAAACGTTTGTTTAAAGCGGAGAAGCTGGTGGGTTGTTGATATGGTGAGGGGTGCGTGTTTGTGGCGTTCTTCGCTGCCACCGTATAACGCAGCAACAGATGTTGAAGGAAAAACTTTTTGAAGGCGTGGCGCTAATTCTAAGACGACATCTGTACGTGGAGTTGCAATACAGATTTTTTTGTTATCGGAGAGGGCCTGCTCAATTCCTTTGAAAAGAACTTCTGTTTTTCCAGCGCCACAGACTGCCCAGACCAGCAGCTCTGTGTGGTCTTTCACCGCTTGGACAACTTGATCTGACGCAAGGGCTTGTCCCTTTGATAATTCACCTTCCCAATCTAAACCGGAGGAGTGAGGTACCTGAACTGTCGGGCCACTCCAGCTATAAAGAGGTGTACACTCACTCACCCGCCCCATCATGATGCAGTTTCGGCAATAATGACAGCTCTGTTCCCCACATTTCGAGCACGAAAAGGAAGCAAATAACGAGGAATTCGAATTTCCACAACGCTTACATAGTAAGCCCTTTTGTATTTTTTCGATTCCAACCGTTAATTTCACATAGCCTTGCTCATAATGAGCTTGCAATGTTTCAAGGGGGAATGGAATTTCAGTTAAAAGTAACTCTTTTCCATCTAGATGTGTTTGGAGTTCAGGTAAATATGAAAAATGCGGATAAGGTGTAATCTCAGGTAGTCGGTGATGTTGTGATATTGGCAGGCCTTCTTCTTTGGAGAAAGTTGGAGTTAGGGAACCATTTACCAAGTGAAACCTCATGATCCACCTAAATAGGTTTGGCATATTTTTCGATAACGTTTTTCTACACTGATTGGTGTACGTGATAATTGTTCTGCAATATGTCTGAATCTCATTCCACTTCGACGTAATTCTAATAGCTTTCGGTCCTCAAGGGTTGTCCAGTGGCGATATGTACGTTTTTTTCTTCGCTTTCAATTGTTTGATTTGTGTATTCACTCAATTTTTTTATGACCTCCTTGCAATTTCTATACATAGTATGAGGCAATAATAACCAAATGTCCATGATTAGACATAAATATGAGAGGTTAGAACTATGCATAACTAGTACTTTCCTCTCATAAACATTCACTTTTTATACCATCCGACCCCAACTGCACCTTCACCAAGATGGGTACCGATAACAGGACCAAAATAACTGACCATGCATTCGATATTAGGATACTTAGTTGAAAGCTCTTGTTGCATCTTTTCCGCTTCTTCAGAACGATTTGCATGGATCACAACGACACGCATCGGTTCGTTTTGGCTTGCTACTTCATCAAGAAGCTCGAGCACCCTGTTTAATGCTTTTTTACGGGTACGTACCTTTTCAAATGGAACAATGACTTTGTCTTCAAAATGAAGGATCGGCTTTACTTGAAGCAAGCTGCCGATCAAGGCTTGCGCTCCGCTTAATCGTCCACCCTTTTGAAGGTTGCTTAAATCATCGACCATAAAATAGGCATTGATTGTTTTTTTCATTTCATCCATCCGTGCCAAAATATCCTTTGGATCAGCACCTTCATTGGCCATTTCTGCTGCTTCAAGGGCATAGAAGCCTTGGACCATGCAGCTGATTTCGGAATCATATGCATAAACGTCAATGTTTTCAACCATGTCTCCTGCTGTTGCCGCACCGTTGAATGTTCCACTAATTCCGCTGGAGAGGTGAATTGAAATCACTGCGTCATATTCTTTGGAAAGTGATTCAAACAGTTCAACAAACTTTCCTACCGGTGGCTGTGATGTGGTTGGAAGTTGTTGCTGTCCCCGCATTTTTTCAAAAAATTGTTCTGATGTGATTTCGATTTCTTCCTGGTAGGATTCAGTTCCGAAGTTAACGCTTAAGGGAATCATATGTATGTCATATTTTTCACGAATTTGTTGAGGGATATAGGCTGTACTATCTGTGACGATTGCCGTTTTCATAAGTTTTATTCCTTCCTTGTCCATATTATTATCACCATTTTAACGGATAATCCTTAAGATTTCACTATTCGTTTAGTATATGGGGTAAGTTCGGATTATTATGACAGTTTATATTTTGGTGAAGCACGGACTTTGACTCTCTGTAACATGTGTTCGTGGCGGTTGATTGAAGCTCCAGGATGCTCGCTTTCCGTGGGGCGTGCGGTGAGCTTCCTCGGCGCTAGCGCCTGTGGGATCTCACCTGCCACGCAGCTCCCACAGGAGTCTCGCACCTTCCGCTTCAATCAACCTAAACTTAGTTTTTTGTACAATAAAATTAACTTTTTTAGAATATAAACTATAGAAAGAGTTCTATTTATAAGCAGCTTTTAAAAAAACCTCGTCTGAGTGAGCCTGAAAAAAATGTCTTTTCACTCTTATACTGTATTTCATTTAAAAAGCCACAACGCTAATTTATAACCTTTTTAGGTACCAAAAAAAAGCCAGAACCTAAAAAGATCCTGACTCTTGTGACGTTCCTTATTTCACTTCAACCCAACCATTTTTAATCGCAACAACAACCGCTTGTGTACGGTCATTCACATTCATTTTCTGAAGAATGTTACTTACATGGTTTTTAACAGTTTTTTCGCTGATAAATAATGCTTCCCCAATGCCGCGGTTGCTTTTACCGTCTGCAAGCATTTGAAGAACTTCGCATTCGCGACGTGTTAAGATATGTAGTGGTCGACGAATTTCTGGTTGTAATGGCTGCATGGTTGCAGCTTGTCCATTTGCTGCGGCAAGTCGTCTAAATTCATTTACTAAGTTATGTGTTACTTTTGGATGTAGGTATGAGCCGCCGTCTGCAACAACTTTGACAGCTTCAATTAATGTATCAGCATCCATTTCTTTTAATAGATAGCCTCTTGCACCTGTTTTTAGCGCATGTGTTACATAGTTTTCATCGTCATGAATTGATAAAATAATGACTTTTGTGTCTTCGTTTGCTTCAATCAATTGCTTCGTCGCTTCTACACCATTTACTTTCGGCATGTTGATGTCCATGATGACAACGTCCGGTTTATGAGCATCGACTAGTGCTAATGCTTCTTCCCCGTCATCACCTTCAGCAATTACCTCAAAGCTTGGTTCGAAATCCAAAATGCGTTTTACACCTTCACGAAATAATTGATGATCATCTATAATAACAATTTTCGTCTTCATGCTTACGCCTCCCCATTATCTCTTTTAGTCTAGTTGCCAGTTCATTCCTACGTCAATATGCCTATAGTCATGCAACCTGGCTTAATTTCCATTAAACGGAACTTGAAACATGATAAAAGTCCCTAAATCGATCTTGGAGTCAATTGTCATTTTTCCTCCTAACAGATCGATTCTCTCCTTCATGCCAATAAGCCCAAATGATTTCTTATCTTTATTTCCTTTAACATTTTTAACATTAAACCCTTTTCCATTGTCTTTTATGACCATGGTTATACTTTCACAGGTGACCTCGACTTTAACAGATATCTCTGATGCCTCTGAATGCTTTAACGCATTTGTGACAGCCTCCTGGGCAAGACGAAATAAAGCCACCTCAAAGCGGGGTGGAAGTCGCTTTTCTTCCATTTTACCTACACTTTGGAAAAGAATCTTAGTTTTACCATTATATTCTTCGATTGTATCCATATATTTTCTGAGGGTCGGGATGAGTCCTAAGTCATCAAGCGCCATTGGCCTTAGGTCATAAATAATTCGCCTTACTTCATATAAGGCGTTTCTTACATTCACCTTAAGGCTCTTAATTTCCTTAAAGCCTTCCTCAGTACCACGCTCTCGGAAAATTCGTTCGATTAACTCCGAGCGCATCATCACATTTGCAAGCATTTGTGCAGGTCCGTCATGAATCTCCCGTGACACACGTTTTCTTTCTTCCTCCTGTGCCTCAATGATCCGCAATCCAAAATCCTGCTTTTGCTGAGCATCCTCGAGTAACATGCCCACCTGACGTAGATCACTATTTAAGTAATTCAGCACAACTGAAATTTGCCCAACAAGCGCCTCTGATCGTTCAATGATTTCCTGAAGTCCTAAAAGACGTCTTTCCAAATCATCACGGCGATCGCGAAGCTGTTTTTCATGCTGCTGAAGCATGGTGTGCTCAACCTGAAGTCCATGTGCCTTTTCATACGCTTCCCTAATTTCATCCTCAGAAAACTCTCTGAAATTCTTGCTCACTTGTGAGAGACGATTACGAGCAAGACGTGCCTGAACTTCAAGCTTATCTCCCTCTTCAATCACTATGCTTACTTGCATTTTGATGTCTTTTAACTCTTCAACCAATGATTCATACTGTTGCCGGGAGTGTTCACCAATTTTAAAAATCTCATCCTTGCTTCCGGCAACCGTACCAATCATCTTATCTAAAATCAGATCAAGCATTTCGCTATCTAATTTTTTAAAGGAGTTCACACGTATCCCTCCGTTTTTTCAACAGATATTTTTAGTTTGTCACATTTTTTACGATTGAAGTAAAAATTATGTCGTTTTATAATAAAAGAATGCGCTATTTTCATTTTGCTTGCTTGTCAGGAGGTGAACAAGCATGCTTTCACATTATTATACCGTAAAAGGCTATGGAGAGCATGAGATAATTATTCAAAAATCGCGTTTTATTTGCTATGTAGAACGTGTCACAACAGAAGAAGAAGCAATCGAGTTCATTCAAAAAATAAAAAAGAAGCATAAAGATGCAAATCATAATTGCTCAGCCTACTTAATCGGGGAAAATGACCAAATCCAAAAAGCAAATGATGATGGTGAACCAAGTGGCACCGCTGGAGTGCCAATGCTTGAAGTCTTAAAGAAAAAGAAACTAAAAGACACCGTTGTCGTTGTTACACGCTATTTTGGCGGTATAAAACTAGGGACAGGCGGGTTAATCCGTGCTTATGGTAAATCGGTTTCAGAAGGGTTACGCATAATTGGTATTGTTGAGAGAAAACTAATGAGAGTTCTTCATACCAAAATTGATTATACATGGCTAGGCAAAATTGAAAACGAACTAAGATCTTCAATCTATATGCTAAAAGAAATTCATTACCTTGAACAAGTAGAAATCGAAACATACGTCGAGGAATCACAAGTGCCTGATTTTATAGAATGGATGACAGAGCTAACAAATGGGCAATGTTACAATATAGAGGGTGAAAATCTATATTTAGAACAACTAATTGACACTAACTAAAATGAGGGATTTAAGTGGCGAAAAGATATACGGCTAAAAAGCAGAAGAAAAAGAAGAAATTATGGAAACGCGTCCTTTTTTTCTCCTGCTTGTTCTTATAGGAGTTGGCAGCTATACAGGATATACAATCTATAAAACGTATGAGGCAGCCAACCAATCGTATCAAGAATTAGATCGAGGCGAAAAGTCAAAGCTTCGAGAAACTCCCATTAAAGTTAATGAAGATCCTTTTTCCATCCTATTGATGGGTCTTGAGGATTATTCTTCCGGAGGAGAAAATGGGAGAACGGATACATTAATAGTTGCTACAGTTAATCCTACACTTCAGACTATTAAGATGGTAAGTATACCTCGTGATACGTATGTAACAATTCCTGATGAAGATAAGAAAACAAAAATTAACCATGCTTATGTATACGGTGGTAAAGAGGCTACAATTGAAACAGTTGAAGAACTTTTGGATATTCCAATCGATTATTACGCTTTAGTAAGCTTCCAAGCATTTAAATCTGTTGTTGATGAATTGGGTGGTGTTACAGTAAATGTCCCATTTGATTTCTATGAGAAAAGTGATGAAGACGGCAGCAGAATTTACTTCAAACAAGGAGAAGCAAAATTAGATGGTGAAGAAGCACTCGCTTATGCAAGGATGCGAAAAAGAGATCCAAGAGGTGACTTTGGCCGAAATGACCGACAAAAGGAAATTATCAGTGCTATCATTGATAAAGCCATTTCTCCTTCTAACTTATTCAAAATAGATGAACTTGCTGCACACATTGGAAAAAATGTTGAAACAAATTTTAGAATATCTGAAGCAATTGCATTGCAACGCAAGTATCCCAACATTAATTCTAATAGTATTGAAAACCTGACAATTGAAGGATCAGATGATTATATAAGCGGTATTTATTACTTTATACCTGATGAAGAACAGCTGGAAATTGTAAAAAGTGATTTAGAAACTCATTTAGAACAATAAGACTATTTTATTCGACACATTGTTTATACAGTCTTCATAAAAAGACAGATTAAGACAATATTCCCAAAGACAAAGTTACAGAACTTTGTTAGAATATGTATATAATTAAACCTCTGAAATTATCTTCAGGGGTATTTTTTTGTGAAAACCACATAGGAGAGGAGAACTAGGAAAATTGAAATGGATCACCACATTGTTTTTTGTCACTACCCTGTTTTTTAGCTTTGCTATGCCGCAAGTAAATGCGGAAGCTTCTGCAAACTATCCTTTCATTGGACAAGTTGCAACTGAGGATACCCAATTACACAAGGGGGCTACAGCTAATTATGAAGTTGTATTAACTCTTGCTAAGGGACATGTTGTTGGGGTTTTATCAGAGTTTACAAATAATCAGAATGAGAAATGGTTAAACATATCTGTTAATTCTACAAAAGGTTGGGTTAAGCAGGAGAATATCTCACCAATAAAAGAGAAACCCTCATCACTTTATGTTAAAAAGAATGCTGCCGAAATGAGAAAGGGTGCATCTACTGACTATTTGCTTATTGAACATTTAGAATACGGCAAAAAGGTAACAATTATTGATCAATACGTTAGCAACACTGGTGAGATTTGGTACCGTATTGATTTAGGAACTGTTCAAGGGTGGGTCAACAGCAGTAACCTGTCCACTACCCCAGTTGCCGAAAAACTACAAACAAATCAATCAGCCACAGTTCATAGCGGAGCCACCGAACAATACAAGATAGTTGCAACCCTAAAAGAAAATATACAAGTCACCATAATTAATCAAATTAAAAATGCTGCTGGTGACATTTGGTATCAAATAGAGCTTGAAGATGGAGTAAAAGGTTGGATACATTCTGAAATGACAGAGACTATCCAGGAAAATGGCAGCTCAATACAAGACTACAAGACTGTATATGTAAAAAATGTTAATTCGAAGGTTCATAGCGGAGCGCTTGACTCTTATCGAGTTGTATATCTGCCGAAACAAAATGAAGCACTCCAGGTAATTGATGAATTTACAAATAATTTAAATCAAAAATGGTATAGAGTCTCTATTAATGAAGCAACCAAAGGATGGATTCTTGCATCTTCTGTTCAAGATTCTCCTCTATCGGAGAATTATATTGTAGGAGATTACGTTTTTGCTAAAAATAATACAAGTGTTATTAGAAAAGGAGCACTTTCTAGTTATTCTATTGCAGAGAAATTAACAGCAAATGATGACTTAAAAGTAATAGATACATTCTTTAATCAGAACAATGAGTTCTGGATTCGGGTACAAAGTTCAAGTAACGTAACAGGTTGGATTCATTCAGAGGATATTATAAAAAGTCCTAAGTTAAATACTACCTATTATCTTAATCAATCAGGCACTGTAAGAAGCGGAGCACTTGACTCATACCGTCAACTAGCCTCATTACCAAATGGGTCTGCGATCTATGTTATGGATACATTCACGAACAATAATAAAGAGCTTTGGTATCGAGTGAAGATGGAATCAGGAGAAACTGGATGGATCAATGCAACTTCTGTTACCAGCAAAATCATTTACATCAATAAATCATTACGTGTTGGCACAAATGCGACCTATGCATATAAAGGTGCAATGTATACCTATTCAAAAGTTACAAAGCTTCCATATAACACTAGCATAAAAGTTCTATATGAATTTATTAACAACCAAAATCAACACTGGTACAATGTCCAATTATCCAATAGCAAAAAAGCATGGGTACCAAAAGCGGAATTGTTTAACAGCTTAGCAGATCGCCAATTTGTCTATTCAATAAATTCAAATGTATTACACAAAAGTGCTACTTCAAGTTCAGGATATAACACCAAGGTACAGGCTGGTGAGCAATTACTGTATTTATGGAGCCATAATGATTGGATTAATGTGGAAAATTCAAAAGGTGTTCGAGGTTGGATTTTAAAATCCGGAACTAGAGAATTTATCCCTAATGTTTTTCGTAACCCGGTTATCTCTAAATCAGGCAACACCTCAACGTTAACTTGGGAAAAGTCACAGAATTTTGGCGTAGGTAATAAACTCCTCTCAAATGGTGTTGTTCAGCTTACAGGCAGTAAGCTTCATACTGAATTACCATCACAATCAATAACCGGTTTAAAAAGTATAACAGCTACAACTTCTGCTATTACATTAACACCACAGCCTGGTTATATGATTCAAGTGAGAAACAACACAAATCAAACACAGGTTAAGGTCATGCCGGTAGGATTGTCAGGTAAAAAAATCATCATTGATGCCGGTCATGGAGATAATGATCCAGGTGCAATTGGTCCTACTAAGCTTAGAGAGAAAGATGTTACATTAGATGTGTCCAAGAAACTAAAAGCTGAGCTTGAACGTCAAGGAGCCATTGTTACACTTACACGCAGCGATGACACGTACTTAACACTGGAACAACGTGCAAAAATTGCAAACTCCTCAGACAGTGATGCATTTATTAGTATTCATGCTAATGCAAGTGTGAGCACATCAGCACGGGGAACAGAAACCTATTACAATACAGCCTATAACTTTAATGGTCCAAGAAGTAGTATCCTAGCAAAATATATACAAGATTCATTGGTTGATAGAATCAATACGTATGATCGCGGTACAAAAACAGCTAATTTCTATGTTATTAAAAATAATGAACTGCCAAGCGCATTGGTGGAATTAGCATTTATATCTAACCCAAATGAAGAATCAATGCTGAAAAATAATGTTATTCGCGGCCAAGCTGCGGTTGGGATTGCAGAAGGGTTTAAAAAATACTTTAGTGGGGGCTATTAATAATGAAAAAGAAAAGTATGCTCGTTATCTCAGGGGTTTTTCTTACTGGATTTCTAGTAGGTAGCTATACTTCACCCAATGTTGGATCAGCAGCTAGCAATGTGGTGTTAGCTAGTGTGGAATGGGTTACAAATCAGATAAACCCTCTTCAATCAAGGGTAACAAAATTAGAAAGTGAAGTGCAAACTCTTCGAAACGCTATAAATGATGGCGGACTCGAAGATAGCTTACCTTCTCATGTGTATGTTAGCAGTACAAAAGCTACAGTTCATAAAGGAGCTACAAGAGACTACGCAGTTGTAGCAACTTTTAGTAAAGGTAAACAATTGCCTGTAATAGCGGAGCATAATGGTACTGATGGAAAATGGTATCGTGTTGAATACTCAACTGGTAAATACGGATGGATATATTCTGGTGATATTTCCACTAAATCTGTTGCAGCTATATCATCGGTAACGATTACGAACACTACAGATGTACGAAGAGGCGCTACAACTGATTATCAAAGTGTTACTGTTCTTCAAAAGGGTACAACGGTTAAATATATTAGCTCATTTACAAATAACAAAAACGAACAATGGTATAACATTGAATTATCTAATGGTGTAAAAGGCTGGATCCTAGCAATTCATGGAGAGGTGAAATAATAGTATGGCTGCTCGAAGAGTTATACTAGGTGTACTCCTAACACTTAGCCTGCTATGGACTCATGATGCAGCAAATGCAGCATCAATCAAAATTTATTCTAATCCTGTGGCTGTCCAACTTATCGATGCTTCAACAAGTACTATTAAGTTGCAAGGATTCTATGAATTAACCAATAAAGCAAACAATCAAAAAACATTTTTATTACCTAATCTTACAATTACAATTACCCGCACTCAAAGCAATGTAAACATTAATGCGGGTTCAATATCATTTTCATCTTCCAGTGGCTTTGAATTAAAAGAAGTCACGAATATAAAACAATACGCTCGCTTTACAAGTACAACAGAACTAAAAAGTGGTGCAACAGCCGATTATACCACGAAAAAAACATTAGCAAAGGCTGAAACAGCAGAATATATTCAAACCTTTGTGAACAATAAAGGAGAAACCTGGTATAACGTCCTTGCTGCAGATGGCACTATAGGGTGGGTTTCTGCCAATTCTACACTGGTGGACAATTACTCCACTTCTATTCCTACCATTGTGTATGGCAGTACAACATATAGAGGTGGCGCTTCCTTTCTACCTAAAACTTCCGGCAATGTTGCGATAATAAATAATCTTGACCTGGAAGACTATTTAAAGGGTGTCGTACCTAATGAAATGCCGGCTTCATGGCATAAAGAAGCTTTAAAGGCACAAGCAATTGTTGCTCGAAGCTATGCTGCAAATAGTATGTCTCTAAAGAATACAACAGCCAGCCAAGTATACAAAGGCTACTCATCAGAGGATGCCAGAACAAATCAGGCAGTTGACGAAACATCAGGGATTCTTGTTAAACATAACGGAAAACCTATCCAAACATTTTTTTATTCAACTAGTGGTGGAAGAACCGCAAACGTTGGAGATGTATGGAACTCTAATCAAGCAAGCTTTCCATATTTAATCTCAGTTGATGATCCATATGAGAGCTCTCCACATAGTAGTTGGGAAAACTCTTTTACATCAAGCATGATTTTAAAGAGCTTTGGATTCGATCCGTCATCAACGATCCTATTCGATATTTCTATAAACCCAACCGGTGCTAATGGAGAAGTTTCCAGTGTTACGATTGACACATCTGCCGGTCAAAAAACCATTACCGGGAATGAGCAAGCCATTCGCAAGCTATTTCCTATTGAAGGTAGTTATGGTTTCTTAAGATCAAATTGGTTTACGTTAAAAGTGAATAAAGACTTTGCGATACAAACAACAACTGGGCAGCAATCCCAGCTGGAAGTAACGGGGCAGCAAGTAATGACAGGCTCAAATACTCCTGTTAGCATTTCATCAGAAAAAATTTCTATTCAAACTTCTTCTGGTATCGTTACAAAGGACTCTGATCCAATATCTATTACAGCAACAGGTAAAGGCTGGGGACATCGAATCGGAATGAGCCAATATGGAGCAAAGGGATTTGCCGAACATAACTGGAAAGCTATTGATATAGTAAAACATTACTTTCCTAATACAGAAGTATCAAAATAGTCCATTAACATTAAAGCAGGTAACGAACAATGTTACCTGCTTTTTATTTTAGCCTAATTTACGATTTAAGGAAAAAAGTGAACCTATTCCTCAGCTGTCCCACGTCTAATAATTGGAAAGGAGGAAAAATATGAAATCTAAAGGAGAAGTCTACTATCAGGATTTAAACAATACACATGCTGACGATCTGGATCTACTCTTAAACGAATTAATGGAAAATCATGGAACCGAACTAACAAGACTAGCCTATACTTACACGAAAAATGCAGAAACAGCAAAAGACATTGTTCAAAATGTGTTTATTAAATGTTATAAAAATCTACATACCTTTAAAGGAAACGCTACGATTAAAACCTGGTTATACAGCATTACGATCAATCAATGTAAAGACTACTTAAGATCATCCTACTTCCGTAGAGTTGTTCCGGTTGGAATGAGACATACAGATAACCTTGAGAGTAGTAGTACTGAAAAAATTGTTCTTCAGAATAATACGAAGCAGCAAGTGGATGAGTGTATTAACAAATTATCAGCTAAATACAAAGATGTCATCTACTTGTATTATGTACAGGAGTTAAGTCTAAAAGAAATAGCTGCTATTTTAGGTCTATCAATTGACACAGTAAAAACCAGATTAAGAAGAGCAAAGGAAAAACTCCAGCCAATCTTGCAAAAGGAGGATGTGTTCTATGACTAGTAAATTAAATACGTTGAAGGATTTGCTTATTGAAGATGAGATGAGTAAAGACTTGGAATTTACAAATGAAGATCGGCAGAAAGTGTTACGTGAGATCCATCATCAGCAAGGGAAATCCAGAAGACACTTCAACTTTCCTGTCATAATAGCCTCCTCTTTATCGGTTGCATTGATTTTTGTCCTAATCATCACTTCAACTTGGAAGCCAGTTGAAAAGTCAAATCCGGCAGATCAGAAGCAAATTGAATATATAGATGAATCAAGCCTGTACTCACCCTTAAATATGACAGTGGAAGATAACGGTATAAAGGTAACGGTTAATCAAATTATGTATGACGGCTCTCGAATATTAGTTGGGTATGAAGCTATGTCTACCATGGAAGAAGAACTTGACAGTGTAACTGGAGGATATCGTGTGACAATCAACGGAGAAGATAAAGGTCCAGATTTAACTCTAATATCTCATGACGGTGATAAAAAAGGTACGGCAGTAGTAGCAATTGAATTATACAAGGAATTTCCTGACGAGTTTGAACTTGGATTACAAATTAGACAAATTCAAGAACAAAAAGGAAACTGGAATTTCACCATCCCCGTTAAGAAGATTCCTGGTGAAATAAAAAGATTTAAACCGGAAACTGTTGTGAAAAAAGATCATCTACAATTATCGATTAAGGAAGTAATAGTGTCACAAAGTGCACTTAAGTTCAGGTATGAAGAAGGTTCAAATGAGGATGTTGACAGAGCATCTCCTTTATATAATAAAGGTGTAATTTTCGAATTACTCGATCCAGAAGGAAATGAAATACTTCCTCTAAATTCGTATGGTATAGGTTTAAATGGTTTTAGTGGAACTCATAAACATTCATCAACTAGTTGGTTTCATTCACCAAAGGTTTTACCCGAGTATCTCCTATTAAAAGCATATATTTCAACTGAGACTACAGGTATGATACGAGTTAAAAAACCTATTAATAATTCCTTTCCAATTGAATTAATTCAAGATGGTGAGAATAAACTCATTATTTCAAAGGTTGAAGAGAAACAAAATCAAGTCTGGGTACATTATTCAATTGATGGAAATCTTAAGCAATTACGTAACAGTCTTATGTTAAAAGTAGAGAAAGATGGCGAAGAACAATATTTCCAACCAAGTACTTATTTAAATTACAAACCAGGTAAAGATAACATTGCGAAATTTGATGTTGAATACTCGAATGATCTATATGTTGTAACAGATAAAATCCAATTTGAGGAATTCGAAGAACTAAACGCAAAAATTCCTTTAATAAATCCTGAGCAATAAAACGTGGGACATAACTAGATTCAGATAGTGAGAAAGGTGAATTTGAGCGTACTCAAATTCACCTTTCTCTATTTTTATTTTTCGAATAAAAATAAGGCGCATTTCTGCTTCAAAGTAAAAACCGAAAATAATTAGTGAAAATTTCAAAAATCCTACCGATATTATTAATAGGGACAAATAGGAGGAAAGACATGGGTATAGGAAAATCACAAAATCAATTCACTCCATATTTAAAGATTATCTGCCATATGAACAAAGTGTTTAAAGGTATCCATAATGGAAAATATCCAGAATTAATATGGCGATATTATATATCCAGAATGTATAGAGGATAAAATGAACGATTTAGATCAACATTCTATTAAAATACTAATTGATGATTTCTCATTCCAATTTATTGGTTGGATTGCAATTTGTACAAGTGCTTATATTTTTGGACTAGTTATTTTCCGCCTCATTAAAATCCCTGACAGACTAACAAACATTTTTGCTACAGTCGTATTCTTAATCGCGATGTATTATTCATTTATAAATGGATTTATCCCTGGTTCCTATGGGACTCAGTAATAAGTTTTTATAATTTTTTATTAAGTTTGAATTATGCAAAAAAAACCTTCTCCGCAATAGAGAAGGTAACGACAACAATAAAAGTTGAAGGTTGTTAAATACATCATACTACCTCCAGATCATAATATCTATGGTAACTTTAAGGTAAATTAACCAATATCTCCATACAGGCAGCCTCAGCAAAACGTTTAAATTTATACATATGTCATATTTTCCTAGGGAATTTGTTTTTTTTACCAGAATTATATTACTACTTATCTATTATTTGTTATAATATGTCATGTTGTATCTAAAATTGGAAAAAGGAGATGAAAAAACATGCGAAAAGACATCCGTCTTTATTCCTTATCTTTTGTTTTTGTATTACTTTTGAGTTTCTCACTTCAACATATCCCTACTAAAGCAGCCTCTACTACAATTATGGGACCCTCCAAGTTAACATCAAAGCAAATGGGTGATTATGTTCTCTTGAATGAAGTGAATCCCAGAATGACAAACCTATCGATCTATCAGCTTGCTGAGCTATATTTAGAAATTGGAAGAATTGAAGAAGTGCGTGGTGATATTGCATTTGCTCAAGCAATTCATGAAACAGGCTTTTTCAGATTTGGCGGAGATGTGATTCCTGCACAAAACAATTATGCAGGAATTGGGACAACCGGCGGTGGAGTGAAAGGAGCCTATTTTGCAACTCCTGAAGAAGGAGTTCGAGCACATATCCAACATTTAAAAGCATACGCTAGTAAAGATCCACTAAATACAGTGCTTAACGATCCAAGATTTCATTTAGTGACAAGAGGTATTGCTCCTTTGTGGACAGACCTAAACGGAAGATGGGCAGTACCTGGAAAAGGATATGGAGAGAAGATTCTTCAGCTTTATTCCAATATGTCCAAGATGACATTAACGATTCCTAAGGTTGATCTACAATCTGTACATAAGCTTCCAGTAGCCAAATTAAACATACAAGCTGATGTTCCTATGCTTGCACCAAATGGCTCACTACATAGAACGATTAAAAAAGGTGAACAAATAAGAGTGTATGGAGTTTTAGGAAATAGCTATGATGTTGGTGGCGGCTATTTGGTTGAAGCCAATAGCAGTAAGATGAGTATTTATATAGGACGAATCTTAATAAAGGATTCTAAAACAAACATGTACAAGCCTGACGGAACTGTTTTCCGCACCTTTAAGAAGGGTGAAGCACTTAGAGTCTATGATTATGATCCAAATACCTATCAGGTAGGTGGAGGCTATTATGTAAAAACGTCTGATAAGCCTATTTATCACGTTGGCCGACTTGAATTCAAAAAGGATACTGTCATGTATAGCCCTAATGGTACACCGTACAGTACGCTAAAAAAAGGAAGTACTTACCGAGTTTACACTATTAATGGTGATCAACTTGATATGGGCGGCGGTTATACAATAAAATATAATAAGAATGATATGGTTTATATCAATTAACCAAAAAAATCAGACAGCACTATGTTGTCTGATTTTTTTATCATTCACTTTTTTAAACAAGCGTTTGTTTTTTTGATCGATTCCTTAGCATCTCCAACAATTTAACAAATACAAAAGGAGACACAAGCACAATAACAAGCGCTACCCATAACGTGTTTAAAAGAAAGTCTGTAAAGCCTCCTACAACTACTCGCGGTATATTTACTGTAAAGTAGATAAACAATGAGATGAATAGAGGATTCTTTTGTAATCTTAAAAAGATGATATAAATTAATTGAATATAAATTCCAACATATATGGTACCTATTAGTAAGCCAATATAACCGAAGTTTGCAAATGCCTCGCCCGCAAATAATGTATTTAGAACACCCGCTGTCCCTGCTTCAACCCGATCTGGAAAATAGGTTTCCATGGCAAGACGGGCAGAACGTATTTGCTCAATATCGTATAGTCCTATAATTGAGGAAGGCATGCTTTTCCCCAGCAATAATGGCAAACGGTCTGAAAATAACTCCAGATGCATATAGTAACCAGCAATTTGCGTTAAAATCAAACGTCCTACGGGTCCCCTATTATAGTCTGTAAATTGCTCCAGCCCTACTCCTTGTATAAAGACATACATGATCACAATTAGTGACACACCCAAGGCTCCAAGGATAAAAACACGTGTCCACGTAAGCTTTATGATGTTTAAGTATAGAAGTAAAAGGATAAACATAAGTGTGTAGAAAAATATCGGTCCTTTTGCAAGGTCATATACTTGGATAAATACACTACAAGGAAATGTAATAATAAAAAGTATCCACCACTTAAGCTTTTTCGTTTTATATCCATAGATAAAAGTTATCATCGATAAGATTGGGGTTAGTCCCAAAGCAAAAATATTCCGAATAAGTGTATTGCCGCCAAAATTATGAGATGCCTCAATGCGCAATTCAGCAAGATTATTGCTTCCTAACAGCATCTCTAAAATCGGGATGGCTTTTAAATAGTACACTGTATAAGCAACCGACAGAATTCCTATACCTGTTAATCCAACGTAAATTAAATACGTAAAAGTATCTGTATCTATCCGAACAGGCTTATTAAGATAATCATTGAATTCCTTTTCTGGTTTAAAACCGAGAAGTTTTGAAACAAATAACATGGATAATGGCAGCATCACCATAACAAAGCAAATCGTATAAAAGCCAATCGACCTAAATCGATCATCTGCCAGCAGGTTGATCATATAATGTTCATCAGTATTAAGTGCAATTAAAAGGCTACCAATAAATGAAGAAATAAATAAAGAATAATAGAAAACAATAGATAAGACATTGGGTTTTAAGATTGACATTGTTCCTGCAGACTTTTTGAATAACCAAAAAGACAATACACCAACAATCAGCCAAATAGTAAGATAAAACACTAGGATTAGACCCCCATATTTGGTGTTTTCGTAAATAGGACATGGAGCTAAGGGTAAGACGTATAGGAATAGAAGGCGTTCTTTGCCCCTTCCATTCCTATTTGACTTATCACTTTAGGCAATCAAAACGCATATATCTCTATTATGCTCCTTGCAAATGATCTTCTAAGAAAAAGGGCGACTTTTTATAACCCGCCCATTCCATTTATCTCGCTTCAGACAATAGTTTAACAATCTTTTCAGATGTGTTTCCATCCCCAAATATTGGCGGATAAGTAGATTCACTAGGAGATTGCACAGCTTCTATAATTTTAGTTGTGTCCGCTCCAACTAGGATATTTGCCCCCTGCTCGACTGTTTCCACCCACTCAGTTTCATCACGGAGTGTTACACATGGAGTTTTGACAAAATAGGCTTCTTTTTGAACACCACCTGAATCAGTCAGGATCTTCTTAGCATTTTTTTCTAGTGCAAGCATGTCCAAATACCCAATCGGCTCAATAACCTTTAAGCCGGGAATTGACTCAAGATTGATTCCGTATGATGCAAGCTTGTTCTTCGTTCTTGGGTGAATCGGCCATACCTTTGTTCCTTCCACTTTCGCAAATGCATCAAGAATACCTGTGATACGATCACGGTCTTCTGTATTTTCAGCACGGTGAACTGTAATTAAATAGTAGTCATTGTTCGTTAAGCCTAAGTCATTTAATAAAGTCGAAGAGTCTGCAATATCCTGATTATATAAGACTGCATCATACATAACATCACCGACATTAAAGACGTTACGAGTAATGTTCTCTTCTTTCAGATTTTTCACAGCTGTATCTGTTGGACAGAATAAAAACTCTGAAACATGGTCAGTTAAAATACGGTTTACTTCTTCCGGCATCTTCTTGTTAAAGCTTCGTAATCCAGCTTCAATATGAACGATCGGGATATGTAGCTTTGATGCTGCAAGGGACCCCGCTAGAGTCGAATTGGTATCACCATATACCAGTACATAATCTGGTTTTTCTTTTAAAATAATCTCTTCTATATTTATAAGCATGTTTGCTGTCTGTATACCATGTGAACCAGAACCAACATTTAAATGATAATCCGGTTTCGGAATATTTAATTCTTCAAAGAAGATATCTGACATATTTGCATCATAATGTTGCCCAGTATGAATAATAATTTCTTCATGCTGTTTTCTTATTTCACGTGACACAGGACCCGCTTTGATAAATTGAGGTCTCGCACCTAATATAGTTATAATTTTCATGTGATCAACCCTTTTAATGATATTTCAAGCTTTTTAAGAAGTTTCAGTTGCTTCAACTGTTTTCTTTCTTAACTCTTTGTCAATTCTGGTTGCACCGATCGATAATAAGAATACACCCCATATAGCAGCAACATACCATAGTGATAATTGATTTTCCTGTACAAACGTAATCCCAATAACACCGGCAATCATCACAATGAATAACACCGCCACTTTAATTGACGGAAATGGAATATAGTAGAGTTTTTGACTTTTTCTGAAAATAAACACGATCGCAAATGTGTATGAAATTAACGTAGCTGCCACAACACCCCATATCGAGAAAGCGGGAACTAAAATTAGATTCAACACAACGCTAAGACCTGCAGCAATTGCAAAGATATAAGAAATCACTTTTGTTTCCTTCGTAAAGAAAATACCGATGGAAATAATTAAGTAATAAAAATTCAAAAACGTAGCAGCAGAAATTAAAGCCACATACTTATAAGCTGAATGATAGGAATCCTCTAGCAACAAAATAACATAAGGCATAATCGTTGCCACAACGAATACCCCTATTATTCCTAATAAAAAGATAATGATGTAAATTTTTGAAAACAATTCCTTGTTGTTTGATTTATCTTTAATAGACATGGAATACGGCCGCCAGGCCATTTGGATCCCACTCGTCACAAGGGTAATCAAAGCCGCAAATTTTGCAGCAGCTCCATAAATCCCAACCTCTTCAGGTGACTTCATTAATGCTAAGAAAAAGGAACTTGAATTCAAAATTACCCAAAATGCTAATGAGGCAGGCACAAGAGGAAGGCCATATTTTATTAAGTCCTTAAGTACCTCCCGATTAAGCTTGAAGGTAACAACTTTTGATAACGGCTTTAAGATCAGCAAGAAGATCAGTAACCCTGTTAAGATTCTAGCATACATGATTCCTTCCACAGACTGAACGACTAGCTTTAAGAAAAGGTAAGAGCCTACAGCAATTAGCAGCATCTTTGTAACCGTCAAGACGACAACCTTTATCGTCTTAAACTCAAACCTCATAACCGTTAAGACAAGGGCAGTAATTGTATCGAAAAATAAAACTCCTACACTTAAATATAATAGGAAAACTCCATTTTCAGCAGGAAGAATGTTATGTGCCACTAAAGGTCCTATCAATACAACCAATAAGAAGATGATTAATATCATCGCCAATCGAATCAAAAAACGTTTTGAGAATAGATTCTTCTCTGTTTCTCATCCTTCGTATCAAAATAATAGAATGCAAGAGCTGAATCCGTTCCTAAAAAGACTAAGAATGTTAACATCGTCGTCCAGCGGTCTATAATATCAATATAGCCATACTCACCAGGAGGTAATAAATAGGTGTATATTGGCAGCATAATGAATGCGATCAATTTTGTTCCCACATTCATTAAAGCATAAAGGAGGGAATCCCCTCCTAGACGTTTTAAATTCTTTAGCAACTATAACAGCTCCCGTTCCTCAACCATTCTTACAGGTTTAGCCGGGAACCCTTTAACAACCGTTTTTTGATCCGTATCTTTTGTTACTAAAGCCCCTGCTGCAACAAATGTTTCTTCTTCCACAACAACTCCAGGTAAAAGAATCGATGCACCACCTACACGTGCTGCTCGTTTCACGACCGCTCCTTTAATTTTATCGAAGCGCTCTTCAGTACGTCCCATAAAGTTATCATTTGTTGTTGTCACACAAGGTGCAATAAAGACAAAATCTTCGAGTGTTGTATATGCTGTGATGTAGGCATTTGATTGCATTTTGACTCTGCGACCAATTTTCACAAAGTTCTCAACCGTCACCCCTCTACCAACAATACACTCAGGGCCGATTTCAACATTTTCACGGACACTTGCTAAATCTGCAACAAGTGTTGAAGATCCAATTGTTGAACCAGCATAAAGCACCGCATTCGTACCGATTGTTACGTCGTTTCCGAGTTGAAGAGGTGCAACTGCCCCTGAAAGCTTCACAGTTGATGTCTTCCCCGGTGATGGTTGTTTCCCAAGCACAGCTCCGTCTGCAATTCGAACACCGTCACCAATCACTGTTCCTTCATAAATTGTCACATGGTTACCAATTGTTACGTTCTCACCAATCTTTACATTTTCACCAATGACATTAAAGTGACCGATTGTAATTGAATCATGAACAACTACTGTTGAATGGATACTATTCATACGATCCGCTCCCGTCTTAATTACAGTTTGATATATCTCTCTGGCTTTTTCGCAACATCTTTTAATGCATTACGAGTATCGAATACAACACGGCTGCTGCTTGCAATCATGTCATAATCAAATGTTGTATGGTCTGTCGCAAGTAACACTAAGTCAGCTGAAGATAATAGTTCCTCAGTTAATTCTACTGTTTCAACCTGCTTATCAATTAATCGGAATGCCGGTACAAATGGATCAACCACTTGATAGTCCGCACCCTCTTTTTCTAATATCGTTAAAATATCTAAAACTGGTGATTCACGGACATCATCTATATCTTTCTTATAAGCAACACCAAGAACAGCAACCTTTGCTCCGCGAAGTGCTTTTCCATCATGGTTTAGAATGCGCATCATGCGATCAACAACTAGCTCAGGCATTGAGTTATTGATTTCACCAGCTAGCTCAATTAAACGAGTGTGATAGTTGTATTCACGAGCCTTCCACGTTAAGTAAAATGGATCGATTGGAATACAGTGACCGCCAAGACCAGGACCTGGGTAGAACGCCATAAAGCCATATGGTTTTGTTTTTGCTGCATCAATCATTTCCCATACATCAATCCCCATTTTTTCACATAGAATCGCCATTTCGTTTGCTAACGCGATATTAATGTGACGGAATGTGTTTTCAAAGATTTTTTCCATTTCCGCAACAGCCGGGCTTGATACTTCAAACACATCACCTTCAAGAACAGCGCGGTATAATGCAGACGCAACTTTTGTACAATTTTCTGTTACACCACCAACAACTTTTGGTGTGTTCTTTGTTTTGAATTGTTTGTTACCCGGATCAACACGCTCTGGAGAATACGCAACAAATACTGTTTCTCCACAAACTAAGCCTTTTTCCTCTAAGGCCGGTACAACGATTTCTTCAGTTGTACCAGGGTAAGTAGTTGATTCTAAAACAACTAACATACCTTCACGTGCATACTTTGCAATTTCTTTTGAAGAGCTTTCTACATAAGATGTATCAGGCTGTTGGTGATGATCAAGTGGTGTAGGTACACAAATTGCCACAGCATCTACTTCTGTAATACGGTTATAATCTGTTGTGGCTTCAAGCATACCAGACTTGATAATTTCTTCTAAATCTTCGTTTACAACGTCACCAATATAGTTTTGAGCATTGTTTACTTGATCAACACGGCTTTGTTGTACGTCAAAACCGATAACTTTAAAGCCAGCTTTTGCTTTTTCAACCGCTAATGGTAAACCTACATATCCTAAACCAACAACTCCAACAACTGCTTGTTTATTTTCAATTTTTGATAAAATCGAATCTAAATGAGACATTACGTTCACTCCTTTATTGTAAAAAGACTTTCTTTCCTGTTTCGGCTGATTCTAAAAATGCCTCAATAAGCTTGACAGGTGCCAGTCCATCTTTACCAGTTACAACTGGTTCTGTATTTGTTTTAACTGCTCGAACCATATCTTCAATAATCCACTGATGACCAGGTTTTCCAAATGGGTCTTCTTTGATTGTTTCGATTAGTTTGTTCTTTTCTTCTTCGTTTATATCACTTACATTTAATGTTTCTAAATAAATTGCGTTCGGGCCGCCTACTTTTACTGTTCCAGCTTCACCGAAAATCGATAGTGATTCTTCAAGGTTTTTAGGGTAAATGGTTGTTGCCGCTTCAATGACACCTAAAGCGCCGCTTTCAAATTCAACAACACCAACTGCTACATCTTCTGTTTCAATGTTACGAAGACGAGTCGCTGCCATCGCTTGAACTGCTTTAACCGGTCCCATGAACCAAATTAAAAGATCTAAATTATGAATTGCCTGGTTCATTAGTACGCCGCCGTCAAATTCCTTTGTTCCTCTCCAAGCAGCTTGATCATAATACTCTTGACCGCGATTCCAGCGAACAGTAGCATTCGCATGGCTAAGCTTGCCAAATAAACCCTTTGATTTAATATCCTGAAGAGCACGGATTGCCGGACGAAAGCGATTTGGGTGAACAACTGACAACTTAATATTCGCTTCCTCTGCGATTTGAATGATCTTCTCAGAATCACTGCTTGTTAATGCCATTGGCTTTTCCATGACAATATGTTTACCCTTAGAAGCAATGATCTCAGCAAGCTTGAAATGAAGACCTGATGGCACACAAATGTTAACAACATCTATATCTGTTTGCTGCTCCAGCATTTCATTTAAGTCTGTATAGACAGTACAAAGACTTTTATATTCCTCAAGGCGCTGTTCGTTCGTGTCACAGACCGCGACAAGATTTGCACCTTCAGCATTTTTAATGGCATCGATATGTTTTTGGGCAATAAATCCTGCCCCTACAATCGCAAAATTAATCATTTAAAGCCCTCCTAGCTTCACGAATGTATCTCCAAAGCATAAGTCCGATAAGTGTTAAGAAGAAGCTTAGTGCAAAAGAGATGATCATGTTTTGAACGAGATAATTATCTGATTTTGTGATTTCTTCACTGAGTATTGTAGGCCTTACGAATTCATCTAAATCCGATTTTTTTCTGTAAGCACCATTTCTATACTCTATAACAAGCTCTTCCATGGTTACAGATTTACTAAGGAGTTCTGAATAGTTTTCATAAACCCCTTGATTTTCCAGATTTTCTAATTCTTTTTTGATTTCTTCAATTTCTTTATCGATATACTCAGATTTCAACTTAGCATCTTCTTTTTTTGTTCATAGAATTCTCGAGAACTCTCTGTATCCTCGTATATGCGATTATAGTCTTCTTTCAAATCTTCAAAATATTGTGTTCCCACTGATGTTAACTCGTTCTGTACAGCATCTTTATTCTCTCCAACAACTCTTAACTGAACTTTCCCACCTGATATCACCGAAAATTCAGCATTTACGTTTTCTGTATCTTTTATGTATTTCTTATTCACTAGATACGGATCTGTCAGGTCATCCTTTCCAAGTGTGGAAGTATAATAAACAGCCTTCCCCACATACTCACGACTTCCAAAAAAGAAAACGCGGACACAATAAGAGCAATAATAATTGGAATAATTAAGAGAATCCATTTTTTACTCCATATAAATACTAGGTTTTTATAAAATAAATATTCTTTTTGATCAGTCATACAAATACCCTTTCCTCCGAGATTGGATAGAACTGAGTCTAATATTTTAAAAAAACGGAAAGAACTCGCCTAGTGGCGAGCCTCATCCTTCTATCAAAACAAACGCTCCATTATTGATAGAATTTTGTAATACATTCTACAACATAGTTCTGTTGTTCTTCGCTCAATTCAGGGAACATAGGCAATGAGATAGCTTCCTTCGTTGCCTTTTCCGTCACAGGGAAATCTCCTTCTTTGTAGCCTAATTCTTTAAACACAGGCTGCAGGTGAAGTGGTTGTGGGTAGTAAATCATTGTTGATACTCCCTGTTCTGCTAAGAACTTTTGCAGCTCGTCTCTTTTTTGAACACGAATAGTGTACTGGTGGAACACATGATAGTTTCCTTCCACCTCTACAGGTGTCACAACTTGATCACCAAGAGCAGCTGTTAGCATTTCTGAATAACGATTTGCATGTGCACGGCGCTTTTCACTCCACTCATTTAAGTGAGGGAATTTCACATTTAAAATAGCAGCCTGCATTTCATCAAGACGGCTGTTATAGCCCAAAACATGATGATAATATTTCGGCTTGCTGCCATGAACGCGAATAACACGCATTTTTTCAGCAAGATCTTCATGTTTTGTTACGATCATACCGGCATCGCCGTATGCACCTAAATTTTTCGTTGGGAAAAAGCTGTATGTGGCCGCATCAGCCAGCTCACCTACTGTTTTTCCTTTATATGTAGCACCGATTGCTTGTGCAGCATCTTCTAAAACGAATATATTATGTTTCTTCGCTACTTCCATAATTCCATCCATATCTGATACTTGTCCATAAAGATGTACGGGAATGATAGCCTTTGTTTTATCTGTAATTTTTTCTTCAATCTTACTAGGGTCGATATTAAATGTAACAGGATCAATATCAACGAAAACCGGTGTTGCATTACATCTTGCAATTGCACCTGCAGTTGCAAAGAACGTAAATGGTGTTGTGATGACTTCGTCGCCTGCTGTTACACCATGTGCTTGAAGTGCAATGTGAAGTGCATCACTTCCATTCGCTACTCCAATTCCATATGGTACATTACTATATGCAGCAACATCTTGCTCTAATTTTTTGACATTATCACCTAAAATAAAACGTGAGGATTTCATCACCTCATCTAATACTTGAAGCATATCATCTCTCAAAGATAAATATTGCTCTGACAAATCGAGCATAGGTACTTTCATAAAAGAATCGTCTCCTTTATTTCTGTGAAGATTAGTATAACCTATGATATTCTACCACAATTCACCATAACTTTGTCACTACCTGTCGTTTAATTTGTCAATGTAATAATTGTAATGTAATTATTTCGACATTTTTTACTATTCCCCAATAAAGCATATTTTACAAAAAAACCCCTATATAATTAAGTTTTTTCTAAACCAATGTCACTGATAAAAGATTATACCTTACCCCTTCCTAGATTTATACAGTATATGGTAAAGAATACAAAAAAAATTTATGGTATAATTGTCCTTGAAAATTAGGCTGAAAATGGGGAATAAAAAATGTCGGTTATGCTCAATCAATATACAAAAATGAAATCTCGTAGCGAAATAAATAAACTACAAAAAATTGTCAAACAAATTAATGATCTTGAATCAACTTTTCTTTACTATACAGATGAAGAATTACGCAATAAAACAATTGAATTTAAAGAAGCAATAAAAAATGGTAAAACGTTAAAGGAAATCCGGATTGAGGCTTTTGCTGTCGTAAAGGAAGCTGCTTCACGCGTTATTAACCAACGTCACTATGATGTCCAGTTACTAGGTGGACTGGTCTTAACTGACGGAAACATCGGCCAAATGCAAACTGGTGAAGGGAAAACCCTGATGGCTTCTTTACCAAGTTACTTATATGCATTAGAAGGAAAGGGTGTCCATGTCATCACGTCTAATGAATATTTAGCACGTCGTGACTATGAACTAATTGGACAAATCCATCAATTTCTTGGCCTTGAAGTAGGACTTAATGTGGCAGAAATTTCACCACAAGAAAAAAAGCTGGCATATTCTGCAGACATCACTTATGGAACAGGTACCGAATTTGGCTTTGACTATTTACGGGACCATATGGTAATGAGCGAAGCTGAAAAGGTGCAGCGCGGCCACCATTTTGCAATCATTGACGAAATTGATAATACATTAATCGATGAAGCGAGAACACCTTTAATCATCGCCAACAAGTCATCACTTTCTTCGGAACTATTTATGATCACATCGATGATCGTCAAATCATTTAAAAAAGATGAAGATTATGAATTAAACCTTTCTCATCGCCAGGTCCATTTAACAGAACAAGGTGCAAAAAAGATTGAAGCAGCCTTTGGAATCGATAATATTTATAACGCCGATGACCAGATTCTCCTTCATTTTATTACGCAATCTTTGCAGGCTCATTTTATTTTCAAAAAAGATAAGGATTATATTATTCGTGATGGAAAAATTGAATTGGTCGATGCCTTTACAGGTCGTGTTATGGAAGGCAGAAGTCTCAGTCATGGACTTCATCAAGCTATAGAAGCGAAAGAAGGCTTGGACATTAACGAAGAAAACATTACCCAAGCAGCTGTAACGATTCAAAACTATTTTAGAATGTATGCCGCATTATGTGGAATGACTGGAAGTGCCTTACCTGCACAAAAGGAATTTCTTGAAACATACGGTATGGACGTAATCAGTGTACCGACAAATCGCCCGAATCAACGGGTTGACCAAGAAGATCTAATTTTTAAAGATCTTAAAAGTAAATACGTGAAGATGGTGCAGCTGGTAAAAGAGGTTCATTCAACAGGAAGACCTATTCTAATTGGGACAACTTCAATTGAACAGTCAGAGACTATTTCAAGTATTTTGAAAGAGCAAACTATTAGCCACCAATTATTAAATGCAAAAAGTGCTGAAGAAGAAGCCAAAATGATCTCTATTGCCGGTCAAAAGGATATGGTGACAATTGCTACGAACATGGCAGGCCGTGGAACAGATATTTTACTCGGTGAAGGTGTGGCAGAATTAGGAGGTCTTTATATTATCGGCACAGAACGTCATGAAAGCCTTAGAATTGATATGCAAATGCGAGGCCGTGCCGGTAGACAAGGTGATCCTGGTACAACTCAATTCATTGTGTCCCTAGAAGATAACCTTATGCATCAATTTGATGAAGAAGAGCTTGAAAAATACCAAAAGAAAATTAAATGCAATGAAGAGGGCTTAATCTTAAGTCCGAATCCAAACAAATTCTTCAAAATTGTCCAGGACGCGATTGAAAATAGTCATTATTCTTCAAGATTACATCTTTTAAAGCTTGATGATACACTGGATCAACAACGTAAAGTCATCTATAGCAAGCGCAACAATCTTCTAACTACAGATGACATCCTGGCAGAACTTGAAAAAGAGGTAAACGATTATATCGGAAAGCTTATCTCTCACTCTATTCATGGTACAGATGGACTTGAAGATGATCGTCAAGAATACTTCATTTATCAAATTCAAGAGCTGCTTGGATTAACACTTACAAAAAAACAATTAGAAGATCTTGAAGAGGACGAACTGCTAGCCTTAGTGACTCCTTCTATGAAAGAATATTTCTCTACACTAGCTGAGCTTATGGAAGATAATTCAATGATTATTCAAGTACGTAGTATTTTGTTGAGAGCTCTTGATCAAGTGTGGCTGGAGCATATGGATAAAATGGAAACTCTAAAAGAAGGAATTCACTTAAGAGGATACGCACAGGAAGATCCTTATCGATTATATACATTAGAAGGCTTTGAATTATTTAATCAAAGCATGGAGACATATCAACATAGTGTTACATCTAAAGTATTTGCCTTTATGAAAAGTTTAAAAAAGGAGGGTGAACAAAATGACAACTAATACGGTTGAAACAACATTGTCTATTCATCCCAGCTGGAATATCACTAAACAAGAACAATATATCTATCAATTTCATTTAAACCAGCTTGAATCATTAAAAGAAAACCAAATATCAATTGCCGGGATTAAATTAGAAGAATTTGATGAGCTAATTTATGTCACAGCACTTATACGCAATACACTATCAAAAGCAATCAAATTTGAAATGCTTGATCTTCTCATCCTAGATGAAGATCAAAAGGTTATCGCAAAGGAAACCTTTGATATGGAAGAATTCGGGGAAATGCCTGCCCTCAGCTGCAGGCCTTGGTCCTTCGTCTTCCAAAAATCAAACTGGCAAAACGATGAAAATCAAGAACCGACTTCATTAGAAAATTGGCAAATTGCTTTTGAGCTAAAGAAGAAACCATCAGATACACATCAATTACAGCTTGAACCAAGCTGGGAGGAAAATCTTTCTCAAGAGCGAAAAGACCACTTAAAGCAGCTCGTTGAGAAAATGCCTCCTCTAACACAAAATGAAGTAAATATTATGGGGCTTGAAGCGAAAATGAATGAAGAAAACAACTTAGTTGTTACTCTCCTTATTCGAAATGGCAGTCTCAATAATATTAATATTGAACAGCTGCCGCTTCTTGTCGAGGATGCTTCAAAAGAAGTAGTGGCAAAAGGGGTATTTACATTAAACAACTTAGAGATACTTGCAAATACAAGTAAACCATGGTCCTTTATTTTTCCAAGTCAGCTACTATCTACTCATAAGCCCGACCTCTCTACATGGAAAGTGTATCCTTTAACTAACCAAGCAGCTAAATCGGCTGTTGAATAGACTCGGAGTGCGGCGCCATTGCACTCCTCACAACATAGATAAGCCTTTGGCATAGGAATTCACCAAAGGCTTCCATTACTCATAAAAGAAAAGGGATGAAATCTTAATGGATTCCATCCCTTTTACTTATAAAGACGAATAGTTTACAACACCACTATTATCATAAAATACGTAGTATCCTCCACCAACATCTAAATGTCTACCATCTATTCCATAAACCCATACACGTTGTCCTGCTTTAAGTGTCTTATGAACAGTACCGTTAGGCTTGTACATAGTGATATCCTTCTTAGGTGTAATAAACCCTTTTACTAGTTTTACAGCAGCATCTCTTTTCAGTACATGTTTCCCTGTTTTATCAGAACCAACATACAAATAGCGATCATCATAATCATATACTCTTAGGTATTCACCATTTTTATACGTGATTTGACTTGGATGCTCAGATAACTTATTGTCACTAGTTAAGCGATATAGTTTAGTAGGCTTCTCAATGAATGCGCGACCGATCATGATATTCATATCAATTTCAGAGTTTTTAATGTAGTACCCACCTCCAACATGGAAGTAATCTCCCATCACACCATAAAGACGGATCATCTCACCTTTGTTAAAGTTAGGATTTTTGTTACTTCTTTTCACAACTGTGAATGTCCCATCTTCATTGCTTTTCAAAAACGGAACATTGTTCGTTTTGATCACGACTCTTCCAACTGGTTGATTATGATTTGTTGGAAATTCCGTATGTGGAACTGTCACAGTAGGTGTTGAGCTCTGTAGATTTGAGGATGCAAGATATCCTTCTTTTCCATTTACACTAACCTTATAAAAAGAAAACAGATTTGCTTTTACTCCTGATTCATATGGACCAGATAAAACTTTCACACGACTGTATGGCAATACAGTTGAAATAACCTTAGATGGTGATAGTGTGTCTGGTATGTCACGAAGGTTTGAAACACCATTTGCCAGGGTACTATATGAAGTATAAACAATATCCCCACTTTTCAGGCTTTGCATAGAAGAAGTATCCCATTCTTTAATCGAATAGTGTTTTTTTGTAAAAATTAACGTTCCATTACTAGTTGTAGAAGCTTCAATTTTTGGTGCTTCAGTGATTGGGATGTTTCCCCAGTTTCTAATATAATTAAACACCTTTTCCTGATAAGGTACAGGATTTGTTTCACTTGGCAGGTTGCGAATTGATAGACCATTATACGCCCAAATGGCAAAATACCAGTGCTCAATTATACTTCTGTCACGGTCATTAATTGTTGGAATATCGTAGTTCCACTTACTGCTGAGAATCTTTGCACCTTGCTTGATGTTATAGGCAGTATCGTATTTAAGTCTGCTTTCATCAATACCTTGTGCTTCCATTTCCTCTTCAGACATGGTGACCTGCATCATTCCAATTCCACCATCATTGTTCTTATTCATTACTGGTTCACCATTTGCTTCGTACTGCATCATTCCTGTCTCTGCCATGGCAATTGCCTTTAATACTTCTGGTGGAATGTTTTCTTCCAGAGCTGTTTTTGTGATGAGTTCCTTTTTCTCTTTAAAACTCAATTCTGTCTCTGCGGCATTAGCAGTTGATAGATTTGTAGAAAATATAAGTGTAAATATCATTAAAAAGCTTAAACTTATATTTCTCATGTCTCTCCTCCTTATCTGCTGGTTTGTAATTCTGCCTGTAATCTACCCTTTTCTTCTTGTAGCTGTTGATGAATTCTGTCAAGATTTTGATAAGCATTTGCATGTAATGAATTACCCAGCACTTTTATTTCTTTTGCACGTCTTTCAAGTCTATCATATTTTTCCAGTAGATTACGAGCTTCCTCAAGATTCCCTTGATTTTTTGTGTTGTTAATTGTGTCTAGTAAAAGATACATAGAGACTTCATAAATAACTGTTTCTTTTGCTATTTTTGCTGACGTAACCGATTCTTTATTAAAACGATTTCTCAAATCAGGGCCATACAAGCGGCTGTATACTCTTTCACTCTTTCTGATATCTGCTGATTGTTTCTGGTAAAGAGTGACTGTTTCATCTGTCAGCTCCTGGTTAGTAATCATCTTGTCTGCTAACTGATTTGTAGTGCCTGATAATGTATTTGCTAATTTAATAGAATCGATTAAATTAGCTGTTCTTAACAAATGTTCTCCAGCAACAGTGTTGCTATCTAACTTCACTTGGCTTCGTAATAGATTGTATAAACCTACTAGTTCCTGATTTTGATTCGTTACGGACGAATTCAAATAATAGTTTGAGGCTTTTTGCCATAGCTTCTTTTGCTTCTGCATCTGTTGAAAAGCTTAAATCGTTTGAAAGTTCATTATGTCGTTTTGCCCCAAGGTATCTCTTATTCCAATAGGATTCCTCTAGTTTGCTAACGGTAACGCCTTTTGAAGAAGATGCGTGAATAAATTCATTGTTTCCAACATAAATTCCGGCATGTGATGCTCCCGGCTTATATGTAGAAAAAAACATAATGTCTCCAACTTTAAGATCTTTAACAGGTGAGAGGCTTTTTGAAGCATACATATCAGCACTTGTTCTAGGAAGTGTATAACCATATTGATTGTACACATAGTTTATATAACCAGAACAATCAAATCCAGATGGTGTAGTTCCCCCATAACGGTATGGTACACCGATGTATTGCTTGGAAAGACTAATAAATCCACCTTCTTTCGACAACTCTGAAGCATGACTTTTCACTTGAAGTGAAAGGAGAAAGATCGGTAGTAAAAATATAATTAGTGCACATTTTTTCATAGAATATATCACCCCTTTAGTTTCACTCTTGTATTATAACAGCAATGTTACACACATTCTGTAACATTACCGTTAAATATGTCGGCTTATGTTACAAAAATATTACAAATAAGAATAATTTTCGACAGCTTCTATTTAATAAAATGTAAAAAGGAGGCTATATAGCCCCCCTTTACATATACTTTTCTACTAAATTTGTTTTCTGTGATTGGACAACAATCTCTGAAATAAGTGCTTCCAACTGTGCTTTTTTGCTATTGTATTGGAATGTCTGTTCTTCATGGGATTGCCCCTGTTCCTCAAGCTTATCTATTTCAGAAGCAAGCTTTAGTAATTCTTCTCCCAACAACACGGACTCTTCAAACTTTCTTACTTCCTGAAGCTGAACAATAACTGCGTTATACTTCGCCCTTGTAGCTTCGTCAAGAAGATCCGGTTTCATCGCAGCATTTTCAATGAATGCATCTATTTCATGCAGTTCTTTAAAAAGAGGAAGATCATCCGAAAGCTCTGCTACCAGCTGATAGTTTGTATAAAGCTGTTGAGCTTTTGTTATCGTTTCGTTTAAAGCTTTGAGATTAGTTATCCCTGCTGCTTCTTCGTACAATGCTACGAGTCTTTGCTTTAATGAAACGAGTTGTTCTTCTATACCTGGCAAATCAGGGTATTTTCCTGGATGCAGCTTATTACCATCTGCTTTAATTTGTACAGAACGTTTTTCAAGACGGCCTAACATAGCAAGCTTATCACCAGCTTGTTTATAATCTTTGTTAGCAATATCTGTTTCAATTTCAGTAAGAAGCTTATAACGAGATACTTCATAGATGACTGCTTCTTTTGAAATTTTAGCAGGAACAATATATTTCTCTCCGAATAAATTACGGTAGGTTCCCCCATATACTCGGCTAATGACCTGTTCAGATTTTTTTATTTGATATGAAAAATCGTCATACTCTTTCACAACTGAAGCATTTAAAATACCCTTTTTCACAAGATGATCAAAGTCTTTTTTCTCAACAGAAAGCTTGTCCCCCACCTTAACAGCATCAATAAATCTTGCAGCCTCCAGCTTACGGTCTTTCGCTTCCTTTATATAAGTTGTTAAGAACGCTCGATCAGAGCTAGTTAATCCTGAAAGAGAGCGTTCAGCAGTCGTAATTAAACTGCCTGTTTTGTTATAAACATTCATAAAGCTTGGACTTACAGTAACATCACTCACACGTTTAATTTTATTCGTGTGATATGAACGTAACGATTTGCTTGTTAAAAAGGCGTCATTTACTTTTTTAGTAGCTGCTGATTTTACAGGGCTATATTTTTTCATATATAGTTTATTACCTTCATTTGCTGTATAAAGCCCAATCCCTTTGTTTTCATTCCATATACTCGGGAAGTATGAGAGCGGTATACTCGTCTCACCGACATATGGGGCAATTTCAACTGTAAATGCCGGTTTTTTATGATGAGAAATAAACCAGTCGGTTAATCCCCCGCCAGATGGATTAGCCTTTGGATAAACAAGCGAATAGCCTGTCATGCTTCCAATTTGTTTAGCTAAAGAATGATCACGATTATATCGCGAACCTGATTGATGGAAATTCCAGTAAAGAATCTCACCACTGCTATGATAACTTACAACGATTTCAGGTTTCGTTTTATTAATAAAATCAACCATAGCAATTGTTTCTTTTGCATAATTTGCTCGTGGCCCTTTATAATTTTTGAAATAAGGTCTTCCAGGGTTACAACAAATGTTTTTCCAATCTGCATCATATTGTCTGTTTAAATCGATGCCTTTTCCATTGGCTTTCCATCTTCGAAAATCCATACTTCCATCATTCGCTTTGATCAGTGCTTTGTGATCAGAGCTTGGAAACTTCTTTAACCCAAATTGCTGTAATGTCACACCATCGGGGTTCACCATTGGTATAAACCAAATGGTGGATTGATTAATAATTGATTTCACATTAAACCCATCGATAGATTTACCATTTTTGTAAGCTTGTGCATACTGTTCGAGCATATTCAGGTTCACCATCGTGGTCATCCATTCGCGCGCATGATGGGAACCATTAATCTGAACAACAGATGGTCCATTTCCTAATGAAACAGCATAGATATTTCGGCCGTATTCACTTTTACCAATTACTTGATACTTAATAAGATCCGGATAAGCTTTAGCTAATTCTTTAATATCCTGTTCCATTATTTCATACGTGTAAACCTTATTATTGCTAACATATGCTGCCGAAGCATCTGAAGGAATTAGGGCTAAACTCCCCAATCCTACTAAAAAATATAAAATAAATAATAGCTTTTTCGACAAATACTTATCCTCCATTTCACTTGTTTTCTATGAACCTACTAATCATATCAAAAAACAGAAAGAAATATGTCGTTTTTTAGGAAATTGTAACTATTTCCTAAAAAAAAGCAAAAAAACCTTTCGAGATAATCAGGAAAGGTTTTTGTACTTCAACTATTGTTAAAGCTAGTTTTTAACAAATTCTAGATCATTTTTATTATCTTTTACATAATACCCATTACCTAAGTCAATTTTACCAGCACTTACTTTCGATACATAATATAAGTTTCCAGCTTTTAAAGTCGAATGTTTGGTTCCTTCAGGTTTGTATAAAGTAATACTACGCTTCGGCTTCACATAGCCTATTAAGTATTTTGTATTATTATTATCTACTTTTATCGTGTAGCCACCACCAACTTGGTAGGACTGCTTGTCATAAGAATAAACCCTTATTGCCTCACCAACTTGAAGGACACGGGATACTTTTCCATTTGAATCAAGCAATGCTGTCTGTTTTTTGATAAGAGCTCTTCCTATAAAGGGGGTTGTTTGGTTGTCTTGATGTCTTATATAATAAGCTCCCCCAACATGGTACTGGTGACCTAAAACTCCATATACTCTGATCTGCTCACCTTTAGTTAGATAGCGGCTCAGTATATATGTGTTGTTTGCATTCTTTTTGTATAACCCTACTTTATCGCCACGGATGATAACACGAGCAATTGGATGGCTATGCCCCGTCGGGAAGGATACATTTGGAATCTGTATATTATTAAGTTCATAGTGAAAAGTAGCGATCTCACTAACTTTTGAACCATATACAGTCGCTGCCTTTATTTTAGTTGTTTCATAGATAGGAAGCGGGTTTTTATAGATATTTCCGTTGGTAGCAGATGGCGTTGTGCCGTCTAAAGTATAGACAACCTGCCCTATCGAATTTGTTTTTAAATGAACGTCAAATGATTTAGTGTATGTGCCAGACAACATATTGGATGAAGGACTGCTTAAAGTAACTTTCTGCTGGTCAACACTAATATTATAAGGGGTCGATGACCAGTGACTATAAAAATCGGACACTACTAGATAGTATTCTCCTGCAGATACAGTGATCGAGTCATTCTCTGCTTCGCCAAACCCATGATTATCAATATACTTAACATTTTTATAGCTCGTTCCCTCTTTTTTGTATAGATCTGCATACATATCTATATCCGTAGAAAACCCATTCATCCTTATGTTAACAGTAGTAAGATCTGAGACCTTAAAATAGTAAACATCAACATCATATGGATGATCCAGTTTTTCAGAAAGAGATTTATTACTCCCAATATCAAACGCTCCTTCTGGTTCGGGGGAAATGTCCCTTTCAAGAGATGGGTATGAGGTTTGTAAGCTGCGATAAGCATCCACAATACCGTATCCTGTATCAGGCTTCCATTTTCCATTGCTGGCTCCAAGACCTAATGCCCATTCCACTTCCATCGGAGAGAGAGTTGGATCTTTACTCTTTAATAACGATGCAATTCCAGTAACGACAGGTGCTGAAAATGAAGTCCCTTCCTTAACGGCATATCCTTTATTTAAATGAAGTGTATACATTCCTTCCCCTGGTGCAGCAACATCAATACCATCTCCCCGATTAGAGAAGGAAGATAATTTCTTTGCTTTGTTTGTTGATGATACACTAATGACTGGTGTATAGGATGCAGGGTAAAATGACTCACTGCTTTTATCATTGCCTGCTGCTGCAATTAATGTAATACCTTGGTCAAATGCATTCCATAATGCTTCATTTTCAATTCCGGAAAAATATGAGCTGCCATAACTCATATTAATAATATCGGCGTCCTGTTGAATGGCGTAATGTATTCCTTTGACAGCATTTTCTATTGTTGCTTCTCCTTTGCTATCACTTATTTTGATCGGAATAATTTTCACATTCTGGTTTATTCCAGCTACTCCTGTAGAGTTATTGGAGATTGCGGCAATGATTCCCGCTACACTTGTTCCATGCCCGTTATCGTCCGCCGGATTCGTGTCATTGTTAACAAAATCGTATCCCTTTAGTACTTTGCCTGCCAGATCGGGATGGGAGGCATCCACACCAGAATCAATAACAGCCACTTTTATTTCACTCTTAAATGAAAATGAGCTCCATGCATTTGGCACATTTACTTCCGGGAGATACCACTGATTTGAGTAATAATAATCGTTAGGAGTCGCAGTTGGTTCAATTTTATAGTTTGGTTCAGCAAACTCTACACCTAATAGTGCTCTCACATTTCCTAATGTATCTTTATAGTTTAATTGATTAGGAATTTTTACTTTATATAGCCTGGAATCAGAATCTGCTAGATTTGTAGTTTCTATTTGTTCCAGACCTATTGATTCTAAATCTTGAATAGATACCTTTCCCTTAATAATTAACTCCCGGTTTTCAATCCTATTTAATTGTATATCAGGATTAGATTCGCTAGCTGCTTTTGATTTTTGTGATTTTGTCAATAAGCCACTATCAATTTCCTCACTTGTAACAACCTTTAGGTCCTCAGCTGCATAGGCAGACACTGTTGTGTTACATAATAAGTACATAATTGCGAACCCAAGCAATAGAATTTTCTTCAATTTTGTCCACCCGCCCTTAAATCGATACTACAAAGGACTCATCCAATAAATGAACCAGTCCTTTGAGTCATGTTAGCTTTTATTATATTTCATTATGCTTTTATCATATTCGATATAGTAACCATTTCCAATATCCATCTTATTTCCATCTGTTCCTGAAATAAAGTATTCTTCTCCGGCAGATAGAGTAAGTACAGGTTCTTCTTCACCATATTTATAAAGAGGTGTTTCCTTTAATAAAGTGAGAGATCCAGTATAATAAGTTACTTCTGTTGATTTCTGAATCGTATACATTGAGCCTACATCGTATTTTTCTTCATCATAATTATACACTCTTATTTCTTCACCAGGCATCATTAATCTAAACAGTTCACCGTTTGGTTTATAAATTGGTGTCGGTATACTAGCAGCTACTCTTCCTATATATGGAGTAGTTTTTGAATTTTCATGGAATACATAGTATCCACCGCCTGTGTGATAATAGGAGCCTTCCACCCCATACACTCTAAATGCCTGTTTTGCTCCTAGCGTTTTGAAAGGTACCATCCTATTTCCTTGTTTCTGATAGAGCATAACAGGTCTTTTTGTATAAACACGTGCGATCGGAAATGGTGATTCCGTCACTGTTACATGTGGTAAATAAAGCTGCGTTGGTGTAATAGCCTTATCACTCGTTAATGAAGATTGCTTTACTCTCCAAAGGTTTGCTCCACTATTAAAATAGAAATACCCTTTGTTGTCTTTCACAAGAGTATTTACATCACCTTGTCTAAAGATGTTTATTCGATAATTTTTAAGATTTACTTTAAATAAAGTATTTTGAACAGTTCCATATAGGTAGCCGTCCTCACCTTCTAGCAGGGATTCATTTCTCCCCATTCCTAACACATTCTCCGGAATAATTGGATAGATCTCAACAGTTTCTGATACTTTATCATCTGATGAATTATAGACAATAAACTTGTTGTCAAGAATTCCATATATTTTTCCATCTGGAGTCCATTTAAGAGCTGATACCATATTGTGATAGCCACTTAGCGCCGTTACTTCTTCCGGCTCCAATGTTTCCTTATTTAAATCAATCTTAAAGATATTTGCACCATCTTCTGTTTTTACACCTGAGCCGTCATAAACAGATGTCCCTGCATATAATATATTATTTTGCTCGTCATATGTAGCAGATACAACACGTTGACCCTCTTTTAATGTAAATTGTGCGATCTTTTCTTTTTTCTTCACATCGTAAATGACTATAAGTCCTGATTTTTCTCCACGTTTCGGAACAGTACCTATGAAAAGTCGGTTATTTTTTTTATCTGAAACGATAACAGAAGGTCTTGTTTGTCCCTCATCAGATAAAGATAATAACTTTACAGGATTGGAGTTTTTACTCCAGCTCACATTTGGATCATATGCAAATACATTTGCATCCGGATATGTCCCGAAATAAATTTTGCCATTTTGCTCTGCAACACTTTCAACTTGTCCTAATCCACTGAATATTTCATTTGTTGTGGTGATTGGATTATATCGTGACAGATGTCCTGAAATAAATCCCGAGCTGTATATATCTCCTGATGAGCTGCTTCCTATTTTAAACAATTCAACAAACTGTGGCGGCAGATCTAACAGCTTAATAGAAAAGCGATTTTGACTATAGTTGTACTCATAAAACCTTCCTGCATTCCCTGCCAAACCAACTACTTTTTGTTCTCCTGGAAGTATATCCAGTGACACCGCACTTGAACCATATAAATCCGATTGTAACTTTTTATTTGTGTTCTCTTCATAATTATATTCATAAAGAGAGCCATTATGGCTGTAAAACACAACTGGCTCATTTGGTTTTTTTCTGATACTCCTCTGGAATTAGCGTCAAAGCGATGAACTGGTCTATCAGTTTCTAAATCATAATGGAGTATTTCATTTGTGCCTTCCATTTTAGCGAAAAGCTGACCATCGACTAAATCTAAATCATAAACCGATGAGCTTGAGCGGTCGTACTCTAAAATATTTTCTTTTTCATTCGTCGTTAAATTCCATTTAACCAGTGCAGCTGGTGAACCTACACCAATATACAATGTATTTTCATTCGAATCATACACTATACTTCTTGCATATTGCCTCCCACTCATAGCCGGGCCTAGATCCGTAAATCCTTGATTTTGATTATAATAGAAAACCCGACCTCCATATGAGGTAACACCATATAATCGGTCACCCTTCTCATCATATGCCATGTCCCAAATAACCGTATCCGAATTTGTTGTTGCTTTTCCAAGATCGACTAATTCTCTTGTGTTGACATCGTACTTATACACATGTTCATTTGGAGTTGTACCTATATAAACGATTCCATTTGGAGTGGATTCAATCGACCAAGCAGCCTTTGCACCTTCCAATTCGCGCAAATCAATTACTTTTTTAGTATTGTAATCAATGACAGCTAACTTGGCAGGCTCACCTTGGAGCAAACTTACATAATAGTTTGTTCCTTGTGATGAAACCATCTTACCTTTAATAACATTTACATACTCAACTTTTGGCCCTAAATTTTCGAAGATAGAATCCCCCTCCGATATAGCCTTCCCCTTCAACGGAGCTAGAAAGGAAAGACAAAGTAACAGGATAGCACTTAAACTAATAATCTTTTTAATATTTGACAATTTTTTCTACTCCTCGACTTTTTATAACTTTATCCTACCATTAATAGTTAGTTTAGTCATTAAGGACTGGAATAAATTCCATTTTTTAGATATTATTCAATTAAAATTTGAAAATAATACCATTAAGGACTTTAATACTACCGACTATATAAAACTTTCTTCATAAAAAAATGAAAAAATAAATCCATTCCAGTGAAAATGTGGTAAAATAATGTGTGTTCCCGTTATTACATTATTATGGTAGGAATCCATCTAATTGGATAAACTTCCATAATTATGTCTAATCATGTAATACATCGTTGGGCTTTTCTTTTAGACAAGTGTATGATGAACATAAAAGCCTCCTAACGGGAGGCTTTTATGTCTATAAGGCCATATTAATGTCGAATAAATGTTAGCTTGGCTCGATCATTAAGAATATAATATCCTCCACCTACATAAAATCGATCACCATCAATTCTGTAAACACGTATGAGTTCATTTTGCTGAATCATCCGATGGACCTTTCCAGTTGGATTAAATAACGGGAAGTTTGTTTTCGGCCTAATAAACCCTTCATAGTAGGAAACATTTTTTGTAGGCTTTACAAAGTACCCTCCGCCTACATCGTATTTCTGTTGATTGAATGTGTACACCCGTAGTGCTTCCCCTTTTTTAAGGTATCGATGAAATGATCCATCAGGCTTATATAGGATTTCTTTATCCTTGATTAAGAGACGGCCAATATGTAAGCTCATTTCATTTGTTTCCTTAATATAATAGCCGCCTCCTACATCATAGCGATTTCCTAAAACACCATAAACATTTATAACTTCTCCTTTTTTCAACATCTTGTAAGTTATAAATGAACCATTCGGTTGTCTTTTAACCAATGGAGTATCCTTCTTTAACGTGAGACGCCCAACAATTTGCCCATGATTTGTTGGTATCTCTGTATTTGGAATTTGTATTGTGGTATTTTCCTGATTAGGCGTTAGGTACAATAACTGCCCGATATAAATGCTATCCGTAGTTAATGAGTTAAATTGCTTTAATTGATCTACAGTAATTCCATTACTCTTTGCTATTCCAGATAAGGTATCTCCACCTCTTACAATATACGTTCTCTCAGAGCTTGAAGTTGTGTCTTCACTCCCAGTTGAATATTCACCATTAGGAGTCACGTCGGAATGAGTAAGCATCCACGTTTTATAATTTTCCCAAATAGAAGGGTCTTCTTGTCCTAAACTCCAGCTTCCAGTCCCTTTTAGGTTATATTTATGCACCAAGTCCACTTTGGCTTTTATTGAACGTGCATCCTCAAACCATACATAATAGGTACCTTCTGTCAATGTCCTTCCCGCAATCGTTGTTTTTGGATCAGCTGCTTTAACTTCAAAGGTTAACTTAGGAGATTGTTTTTGTTCATCAAAGATAACAGATGACTTATATTTGTCCATTAATTCATTTACGCGTATGTTGGATATGCCATAACCTCCATAAGATTCACCTTTTTTCCAATATCGACCGTAGAATGGCACACCAAGTACAATTTTTTCAGGTGGAACTCCCTCTCCTAGGGCATATTTAATGGAGCCCTCGGCAAAATCAAGACTTGCTACCGGTCCTTCTGGGCTTCCTTGAAAGCTCTCGTCATAGCCCATAATCATTAGATAGCTTGAATACTTAGCAAGTTCTTTATAATTATAGGATCCGTGCCACCCTTTATTCCACCCGTAAGGATTTGCTGCCACTGCAACAGATACTTCCTTATTTGCAGGAATCTTCTCTCTTAACAATCGTACTAAATCTGTGTAGTTGGATTGATCGGCATCTGTTACATTCTCTATATCCACTTGAACACCGTCAAGATCGTATTGAGAAATCGCATTAGCTATTTGTGTAGCAAGCTGCTCTCTATTTGCTAAAGCAGCTCTTCCTATATTCCGATCCCAATGATTACTTAAGAATGGAACAACTTTGATACCTCGATTATGCATCTCAGTTACTAGTGTTGAGTTCACTTGGGATGTTAGCTTCAAGCTCCCATCTGCTTGAATATCAAAAAAACTAGGAGAAACAAGATTAAGGTTTCCATTAGTACGATCAATCTGTTTAATATAACTGCTTGTATTACCAAAATATAAGTATGTCATATTAAAATCCGCTTCATGGGCTGATACCTCTACTTCTCCTTTAGCAAAGGTAAAGCTGGATACCAATAATAAACCTGAAACAACTTTTATTGTGGCATTTTTTATGTTCGGGTATCTTGTCTGAACATATTTTTTAGCACTTTCCTGAAGATCCTTCCTCTTCCCCTCATGGCCAAGTTCAGCCGCAAACTCAGTAGCGAAGGGATGTAAATAGAGGATGATGGTGCATTCATTTTCTGATTGTAAAACCTTATGCCGCTCAAATAGCTCCATATTGACACTCCTTAGGACTACTCATATTTCCTAGTTTGCACAACATGATTGTGAATTATTTTATGATTGTCCATATTCATTGCTAATTTAGATAATACAAAAAGTGCTCAGATCTTTAAAAATCTGAGCACTTTTTTCTTCTGCTATTTTTTTATTTATTCCTGTTCAGAGTCGCTTGTTACAACTGATGAAGGACCATTTAAAAATTCATCAAGAGCTGCTTTATTTTCTTCCATATCAATCTCTAACACAGACCCAGCATGGGAATAGCTTTCGTTTGTGTATGAACCTTCAACCGGAATAGTCATTGTCTCAATATCCTCTGGTGTGTTGACAATAAAGTCTTTTAAAAGACCTAGAACCTCAGAACCACCCACATTTGTTTCAATATATGGTTGGACTGTTCCGACTAATTTAGGAAGCTTTGTTACACCATTCACACTAATTAACTCATCTTTTAACGCATTAATGACTTCCTGTTGACGTTCTACTCGTCCAAAATCACCTTTTGCATCCGCACGGTATCGTGCATATCCAAGCAGTTCTGCACCATCAAGCATTTGCACACCTGGCTCTAAACTTACTCCAATATTTTTAGACATGCTCTGCTGTACATCAATTTCAATTCCATTAGGAGCTAAAGTATCAACAACCTGTTGGAATCCTTTAAAGTCAACAAGTGCATAATAATGAAGATCAACCCCTAAGTTTTTCTCCAATGTTTTCCTTAACAATTCAGGACCACCCAGGAAATAGGCTGTGTTGATTTTATAATTTTTATAATCTGGTATCTCAACATACGTGTCCCTCATAACGGAAACCAACTTTGCTTTCCCTTTTTTTGGATCATATTGAGCAATCATGATCGTATCTGTACGCGATTTCTCTTCCCCTCTGGAATCAACCCCAAGTAACAGAACATTAATTTTTCCTAGTTCCCCTACTTCAGCACCGGCAAAATCAGATGCTGCACTTTTATCAAAGCCTTCTCCCGCTGCCTGCAGACCTGTGTAATATTGATAAAATATATAACCACCAAAACCAATTATCAAAAGTAAGAGAAGAAAAATCCTCTTGCAATCTTTTTCTTTTTCTTCTTTTTATGTCGAACTTGTCTTTTATTCATCATTTATCCTCTTTCATTATTAGATAGTAGATTACTAATTAGTAATTGTATCATTTTTTTCTCATTTTTAAAGTTAAATTTCAGGGTCATTTGACAAATTTAAACAAATAAATCACTCTTGTATTCTTTCATCATTCATTATATTTTGTCTATAGGCCTAATTTTAACAATTTTGTCGAATAACTATTATTGTGTAAAAACATAAAAGAGGAGGTAACATTTCTTGAAAAAAAGTTTAATTCTTTTGCTATCTTTTGTGGTTTGCTTGTCCATCGTACCACAAATTTCTCTCGCAACTAGTCAATTAAATGGATTTGAACAATTAAAAGAGATTAGTAACACAAACCAGGTCATCATCGTTAATAACAGTAGGGGAATAGGAGCTGCCGTAACAACATATGAAAGGACCAACGGCAAATGGAAGATAGCACTTCCTAAAATGGCAGCAGTCGTCGGCAAAAATGGTATTACAAGTAAACAAAAAGAAGGAGATGGTATAACACCTGCTGGAGTATATACACTAGGGACAGCATTTGGCTGGACAAAAAAACCAAATGGTACTATGCTTCCATACCGCTTAACAACGGCAAATGACTATTGGGTTGATGACTCATCTTCTGCTGACTATAACAAATGGGTAACCTATAGCGGAAATCCTAACACACGTTGGAATTCCTATGAAAAATTAAAAAACCCCTTTACAAGTATGCAGTAACCATCGATTATAACGTGAACCCTATTGTCAAAGGAAAAGGAAGTGCCATTTTCTTACACGTTTGGAGAAGCTCAACAAGCCCTACCGCTGGATGTGTGGCCCTTTCAGAACAGAATGTTGCAAAGCTGCTTACTTGGCTTGATCCTGCAAAAAAACCAATTATTGTTATAGGAAAGACGAATCAAATAAATTCTCTTTTAAATGGATATGCTGAAAAAACAGCCAGTCAATTAGTTGCAGACGCTCAAGTAAAAGCTAATAAATTAAGAGGTAAATATGATGCAGCATCCATTGCTGACATAACGATTACTCCTCAATTCAGTAAAGAATATTCCGCAGCGAAAAATGCTGTTTTAAGTGCCCAAGAAAAAATCAACTTCCTTACGGGTCCTAAAAAACAAGAATTACAGCAGGATTTGGAAGCTGCAAAAACTCACCAAATGAGAGCAGCACGTTTCATTGATTCTGTGAAATTTGGACAAACTGAAGTAACAACTTCCAAAGATAAAGTATATAAGTTTGTGCAAAATGATACTTTTACGCCAGAACTGGTCGAATCCTATCATGTATTATCAGCAAAGATAAAGAAGGAAGAGCAGTTAATAGGGAAGATTTATGGTAGTGAAACACGTAAATACATGGCTGATGCACTAGTAAAGCAAGCCAAAATTGTTCGTGAAACCGTCATTTATGAGATATCAATCTATGAATTACTAAGAGAAATAAACAACCTAATAGCTCAAAATAACCATACCAAAGCAAAAGTGGAATTAGAAAAACTCGATCGTTTAAAGAACCGGGCCATTGAAATTAAGAAAACAGGAAATCAATTACACCCAGGAAAATACCCTAATTTACCAGGAATGAAAGCATATTTAGATGATTACGAGTTGGAAACAAGAAGTAAATTAAATTAACTATTAAGAGGGCAGCCTATGCAGGCTGCCCTTCATTTTGTTAGATAGAATACTTCCAAAGCCGGGCACCATCATGGAAATAAATTGTACCGTCAGTATCCTGAATTACTTGTTTTACATCTTTCTTAGTGCGTAAAAACACAAGTTTTTTGTTATTAGGATTTAGTTTAAACATTGTTCCTTCCACTACTCCATATAAATATCCATCTTTTCCAATAAGTAACGATCCATTTGGTGAATGTCCAGAAACATCTTTTACGATTTTTTCACTAAAAACAACACCCTTCGATGGATCGTATGCATAAAGAATTTCATCAGCCAATCCCCACACGATTCCATTATTGGCAACGGTTATCGCAGAGTAGAAACGAATGTTTGTAAAAGGCATTTTCAACATGACAGGATTAGCATTCGAGTTGTTTGCAGGAACGGTAAACAGCACAGCATTTGTTTTAGACGGATCTACATTTGGCTTACCGAAAATGGATGTTCCTCCGTACACAACCTTCTGATGTTTTGAATAGGCAAGAGATACAATACTCTGATTTGGAATCAGTTTATTCTTTACAACAGTTTTATTATTACTTACGTCCAAGATTGCCAAAGCACCTCCAGCATATCCTGAGCGAGGAGTTGTTCCGATATAGAGCTTATTTGTACTTGGAATATTGATAACAGCAGTTGGTCGATCTTGTCCATAGCCTTGCAAATTCAACAGCTCTGTTTTTTGATTCGTTTGTGGCTGATATTCGATAATTTTTGCCTGCGGATAGACTCCCAAGTACATTTTCCCATTAATTGGAGCAGAGTCTTCCACCTGGCCGGTTGTGCCTCTCGTAGTTGTTTCATTTGCATCTGAAGAATACACAGCTAAGCTTCCGTTTAAAAATCCACTGCTATAAATATTTCCACTATTATCTGCACCAATATGATGCAGTTCTATCGGTTGTGCAGGAAGCGTCATCAAGTCATGCTGAAACACATCATTTTTGAAGCTATACGTGAAATAACGTTCGTTGTTCCCAAGCTTTCCAGCTAATGTATAGCCGTTGCTCCCCTCATTTATAAGGCTAAATGATGTAACCGTACTCGGTACTTTCCCTTTGACAACTTCTTTACTTTCCTTTGTTGTTACATCAAAGGAATAGATTGATTTTCCATTTCCATAGTAGACAACATTCCCATGCTTTTCTGAAACACCAAACGAAGTCGCAGGGAATTCTCCTAAATATTTTTTTGAATTAACATCAAAATAAAGAATTTTTGCACTTGGGTTAACCTTTACTAACAATAAATTATCTACTACTTCCAAAGATTGAATCGATTTTTCACCTTTATACTTGCTTGGCAAAATCGATTGCTTCTTTTTCGTTTTCAACTCAAAAGCAATAAGATCAACAGGTGAGCCTATCCCTGCAAACAGTGTATTATTTGAAGCATATGCGACACTCTTGGCATCCTTTTTCCCTGAAACAATTGTCCCATAATCATAGAATCCTTTTCCTTCTTCGTATTTAAAGGCTTTCCCTTCATTTGAAGTTACACCATAAACTGCTTTCGTTGAAGCAGAATAATCAAGATCCCAAATAACTGTATTATTCATGGACGTTGCTTTGCCGAGCTTTGTCAATTTCTTTGTATTTACATCATATTTATAAAGCAGCTCATTTGGTGTTGTTCCGATATAGTACGTACCTCGGGAACCTTGTTCAATTGACCACCCAGTCGTTGTATCAGCTAGTTCTTTAATATCTACTAGATCCTTTGTATTAAGATTTGTGACAGTTAAAGTACCAGGCATTCCTTGCAGGACTGAAAGCATTAGAGGCTCACCGTTACTGCTTGTACCAAACGTGGCAGTTGAAACATTGATATTTGTTAATTGTGGACCTAAATTTTGAACAAGATTTCCTTTTCTTACTCTTTTTTCTGTGTTTGTTAGATAGGCTGAAACCCTTGATGGAAGCTGCGCATAGCCGCCAGCCTTTTTGATTTCAACTGCTCTTTTTTTAGGCGGTCAAGTTTCCTTAAATCACTATTTCCTTTAGAGGTGTTACCATCAAAAAAAGATCGCTCAATGGATTCTAACAATCTTAATTGGGAAATTTCATAAATCACCCGCTCTTTGGTTATCTTTGAAGGGTTAACATATTTATTTAAAAGCTTTGAACGATTCGAGTTTCCTGATACCTTACCAATCGCTCTCTCCATTTTCCCAATTGTGTTTGTAAAGTCATTATAAAGCACATCGACTTTTTCTATATCTCCTACATTAATCGCTTCTACGACAAGTTGATTTTGCTGTACTAGTTGCTTCCCTACATTTTCAGCATTCTTATACGCAGCGTTTGCTGCTGAAACCGGTACTGAAAATGCGAGAACCGGAACTAGAAGTATAGAAGCTAAAACGATTCTCATTCCTCGCAAGTTGTAAACCTCCTATTATCATAAGTTATGACCAAACAGACTGAGACTATCCCTGTAAGAAGCGCTAAAATTTGACGCAACCTTCTATTTTTGTATGAATTCTAAAATAATTACTAAGCTCCTTGTTAATATATATTTTTTTGTGCCCCCTCAGAGAATAGGTATATTGTACCATGAATATCCTAAAATTCCCCTCTAAATAAAACAAAGCCCCCACAATTTATATTGTGGGGGCATACATTAATTCAAAACAGTAATACTTTTTAAGATCTTCTGATCATTTTCATCAATATAATAATCTATATTCACTTTACTACCTTCCTTAATTGAATCAAAATCAACATCTGATTCAAGAGTTTGGAAGATCACCGTTTCTTGGTCTGCTGTCTCGATTTCAATGCTGTGTGTGTCTGCTTGTCCTATGTAGATAGCTTCTGATTCTTTCATGATCTCTTGTTCTTCTCCAACATTAGGTTCTTCTGTATTTTCTTCCGTTGTTCCTTCTTCTGTTGACCCTTCAGTTGTTTCTTCTTCTACAGGCTCCTCAGATACCTCTTCTGCATTCTCTTGTTGTTCTTCTGTTTCCGTAACTTCTTCATTATTATCTGTTGTTTCTTTTTCTTCAACTGCGTTTTCTTCCATTGGTTCGTTTGTATTTTGCGATACATCAGTTCCACATCCTGCAAGGAAAATGGAGGTTAATAAAAATAAAGCAGCTAGCATTCTCATTATATATCACCTCAATGTCGTATTAGCATTATGATAACAACAATGTCGAATTTGGTCAAAATGACAATTTTTTAAAAACATACAAATATTATGTATATCTATGTCGATATAAAAGTATATCCTGACAAATCTATGTAAATATTTAGTTAATCCGCTCCACTATTTTACATTATTTTCAATGTTCTTTAACTATAATTATTTATAAGGTTCATAACTTAATAGGTGGTGTTTATTTTGAAACGAGTGGGCATATTTTTTATTTTATTCATTAGTTTTTTTACTTTTTTCAACAACCTGCGGAAGCTTCAGGTGATCAATTAATTATTATTAACAAGAGCACCAATAAACTGGCTTTTTTTGATGACGGAAAGCTTAACAAGGTTTTTAATGTTGCAACAGGTAGACGTGACTCCTATACTCCAGAGGGGAAGTTTAAGATCGTAAACAAAATCAAAAACCGTCCTTACTACAAGGAAAATATCCCGGGCGGCGATCCCAGAAACCCGCTTGGTGACAGATGGCTTGGACTAGATGCTAGAGGTACATATGGTACAACATATGCAATCCATGGTAACAGCAATGAAGGCTCAATAGGGAAGTATGTCAGCTCAGGCTGTGTGAGAATGCATAACAATGAAGTTAGATGGCTTTTTGATCGGTTAAACCTTTATACAACAGTCATTATTACAGATTCAGGAGCTTCCTTTGAGAAACTAGCTGTTGACCATGGGTATCTCGATCAAAACCTTTTAAATAAGCAACTTGCAGAAAAAGCAGGGAGTAAGTTACTCAACGAGTTATCAGCTTATAACTCTGCAATAAATTCAGGATCCATTTCAAAGATTAATAGTTTATATGATCGTCTAACATCCCAGCTTAAAGCAACAGAACTGGCAATTGGAAAGGTTAGTGGAAAAAGCAATCGAGAAATGCTTGAAGCAAAATACATCCGGCCTTCCAAAATTGCCATTGAACGTACGATTTATGAGGTATCACAATATCGATTACTGAATGACGTGGGGGTACTCATTTCTAAAAATAAAATGAGTACAGCCGAAGATCAATTGTCGAAGCTGGAAAGACTGAAAAAGCGTTCAATCGCTATTAAAAAGGCAGGAAATTATAAAGCATTACCTGCAAACGTTGATCGATCACTTCTAGCCTTAAAGGCGACAAATCAAGGGAATATTTTGAACATAACACTAGCTCAGTTTAATCAAACAATCTCAGCTGGAAAAATTGGAACCATTAATAGCCAATATGATTCCTTCACAAAAAAATTGCGAGCAACGGAAATAGCAATTGGTCAGGTGTACGGCAGCACCAATCGTAACAAGCTCGGCGATAAGTATATTACACCTTCAAAGGTGGCAGTTGAACGAGTTATTTATGAAGTCTCTATCTATCGTCTATTAAACGAGATTTATTGGTTACTCGATGATAACAAATTAAATCAGGCAAGAAGTGAATTTTCAACGCTTGACCGACTAAAACGAAGAGCCATCGAAATTAAGAAGGATGGTGGCTATCAATCTGTTCCTGACTCGATTTCAAAAAGTTTATCATCGTTTGAGAATAGATTAAGAACACAAGTAAAATAAGGATAAAAGCTACTCACCTATCGTGTGAGCAGCTTTTTTCGTGCTTAATACCCCAGAATAGCGTATTTTCACACCATTAAACCTTATTTTAAAAATGTCCTTTAAAAAGAATGAAATCACATTCATAATCTACTAAATATTTCCGGATCCCCACCGATATATATATAGTAAAAAAGTCCGTGAAAGGTTGTTCGTCACCATGTCAAAACTACTACCCCTTCTAGTATTATTCATGACTGTCATTTGTTTTGGAGTATGGTTTACTGTTTTTCTGGTTTTTTCTGAAAACAAAAAGGAAACTACAGTTGAGAAAGTTGAGGAAGAAATCTTTGGTATTGTTGAAGATGAAGCCTTAATTGCTGATACATCAAAATTGGAAACACAACCAGAAGCAAACGAAACAGAGTTGGTTGAACAAGAACCATTAAAAGAGCCTGCAACTGAACAACTGTCACCGGAAAAAGCAAACGTAACAAAGCCCTCTGAACCAACAAAAAAACCTACCGCAGACCCGCCAAAAACATATCGTTTATACGAGACGTTTTTCCCTGATTTTTATGAGTGGTTTGACCAGGTATCTGGTACAGATGTGATGCCTCCTGTCTATGAGGACTATGAGCTTGACCAGTATTATATCCAGTTTGTTGAGCAGCATTTTCCTGATGTTCAAAATAAGTTATTTTCTTTTAATCGCTATTTTCAGTATTTTGGCAAGAGCTTCCTACAAACGGGACAAGTGTAGAGCCTGACATGTATGAACTGAAGGAAAAGGCTGACGTACTAACAGATATTACACTAAGCGGTGTAAGTGAGCCGCATACGTCTTGGCTAACAAATGAGCTCGGGGAAGCTTATAAAAACTATCTGAATATAGCAGAAAGATATATGTACCATGTCAGAATCACTATTGATGACGGAGTGTTTGAACCTGTTCATACATATGAATACACCGCGTTTTTCCGGGAGGATTTAACTGAGCAATCAAAAATTATTCAACAATTACTAGGCGAATCTAAAAGAAAACTGGAAGAAGAAAAAGAACGAATAGATAGTGGACAAGTCACTTTCGAGTACTAATGTGTAAAAAGTCCAGTAAATGGATTTTTCTATATAAAATATATTTGGGGGAATTTGATGTTTTCAAAAAAAGCAATACTTACGTTTATTTGTGCCTTGATTTTCATCTTTATAGGCACCAACCAATCGTTTGCTGCATCAACCACAGCAAACGTAAAAAAACAAGGTAACTTACTTCAAGACAGGCTTACAACATTTAACAAGGTCATTAATAGTGGTGATATCCAACATATTGATCGTCTGTACGATGACCTGTCGAAACAAATTAAAACAACTGAAGCTGCCATCGGAAAAGTATCCGGCAAGAAAAACCGCGATGCATTACTAGCGAAATATGTGGTAAACGCAAAGATTGCTAGAGAACGCGTGATTTATGAAGTTTCTCAATATCGCTTACTTCAAAAGATAGATAATCAGCTTTCACAGCAGCAAGTCAATCAAGCAAAAAGTAATATAGCAAAGCTTTCACGCTTAAAGAAGCGTGCAGTTGAAATAAAGAAATCAGGTGGCTACCAAGCTGTTCCTGCAGCGATAGCTTCTACGTTAAAAAAATGGGAAGGTAACCTTTCCTCTCAAATTAAAAAAGACCCCGAAGGAATAACAGAACTATGGAAGTTACAATTTAAGGGAGAGCCTTTGTTTGATAAAACAAATGTACAGGCTGACGGATCCCTTCAATATGGAAATTACAACATTATCAATGAAGTCTACCACGCAGACATTATGTCACTAGATGAAAGTGGAAAAAAACAGTATTCCTGGAATATTACCGAGGAACAGGTCGATCGTGGTGGCACAGATAAAGATCCAAAGGTTCTCACGATCAAGTATTCAGAAGGCATCCTACGTTCATATTCAATGGATGGTGACCTAGAATGGACCTATTCCCTAAAGCAACCGATCGATAAATTCGAACATTATTATGATGTTGATCAAAATGGAACAATTTATTTTTATCTTGACGATGAAATTCAAGCTATTTCATCTAAAGGAAAGCTTCTTTTTTCCATTCCTAAGCCAACAGCTGAATATGATGTAGAATATGCGAATGATGGATCCGTTTATGTATTGGATATTCAAACAGATCGTTGGAAAGAAAGCTCCTTTATTAAATATACAAACACAGGAAAGGAAGCATGGCGACAAAGCCTCTCAATTGACAGGGATGATATTAATACCATTTTCCACTATGACATTGTTAAGGTCGAAAATAATGCTTATGTTTACATCGGCTATGATACAGATGAGTACTTTAATTCTTTAAGAGTCCTTTATTCCTTTGATTCTTCCGGAGATATAAACTGGTCAATCGATTCAATAGGCTACGTATATGAAAATGGAATAAAAGAATACAACAATGGGACTCTTGTTCTATCAGGTGCTAAATTTTATGTAATCGACTCATCTGGTCATATTAAAAAGGAGTCAGAGATCATTGCAAAAAATCCATATGGATATAACTCTGATGAGATTTATGAAAATTACTTTCTATCAAATGGAAAGCTAATTTTTAATACAACGAAATTTTTAGCAGCCTTGAATCCAAACGGTGCTTATAGCTGGAAAACAGATATTGCCGATTCCCAATGGTACAGTAGCATGAAGCTTATAGACGATATTATTGTGTTAACGTATCAACAGGAAAACCAGGCACATATTTACTCAAATGCTGGTAAAAAACTCGGAATGTATTCCTTTGAAGCTAATGGAACTGCTCAATTATCAGGTAGCAATACACGTACAAATTCATTATACTTCGTACAAACAAGCTATAATGAAGAAAAAGACGAGAGTCATACAATATTACGTGCTTTAAACTATTAAAATGAGTCAGAAACAGCCTGCTAAAGGCTGTTTCTGTCTTTTATACTAGGTGATGGTTATGAAAACTTTGGTTTATCTCCTATTTATAATCGGTTTGATCGGGTTTAGTGGATTATATAATCCAGCCTATATTTATCTCTATACGATTTTCCTATTTCCTATCACGGGGTTTCTTTTATTATTCAAACTTAAGAAAAAGGTCAACGTCAATGTACCGATATGGATACTACCTCTTCCCTTTTTGTCGGTAATACCTCTTTTATCCCAAGTTGAATCTGTACAAGGAACGCTCGATGAATACCTTGTTTGGTGTGCACTTTTTGCGTTTGGCATACTATTGCTACAAATAAATGAGAGAGCTGTTCAACTTCCTCTACTTCTTTTGGCTATCAACTGGACGACAATAGCTGGGACATATCTAGTACTATTAGGGATTATTTCCATCCCTCAGTTTATATTGTCTTTATCAAAGGAAGTGTCAGGACTTGGTGAACGACTTGGAGGCTTTTTGCAGTACCCTAATGCGTTTGCCTCCATACTTGGAGCGATGATTCTTTTTCACCTTGTTCTAGCTGTGAGAGAGTCCAAGAAAAGTTGTGCTTTTTTACATAAGCTACTTCCCTTTTTTGCTTGGCCACTTTTTTTATTAACCGAATCACGGGGTGCTTGGTTAATGTTTATCATCGTTTGGTTTTTCACGTTTTATGCGATTTCGAAAAAAACACATATTCGTTATTTGATCATTTCCGGACTCATTTTTGTATGTGGAACTATTGTTTATACATCAATAATTCTTAACGGAACCTCGACTATTAATTGGATATCACTTGTTGTTGGAATTGGCTTCGGTGTACTTTTATGGTGGGTGGAAAGAAAAAAATTTCGACAAGGACCAAGGATCCTCGCAGCATTCACCTTGTTCCCCTGACTTTATTAGTAGGATTTATGTTCTTATTCAGTGACCTGTATTGGAAAGGTGCCTTTTATCACTTATTGCCAAACTCCTTACAGCAGCGGTTGTTGTTCAATTTTGATACGTTTTCTGAGCGGGTTTTATATTGGAAGGATGCTTTATTACACTGGGATGAGTTTTCCCTTACGGGTTTAGGTGGAAAGGCATGGCAGATTCTCATGTACCGAATCCAAACTTCTCCGTACTTAACAAGCGAGGTTCACAACGGCTACCTTGATATTTGGATTGAGATGGGCTTAATTGGGTTGTTTTTTGTTTTATTTCTTATTATTAAGGTAAGCGTTCAGTTATTCAAAGAAAGAACTGCATCATTTCCGGCATTTCTATTTCTACTTTTTCATGGATTTATAGAATTTACATTTTCCTATCCAATCATTCTGTTTTATCTACTTATACTTAGTCTTTGTCGGGAAGAAAAAATCAAACAACCTGCGTCCAATCAACCTATTCTACTAATCTTAGCATTCATCGTTCTGACAAGTGGTAGCTGGTTTTCCATTACGTTTGCAAGGGCTGAAAACGCCTACCAACAAGTGCAATCAGCTGTAACAAAGGAAGAAGCTGCGGCTGCTGTTCAAGATGCTTATAAACTAAATCCGCGGCAAACTCAGTATGTGCGATTCGCAGTTGAATATCAGCTGCTTTCTCCCGAAGAGCAAACCATTTGGCTGAACAACGCCATTGAATATGAACCGAACCATTCCTGGCTTTTATATCATGCAGCAAAAGCTGCTGAAGAAAACGGTGAGGTAGATAGAGCTAAAATCCTTTATCAACGATCAATGGAGACGAATCGGTTTGAAAACAGGAGTAAATAAATGAATGTTAAAACCCCCTCTGTGACAGAGGGGGTTTACACTTATTGAAGTGTTAAATTGTACGGTGAAATACTTGCCGTTCCATTTTTGTCTTCTACTTTAAAGTAGTATGTTCCCTTTTTCAAATTCACGTAAAATTCTTCAGAATCTCCTAGACCATATACATCTTTTTTAAGCAATTGTTTTCCTTTTGCTTCATAAAGACTGACCACTCCGTCTAAATCAGAAGGAACATCTAGCTTTACTTTGTATTTCTTTGCTTTATCTTTAATAACAAGCTTAAAGTAATCAACATCACCTTTTTGGTTTGAAGCATTCATATAGCCTGATCCAGTCAGCTTTCCTTTTTTATCTGATTTTAAGGAAATAGATTTGCTTGGCACATTGTTTTTAATCACAGATCCTTTGTCTTCATCCACTTTATTACCAGATGCGAAGGTAAACGTATAATTTTGTAAGGAAGCAGTGCCGTAATAATCAAATAACACAACAAAATAACCTTTTCCTTTTGATGCGTTAAATGATCCTCGTTCTTCATCACCAGAAAGTCCAATATCGGTGATGATTACCTTCCCTTCTTCCTCCACATCAAGTTCCTTATCACCGTCTGTATCTTCAATAAGTAACACTGCCGGATCTAATTCTCTTTTTAATTCCTTTGGTACTTTACTGTCGTATTTAGTTTTTACCGGCTGAATTTGATATCCGTAAATGCCGCTCTTTGTTGGTTTGTAATAGAGTATATCCATGTCCTGCTCCGTAGAGAAGTTACCTGTTAGTGTACCTTCTTTTAGCTCTGTCGCATCAGAGTATACATCATTTGATTCCTGAGAATCCAACGGTGCACCTGTAACAAATTTAGCTGTGAAAGAATATTCGTTTAGGTTTGGACGATACATTGGGTCTGCTACCTTAATATAGTATGTTTGATCTGTTTTTAAGCCAACATACATTTTTTCCCGTACTGACTCCCCAACCATATCAAAGTATAGATTTGAAGCGATCATACTGAAATCGCCTGTTTCAGCATTTTGCTGATATACTTCAATTCCTGATTGAACACCTTTATTGGAAAGTTCATATACCCCTGTTTTATCAAGCTGAACAGAATACCAGTCCTCGTCACCGCTATATTGGAAGAAGCCTTTTGCTTCCTCGTTAACCGTATAAGGCATCGCAATCTCAGGAACTAGTGAGTAGTAATCTTCCTCTTCACCCAATAAAGCCAGTAAATCTTCTAAAATACCATTTCGAATATTTTCTTTCGTTTTAACAGCTTGTTCCACATATTCCTCTGTTACTTCATCTGAGTAATCATATGAAGCTTCAGGGAACTGATCTTCATCAGCAGTTAATACTGTTTTATCTACAGTGACTTTATAAGGAATGGTTGATGAAAAGCTCCTATTCAAGTCTAACTCTTGTCCCATATCCATCCACATAAACATTTCTGATAAAGGATTGTTTGTTACTTCAATAACAAAGGTTTCACCAGGGGAGCCGTTGAAGGATATGGTTTCACCCTGACCATAGCTCTTACTATTAACAGAGTCGTATTGTACTCTTTCTTCAAAAACTTCGCCATCCATTTCGTATTTTTCTATCATATAAAGATTGATCGTTTCGTCAATACCAGGAACTCCTGTTGAACTTACCTGATAGGTTTCTGTGCTTTCACTACCAGCAGGCACTGTGAAGGTGAAGAAATCACTGTCACCGAACGTAAGATCATCAATTGGCTCCTCTTCCTCAACTGGTGCTTCTTCGTTTGAATCGGGAGAAGCTGCTTCAGTAAAGTATAAATCATTTGAACGGTAAGGGAACTGAGTAATAGTTTGCATATTTTCTTCAGTTAAACCATCATCTTGTAGCTCAGCCACTTTCGAAGCTGTTAACGTGTACGTTTGCTTAGCAGATTCAACATATTTTTTCAAAGCATCACTTACGCCAATTACAACTGTTCCAGCCTGAGGTGCTTTATATAGGGAAGCTTCCTCACCACCAACGGTTACATCATTAACCGTTATATGTTCTGTAGCAGCTTCTGTTTCTCCCTCAGGGAAGAAATAAAGATCATACTTATAGTCATAGGATTTTCTAGAAGGAAGTAAATTTAACTGAACATATTCATTCTCACTAACAGAAAATTGATACCAATCTGTTTGGTACAGCTTTGTAATTGCTCCCTTTTGAACAGAATTCTCTGTTACTTCTATTTTCTTTGCCTTCTCAATCAATTGGTTTTCTTTAAGCTTTTCAACAGCTGGTAGTTTTTTAGCATCATATTTTAATGCATTAACAGGATTAACTAAACCAAAGCCATAAGTCGTATCATAACCTTTGCTACCTAAATCTGTTGCTGTTTTGTTTAAGATATATTGAACCTGCCGTGGTGTTAGCTTCGGATTTTTCGATAAAAGCAGTGAAACTGTTCCCGCAACTACCGGAGAAGCCATTGAAGTACCGTCAAGCTTCGCAAAAGAAGAGCCTCGCTCAGCCTCATAGGTTGAACTATAAATATCTTCTCCTGGTGCCACAACATCTACAGATGGACCATATGTTGAGAATTCAGCTAACTTGTTCTCTTTATTGGTCGCACCAACACTAATCACTCCATTAAATGAAGCAGGATATTCCAGCATTTCAGAACCGCTGTTACCTGCTGCTGCAACAACTGTAATGTTTGCCTCTATCGCTTTGTCAATCGCTTCTTTGATGATTGGAGAAGCAAAAGTAGAACCTAGACTCAAGTTAATCACTTGAACCTTTTGTTTAATAGCTTCTAAGATTCCTTCAGCCACTGTGTAGTCACTTGAGAAGAAGGAGCGATTAAACACATCAATTGATACAATTTGCACATTTGGGTTAATCCCATATCCGCCCACTTCATTGTTTTTCTCAGCAGCGATAATTCCGGCTACATGTGTACCATGTAAATCAGCAGCACCCTTTTTCAATGGATCCATAACATTGTAGTTATACACAATTTTGTTTTTTAATTCAGGATGATTAGGGTCGATACCTGTATCAACAACCGCCACCTTCACTTTATTTTTACCTGCTAGCTTTGCTGCATCATCAATTTTTAAATTATCCAGGTGATACATAGACGATCTCTTTTGATCTGGTACACCAAGCTTTGTAACCTTAGCACTTTTTGTAACGGATAATACATCATCGCGCTTCATATACTCAGCTGCGACCTTTTCAAGATTTTTCTTATTTGTCACCTGAACAACATCATATTGAAGGTCACTAACCTTATTTACTAATGTTGTCCCCATTTTTTTATGAGTACTGGTCGAAATCCCCTTCTTATACTTAATAACTAGGAGATTATCATAAAAAACATCTTCCTTCTCTTTTGATGTTGGGAGGGATTGTAAGTTGCTTGAGCTCTTAAATCCTAACCTATTTAATGTTTCCGCATAACTTTTTTGTCCTTGCTCAGGCTCACTCGTTGCATAACTTACTTGGCTTTGACCGAGGGAGGAGAAAATCAAAGCAGCACTAAAAGCCATGATTCCTGCCTTCTTAAAAATCTTCATTCGACAACCTACTTTCATATTTTTTACATACTCTTTGATAATACGATATTATTCCTTTTTTTCCTCTATTTCCATAAAAATTTTAAAATTTTGTATCTTTTGGCAGAAAGTAAACATATAGCCTCGATGATAGATAGGTTTTTAATCCTATTTAAACCAACTACATTAGTCTTTAAGTCTCATGATTCCAACTGTTAGCAGATATAGATTTTTTCTACTACGGACATAAACTTTTTAAGTTATGGGTATAATATATATGTGTGTTTTTTACCTTTCGAGTGCAGATTTTGCACTCTTTTTTGACATTATAAATTTTTACCCTATCCAAAACATGGATTTCCGCATGAATATTATATTGAAATTTCAAACCCTTAAAATATTTTTTATTTTTTGTAACCAAAACCACTATTACTCTTTCAAACATCTTCTTTTTATCTATAAAAATTCATTTTGCTATCCTCCCACTATTTTACATTCATCAAAAGTAGGTTAGAATAAAGCCTAGACTAATAATAAAATAGAGAGGTACACACATGATCTACCAAACACAACTATTTAAAGGCCTAACCAAACCACGAATAAGCCTCTATCAATTACAAAAAGCTGAAGCTGTGAAAAAGGTATTCCTTAAGATCCTACTTCTATATCTCGCATGCTTAATTATTTTTGCAATCAGTACATATTTCGGCATTGGAACAGAGACGTATTCAGAAAATATTAGTGATTCAAGTGGAAAATATGAAGCAGGTAAATTGCTGTTATTAGCTGGAAAGCTTATTGGCAGCTTACTTTATCCAACACTTTTTATTTGGTTTACTGCGTTATTTTTTTGGATTGCTTTGGATATACCATATCTCAAAGCAGTGATCGTACAAACGTTTGCATTGACTGTTCTATTAAGTGGACAACTCCTTACAATTCCCGTTCTTGTTTTACTTGATTTAAATCACGTGAGCAATCCATTCTCATTTGGGGTGATAAGCCAATATGTGATGGATCATGAATATTGGACGAATTTTTTCGGGGCGATTACAGTGTTTCATTTTGTCGCGATATGGGTGCAATACTATTATTTTCGTTTTCTTAGTGAGAAAAATAGATTTTACACCCTATCTATTGTTATATTGTTTTATTTCATTGTTTGGCTGTTAGAAGGATTACTAGCTTTTCTTAAAATTTCGGTACTTTATTAAGGAGGTGTTTAGATGAAAAAATGGTTCGTGACAGTACTCGGGATTGTTTTTGTTGGATTCCTTTGTTTAAACGGTTATTTAATTTTTAAGGATGAAAGCAAGGTCGATCGTACGATATATGTTAAAGAATGGACGCGTGTGCAAGAGGATGATATTGTGGAAACGATTGAAGCCGACGGTATGATAGTACCGAGGGAAAATCAAGATATTTATCTGCCGTTAGAACAGATTGATTTTCAACAGTTTCTAGTAAAAGAAGGCGATGAAGTTGTTGCAGGAACTCCTTTATTTGTCTACTCATCACCGGAAATAGATCATTTAAAAGAAACAATGGAGCTTGAAATTCAACAGTTAGAAGGAGAAATAGAAGGTGTTGATGACTATATTAGCTCTTTAATAGCCTATCAATCTTCTGTTTTATATTCTGACTCTGAAATGGAGATTGACTCAGACTTGGAAGATGGGTTAAATATCGATGTGAACACATCATCTGATATGATCGTGAGTTTAATTGAACAAGAGATTTACCGAAACGAGTTGGAAAAACAAAAGTTGGAAGCAGAAATTTCAAAGTATCAAGCTCAATTGAGTAATATTAATGAACAAGATCAATCAGCGAAACTAGTAAGTGGAATTGATGGCACTGTTGTCAAAGTGAACAAAAAACTGGAAAACCCTCTTGTGACAATCGCTTCTAACGAGTTAGCCATAGAAGGCCTTTTTACAGAAAAACAATTATCCAAGGCGGAGGCCGGAATGGAGCTTGTTGCAGAGGCATCTGGTCAAAAGCTGGAAGGCACATTGGATAAAATCCACGCATATCCTGTTAAGGACCCTGCAATCGGCCAGAAGAACGCTTATACATTTACAGCAGGTATCCTGGAACAGCCGGAAGTACTACCAATCGGCACAGAAGCAGTTGTAACTGTTGTCACCGCACAAGCAAACGGTGTCCCTACACTTAAAGATAAAGCCATTCATGATGGGAAAAAGTCGTTTGTTTATCAATTAAATAAAAATGGACTGATTACTAAGAATACGGTTGAAACCGGTTTGAGCTTTGAAGGTGTTCGGGAAATAGTTGATGGAGTAGAAAATGGCGATGTTATTGCAATAGATTCTGGAATCCCACTGCATAATAAGACTAATTTTGTAACAGAGATGAAGCCCGGTAAAGTAACCAAATCATCATTAAAAGATCTAGTAAAACAAGATATGTTAAGATTTTTCTTGACTGGTTTGATTGAGAGATAATGACTCATCACTTTGCTAATCAAGCACATAATAAAAATGCTCTATAGATCAATCTATAGAGCATTTTTACGTTTTATTAATTGATGTTTTGAGCTGTTATCACAATATTACTTGTTGCTTTATTTCCATAAACATCTTCAATTAGTACTTCATTAGTATTAATTGTTAAAGTATCAACAAATGTACCATCAAACTCTCCACCATCACCCTCGGTATCGTCACCAAATTGGACAATAAATATTTGATTATCATCTGTCGTTACGTTCACTCCATAAGTTCCAAACTCTTCCGTCATACCTTCCAAAGCATCTTTTACTTCCAATGCAGAATCATCGCTTAATTTTTCACTAAAGTTTACATGCAACTCTCCGTTATTTAATTCACCTGGAGTGACATAATTTAGTTCATTTATTTCAGGAGGTGTTAAGTCATTAGGAATACGTGAAGCATTCGCTTCCTCTATTGCATCATTAATTGCCTGTGTTTCGCTTAAGATAGACTCTGGAGTAAAAGAACCACCTTCTAAAAATCCTCTTGCATCTTCAAGTGCAGCTTGTAGCAAATCAAGTGATTCCTGTGTGAAATTACCTGGCTCTGTTCCCACTGTTGCACTGTCCACAATTTGTTGACCTTCAGATATGGAGTCTGATAATACTGCAACCAATTGATCTAATTCATTTTCATTTTCATAAGGTACTCGATTGATATATGCTTGCTCAATAGCAAGTGAAAGATTTTCAGATACCTGCATTATTTCCTCTTCAGTGGCATCTGTATTTTCACGTAATGTTAAAGCAGTATTTAAAGCTGTCTGTAAACCAGTAAAGGATTCTTCTGTATAGTCCCCTGGAAGAGTTCCTATAGTACCGTTATTCAATATATCCTGCGCATCATTTATTAAATATTGTAGTTGTTCAGTTGGATCTATCTCATTTTCAAATGGAGCGTCTTCTAATAGGTCGTTGATCGGTGTTACATTAATATCTTGACCATCATTTGAAACAACCAGCTTAAATACTTTCCAATATCTCTCATTATTTTCACTAGACGGAACACTAAATTCCTGTTCAGCAACCAGAGCATTTCCTTTAAATATTTTTACCTTGGCACCAGATTCAGCCAGCGGAGTCTCACCTGAGAAATTATGAACATAAAATAAGTATTCACCATCCACAAGCTTACGAATAGTTGTTGTTTCCGGTCCGTATGAATTTGTATCATCCCAATCTAAGTCTGCATAAGTCGTTCCAGCTAGAACAAACTCTTTATCAGAATACCAAGTATGATATTGTTCCTCACCATTTGATAGGGTAGCAACTAAATGTGAATCTAAATCTGAAGGATTTTCTCCCCATTCAAGCATTATTTTCAATTCATTTGTTGCAGCAGCTCTTATTGCTGTTTCATTTTGATCAACATTAAATGTATCAGTTGGTGCTGTTCCCATCATATATGAAGTAACATATCCTTGCTTAGAAAACTCTCCTGTGTAATTGCCTGATGGTAGATTAACAGAATAATAACCAAATTTATCAGTTGTCACTTCAGCAACTACTTCACCTTCTGTCGTGCCTGTGCCCTCTCTAAATTTAATCGTCATTCCTTCAATACCAACATTCGCAATGTCAGTAATTCTCCCACTAAAACCAGTGCCAATTTCAACCGTAGAGCTAATCTCTTGTCCAGTAACCTTAGTAGAACTTTCTGAAGGTTTAACTTTAATAACCAATTCCTTATCAAGGTTTTCTGTTAATGGAACAGGAGTAAATGTAAAACGATTTCTATTTGAATTATACTCTAAATTTTGCAATTCATATGGCTGCCCATCTAATGTAGCTGTTACTTCAAAATCAGCTAAAGATAGTCCGGCTATATACTCATCATATTCTACACTAATGCTTGATTGATCAGCATGTACATTAGTCATCAAAACAGAATCTATATCAGAGTAGCTATCAGTTACCTCATCTTCTCCAACTCGAACAGAAGTTCCATTATCTAAAACTAGATTTTGCGGTCTTTGTGAAATAGTAGAACCATCAGCATTTATTCGAGCTGTATCGATTCTTCCAGCCCCCAGCACACTAGCTGCAGCATTTAGAATTAATGTGCGAATGTCTGTTTGTTGATCTAAATTTATACGAACATTCATAGCTCTAGAATTAATCGTTTCAAATGAGCCAATCAATTCTACACTTAAATCTTCTGTAGCTGATTGAACACTTTCACCAACTGTAATATTGGTGAATCCATCTGCATTATTATCTAGGTTTTCTTCTTCAATCTTCACATATGATTCCAGTTGAACTTCATATACTTGTGTCGAGCCACTAGCAACGATACGGATTGCTCCATTATTTTTATTCACAATTACAGTGGCTAAAACTGAATCAGTGAAATGGATACTGTTGCTTCCGCCACCTTTAACTGTAGTAGTACCTTCAACAGTAACTCCTTGAAGTGTTACGTCTCCTTCCCCTACTTCCTCAGCAATTAACAAGTTCCCTTTAATAATCATGTTTTTTAGAGTCACGTTTTGGCTTTTTACAACTAAATCTCCTTCAACTACAAGAGGATCTCCAGTTTCTTGTCCATATGTACCTTCGGCTGTGATTGTTGATGGAATCTCTGTACCTGGAGTAGCAGGTGTTTCTGTGTCACCACCAGTACCTGGATTTGCAGGCGTTTCTGTGTCACCTCCAGTGCCTGGTGTTGTCGGTGTTTCACTTCCTGTATCAGGGTTTACTGGCGGTTCTTCTGGTACTTTTTTTATAATTTCATCCTTAGAATGAACTAAACTGGACTCAATTTGAGGTAGACTTGGGTATTTACCAGGGTGTAGTTTATTTCCCGCTTCTTTTATATCTACTGATCTTTTTTCCAGACGTTCTAACACAGCAAGTTGTTCTTCAACTTCACTAAATTTATCATTACTTACAAGTACTTCAATTTCTTTTAATAAGTTATAACGAGATACCTCATATATAATGGTTTCTCTTACAATTTTTGCAGGCGTTATAACTAACTCATTTGCAATTTTCCGGTTATCACTGCCATACATTTTCCCAATAGCTCTCTCTGTTTTTCTTATTTCAGCAGATAGCTTGTTATATTTATTGACAGTCTCATCATTCATCATTTGTTTTTCAATATCTTTCTTTAATTCTGCTTGTAATTCTTCTAAACTACCTCTTAATTTTGTTAAGTCTATAACTCTAGCAACACGTAATCTAATTTCTTCAGCTGACTTTAACTTTGCTTCTAACTTATTTTTATTAGATACCTGAGATGACGAAAGAATAGATTGGGCCTTTTGAATTGATTCTTTTGCTTGATTGTATTTTGTCATATTTTCTTTAGACAAAGCAAAATCATTATCTTGAGATATAACATAGAGAGATTTTAGAGAATTCGCTAATTTAAATGCACTATTAACTGCTTCCTCCACATTTGCTTGTGAAGCAGCCTGAGCAGGTGTTACCGCAACTACGGCACTAGCAGCCATCATTAAGGATGTCGTTTGTACTATACGCTTCTTTTTCTTATTATTTTTCAAGATTCTCTACCTCTTCCAATTTATTTAATAGCAAAAATATTCTAGTACAAATTACACAAAATGTAAACTTCGGAATTTTTATGAAAATTTTATATCAATATTTTAATATACTTAATTCATTGGGAAATATCTATTTAAAGAACTTTTTTATAGGTAATTTATTATCTCAACATATCATTTGTTCCAAAAAAGAAAATATTACCAATAAAACTAAATACCTACTTGGTATGAGTCCAAATTACCTATTACAATTAAATTATTCTATCTTCCGTCTTTTAGAAAAAGCTTTATAACATTAAAAAAACCCAGCTATTATGCTGGGCTCTTTTAGTGACATGCACTCCATCTATCTACTTATAATAATCCAAAACTCCAAGTAATATAGCTTCTGCTGCATTATCTCGGAATTGGCTTGTCTTTAACTTTGCCGCTTCAGCTTCATTCGAGATAAAACCAAGCTCAGCTAGTACGCTCGGCATCGTCGTATATTTAATAACGTAGAATCCAGCATCTTTCACTCCACGGTTTTTCGTTCCAAGCTTTTCAATTAGTCTCTTTTGGATTTTCTCAGCTAACCTTTCACTATTGGCACTTTGGTACTTATCATTCCAATACGTTTCTGTACCACTGGCTGATCCGCTAGTTGCTGCATTAACATGCAAGCTTATGAATATATCCGCCTTAGCATTATTTGCTAGTGTTGCTCGTTCTTGCAGTTCCAAAAATGTATCATTATTTCTTGTCATGATAACCTTCGCACCTTCGGCTTCAAGCAATGTTTGAACCTTTAATCCAACATCAAGTACAATATCCTTTTCTTTCAGACCAAAACCTATCGCACCTGAATCTTTACCACCGTGACCGGGGTCAATTGCAATGACTTTCCCTGCTAATAAAGAACTACCACCTTGTTCTGTCGATCCTAGAATCAAATAATTTTTGTGAACATAACAATCTTTATTATTGATCTTAGTTTTTGCCCAATCTCCCACAATTTCATAAACCGTTATAACGTCACCATTATTCAGTTTACCTACAATATCTGAATTCACCGTCGGTTCTGAACGAACATTTAAAGAACTGGCTGTTACAACAGCTTGAATCGGAGAAGTACTAGTGCCTCCCGAGCCTTTTGCTGTATCATAATTTTTTTTGTAGGTTGTTTCCATTTTAACCAACGTTTGATTAATTGAACTCGGTAAACTAGCATAACCACCAGTTTGTTTAATCTCAATGGCACGTTTTTTCAGTCTGCTTAAAACACCAAAATTCGTATTTGCTTCTGTCAACTGTTTTTTTTGAATTTGTGAATTAATTGTATTTAGTAATCGATAATGTGAAACCTCATAAATGACACGTTCTTTTGCGATCTTGGAAGGAGTTATGTAGTAATCCAATAATACTCTGCGAGTAGCAGGACCATAAACCTTACCAATTGTCTCTTCTACTTTTCTGATCTTAGTTGAATACCTGTCATACAAGCTATCGACCTGACTAATGCTGCCTTTCTTAATTGCTGCCTCAAACTCTGTTAAATACTGGCGGAGAATAGCACCATGTTTCGCGCTGTCAATAAAATACGCAGCACGAAGACGTAATTCCTTTGCCTTATTAAGTCTTTCTTGTAAGTTACTTTTTCTTGAATCACTCAAAGAGTTAATCGATTGTTGAGCCTTATCGATCGATGCTTTTGTTTGATTATATTGCTTTGAGAATGTTGAAGAAACACCAATACCCTTTGAAGACTTAATAAGGTAATACGGCTCAAGACTTTCCGCTTCTTTTACTGCCTCGTTTACTTGCTTCTCTACTTGTTGATAAGTTGCTGCTGCCGATACGTTTGATGGTGTAAAACAGCAAAGTGCAATGAACAAGATTGAAAGATATGTAGCGAGACTGATTAACTTATTCTTCATCAATAATGCTCCTAGTTTTTTATTTTAGTAAAATCTTCCTTAATACATTCTACTAAAAAACCAGCACTTTGTAATATGTATTTACAACAAAACACAAAGTCTTTTTACCTATTTTTCATCCATTTTCAAATTATTTTCCAAATATTATTTTATTTTTCCAGTAAAGTAGTATAATAGTCTCATGCAACTTCCAACAAAATACTATGCAAAAGGCAAACCTATTGAAAACTAGGGACGCAAAGCCGTGAGTCTAAGGTAGAAATATCTGCTACGATCGTCAGGTTACCATAGAAAGGATGCACTATGGCTAAATTCTGTCATAGTGTTTTTTTATCTATAAAAGGGGGATCGATAAGGTCTTAACAAGATTAACTTTTTCTTTACATCATAGAATACAGGAGGTACTTATTTTTGAAAATCAAATTATTAAAAAGTTTAGCACTTCTATCTATTTTATTTTTTATTAGCTTTATACAATTTGGTATGCAAGCTGAAGCGGCAGAGGCTAATCTGCCTTTTAATGTAGAAACAACCGGAACGTTAACCGAACAAACCAAGAAAAACACGTATACAATGAATGTCAAAGAAGCTGGGCGAATTTCTTTTGACATGATTTCTTATGTTGATTCAAGAGCATATATTAGATTATATGATTCACAAAACAACGAAATATTTGACCATTATATTGACGGGAGCTCTTCTACTCCTGGGAAGTATTCCCATTGGGAAGATGTAGAACCTGGCTTATACTACGTAGAAGTCTATAATGCTAGTTCATATACAAAGCACGTAGGATCATACAAAATCAAGACAGGCTTTAAATCGGCAGGAATGAATGAGATTGAACCAAACAACGGAACAGTCGAAGCACAAACCCTAGCTTTTAACCAGTCTATTAATGGATTCTTATCATGGAATAATAAAGTTGATTTCTACAAGATTACTGTCCCTAATTCTGGTCAAGTTACCTTTGATCTGTCTTCTTATGTGGATACTAGAGCATATATTTCACTTATTGATAACAATAATGAAGAAATATTTAACTATTACATGGATGGAAGCTCAATAAATCCAGCAAAATTTATCCATTCAGAAGACCTGAATAAAGGCACATATTTTGTAAAGATATACAATGCTAGTTCATATACTCGTCATACTGGAACTTATAAATTTAAAACAAGCTTCACTTCAGCTGGTAGTACCGAATCAGAACCAAATAATGGAATTATCGAAGCTGAATCAATCGCATATAATAAAACAAAAACAGGTTTTCTTACATGGAATGATAAAGTCGATGTGTATAAACTTAACGTAAGTGTACCTGGTAAAGTAGGAATTGATTTATCCACCTATGTCGATTCTAGAGTTTATATTGAATTACTAAATAATAATAATGTTTCACTTTTTGATAACTATGTTGATGGAAGCTCTATTACTCCAGGTAAGTATAAAAACTCGATTGAATTGGAAACAGGCATTTATTATTTAAGAGTGTATAATGCTAGTTCATACACTAAAAATACAGGTAAATACCAACTAACTGTCACACCGCCACCAAATAAACACATCGGACGAGTATTAATTCGCAGTAAAGAACAATATTTATACAGCCCGACTGGAGCTAAGTCCCGCAAGCTAAGACAAAATGAAGGACTTCGCATTTATAAAGTCCTAAATGACCGCTACGATGTTGGCGGAGGCTACTATGTGAAGAAAACAAAAGTAAATTTATTTTATACGGGTCATGTCTGGAGTAAAAGATATGATATGAAAGTTTATAAGCCTGATGGTTCATTCTTTAAATATTTTGATCCGAAAGAACCTGTTCGAGTTTATGGCTACAGCAATGGACGATATGATGTAGGTAATGGATATTTTGTTAAAGTAAATGATGATGTACAATTTGATCGTTAATAACCACAAAAAGCTCTGTAGAGTATTTTCTCTATAGAGTTTTTTCTTCGGTTAATGACAGACATCAATCCTATTCCATCTTCTACAAGTTGAATCTCTACTAAAACAATTGGTAGGATATAGTGATAATACTCTGAACGAAAGGAAGTACTTTGTTGAAACAGCTTAGAAATTTCATCACTGTAACAGCTTTAATCATTATTATTTCTTTAACTCAAAAAGCAAATGCTGAAATGCCAAGAGGGTATTCTGCTGCCGAACGGGAGGGACAAAAGTTACATCAAGAGCTTCAAACTTACAATAAGGTAATCACTAGCGGAGACCTTCATAAATTAAATAATCTTTATAATCAATTTACCACGCAGTTGAAAGCAACTGAGTTGAAAATAGGTCAAGTATCCGGATCTTCTAATCGAACTCACTTGAATAATAAATATGTTCGTCCTGCAAAGATTGCTGTAGAGAGAACAATTTATGAGGTATCTCAAGTACGTCTTCTGCACTCTATTGAACGTTCAATTAATCAAAAACAATTAGAGAAAGCAGAAAACGATACGGCCAAGTTAGGTAGATTAATAAAACGTGCTGAGGAAATTAAAAATATCGGTGGTTATCAAGGTTTACCTAAGACTGTAAACCAATATTTAAGAGAAAACGAAGCCCTTGTACAGGGAAAACTGCTTACCGAACGAATCGCTGAGTATAATGACAATATTTCAACATCAAATTTGAAACAACTTAACATTTTATATGATAACTTTACAAAACAAATTAAAATAACAGAACAAAAAATCGGACAAGTATCGGGTTCACGAAATCGGACCAACCTAAATAATACCTATATTAGACCAGCTAAAGTTGCTAAGGAAAGAACAATTTTTGAAGTTTCACAGCTTAGATTGCTCTCTTCAATTGAAACCGATATTCAAACAACAACCAAAACATTCACAAGTGATTTTGCTGCCCTCGATCGATTAGTAAATCGGGGCAAGGAAATTAAATCATCCGGAAACTACCAACAGCTACCTGAAGAAATTCCCGCTACTCTAGAAGGTAAAAGATATTATCTAAGCTATCTCTATCATGAAGCAACGAATACATTAGATCCTAATAACCCTGAACATACATTCCCTCGATTAGCAGAGCTAAAACTAAAATGGAATGCATTAAGTGAGGACAGTAAAAAGGAAATCGTAATGAAGGATGCGTGGACATTACAATCGGATACCAAATATCCAGGATATCTCCCAAAGCACTTAGGTTTCCTCTACCATCTAACAGGTGATTCACAATATAAAGAAATGGTGAAAGACAACATCTCTCTCCTGAAAACCTACTATCTTAAAAATGGACAGCTTCAATCACCAGAGTACCAACAAACCGGCTGGTGGTACCGAGATCCGTTTGCCCGGGATCTTAACGGCCTTTATGAGGCCTATAAATACACAGAACTTCCTGAGATCATCGAATTTATCGATAAACAGGCAGCTCTTTGGATGTCAAGAGTACCGCGTCAGAGCAATAATGGATACAGTATATATCCTTATGGCATCTCTGATGAAGGAAAAGTCGGTTCTGTTGAAATCAACCCTAACCAAAATATCCAGGTAGCTACATTGTTTTCGAATTTATATTGGGAACCTGAATCAATATTTTATAAAAATCCCCTGTTAAAAGACATTGTCTTTAATGAAGTGAATGCTGTGCTTTCCTTACAAAAGGAAAATGGCTCTCTTCCACTAAGGCAGCAATTGCCACTTGTAGAGGATACAAACTACGGCGGTTATACAGGTAATATGCTCTATCAACTGGCACAGATATGGGGAAATCCATCCTGGATAGAAAGTACAATTGAATTAGGAAACTGGTTATTCCATGAATATCCCATAAATCACCCATGGAACACACCTGAGGATGCCCCTAATTATCACTTTGATCGAATAAGCAGTTTTAACTTAATAAGTAGAGTTCTGTTATTTTATGCCTCAGGTATTCCAGAACGAGATGTTGACAACTGGTTAAAATTCTCTGAAGATCGCTTTCCTCAAGAGGACTTGTATTTGCTTGAAAGGTGGTACTTTTACAGATCAATTCCAAGAGAGTATTTAAGTAAGAACATAAACATCGTCAATCAACTTCCTCCAGGAATATATAGTGAAGCTATTACATCTAATAACACGTCAATACGAATAGTTGGTGAAACAATCGTCAACGCGACAGTAACAGTAACCAATTCTCTAACGAATGAAACGGTTTCTAAATTTAACGTGCATGGTGATCAACATCAAGCTACCTTCCTATCAAAAGGAGAATATCAAATTTCGATAGAAGCAACTGAGGCAAATGGAAAAACGACACGTACAAGTGAAAAATTTTCACTTAATCAGGATTTAACATATTCTATTAACGTGATGTTGTTTGATCAAAATAACCTCTTTTATCAAAAATAAACAACCGCGAAAACAGGTAACTCTCGTTGCCTGTTTTTTTATCTAAATATAAAGTTCGGACGGAGCCCAAGTCATCCGTTTGGTGGCACTACAAAAAAACAAGCCCCTCCTCTTGGAGAACTCAGGCTTGCTTTGATGATCTTCGAGCAGTGATAGACACCACTAATTTACTCTGCTATATCCTTAATACGTCCTTCTATGATCGGCTCAACTTTCACAAGCCCGGCAACATAATCTCTTAAATTCTCCCAATCAGACAAACCTAAGTCTGTTACACGACCTTCTGCGTATGCCTTAGCAAAGATTGAATAGCCATCCCCACCTTTTGCTGTGAAGGCATTTGTTGCGATAGAATACTCTTTTGCCGGATTAAGTGCAGTGTATTGACCTTCAGTTTCTTCTACTTCTACTGAAACGATTCGCTCACCTGCAGGCTTCTTGCTGTCATATGTGAACTTCATGCCTGATACGTGCAAGAATCCACCGCTTTCTTTTGGTGTTTGACTTACGCTGTGCTCAAGAGCCTCTAAAATTTCTGCTCCAGTTAGATTCATTGTCGCTAGAGTATTTCCAAATGGTAAAACAGTTAGTACATCACCATACGTAATTTCTCCTGCATCAATTGCCGCACGGATCCCCCCACCATTTTGCATCGCAATCACTGTGTTTGGTTTAAATTGTTTTGCTTTTGCCAACATACCGTCAGTAATTAGGTTACCTAGTTCTGTTTCACTGTTACGTACACTTGGTGCTGTTGGGTCTTCAGCTGTTGTACGTGGGTTAGACAATCCCTTTGCTGTTGTTGCACCAGTTGGTGTATCTCTTATTTCAGCGATTTTATCAGAATACTTTTTCAGCATAGCTGCTGCTTCTGGATTCGCTTCTTTTTCTGCAACTTCAATTAACTGAGCAGCTTTATTTGTGATAACTCCGTCTTTGTCAAATTCAACATCCACTGTACCTAGATATTCTCCATATTGACTTGCTTGGACAATTAATGTAGGATCCTTTTTTGCACCTTTTTCATCTTTATCAACAATTGTTCCTGTGTCAAGCTTCGTATGGCTATGGCCGCCAACAATAACATCGATCCCATCAACCAACTTTGCAAGCTCAAGATCATTATCATATTCTACATTGTCATCATAGCCGATATGTGTGATCGCAACAATTTTGTTGATGCCTTTTGCTTCAAAAGCATCCACTGCTTTTTCCGCTTCCTCAATATAATTTTCAAATTTAATGCTGCCCGGGCTTGAGATATCCGCTGTTTCTTCTGTTGTTAAGCCAAAGAATCCAACTTTCTCACCGTTTACTTCCTTCACAACACCACTGTATATTTGACCATTTTCCGCTTTTTCTGTAACAGTGTCGTGGAATAAACCTTTCATATTTTCGTCAGTTGAAAAATTAACGTTTGTACTGACGAATGGGAACTTGGCACCCTTTACAAAATCTGCTAATCCCTTATGTCCCTCAGAACTTGAACCAAGATCAAATTCATGATTACCAAATGTCATCAAGTCATATTGTAGTAGATTCATAAATTCGAGATCTGCTTGTCCTTTGAATTCATTGAAGTATAAAGTTCCTGAGAAAACATCACCTGCATTTAGCAGAAGTGCCTCGGGATGTTCAGCTCTTACCTCATTTACAGCTGTTACGAATTTAGCAATGTTTTCAATATGTGCATGTGTATCATTAGTGTGCATGATAGATAATTCATACTCATATGGTAATTTTTCTTTAATCTTTTCTTTACGTTCTTTTGCCTTTTTCGCCATTTCAGGTAATTCAGGATACTTTCCTGGATGCAGCTTGTTTCCTGCTTCTTTAATTTGAACAGCTCTCGTTTCTAAACGATTAAGAATAGCAAAAGCAGCTTTAGCTTCTTCTGTTTTATCTTCTAATAAAAATTTTTCAATTTTGTCTTGTAATGAAGAAATAGAAACCTCATATATGACTGTTTCTTTTGCAATTTTTGCATCTACTAAAAATGCATTTCTAATTGCGTTACGGTTATCAGTTCCATATACTTTACTAAATACTCTTTCAGCCTTCCTTATTTGAGTAGAAAGTGCATGATATGTTTCTACTAACTCTTCACTCATCGAATCTGCTTGTACGTAGCCATTAAGCTTTTCCACCAATGCTTCTAGCTCTTTTGCGGTTTTAACAGAGTCTATGATTCGAGCAGCTTTTAATTGACGATCTTTCGCTACATTTAGCTGTGCTGTTAATTTCTTCTTCTCTGATCCATTCTTTAAGCCTAGTACTGCTTTTTCAGCTTTTTTAATATCAGCACTTGCTTTATCATAGGCTGCAGCAAACTCTTTTGAAACAGATATTTCCTTTTGACTCTTTACATTGTAAAACTTCACTATTGCTTTTGAGGAATCCTGAGCCTTTGTGACCAGACTTTGAGCATTTGAGGCTGCATCTGCCGAAATAGGACTTGTTGCAACAAATGCTGCTGTTACTAAGGCTGATGTAGCTGCTACTTGAGAAACTTTACTCTTTTTTTCATTAAAATAAACTCTCCCTTTTTTTGTAGTATGTAATGAAGAAGAATCTGAAAAACAGCTTTTACATCACTGAGTATAGTATAGTGTTTACTAGTTTGCTAGCCACCCGATAGATAATATCTCCTACTTTTACATTACAAATAAAAGCATACTTGGGTTTATTGGGTTGTGTTAAAAGTTTGTAAAAATTATGTAAATTGACTTCCTATTTGTTTTTTCAGGTCTTTTCACTTAATAACCAACATGATAATAAGTCTATTTTCAACAATACCAGCAAGAACTTATAGGAGTTTTTGACTCTTCCTCATCTTCATTTATTAGCTACATTTCACTGTCTGCCGACTCTTTCTGATTAATAGGAATCTACAACTATCATTTATCTTAAAGGTGATAAGGATTTCTAACTACTACATTTTGTAGAAGAATAAAAAACCGCTGACAACTCCCGCCAGCGGTTTTCTTCAATTCGCGATATGGAGAATCGTTACATGGTCATGATCTACCCCAACTCCTGAGTAGGTGATATCACTTTTAAGCAGAATATTTCTATTTTGAGAGCTGGCCATTAGTTCAGATACCGTTTTACGGGCTGAACCCCATCCTTTAGCGATATTTACTCCATAGCTGCTTCCACCTGAGGTAAGGCCATGTTTACTTAAAAGATCTTCAATTGAACCGAATTTTGACGAATGTAACGAAAAGGATTTGCTTACATACATGTCATTAGATTTAATCCTTGCAACATTACTAAGCTTTTTATGTATCGTCAATGGTTGTAGACCTTGTTCATATCGTTCCATATTAATAAGCAAGAAGGTATCAAGCTCGTAATTATTAATCGTAAAGTTTACTGAAGGATCAGGAATAGCAAATTTACGATTTTTTAGTGGTACTTCAATACTTTGTAACTGTTTATTAATTAAGCTTGGTACAGATTGATAATTTCCAGCCTTCTTAATTTCCACCGCTCTTCTTTTTAGACGGTCTAATTTTTTCAGATCTGAAGATACAATGCTTTCCTTATTTGCAATGGCATTTTTTCCAATAGACTTCAAAAGGCGGTATTGAGATACCTCATAAATCACACGTTCTCTTGCAATTTTTGCAGGCTTAACATATTTTGCTAATAACGAATTACGTGTGCTTGAACCTGAAACTTTTCCAATCGCTTTTTCTGTTTTGTTAATTTGATTCGAAAGATTATCATATTGAGCGTCAATATCATAGATCTCTCCACTATTAATGGTTTTTGTATAATTCTTTAGTAAATAAAGAAGGTACTCACCTGAATCAATAGCTGTACTTTTTGAAGATGCTTCTGCTTTACTTGGAGTGTATAGAGTAAGAATTAGACATACACTTAAAACTAAACTAAATGCGATCTTTGAAAATCTCATTTTGCCCCTCCTAAATTTTACATTTTTTACTCACCTAACCAATTATCTTATTATTCCCATCTATATGTCTAGAAAAAATATAGTCTATTACTCCCCAATCTTAGCAAAATCAAGGGGTACAGCTCTAAAAACACAACTTTAAGATCAGTCACAAAAAGGCACAAAGGCCCAATGGACTAAGGCGGATATTTCATAGGTAAGAAAGTACTGTCTTTGATTCGACAAACTTCGTATCCTTGCTCTCTATCACGGTAAAAAAGTATTCAAGTAAAGCAATAATAATCGTTTTACTTGATAATTAGATCTCATTCAAAATAGAAGGAGAACCGATTGGCTCTCCTCCCGAAAATGTGATTTTAATGTTTTTAGCATTCATACCACCATATTAATTAATATTTAAATTTTGAGATTAATACCTTTAATTCCTCTGCCATATCAGACAAGGACTTTGCTGATCCCGCAATTTCCTCCATAGAAGCAAGTTGTTCTTCTGTTGAAGCAGCCACCTCTTCGGATGTAGAAGCATTATTCTTAGCAATATCAGTCAATTCATTAGCAGTAGCATCCACTTCTTGAACACCTGCTGACATTTGTTCCGCAGTAGCAGAAACGTCTTCAATTTGAGGTGTTATTGATCTCATACTAGTAAGAATTTCACTAAATTTGTTCATCGCTTCTTTTGAAATATGCATCCCATTTTCTACATCACTTGTAACACGCGACATTATTTCAACTGAACCATTTGTCTCATTTTGTATAACTTGAATTAAATCAAATATTTGTTTTGCCGATGCTTGCGATTGCTCTGCAAGTTTCCGAACTTCATTGGCAACAACTGCAAATCCTTTGCCATGTTCGCCTGCCCTCGCGGCTTCAATCGCTGCATTTAGAGCAAGTAAGTTTGTTTGATCTGCAATACCTGTTATTACGTCCAAAATAGACGTAATCTCTTTAGAGCGATTGGATAACGATTGAATCATCGCATTAGATTCAAATACAGATGAATGAATGGAATCCATTTGGTCCAAAGTATTCTGCAATGCCTGATTACCTTCTTCAGCTTGTCTAGTTGTATTTTGGGATAATTCTGCAACTGTAGAAGAGCTTTCTGCAATTTTAGCAACTCCTATTGACAGTTCATTTAACGATTGTGAATTTTTTTCAAGTCCTCTTGTTTGTGCCTCAGCACTACTAGCAACAGCTTGGATGGAGCTTGCTACCTGAGATGTCGCAGCACTTGTTTCTTCTGAACTTGCTGTTAATTCTTCAGAAGCAGCTGCCACTTGTTCCGCACTACTATCAACTTGTTGAATCAGGGTGCGAAGGTTAGATTGCATTTCATTAAACGCTTCACCTAATTGACCTATTTCATCATTGGTTTTAATAGTCATTTTTTCCGTTAAATTTCCTTGGCTTACTGTTATTGCTCTTTCTTTTAGGTTTCTAATTGGCTTGATAATAGAACCAATAACAAAAACCACAGCAATTGCTCCCAGTACCAAAGCAATACCCAAAACTAGAGCAGTAGTATTAAATATTGGAGAGGCAGCTTGGCTAAACTCCTCTCTATACATAGTCCCCCCAATTTTCCAGCCTGTCGTTTTGTTGGTAACAAAATACATTCGCTTAGGTGCACCTTCAAGAGTATAAGAAAAATCACCACTATCCTTCTCATACAATTTCTCATAAAAGCTTGGAGTTGCTTCTTCTCCTCCTGCAAAGTCCGGGTGAGAAATATATTTTTTCGTTTTATCAAGGATAATTGTATATCCTCTACTTCCAATCTCTACAGAGTTTGACAATGATTGAATGTGGTTTAATTTAATACTTACTGCCACTACTCCTGAACCATCGTCTACTGCCTTTGATACGGTGATTACCAAATCATCTGTTCCTGCAGCAACATAGGGCTCTGAGATAATGATTTCCCCCTTTTTATCAATTGCATCAGTATACCAAGCTCTCTCTCTTGGATCATAATCTGAATCCATTTCAACTTTAGGTTCTTGAATGAATAACCCTTCTTCTGCCGTACCTATAAAAATACTTGTTGCTTCCGGATGCAGTTCTGCATATTGAGCAAGTTTAGTTCTCAGCTCGGGACTTGCCTCTCCTTTAAATGCAGTGGAATTAATCGATTTAGAAAAAATATTCATATCGTTAATTTTAGGTTGAATCGTATCCTCAATCGTTCTATTAAGCATGTTTATACTCTGATTTGAAGCATCCGACATTTCTTTTGTTACTGCGTCTTTTGCAGAAACATAAGCTAATACTCCGATCGTAATAGATGGGATAATTAAAATTAGTGCAAATGATAAAATTAGCTTGTTTCTAAAGTTAGTAAAAAACCGTTTTATTTTCTTTCCCATTATTCCTGACCTCTCTCATTCTCATAACTTTATAAACCTTTAAGTAAAGTACTATTTGCCATACACCTAAGTAAATATACCTAAACTTAACCATAAAAAGGATATTTAATCTATAGATTATATAGATCCTTTTTACCATTTGTTTGATTGTTTGAAAATTTGACATAATGATAACGTTTTACCATATAAATACATTATTTGTATTAGTTGCTTGAAAAAATTAAAAGAATACCTCCTAAAAAAGAGAACAACCTAGCCTTTTCTTTTTCAAGAACAAAAAATAAACCCTCCATTTAGGAGAGCTTTTTTATTACTTTAGTTTTCTAACCAGTATTATGATAATGATATTCCTAATTTCTCACAGTTACTTCACCAGTAATGCCTCTCACCATTTGATTCCATATTGTCAGGGTATCTACATGCCAAAGTATGATTAAAAGAATGAATAAATACCTTCTTCATTCACTCACATGGTTCCTTGATAGCCTTTTTAAGGAACGAATATCGACCTCATATTTATTTCCATATGTTCTAGATGACGGGATTTCTTCCTTTGGTCCATAAAATAACAGTTTAAAATCATCATCTTTGTACTGAACGACAAAAAAGTCATCGAATTGGTCAAATGTATTTTTATTAATTGTTATAAAACTATTATCCTGTGCAGTTGTTTTAACACTTATTCTTCTACCGTCTTTTATGACATCATATCCATGTTGATTGGTCTCTTTAGCTAACTCACCATTCGTGTAAAGAACACAATAGAATTCTCCTAAGCGACCTATCAGGTGTCTTAATTCAGTTGCTTTACATCCAAGTACATTCATTTCAAATCGAAATATTTCCAGATATTCTTCATATAATTTTTTTATTTGTGAGATTCCTATTAAAATATGTCCACTAATTTGATCCTTTTGATAGAGAAAAAATTGCCCCTTATCCCACTCACCTACAACCGATTCATACTCTTCTCCTTTAGGTTTGTGAAAGATAAGTCCAGTATAAGAGTAATTTTCACCTACATATCTATAAGTGCTTCTATTAATATAGATAAATAAGTGTTTTTTAAAAGGAATTCCTTTGTTATAACGGTTGTAACAATAATCAGAGAGAATAATACTACTTGGGTTTGTATTGAATGTTGTTCTTAATTTTTCTCTTATTTCTATAGATGTTAAAGTATTACCTTTTTCTTCTTTAAGAACCTCTATAAGTTGCTCATAGATAGTCAACCGAATCCCCTCCTTACCAATAAAGTAAGATTTACATATCACTTATATTTTAAAAGTTGATATCCCCTTCAAAAATGAAAAAACAATTATAAAATCTTCATTTTCTCAATATTAATTCCTGTTCAGTTGTATTCCGTTATATGGTCCGACGTTAATTGTTCCTAAAATTTGCTTCCACATACCTTCCCTCTTAATAATGTCAGGACCCTCATAAAATTCAATTACCGAAAAGACAACTTCATTATATCCCTTTTCCAATACAAATAAATTTAAATGATGAGCATCACCAAAGGAGTTTAGATGATTCACCCACCTCTTTAAAATCCCTCCATGTCCATAGGCGCTTCCTACATATCTGCTTGTTCCGTCTTCAGACCTTTGAATATAGATTCCATTTTTTGATAACACCCTTTTAATTTGATTATCTTCTTCGTCATTCTCCCAGATGGAAATAATCTGTTTCCAATTAAAAGTCATTCCCATCACATTATTTATCGATGTATCAACGTCTGGTAGTTCTAACCCTTCAAATCTAGACATTCTAGCTATTGAGCTGGTCTCCTTACAGACTTTAATGATTTCTTTATTCTCTAATATACTCCTTATATTGATAGCTAAATTATCGTAATTTGTTGTTTTAAAAACAGAAAGATATTTCTTTTTCGATACTTCATACCCTTCGATACCTGCAAAACTTTCTTTTAAACCATCAACCATGTCATTAGCATGATATATCCTAAGATAATAATCATTTTCCGAACCAACTAGCTCAAAAGCACGTATTTTATATATGTTTGGCTTAACCCTATAGGAGACATAGGGTGTGGCTCCATCTCTCTTGTCGTCTTTCTCTCTAATATCAAATAGGCCTTGCTAGTCCACTCTTTTTATATAAACTATCTAAAATATGAAACATTAAACACCATAGTCCTTTCCTTATTTTTTCTGTATTACATAACTATAGAACACTTTTAACAATGGAGGAATCTCGATCATATTAAGTTTATTTATATTTACTTAGCACATATTGTTCCGAAAAAATATGCAAGTGTTCTTATAAGTTTCACCAATGCTAAGTGCTATTTTGAGTTCTGTTTTTCTACAACAACTATTGTATCATGATTAAATAGTAAAAATTACACAGAAAATAGCAATATATTTGAAGTAATAGATAATATTACATGATAATAAGTTCCTATATACCAATATTTTTTTACCATTAAAACCCCATAGCAATCCCATCTTAATTCCATTACTATTATCCATGGAAATCAATTAAGGGGGAATTCTTCTGAGAAAAAAGATTTTATTCAATGCGATACTGTTCAGTGCAACATTATTAATGACTCCAATGATTACGAATGCATCACCAGGGGGTTTAGATGCTAACGGTGGTCATGTATGCAGAACTAACTGTTCACAATACGGGTTATCAACAGGTGAATATCATTACCACAGGAATGGTGAGATCGTTAAGGTCAGTACGCCTACAACAAATACTAGCAATGTAGCTTATCAAGATGCCATAAAGCAAGGCAACGTTCTAAAATCAAAATTGGCAGCTTATAATCAGGCGATAAATAGTGGAGATCTTACGAAAGTAAATGGGCAATATGATGCCTTCACGAAGCAATTAAAATTAGTAGAATCAAAGATTGGCAAAGTATCTGGTCCTTCAACCCGCTCAAGCTTAAATGATCAATATGTTAGACCAGCAAAAGTAGCGATTGAAAGAACAATATACGAGGTATCGCAATACCGTTTGTTAAACACAATTAACCAGGATATTGCTGATGGATCAATTGATCAAGCTATTTCTAACACCGAAAAGCTCGAGCGTTTAAAGAAGCGAGCTAAAGAAATTAAAGAAGCCGGTGGATATCAACAGCTTCCGAGTGCAGTGAATAACTTTTTACGTTCTACAGAAGCTAACCACCAAGGAAATCTTCTTAAGAATTTACTTGGTGCATATAATGAAGCCATAAATAGTGGAGACATTTTCGATGTTGATTACCTTTATGATGATTTCACGAAGCAATTACGCGTAACAGAATTGAAAATTGGGCAAGTTTCAGGTTCTACTAACCGCTCAAACCTAAACGATAAATATGTTACACCGGCAAAGATAGCAATAGAGCGTACAATTTATGAAGTATCACAACTACGCTTAATGATCGATATCGTTGACCTTATCGAAAGTGGCCAAACGGACAAAATCGATGCTAAGTTTCATGTATTGGATCGCTTAAAGCAAAGAGCTGAAGAAATTAAGGATGCTGGAGGATACAAAGCACTTCCTGCTATGATTAAAACTGATCTTGAAGGGTTTGAAGAAGAGCTGCGAAATCCTCAGGATTTTTCAGATTTAGGACTTTTTGAAGCTCATTTCATTGACGTTGGACAAGGTGACAGCACGTTATTAGTCACTCCTAACGGTAAAACGGTACTTATTGATGGTGGTAAGGAGTCCGAGGCAGATCAGCTGGTACAATACCTTACCGATTACGGAATTGAAACGATTGATTTAATGGTTTCTACACACCCTGACGCAGACCATATCGGTGGACTTGTTTCTGTTTTGGAACAATTCGAAGTGAAAAAAGTAGTCGATTCCGGCAAATCTCATACAACACAAACCTATACGGACTACTTAACACTTATCGATCAAAAGAATATTCCACTTGAAATTGCACAAGAGGGATCTTTTTTAAATGTTGATACAGCAGTTACAATAGAAGTATTAAATGCATTGGAAGAAAGCAATGATACGAACGATTCATCCATTGTGTTGAAGGTATCTTATGATGAATCAGATTTCTTACTAACTGGTGACGCGGATGCCGAGATTGAGGCAGAAATGCTAGCAGAAGGCTATAATCTTGACTCAGAAGTGTTAAAAGTTGGTCACCATGGTTCTGACACATCAACTTCACAAGCATTCCTAGAAGCTGTCGATCCCCTTATAGCTGCTGTCTCTGTTGGAGAAAATAGCTATGGACACCCAGCACCAACTGTTATGGACCGTTTAACGAACTATGGAGTAGATCTATACACAACACAACAAAATGGCGACATACTGATGATGACTGATGGGCAGGAAATTACGGTCTATACAGAACGTTAAGATGGAGTCAAATCCCTCGGGGTCAGAGGGACAGGTTCCTTGTCCCTCTAATAAAAAGAGGTGTTTTTAGTGGGAAGAAAGATTTACACAATTGATCGTTTTGAAAAGGACTTGGCTGTTCTTCTCTTGAGAGAGGATGAAACAGTTCAGGTTAATGTGTTGAGAAGTGAGCTTCCAAATGGTTTGGAAATCGGTTCGCTTCTTGAGGCAGAAATTGATGAGGGCCATGTCTTGTTTTATCGAGTTCTCGAAGATGAAACAGAAATAGTGCGACAAAGTGCACGTAAGTTGTTAGATAAGATTGTGCGGAAGAAGTGATCCATTCCCAAGAACTTCTGTGAAGGTAAAGGATTGTCCGATAATGGGACAATCCTTTACTTTTAAACTTGATAATCGGTAAACGAATAAACGACCTTAGCTCAATAAAAAATAGAACTAAAGCCACTTCGATCATTCTTTAGAATAGTTGGTTTCTTCTATTTTGTTTAGCGGACCGAGGAACCTGTCCCTTTGTCCCCATCATTCAATTCTTTTTCAATCTCTTCGTTTGAAATTATTTTCTCCTTATCGGCATTTAGCCTTTTTACAATCAAGTTTATCCTGTAATTCAATTTTGAAATTCCGTATACCACATACAAAGCGAAAACAGCAAACAATCCAATTAATAACTTGAACAAATCAATTAATGACTCCATATGTTACTATCTCCCCTTCGATTAATAACATAAATAGTACCAAACCATCCAGATACTAAACTTATCCATAAAAAATTCTTCAATTTCCATTAATGTTAGAAAAAAACTCAAGCACTAACCTATGTAGATCAGCGCTTGAGTATGATGAGTAGTTTGTTGGATAAAATTCCAACTTATTCTAATTATAATCTAACATTCCCGTTTTTTATATAAAAAATTGATTCTCTTTTAAGAAAAGGCACGTAATTACTTCATTATTTTCCTTTTCTAACTAATATATTAAGCCTCCAGATTTACTAAGTATAGATATAGCAAGCCTAATGTTTATGTATAAAAAAAGAGATGCATAGATAGCATCTCGAAAGGGTATTTCACACACAAGTTCATTATAGCATGTCGAATAATGTCGAATAGAGTCGAAAGACCTAATATTCATTTGCAATTTTTTCTTTATCTCTGTTATTTATGATCGAAGTTCATCCTTAATTTTATTCATATCAGTGTAAACGACTCGTCTTAATTCATCTATAAGAGTCCAAGCATATAAATTATTGACTAGATTTTCAGGTTTTTCCCATCAGTAATTCTAAGAGATTTACGATGTTCAACCTTTTCCTTTTGTGTATTATTTAATTCCATAATTTTCTCCTCCACTTCTTTTATTGACTCTTGAATTGATTTTTTTACTATTTAGACCTATATATTTTGCAATACCTCTGGCATGTGCTTGACCAACTGCTTTTAGAAATTCTTCATTCTTTAATAAAATTGCATCTGGGCTTCTATCAATAAAGAGGTTTTCAGTTAAAACAGCAGGCATATTCATTTCTCGTAATACTAAAAAGCCTGCCCTCTTCATTTCTCTATCAGAAATTACTCCAAACCCACTCATCGCAGCTAATATTTCAGTGTGCAAATGTCTTTGTAAGGAATGAGTTGCAGCACTTATCACTCCGTTTGAAACATAGCTTTCAAATCCTGTTCCACCACCAGCATTTATATGTACTGATACAAAAACTTCAGCTCCCCAATTATCGTTTCATTGTTCTTGAAAGCTTTTTTACTGAACTAATATCTACCTATTTATTACCCTATGTTCTAGGTGTCGGAATTTTCTCTTTTGCCCGTAGTATAATAGTTTAAAAATCATCTATGTATTGAACAACAAAAAGTTCATCAAATTGACCAAATGTATTTTTATTGGTTGTAACACTTATTCGTCTTCCATCTTTTATGACATCACATCCATGTTAATTTGGCACTTTCACTAATTCACCATTCGTGTATAGAAAACAATAGTATTCACCTAAACGACCTATAAGATGCCTCATTTCAGTTGCTTTATATCCAAGGACATTCATTTCAAATCAGAACATATCCAAATTTTCTTCATATAACTTTTTTATTTGGGAAATTCCTATTGAAACCTCATTACAAGTTTTGTTTAGTGGATGTAAACAAATAGGGTTGTCCGTAATGGACAACCCTTCATTTTTAAATCTATACTATATCGGTAAAACAATAACTACCTTGCATTACTCCCTAATAATATAGAACTACAGCCACTTGGACCGATTTTATTATTTGGGTCAAGGAACCTGTCCCTCTGTCCCTAGAGATCCATCTCAACTGCGTTGTCGATTACTTCTTGAGGGACTTTCACTTCATCGATTTTATTATATTGGCTATATTTCCCTTCCATGTTTTGTTTCATCTTTACTGTTTCACCTTCTGCAGATAGTTCCATATCCATAACTGTTTTTAGGCTTGTTGGATACATTGTCTCTTTATTGATGACTATTTCGTATTTTACTTCATTGATTTTCATATTGTTAAATACTTCACCATCTGCATATAGATCTTGTGGAAGTGTTTCTTGAACAGTTTCTTTAATAAAGTCTGTAAATTTATCTCCAGCTGCATTTAGTGTGAGGATAAAGTTGTCTGCATCTTGTTCAAAGGTAAAATCCTCAACAAATTTTTCAAGTTTCTTAAGCTCTTCTGCTGGGTTTGATTCTTGGTTTGACATTTGCATTAATTGATCCGATGTTTCTTTTGGAAACTTTGTCCATTGATTTGCTGCGGAGTCAAAAACAAATATTCCTTCCGGAGAAAAATACGTTTCAGTCGTATACGCCGTCTTAGTTCCAGCTTCATTCATATCCATGTCCATTTTTTGATACAAGGTCATTGGGTCTGTAACAACTTTCATATCTATAGTTGAATCCATATTCATAGCGTCTTTTTGTTTCCCAACAGACATTTCTTGAGTCATATCCATTTTAACCGCAAAGCTCTTCACCTTCTCTGAAGCTTCCATTGACTGAGTCATTACCTGTTCGAGAGTTAGCTCTGAATTGTTTTCCTTTTTAACATTTTCTTTTGATACGTCTGCTTTTTCATTGACTGTTTCTGCTGTTTGATCACATGCTGAAAGCAAAAGCATAAGAAAAACAGCAAAAATAAGTGGTAAAGTTTTCTTCATTTTGTACACTCCTATTTTATCCTTTTTATTTAATACGTTAATGGTACATTGAAAGTTTCAGATCATTCATGGTTTACGTCCAATAGCAATTTTTGCAGGGATTACGAACTTTTTAATAATTAATTCTTAGGTCCTTTAAGACTAGTTCTTTCAATAGCATCACTCCATAGTCATTTACCCAATATATCATATTGGAAACAATATGGAAACACTACTAGAATATTTATTATCTATTTACTATTTTATTAATTTTCACAGTAAAAATATAGAAAGGTTCTGTGCTTTAACTAAAATAAACTAAGCCCTATCCATACTTGGAATTAGGCTTAGTTTATTGTTTTATATGTAATTTATATTCTAGTCTTAAAAATCAAATGGAGGAGGAAGGGGGATTCGAACCCCCGCGGGCTTTGACACCCCTGTCGGTTTTCAAGACCGATCCCTTCAGCCGGACTTGGGTATTCCTCCTAATAAGTGGAGCCTAGCGGGATCGAACCGCTGACCTCCTGCGTGCAAAGCAGGCGCTCTCCCAGCTGAGCTAAGGCCCCGTATAGATTATAGAGTGCCGGCGAGAGGACTTGAACCCCCAACCTACTGATTACAAGTCAGTTGCTCTACCAATTGAGCTACACCGGCGTAAATAGGTATATATTATTTCGAGTATTAAAATTTCATGGTGGAGGATGACGGGATCGAACCGCCGACCCCCTGCTTGTAAGGCAGGTGCTCTCCCAGCTGAGCTAATCCTCCTAAAAATATAATGCACTACTATGTAAGACATTATATATTATACTCAATTTACAGGTAAATTCAAGCGTTTTTTCACCTTATTTTACATAATAAAATATGATTTTTTTTGATACTTTATTCCGGGAACCCTACTTTTTGTAAAGGGTAAAACCTGAGCTTCACTTCTCCAATAACCGAATCATAAGAAACAAATCCAAACATTCTACTATCCTTACTATCTAAACGATTATCACCCATAACAAATAACATGTCATTAGGTACTTCAGTTTCTCCTGTACTATCTTCCAATGAAAAATTTCCTGTTAAATTATGCAGAAGAGTCTTTTCTTTATTTTTTATTAAATACTCTTCACTGCACACTTCTCCATTAATATATAGAACATCATCTTCCATCTTAATGCTGTCTCCCGGAAGACCTATGACCCTCTTAATATACTGCTTTCCTTCTATATCTGGAGCATCAAACACAATCACATCAAAGCGCTGTATTTTTGATGTTTTACTTACTACAACTCGATCTGCATCATGAAAAGTAGGTGACATCGATTCTCCAAATACAGTTATTGGAGTGAAAATAAATTCTCTACAAACGAAAACAATGATAAAAGCAATTGCTATTGACTTTATCCAAGAAATTATTTCTTTTTTTGTACTAGACTTCATTGTTTACCCACCTCATACTATCCTTTTATAAAAAAAATTAACAACAAGCCGCAATTTATTAAATTCATAAAAACACAATCTTATAGTACCATTATCAAATAGTAATATAATACCATAACCATCAGGTATTAAAAAGATATTCTATATTTTCTGGTTTTTTCATAATTGTCTTAAATCTCATTAATTATCACTCGGCTTGAAATAACATTAAATGGATATTAATCCTACAATAACTTTACCCTTATTTTCAAATCATAAGCATAATGATATATTCCTTTGCAAAATAGTGGATTTAAAATGCATTAAAGGAAAATTCATCTAAAAATACATTAAGATATACCTAATAATAATCAGTTTCTTACTACTATTTTCACCATAGTATTATCAAACTATAATATAGTTGTGTGTTTCACTTTCGAGGTTGCTATTAATCTAGCACCTCTTTTTTTATTTTCAGCAATCGTTTACACACAAAACATTCTAAATACTTAAATTAGAAGAACTTATTTTAATTTTATTACTTTTTAAAAACCTATTTACACATCTACCAAATAACCTTAAAATTTCCTATTGTGTATATTATTTGTAAATGAGGTGTCAATATAGAAAATCAACGAACATACAAACATTGGACATTCAATGAACTTAAAGTATTAATTGAGCTAAAGGAAAAAGGGCTGAAATACAGAGAGATTGCTAAGAAACTTGACAGATCTCCTTTAAGCGTAGAAAAACGTTACAGAAAACTCATGAGTAGCTAAAGACACACGTGTAAGCGGACATTCACTTGAAGTTATCAATCAGCATGCTTACACAATTTCTAATTATCCTCTCTATACAATTCTTCTAAAACATATATAGAAACACCACTAAATATTTATCAGTAATTCACTCAAATTTTTTAAAAAATCCTTTTCCCGCCTTATTTCGACATTCTTTTTAGTTATCGACTTATATAATGGATTGGAATTTAATTTCCATAGGAGGATTTTTTCATGAAATTACCTAGTGTGTGTATTATCGTTTTATCTTTCATCTTATTAATGGGCTGTGCAACAACTGACACAACTCACGTCAACTCTACAAATGACACAAATAAAGAAGAATCTACGTCAAGCTCAAATAAAAATGATGTAGATTCGAAGTCATCAGTTCTAACTGAAGATGAATTAATGGGAGAAGTTTATGCAGTTGCTTCGGAAGAAGCTCCTACTGGTTATATTCTTGAAGGCATCCAACCAGCTAAGATCACAGGAAAAGAGTATTCTGACTTTGTTGTGATTTTTAAACATGAAAAAGAACCTTTGGTTCAATTTCCTGTCGTCAAGGCTTTTTCATATCAAGAAGGAGAGTGGCTTTCATTTTCTATTTTAAACGAAGAAGACAATGCGGGCTCTTCTCTAACCATAGGTGGAATGCACCCTTTCATCTCTCCTGACCAAGAAGAAGTTATTTTAAATGAAGCCGAAGGTAGTGGAGGCTTTATGAGTTTATACATAATCGGCAGTAAGGATGGAAATACAATTGAGTTACTGCACAAAACGGAACCTCTCCCAGAAGGTGCATTTTCTTACAAAAATGGTGAACTGAAAATATTAGATTTAGACTCAAACTCCGAAACAACAATGAAATGGGATAATGAATCGAAAACCTTTAAATAAAATGGTATCTATTCAAATACATTAATAAAAAACCTGAATGGAGATTGTTGGCATACGTATTCATTCGGGTTTTTAAATTTCTCATACAAGTCTTAGTTTGCTTTCCATCTGGCCAAGGTAGACTCCATCTTCTTTCCTTATTTTATCAACCTTTATAAAATGAAAAAAGAGCCAAACGGCTCCAAGTTTTTTTCATATTGTGCTTCAATTACGGAGTAAGCTTTAACTTATTAATGGTTTTCACTCCATATACTTCTCTACTAATTCATAACATCTCTCTTTTGTCGTATTTGCCAGGGAGGCTACATATTCCAATGATTCCATCGTTCCTCCTTCAAACTGGCTTGCATCTTTTTTTGCAGTCTCATCTCTGTATGTGACCCATTTTCTTTGTTCTTGTCGTAGTTTTTCCATTTCATTGCTAGAGAGTTGCTTTTCTAGCACCTGGTAGATTTCATTTAATTCTTGATCCCATTTATCTAATATCACTTCTTCTGATTTTGTCATTCCTAGTGTTGTATCATCATCGTTATTCCTAATTTCAGTTACTTCCTTCTCAATGCTTTTGAGCTTTTCTACGTATTTCTGCTTGTTTCCTTGACCTTTTTTTGTTTCATTGCTATCATTTTCCTCTTCTGCTTTACGATCTGCTGGTTGCTGGGATTCCTCTTTACTATCTGTTTCTCCAGTACTCTCTTTTTCTATATCATTATTTTGATTACCATTCTCTTCGATAGGTTTTGTTTCCACACCAGTCTCAGTATCATTCTCTTCAAGTACTACTTCTTCTTTTTCATTCGGAATATCTTCAGATTTGTCTACGTTAGCTTCACTGTTACATGCAACCAGGAAAACAAGAAGAGGCAGAGCAGCAAATAACTTATTCAATGAAATAACTCCTTTCTTAATTTGAGTACCTTTTACCCTCTATAAGGTACTCCTTCTTTCTTCATTCTAAAAGAGTCAAAAGGTATATTTCTCCAACTTTAGTTCAGCCATAACAGTGCAGTAACTTCGTGCATATAAAATAGCCAAACGGAATATCGCTTGGCTATTTTCATCATTACTTCAATACTGACCTCAAATATCATAATCAACGTAAGTAGAAAAAACACATCTTACCGCAATGCTCGATTCTTAATGGTTAAACCTCTTAAGGATTAAAAAGAGGATGCCCTTAATGAAATATAGAAATTAGCTTTGTCTTACATATTATTCATGTGCACATATTTTTGTCCTGGTTACATATATGAAGAGTTATGTATTAGCGATCAAGCTGAACATTCGCATCAGGAAGAACGTAATATCCCCCACCTACTTCATATTTTCCATCCTCAATTCCATAGACCCTTACCGTCTGCTTTGGTGCAAACCTTTTATATAACCTGCCCTCTGGCGTATTAACAGTCATGTATTTCGTTTTCCCCCATACATGTCCAAAATAGTATAAGGTATCTTTTCCACTGCCCTTCAGTACATAATAACCACCACCAACCTGGTAACGATCATCTTGAATTTCGTACACCTTTAGACCTTCACCTTTCTTTAATGTTCGATGAACCTTCCCTTGTGGGTTATATAATGCCATGCCTGCTTTTTGAATTAATACACGGCCAATCCAAGGATACTTATCTGTCGTTTTTTTCACTTCAACCTCTAATTCATAAGGAAAACTGGCTTTATTCACGTTGATGTATTCTGCAAGTTCTAAGAAATATGTCCCTGCTTTTAGAGAAACCTCATTTACCCGGTCAGCACCCTTAACTGGTAATTCGTTAAGCAGATGGTCAATAAATATCTGTTTACCAGAGGAATCGTAGACTCTAAGGTTTCCATAGCTATTTGGATATTTTCTGTGTTTGATTATAATCGTACTATCCTTAGTGAGTGTGAATTTATAGGTATCTCCATCATCTGTTCTTGGATTTGTTACAAAAAATCCTTTATAACGCTTATTAAGCTCCATATTATTCGCTAAATCCCAAGTATCATTATCTTCTTTCTCATAATAATTGCCTGGTTCAAAAGAAACGCTAAAATGATATGTAACATCTAATATATTTGTACCTGCGGATAACTCAAGATAATATGTACCTGCAGGTAAACCTACTTGACCTGTCTCATCTTCTATGAGACTAGGATCTGAAGTATATTTTAAATATTCATTATTCACCTTTCCATTTGAAAGTTTAACCGCCACAATACCATTCACATGATTACTGTCTGCATTTACTGTAACAACTCCACTTGCAGGCAGTTGGATCTTATAAATATCCTTAGAGCCCCTTCTAAAGTCATCATCCGCAAATGTGGATTGATATTCCTTGTTAAGCTCTACCGGTGTTGCCGAAGAATAAATCTCATTAGGCTCCTGATTGATATTTGTATATCCATGGCTTTCTTCTGCCTGAACCTGTGCAGCTGATGGTAAAAATACAAGTGGAAATATTGCAATTGTTAAGATGGTTAGTAGATTTTTCATTTATGTCCTCCTAAACTTTATTCTATTAGTATTTTACTATAATGGTTGAATTTGTGAATAAAATCAACAAATTCTGTCATTGTTTTTATAGTTCCTAATCCCTAAATTATTGTTATTATTTTCAAAATGGTTTGCTTAAAGCAATTCATTCTATATATCCACAATTCTGTTTTTATACGATAAACAAAGCTATTTCATAAATATTCAAAAACCATTTACAACCTCAATACAAATAAGTAAAATAATACCATAGTACTAATTCTAAAGGAGAATGTAATTGGATACTCTTACTTTATTACAATCAGACTCTGAAAGAGATTTATTAATGGAAATTGATCAATTAAAATTGAACTTAATTAAAACTGCTCTCCTTTATGGAATAAACCATCCATTTACTATCTCAGTCAGTCAAGATTTAGATATATTAATTATTGAATACCAGAAGATCTATAAATAGTAAAAGGTGAACCCACATTCTCTGTAGGTCCACCTATAATTCAACTCTATCCTTCCTTTTATCCCACTAATTGCTCCTAATCAAATTTCAACTATTCCTTATATTCTTCCTCTTATTTTTGGTCCTGTTTGTTTCTAGTACGAATTAATGTGAAAGCTCCAAAAAGCACTAATAAAAAACCTAGTAATACATAATTTACTACATTTGTTGCTGTATCAGGTAATTTACCCACATTAGGTCCTTTAGCACCTTTAACATCCTTAGGATTTTGTGGGTTATTCCCTGAAATTGATTGTTGTGTTATAGCTGATGATTCTTGATTTGCAGGTTTTGGTTCTTTTTTATTATAGACTTTTATAAATGTTGGTGTCTTGTTTCCTTTTTCAACAGCAAAGCTAGTTGGTGTTCTGTCAATTTTATAACCGTATGGAGCTTTTACCTCGACAAATTGATAGTTACCCGGTTTTAATCCATCTACAAGCAGCTTACCTTCTTTATTAGTTGTTAAGCCTTCTTGCAGTTTTTCTCCTTTTTCACTTTGCAGAAAGAATTCTGCTCCTTCTAAGACAAGATTCTCGTCATCTGCATCCACTTTTGTTAGTTCTACTGCACCTGGTGTTAAGTGATTTGTTGTTTTAATCGCCAATGTCCTTGTTTGACCTTTTTCGATAACAAAGCTAATTGGTGTTTTGTCAATTGTATAACCAAATGGAGCTTTCGTCTCAACAAATTGATAGTTACCCGGTTTTAATCCATCTACAAGTAGCTTACCTTCTTTATTAGTTGTTAAGCCTTCTTGCAGCTTTTCTCCTTTTTCACTTTGCAGAAAGAATTCTGCTCCTTCTAAGACAAGATTCTCGTCATCTGCATCCACTTTTGTTAGTTCTACTGCACCTGGTGTTAAGTGATTTGTTGTTTTAATCGCCAATGTCCTTGTTTGACCTTTTTCGATAACAAAGCTAATTGGTGTTCGATCAATTGTATAACCAAATGGAGCTTTTGTCTCAACAAATTGGTAGTTACCCGGTTTTAATCCATCTACAAGTAGTTTGCCTTTTTTATTGGTTGTTAAGCCACTTTTCAGTGTTTCTCCTTTTTCATTTCGAAGCTCAAATTCTGCTCCTTCTAAAACAAGGGTTTCGTCATCTGCATCCACTTTTGTTAATTCTACTGCACCAGTTATAAGGCTATTTTCAACTTCAATTAATAGTTGTTTCGCTTGACCCTTATCTATCGTGAATAGAATTGGCGATTTGTTAAGTTGATAGTTTTTGGGTGCCTTTGTTTCTACAAATTTGTATGTTCCCGGTTTTAACCCGTTTACCGTTAATTTTCCGTCTTTATTGGTTGTTAAGCCATCTAATAGCTTGACACCTGCTTCACTTAACAGTTCAAATTCTGCTCCTTGCAGGACAATGGTGTTGTGATCTTCATCCACCTTTGTTAGTTCTACAGAACCCGGGGTTATTTGATTTGTTGTTGTAATCACCAATGTTTGCGTTTGGCCTTTTTCAATAATAAAGCTAAGCGGTGTTCGATCAATTGTATATCCGAACGGGGCTTTTGTTTCTACAAACTGATATTGCCCAGGCTTTAAATTTCCAACTAGGATTTTACCATCTTTATTCGTGATAAGATCTCTTTTTAAGCTTCTGCCATTATGATCTTGTAACTCAAATACTGCTCCTTCTAAAGGTTCTTTTTTGTTATCTCGATCATATTTCACTAGTTCTACTGAGCCTAAAATCAACTCATTTTCTATTTGGATTTTCAGTATTTTCTGTTGGCTTCTCTCAATGTCAAATTGAATTGGCTGCTGTTTCTTTATATAACCAAATGGTGCCTTTGTTTCTATAAATTTATAGGTACCTGGTGTTAAATTATTTACAAATACTTTCCCATCCGCATCTGTTTTTAATTGATCTGTTATTTTATTCCCTTTATCGTCTTGTAATTCAAATTCCGCTTCAGGCAAAACGAGGGAATGATTATCAGCATCTACCTTTGTTATCTCTACAGAACCAGGGATTAGCTTGTTTGTTGCTGTTACTTTTTCTGGTTTAACTTCAGCTACTGTTTTACTTTTTGAAATAGTAAAGGCAATTGGAGACTTATCTAATTGAAAGTCTTTTGGTGCCTTTGTTTCAATGAATTGATAGCTACCAGGTTGTAAATCATGAACAATGATCTTTCCTTGTTCATTTGTTATAAGCTTTTCGCTAATTAATTCACCAGTGCCACTTCTAAGTTCAAATTCTGCACCCGCTAAGGACTCGTTCTCGTTATTTTCATTTACTTTTGTTAATTCGACCAAACCTGTTATTAGCTTGTTATATGTTTGAAGTGTAATCAAATCCGTTTTTCCATCTTCAACAGTAAATGCTATTGGTGTTTCATCAAGCTGATAGTACTCAGGGGGTGAAACCTCAATAAATTGATAGTTGCCCGGCTTGAGGTTTTCAACAAATATCCTGCCATTATGATCTGTTTTCAGATCCTCATGTAAGACCTCATTGTCCTTTACCAGCTTAAATATCGCATTTGATAATGTTGTTTTCTTATCATCGTCATATTTAATTAGCTCAACAGAACCAAGTTTTTTATTTTTTGCTGTCAATTCTACTGCCTTCGTTTGGTTCTTACTAATAGTAAAGGTTAATGGGCTTGAATCCAATTCGTACCCATTTGGTGAGATTTTTTCAACAAATTCATACTCTCCGGGTTCTAAGTCCTCCTTGTAAATGATACCTTGTTCATCGGTCGTCAATGTTTCAACAAGCTGGTATTCATTTCCTACCTTTTTTCGCAACTCAAATGTTGCATTAGCAAGCTTTATCTCTGTATGATCACGATCTTCCTTTGTTAACTTTACTGCTCTTATAATTTTTTCATTTGCTACCGTAATTTCATCTACTTCTTTATCAATTGTTATATCATTCTCTCCATTAATACCTACCAAATATCCTTCAGGTGCTTTATCTTCTTTTAAGACATAATCACCAAATAGGAGTTTATCGAAAAGTACTTCCCCATTTTCATCAGTCGTGGCAGTTTTTAGCACGATACCACTTTGTTTGTCAACTAAAGAAAATACTGCACCTTGGAGTCGCTCACCACTATTCGCAGCTGTTTTTATGACTTTTAAGGAACCTAATGTTCCAGTTCCATCACCCATGCCTGCTGTTCGTTTTACGACAATAGATGTTTTTGTCTTTGTAATATCTCCCGGAATAATATTCTTACCTGTTATTGTTACATCATTATTTACTGTTTCATTAATATTTGCTTGGATATAAGATTGATATTCTAAAATATACGGCTTACTAATATCCTCGTTTAATGTAAGCTTAAAGGAATCCGCTTCGTCATTTAATAAGAGTAAATAATCTTCACCTGGAACTAATTCCTCACCCTTTGTTACGTTTCCTTTTTCATCAATCATTGTTGAATACAAATGAAAAGAGTCTTTTAAAAGTAATTGATTCTTACTCGGTTGATCCTCAATGACTGCATCAACTATTTGAGATTGAGCAAAGTTAATATTTACTTTCCAATCTATCAATTTACCTGATTGTGTTCCGTCTTTTGCCAAATATGTACCACCGTTTGGAATGCTAACAGTAGCGGATATTTCTGTTTCCTTTGTATCTTGATTATATAAGGTTGCTGTATTATTATACTGAGCACTAATAAGTGGCACATCTTGTAAACTTGTTTTATACGTAATCAAATATGGTGTCGTGACTTCATTTTTGAACTCAAGTCTAAAGCCTTTATTTCCTTCTAAATTAAGAATAGAATAGTCTTGTCCTAATACTGCTTCCTTCTTAGTAGTTCCATTTGCACCACCTGTAAGGTCCAATTGGAATACTTCTATCGAACCTTCTATTAGCTTTTGATTACCAATGATAAAGTCCTCAACTGCAGCTGCAGGGAGAGTCTTTAAATTATAGTTAACACCTACATTCCATGTTATTTCCTTCGTTACCGCATTATAAGTTCCATTTTTAAACCCATTTGCCTGTGTATTCGTATCTGGAGTAAATGTTGAAACTATCTCTTTCGAAACATTGCTTCCCTTATGATCTGTCCACTTTAAAATGGCTTTATTTTCAAAATAGTTTAGACTTTTATCTTCCCTTACATCATAATCAAATGCTGTTTTATACTTAATCGTGTAAGGGGTATTAATGTCTTCTAAAAATTGTAGAGAAAACCCATTGTCACTGGTTTGAGTTAATGTATAGTCCTCAGCTAATGTTAATGTTCGTCCTTCTGTAGTAATGATTAAGCTGTCTTTCTCAAATGCTAGTCCACCATTTGTGAAAATATCCTCCAGTATGACATTCTTCATAACATATCGATCATGATTAAAGGTTACTGTCCATTCAATCTCTTTTTCCTTATAATTAGGTGTTCCGTGAGATTTAAGGAGAATGCGTTGATTAATCTGTCTTGTTGATTCCTTGCTTTCTTGAGTGGATTCGACAGTATTTTTAATTGTTTGCCCTTCAAAAATCCGATCATTTGCTTTTGTTTGGTACGTAATTTTATAAGCTGTTTCAATATCTTCATTAAAGCCTAATTCAAAGCCATTTTCCCCTTCAGAAGTCAATTTTTTCAACGTATATTCTGAAGGACCTACAAGCTCTCCAATGCTCTCTTTTCCATTCTCATCAATTTCTATATGATGTACTTTTAAAGATCCCTCAACAAAATCCTGAGTATTAGTAAATAAATCTTTTAAAATAGCTTTCTCTTTTTCTACACTCTTTTCATTATAATTATATTTAATCTCCCAAGTAATGAGCTGATTATCTTCATCATATTCAGTCGAACTTTTCCCAAGGTGAATTCCCCGTTTTACACTAACAGATGCTGTTGCTTCACCTACTACTGTATTATCCTGTAATAGTGTCGCCTTATTCTGGAAGTTTGTCTTATCTTCATCTGTAATATTTGTTGTATAAACTAAACGATACGCCGTACTTATCTTATCTTTAAATTTCAGAGCAAAATCTTTACCTTCTTCTGTTTTCTCAATTATATAGTTGGAAGGATCAACCTCTCCACCTAATTCTATCTCACCATTCAGCTTAGTGATAAGATGATACAGCTTTATTGAGCTAGCATTTAACTCTTGTCCTTCTTGAATAGGATCATTTAATTTTGCTTGATCCAAATTCTCTAAATATTTATTAAAATCTACAGTCCATGTTATTGTTTCAGCATTATACCCTTTATCAGGTACGCCACTTTTATTAATGGCAGGTCCGTTTGGTATGTACTCAAAAGGGACCTGGAATGTTTTTCCTCCTTTAATCGGTGTGATATCTACTATTTTCTCATCATTTATAGTGATTTCTTCATTTAATTTTGTCCATACTTGAAGAGAACCTTCAATGTTTGAAAATTGTTCAATAAATTCGGTAAAAACAATTGTTGCTGTGCCATCTTCTTCTACAGAGAAATGTCCAAGAACTTGACCATTAAAACGCATCTCTTCTTTAACAACTTTATTATAAACTTCAAGCTCATCTGGGAGGTTGAAGGTAAAGGTTGCACCTTCTTTATAGCCATGATTGTTTTCTAACTTCCAATAATATTCAACTCCAATATTAGAGTTTTTATTCGGTTTTTCAACAGCATTCCCATTCTCATCTTCATAATAAAGCTCAGCCGTTATCAGAATATTTTCATTAATCGCTACACTATTAAGACTTACTTCTTTCTCTTGAGTGATTGCTGCTTTTTCTTCTGTAGCTTGTAATGAAGCTGTTTCATTTTTTGTTTTTTCATCTTCTTTCACTGTATTTGAACTCTTATTTTCAATTTGTTCTTCGCTTTTCTGAATATCCTCTGTTACTTTTTCTGACGTTTCCTTAGAATAAAGAAGGATGTTTATTATCTTCTCATTTTCTTTCAATTGAAAAGGGATAGAAATCGAATTTGTATCAGGTATTTGTTCAGTATTTAATTGTACTGGGATGGAAAGAGATCCTGATAAACGATCATCTAACTGGGTATCAGCAGCAAAAGTAAAGGTAATCTCGCCACCTTTTGTTACGTTATAGCTACCCACTTCCTGTTTATCACTAGTAAGTAGTGGTTTTTGCTCTTCCTTTATGACACTAAGTACTTTAGGAGCTTGGTATGAATATGTATCCCCTGCTTTTACCTCCACATTGTCAAGTGACCACTGGTAAACTAACGTGATACCCGTCTCTTCTTTGAGTGCATATTCCGGAGTTACATTTGCGTCAATGTTTGTTCCTTCATGGTCTATTAAAGTGACATCTGTTAAGAGGTTTTGTTTTAACTCTACAGCAGTAGCTGTAAATGGTAAGACTATTCCATTTACAATTGTTTGTAATAACAGTACAAAAACGACGAAACTAAAACTAATTTTTTTCTTCAATTCTTCATTTCTCCTTTCTTATATGTTAGTTATCTAAGCATTATTATTTTTCTAGAATATATCGAAACACTTGATAACTGATTCTTGATAAATAGATGGATATCCTAACTTATAAAGGTTAACAAAGTGCTCTGAACAAATTCTGAACAACAAAAAAAACTACCTTTCCACATTTTAGTGAAAAAGTAGTTCTTACTGAATAACATACTGATTACATAATTCATATAATTCTTTAGGAAGGTCAACCCCTAATTCTTCGGACCATTTTTCTTTATAAAATTGAAAAGCAGCTAACAATTCTTTTTTATCTTTCGATTGCCCTAAGTAGGTGAATAAGTAGGTGACATATTTCTCATTATATGGTTCTATTTGCAATAGTTTTTCAAGACATTTAATGACACCACTTGTTGTACTTAAGCTCATGAAGTTCACCTTGATAAATTGTTCAAGAAAATGTAAAAAAAGGCATTTTATACTTTGCTGTTTTGGATAGGCCCAAAGATAATCCTCTTCCTCTAAATAGTTTCCTTTATATAATTCAAGCAGTTCTTCTATCGATTTTTCAGTTAAAGATACCATGTCTAATTGAATATACTGCTCCAATATTTCTATATCACTATTTATTTTACAATCTAGCTTATATTGATCATTTAAATATGGAATTGAATTCCCTTCTCCTAGGCTTTTTAAAGTTTTACGCAGCTGATAAACAGAGGTATGTAATAGTGTTAGTGACTTTTCAATTGGAGTCTCCGGCCACAAATTATCAACTATTTTCATTTTGTGAATAAACACACCCTGATGTTGCCATAGATAAATAAATAATTCCTTAACCTTTTTCGTTCGCCATTTAACCTGATTACCATTTCGATCAAACAACTGAAAACTACCTAACGAATAAGCAGACATTATAAGATTTTCTCTTTTTTTTGCAATGTTTAAATCTGTCCTGTTGTATGTCTGTAGCCTTGCAATGGTCTTTTTTAACCTTGGGAGTGTAACTGGCTTTAGTAGATAATCAATTGCATGTATTTCAAATGCTTCAAGAGCATACTGGTCATATGCTGTCACAAAGATTACTTGCAGGTGAGGAATAACAGACATTAGGTGTTCTGCGAATTCCAAACCATTTACATTCCCCATTTGTATATCTAGAAATACGACATCAACCGTATATTTTCCAAGTTCCAGGTATGCATGGTTCGGGTCAGTAAAGGTTTTTACGATTTCCACATCAGATATCTTTTTTAGCTGATTTCTTAGGACCTCAATTGCCAATGGTTCATCATCAATTAATATAACCTTCATCAGTTCTAACCTCCGGTAAAATAATGGTTATGTTCGTCCCTTTATTTTCTTGGGACTCTACATGTAAACTAGCCATTTTCATTAACTTTAATTTTCTGATTGAATTTTCAAAACCAATACCATTGCTGTTACCTCCTAGTAAATCAGCCCTTTGTTCCGCTTTCATTCCCTTTCCGTTATCTTTTATGACTACCTGAACTTCATTATTTGACTTTCGACATATCGTTAAAGATAGCTTCCCATTATTACTTTCTGAGAGCCCATGTTGAATAGCATTTTCTACCAGTGGCTGAATAGTCATAGGAGGAATCATTACCTCTATACTCTCGTCAATATCATAGAAAATTTTCAATTTATTTCCATATCTCAATTTTTCAATAGCTAGATATGCCTGTACTAATTCAATTTCCTCATCTATAGAAATGAGTGATTGACGGCGGTATAAATTCAGCTTCGCATGAAAATATGTAGATAAATTCATTAATGCTTCTCGAGTTTTTTCGGAATCATGATAACTCAAACCTATAATTGTATTTAGAGTGTTATATAAAAAGTGTGGTTTAATTTGAGCATAAAAATATCTCAATTCATCAATTACAGCCTGTTCCGCTGCATTTTTCATTTTTAATAATGACTCTACTCTTGCCTTTAATTCCTCAGCTTGTACAGGCTTTAGCAAGAAATCATTTGCTCCTCCGATAAATGATTCTATCAAATTCGATGGCCGGCCAGAAGCAGTAAGAATTATTATCGGAAGCTCTACCATATGATATTCCTCGCGAATCTTCTTACATACACTATATCCATTCATATTTGGCATCATTAAATCTAAAATAAGGAGATCAATTTTTGTTTCTTTCACTATTTTTATTACATCCTCGCCATTATCAACAGCGATTACTCTATAGTTTAATGAGCTAATTAAATCGACTAACACTTTTATATTTGTATGATCATCATCTACAACAAGAATCGTATATTTACTTTTTTGTTCAATTCGTAAAGGCAACATTAATGATGGTCCATGTGTTGGTATGTAATACTGGCGATTATGAGTAATGATTGAAGGCTTTTCTGCAGCTTTTGTTATCTGCTCTTGATTTGCTAATGGAATGGTAAAAGAAAAAAGTGATCCTTTTCCAGGCGTTGACGAAACACTTATTTCCCCACCAGATCCTTCAATCAATTGCTTCGTAATACTTAACCCCAAGCCAAGCCCTTCCGTTCCCATGTTACTAACACCTTGATAAAATGTTGTAAATATATGGTCTATGTCTTCCTTTTCAATTCCAATTCCAGTATCGGACACGTTTATCACCATAAAGGAATCACAAACGTTTGCTGATATCGTAATTTTACCTTTCGGAGTAAATTTAATGGCATTGGAAACCAGGTTGTATATAATTTGCTTTAATCTTTGTTCATCCACAAATACAGCTGGTAAATTTGATTCTATATGATTATGTATGGTCAGTTCTTTTTTGTTCTGCATTAAAAATTCCAACTCTTGAATAACATCGTTGACTATTTCCAAGTTAACAGCATTAGGCAAGATAGCATACCGATTTTCTTTAATATTGGAAGCGTTTAGTAAGTCATCGACTATGCTTGTTAATCGAGTACTAACGTTATAGATTAATCCTAGACTTTCCTGTTGCTTTAATCGGAGCGGTCCTTCATTTCCTTCCATTAAAGATTTTGATAGATTTACTATTCCATTCAAAGGAGTTCTCAGCTCATGGGATGTTTTCATTAAAAATTCATCTTTCAGCCTGTCATATATCTTTAACTCCTCAGCCAGTTCTTCAGATTTTATAAATGCCTCATAAAATTCCTTGCCCATAAATAAAGCAAGACTTATTGTCATAACTAAGAAAAATACAAGAGGTGCTCTGCCAAGATCTATTTCAAACAAAAAATTCACTCCTAAGAGGAGACCATAGCTAATAAACGCAGATGCGATTATAACCAAGTATTCTGAACCTTGTGATCTTTTAATGAGAGCCTTAATTAATATATAAAAAATAAACACATATGCAGGTGCCAACATAACGACAATCATAACTTGTTTATAAAAAATAGGAAGGAATTGAAGTAGAGTTGTACTTAAATTTGGAATACCGTATAAAATGCCGTCTATCACTATTAAAATACTAATGATTTTCATCGTTTTTATATTTGAATAGGCTACAAAGCATGTATGTATAAACAATAGAAAGAAAAGAAGCGCAACGTGAAATAATGATAATTGAATATTTGATAAATGATAAATATCCAATATAGGTATAATCAGCTCAATTAGTTTTTCATTAATAAATGCTAGGTAAATTCCTTGAGTAATACAAAACATACTGAAGAAAAGCAGTTGAATATCTTGTTTTCGGTTAAAATAGGAAAAGAAATTATATATTCCCAAAAGCAAGTAACCCATAATCAAAAATCCATCAAAGGTTCGATCTTGATCTCTACTCTCCATTATTTGGTTTGCTGTACCAAATTCTATCGATTTCAATATACCTCCCCTATTTGGATAGGTAAGACTAGCGACTTGGATAACAACTTCTAAATGATGATTTATACTGTAGCCCATACCGATATAATTGCTTACATAAGGAACATATTCATCTTTCACCTTGGAGGTATGCCCGCTTGCACCAACTTCAACACCGTTAATAAATAATCTGCTCGCATGATTAATTTTATTCACTTTTATACCATACATCCCATTAGAAGGAGTCTTAATAGTTAATTTATATGTACCCGCTACAAAAGGTGGATTCTCTTTACTATAATTGTCATGCCATATCCCTGGTACTTTTCTTAAATCACTTTTGTAATCGGCAAAAACAGCTTCATTTTGTTTTGGAGTAATTAACTCATTTTTGTAGAATTCCCAAGCTCCATTTAACTTCACCATTCCATCTTTATTAAAATTCCATTCAGTTAAATCCACTTGGCCATTGCTGGCGGCTAATTGCTCATTAGGTATTTCTTCATTAGTATTTATAAAGATATTACTGAGTGAAATTATGAAAATACATATTGCAATTAATGTCCCTATAATTCTATTCATAAACACCTCAAAACTCATATTTCGACAAAATCTTCCATTATCTATTATAATATCCAAAAATTTCTTTTTAGAAAATACCCTTTTTAAATAAAAGAGAAATTGTTTTTCCTCTTTGCATTAGATGTGTGAGCCAATATCTCTTGATAGCAATTTTCCCTTCCCCTCTTCTTCAACAAGAAATGCTGAACCATTTCCTGCAAAGACAGAACATTTAAAGTTAAAAGGATCAACAAGATATTGATCTCATTAAAGTGAATATATAGATCATGGAAAAGTTCGTAAAGATATTAACTGTGAGTGTGGCAAGAGCCTACGTCATCAATTTGGTTAATGTGAACAAAGAGATAAAAGAAAAAAGAACGATCGGTGTTGTACATTTAATGTAAGAACTAATAATTTCTAAGGAGATATTACATGACCTCTATCAGATAAATTATGATTTTGATGAAATTTCAATAAAATATATAATGGGCCAGAAATGCCAAATCATAAAATAAATCCATTCTAGAATAAAAACACCAATTCAATTGAACACATTATTGAGGCATCAATTACCTTTATAGATAGACACGTTGATCTATTATATTCGAAGATTAAACTCTTAAACTCTAGAAAAAAGAAGAGCAAATACAAATGCTAAATTAAATATGTACTTTTATGGTAGAATTTTTACTGAGTACCCGTCAGCTAAGGCCTGCTCCAACTCCTTCAAAAAAGATTCCATAGAGAGAGAACTTAATCGACTTATTACTTCATGACTAGTTAAATGTTGGTTTATCTTCTTTATTATCTAAAAACTAAAAAATGCTGCCCAAAAGCAAATACCTTTGGAACAGCATCTTATAAAATTCTGTTTAATCGTGCACGTAAAAAACCTCAAGTTGTCTGATACACATCTTCCATTTGAACTTGAGGCGTGTTATCATGATGCCGCCCTCTTGGTACTACTAATGGAGTTTCTGAAATTGGATCCTTGACAATAAATCAAGTCCGAAAATTTCTTTTACAAATGTACTTAATAATCACCTCTGATGGATTCCCTCTGCTACAAGTTCCCCATTCATTCTTAAGGTCAAAATTATGGTCTGCATAACGGGCCGACAAATTGATATCATGCAGAACCATAACGATTGTCGTACTGTAAGGGTAATCATTCTTTGTAAAAAACCCTTAAATTTTTACATCCCATTTCACTTTTTGAATTGGACTATATTTAGATACAATTAATTTTGTAATAAATTCCTTTCGATATTTCACAAATGATGTAAGGCTTTCTTCATCATTGTGATAAAATTGGAAGCCAATTAAACAGGCAGTCATATACTCTGTCCAGCTTGAATAAGCGTTCTGTGCTAGACGTGCCGCTTTTAACATATAGTTCCAAGCATCCACTTTCGTAAGAAGCCCTAGCTTCAATCCAAAGAGGCTAAATAAAATACAAAGACTATAATCGACCGCAATGATATTTTCAGCAGATAGTCGCGCATAGTAATGATTTGTTAACGTCATTTTTACTTTCTTTTCATTCGGCAATGATTGAATGTAGTCTTGCCGGTCAATTTCTGGAATGAGGATCAGTTCATTTCTGCATGTAATAAATTCTGCCCTTTTCCCTTCATTTAACAACCAATCTAGTTCTGTTTTCAACTGATTTGAATCTTGAATATTTCTTAGTTTTAAAGCTCGCTTCATTGAACGTTTACTACTAATATGGCGTCGGTTCACCACATCATAATAAGAATTGTAACAAACAGTTGTTAAGCCATAAAGGTAATTCATAACCGCTTTTTTCTCTTTCCGTGTTAATGCAACCATTCCAACATTCCTTTCTAATAGCGTACAGCACGATGGATTTTGATTACTTCTTTAATCATGAAGAATAAGATGATGTACAAAAGACCTACCCAGAGCAGGACATTAAGTGGGAATGTTGAGTCGATTTGAACTGTCCCTATAATTAGACCAATCGGTATAAACATGGCCATCAGGATCGGGTTCATTTCAAATATTTCTCCTAATCTATTTAAAGCAATGATAGCCAAAACAACTAACATGATGATTCTTATTCTTATGAGATACCCCAAAAAGATCGTGATCTTAGATACGCTCGAAGATCCCACTAGCTCTTTTTGTAATACTCTTACATGTGGACGTTTATTTTTACTGCGCTGCTCACTCGTTTCTCTATACATAATGCCATGTATTTTAGCCAAATATGTCACTACATCAAGGTCATTTGGTTCCATTTCTTGGACTTGCTTAAATATCTCTCTTGATCGATTGAGATCACCTTTATAAAAATAATTTTTACCTTGTATAATAAGAGCATTGAGATAATCTGATTCCATCGACAGGATTTTTTCACATTGCTGAATGGATTCATCCAGCTGATTTGTTTTGTGTAAAATTTCAGCAAGAGAAAATCGCGCCTCCAGATCTTTCCAATTAAGCTGCAACTTTTGACTAAACACCTGACTGGCAGCTTCAAAGCGATTTGATCGAAATAATAGATCTCCATATATTCGTAATAAATCAGAATCATTAGCGAAAATAGCTAAAGCCTTATGTAAGCAATCCTCGGCCTTCGTCATTTTATTTGTAGAAAGTGCATCTATTGCTTCCTCCCGATAACGAAGAAACGAATCGTAGTCAATATCCTCTGCCTCAAGCAGGATGTGGTAATCGAAACCAGGACAATCATCTAGCTGTTTTTTATAATAAATGAAAAACGTTTCTGAAACCTGCTCCTGAAAGGCCCTTTCATTTATCTGTATTTCATCCTTCCATTGAAAGCTGTTTTCAAGCAGCTGCCATATGTTTTTGGGTAAATAATGATGCTCTACAACAAAATCGAGTAAACGAGTGCTTAATTTTCGTTTTAATTCAAGATTCCAAATAACATCAGAATTCAACAATTCAATCCAATGATCAATCTTAATGCGGGAAGGAAAATCATGATAAAGTGCTTCAACCTTGCTCATAAATTCATCAACCATTGCTTCCTTTTTATGAAAGTCATCAGCAAGATGGTTTACCTCGATAAAAGGAAAAGGCTGCGTAAAATCTTCATCAGCTATTTGTTCTGGATTTTCCTCTGGAAATGCTATTTTCTCAATGGCTACTTCTTGTTCTTCTGCAGACTGTTTCCTCTTACTACGAGCCATTACTTTTTGCTGCTTCATGACATTGTCAAATGCTTCTCTTAATCTTTGATATCCCTCTGGGTCATCTTCAGGATGATGGACTTTTAGTTTTTTTGCATATGCTTTTTTAATTATGGAGGAGTTATCTGTTGGTTCAATTCCGAGTATTTCCCATGATGTCATTAATAATCATTCCACCTTTCCAGGGCTGCTAGTTCGATTTTTAACGAGTGGGCTGCCTTTTTGATATCCATTTCGTTTTGTGAAGCGAGAACACGTTCAAATTTCTCAAGTAAAAATGAAATTTCCTGCCTTCTTTCACCTAATGCCTCTTCATATAATCTTTCACCCTTTGCAAGGAGGAGCCTATTTTCCGTTCTTTCTCTTGGATGAATCTTAATTGCTTTAAGCATATCCAGTCTTTCATTAATTTCCTTCTCAGAAAGATTTCCCGGATTTTGTTCAACAATCATCCTTTTCTTTTCACCTGTACTGATGATCGTAACCTCTACCTCTAATAACCCATTCAGATCATATGTATATCGAACATCTATCGCTTGATCACCCGCAGCAGCAGGTGGTACTTTTACTGTAATCTCACCTAGCTTTAGGTTGTTTTCTACTAATCTGCTTTCTCCTTGATACACGCTAAGCCGAATTTGAGTTTGTAAATCATGCAAGGTATATAGTCTTTCAACTTTGCTTACGGGAATCGGAGTATTGCGTTCGATTATCGGGAGAAAATGTCCCGACTCATATTGATCATCTCTCAAATATTTCGATACTTCCGTTCCAAGTGTAAAGGGACATACATCCGTTAAAATCAATTCCTGCAATGCTTCATTTCTCTCTTTGAGTGCTACCTGGATAGCTGCACCTAATGCAACAGCCTCATCAGGATTAATATTCGAGAATGGGAGACGACCGAACATTTTACTAACAATTGATTTAATAATTGGCATTTTCGTTGCTCCACCAATCAAAATGACTGTATCGATTTCATCTACTGAAAGAGAAGCATCTCTTAAAGCACGTTCAATTGGCAGGCGCATCTTTAAAATTAATGGCTGCGAAATTTTTTCAAATAGATTTCGATCGATTGTCAGTTCATATTGATTATGTTGAAAAGTAAATGTCATTCTACCCACATTCCCTTTTCCAAGTTCTCGTTTGCAAATCTCAGCTTGCTTATATAAATAGGACCGATCATTTGCTTCAAGCTCTTCAGCTTCTATTTTTTGAGATTCAAGAAAATATGAAAAAAGCAAACTAGTAAAATCCTCGCCTCCAAGAAAATTATCTCCAGCAACTGATTTCACTTCCATAATCCCTTCGAATAACTCTAGAATAGTTACATCAAAGGTCCCCCCGCCTAAATCAAACACAAGGAATTTCGTTTCTGATTTTTGCTGATGTAAGCCATAGGCGATCGCAGCTGCAGTTGGCTCACTAATAAGTCTCTCTACCTTCAGTCCCGCCAGCTCTGCAGCTTTCTTAGTAGCCTTCCGTTGTACATCATTAAAATAAGCAGGTACGCTGATAACAGCATCTGTCACTTCACTGCCAAAAAAAGCCTCTGCATCTCTTTTCAATGATTGCAGAATAAAGGAAGAAAGCTCTTCAGGAGAAAATGAATAAGCTCCTAAGAAAAAGGATTTTTCAGTACCCATAAATCGCTTAAATGCAGAAACCGTTAAATGAGGATGGGTAATTAACCGTTCTTTTGCAATTTGTCCTACTAATAGTTCACCATTATCATCAACACTTATAATAGAAGGTGTAAGATGTTCTCCTAAAACATTTGGGATGATGGTTGGTCCAGTTTCAGACCAATAGGCAACTAGACTATTAGATGTTCCTAAATCTATTCCGATTGTTGTCATCAATTATTACCTCACTATTACATTTTATATAAGCATTTAGTTACAAAAATTGAATATTATCCCATATTTCATATTGTTATAGAGATTTTATCTAGTCAAGTAGTATCCCTTAATTTAGGAGAAAAGTCATACCTCTATTTCAGTTCTTTGTCATTATATTCAGTGGTATTTACTCTGACTACTCTTCTGGAAAGTTTACCGCATCAATTAATCGAATTACCAAACGAGGTATTTTCATTAATGATTATCTATACATTAAAGTATGGTTTTGATCGTTATAATCTGAAAAGGTAATTGCCTTGGTGGCTTAATGATTTTATGAGTAAAACTATGACAATAATGCTTTAGCTTTCTTTATTTAAACCAAAAATCTACTTAGGAAAGTAAAACTACGACAGCATACTTAATACATTGGTCTGGATTTTCGGAAGTCACTTGTTTCTTTTTCTTGGATAATTAAATACCCTAATAACTTCTTTATTTTAAATAACTGTACTTTTGATTCATATAAAACAATACATAAATAGAAAATAGAAATACTCACACAATAAATAAGAGAATAGGAAAGGTCCTATTCTCAATATTGTACAATTACATTTAGCTTTATTTTTTATTGGATTTAGAAGCAATAAAACTATCAATTTTTTCTGTAGGTCGCTAACAAACAAAGTATCCAACCTAATCAGAAAAATTCATCTTTGTTATCTCCACCTATTGTAAGAATAACATTCCCCTCTAAACCTTCAATAAAAAATTGCGATTCATTTACTTTTATTGCTTGGGCTTGGATCTCTTGATTAAACAACTGGGAGTCAATATTGTTAACTAATTGATCAATGGTTGAAAATGTCTGAGTTAATTTAATAGTTGCCGTTTTATTGCCATCGCTTATCGTAAAGGATCTATTTTTGGATGTATCTCCGTCCTGGCCAGTAAAGATGTTCTCATTAAAGAAATAACTCCAGTCATTTCCTCCTAAAATAACTTTAGAAGTTGATCCCGTTTGAAAGGCTGAGATATTAAAAGTATCCCCAAATCCAAAAGAGGTTAAGGTACGGTTCATTAATCCCAGGTTATTATCAATAAAATACTGTTGAATATGGCTTTCGATTGCTGAAGCAACCACCTGAGCTGGTGTAAAACCGTTTGTCGGGATATCCCAGTCAAGCCTCACTGGAATCGTATAGGTGCCGTCACTAACCGTAAATTCCTTTGGATTATTTTTGAAATTCGAATCTGTAATAACTTTACTAACTCCTTTTGCTTGAGTAGCATACACCGTACCATAATCTAGATTTGTGATATTTTTACTTAAAATACTAGCTCCGGGTACTAAATTAGATGTTACTTTTGATGCCAATGTATTTGATGATACTTTTATTCTTACTCTAACATCCCTATATCGTGACAGATCAACTGTTGTTGTATCTGAAATATCTTGCCAATTCCCGCCGTTATCTAGTGTGAACTCGTAACTAGAAACTGCTAACACTCTTTGGCCATTTTCCAAAAATATTGCATTTGTCGGTGTACTATCATTTAGAACTACTTGGGGAGCTTCTGGCTCTGTTAATGTTCCTAAATCTCTTGTATTTCTGGTTAATGATTTTTGTCGAATTATCACGTGGTCTTCATCTTTGAAGTTTACTGTAGTTACTCCATCTGTAGCTGGTAACCAATTGGTACCTCCATTTATGCTGTACTCCATATCTATCGTGGTTTGATCTATTTTTTCATCTGCCACATTAATAGAGACACCTGTTAAATTAATCATTGTCACACTTTTGTCTAGATCATTTGTTGTTTGTGATGCCAGGCTGTCCTTGGTTGCTTTTTTACGGACTCTTATGTCCGCATTATCCGATGCATCAACCGTTGTTACGTCTAGTATATCTTGCCATTGGCCATCATTATCTAGTGTGTACTCATATCCAGATGTAGCTTTGACTCTTTGACCATTTTCCATAAATACTGCATTTGATAGAACATCATCATCTAGAACTACTTGGGGAGCTTCTGGCTCTGTTAAAGTTCCCAAATCTCTCGTATTTCTGGTTAATGATTTTTGTCGAATTATTACGTGGTCTCCATCTTTGAAGGTCACTGTAGTTACTCCATCTTCAGCTTGCGTCCAATTTGTTCCTCCATTAAGGCTGTACTCCATATCAGTGAGAGTTTGTTCGATTTCTCTATCGGCAACATCTATGGAGACACCTGTTAAATCTATCATTGCCACACTTTTGTCTAGATCATCTGTCACCTGAGATGCCAAGCTGTCTTTGGTTGCTTTTATTCGGACTCTAATATCTGCATTATCTGATGCATCTACTGTTGTCGTATCTAAAATGTCTTGCCATGTACTGCCATTGTCCAATGTGTATTCTAAACCAAATATAGCTTCGACTCTTTGACCATTTTCCATAAATACTGCATTCGATAGAACATCATCATCTAGAACTACTTGGGGAGCATCTGGCTCTGTTAATGTTCCTAAATCTAATGTATTTCTGGTTAATGATTTTTGACGAATTATTACATGGTCTTCATTCTTGAAAGTCAGTGAAGTTACTCCACCTGTAGCTTGCACCCAGATGGTACCTCCATCAAGGCTATATTCCATATCTGTGGTAGTTTGTTCGATTTCTCTATCGGCAACATCTATGGAGACACCTGTTAAATCTATCATTGCCACACTTTTGTCAAGATCATCTGTCACCTGAGATGCCAAGCTGTCTTTGGTTGCTTTTTTACGGACTCTTATGTCCGCATTATCTGATGCATCTACTGTTGTCGTATCTAGGATATCTTGCCACGTGCTACCATTGTCTAATGTAAACTCATATCCGGCTGATTCCTTAACTTGTTCTCCGTTTTCCAAAAACACAGCATTAGATAAAATATCATCGTCGAGTGAAATCACCGGTGCATTTGATTCTACCAATGTTCCAAGGTTACGAATATTATATTTGATTGCTTTTTGACGTACTAATACTATATCTCCATCTTTAAAATCAACATCTGTAAAATCTTTTTCGCAACTAATCCAACTTTTACCATTGTCAACACTGTATTCCATTTGTGTGGTCGTATTTATAATCTGTTTTCTTGAAAGACCTAGCTCTATCTTACTGAGATCAACGTAGGAAATAGAAGGACTTAAATTATTATCTAAAATAATATCCACAACTTCTATTACTCTACCCTTATTCTCTATTTTTACAGTACCTGATAAAGAAGTATCCTTTATCAATTTTTTAATAACTGTATTTTCAGCAATATAGATAAACGCATTTAGATTCTTAACAAGTACTTCCGTTCTAGAAAGGTCACCTTGTAGTATAATCTCAGATCGTTTTTCCAATGCAGAGATTATAAGTGAAAAAAGGTTTGCATTTGATTCAGCAATGATAGTACCTTGCGTCAATAATATCATTTCTTTTATCACTGCATATGTTGCAATCGTTACAGTAGGTTCATTTCCATTGACTAGAACATTAGACTGTGAAAAATCACCATCTAGATGTATGGTTTTACCTTTATTTACAGGATTGATATTTAGTTTTTTAATTTGTGCTTGATTCTGCACAATTACTTTTGCATTACTAAGAATAGAAAGATTGCTAATTTCACTTTTGTTTTTGAGGAGAATTTCTAAAGAAGTATTTGTGGCTAAAGTCTTTGTTTCACTTGTTGTGGTCTCATCTTCAACTTTTATCAACCCAGTTGCCTCAACATTAGTTAACGTTAATTTTCCTGAGCCTTTTAAAATAATGTCTCCATTTACAACAACGTTCTTCAATTCAAAATACGTATCATTTGGTATGGTTATCACGACATCTTTATCAATATATTCTAATTCAGGAGTTTCATAGCTAGTAGGGTTCGTTTCATCCTTTGATTGGGCAGTTAATCTTATTATGATATCTTCTTCAATTCCTTTTTCAATTTTACGTAAGGTAGCCTCAATCTTATCTAATGTCGGATACTTTCCAGGATGTAACTTGTTACCTTCAATTTTTATTTGCCCTGCTCTTTTCTGTAATCGTTCTAATTTTTTATAATTTTCTTTTGCTGCAGTAAGCTTATTCTCTCCAAGTTGTTTTTTGATTTCCTCAAGAAGCAGATATTGAGAAACCTCATATATAATCGTTTCTTTAGTTATTTTTGAATCCTTTAAATATATTTTTCTTAATATTTCACGGTTCTTTTCCCCATAAACCTTACTAATCACTTTTTCTACCTTATTTATTTGATAAGAAAAGTCCTCATATAATTCTACTAAGTTATTATTAATAGTTTCATTAGATATATAGGACTGCATATCAGATTTATATTTTTCTAACTCTTTACCAGCCTTTATAGCATCTATCACCCTTGCTGCTTTTAGATGTGTGTCTTTTGCTAGTTTAAGTTCAGAAATTAGCTTTTCACTCAATGAACCCTTAATTTGACTTACAGCTTTTTCAGCTCCTTTAATGTCATAACTAGCTTTGTTATATGTACTAATAAATTCTGGAGATAAATTCACTTGACTGATTTGATTTAAATCATAATATTGTTTCAACAAATTTGCTGAGCGATGCGCTTGCTTTATAAGCTCACTAACATTTTTAGTAGAAATCGCCTCTGAAGGAGTTGACATTACAATAACAGCTGATGAGGTTAAAAGTGTTGCGCTTACTCCCCTAATAATTTTTTTCTTGTTCTTTTATTCATAAAAAACCACCTTAGCTCAATATTTTTGAATTATTATAATCTTTTATATTTTACCACAGTATTAATACAATAGTTCTAGTGTTTATATATGTCTAAAGTCCTTTTAAAATATTTAGACTTAGACTCGTATCCTAGTAAAGAGTAATTCCTATGAAAAGAGAGTTACTGCAATAACAGAGAAAGGTTTAACAGTTTTATTAGTTAATGTTTGAACATTGTTAATTGTAAATACAGCAGCAGTATCAGCTTTATCATAAGAACCAGAAGGTAATGAGATAGTTACTTCAGTTTGAGCTGAATTTAATGTAACTGTAGTTCCTGCAGGTAAAGCTTTACCGTTAATTGTGTAGTTTGCTACATCAGTTGCAGAACCAGCAACAGCTCCACCCTTAACAGCTTCAGGGAAATGTACAGTGATAACATTTCCAGACTCTGTAACTTCACAATTAGAAGTGATAGAGTACCACCAGCATCAGTATCACCATTTACAATTTCAAATGTGTCAGTAGAAGATGCAGCACCGAAGCTTAATTTCACTGAATGAGCTGTATTTTTATTAGTAGCAACAACTAAATCAAGTTACGAATCCAGCTTGGAATTCAACGTTGAATTCACCAGATTTAACTCCTGATTTTACAGGAACTTTTACTAATAGTTCCTACTAGCTGGTTACCTAATGAATCTGCAATAGCTTGATTAGTAAAAAATACTGTATAATTACGTGAAGATTTATTAGCGTAAAGGTTAGTTGTATCTAAGTTTACAACAAACTTAGTACCAGTTTTGTCATCAGCAAGTGGATTAACTGTTTGTGTATTAGCAGCAACAGAATCACCATCAACTAATGTCCAAGGGCTTAAAGTTTCATCTTTCACAGAGATATTACTTTCTAAAGTAGATGCATTCATTTTCTTGCTGAATGTAACTAATACTTTATTATCCCCATAGCTTCTACAGAGCTAATAGCAGGAGCAGCTACATCTTTAGTGATTGAGAATTATTTAGATACTAGAGAATTTACATTTCCAGCAGCATCTTTTAAGTTTATAACTTCAACAGTGTGAGCCTTTGAAGCATCAAGAGCAATCCCTTAATTGTTATGTCAGATGCAGCAGAAGTTACTCCAACTTGTACTCTATCAATTTTAACATGCACGAATTGTCATCTGTTCATATTCGTTTTCTTCCCTTTCTCTTTTACCTTTTCATATTGTTGATGTCGAATGGAGCTGGATACGTCTCTTACAAGGTAAAAATGACTTTCAGGAGAGTTTCGATATTTATAAAAGCTTGAACGTTACATCACAATATAAGTGAAGTGTTCATTTCCAAATTAGTTGACCACCATGACAATACTTGTTTTAAATATGTGGAAACAAAAGAGTTTAACTGAGCAAGGCGTGTCCTCCAGTGATGCGAAAAAACTTGCTAAGTACGCTAATAAGAACCGAAAAAAGATAAAGAGTTTAAAAGTTGTTAAATAGTTATAAAACAAATAAGGAGATGTAAACCAAGCAATGAATGTCTTGTTTACATCTCCTTTTTCATTTTAAATCTTAGTCTTGTTAATAAAACCTTACTTAGTTCAGTAAAGTCCATTCCTTTTGGTTTAATTAGAAATTGTGTTAAAAAGGTTTATAATCTGTTTGAAGATTTCCATTTACATCAATCCATATTTCAAGACTAAAAGTTTCATTTCCATCACTGAATGTTAATCTTAGATCTTTTTTATTGATATTAAATGAAACTAGTTTACTTCTATCTTTCATAATAAGATTATTTAAGTTTGATTAATTTAAATATACTTTGATATTGTCATCAAATTCAAACTCAAATCTCGCCTTATAAAGGTTTTCATCCGTAACTTCTAAACCTTTTCTTTTCTAAGAAGATCATAAGATAATCATTTAGTACTTTTTCCTCTTTGTCTTGTTTCCATTTACTGCTGTCCTTCATCATTCATAATCTCACTCCCTTTAACCAATAAACATTTGATGTGAGCCAAATGAAAAAAGGCTATGTAATATCAATTAAGTGGTCACAGTATGTTTCGTTACGTATAGCTAAATTATTATTTACATGTTTGCGTTTACCCTTTCACTTTCTTAAGTAATTTCTCGTAGACTTCATTCCAATTATTTGAATAATGGTACCATAGATACTGGTAAAATCTACCGAATAAGATTAAAATGTTATATCTATACGAACAGTTAGGAGGGATAAATTTGAATGATTTTGGTAAACTTTTGTATGCTGGTAAGACCGACAACAACAAAAATGGTTTTGCATTTATTCTTATTGGAATCATAACCTTTGTCGGTGCAAACTTTATCTATGCAAAAATGATGTTAATGGTGATTGGAGGCGTGTTTACACTCGTCGGATTATACCTACTTCTATTTAAACGAAGTGAAAAATTTTCAATCTATGAAAACACGATTGTTTTAACTTTAAAAGGGCAGGAACTTTCAATTCCAAAAGAACAGATTAGCCATGTTGAATATCAGAAATTAAAAGTTAGAAGAAGTCCGATCGTGAATTATTATCCAGTACTTATATTAAACGATCAAAAAAAAGTGTTAATTAACAAGTCATTTAATTCCATAGTCAATCAAGATTTCAAGAAGGTTATCGAGTCATACCTTTAAATAGCACGATTCTAAAAGGGCAGTCATCTATTTTAGTACATGCCCTTTCTTTATACAAATTTAATAGAATAAGGACTTAACTTGATTAATTAATTCCCTCATACCAAACTTCAGTAATACTTGATTTAAATACAAAAAAACTCATTTACTCCTTACTTTACTAAACAATATGGCGTGATTGCTGAACAAGAAAAATCCTGCAAAACAACACAGGATTTGTAATCAGTATTTAGTTCAAATAATCCATCTTTTTTATGAGACAACAGACCATGAATGTATTACTTTTTTTAAAATTATTTACACTTTTTGGACTGAACTACCTGCATTCACTCAATTATTTTCCACTAATTGTAATACAACAAATGAAAAACTTAATGTACTAAAATTCACCTTAAATTCTAGCTGATGATTTAGAAGTTTAAATAAGTTATTTAAGGCTTGAGCACTTAACGGATTATCTCCTTTCGAATTGATAAAAACAAATGGAAGACTATCAGTCCTACTATGTAAGTATGCCTCTAAAAGTTCTGCACAAGACTCATTGAAGGAAACCATCCTACCTTTACGTTGCATCCCTTGAATAAATTTTTTTGTAGACCAATTAATATCTTCCCTTTTCATGTTCTTTAGATCACCTGAACGAAGACCAGAACCATAAATAGTCTCAATAATTGCTCGATGTAAAAGATTATCTTTAATATGTTCCCTTAACTGCATCATTTGTTCACTATTTAGATATTTCGGGGAGTGTTTCTTATCTTCTGAAAATGGTTTAGAAAATGTAATTATATTTCTCATATCATCTATTCACTCCTATTTATTTGTTTAATCTTTAGAATGATAGACATAGATTAATATTTTCATTCAATATATAGGTTATTTCTTTTCAAATTTAATTGAGCATCCTTTCTACCTCCACTACCAAATTGCTCGACACAATTAATGTAGTGGGACTTGGGGTGACTGGCAAGTCTTTTTTTATGCACATAAAATTAGTGCAGGACTCTGCAGTTTTCCCTTGCAAAGCTCTGCACTTTTATTTTGCAATAAATACGTATATAACATTTTAAGTAAAATTCTTATATAGAAAATTAAACAATTATATTTTAACCCTGCCTAAATTTAGATTAGGGTTATGCTTGTTTTAGGTTTTGAAGTTAAATAACTTTATTCTCTTTTTACAGCAAGGGGTTGTAATGACCTATATTTAGAAATGTTTTTAATTCAAGAAACAAAACCTGTTTAAGATAATCCTAAACAGGTTTTGTTCACCACTTATTTGTCAATTCACCCCATACTTTTTCGTTTCAACTCCACTAGCACAGTGCACCTGAAACTGCTGCCCTTTAAGCTAACGCACCTTCAGCCTGAGGCAAACTTAATTAAATAAGTTACAGTAAGTTATTAGGTAGATTAATATTTCAATTCAATAAATAGGTTATTTCTTTTGAAATTTAATTGATAGATTAATGAGCTTTATTTGTTGTGAATTTGGGGTAAAAAAGGCACTTATTAAAATTAATAAGTATCAAGCTTTTCTTTTAAAATGTAAAAGAGAGTTACTGTATACACAGTAACTCTCCATTTATAGAATGTGGGGAACACCACAGTTCTAACAATTCATTTATTTTCTCTTGAAGTTGGGATAACGAACTTGTTCCTATACTCCCCATTTTATAAAAAGAAAAGCTCTGTAGAGAATTCTCTCACAGAGCTTTTCCTCATTTAATATCACCAAGGCAAGAGTTCTAGTCTCTCGAACCTCACGCAATATCAATTAATTATTGTGCAGATACGTTGAAACTAGCTACTTTATTGTAAGTGCTGATATCAGTAAGATCAATCTTAGCAGAATCAGAGTTTGTTGCAATAGTTACTCCACTTGCAGCTGTAGAAGCGTTAGAGAAGTTTAATTTCACAACGTTATCTGTAGCAGAATCTCCTGTGCTTGGAGCAGCAACTGTATAAGCAATTTCAGTAGAACCAGTTTTAACAACAAAGTCATCTGTAAAGTCAGCTGCGCCACTTGTATCAACAGCTTCAGAGAATGTTAGTTTTAATCCAGTCGCTAAACCATTTGCATCTTTAACGTATTCTACTTTAGATACAGTTGGAGCAACATTATCTTTAAGAGTGATAACTTGATCAATTGCTTTAACTTCAGTAGCAGAAGAAGAAACAACATATCCAGTTGAGTATTGTTTTACTGCGTTAGCATTTAAAGTGATTTTTGCAGAAACATCATTTAATGCAACTGAATAAGAAGCTGGTAACTCAATTTTCACTTCATCTTTAGCAGATGTAGTGAAGTATGCAACAGAACCAGTTGGAAGTGCAGCACCATTTAATGAGTAAGAAGATGTAGATGCAGCAGCATCATCAACTTTTGTACCATACGCTACAGTAATTACATTTTTACCACTTTCGTTCACTGCAGATGCACCAAAGATTGTACCTGCTAATTGAAGTGTAGAAGCAGTATTAGTAACTTCTGTAGTTAATGTAGTAGCTTCATTTACATTGTTGCTACTATCTTTTACTAGACCTTTATCAAGTACTAAGCTGTAATTTCCATTAGTAAGACCAGCTGGATCAGTGATTGTGATAACAAGGTTTTTACCACTAACTGCAGGAGTAGCAGCAACTTTTACAGTTCCACTAACAACTGTTAATTTATTAGCATCAGCTAATGTTAAAGTTTTATCAAAAGGAACAGTGATTGTACCCGCAACTTTATCATAAGTGATTAATTTTGATGAAACTACTTTAGGAGCAGTTAAGTCTTTAGATAGAGTAACTGAACCAGTGTATTCTTTACCAATTACAGTACCATTTTTATAACCAGAAAGTGCAACTGATAATCCTACTGAAGTTTCATTAGTACCGTATAATGGGTTAGCTGTATTAGCTTGTGTTGGAACAACAACTTTCACATATTTAGTTGCTGGAACTGAAGGATTACCATCAGCATCAACATATGAAACTGTTAGATCAGCAGATGTGAATGTATAATTACCTTTTTTAACTGTGAAATTAGCAGGAAGAATTGTATCAACTGCTTTATTTAAAGTTACAATAAATGCGTTAGAATCTTCAGCTTTAATTGAAGCAACTTCTGGTGTTGATACATCTGCACTATAATTTACAGAAGTAGTTGTAAGAGCTTCTTTGTTTGCTGAGAAATCTGCATAATTTAAAACTTGAACAGTGTTAGCACCAGATTTTAATGTTGGTACTGTAAATGTATAAGTATAGTTACCAGCTTTAGTGCTGTTAGCTCCATTTACTAATGGTGAACCATTTACAGAAACTCCACCTAAGTTAGTAGTCCAATCTACTTGCTCATCGAATGTTAATTCAACAGTTGTGCTATCTTTAGCAACAGCTGAAACTAATTTAGGAGCTGTAGTATCTTCAACTTTTACAGCTTTAGTTGTGAATTTAGGGAATTTATCAAATCCACTAGTTAAGATTGCACCGTCAGCGATTTCAACATCAACACCAGCAGCAGGTACTGCATTAGTTAATAATAAGATAGATGATTTTCCGTCTTCAGCAAGTTTGAAGTCAACAACTGCATTAGTAGTAGCTGTACCAGTAGCTGTTACAGTGAAATCACTACTGCTACACTATTTGTTGAAACAGCTTTGTTGAATGTAACTTTTAATTCTTTAGCGTTAATCGCACTTATCGTTCGTTTATGATAAAATAAAAAAAGCACCTAATCCCATTCATACCAAGGGTTCAAGGTGTTTTACTCGGTTCGTATTTTGTTTCGTTAGTTTGAATAATCACCGTTTGGAAAAATAGGTACTGTCCATTCATCAAATTCACTTTTCGGAAACTCCAAACGGGGGTTTATCCAATAACCTGGATGTTGCCAATCTAACGCATACATATATTCATTCTTCTGTGTGAGTTCTTGAAAGACAAGCAATGATTTTTCCTCTAGGTCATTATAAATCTCATCATAAGTATCTAAATCTACGGACCCATTTAAATACTTGGATACATCATAAGTGATAAATGGATTTGGCACTTCAAAAGATGGAAAGTCTGACATACTTGGTTCAAAATTAAATTCATCATATATCCTATCCCATACCTCTTTATATTCTAATGTAGATAATTCAATCCAATTTTCCATTTGAATAGCCACCTTTACGATACTTTTATTAGGGAATATTATATCATTTCTTGTTGCACTAACCTGCCCGTTAGTTTAAGTGTAACTCTTCACATTCTCAATTTCATTCTAATTGACCCTCTCCAATCTGGCCTATAACTGAAATAAGCACATTTCCTTGTTCCAGAAAAGCGCTTGATTGCTGAAGATCGTTATGTACTACATATCAAGAAAAGAAATAATTATGGAGTTTCACCTGTAAAAGTTGCAATTGTAACATAATATTACTTGCTAATCCTTGGAAATAAGAAGTTTCTATTAACATTTAGAATATATTAATACCAAAGTTTCACTTCCATAATTGTTATATAATGTATTTAAGTATTCTAAAAAGTATAAAGAGGTGAATAAATGAAGATTCGACGTTTTTATACAAGTTCATTGTTGATTTTATATATAAGTATCTTAGTAGGTTGTAACAGTTCATCACTTACAGAACAAGAAGTTATTGACATGGTAAAGTTAGATAACAGTGATGAATTTGGTGGTATAGAAATTGTTTCTATAGCTCAGAAAAATGAAGAATATATAATTAAATGGAAAAAAGGTAATGAAAAAGATGAAAATTGTAAAAATGGAATTACTTATGTAAATTCTAAAGAGGGAATAACTAAAACTGATCATACTCCTTGTGAAAAGAGACAAACAAAGAATTAATTTCTTATAAGTCAAAGTAATATACTTAAGTGGCAATTTTTCAAGAAACAATAGAGCAAGAACTAAAGCCTTCAGAGGAACAAATGGAGGATTTGATTGAGCAGTTAAAAATGATTGGTAAAGAGTTAAAGCGAAATAATGATCTAAAGTAAAGAGATTCCTATTACGAAAGACGGGTAGCACATCTATTCGAGAATGGCGCTTTAGTTTGTTGAATAACAATTTTATAAATAGGTGATCTTGAACTTAAATAAGCACCTTCCTTGTTCCAGAAAGGCGCCCTTTAGCAGAAGATTTGATTTCAAGATAAGCTCAAAAGACTTTAATAATGGTCATCAACTATTGCCCAGGTTGTTAAATAAAAAAATCAAATAAACAGGTAAAAAAGATAATAAAAGCGTTGAGTTTAACTTCCAGAAGTGCTGGGAGATCAATAGTCTGTCTGTAAAATAACAACTGCTCCTTGTCCATCTTTTTCGTAAACTGCTAGCTGTTGGAAGTCCTCAACTTCAACTCTGGTGTCATTTGGTTTTTCAATAGTTTATGAACAACATAAAATTGCTTTATCAAAGGCTTTATAGCTCAATTGTTTTAATTCTGCAAAGTTATGGATTGTCGTAAATGAACCCATAAATTAACCTCAGTAATGATAATCAAACATTTTTGATATTCTTTCTTCTTCTGCAAATAAATCTTCAATGGAATCTCTAATTTTTTTCACAAGTAATTTTTCTTTCCTAACTTCACCTTCTATCGTATCGATCATTTGATAGAATGATTGGTTAAATGATGATGGCAACGGCGGAAGATGTTCGTTTACATTTATATTTGTTAATGTGTAATACCCGCCTACTGGATATGACAAGACTTGTGTTAAAAGGTATGAATACTGATTTGGGTTTGATTCCATTTCATGTATTTTTGTCATGATATGTTGCACTCTTTTATCGTAATCATCCATATACTCGATGTCAAACAACGTTTTTAACCTTTTAACATTGTTTTCTTTTTCCTGGGAGATTGCTATGCCCTTTTGATAGATTCGTACTGAAGAAGAGATATTGACTTTAATTTCTTCTTTCCCAGCAGGTGACATGTACATATCATTGTTTACATAGCTAATATTCTTGTCCTGGGAAAGTCCATTGACAACAGCTTCAAGTCCATGGGCGTGACCACTACCACTAAAGTGCTCCATAAAGCTTGTATCTACATTCTTTAATCCCTCGAACGCTTCTTTTATATCCTCTACTTCATCACTTATCGTTTGCATGGCTTTAAGAATCTTAGCAATTTCCTCTATTTGACCCATCGGATCCTTTGAATTTAAAGCTAAAAGCATTGAAGGATCTAGAGTTTCATCTATCGTTGCTTGAATGGTTTCTAAGCTTGTTTCGATTTCTTTTACATACGATATGATCTTGTCTTTTTCAACCTGGCTGATAAAACCAACATCAACAAATGCTTGGAGGATTGGATCAAGATTCTGGTACAAAACTTTTACATTACTTATAAGCTTAGGCAGTTTCTCAGCCATATCGACGATCATTGGCACAGCTCCAACAATTACTTCGGCTATGTTACCAATTGTTTGAAAAAAGCCAACCGCTACATCCTTTTTAAAATTTAGGTTTGCACCTAATAAATCAAAGGGAAGTGTCACCGATTCCTTTGCAAACGACAAAAAAGAATCCGCATTCGTTACATCAGTAATTGGTTTCCCTAACCCATCTACCGACTCCTGAATTTTTTCAACTGTTTCGGAAAATTCATCTCTAGATGTAAGTATTGAATCAATAACTGCAGGGTTAAATCCAGTAAGAGCTCTCAAAAACCCATCGATTCCTTCCTTATCATAATTTGTCGAATAGTTTGATAGAAACATTTGAATACTTCGCATGTCTTTATCAGGAATTTTATCGATTAACTCACGTATACCTGCATAACGTGGGTCTGTATCAAGAAAGCCATTACGATCGCCAATTTCAAGGAAGCCCCGAACACCACTTACTCCGTATAACATATCCTCTTCAGCTGTGAGGTGGTTGATGGTTGTTTCGTCTATTTCATTTTTATAGAATTCTTCGGCAAATGCTTTTAGTTCTTCTTCGGGAATGTTGTAAATGTCTTCGTCTTTTTCCAACCCAAACTTAGCATCAACTTTTTCTCTAAAATTTAAGTCTATTATCGCAAGTTGATATGCTGTAGGTGCAGCATCATTTATAGCATAAACTTGTTTAAATCTCACATCGCCATTATCGTCTGGGATCAATTGTAAAAGTGTTATGTTATTACCGCCTAGTGAATGACCATATCCATATCTCTCCATGTTAGGTAACCCATTATTTTTACTTTGAATTATACTTCTAACTTCGCCATCAAACCTTTTTGCATCTTGATACTGATTATCTGTTCCTCCGACAAATATGCCCATTAAATTATATGTCCAATCAGTAGGCCTCCAAGTGTCCTTTTCTCCTAGTTCGCTTCCCCGAGTTATCGTTATCGACTGATTAATTTTTTGTTCTTCACTTTGGAAGTGGATAACTGTCCCGTCAAAACCACTATCTACATGTGTCTCCCTATGTTCTTTAAGAACATCATCGGAACGATATATAGTCACATTAGTCGTTAACTTAGCCCCAGTTTCTTCATAATAAATCCGTCTTATTTCACTTTCGACTTCTTTGTTAGTTAGATTTTCATATTCAAGATCCATGACTCTCGCCCTGAGAATATCAGTATTCAATAATTCTTCATTACTCATTTCGGTACCTCTATTCATCTTTATTGAATTTCACCGATTTCATATAATGTAAAGCTTTCTCTTCTTCCTTTTTAACATCGATATTGCATGAAGACTTGGATTCATCTAAACACCTAGCAGTAAATACATATTCGAGCCCTTTCTGATCATCTTTTGAGACAATATACCCAAAAAAGCGGTAAGAAGTTGAATTTTCTAACGGCTCTACAGATTTAGCATAGTAAATACGGTTTTTCCCTGCCTCTATTTTTTCATATTCTCCGAAGTATCTAACGGAGCCGCTTAATATATTTAGACTCGATTCAATTGCACTTTCACCATATGTTGAATAAGTAGTACTAAACGAATACCTATAATTTTCTTTTTTATTTCTGTCGTAAAAAATAATTTTTTCAAAACTATCTCCCGTAATTTGATAAAATGGGGGACCATCTGTAACCGCATTTTTCGGCCAAAGCATCGAATATCCACCTGTATCTGATTCTAATAAATAGTGTCCTTCTTCGACTTCTTCAGTCGAACTTAACAAGCTACGAGTAAACTCATCCTGAAACGCAGCTGTATTGGGTAATTCTTTTTCCATACTACATCCTCCTATAAATACCAGTGTGAATATTAGGGCGTAGATTAGCCATGATCGCATTAGTGTGACCCCTTTCGCTTTCCTTTACCACTTCATTATTATCATATATTTCCAGTAGATTAAATGATGAAATTGGATTTTTGAAAATTGAGGAGTTATTTACCATTCGGAATATAGGTATCATGTATTAGATGTGGATATTATTTACTAGTGGGAAGAGAAAGGGATTCTAATATATATGGGGAAGTTTACAGTAGTGTTATTTGATTAAAGAAGTTTTCACAATCTTAAATAATCTGGCAGTCATTAAAATCTATCTTTTATATTTTTTGTACAAAAATACAAATATAACAATAATGAAAGGTATAATTATGGAGGATTTTAAAATCATAAAGAAAAACTCTGGATAAGGAGTTGTTTCGACTGAACCCATACTCCTTGATCGATAGAACCTGGTTAGGAATACTTGATGCAGGATTCACACTTCCTGAACTTCTTGCATAACCAACAGCAACTCTTACTCTCATGATATTGACCTTCTTTGAAAGAATCTTGGATGAAATGCTACCTTAATATTTGATCGTTTAAAATCAATAACAACAATATATGGAGTTGTCAGTATTAAACTATCCTCAACCTCAATATCTCCAACATATTCACCTGATATATGGGACTTTAATTGATAATAGTATCTGATTTCCTTTTTAACTTCACATAGACGTTGTGAATTAGTTATCACCATTTGATTTCTTATCCGTGGCTCAAAATTTCCTTCCATTTCAATAACATCTTTGTTTTCTAGTAGTTGCTCTTCTAATCTATATAACTGGTTTAGCCTTAGTTGATATTGTTTAACCAAATTCTTTGTTATATTATCAAGTTTCTTCTTGTAACTAGAATTGCTTATTAATCTTTTGGTTTCGATTATCATTACATCAATAATCTTCTTCTTTTCAGCTGTCTTCTTACATTTAATGCATTCTAGTGTAGTTAAAGATTCAGCGAGAAGCTCTCCACAGTCATTACATAGACAAAAAAGGGAAGGACTTAACATATTCTTTTTCTTTCTTCCTACACTTTCGTTTTCTAACATCTTGATAACCTTTTCCTGAAATAAAGGATCTATTAACTGTTGAACATTAGAAGTAAACTCCAAGTAATGTTGTTTCTTTTCCAAGACACCAGTAAGATAACCACTATAATGCTTGTTTCTTAAAATATATTGGACAGACTTATAATTCCAAGGTACTCCTCTTCTAGTTGGACCAAACTTTTCATTAAGTAATCTTGCAATTTTCCTTAAGCTCATTCTCATTAAATAACAATAAAATATGTACTCTATGATAATTATCTCATTTATTTTTTCTTCATCACTCGTAGTAAGAGTTGTAGCAGGTGCGATTTTCTTGCTCCCTCCTAGCTTGACATAACCTAATGGTCGCTTTCCATCATACTGCAAGCGATTCAGTACTTTTGATTTTCTTCCATCTGCAACTCTTATTAATATACGATTTCGTTCTTCCTGTGCCATTGCAGTTAACATGAAAAAAAACATCTTAAAGTACTCACCTGAACTACTTAAGTTCTCTACAATAAATACAACTTGATCTACATATTCAATTATTTCTAGCATGACATCTATATTGTTTTTTAGATCTCTACCAAAACGATCAACTGAATATACTAATAAACAATCTACTTTTTCACTTTTAACATCATTTAACATCTCAATAAGCTCTGGACGATCAGTGTTTGTTCCTGTAAATCCAACATCGCTGTACCTTTTTATAACTTTATAATTATTCCTACTCGCATAGCTATCCAAGTTAACTTGTTGATAGCTAATGCTATCATCTTCGTTTACTTCTTTAACTTTAACTGACTTTCTTGCGTACGTGATTGCTGTTTTAACTTCCATAAGCATATATCCACCTCTCATATAAATTGATTATCTATTAAGTAGTTAAGGTTTTTTAACTACTTAATAGATATGTAGAATTGTATGAGATATTATCTGCTTATACATGAGTATTATGCATGTAGCTTGAAGTATTTTGAAATTTGCAAAATTATCATTATCATGAATCGGCTACACTGAACTAGACAGAAAAATTAAGGTCAAGTAGACTACAGATAATATACTCGAGGAGAATCTACGATGACTAAAAGAGAACGTCGAACATTTACTGCAGAATTTAAACAACAGATCGTACAGCTTTATAACAGTGGAAAACCAAGAAAAGAAATTATCCGTGAATATGATCTTACCCCTTCTTCTTTAGACAAATGGATAAGTCAAAGTCAAACCTCCGGTTCTTTTAAAGAAAAAGACAATTTAACTGCCGAACAAAAGGAACTAGCTGAACTTAGGAAACGGAATAAGCAACTAGAAATGGAAAACGACATTTTAAAGCAAGCCGCGCTGATACTAGGACGAAAGTAAATGTGATAAAGAATAATCAACACAAATACTCGATATCAGCAATGTGTAAAGTCCTTCAAATCCCTAGGAGCACCTATTATTATGAAGCAAAAGAGCGTCAGGCAGAGGATGACATCACATCCGATATTATAGAGATTTTCCATTCAAGCTATCAAAACTATGGAACTCGTAAAATAAAAAAGGAATTGATGAAGCTCGGCAAGATCGTTTCTAGACGTCGGATTGGGCGAATTATGAACGAGCAGGGTCTAGTATCTACTTATACTCTTGCGCAATTCAAACCACATTCCCGTGACACGAATGAATCGGAACAAAAAAATGAACTTGATCGTAAATTTATACAAGAAGAAGCATTATCAGTTGTAGTAAGTGATTTAACATATGTCAGAGTCAATAAAAAATGGCAGTACATATGTGTATTTGTTGATCTCTTTAACCGTGAAATTATCGGCTATAGTGTCGGTCGTAATAAAAATGCCCTGTTGGTATACCGTGCTTTAGCTTCAATAAAAACAGATTTACGTAATATTAAGCTTTTTCATACAGATCGAGGAAGTGAGTTCAAAAACAAACTGATTGATGATGCGTTAGCAACATTTAAAATCGAACGATCTTTAAGTATGAAAGGATGTCCTTATGATAATGCAGTAGCAGAAGCTACGTTTAAAATCATAAAGACTGAGTTCATCAAAGGGCGTCACTTTGATAGTCTTGAAGATTTAGAGAAGGAATTGCATACGTATATCCATTGGTTTAATAGCAAAAGAATTCATGGAACACTAGGCTATCTAAGCCCAGTAGAATTCAAACTTGAACACCTTAAAAAAGTTGTCTAGTTTACTGTTGACTATCCATCATCACACTTTGTATATATTGCATAAATGTAAAAGAGAGTTACTGCAAATACAGTAACCCTCCATATATAGAACGTGGGGAACACCACAATTCTAACAATTATATATATTAGACCCCTAAAAGCAGCTAACTTTTAGTGATGTAAGCAATCTAATCCTTAAGCCCTAAGGACAAATTGATAAAAGATTAGAAAAGAAGCTCATCTGAGATTCTTCTCAAATGAGCTTCTTTTAAAGCAACTCTGTGCTATAAGGGACAGGGAACCTGGTCCCTATGTCCCATTTAGAGCATATTCAAATTTAATTATCTTAATTATTTTACAGTGATTTCAGATACATTAACGACATTTCCAGTTGTATCTTTAATATCAATTGTATCTAAAGCTACTAATTTAATTGAAGTAGCTGTTGTTAAATCTTTAACAGCTTGAGTTGTATCAGTTGCATCATCCCAAGCAACTGTAGCTACTCCAGCTGTAACTGTAACATCAAGTTTTTCACCTGTAGCTACTCCATCAACATAAAGTTCAAAGTCATATACAACAGGAGTTTGAACAGTTGAAGCAACAGAAGCATCATCAAATGTTAAGTTTAATCCAAATGTATCAGCAGTTAAGCTTGTTAAAACTGAAGACTTAACTACAGATCTTACATTCTCTTTTAGATAAGAAGTAGAAGTTACTTCTTTATTTGCAGTATCAAGAGAATTAAATGGTTGAATAGCTTTTACTGTAACATTGTAGTTACCAGTAGTTTCTACAGTATTATCAGCAAGAGTTAACTCAACAGTAGCTCCAGCTGCACTATTTGAAGTTACAGTTGCTTTAGAAACTGTTGCACCTTCTACTACATAGTTTGATACAGTTTGTGCTGAATTAACATTTACTGGTTTTGTGAATGTAACATTAATTTTACCTGGATTTGCAGGCGTCGCTTCAACTGAAGCTACATTTTCAGTACCAACACCAGTGTTAACAGTAGATGTAGTGAATGCAACGTTATTAATAGCTGCAGATGAATTGTTATAACCATCTTTAACTAAGCCAGATGCAAAGCTTACTTTATATGATTTATTATTAGCTAAATCAGCAAGGCTAACTTTAACTTGTTTTGTCTTACCATCTACTACATTGTGAGTAGTAACATCAGCAGTAGAATCTGTAGTTGTTTCTTCAATACCATATTGATTTACTGATTTGAAATCAATAGAAGTAGGAGCACCAACTAAGTCAACATTTTCACTGAAAGTTAGAACAAGGTATTCAACACCATTAATTCTTTCAACAGATTGTCCTACTACTGTAGGAGCAGTTGTGTCTTGAGTGAAGTTGAAGAACTGACCAACTTCTGCATTTCCATTACCATTTAAGTCAGTAATAGCATCTGCTGGTACATATACCAATTGGCTACCTTTTAACTCACCAGCAACTGTTGCGTTGATGATAGTTTTATCATTTGCATCCACAGATGCTGTTGCAGAAGCACCACCAACAGTAATGCCAGATACAGTAGTTCCACTAACTGCTTCTGATAATTTAATTTGGAAGCTAGTGTTTGTACCGTTGTAACCAGTTGTAGTAACTGAAGCGATCGTTGGTTTAACTTTATCCGCATCACTTACAGTAACTTTTGCAGTAGTTGGTACAGATTTATTTCCTGCAGCATCTTCAAGAGCTGCGAAATTAACATTAATTTCTTTATTAACTAAAGTAGCAGGGGCAAGTGTCACAGTGAACTTTTTACCATCTGATGATAAGGTACCACTTGTTGCAGTAACAGCAGTTGATGTGCCATCTGCATAAGAGTAAGTTACAGCACCAGTAGCTGTTAATGGTTCGCTGAACGTAATTTCATGAACAAATTTACTTACATAGTTAACACCAGTAACTGTTGCACGAGTTGTGTCAGTTCCTAAGTCAAGTGTTTTTGCATAAGCTTCTACGAACTTACCATCTAATGCTTTAATTTTATTTGCTGCTAATTCAACAGTTGTGTTTCCAGACCAAGTAGTTCCTGAAACAACTGTTAATGACTTTCCATCTTCACTTAAAGAAGCGGATAATGTATCACCAGTGTTATTATTAAATTTGAATACTCCATCTTTTAAAGTTCCAGTAGTATCAGCTGGTGTACCAGTTCCATCACCAATTACAGTTGATTTATTAAGTGGTTTATTGAAAGTAATTACTAATTCTTTACCGTTAATCGCACTTACAGATTTAACTGCAGGAGCTAATTTTTCTTCATAGCTAGCAGCTACAGCAGTTTCAGCTGTACGTAATTGAGATTCGATAGTTGGAAGTGCTGGGTATACATCAGTTCTATCTGGATATAATGCTCTACCAGCTTCTTTGATTTCAACAGCGCGAACTTTAAGACGCTCTAATACTTTGAAGTTGTCAGCAGCTTTTTCAAGCTCACCAGCTTCAACTTGCTCAGCGATTTCTTGCATTAATTCATATTGAGATACTTCGTAGATTACTGCTTCGCGAGCGAATTTAGCATCTAATAAGTAAGAAGATTCGATTGCTTTACGTACTTCAGAACCGTAAACTTTACCGATAACTCTCTCTGCTTTTTTGATTGTAGCAGATAAGTTATTGTAAACTTCTACAGTTTCGTCAGTGATTTTACCAGCTTCAACATGCTCTGCAAGAGCTGCAGTAGCTTCAGCTAAGTCACCTTTTACGAATTTAACTGCATCGATGTAGTAAGCAGCTTTAAGGCGGTTTGCATCAGCAGCTGCTACACGAGCTGATAAAAGTGATTTTTGGCTACCAGTTAAAGTAGCAACTTGTGCTTTCGCACTAGCAATTGATTTTTTTGCTTTGTTGTAAGCTGCAGAGAAATCAGCAGATACTTCAAGGTCAGTACTTCTGTAGAACTTACCAAGAGCGATTGCATCCTTTTCTGCTTGTACTACTGCTGTTTCAACTTGAGAAGCTGAAGCAGCGCTTGCTGGGTTTGCAGCGACTACTGCTGATGCAGCAACTGCAGCTGTTAAACCTAGTTGTTTAGCAACTTTCTTTTTAGACATTGTGTGTGTTCCCCTTTCGAGTTTAAAAAAATTATTGTTTTTATTAATAGGATATTTCGTTTTTAAAACTAAATCCCTATCAATCTACAAACTATCTAGCTATATTCTCCTGTACATTTAGAAATTATTTCATATTTTAAGAGAAATATCAACTATTTTTTAGTATATTTTTTCCTTAAATATGTAAGTGTTTCTATCAGAAGAATACATTACCAATAATATAACATATTACGGAAGATTTCTAGTACTTTCGACTATTTTTCTTTGCCAATTACTACTAAATTAATATCCCATAAAAATATTAAGCTTATATTAATGCTTGTAATGTGCTTGGATAGCTATAGTAGTTTCCATAAACAACTTTTTTTGAAAAAAAACAACCTTACATCTTTAGTATCGACATAAGGTTGGAATTATTTAGACTTTTTTATAAATTATAAATAGATTTTCTTCCGATTGAATGATATTCCACTTTATACTTTGCAACTTCGTCTAGGTCATAGCAGTTACGTCCATCAAAGATGATCGGCTTGTCTAGCAGTTTAACATAATCTTCAAGTTTAATCTCTTTAATTTCCTTCCACTCTGTAACGATAAAGACAACATCTGCCAACTTTATAGCTTCTTCTGCCGAATTAGTATAAATCATTTCATGTGGAAGGAGTTTTTTAGCATTTTCAATAGCTATCGGATCATACCCAACAACTTTTGCCCCTTCTTTTACTAGTTCATGGCTAAGAGTGATAGATGCGGCCTCACGCATATCATCTGTGTTTGGTTTAAAGGCAAGGCCTAATAACGCGACTGTTTTTCCATCTAATGACCCAAGACGCTCTTTTGCTTTTTTTACAAGCAAACGCTGTTGTTCATTGTTAACTTGGATAACCGACTTCAATAGATTAAATTCATGTTCAACAAAGCTGGCAATTTGAACGAGAGCATTTGTATCCTTTGGAAAACATGATCCTCCATATCCTATTCCAGCTTGGAGGAATTTATTACCAATTCGATCGTCCATCCCCATACCTTGAGCAACATCACTAACATTTGCTCCTAATTTTTCACACAGGTTAGAAATTTCATTAATAAAGCTAATCTTTGTTGCTAGAAATGCATTTGATGCATATTTAATCATTTCTGCACTTCGAATATCTGTTTTGTATATTGGAATACCAAATGGCTTGTTTACTTCTTCAATTAAAGCTGCTGCTGCCTCTGAATCTGCACCGATGACAATTCGATCTCCGTTAAATGTATCAGATACAGCTGAGCCTTCTCGTAGAAATTCAGGATTTGATACAACTTCTACATTTACTTCTCTGACCAGGTTTTCTTGGATGATCCGTTTAACCTTCTCGTTCGTTCCGACTGGAACTGTACTCTTTGTTACAACAACAGCATGATCCTGCAGGTTTTGAGCAATATCTTTAGCCACCTGCTCAATGAAGCGCAGATCTGCTGTCCCATCTTCTCTTTGTGGGGTGCCGACTGCAATATACACAACCTGTGCATTTTGAAAGGCTTCTGCATGCTTGGTTGTGAAGTACAAACGTCCCGCCTCATAGTTTTTTACCATAAGTTCTTCCAAGCCCGGCTCGAAGATTGGTGAAATTCCTTGCTTCATTCGCTGTACCTTTAATTCATCAATATCTACACATGTGACATGATGGCCGATATCGGATAGGCACACACCGGTGACAAGACCGACATAGCCTGTTCCTACAACCGCAATTTGCATATTATTGACCTCCATTATCCTTGTTGACTATTTCTTTTAAATAGTCATAGACTTGATTTTTTAGATCATCACGTTGTAAAGCAAAATCTACAGAGGCTTTAATAAACCCGAATTTATCTCCTACATCGTAACGAACCCCGTTAAATGGGTACGCAACTACAGATTGGACATCATTTAAGATCTTTAAAGCATCTGTTAATTGAATTTCTCCACCTGCACCAGCCGGCAGATCATCCAGGATACTAAAGATATCAGGAGTTAAAATATAACGGCCCATAATTGCATAGTTTGATGGTGCATCTTTTACATCTGGCTTTTCAACTAATGAATCCACCGTAATGACTCCAGGCTTTTCTTGCCCCTTCATAGGAGCGATAATACCATACTTTGAGACATCCTCGTCAGGTACTGGCTGAACCCCCACAACTGAGCACTCATACTTTTCATACATATCAATCAATTGCTTAGTACATGGAACATCTGATTTAACAATATCATCCCCTAATAATACGGCAAAAGGCTCGTTTCCGATAAAGCGGCTTGCACAATTAATAGCATGCCCAAGGCCTTTTGGTTCTTTTTGACGGATATAGTGAATATTAGCCAAATTAGAGATTTCCTGTACTTCGGCAAGAACCTTATCCTTACCCTTTTTAGCTAGTGTTTCCTCTAACTCATATGATTTATCAAAATGATCCTCGATCGCACGTTTTCCACGCCCGCTAACAATCATAATGTCTTCAATACCTGATGCAACAGCCTCTTCAATAATGTATTGAATTGTTGGCTTATCCACGATTGGCAGCATTTCCTTCGGCTGTGCCTTTGTTGCTGGTAAAAATCTCGTTCCTAACCCTGCTGCAGGGATAATCGCCTTACGTACTTTCATGGTATTTCTCCTCCCCTATTTCAAATACGTTTTTTTCACTGCATTCCAAGCATAACCTGTGAAGCTTAATACAGAACGGATGAGACTAAGCTTTTCTACATCTCGGTAAACCTTCCACGTTTGCTTCGCCGCTTTTACTTTGTTACTTGAGATGGATCCCGGTACCAGCCGATAATAGGCTAATACTTCTTGAAAACCGTGAGCCTTGATGCCTCTTTTTAAAATTGACAGCCAAAGTGCAAAGTCTTGCCTTGTTCGAATATTCGGCATTTCGATAGGTCCTGTTTTCTCAATATTTACTACCACAGTTAAGCACCCAATAATTGTGTTACTTAATAATCCTTTATAATCAATCTCGTTCGGGATATCAATCACACGGTCTAGCTTCTGTCCATCAACATCCATTAACTGATATTTTGAATATGTAAAGGCATAATCATTTTCTTCCATAAAACCGATTTGCTTTTCTAACTTTGTTGGCACCCATAAATCGTCGCTATCTAAAAACGCAACATACTTTCCTTTTGCTGCCTTTATAGCAGTATTTCTCGCAACTGCAGCACCACTGTTCTCTGTGAGTTCTATTAATTTAATTCTTGCATCTTTCTCCGTATACTTTCTAATCACATTTCTTGATTCATCCTTAGAGCAATCATCAACGATTAGCATTTCCCAATTCTGATAAGTTTGCGCAAGAACAGACTCAATTGTAGCAGGAATAAACTTTGTACTATTGTAAGAAGGTGTGATGATTGATACTAACGGCTTGTCCATGCTTTTCCCTTCCTTCTATAAAAATTTCTTTTTGTAGAGGGAAACCATGTAAGCTGCGTTTTCCTCCCATTGGTAATGCTTTGCTACATGCTCTCGTCCAAGCTTCCCCATTTCTTTTCCTTCTTCAGGATGCTGAATAAAATAAACCATTTTGTCAGCTATTGCTTGAGCATCTTTAGTTGGAATGACAAAGCCTGTTTGATTGTCTAGAACAACCTCCGGGAGTCCGCCAACATTAGCAACGACAACCGGAACCTCACATGCCTGCGCCTCTACAGCAGCAACACCAAAACTTTCACTATCCAATGTGGACGGAACAAAGAAAACATCGAACTCGTTTATTTTATTTGGAACTTGATCATGTGGTATCTTTCCAGTGAATGTTGTTTGGTCTGATATAGCAAGATCCTGAGATAATTTTTTGTAATCCTCAAGCAAGGGACCGCCGCCAACAATTGTTAGGTGTGTTTTCTTGTACGTTTCCTCATCAACCTGATCTTTAAATAAGGCATACCCTTGTAAAAGATAACGAATCCCGTACTTCTCTGTCATCGTTTTAACAATCCCAAAGTTTGTTCGATTTGTTTCATTTTTCCTATCATTTGGTTTAAACACATCCAGGTTTACTCCAAATGGTGTGACTTCAATATCTTTATTTGTATACTTGCTAGTTTCCACCTTCATGATTTCACTTGTTGATCCAATCATATCTGCACACTTCAGTGCATATTTTACCATATAAGTATTAATTGCACCTTCTTTAGGAAAATCAAAAATATCCATTCCCCAAACAGAAATAACATAAGGGTGGAAGTTCGCCATAGCTCCAATAACCCCATAACTTGAAACATAATGAGCATGTAGGATATCGGGTTTTTCATCCTTTAATATTTTCTTAAGCTTAGGGACTGTTAAAAAATATGTTAACTTGTTAGATCCTACGTTTAAATAATAAGTTTTGACATGTTTCCAATGGGACCGATCTTGATCATCCTCATGACTGTCAAAGCTGATATTTATGATGTCAAAGCCTAACTTATTATAGTAATCCAAGAATTTTTTTGTATGGACATTACTGGCTGGACCTAAAACGGCAATTTTCATGCTTTGTCCCTCTTTTCTTTTAAACGTAACATATCGTCGGCTACTTTCCTAACCCGCGCATACCAGCTATGGTTTTCCCAAGCGTTCATCGCAATCGCCTGCTTTGTTTTCATGTACTTATCAGGCTGTAGGAGTTCCAGAATCGCCTTACCATATTCAGCTGCATCGACTTTTGATACGACACCGAAGCCCTCTTCTGTCAAAAGTCGTGCTTGGGCATCACAGTCTGTAGCCACAACAGGCAAATTATAAGCTAGATATTCAAACAGCTTTACAGGAACAGCGAAATCATGATATGCATTTTTTTCCCTTGGAATTAAAGCCACATGTGAACGGTCATACACCTCAACTAATTGTTGACCAGATAAATGACTCACCTTTAACCAATTATATTGCTCGTACTTTTGCATTGCTTCATAATTATTATACTCATTTTCACGACAGACTAACTCAAGATTAATGGTATGTTCATTTTCGTTTAATACTTTAAATGCTTCCAATAGCATAAGCATCCCTACTTGGTCACTTATCCCTCCGACAAAAACAGCTTGATATGGTTTTTCCAGCTTCATATTTTTTCTGCTGATGTCCACTTTCTCCATTCCAGGTGGAAGCTCACTCACATTACCTTGCCATCCTACATATTTATTCATTTCTAGAGATGGTAAATAGAGCACATCGACATACTTTTGATATGTTTTTAATTCTTGTTTATATACCTGTCTCATTAGATAACGCAAGAACTTAATTCCCTTTGGCGGAACATACATATCATCAAATTGCCAATAAACATCTCTATAGAATAAGCTAATAGGTATATTTTTTTGCTTCAAAACATTCCAAAATCCACTGTCTATCTTTACGTTCCTTGGTTTTCGATCAGGATCGGTGAACCAATACGGCATTGTACTATTTTCCATATAACAAAAAAGCGCTTTGTCATATTCATCACGAGCCATATATTGTTCAATTTTATTTTGCCTTTCACTTGTTGTTCCTGATATTAGCACTAGCTCAAGCTTTTCTTCTTCGCAATATTTTTTAAATGCCTCAACAATTTTTTTCGGTCTTACACCAGATCCACTTTTAGGATTTTCTTGCAATTCATATGGAAAATACACGATGATGTGCTTCATATTCTTCCCTCAATTCACTAGAATTCGTACCATTACTACGAAAAAAACTCCCGTCACTCCTATCATTCAGATAGGTTTAGTTTAGACGGGAGATATATTTTTACTTATAATAATTCATTGTATTTTGGAGCCCAACAAATAGGGATGTACTCGGAACCCAATCTAATTGCTCCTTTGTCGTTTTGTTACAAAGGACACTTTTACGGATATCTCCATTACGCTCTTCTTCATAATTTACAGCTATATTTGTTCCTGCAACTTTTTGCATTGTTTCAAAAAGGCTGTTTACTGTAATTTCCTCACTAGAAGAGACGTTTAATATTTGATTATGGCCCATGGTCAGTGCCCTGACATTTGCATCAGCTACATCTTCTACGTAAACAAAATCCCTTGTTTGCATTCCATCTCCATAAATGGTTGGAGAATTGCCTTTAGCCAACGCATCCGAGAATATGGCAATGACTCCACCTTCACCATTTGCATCTTGACGAGGTCCATAAACATTTGCATAACGCAAAATCGTGTAGTCAATATCAAATGTTTCCTTTGCCATTTTTAAATAATATTCAACTGAAAGCTTAGACACTCCATAAGGAGATAAAGGATTAGTAGGGTGATCAAGCTCTACAGGTAGTGAAACTGGATTTCCATAAACTGCTGCAGATGATGCAAAGACAATTTTCTTTACATTATACTTCTTTGCCAAATCAATAATTTTTAAAGAGCCATGTATATTTACTGATTCATCGTACAACATATCATTTATTGAATGAGCAACACTTACTTGAGCAGCTTGATGAATGATAGCTTCAGGTTGAAAATCCTGGACTACTTTTTCCATCAGTTCACTATTTATGTCACAATCCATAATTGGCACTTTTGGATTTACATTATTTTTATTACCTGTCACAAGATTATCAACCACATAAACATCATGATTTTCAGCCATTAACTTATCGACAATATGTGAACCGATAAATCCACAACCGCCAGTTACAAGAACCTTCATACTAGAGATTTCCCCCAAAGCTACCTAGCACCTTCACCTGTAAAGATAACTCTTATTGTCTTAAATGCAGTGTTTAGATCTAATAGCAAGCCCATGTTTTTTATATAAATTAAATCATATTCTAATTTTTCCTTTGGTGAAATATCGTATCCACCGTTTACTTGTGCCCATCCAGTCAAGCCCGGCTTTACTAGTAAACGCATTTTAAACCCTGGTATATCACGCTCAAAATCGTCAGTAAATTCTGGACGTTCAGGTCTTGGACCAATTAAACTCATATCACCTTTGATAACATTAATCAGCTGAGGTAGCTCATCAATACGTGTTTTACGGATAAAAGCCCCGACTTTGGTTACACGCGGATCATTCTTGCTAGCCCACTGAGCTCCATTTTTCTCCGCATCATTTCTCATTGATCTAAGCTTAATGACATTGAACTTTTTCCCCTTATATCCTACTCGTTCTTGGAAAAAGAGTGCATTCCCTGGTGACTCAAGTCTGATTATAATCATAGTCAATAAAACAATAGGGGTTGCAAGGATTAATCCAATCGTTCCAAAAAGAAGATCGAAAAAACGTTTCAAATATAGATTGTATATTGTTTCCTTCGGTATTACAGCCAGTCTTTGATATGAATTTGTTTGAAATATTGTTGATTCTGCTCGATTTATTGCCATCCTTATCACCTCGAATACTAAAACATGGCTATCATAAAAATAGAGAACCTAAGATGGTACTCTTTTTAAAACACTCAGTTAACAAAGCATCATAAAAAAAATATCATTTGAAACGTAAAAGGTCAATAAGAACATTATGAAATACTGCCAATACGTTCCATCTATCTAGTGAATTGTTCTATATCGTGACACTTAATTCGAGAAATAAAACCAACAATTACTTATTAATGTAAGTAAACAGGGGAAATTTCATTCATGCTAAACAAAACTTTTTTGTCATCCAATAGTATCTTTGGAAATGCCCCGATGTATCAAATGGTTATTTAAATGTAATTAAGTGGCACACTTATATTATTACTGCAAACTTTTTTGTTTCTTACCGTTAAATCTATAATACATCACTTATTTCAAAAAAAATGAATAAAATATTATTTTTTTATGAAAAATATATTTCAAATTAACTTAGCAAGATTTTGCTGTGTTCAAAACAGTTATTAACTAATTAGAATAAAAATACACCCCTTATCTTTTCACAAAATAGTAAAATATATAGTTTAACTAAACATCAAATCCCTTTTCATTTGCGGAGTTACTACTTGTTAGAAAGTCTTTTCATTTTCTCATCATATTAGTTTTGGCCAATTCCCCCATTGGTCTAAGAAGATCAAACTTTTTTTCATTCTCTTATAAATGCATAAACTTAGTAAGAAAATAACTGAATTATCCAGAGGATTGAACGGTTTAATCACCCATACAGCTTTTTTATTCTCTGTTCTTCCGATTTGTAATGATTTCATTTACATTCTCTATACCCACATTCCCGTTATCCTTTAACATAAATACTTCAAATAACACTACATCCAGGACTACCTTTTCTATCTCCTGATAAGGGTTACCTCTTACTAAATCTAAAGTTAAGACATGTTAAATAATTATTCTCACGTATTTTCCATTCAAAATCGAAGCATTATTTTTTTGTGTATTTTCCAGTTTCAACTATTTCTATTTTGTCATCAACTCTATTACAACTTAGTATTTTTTCTTACGAAAATTCCTTCTAACCAAATGAAAATTGCCAACTACGCACAAGTTACACATATAAAGAGGACTTAAATACTAATATCTTCTTTTGAAATAAGTAATTTTCAATAATACACTTAAAAGTTATACATAAATTTCTCAATATTAATTAAGTCTATCTTCTGAAAATAAAATGTAACATTTGAATTTTTATTTCGTCTTATAAATTGGAAACATTTTTTTACAAAAAAATAATTGTGATAATAGTCTCAACAAAATATAATTTTTATAAGTTAAAAATAATCTAAAAGGATGATATAAAACATGAGGGCGTACAAAAAGAAGAAGAAGAAGAAGTGGCTATTAATCACTTTAAGCGTTATTGGCCTACTTGTTTTAGGTACGGGTGGTTATGCTTTTTATTTATATAAATCTGCTGCTGATACAGTTGCGAGCATTCAAGAAGATCTTGATCGTGATAAATCAGGAAAACGAACAGAACAGGTTGTGTTCAAAGATAAAGACCCTATTTCAATTCTTTTAATGGGTGTGGATGAACGTGAAGGTGACCGCGGCCGCTCTGACTCCCTTATTTTAATGACTGTAAACCCAAATACGAATACAACTCAAATGGTGAGTATTCCACGTGATACGAGAACAGAGATTATCGGTAAAGGTAAGCAGGACAAAATTAACCATGCCTATGCTTTCGGTGGTACAGAAATGGCTATTAATACAGTAGAAAACTTTTTAGATGTACCCGTTGATTATTTTGTAAAAATCAATATGGAAAGCTTTAAAGATACAGTTGATGCGGTTGGCGGTGTTGAAGTAAATAATACATTGAATTTCTCTCAAAGTGGATTTGACTTCCCTAAAGGTACAGTTACTCTTGACGGTGAAAAAGCTTTAGCCTATACAACAATGCGCAAGCAAGATCCTCGCGGTGACTTCGGTCGCCAAGAACGTCAACGTAAAGTAATTGAAGCTGTTATTAAAAAAGGGGCTAACGTCTCCTCTATTACAAAATTCGGCGATATGTTCGGTGTTGTCCGTGATAACGTAAAAACGAACCTAACATTTGATGAAATGTGGGACATCCAAGCTAATTATAAAACAGCTGCGAAGAATCTTGAGCAGTTCCAAGTAGAAGGCTCCGGCTCTAAAATCGATGGGATCTACTACTACATCGTACCAGAAGAGAAGCGTTTAGCCCTATCAGATCAGCTAAAAGAGCATCTTGAAATCAGCGCAAATACAGCTAGCACGAACTGATTGTTAGGAAGTTAGTCCTATTTTGTTGGGACTAGCTTTTTTTATGTCATTTTTTGTTATAATTCATAAGAATGGGGAATTTTATCAGAAGTGGTTGTCAAGATTTTCATATCATCTATTAGGCATAATTTGACGAAGATTCCATATTCTTTTATAGAAATCATCTGTTGGGAGGGATCATTTTTGGAATTTTCTTTTGGATTTATTATTTCGATTATAATCGCTATATACTTAGCAATTGATGCTCCAAAGCATAACAAGAATCCATGGCTTTGGGGGATTTTAGGCTTCTTATTTGGACCCATCGTGTTAGGTATATACTTAATCGTCACAGGCAGAAAAGTGGCCGGCTGGATCATCTTAATTATTTCCATCCTGCTTATCATTCTTGTCATTCTATTATTCGCAGTTGGAATGTACTTCATCTTTAATGGTATGTAAAGTGGACCGAGGGGACAGGTTCCTTGTCCCAAGGAGGGACAAGGAACCTGTCCCTCTGGTCCTTTTAATATTCCCACACGATTCTCCATTCTCCCTCATGTTGTACAGCATAGATATCCTGTAAGATCGTGAAGTTTCCAAATTTACTTTTAAAATGTTGTTCAACGGTCATTTTATACGCTGTTGGGAACGCCTCTTGATCCTCCGCCATTTTCCAGTTCTGGATCTCATCTTCATCTACGATCTCATACTCAAATGTTGTGACCCCGTAATGGCTCATGTAGATGTGTGAACGCTCTGTCACATATGCATTTTTTGAGAAGCGCTCCTGCATGACAGGGTGAAACAGTTCCCATGTGCTTCCAAAGTCACCCTCTTGCTCATAGTGATAAAATGTTGAAATAACATCCTCAGGTTCATTTTTGCCTAAATCAAATAAAAAGCGAACGGATATAAATAGGAATAACGCAACGATGATGATCATAATAATCAGTGGTATTCGATTTCTGGATCGTCTCCTCAATTTGCTACACCTCGCTGTCTGAGTAATACAAGGTATGTACCAAATTGGACAGATATTCTTCTTACCTATTGTAAAAAAACTGGTATAATAGATATTCAGATATTTTCCGTAGAAATGAGTGATGAAATGAAGGATGGCATTTTGTTTCTTGTTGAGATCATGAACAATTTGCACGATGTATTGATTGTCATTATTAATGATATTTTAGGCTTACAGATGACAGACAAAGACATGCATTTTTGGATTATGGGCATCATTGGAATGGTGACATTCGCCGCTGTCTATATGATCTCAAAATGGCTATCACGGTTTTCGATTGGTATTCATTTAATTGCTTTTTTATATACATTAACGTTTATGTTCGTCCTCGTCTTTGCCATCGAAATTCAACAAGCGATCACAAGCAGAGGAAATATGGAATTCGCTGATGCGATTGTCGGGTTATGGGGATATATTGCGCTATTCCTTGTGTATGCTGGAATTATGGTGTTCTTTATCTTGGTTAAAGGTTTATTTAAGAAAGGGAAACATAAAAAAGACGAGTTGGATGTGTAAGAAGGAGCAGTGTAGCTGTTGCTTCTTTTTTTGCATTCCTGGGTGGTCCACGGGGACAGGTCCCTTGTCCCTACCCTAGTAAACTAATGTGCATCCGCTAACATTGACTACTTTTTTGCAAGTTAAATATAAAAGCCTCCTCTCTTGATTAAACCCTAAAGAAATGGACAAAACTAAACAGGAGAGGAGGATGATCAAAATGGATATGAGGAGAGTCACTATTTTTGCTTTTATCTTGTTGATTATTTTATTTTTAGGGAGTAAATATGCCTTCGGAGATGTAAATGAGAAGCCTGTCACCATCCACAGTCCGCAACGTGAAATCACTAAGGAATTAACCGCCCCGAATAAAACAGTCTTTTATCAAACACAGGTTGATCATGTTGCAGTAACCAATCAAACCCATTCAATTGAGGAAATAAAGGCGAATTATCAAACTAAATTTGAAGAGCTTCAATCAAAAACAAATAGCCAAATTGACACCTTAGTTGAGCAAGCACTTCATGATTTCAAAGCCTACATAAATAAAGAGCAGCCTGATGATTCACTGAGTACACTTTATCAAAGCTATGCTGCTCAAGGACAAATAATTGAGCAGCAAACAGAGGAAGAATTCCAGACGTTATATCAAAAGCTCATAATCGAGCTTTCCCAAAACGGATATCCTGAAGATGAAGCAGAAGAGTTTAAACAAATATATGAACAACAAAAAGAAGAACGGAAATCTGAAATTCTCAAACAGGCTCTTTCCCTTGTTCGGGAATAAAATATCGAGTATTTTTCTTGGTTATTAAATTAAACTATCTATTTAAATAAGATTTATTCACGATTTTTGATTTGTTATTTTCGATTCTGTTAACTTATTTTCGATTATAAGAATTTATTTACGATTTTCACTAACTTATTTTCGATTAGACAATTTTCGCCAAAATTCGCCCCCCTCTCCAGATCTGCACGTGCACATCCTGTGCTGCAGAGCTGGATATCGTGCACAACACAGTTCTAAAGACCAAAAAGCCGTGTGCTACTCAAGCACACGGCTTTTCCTATCCTACATCCCTGCTAATTTCTTCTTCAAATCCGTCTCCATCAGCGCTAAATCCTGTTCTGCTTGAAGTCGCTTTGCGCGTCCTTCTGCTTGAATACGGAGTGTTTCTTCTAGTGTTGAGATCAAGTGGTCTTGAACCTTTTTCAATGTATCTACATCGACAAGTCCTCGTTCGTTTTCCTTCGCTGTTTCCAGCGTATTGACCTTCAACATTTCTGCGTTTTTCAGAAGTAAATCATTCGTTGTTTTTGATACGAGTTTCTGTGCTTCTACTGCATCCTTTTGGCGAAGTAGTGTGAGTGCGATGGCTACTTGGTTTTTCCAGAGTGGAATCGCCGTTGTGATGGATGATTGAATTTTTTCGACCAATGCCTGGTTTGCGCTTTGAATTAAGCGGATTTGCGGGGCACTTTGCATGGTAACTTGTCTGCTTAAGACAAGATCATGTGTCCGTTTTTCCAAGCGGTCGGCAAATTGCATGAGATCATTAACCTCTTGAAAGGCCATTTGATCTTGTGTGAGTTCTGCCTTTTTCTTAAGTTCAGGAATTGTTTTGTTTTGCAATTCCTCAAGCTTCAGTTCACCCGCTGCAATATATACATTTAATGCATGGAAGTATTCCTTATTTTGCTCGTAAAGCTGTTCAAGTACTTGGATATCTTGAAGTAAGCCTGTTTTGGAATGATCGAGTTTGACGCTAATTCGATCGATTTGGGCGCCTGTTTTTTGATATTTTGTTAATACTTCTTGAACAGAGTTAGAGATTTTCCCAAACATTTTTGAGATAAGCCCGCGTTTTTCCGGCTTTAATGCATCAGGACTCACTTGTTCCAGCTTTTTCATTAAATCTCCAATGATTTGTCCAATTTCACCGGTGTCCTTTTTTTGGACATGATCAAGCATAGAGTGTGAAAAACTTAATAGTTTTGATTGAGCTTGTGTTCCGTATAATGCGATGGCCTGCTGGTTTTTCGGATCGATTTGTTCAGCTAGCTGAATTGCCTTTTTACGGTTTTCCTCTGGTAAAACATCAAGCAGCTTGGCTGGCTTTTCTGCTTCTGGTTCTTTATTTACAACAAGTTCCTCTTCCCCAAACGGGTTTGATAGCAACTCATCAAGTTGATTATGACTCATAAAATAGTGCCTCCTCTTATTTTTTCACCGTTTTATCGATTGTTAACTTTGCAACATCCAATTCAAAATTCAACTGAGATATATCCTTCGATAACACATCATGTAAATCCTGTTCCAATGAGTCAGAAAGCTGTGATATCGTGCGGCGTGTTTCTGTTAATGATTGTGACAGCTCACTAGTTTTCGAAGGCTGGCCAGCTAAAAATGCATACTTTTCACTTAGCTCAACAAGAGAATCCAGATGTGAATAATAAAATGATTCAGCTAAATAAAAGCGCTTTGGCTCTTTTTTCGTGATGGTATAAATTCGATTTACTACTCGGTACATCTCTATGTTTTGTTTTATCGTTGAAATCGTTCGTATGCTAAAAAGTGCCTTGCGGAGTCGTTTTATTTTCTGGTCCGCTTCTTTTAGATGTCTCTTAATATAGGCATATTCTTTTCTCGACAACTGATTTTGCTTTAAGAAATGCTGGTGAGTGAGCGCCTTTGTTGAAAAAAATACAGCAGTCCCTCCCCCTATGGCATATGCACTTGACCAAAGAAACGCTTGATCTAACGGAAAATAGCTAACCAACCAAATTGTTCCTGTTGACATGGTTGCAGCTGTTGATTGTATAAAAAAATGGACAACTTGCTTCATCATTATCGTCTCCTATAGATAACTTTCACTTCTTATTAAATAGTACGATTGAAGCACGTGATAAGTTTCATTTTTCATTAAGTTTTCGCCTATTTACTTGAACATACTTCAGCTCTTGACTAAAATCAAATTTTGTATACTTTGCTCATCGTAAAAACTTAGTTTAATATAGAGAATGGATTAGAAAAGCGGAAGCGCCTTGATCAGCTTCGGGCAAATAAGCTAATTTGGAATAGAAGGCGTTCCTTGCCTTCCATTCCAAATTAGCTTATGACCTCGAGGCAGTCTAAGATCGCGACGTCCTGTCGCAACGACTGCACTTGCACATCCTGTGCTTCGGGGCTAGGCGCTGTAGCTAGACACCAAAACTATGTATAAATATAAACTGCTTAATATGTTTAGAAAAGAATGATAGGTGATGAAAGTGGAACCAAGACGTAATGACCCGTGTATATGCGGAAGCGGGAAAAAATATAAAAAGTGCTGTATGAAGAAATCAAGTGTTATTCAACTGCACGAAGTAAAGGAAGAGCGTTTTTATCAGCAAAAGCATATGCTGACACTTAAAATAAAGGATTTCATTTATAAAGAGCTGCCTGCAAGTCAGCAGTACAAATTATTTAGTGAGTTTAAAAGAAGAACTGAGCACTCTCTATCTAATAAAAATGAGAACCCATTTTTTGAGTTCTGGCTTATCTTTTTCCATCGTTATGAAAATGGGTTACGTGGGATTGAATGGTTTATTTCAACCCAAGAGAAACGTCTTTCACAGGATGAACTTGAGATGGCTCAAACATGGAAGTCTCTGACTCCAAAGCTGGTTCAAGCTGTTGACCATGATGAAAAAAGCGTCATTTTCAAGGATATGCTGACAAATGAAACATATCCTCTAGCAAAAATTCAGGAAAACCTTAAAGACGCGGTTGCACCTTGGAGCAGTACATTCGCTCTGATTGAGCAATTTGACTCTTTATACTATTTTAACGGAGTCCGAATCGTTCAAGGCCCGGAAAACATTGAAAAAGCGATAAATGTGATAACAGAGCTTCAAAAAGAACAGAATCTATCTGTCGAACAAGTGATGATGGATTACTATCCTGAAGTGTTGGCTGCCTTTAACATGGCAAAAGTTCGGGAAAACACCGAAAAAAGTGAAATTACTCAATATATCAATAGATATCAGATCCTTAATCAGCAAGCACTGTTCGATCTGCTCCAAGCTGAGCCTCACTTTTTAATCGACAAATGGGAGAACCAGCTGAAAGTAAGTAATTGGGTGAATGCTTGGTATCAATATACGGACAATGCACTAACAGAACCAATCAATATTGGCAATGTGATTGGAACACTCACAATTGAGGGTAATACGTTAACATACATCACCCTTAAAGAGGATACGATAGAAGAATTACAATCAGTCTTTCATTCAGGCCTCATGACATTGCAGGATGAGCAACAGAAAACAATGGAGGTTCCGAAAACGGTTGAGCTGAAAAACACAGTTGCTTCTATACCGGAGGGTGCTCCACAATATATGCTGCTTTACGCTAACCATGATGTACGTTTAGATTTAGATTTGAAGCTTCCACTATTCGGAGACAAATCTGTACTAGACTTAGTGAATGAAGGACAAACAGATGTGGTTGAAGCATATTTACAGCAAAGAGAATACAATTTATTTACGCAAGCCCAGCGTGAATTCAAGCAAATCGAGATCACAGCTGATTTCAACAGTGTCCGAAAAGAACTCGGCCTGCCACTTTCACCATTTGTCACAGGTGGAACTGAGCGTCTCACAACCATAACTGAAATTGTCTCGACAAGTGAAGGACAAACACTCGTTAAAGAAGAAGATATCCCTGTTTATGAATTATTAGGATTCACTCCATCAACAGTAAATACCTTTTATTCAGAAGACCTTGTTACGTTTTTCAAGGAAAAAACAGATGGGAAATCAGACCTCACATTACGAAAATATCGAAACTGCTTATTCGATTTAAGAGAAATTCTAGAAGGACATGCAGTTGACAGCTGGGATGCATGTGACGAAGATTTCTGGAAGCAAGTATGCTTAAGAGACCTCCCTTCACTCTATGATCCAATGAGCAAAACCGTTGCAAAAGACTTTATGAGCACAATAAAGGCTCTGGCGAAATGGCTTGTGAAAGAAGAAAAAGCTACGGCGATTGCAAAAGCAATTGGTCATATTGCAAAAGATGCAGAGGAACAGTTAATTGAGTATGTTGAAGGACAAAAAGTGAAATAATTTTTAGATAGGGACTTTCTCCTGTGATCAGGGGTGAGTCCCTTTTCGTACTAATAGCTGTTTTCACAAAGATTGTTGCTCTTGACTTCACTTCTACCTCTATAGTGGAATGGAGCGGAAGAAACTCAACTCCTGCGGGAAGTAGAGGAATGGCTGAGACCCCGCAGAAAGCGAGTGTCTGGAGCGTAATAGAACTAATTTTAACATCTCTTGTATTAAATTTGCGAAAACAGACCAAAAAAAGAGCGCGAACCCGCACTCTCCCTACGCAGCAACCTCTTCAAAATCAGGTTGACTATATATTTTTCTCATAAAATAACCAACAATCACGCCCACAAGCGCCGGTAGAATCCAGCCAACACCCTGCTCATAAAGAGGAATAACCCCTAATACATCATTTAACATCCCATTTAAAAATGTTGTATTAATCGTTTCAATCACACTAAAGACAGCTGTGAAAATCGTTGCAACCAAATAAACAGAATGACTTACCCTGTTGCCTACAAGTCCAAGTAAAATTAAGACAACTGCGATCGGATAAATAGCTCCTAAAATCGGAACAGAAATCGATAAAATCTGGTTCAACCCTAAATTCGCAACCAATAAGCTAAGCACAGCGAGAATCACAGCCCACTTTTTGTACGAAAGCTTTGGAAAAAGTGTTGCAAAGTATTGACTACATGAAATAATTAGACCGATACATACACATAAGCAAGCTAGGGTAAAAAGTAAACCAAGCAAGATAATGCCTATACTGCCAAATAATTCATTCATCACAATCGTTAATACTCCGGCTCCATTTTCTGAAGTACCAAGAGATGCACTTGATGCACCCAGGAATCCAAGAATCGTATAAATGGAAGCAAGTAAGATTCCAGCACCTAGACCTGCAAAGCCCATATATTTAGAAACAAGCTTTGTATCCTGTACACCTTTAGAACGGATCGTATTCGCAACAACAATTCCAAACACCAATGCAGCGAGTGCATCCATTGTTAAATAGCCATCCATAAACCCTTGGAAAAACGAATTATCTTGATACGCACCTGTTGCTACAGGAAATTCTCCCATCGGTGTAATTAGACTTTTCACAAAAATGAGTGCAATCATGATTAATAAAATAGGTGTTAATAGTTTCCCAAACCGATCAACAAGCTTCGATGGCTGTAAGCTTAACCACAATGTTACAGCGAAAAAAATGATTGTATACACAGCTAACATGACGGATTGATTCATCCATGTTTCAGGTAAAAATGGCTTCATCCCCATTTCATAGGCAATCGAACCTGCTCTTGGAATCGCCAAACCAGGTCCAATGGAAACATAGATTAATAATGGAAATAAAAAGGCGAAAATTGGATGAACACGGTTTACGAGTGTATGAAAACTGCCAGCCTTGGCAACAGCTAGAACACCAAGAATTGGCAAACCTACTGCTGTTGTAATAAAGCCTGCGAGAGAAAGCCACACATCTTCTCCTGCAGAACTACCTAAAAATGCTGGAAAGATAAGGTTTCCTGCACCAAAAAACATCGAAAAAAGCATAAAACTAATAAAAATAAGTTCATTTTTCTTTAGCATGGTTAACCAAGCTCCTTCCGTATAATAGGCTGAATTATAACAAGGAGCCACTATAAAATCTAGTCTATTGAAAATAGATAGAGTATTAAAACAATTAAGATTATTCTAATATAAATTTTAAAATTGGAAGTTATTATAAAATTTATTTTTTTCTATAAAATTCTTATAATTTATGCTACACTATCCTTTGTGTCGAAATTTAGGGAATTTTATTAATATAGCTTTTCAGGAGGAAATTATGAAACAAACACAATCCGGTAAGCAAACAATTGTTATCGGTTTAATGCTATTTGCGCTCTTTTTTGGTGCAGGAAATATGATTTTCCCACCAGCATTGGGACAACAGGCCGGAGTCCATACTTGGACAGCCATTTTAGGATTTTTAATTACCGGGGTTGGTCTACCATTTTTAGGAATTGTTGCGATTGCACTATCGGGTAATGACATTCAAACAATCGGAAACAAAGTTCACCCAACGTTTGGTCTGATTTTTCCGATTATTTTGTATTTAACAATTGGTCCCTTTTTCGGAATTCCAAGAACCGGGACAGTTTCTTATGAAATTAGTGTGATCCCATTTCTTCCAGAACAATTAATAGATACAAAAACACCTCTATTAATTTATACCATCATCTATTTTGCACTTACGTATTGGTTATCATTAAATCCGAGCAAATTAGTTGATCGGATTGGAAAAATACTGACACCTGCTTTATTAACTATTCTTGTTATCCTAACTGGAAAAGCACTGCTCACACCGATGGGAAGTTTTCAAGCGCCACAAGGTGATTATGTAGAGGGTGCGTTTTTCAAGGGATTTTTAGAAGGATATTTAACAATGGATACGTTAAGTGCTCTTGTATTTGGGATTGTGGTGATTTCTTCCATTAAAGAGCAGGGAATAAAAGACCGATTTGCCATTACGAAGGTATGTATAAAAGCAGGACTTATCGCAAGCGCAGGGCTTGTGTTTGTGTATGCATCACTAGCGTTTATCGGTGCTTCAAGCGTATCATCAATAGGATATCTAGACAACGGAGGCGCTATTTTATCCTCAACAGCCAGTGCTTTATTCGGTCCTCTTGGAAAAATAGTGTTGGGACTTGCAATCACATTTGCTTGTTTAACAACAAGTGTGGGCTTGATATCTGCTTGCGGAAACTATCTATCAAAGGCGTTTCCGAAATTACGTTATAAACAAATCGTTCTAATTCTATCTGTATTCAGTACATGTGTAGCGAACTTCGGATTATCACAACTGATTTCTTTGTCAGTTCCGTTGTTAACAGCTCTCTATCCTTTAGCGATTGTTTTGATTCTGTTGTCATTTTTAGAGTATGTACTACCAGCAAAATCAATTGTATATATCATTAGTTTAAGTATCACGGCCGTTTTCAGTATCATTGATGGATTGAAGGCAGCTGGTGTGAATATGGATGGATTGAATTTAGATTTTATCCCGTTATTTACGATTGGAATTGGTTGGTTTGTACCTGCGGTTATTGGTATCGTAGTTGGATATGTGATTAGTATGGTAAATAGAGCTTAGCCCTGGGAGGATTCCTTTCAGGGTTTTAGTTTGTTGCTTTTAAAAACTTAGTCCGTTGCATTGCGCTCCAGACACAAGAGTCGCCGTGGAGGAATTCGAGCCTCCTCGTCTTCGCCTGGGGGTCTCGACCTTCCCTCTACTTCCCGCAGGAGTCAAGTGTCTTCCGCTCCATTCCACTATCTGCTTTAAAAATATTAAAACCGAACAGCCCTTTATTTATATTTATTTAATAGAAGCTAATATCTCTGAATACACTTTATTAGGGATCTACTTAAAGGAGCTGAGAACTATTCGGTACATTCGATTAAAGGCCGCTATTAATGAAGAGCAGATACGTGATCGTCTTCTTTATCAGCCTGAGATTATGGAGCTTCATTTAACAGAGAAAAACCTGTATCATCCGTATGAAATCGTTGATTACATTCGTCTGTTAAAAGCAAGAGGAATTCGCGTCTACCTTCATCATCCGATGAAACACCACGGTCGGTATTTAGATATTATTAGCTCCAGTCCGGAGATGCGCCAATTTTATAATTGGTCCAGTGAACTTATTGCATCTATTTGTAAGCAGGAAAACATCAAATGTATTATACATTGTCATTATTCAGATTCTGAATGCTCCAACTTCGCGGATAAGGAAAAACGGTATGAAATGAGAAAACGCATCGAGGAAATTCTTCATATATGTAATCAATCATTTTTATGGGAGGATACAACAGAAGGAATTTTTTCAGCTGAGAATCCACATCTGCTTGATGAAATCGTCCGTCCCCTTCATTTGCCTTTAAATATTGATGTTAGCCATACTTTCATTGCGTTAAAAGGTAATAATCGAGCGTTGGAGCATCATCTAGAAACCTACTCTTCATACGCTGACTACTATCACCTTGTTGATTCACTTGGTGTAGAGCATGATTCATTGCCGCTTGGAAAAGGAAGCATCAACTGGGCAACGGTGAAGCCTTTCGTCGGAGATACAGATTTTATTTTTGAGATTGATTTGAGGGAAAGTCAATTTCTGGACTGTCGATTGATGATTGAAAGTGCTGAGTATTTTAGTAGAATTTAAGAAAAACAGCAGCAAAACAAAAATATGCTGCTGTTTTTCTTGTATCCACAGCTGGCAGTACCGGAATTCATGGGCTTGTGATTTGTGTTGTGTCATTTTAGGTTTAGTTGCGTCTATCCGATGCTTCTTTGCGTCAAAACATACAAATGTTGCGTCGTTTTCCCACTTAGTTGCGTCCCACACCATATCAACCTTAACCAACAAAGCAAAAACCCCTGCAGATCTTTCCACAGGGGCTTCAACTGAACAACTTCCGTATCTCATACTCAGGCAATGGCTTACTAAAAAAGAACCCTTGTCCCAGATTACAGTTATTTTTCAATAAAAAGTCTACTTGTTTCTCTTCTTCAATCCCCTCGGCAATGACGGTGAATTTCATAATATGTCCCATATCAATGATGGCTTTTGCAATTGAACCATTGTGAGTTGGGTCCAAAATATCATCAACAAATGATTTATCCACTTTGATTTTATCAATCGGCAGATGTTTTAAATAGCTTAATGAGGAGTAGCCTTTTCCAAAATCATCAATGGCGATTTTGACGCCAAGTTGTTTTAGCTCCTTCAATATGACAATCGATTGATTGATATTTTGCATAATGCTTTCCGTAATTTCAAGCTCAAACATATTGGGGTCGACATTATATTCTTCCATGACTTGCTTCACACTGTTGATAAATTCCTGTTCCTGCATTTGGCGAACTGAAATATTGACAGCCATCTTGATTGATCCATGGCCAAGTTGCTTCCATTGATTATAATCTCTACATACTTGTTGTAAAATCCATTTTCCAATTTGAACAATCAACCCTGTTTCTTCAGCAATCGGAATAAACTCCACAGGGGAAATTGGACCTAGCTCCGGATGCTCCCAACGAATTAAAGCCTCCACTCCAATAATCGTACCTGTTTCCAGTTCAAACTGAGGCTGGTACACCATGTTAAACTGATTTGTATCAAGTGCTTTTCGCAATCCAACTTCAAGGACCATTTTTCTTGTTGATTGGGTGTTAAGACCCTCATTATAGTACTGAAAATTATTTTTTCCATGTTCTTTCGCCAAATACATAGCGGTATCCGCATTTTTAATCAACGTTTCCTGATCTTTTCCATCATAAGGATAAAGACTAATACCGATGCTGGCTGTCACAAAAATTTCTTCACAATGAACATAGAACGGACGGGAAAAATCGTCTATGATTTGCTGGGCAATTTTTTCAATTTCTTCCTTCTTCTTTCCTTCGAGAAGGATTAAGAATTCATCTCCCCCTTGGCGGGAAACAAGGCCATCACTTTTCACTGTATTTCGTATGCGATCTGCAACATCCTTTAATAAAAGATCACCAGTTGAATGTCCTTTTGTATCATTAATCACCTTAAATCGATCCAAATCTAAAAATAAGACAGCAAGCTCTTGGTTTTCACCATTTGTTGTTAAACTGTTATTTACATGCTCTTTGAACATGTTTCGATTAGGAAGATTTGTAACCGAATCATAGTAGGCCATATTGTGAATCAATTGCTGAGCTTTTTTTCGTTCGGTAATATCGCGACCGACTACAAGCTTTGCGATTCTGCCTTCATACAAAATTTTCATAAGAGAAACTTCTGCATCAATCACATCACCATTTGATAATAAAAGCTGACATTCGAAGTAATTTTTTTCAATATCATGGTCATTGTCATCCATCTCCTGAACAATGTCCTTAACACTCCTCACATTCTCAGTAGAGACAAATTCCAGTACATGACGTCCAATAATATCAGAGGTGCCAAAAAGCTCGTTTCCCGCTTTATTAATAAACACAAACTTCCAATCCCTAATAACAGCGATAATATCAGGAGACATTTCTACTATTCCCCGGTAGCGCTCCTCCCGCTCCTTTTGCTCTGTTACATCAAATAAGACACTTGAAAAATCGACAAAATCCCCTTTTTCATCATAAGTCGGTATACCCCGATCACGAATCCAGCGGACCTTTCCATCCGGCCGAATAATACGATAAAAGCTTGTGACTGGCTCCTTCTTAGTCAATTGCTGCAGCCGCTCTTCAATGACCTTCTGATCTTCCGGAAGAACAACCTTTCTCCATAAAAGCTGATCACGATAAAATTCATCCATGGAATACCCATATAACTTTTCAATTCCTGGTGTAATCATTAAATGATCTGTTTTCATATCATGCGACCATATTGCAACATCTAATGAATCAAAAATATATCTTAACCGTTCATTACTATGTTTGAGTTCTTTCGTCGTTTTGTTCATCACATAAATAAGAAATAAGATAAAAACCACCGTTACTAAGGAGATGGTAATATGTAGGATTGAAAAAGCAATATGTTTAATAGGAAGGAATAAATCTGCAACTAAAACGAATATCTCAACTAAAACAAATAAGCTGATCAACAACCACTTTGTTTTCAGCAAAAACATTTGAATCCACCTCCCCTTTCTTTTAAAACAAAATTTGATAATAGCATATTATCTCCCATTATACATGATGCTATGTCAAAATAGCGGACAACTGAACAAGCATAAGACGATTTAGAATAGAGGGCGTTCTTTGCCTTCAATAAATTAGCTAGACCATAGAGGGGCTAGGCGCTGGATGTCGTGCGCTTAACCACAGTTCAAAGAAATTTTTAATAGCCTACACAACTAGGAAAGCCGTCTTCTTTTTTGTATACTAATCTAGTAGAAAAGATTTGACAAGGTTAGACACAAAACTACATGAAGCAGTTTTAACTTCTTTAAAAATGGAAGCAATCAAAATAGTCATTTTTTCGCGAACCCATGCTTATAATGAAAACATGCCTATTAAGGGACATGTATATTTGTGAAAATGCAAACAAGGTTAGTCAGACTGAAAACAAGCCGCATAATGCTGAACGATATGAAAACATGATGGTATTTAAAAGGAGGATCACAATATGAATCTCATCGATGTTCAACCCGTCAAATTTAGTTTTTTTGAAAAGCCGCCAGCTTCCTCTATGAATCAGGCGTTTGTTTATACAAATGAACAAAACAATTATCAAGTTGTTAAAAATGGTGACCGCTTAAGCCGCAGTGATCTTCGTGCCGGGAAATACACGAAGGTCTACATTGTTAACATGGCGACACAGAGTTTCCAATGTGAAGAAGAGTACCCTTCATTAGACAGAGGTCGTGACTTTTTAATTGATCTTTCCATTGATTATAAAGTGGTTGATCCGATTTCCCTTGTTCAACAGGGTGCAGGTGAAATTGTGACATATATTAAAAAGAAGCTTCCTTACTGGCTTGAGGAAATCACAACCGATTACCCGATCTCAGATTCCAAGCGAGTGAAAAAGCATATTGAGGATCTTCATGAACACTCTTCCATGGTAGCTGGTTTAAAGCAGGTTGGGGTTGTGATTTCTGATATTAATGTTCTTGTCAAGCAAAGTCAACGTGATCAAGAACATGACAAACAATATTGGAAGCAGGATCAAGATAGCGAACTAAGATTGCACGAAAAAGAAATTAAAATGCGTGAGGCCCGCTTTGTTGCAGGTGAAATTCAAAGGGAAATTGAAAAAGGGAATCTTCTTAATGCCCTTTTTATTGCTGAAGATAATAAAGCTGCCCTAGAAGTTGTCCAAACCCGCATTCATAACGAAGAAGCGTTCAGGCTTGAGGTACAACACCAAGTGAAAAACCTGATGATGGACCCTACTGTTGATAAAGTCGAAATTGATAGGCAGGTAGAAAAAATTAAAACTTATTTTCCTTATGAATTTAGCGGCAGTGGCAACCAGACCCGCCTTTCAATGAGGACAACTGAAGAAGACCAGCTTGATGATTTACGTGATCGCTATCAATCTGCTAAAGGGGAGTAACGAGAGTGGAAACCATACTTCAGCAACTATACTGGCTATGGGTACCACTTGCCCTGCTACCCATTTGGCTCAGAATTGCTATTTTTACGTTTATCATGATCATTCTCATGCGGCCTATTCTTTTTCATTTAGCACCAAGACTCATCCATTGGGGCAGCATTTTACTGCATAAGGCCGTTTATCACTTATCCTATCCAGTAATGGTGTTCTTTCATAGAATGCTGACCAAAAGGAGAAATCAAGGGGACTATTCGATTCCTTCCTGGATCGAAGGAACTGAAGAGCTTTTTGCTTTTCTCTTAACAACATCGAGCAAAACAGAAACGCTCACAAAAAAGCGTACGCGCAACAAAGCCAAATGGAAAAGGACATTCCGTCTTGTTGGATTTGCCCTTGCCATTCTATTGCCACTCGCCATCATCAATAACCCGACAAGCTCCTACTCCCAAACGTGGGACCGCTTTGACAAATGGATGACAGAAGAAAAAGTCCAAAAAGATCTAGGCTTTGATATTAAAAGCTATCAAGGAAATTTTCTAGCAAAAGTGGATGAAGTAAGTGCAAAGGTGAACCCTAAGGAATACACCTTAACAGACCAATATAAAACCAGCGGCGGTAACATCCGCGCCAATCCTACGCTAGACGCTAAAATCGTTGCAGCTATCATCAAAGACGATACCGTCACATACCTCGACGAACAAAAAACCGACAACAACGGCATCACATGGCTCAAAGTCGAAACAAAAACCGGCAAAACCGGCTGGATCTCCGGAAGAATTATCCAAGAAAAATAATGCGGCTCGGTGGTTGGCCGGCTTTGGGTCGGGGGGACAGGTTCCTTGTCCCAACCGCCTGAGCTGAGTGCAATACCACCGAAGTTTATAACCCTAATAATGACCCTTTTCAGGTACATTGTTAGGGTTTTTCTATGGACCAGGGGGACAGGTTCCTTGTCCCAGATGGGACGAGGAACCTGTCCCCCTGTCCCGAAAAAAACATTAATTTTTTTCAATTTCACGCTACTCTCCTCCCCTTTTTTTATATATAGAGGGCGAAAGGAGGTGATCAGCATGGCAAGTCAAGTTATCCTTGATTCACAATTAAGTCTTGTGTTCGACATGGGCTTGGACGAAGATGGCAAAGTTATTTTAAAGCGTAAAAACTACAACAATGTGAAAACAACTGCAACACCTGATGAGTTGCTTCAGGTTGCTCAAGCCCTGGCAAGCTTACAAACTGAAACACTTTCATCTATCGAGCGAAACGACTCTAACCAAATTAACCCTTAATCGCATGAGCGTTTGGGACTTGAGAGAAAGGAGGTGACCACATGGCAAAAACATTAGAACTTCAATTTTTAAACACTGATGGAAAAACAGTTAAGCTTAACGTTGACTCTCCTATCGAACCTGTTGATCCGGCTGCGATCAATGCAGCAATGGATGACATCTTAGCGAGCAACATCTTCTTCACAACCGGTGGCGAATTTGTAGCTAAGAAGGGTGCGCGTATCGTTGAGCGTAATGTAACAGATGTTGGACTTGCTTAAACCAATTGAGAGCTGACGAGGTTTCTTTCTTCTTGTCAGCTCTTTGTCATTTATATTTTATCCTAAACGAAATGGGGTGAAAAAATGGATCAATGGTTATCGGTTATCAGCGAGCTGGGCTTTCCTATTGTAGTGACACTTTATTTGCTCAATAGGATTGAAAGCAAACTTGATACGCTAAATCATTCCATACAAATGCTGCCAACGCAGTTAGGGAAAAATTAATCAGCTAGTACTAAGGAGAATCGTATATGGCGGTTCTCCTTTTTTGAATAGACAAAAAATTGGGTCAAGGAACCTGTCCCCCCGACCCACAATATGCTAATATAATAAAAGTGCATAACTTTGAATAGTATTTAATGAAGAATAAAATAATGAGGGGTGTTTGGATGAACCTGATTGAGAGTATGATTAATGGAACGAATACATTATTGTGGTCTTATGTATTAATTATTATGTTAATAGGATTAGGGCTGTATTTTACGTTTAGGACAAAGTTTGTTCAGTTTCGCTTATTTGGTGAAATGGTTCGTTTATTGGGGGAAGGTGCAAGGGCCGATAAAAAAGGTGTGTCATCCTTCCAGGCTTTTTGTATTAGTACGGCTTCACGTGTTGGTACAGGGAACTTAGCCGGTGTTGCGATTGCCATTACAACGGGTGGACCCGGGGCTGTATTTTGGATGTGGCTTATCGCACTTATTGGATCTGCCTCCGCGTTTGTAGAAAGTACATTAGCACAAATTTACAAAGTAAAAGATGGCGACACATTCCGAGGCGGACCTGCTTACTACATGGAAAAAGCGTTAAATGCCCGCTGGATGGGTGTGACGTTTGCCGTGTTAATTACACTTACCTTCGGATTAGCCTTTAACTCTGTTCAAGCCAATACAATCACGAGTGCTTTTCACTCTTCTTTTGGAATAAACAAAGTTTTAATCGCGGTTATTTTATCGATCATTACCGCTATCATCATTTTCGGCGGGATTAAAAGAATTGCAAGAGTATCAGAGATTATCGTCCCGGTTATGGCTGGAGCTTATATTTTAATTGCACTTTTCATTATGATCATCAATATTACAGAAATTCCTAGTGTATTTGTTTTAATCTTTGAAAGTGCCTTTGGATTACAGGAAGCTGCAGGTGGTGCGTTAGGTGCTGCGATGATGAATGGAATTAAACGTGGATTGTTCTCGAATGAAGCCGGAATGGGTAGTGCGCCAAACGCTGCTGCTACAGCTGATGTTAGCCACCCTGTTAAACAAGGTCTTATCCAATCTCTTGGTGTCTTCGTTGATACACTGATTATTTGTAGTTCAACTGCGTTTATCATTTTGCTTAGCGGATTATATACTTCACCAGAATCAGATGGTATTGTGTTAACTCAACAAGCACTTGAAACATCAATGGGAACATGGGCTGGTATTTTCTTATCCATTATCGTGCTTATGTTTGCCTTCAGTTCAATTGTAGGAAACTATTATTACGGTGAATCAAATATTGAATTCATCAACAACAATAAATTATTCCTTAACATCTATCGTGTTGCTGTAGTAGCAATGGTTGCATTCGGTTCTTTAGCTTCATTAAGCTTTGTTTGGAGTCTAGCTGACTTGTTCATGGGACTAATGGCTATCATCAACCTGATCGCGATTACGCTACTCGGTAAAATCGCCTTCTCTGCTCTATCAGATTATATGAAGCAACGTTCAGCCGGGAAGGATCCTACTTTTACAGCGGATTCGATTGAAGGGTTAAAAAATATAGAGGCTTGGGGCAAGCCATCAGAAGAATAAAGGATTTAACAAGGCTGACTCATCATGGGGTCAGCCTGTTTTTTACTTTTTATACAAAATGAAGTTGTTTTTTCTCCGTTCTAGTTTGTGACTCCTTTAAGTGAATATATACTTCCTCACCTATAGAAAACATGTCATCAAGGTCTTGGTGGATCACCCACTGCTCCTCTTTTATTGTAACCGTATAGTGAATCTCTTTTCCTTGATACTGAACATTCGTAATAACTCCTTTTATACCAGCTTCTCTAAATGAGATTTCAAGCTGTTCCGGACGGGCAGGAAAGAGGTTTTCCCTTCTCAATTCCTCTGTTACAGCCGTTCCATCCCATTTAATTGTCTTCTGATGGAAAGGGTAAAATGCGGATCCTTCCCATTTCCCCTGGATTAAGTTCGCTTTTCCAACAAAGGAGGCAACAAATGGTGATGTTGGCGAGCTGTAAATTTCCTTTGGCGTGCCTACTTGTTCTATCTTCCCTTTATTCATGACAACAATTTTATCGGCCATCGCCAGTGCCTCACTTTGGTCATGAGTAACATACACAATCGAAGCAGCCGTCAAATGGTGCAGTTGCTGAATCTCTTTTCGCATCGACATGCGCAATTCAGCATCTAAACTACTAAGTGGTTCATCCATTAACAATAAAGACGGTTTTGGGGCGATCGCACGCGCTAGGGCTACCCTCTGTTTTTGACCTCCAGAGAGTTCACTCGGCATTCGTTCTCCAAGATGATACATATCCATCATCTTTAATACTTCATCAACTCTAAAATCCATGCCCTTTTTAAGATCTTCACTTAAAAATTGATGATGTTTCATTGGGAAACGAATATGGTCCCTTACATTCATATGCGGCCACAAAGCAAAGGATTGAAACACCATTCCAATGTTACGTTTCTCCGGCGGCAGGAAGGACGTTTCATCAGCGACTACTTGATTTTTCATTACTACTTCACCTGAAGTTGGAGAATCAAAACCGGCTAATAAGCGAAGCAATGTTGTTTTTCCGCAGCCTGATGGACCAAGTATCGCAACAAACTCTCCTTCATTAATATCAAGATTGATTTGCTGCAGTGCCCGAAATGAGCCAAAGCTTTTACCTACATTCTTAATTTGAGTGGTCATGATGCAGCACCCTCCGATCCCATAACTTTTGCAAAAAAGATAGTATAAAAAAAGCCAATAAGATGAAAAGAACGACTATACAAGAAAAGGCAGTGGAATAGGTTGAATAACCTGCTTGTTCAAAGTTAAAAATTACAAGTCCTATCGTTTCCGTACCACTGGACCATAGCAGCGATGAAACCGTTAATTCAGTTAGTGCTGTTAAAAAGACGAGTAACGCACCACTGATAACGCCGGGGATAATCAATGGCAGCAAGATTTGCTTCCACTTAAAAAACCCATTAGAACCGCTCACTCTGGCTGCTTCCTCTATTGAAGGATCCACCTGCATGAACGCCGTAATGCTTCCCCTAACCTGTAAGATTAAAAAACGGGTAACATAGGCAATGAAGAGAATCATAATCGTCCCGTATATCCCTGGATTCCACCCCGGAATTGGTTCCATCCAAGCAAAAATCATCGCTAACGCTAAAACCGTACCGGGCAATGCATACGGAATGCCGATGATCATCTCTAAACCCTTTGACAAGATTGAAGGTTTTTTTGTTCTTATATAGGCAATACCCGTACCTATCACCAAACAAAAAATAGTGGTAATGATCGCTAAAATCGCACTGTTCTTCAAGGAAGTGATCGCTTTTTGATTTTCAAGCAACACAAATTGATAGTTTTTCAAACTTATATGTTCAGGTGCAAACGGCAACCCATAGGCTTTAATGAGAGAGGCAGAAAGCATTGAGATAAGCGGAACCATTGTTGTCAGCAACAGAAAACTCCATAAAAGCAGTTCAATCATCAGGCGCTTTCTTTTCGAAAATAGAAATCTTGGTTCTTTATCCTCAACAGCTGTTTCATAGTTTTTAGACTTCTTTAACAGCAGCCACTGAATAAACGTACCTGTTAAAGCAATGAATCCTAAAATGACCGATAAGGTTGCCGCTCTTTCAAAGGAATTTGGCCCTAACCCTACAATTTGCTCATATATATATGTACTTAGTACTCTTATATTACCCGGTATCCCAAGAAACGCAGGAATACCAAAGTTATCTAAGCTCGCAATAAAAGCCAAAAATCCGCCACTAGCAATCCCAGGTAATGCAAGAGGAAGCGTAATGTTTTTGAAAGACTGCCACTTGCTTGATCCTGAAACCCTTGCCGCATATTCAAAATCACGTGGAATTTTTCTAAGAACCCCTACCGTTAATAAGTAAACCAGCGGGTAATGGGATAATCCCATCACAATAATGATTCCGTGTAAACTATACATGTTCAGCGGCTCTAAAGATCCGGGAAGCAAACTTAATAGATTAGCGAAAAATCCGTTTTTACTCATAAATCGAGTCCATGCTAATGTTGTAATATAGGAAGGGATAATAAAAGGTAAAAAAATGAATAATTGAATCAGCTTCTTTTGTCTAATATTTGTGTACGCAACAACCCAAGCTGTCATAATCCCTAAGATAATCGCAATAATAGACGAACCCACCACAACATATAACGTATTTTCAATCGTTTTCCATGTTGAACGATCTTGAAGCACGGATGTATAGTTTTCGAAAGTAATCCCGCCTTCTGAAGAAAAGCTTAAGAAGACCAGTCTGAAAATAGGTACAACAAAAAAGATTACTACAAACAGTGCACCCATTAAAAACCACCATTTATTTTGTTGTTGGACACGATGAACAAAGCTTTGCAACATGAGGAATTTCTCTCCTTACCTTTTAAAAAGGAAATAAGGCTATCTCAAGTATAAAGCACTGGATTAGCCTTATAATTTCCAAGCCATTATTGTCCAAAAATTGCTTCAAATTCCTTTTTATCTTTTTCTTTTGCTTGATAAAGCTCACTTATATCTGCATCGATCACGTTCATTTCGTCAATCGTCTGCAAGCCTTCCGGAGCGTCAACACCTTTGCGAATTGGTGTGTAACCTATTTCCGCCGCTAATTTTTGACCTTCTTCTGATAAAACAAAATCAACAAATGCCTTCGCCGCTTCTTCATTTTCAGCATCTTTCATAATACCGATTGGCTCAGTAATAACAGGCACTCCTTCTTTTGGATAAATTAATTCAACTGGTGATCCTTCCGCTTTTGCTCGGGCTACGATAAAATCGACAACCATTCCGTATGCTTTTTCCCCATCTGCAACAGCTTGAAGAACAGCTCCATTTCCTTTTGTCACCGTCATTTCATTTTCTTTTAAACTCTTAAAATAATCCCAGCCAAATGCTTCATTACGTGTAAATACACCTAAATTATAGGCTGCAGCACCTGAATAAAACGGACTTGGCATGATCGTTTTACCTTTCGCACTATTATCCGAGAGGACATTCCATGAGTCAGGCATTTCCTTTACATTTGCTGTGTTTGCTACTAAAGCCGTAGCCATAACCTTTGTCCCGGCATACATGCCATCAGGATCTACTAGATTAGAGGGTATTTCACTGAGTTCCTCTGACTTATATTCAAGTAATAGATCCTCTTCCTTCAAGTCCTCAAAGGTGACAGAGTCCGCCACTAGTAATACATCGGCTTGAACATCTCCGGCTTTCTGCTCAGCTTTAATTTTGCTAATTACCTCTTCTGTCCCTGATCGATATGTTTGGACATTTACATCAGGATATTTTTCAGTGAATGCATCTACTAACTTCTGCGCATCCTCATCCGGTTGTGATGTATAAAAAGATAAATCTCCTTCAATTCCAGTTGAGCTGCCATTATTTGTACTGCTTTCTTCACTTCCGCAGCCAACAAGTGCAAGAGATACAAGACTTAATAGAAATCCGCCTTTTACTAGATTCATGTTTTTTCCTCCTAAAATTTTCAACATCTTCTCAAAACTTTTATAGTAAGTTTAATAGATTGATGTTAAGCGACATTATAGGCAGGGTTAATGTTTTGATAATTTTATGTAAAGGAATGATTAACATTTAAAGATCCTCTATCTTTTCAGCTAGAGTTTTTGTGCCAAAAAAAGAACATGGTATGTTCACCATGTCCTTTTAAAATATTCCTAAAAATTTCTTACGTCGTACCTCTTGAGGTGGTTGACGATAAATTGTGTTACCTTCAACTACCAACTCTGCATTTTCCTGGAACATGTAGACTAAATCACGTCCAAATTCTTCTCCGATCTCATCATAAGCTTCGCGCAATCGGAAGGATCTTCCTGATAGATTATGTGCATCTGATGCGATAAAATGCGCTTGGTTTGATTCAATTAATTGAAGAGAAAACTTTTTTATTTTCTTGCCAAAATGTCCAGTGACACTTGAGGCTGTTACCTGTGTTGCAGCACCTTGTTCAACCAACTTATATAAAATCGAAGGATTCTCGATAATCTCCGAATTTCGTTCAGGGTGAACAATGATTGGAGAAAGTCCTGCCAGTTGAATATCAAATAATAGCTTTTTTGTATATCTCGGTACGTGATTTGACGGAAATTCAATAAAAAGATATTTTGAGTGATTAAGAGTCAAGATCTCGCCCTTATCATAATCCTCCAAAAGATCTCCATAAATTCGTGACTCCTGGCCAGGTAATATTTCAATAGGAAGATTGTGTTCCTTAATCGTCTTATTCAACTCTACAACTTTATCTTTAATTGAAGAAGCAACATTGTCGTACTTTCCATTTTTATGATGTGGTGTTGCAATAATCTTCGTAATCCCCTCATTCACCGCATGCTTAATCATATTCAACGAAGCATCCAGATCCTGAGCACCATCATCAATTCCGTCGAGAATATGGCAATGGATATCTATCATGTCATTCCCCACCTTTCTACTTAACAGAAAAATATCAATACTCCTATTATCATATAATCAAACAGGTACATGGGGACAGGTTCCTTGTCCCAGATGCTTATTGCTGTTCCATCTCTTGCCTACTAAAAGTTTTTTGTTCTACACACAATAAACAACAAGGCTTTCCTCAAAGGTTCAACTATCACAAAAACGAAGAATTTTTGCATAAACACGGTTACTCCAGCTTTTTGTATCGCTTTTATTGAAGTAGAGATCTTATCTCTTCCTAGAATTCTCCCTTTTTTACGTTCAATGTAAGTTGCTCTGTCGCTACTCATTTCTAAAGCTACGTGTTCTTTGTAAGGTCATGCACGTCACTTCCCAGCCCTCTGGATCACACTCTTCGAAATACCTGTCACTCTTGCAATTTGCCTTAAACTAATGCCGTTTACAGCCTTAAGTCTAAATAGGACAGAATCTCGTTCCTCCTTATCCATGTACTGCAACATGTTTATGTTGGACACACCTATTTCAAAAAGGTACCTTTTTACTTCATCATCTGTTAACCGTATTCTTACGGTATCTTCCAAGCATTGATCATCATTTGGTTTTTCCATATAATCCTTGAACAATAAAAGGGCTTGTTTTCTATCTGAAGAGAAAAATTGAAGGGGATAATCTACATCAATAATCGTTGCTTTATGAAGGTACTCATGGATGCTTGTCCATTTGCATTCGAAGATAGTAGGAAATAATCCTGCTTTTAGCGGGTTTTGGTGAATATAACGAAGCACGGTAAGAAAATATCTTATACTATCAACATTTTCGCTTTTAAACCGTTCTTGAAACAAATGACCACAGCGTTCATATTTCAAATTGTACCAGTAAACATAGCTTGAACTGATTCGCTTTATCACATTTGAGATATTATCTGACTCCTTTATCAATAGATGAATATGATTATCCATTAAACAATAACTGAAAAGGTGAAAATGACCCATTTCCTTATACCTTTTCAGAATTTGTAAAAACTTCCACCTATCTTGATCATCTTCAAAAATTGTTTGTCGATTGATGCCTCTAAGCATGATATGATAGATGCCGTTTGGACTCTTTTTTCTTGCTATTCTAGGGATAGGGACCACCACACTTTTGAATTATAGATAAACGAAAGAGATTGGAGACGAAACCAGAGGTGCAATGAGGGGAGGGGAAATTCACACATAAATTATTCTACTTTTTCCACTTGAATTCTGCAAGAAATTGGAACTGGGACAGGTTACCTGTCCCCCTGTTCCACTAACTTAATGAACGGTTCGACAAAGGCCGGGTCGAATTGCTGGCCTGAGCATTTGCGTAGTTCTTCGATGGCTTCTTCGAAGGTTTTGGTTTTTTGGTAAGGTCGTTCTGTTGTCATGGCATCGAAGGAGTCGATGATGCAGAGAATCCGGGCGAGCTTTGGGATGTTTTCTCCTTTGAGTCCGTATGGATAGCCCTTTCCGTCGTAGCGTTCGTGGTGAAGCTCGACAAGAGGCAGGAGGTCATCGTATTTTTTTGTGGATGCCAGAATTTCCTTGCCGTACGTCACGTGCTTTTTCATCATTTCCCATTCGTGAACTTGCAGTTTGCCTTTTTTATTAATGATGTCACGTGGGATTTCAAGTTTTCCGATATCATGGATGAGAGCTCCGAGTATTAACCTTCTTTTTTCATCCTCACTTAGCGAAAGTTGATCACTAATGTCGACGGCATATCTGAACACTCTTTTGCTGTGTTGATATGTGTAGATATCCTTTGATAGAAAAATCTGCAGCTGCTGTTCTAGACCTTCAATTTCCTCTTTAATTTGAGGTCCTTTATGATTAAAGCGACCTTCTTTATAAATTTGGCAATTGTTTTTCCCTTCAGCCTTAGCAAAATAAAGCGCTTTGTCCGCTCTTGCTAGTAGCTCAGAAGCTCCGTATGTGCCTTTTTCATACTCTGTAATTCCAGAAGAGAAGGATAGGCACCTTAATGGTAGAATATCAACACCTTTAAAAGGGGTATCATTGTATTCCTTGCGTAGTTTGTCCATGAACATTTTTGCTTTTTCCTGGCTTGTTTCAGGCATGATGATCCCGAATTCTTCCCCGCCGTACCGTGCGGCAATGTAAGGGAGATCCTTTATTTTTTCTGATAAGAAGCTACCAAAGAATGTTAACAGCTCATCGCCTTGAACATGTCCATTGAAATCGTTGTATTTTTTAAAATCATCTAAGTCCAGCAATGCGATAGAAAACGGATCTTCATATTCACTTTTTTTAATGTATTCATCAAGCGTTTGTTTAAAATAACCATGGTTATACAGGCCTGTTAAAAAGTCTTTTTGTGCTCTTGTTTCTTCATTTTTATACAAAGAAAACACTTTCTGAAAGGCGAGTGACAGAGTAATAGATAGAGAAATAAATAAGAAAACGCCAAAGATTGGTTGTGCATGAATAACAATCGTCATGACAAGTGATAGCACCAATGTGCATAAATAACTAATGAACGCTTCTTTTAAATCATCTTTACTTAATAAACTTTGAAAAACTGTCCCAAAAGGCTGTTTCGTTACTAAGAAAAAGTACAGCCACATAATGATAACATTCAGGATAAAATAGACGGTTAACGATATGGTATAAGGCCATAGATTTGTGATGTCTATACTCCCGACTGTTCCGCCTGTGATGATAAACGTATAATAAGTTGTAATGATCATAATTGAATAGTTGGCAAAATTGAACAAATGCTTCCACCATTCTAGTTTAAAACGAATAAGGAAAAAGGCTAAACTACTTAGGATTAGTACATAGAGTGGTACATTTAATCCAAACAAAAAGATACATGCTAAATAAATAGCAGAATCCATTGAGAGAGAATTTCCGGACGGAAGAATAATGTTGAAATGATTCAAGAGGAGAATAGCTCCAATGAGTGTATAAATTAAGACCCAATTTGATAGCTCCACAACATAAAGAGGCAGATTCAAAAAGAGGAGAATCATGCTGAATAGACAGATGAACGTAATATAGAGATTTTGACGATTAAGTATCATTTTTTATCACACTCACTACATACTAATTGGAAAAGAGGGAACCACAGATTCCCTCTTTTTATATGATTACCAGAATTTCCAGCCTGAAGTTAACGCTACGATAGCTGAACCAATAATAAGTATGTTTAGGATAGCATTTTTTGTTTTATTTTTCATTATATTTTCACCTCCTTCGAATTCCCATTTAATGGTTCCTCCCGTTCTTTTGTGCGCAGCATGATTGCTTGAATCGCAAGGAAGCCCCCTATATTCATCACCACATCACCAATGCTGATAATCTGCTCTCTTGGATATGGTGCCTTTAACGGAATAATATCACCTAAAAAGGCAAAAATCGTAGAATCTGTGACAAGCGTATGCTTAGCATATAAGCTGTTTTTTAATGTTTCTAAATAGTACGGATCTAAATGTAGAGCAGCCTCACCAGAAACAGGCATTCTCCCTCCATTTACCGCCATCACGATGAAGTTAAGCAGAACTCCAACGAAAATGAATTTGAAATGGTCATGAAATCGGTTAATCCATAAAAAGATAAGTCCAATCACATAGACGCCTATGAAGGAAAACTGACTAATTTCTCCTACCCATTCAATTTTATTTTGAAAATAGAAAATACAGAGCTGAAAAAGCAGAAGCGCCGGGAACACCCATCCCATTTTAAATCGAATCTCTCCAAATCCTTTTAAACTGCCACCTCGAATAAACCCTATTAAAATGGCAACAAGCAGGCCATCATAAACCATCGCACCCTCACCGACCTTCAAGAAATACAAATTTTTGACAGAATCTTCTAACAATCTACAATTATTATAATCTATTACAATTCAAATACACTAGTGCCTATCTTCTTTTTGAGGCTTTAGACCTAAATAAAGGTGGGTCAGGGGGACAGGTTCCTTGTCCCAATCGAGCAACTCCCGCTACATTAAATAAGAGAGAAGTGCGCAAACACTCCTCTCCTAACCTTCCAGCCCGTGCTGGTCGTTTGATTTCTAATATACTCTCTCATAGCACACGTCTGAATCACCTACTAGATGTGAAACCGCAGCATCAATCCCGGTACACTAAATGAAACGAAGCGGGACGAGGTACCTGTCCCCCCGTCCCAACCGGAGCGACACCTGTACCTACCGCAAATACCACATCAGTTCCTTTGTCTGTGTCATAGGCTGTGAAGCTGATGACTTTTTCTCCTGAGTTTAGGTAGAGTTCGATTGAGTGGAGGTCCAGGTAGATCTCTAGTAGTATCTCGTCTTTTAGTGATGAAGATAGTGTTTCTACTTTGATTTCCCCTTGGTTTCCGTAGTCTGATGTGAGAGATAGTGTGTTATTTTCTATGTCTACTTCTACTGTGGTTGATTTTTCTCCACTTTTGTTCAGGTTGATCTCGAATTTTCCGCTTGTTTTAGGGATCCTTATTTGCATATAGCCTGTTGGTTTTCCTTCAAACTTTAACTCCTCGCCATTAGCTAGTTGAACATGTTGGTCGGTAATAATAGAAGAGAAGTAGGTGTCTGTTTCAATAAAGGGCTGTTGGATGAGCTGTCCGTCCTTTACGTCCAGCTTTCGCGGCAGTGACATCATTCCGTTAAAGCCGTATTCCTTTGGTGGTGCTGTTTCATGCCAGCGGTGCATCCAGCCGATGAGTAATCGTTCCCCCTCTTTCCCCTCTGTTGATTGTGGAGCATAGAAGGTTTGGCCGTAGTCGAGCAGGCCTTTGCTCTCCGGTGTAAACATCCCTTTTTCAAAATCCATCTGACCGATGACATAGGCTGTTTTATTTTGTATTTCCCCCGCGAATTCAGGGTCACATGGCATCTCGGAAAATAACAAGACATCTTTGTCATCAATTCGGAACAAATCCGGGCATTCTAGTAACGTGTTATCTTCAAACTTCGATTGATAAATTGATGAGTGGAAAGTCCACTCTAAAAGGTCCTCCGACTTGAACATAATGATTTCGCCGCGTCTTTGAGTGTTTCTTACCGATAACACACAATAATAAACTCCATCGGCTTCCACAATTTTCGGATCTCTAAAGTCGCAAATAAGGTATCCCTCCGGTAATTGTTTTTCGCCGATCACAGGATTTAACTGATACTTTTCAAATTGAACCCCATCTTCAGATATTGCCACACATTGGCGCTCCGCAATTTCCAGTTCATCTCGGTCAAATCCCATGTTCGGATCAATATGTCCTGTATACATTAAATAAAGCTTTCCATCTTTTTCAATCGCACTGCCTGAAAAACACCCATTTGCGTCATACGCTTTATCATTAGCCAATGCAACAGGCAGATGCTCCCAATCAATGAAGTTTTCAGTTGTAGCATGTCCCCAGTGCATGTCATTCCACGTAATATCATACGGATAATACTGATAAAACAGATGATATTTTCCTTTGTAATAGACAAATCCATTCGGGTCATTCATCCACCCGATTTCAGGAGAAAAATGATAGATGGGCCTGCTTTGTACGTTATGTTTATTTGCTTGTATATAGTCATTTGCCTTTTGTAATCGGTTCATTTTGCACCTCACTTATTTAATTCCGCTCTGCATCGAGCCTTCGACAATGTATTTTTGAAAAATGATATAAAGCACAACAATCGGAATCGTAACAATCGTTAATGCTGCCATAATATGGCTTGTGTAGATATTATACGTATCACTGAAAATAGCATTTAATGCAACCTGAATTGGCATAAGGTCGGCATTCGATAACGCCATAACCGGCCATAAGAAATCATTCCAGGATGCCAAAAAGGTTAAAATTCCAACTGTGATATACATATTTAAACTAGATGGAATCACTATTCTAAAAAAGCAACCAATTTCACTGAGCCCATCAATTTTTCCAGATTCAATCAGTTCACCCGGGAATGATAAAAAATGCTGTCTGAATAAGAATATATTCATCACATTAATGATAAATGGCATTAAATATCCCGGCACTGTATTAATTAAACCCATTTCATTCACAACTAAAAATAAAGGCAGAATCGTCGCTTCAATTGGAACAATCATCAATGCGATAATAAAAATGAGAATCCAGTCCTTGAATGGAAATTGGAATCGCGCTAACGCATAGCCCGCCAGAGAATTAATGGTTAGTCCAAATACAACCGTAATCGACGCATAAATCAAGCTGTTACCGACATTTTGAAAAATATTATAAAAGCCCAGCAGCTCTGTATACGATTTTAATGATAGATCAGAGAAACGAGGGATGATTGCATAAATCGAACCCATATCCCGGTAGATCACTTCATCAATTTTGAAAGAAGATAAGATCATCCAAAAAAGAGGAACTAAAAACTGTAACGCCACAACAGATGCCAACAAATAAAACAACGATTTCTTTACGATCTTCATGCCGCCCGCTCCTCTCTAAATAGCTTTTTAATCACAATCGATACAACCACTAAGAAAACGGTGAATGCCAACGTAATTGCACTGGCATATCCAATATTTCGGTGTCTAAATCCGTATTCATAAATATATTGCAAAATGGTCATCGTAGAGTAATCCGGTCCTCCGCCTGTCATCACCATCGGTTGGACGATGAGCTTAAACGCTTGAATCGTAGTGGTAATCACTAAAAACATCAGAATTGGTTTTAATGAAGGAATGGTAATGAATAAAAACTTTTGAAATGCATTTGCCCCATCAATGTCTGCTGCTTCATATAAACTACCGTCAATATTTTTTAAGCCCGCCAGGAAAATCATCATTTGATACCCACAACCGGACCAGGCAGAAATGGCTACAATTGTATAAATCGCCTGATCAGCGCTTGATAAAAACGGCTGTTTCGGCAGTCCGATATTTGCTAAAATTTCATTGATTAATCCTGAAGTCGGGTTTAACATAACTGTCCAAAGTATGGAAATGACGACAAGAGACAATACTGCCGGTGAAAAGTACGCGGTTCTAAAAAACCCGACACCTTTGATCTTCTTATTGACAATTAATGCTAAACCAAGTGCCATCGCTAACTGAAGAGGTACAACAAACACAACAAACTTGATCGTGTTCAAAAAACTTTGAATGAGCACTTCATCTGTCAGCATTCGTTTGAAATTTTCCATGCCGATAAATTGTTTATCATTTGGTTTTAATAAATAGTAATCTGTAAATCCATACGTAAAAGCTAGAATAATAGGTAAGACGATAAATAAAATAGCAAGCACCATTGCCGGTGTTAAAAATCCATAGGCTGAGACAACTTCACCTTTTTTATAATGCTCACTGTTTCGGTAATGTTCCGTTGTATTTCTTACTTTCACAAAGTTTTTTACCGTTTTCATCACTTCACACCCTTTTCACTTGGCTTGTCAGGATAAGCCCAGTTTATAAGAAGAGGCGAGGTCCCCCTCACCTCTTTCCTAAATCTGTTATTTTTGATATTTCTCAAACTCTAAATCAATTTTCTTCACAGCATCATCCACGTATTGTTTGATTGTCGCTTCATCTGTTGCTTTATTTTGACCGATTTTCAAGATAACATCTTTTGCAAAAGTTTCTGAAAGGTAAGGATACCCCGGTGAAACAGGACGAGATTTATTTGTGTTTTCAACCTGGTATTTCAATACTGACCATGCTTCGTTATGATATGGATTGTCTGTATTTGTATCAATCACATCGATTGCATTTACTCGAGTTGGAATCGATCCGTTCGCATGATAATATTCCTCAGATGCTTCATCATTGTTTAACCATTCCATTACTTCAACTACCTGCTTAATGCGTTCTTCATCTTCCTCTTGTCCATTGCGTACAAACGCCCAGCTGCCTGATGGAGTATATAAACCATCATAGTTTTCATTCATTTTTGGATAACGAACAGTTTTAAACTTTAAGTTTGGATAATTGCTTGTTAATTCACTCACATACCAGAAACCGCTTACAGATAAAGCTGTTTTACCAGAATGAAAGGCTTTTTCCGACTCTGTTGCACTTGCAAGCTGCGGATCTGCAAATAATTGTGCATATTTTGTTAATGCTTCAACACTTTTCTCACTGTTTAATACACCGTCAACTGTGACTCCATCTTCACCAACTATGTTTGTCTCATTTCCCCATAAAAGCGGTGTGAAGTAGTATGTTCCTGTTTCATAAGCACCTGCTGTAATATCAGGTAATAGTAAGCTTACTGCACTTTCATACCCTTCAAATGCCGGATCATTTGATGTTTTTGCAAACTCATCTACTTTTCTGGCAAGTTCAACAAATTGATCCCATGTCCAATCTTGATCTGATGCAGGAATTAGTGATTTGACATCTTCAGGTAATGCATTAATCATATCTTCGTTATACATAATCGCTACACCTGAATCAGAATAACCCATCCCATAGAACTTCCCATCAACTGTTCCTTGATCAATAATCGCTTCTGTAAAGCCTTCTTTGAAACCTTCACTCATATAGCCATCAAGTTCACCAAGTAGACCGGAATCTACATATGCGGCAATATCCGGTCCATCCAGTGTAAAAATGTCCGGCATATCGTTCGCCGTAATGGCTGCGTTTAATTTATCTATGTAGCCGGATCCCGCACCTGCACGTGTGATATTTTGAATTTCAACTTGAGGCTTGTCAGGATGTTCTTCGTTATAGCGCTTCACTCGATCTGCAAACATCTTTCCTTCCGGATGATCGGCTGCAGCTTGTGTCCAAATCACAATTTTGTCATCACTGCTACTTGCACCATTTGAGCTGCACGCAACTAACGAAAGAGATAAAACTAAGATTGAAACGAACAACATTAATTTTTTCATACTTTCATAGACCCCCTAATCTGAATAATTGGTGAAAACGTATTCACGCTTTCTGGTTTTTATGTTACGATAGGCATAAATAAATGTCAATACATATTTTAAAGCGTTTTCATTGTTTATTCACCATACAAAGATAGTAGATGATATTGTGATATAATAGGTGTATACAAGCAATGTAATCGTCTAAACGAGAATAATTATAGGTTAATATAAGAATACGTATTCAAACGGAGGAGCAATTATGAGTAAGCTTACGATGAAAGAAATCGCCAAACTTGCAAACGTTTCCCAATCAACTGTATCACGGGTGATTAATGGAAATAATGGAGTAAATGAAGATGCTGCTAAACGAGTTCTTCAAGTCATTGAGGAAGTTGGTTATGTACCAAACAAAGCCGCCCAAACCCTTAAAAAAGTCAATCCAAAATTATCGGGGTATGTTTAACTGAAACCTATAACCCTTATTTTGTGGAATTAATCGACGCACTTGAATCGGAGGCCCGCAAGAACGGCTACAGTATTTTGCTGCACAATTCCAAGCATAATCCGATCACAGAATGGGAAAGCATCCAGAACTTTATCGCCCGTCAGGTAGATGGAATGATCCTTGTCCCTACAGGAGAGTACAATATTCAGCGGATCAGCAAACTGGCCATCCCATCTGTCGTCATGACCCAAAACCGCAAACCTCTTGATAGCGTAGGCCTTGATCATGTAAAAGCCGGAAAGATTGTCGGAGAAAAATTCATTCATAGTGGTCATAAAACCTTTGGATTTATGGGGACCATTCCTGACGATAAATTCCTCGGCTATAAAAGCGCATTATACGAAAACGGATTTGAATTCAAACATGAAAACTATATTCAACTTCAAGAAACCTCAACCAACAACTTTTTAATGAGACAGGATATAGAAGCCTATTTAAACTCTGCTGCATCTCTTGATTTCACATGCCTATTTACAGCAAATGATATTATGGCACTTGAATTTATGAAAGCTGCAAAAGAAAGAAAGATCGAAATACCAGAGGATATCAGCGTGATCGGATTTGACGATACCTACCTCGCAAAAATCATGGGAATCTCAAGTATTCATCAACCAATCGAAGAAATAGTCAAAACAACCATCGAACTATTACTAAACCGCATGGAAGACGAAGTCTCAGCCGAATCCGTACAAATCAAACTCGAACCATCCTTGATTGAGCGGGGAAGTTCTTGAGTCGGTGGGTCGCGGGGGGGCGCGGGGGGCGCGGGGACAGGTTCCTTGTCCCACTTATCGTGCAAAATCATGAACGATATAACTGTAGCAAAAGAGCCGTAAGTTGCAACTTACGGCTCACACACACTTTCCCCCTACCTTTTTCCCCTCTGTTTCTCCAACCTCACCACACGCGCACCCTCAAAATAAATCATTCTCACAACCTTATAATTGACAAACAGCACCGTTTTTTGCCAAAACGGAACACTCCCTGTATATCGATCAAAACACGCGACCAATACAACTGCCAACAAGGCTGTCTGCGGTGACACAAGCGGATGATCAAAAATTCCTGTAAAAAACAAAACCGGAAGTGATAGCAGGAAAAAGTTGAGCAATTCCTTTTTTTCGCATGCACAAACAACATACAACAAACCTTAAACAGTAAGGTCATAACAAGTAATAGAAAAGCCAGTCCACCAATTGTGCCATACTCTGCAAACAACCCTAAAAACATATTATGAGCATGTGGTTCTGGATGCGTAAATTGATCATAAGCATGACGGTATCCTAAAGGAGTTGTTCCAAAGAAAGGATACTTTTCCCAAATTTTAATACTCGTCACCCAAATCTCTTTTCTTTCAAGAATTGCTTCATTAAGTAAAGAAAACCTCGGTATAACACCAAGAATTTGTTTATGGAAAAGCATAAAAAGGGTGGCAGCCACCATTCCGATTTTCGCTGAATACCTAAACATAAATATAACCAAAACAAGAAACATCACACCAATCCCCGCACGTGAACCTGTTTGAAAAATGCCAAACATCATAATAGCCACGAGTACATAATTCCATCTGACGACCTGTTTGCATTGCTGCCTTTTTAATTGTTCTGCTAACAAAAAAGAAAGAATAAGCAATAACAGGAAACTAGCAAAATTCGGGTTATAGGCCGTCCCAAACAATCTGCCATCAGATTCGGGTGAAGGTCCAAGGAAGATCGTACCAGTCAACCCTCCAATCAACATGTCTGTTATTTGAACGTTTTTCAATAAACTCCCTGTCACGACCAAAAATATGCCACCAACAATCATAACCCACTTAAAACGCCGAACAAGAGCCATTGTTACTCGTTCTCTTATATACAAGTAAAGCCCTAAATATCCTAAAATCATCGCAAAAATCAGCATGTAACCTTCTTTATCTTCTGAAAAAGTTGCCCCCAATGTCGCTAATGCCAAGCAAATAAAAAAGAAAGTGGTTGTATTAAGATAGAATGGAACCTTTAAATCAACTGTATTTTTCAAGTGAATCCATCCGATCAACATCAGCCATAAAATTCCCACCGGCGGCAATACAAAACAAAATAGAACCCCTATTTCAAGTTGATGCTTTTCAAGAAATTCTTTGTTTATAACTTGTTTTAAATTTGTCATAAACTCTCCCTTTTTTCTTGCGGATTTCAAAAATACTAGTGTTATATATAAGTAGGACACTATTTTTTTATACAAAAGATCTAAAAATCACACAGTAAATTAACATTTGATTTACATTGCAATTAGATTTTTACAATTCCTGAATTCAGGCGAAAAGCAGATCATTCATAAGCGCATTTTCACAACAAAGTTAGTCCAAATTCACCAAATTCGTTTAATTATTATATAAATCGACAAATTCCAACGTTATTCTTCTAAAACATCATATAGACTAGAGGGGTAACTTTATTTAAGGAGAATAAATGATGATCTATGAAACATCCATTATAAAAGGGATTTTCCGTCCGCAGGTAAGCCTTTATCAACTGCAAAAGGCCGAGACAACAGGAGGGATTGGCTGGAGAATTTTCCTTCTCTATCTATTCAGTTTGCTTATATTTGCAGCTGGTGTTTATTTTGGCATTGGCACTGAATCATACTCAGGAGCAATTACGAACTTTTCCAGAGAAGAATTCGAGGTTGGGAAGGTGTTTATTTTATTAGGAAAACTGGTTTCAAGTTTACTCTATACGACTCTACTCCTTTGGTTTCCAGCCTTTGTTTATTGGATCGTACTTGATGTTTCCTATAAAAAAGCTTTGATTGTTCAACTATTCGCCTTCTCTATTCATTTAGTGGAAAAGGCGATCACCTATCCTGTACTTGTGTTTTTTCATTTAAGCCAGGCAAGCACCCCCTTCTCATTAGGGGTCATTGCTCAGCAATTAATCGACCACGAATATTGGGTTCATTTTTTTAGTTCCATCACCCTTTTTCAACTATTAGCCATCTTTGTTCTTTATGTTTATTTATCACGACTTACTGAAAAACATAATTTATTCACTCTTTTCATGATCGTTCTGTTTTACATATTAAGTTGGCTCTTACACGCCTTCATGGCGTATCTTGAGGTACCTGTATTAGTAAGGATGTGGTTAGGTTGAAAAAGTGGTTTATTTTCTCACTCATCTTCTTTTGCATTTGTTTTATTACATTAAATGCCTATTTGATCTGGAAAAAAGATAGCAAAGCAGAGCACACCGTATATGTTCACGATTGGAAAAGGGTTCAAGAGCGAAATATCATTAAAACACTTGATACAAAGGGAATCTTGATGCCTCAGGAGGAATATAAAGTTTATTTTGATGATAAAGATAAAGAGTTTCTGCGTTTTCTGGTTAAGGAAGGCGACGAAGTAACGGCCGGTACTCCGCTGATTGAATATGCAACACCTGAGCTTGATCAGGTAAGAGATACGTTGGAGAGTGATATTAGCCAGGCCGAAGGAGAGCTGAGCAGTATTGATGAATACATCGAAAAGCTATCAGACTATCAGGCTTCTATTTCTTCTGACTCAAGTTATGCATACGAATACGATTCGGTGTTCGCCTTTGAAGATGACTTTAATTTTTCGGAAGATATAACGGACACGGAAGACACGTCTAATGATGTGATAATCAGTCAAATCAAACAGGAAATCTATAAGCAGGAGCTTGAAAAAAGTAAGCTTGAAGATAAAATTTTCAACTATGAAACTCAAATTAGTTTAATTAACGAGAAAAGCGATTCCGCTATGATCATTAGTGAAGGAGATGGGATTGTGAAGGACGTAAACGATCAGCTCGGAAACCCTGTTGTGACGATTGCCTCCACTTCATTATCCATCAAAGGCACTTTAACTGAGGAACAACTGAAAAAGGTAAAGGTTGATATGTCCTTTAACGCGACAGTTTCAGGAGAAAAAGCAAAGCTAGAAGGAACAATATTCGATATAGGTTCTTTTCCTGAAAATGAACCGGAAATAGATAAAAAGAACGTCTATCCATATGAAGCCATACTGTCAGAACAAGCAGAGGCACTTCCAATCGGTACAACAGCCGACGTAATAGTAACACTTGATCAAGCATTAAAAGTCCCAACAGTTCCAAGTAAGGCCATTGTAAAGCAAAAGCATGGTAAAAAAACGTTTCTTTATTTCTTAGATAAAAATGGGTTAGTAAATAGAAAAGAAGTGACAACCGGACTTCGCTCAGGTGATCTACAGGAGATAAAGGAAGGAACAGAAATTGGACAAGTAGTCATGACAACAGATCAATCACACAACAAAAGCAAGTTTGCAACAACCATGCAGCCGACATACCTAAAAAAGAACGCATTTAAAAACCTTTCACCCAAAGAAAAGTGGGAATCGTTTCTCATTGGAGTTGCGGAGAGGTAAGGTGGAACGGGGGGACAGGTTCCTTGTCCCTGCCTCCCCCATTTCGTTTCAAGTCCTATATTGTCCTGCTTGATAAACCTCATATCTCGATTAAAACTGGACCAAGGAACCTGTCCCTCTGTCCCTACCCCGCAAATTCCACAGCTTGGCGAAGGGCTTCGATTAGGCTTTTTTCGTCTGCGATTCCTTTGCCGGCAATGTCGAAGGCTGTGCCGTGGTCGACGCTTGTACGGATGATTGGCAGGCCGACTGTGATGTTGACACCTGCGTCTAAGCCTAGTACTTTAACTGGTCCGTGTCCTTGGTCATGGTACATAGCGACAACGACGTCGAAGTCTCCGCGAACGGTACGGAAGAATAATGTGTCTGCAGGTAGCGGACCTACTACATTGATTCCTTCTCCTTGTGCTTTTTCTACACCTGGAACGACTTTTTCGTCTTCTTCTCCGTAACCGAATAATCCATTTTCACCTGCGTGTGGATTGATTCCGCAAACAGCGATTTTCGGTGATTCAATACCTGATTTTCTCAATGTGTCGTGCGCAAGTTTGATGACATGGTAAACACGCTCTGGGTTAATCATTTTTACTGCATCAATGATTCCGACATGTGTTGTCACGTGAATGACTTTTAGATTAGGTGCTGACAGCATCATCGAGAAGTCTTCCGTACCTGTTAAGTCTGCAAGAATTTCTGTGTGGCCAGGGTATTTATGGCCGCCTTTGTGTAACGCTTCTTTGTTTAATGGCGCTGTACAAATGGCATTGATTTTGTTTTCTTTTGCTAATTCGATTGCTTTTGCTAAATATTCAAAAGCCGCATGACCTGCTTCTGGTGACACTTGACCAATTGGCAGGTTGGCATCTAATAGATTTAAATCTAAGCAATAAACTGTACCGAAATTATATGGTAAGTTTTCAATAAGGTCAGCTGTTACAGATTCAATGATTAGCTCACTGTTTACAAAACTCTTTGCTCTTTCAAGAATTTTGCTGTCACCGATTACTAGAGGTCGGCTGATATTATACATTTCTTCACTTGCTAAACTTTTTAAAATAATCTCCGGACCAACGCCTGCTGCGTCTCCCATTGTGATTCCAACGATTGGTTTTACTTGACTCATGCTCTCACCCTTCTTTTGTTTGCCATGTATTTGACTACATTGACTAATGATTGTTCATGTCCAAATCCACCAGCTTTTGTAACCGCCCAATAGCTGCGATTCTCACTTCTTAAGCGACCGAACGGAAGACCTGGTTCTACTTCAGAGTAAAGCTCCATTTCTGAAATGGCTAATTCCGAGCAGACTGCCTTTGCTGTATCTCCACCTGTCAAAACTAAACCTTGAATAGAGGCGCAATTTCCTAAAAGACCTTTCGCAATCTGTCCCAGTCCTCTTGATATGGCTTCACTTACTTCCGTTACATTTAAACCAAGCGCTTCACCTGCTTCCTTCGCAGAAACACGATTTTCCTCAGAAGCCTCTACATATAAAACAAAGTGTTCGTATTCTGAATGTTGGTTTAGTTGATCTATATAGTGGTCTAATTCAAACGTATTTTCCACTAAAGTAGCAGGATCTACTTCCATAAAGAAAGAATTTTGCAGAGATTCTATTTTGCACAACTGTTCTTTCGTTACTTGAGATAAGCTGCCTGAAACGATTAACGTCTTTTCAATTTTGATTTCTTCCTGACTTTCTTCATTAGAATGTGTTAACTGAAGCGCATCTGGTAAATACTCAATTAATCCGGCAGAACCGGCCCAGACTGTTTTCTTGTTCAGGCTAGAAAAAATGTCGCAAATTCTTTGTAGATCTTCTTCTGTTTCACTATCACATACAAACCATGTTACCCCTTGATTAAGGATCGTCGTAATGATTTGGTTTAGTTCTTCTATAGATTGTCCCAGCATACGTTTATCAACTAAGGCAATTTTACGATCTTGATATTGTGTTAATAATTTCGGTATAAACGCTTCTGTTACCGGTGTTTTCGGATCTTTCGAAAACTCCGTATCCGTGATTAACACACCATTTACATAATGATTTCCATCAATTGTTTGACGCTTCATTTTTGGAAAAGCGGGCGCAATCACGACCACTTCAGGCTGATACACCTGTTCTACAGCAGATAATTCAGCCGCAATATTTCCTCTTAATGTTGAATCAACCTTTTTATATACATGCTGATAATTCTCCTTCTGAAGGAATAAAGCAGCTTGGTATGCCGCTTTATATGCTTCTTCTTGCTTCTTCGCGCGACTATCGGTATCAACGATTAACACATCGGGCTTTTTCGTTAAAGTTGATGTTTCAAAATCGAATACAACCGTTGACGATAGATGTTTTTTCGCTAATTGTACACCTGAATCGTTCGCACCTGTTAAATCATCAGATATAATGCCAATTCTTTTCTCCACTCTTATCACACCCTTAGACGTTTGCTTCTTTTACGTCTTCTTGTTGTTCAAATTTATAGCCCTTTTTCTCTAATCGTTTCACCAGGAACCCTACATAAATTGGTAGTAAAATAGCTGTTGTCACCACTGAAGCTGCGACCTGTACTGTCGCAATGTCGACAACTGATGCAAAGCTCGCATTTGCCGCTGCGATCGCAGCCGGTGTCGCTACCGCGTTTCCTGCTGTTGACCCTTCCGCAGCTCCAACGATTGGATTCCATTTTAATGCTTTAAATACGAAATAACCTGCAGAACCTGTTACAAATACTGTTAATAAACCAAGGATAATTCCCGATAATCCCCCTTCAAGGATGGCGCCAAAATCAATTCCCATCCCTAGTGCAAATGCGAAGAATGGAATTAACATTGAGCTACCTTTATCTAAGAACGTACGCATGTCTTCATCAAGGTTACCTAATACCATACCAACTAAAATCGGCAGTAACACTGATATAAATGAAGTTAATGAGAACATACCATCAACAAAGCCCATTGCTCCGAAAATAGATAGCGCAATCATTGTTAAGAAAGGACCATCATTAAGTGCTAAAAGTGAATATGCCGCACGATCTTCTTTACTTCCGTACTGACCAACTAATGCAACGAATAATCCGCCATTACTATTTGTCATGGCTGCGATAACAGCGATTGGCGCTAAACCTAACCATAATCCATTATCACCAGCCAATAAGTAAGCGATTAATCCAAATACCGCACCTACTGCCCATTTCGTTGCTAAAAGTGTCGCCCCTTTACCAACTGACACACCAAAAGATTTCACGTTAATTTGTGCACCTGTACATAAGAGGAAAAGGGCAATCAATGTACTCGCACCGTCTACAAATAGTGCTTGAGTAAAGTTACCAATCCGTAATAAGTCCGGGAAAAATGTATTTATCAATGCTGCAATTAGCAACGGCACAACCATCATACCGCCAGGAATTCGATCTAAAGTTGCTTTTATCTTCATAATTGTAACACTCCTTTTATAATTGTTTCAATATTAAACACTAAATATATTTAGTAATCGGTTACAAGGATTATTGTAATGGCTTACACAATATTTTGCAACACATTAAATATAAAATGTTGTATTTTGCAACAAATAAAAAAGCAAGCTGAACAGTTATTGTTTCAGCTTGCGCCATAAAGTCGATCGATTAATTCCTAACCGCTCTGCAACTCTTGTTTGATTATGATTTTCTTCTTCCATAATATGCTCAATAATCCGTTTTTCTATTGTCTCCAATGTACCAGAAAGAAATTCCTTATCCACTGTATTTGCTTCTTCTTTTTGCTCCTCAACATGTTGCTGCAGAAGTTTTTTTCCTAGAACATATCCCTTTTCTTCTAAAACAGCTGAGTGAAGAATCGATCGAAGCTGTGCGACATTTCCAGGCCAGGAATATTCCTCTAACAGTTCCATCGCATCTTCCTTCATTTTAATGACTGATGTTCCAATTTGACCGTGAAAAGCGGCGATAAAATAGGTCGTTAGCGGTCTAATGTCGTCTTTACGGTCTTTTAAAGATGGGATTTGTACTCGTACTAGATCAGTGTCGTAGATGAGAGAATGAGAAATTTCCTCTTCCTTTGTTAGAGACAGGACAATTGTTAGGTTTTCCATTTTTAAATGACCCAACATTGTCGTTAGCTTTTTCATCTCTTTTGGTGATAATGCTTCTATTTCATTTATATAAAGTGTCCGTATATCACGATCTATTCCATGTTCAAGCAGTAACAGACTTTCAGCCGTTATACTTGAATAAAGTCCCTGTCCGTTGTTTTTATTATAATGAATGTACTGAGAGAGAAGCTTCTTTCCTGTTCCTTCACTTCCAATAAGAAGCCATTGATCATGATTTGCGTTTTTTTCAATGAGATTCATACACCTTTTCATGGCTTGACTGTTTGAAATGATCATCGGCTGCTGTGAAACGGTTTCAACATGGATGTTTTGTTGATGAGTATTTTGAGTAGTGACCAAAGAGTACTGAAATACATAATATTCTTGAGCTTCAATCACTTTCTTCTTTACAGATTGTTTTACCATTTGCTGCTCACTTGTTGTAAAGATACTTACATCATGATTTAGGTTGTTTTTTTCCTGAATGTATTCATGCAGTTTGTTTAGTGGTAGTGGACACTCTTTAAAATCATTCCAGTGCTGATAGGCAATGTTACCATCACGTGATAGGACGATGATGTTTGAGGATGCTTCCACTAAAAGTGAACGAAGTAAAATAATCTCCTGCTGCTGTTTTTGATGCAGACGATAAATAGACTTCGCCTTATGAAACGCCTCAAAAATCGCTTCCCGACCGGACTGAATCAGAATCCCTTCCAAATGATGCTTTGTCGCCGCATCCATGGTAATGACATCACCCATGATGAGTTCATAACCCTCTTGCTTAAGATTTTCAACCAGGCCATCAACCTCTGTCGCTTTTTCAACGGTGAACACATCAATTTGGATATCAAGTAAGTCCGTAATCGCCTTTGCACCTAGAGTTATATTCGAAAAGCCGACAATTGCTTTTTTACCCGGAAAATCATTCGCAAGCGTCAGTACCCTAAGCATGTCATAGCCTGACACATGAATATCGATGACAGGAATATTCACCACATCTTCAATTAGCTTGGACGTACCACCACGGCTGATGATCACATCAAAGCCCTCATCCTCCGCTTCCCTCGCAACCGGAATGGCCTCCTGAAGATTCGCAACCTTCATATATAAATCAAGCTCCTGCTCCTCCTGCCGACAATCTTCAATTAAATGACTCATCGCCGGATAAGGAGCAATAACTAACGTTCTAATTCTCATTTGATTTGATCACACCTGTTTTCGTAATTGGGATGGGGCCTCGCTGGGGGCGGGGGCCTCTTTGTTGTGGGGCGGTGGTCCCTTGGTGGGACGGGGGGACAGGTCCCTTGTCCCACCTCCCCATAAAGTTGTAGCTATGTATGTTTTAATACCCGTTACTTTAATTTACTTTCTCTTCCTCTTACACTCTAACTCATTACCTTCAAGTGGGTCAATGAACCTGTCCCTCTGTCCCAAAAGCCCAGGCATATTGAGTGTGTACGATTGCCATTCATCCTTCTACCTATCTTTCAGCATCCTGTTTATCTTCTCAATATCAAACTCTTCATACCCCTGCATTATCCCCCATTGAACTGTATGTTTATAATCCTGATGCTCGGGATTTGCTAGAATGGAGAGGAATTCTGTGTAACCGGGAACCCCACCTACATCTTCCGGAGGAGCGTTTCCTTCTCCGTCAACGCATTGTGGGTGATAGTCATGATACTCATTTATTACCTTCTCAACTTCAATTTCGTGCTTCCAATCATCGCCAAAATCATAAGTGTATGTCAAAGTTTTATTTGCAGGTATATACACTGATAGCTTTATACCTTTTTCATGCTTCATTTCGGTTTGTTTTGGATAAGTTAAGGCTTTTTCATCACTTACAAGATTGATCGTTGGTTCTGCGTCATCGTTGTAAATAATAAATTCATGAAGGTGATTATTTTTCCATCCAAAGGTTGATTGAAGAATCTTATGCAAATCATGAAATGTCCGATTGACTGGCACGATGATTCGACGCCAAACTTCGTGATCTTCCAGCTTTAGCACCACTTTTAGTTGTACCGCCTTCGTCTCAAAAATAGGCTGACCTGCAAATATCTCAAGTTGTTTATACATCTCTTCATTCGGATAAATATATTTATTTTTCCCGTCACCAACTAAACTCCTGCTAACACGTTTACTTAACTCTGAATTAATGACAGATTCTTGATTCAAGTAGTCCAGAAAATAAAATGTTGTTTCACATGCCTTGTTCAATCTTGCCACCGAAGTACGGTCCTTCGTTTTCGAATAGGTGAAATCCATTGATTGAGTTAAAAACTGCTCAATTACTTCTTTTTTAACTCCTTCTGCTTCAAATGTTTCGCGGATCGCATTCACAATGAGTTGATCAAAATACTTATAATCCTTTGCCTTTAGGCCATGCAGGACTATGATATATCTAGAAAGATCATGAATGAGTACAATCGTTTTTCTACGATTTACAAGAATAAAATGGGCATGCCATGAGAAAAGTGGATTCTGCTCTTTGATTGGCTCGTGAGGCTTTATTTTAGTTGCTCTAACAGTTTTTTTGTACATTGAATGAGCATATTCGCAAATCTCCTAACCTGAATATTTGGATAGATACTTTATTATAAATGAACCTGAAGAGAAATAAATAGTAGGAGGTGCATCATAATTTGCCTTCAACCTAGTGGGACGAGGAACCTGTCCCCGTGACCCAGTCATGTAGTTCCCAAAATAGGTTGCTTTTGTTTTCTTGGCGTAGTTTTAGGGTGAAGGTTTCGTGTAGGATACGGTAGAAGTAACCTTCGAATGTTGTGTGAATTTTTCCTCTCTTTTTGCAAAGACAGTTTGTTTAAATGCGCTGATGATACATTCCATAAAATCCTCAATTGTTTTGCCGTGGTCGAATTTGTTATAGACGATCATGACTCGGTTCCATAGGTTATATATATCGATAGCATTAAAAAATGGTTGTGCAGTTTTTTTGAATTCTTCTGGGATGGATTCTGGTAGATAGCTGGAGTCTAATTCTTGTAGTGTGGGTTCACATGCTTCTCTTACGTTAGTTCGTTCTTTTGTTTTTTTCTCACAGAGTGAGCTTTGTTTATTCTCTGTTTTATTAGGAGTGACAGGTGCAGTGACATTCTGGGGTGACATGGTAGTTTTCATAGAATCGATGGATCCAAACGTCTGAATGATTAAAAGGTTTACTCCCTGTTTTCCATTCATTCTTTTTGTCGGAATTTTTTTAATGATTCCTCGCTCTTCTAACAATTTCACAGCACGAATGACCGTACGTTTACTCAAACCCACTTGCTCAGCAATATAATCATATTTAGCAAAAGAAACTCCGACAACTTTGACCGAATGCTTCCAAATAAGATGAAGAACAGCTAAAGTTCCCTCAGATAATTCAGCTTTATGTTTATATAAAAATCCACGAACTGACTTGTCCATTTCTTCAATTGTTGTAAATGATTGATACTTTTGGATTGTGTCATAATTTAGCTTTTCCACGTTTTCTCTCTCCCTATTATACATAATGGTTGGTAGACATTTTGTCTTCCACCCGTTATATAGGGATTTTTTGAGATAGAGTAGCATAAAAATTAAATATTCTTTAAATTTTTTGGTGGTACGGGGGGACAGGTCCATCGTCCCTGTTCCCCTCACACCCGTGTTCTTATCTAAGATCAATCCACTTTCTCTATCGGACCAAGGAACCTGTCCCTCTGTCCCTTCTATATTCTCCCTAACAAACCTAAATCGACCAAGTAATATATTTTCTTATCATGTTGCAAGTCGATTATCAGGTTGGTAGCTCCGGCAGTTCCGACAAATTCCCCTTTATAGTTTAGCCTCAAGACAATATAGTCCTCATTAAAATAATTTACTTCTACTGAAGCATTACCACTCGTATCAAGATCTAACCTTTTAGCAATTTCAGCTAAATCAAGATCGAAATTTATATCGGACGTATCGTTACCCTCAGCATAATTCTTTATTGTTTGAATTTCCTGGATTCCTCCTGATAGATCCTTGTTATTCCCATTTATATATACATATTTCCCGTCTTTACTTAAGAGGTCATCCTTTTTAATATCTATAATCTTATTTAGTTTATTATCAATAATTTTATTTCCAAACATTTTGGAATACTGACTAGATGGATCAACCTTTTGAAAGCCTTTATAATAGTCCTTTAACTCTCCTGAATCCAACTTACTTTGTAAATCTTCATCATAAAGTTCACTAATTACAATATTTGATAAATCTTGTTTTACAAAAAGCGTCATGAACAAATCCCAACCTTCAACACTTTCAACACTAAAATCCTGAATTTCTATGACAAAATGATCATTGTTTAATGACTTGAGATTTACTACCATATCGTCTGACTTTTTCACATCGTATTCTTTCATAAGCTCAGGTAAGTCAAATGTCTTTTCGCTCTTATTTGTCTTAATGTTAAGTTGGTTATTTTCCTCCAATGAAATTAGTGGCAGATGATATTCATTGGTTTTTTCGATGGTTTTATATAAATCATCTTCTTTTCTATCAGTTTGATTCATTTGTAACAACTTTTCTTCATAATTATTTGCATCTACTAAAGGTTGATAATAACTTTTTAATTGATCTTTTGTGAAATGGTAATAGTGAACTAATCTATCATTTTCACTTTTGTTACTAACTGAATAAACATAAGAATCATCCTTTTTCATTACCTCATTATCACCATCTCTAGAGAGATAACCTTTGATAAATTCAGTTAATCCCGGGCTTTCTTCTGTAGGAAAACCCTCCTTATAAGTAACTTCCATTTGGTTTGACGATCCTTTATTTTTCATATTACTTTCTTCACATCCTACGAGAAGGAATATAGACATTAGAAAAAAGGAAAGATTCACAAATCGTTTATTCATCATTTATGCTCCTTTTCCATCTGTTTAATATTTACTTCTTTCATTATTTTAATAAAGTCTTCGTCTTCTACTTCATAAACATGTCCGGGATCAAACACGTTAGTACCTTCCACTTCAATTTGGGGTCTTTCATCTATTAAGTCTCCTAGAATCTCAGCATTCTGACTTTTCACAGATACTGTATCATCACTGTTCGTCTTGTATTCTTGTGGAGGGGCAGAGTAATATGGAGAATAATTTACTGTATATTCAGTTCTATATCCTGCTACAGCTGTAATATCCATCTCTTCAAGTTTCCGATATATTTCCGGGTTTGCAGATTTCAATTGATGAATATCATCTGAAAGTGGTTCACTGGTCATATCTGTGTAAGCATTACTATAATCCATACCGTCTTTATTGTTGCGATTATTCTCATTGAAATCTAAAAAATCACTTGTGTTTTTTGGGTTTTTTCCTCCTAATTCTGCTGCCCACCGAACATTATTAGCTGCTGTAGCTAAGAAATTTGTGTCATATGGTGTTCCTACTGTAGTAATACTTCGTACATTGTCAGGATAATCCATTGCAAATTGTAGAGACCTTCTACCACCGTAACTATGGCCAAACATATCAATTTTTGTCTCCCCATTCATTAGCCCCATTTTATTTAATTCCAGTGCCAGATCATCACTTGTTTCCTGTCGATGTTCGTTTTTATGTGTTGTTTCATATATAAAGTGAATACGACCTTCTTTATTCACAAAAGCTCTATCATTCATTAATTCAGTTAAATCTTCATCATATTCAATTATTGTTTTTCCATCTCTATTTATAACTACTCTAGAGTAAAGCTTCTTTCCATCACGTTGAACAAAAACTATGATATCCCCATCTTGTGCTGCATCTTTTGCACTATTGAAAAAATCTTCTCCTGTATCCTCAATCCCATGCACATAAACCGAAACATTATTAAACCCAGAAAAATCCCCACTCACATTATTTTCAGCATGATAAAGAATACGAATATCCGTTAACGCAGAACGCACAGGCGATCGATACAAACGGACCGCATTTTCAAATTCAAGTTCAATGTCATCCAGATCATACTTCAAACTGTTATAGTTCATGATGATGTCATTAATATCCATACTCATGCTTTGGATTCTCATAAATTCAGTACCCGACTCGTCTTCCTCAGGATCATACTTTCTCCATGCATCTTCCAAACAAGTTTGCAGATCACTTATCCAGCCATCGACCGTACTTTTCGTCGCTGAAATATCCAATGTGATCATACTGCCGCCAACAGATGCTGAAAGCCCAAAAACAGTACTTACATTGCTGCTGAATTTTTCATAAAGAAGTTGTGATCCGGCATCAGTCAAGATTCCATTAGCCGTTGTTTCATGTCCTTTTATGATTGCCGCAACTTCCGGATGTCTGCCATACACGTCAAACCCTCCTTTACTTTACCAGTTGTCTTGAAATCAAGTTATCAACACGCTGCAATTCCTCAGTTAATAATCTCGCACTTTTTAACAAGTCTTCTAATCTATTTCTTGCATTTCCCACAATAGAAAAGATCTCCTGCTTCGCTTCCGGCCAAATATCCGCAACATCTCCCCAAGGAAATTCTGTATCAAACATGACATGATCTAGTAATGTATGGAAATCTCCGAGTACTTCATCAAGCGCAGCCATGTTTCCCTCAAAACGATCTGTCGCCTGCTTTAGTGATGCAGGAGTCAGCTTTACTTCATCTTCAATTCTGCTTACTGAAAATGTATAATTCATTTCAGCACGGCTACTCGATCCTGCCGGTCCTCCCGTTGACTCATCAACCGCTTCAACTGCCTTAACAAAGTTCAGGACCGTATCCGCAAAATACAATAAACTGCTGCTGGCTTTGCTAAAAAACGCCAGATTATTCACCATTTTTTCTTGAAGACTTATCGCAGCCTTTCCAGTATGCCGATCTAACTTTTGTTTAAATGTCGTCATATGCTCCAGCAATAAACTAAATTTTCCTTCTAATTCTATAATGAGCAAATGAGTTTTCCCCGGTAAATCCTTATTAAATCGAATTGTCCCCATGATCATCATCCTCACGTTTTTCCGCTTCTGCTAACAAAGCATCCAACTGCATTTCCTTTTCATCAACATATCCGTAATGATACACAACATGAATATCTTGATGATTAAATAAAATAAATTGTTCTTTTGCATCCGTAAATCCGTTCGGATAGTTCACAGCCGCATAGTCCCTGATGACTTGATTTGTTTCTGAAAATAATTGTCTACCTATAATTAATAACCGTCTTGAATCATCATGCAGCCCTACAACACTTCCAACTGGAAGATAATGTTTGGAAAAAATCATGTAAGATCCGCTCCTTATGTTAAAATGAAATACTATGATCAACGAGTTTTTTCCTTATTTTAGTAAAAAGTACACACTTATTCATCTTACATGACGATTCGATCAGGATAAATAGATAAAAATTCACTTTTTTTTATTTGTTTAGACTGAAAAAGTACTACGCAAGGAGATTTCTTACTATGTAAAAATTGAAACCTTCTATAATAAATTATCGTATTAAGATTAAGGATTTTAAGAAAAGATTGGAGGAATTGGTATGGAATGGATACTCCTGGGTGCTGCTGTAATGTTGATTTTATTGATTATCTTTATACGTAAAAAGGTCTCTTTTAAATTTGGTCTATCCCCGGGAACTTTGGAAATAAGGCCAATAAAAGGGTTAAAAAAGCTTAGTGATGACCTCGAGAAGTCCCTTAGTAACAGCTATATGGAAAATGTAGAAGAGAGGGTACATCGAGAAAATAGGCTAAAAGAAAATGAGTACAAGTGGCGCCTCCTGGATTTAAAACGTTATTTTATCTTGACTTCTCTTTTAAAGGAAGCTCCTATGTTTAGCGACAAAGTCGATGAACTGTGGCATCAAATGCTCATGTTTACCCGTGAGTATGATGAGTTTTCAAAGAAATTTTTAGGAACCACTCTACATCACAGTCCAAACGTAAAAGTAGAGCCTGACCCTGATTTGCGGGGATTTTTCGATTGGATCTATGCTGAGCTTTTTTTCATTCGAAGAGAGAATATCCATCTTTATCAGGGATTTTTCAGGCACCCTGTACATCCTGGAATCATTGATGATTTTAAACATTTACCGGAAAATGAACTGATTGATTTATATTTTAAAAGTGATAGCCATTATATGAATACAGTACTCGCACTGATCTCCTCCATGAAAAAAACGGCAAATAATATAAAAAATAATGAAAAAAGTGTGATTCACGACAAAATGAGAAAGTGCAAAAGTGAGCAAAATTTTAACAAAATGATTGTTCCTGTCTTATCTGTTTCATATTTTCATTATGATGAGTTTTCAAGTTACATGAAAATCAGCAAGAAAAGTACATCAACATCAAGTTGTACAAGTTGCGGATCTGCCAGTTCTTGCGGTACAAGTTCATGTAATTCTTGCTCGTCCGGAGGGAGTTCCTGCTCAAGTTGTGGTGGGGGTGGCGGGGATTGATTCTGGTAGATAACCGGATAACTATTCGTTTAGTTTAAGAAGAACAAAAGCTGGTCCACCTTGAACAGCCTAGGGCAAATAAGACGATTTAGAATAGGAGGCGTTCTTTGCCTTCAATTCTAAATTGGCTTATACCTAGAGGGGCTAGGCGCTGGATGTCGCGCGCATATCCACAGTTCAAAGAATTTATAATTTCCTAAACAATACTAAAAAGAGAAGTGCCTGTGACACTTCTCTTTAAAATTCTGCGGTCAGGGAGATGGTTTAATGATTCTTGCGAGAAATCGGGACAAGGAACCTGTCCCCCTGTACCAAATTAGATGTTAAATTTCTTCATTAGGTTTTGTAAGTCGTCTGCTAGTGTTGCGAGTGATTGGGAGGAGGCTGAGATTTCTTCCATTGATGCCAGCTGTTCCTCGGTTGCGGCTGAGATGTTTTGTGTGATAGATGCTGATTCTTTTGCCACTTCGCTTACTTCATTGATTGAGCCTGTGACGTGCTCTGTACCTGCCGTGAGGTCTTTTACCGCTTTTGAAATGTCTTCTATTTGTGAAACAACATTGTTTACGGCGATATCAATTTTTTGGAATGAGCTGCCGGCTGTGTTGACAACTTTGATACCTGAGTTTACTTCTTCAGATGCCTTATTCATTGTGTTTAATGTGTTTTCAGCATCTTTTTGGATTAATGAAATTAAGTTTGAAATTTGCTCAGTTGATTTATTTGATTCTTCTGCAAGCTTTCTTACCTCATCGGCTACAACCGCAAAGCCTTTTCCATGTTCTCCTGCTCTAGCTGCTTCAATTGCCGCATTTAAAGCCAATAGGTTTGTTTGCGCTGAAATTCCTGAAATCACATTGGAGATTTGGCCAATTTCAGATGTCCGTTCATCCAGGCTTTTTACTGCCTGTGATAAGCTTGTTACGTTCGTATAAATGGAATCCATCTGCTTATTTACTTGCTCGATTGCCTGGTTTCCATCTTGAGACATTTTTGAAGCATGTAACACATCGTTGGTTATTTTTTCTGTATTATCAAAAATCGATTTTGTATGATCCATGATGTCGTTCATCACTACAGAGCTTTTATCGACATTTTGAACCTGTACATCTGAACCGGATGCTAATTCTTGAATAGTGATCGTGACATGCTCACTTGCCTTGGTGCTTTGTTCAGCACTTGCACTTAGTTCTTCAGCAGCCGATGCTACTTGCTGTGTGGAATCATTGACAGTCGCAAAGATCGATTGTAGTGTTGTTGACATTTGATTAAATGAGGAAGTTAACTCACCCATTTCATCTTTCGATTGATAGCTTCCCTTGCCTGTGAAATCTCCATTTTCCGCTTTTGAAAGCAGACTCTTCATTTCGTGAATTGGTTTTACAATCATACGCGCGATGACTGTGCTAAGTACGACTAAAAGAATAAGTGCAATGATGATAATGATGAAAACAAACGTCGTTACTTGGTCTACTCTTTCTTTGTTCTCATCGTTAATTGACGTAGCGTAGGTCAAATTGTTTTGCTGCATACTCTTTAATGTTTCATTTAATGCTTTACGATTTGGCTCAACAGATTGCAGATACAAATCATATGCATCTTCATTTTTATTCTCAAGAGCTAATTTAATCACTTGATCTCTCGTCGAACTTAATGCTTGAGCCTTCATTTTATATTCATCAATTAATTTCACATTTGCAGGACTCAAATGTTTCCCTTCTAAATCATTGATAACGGCATCTGCTTCTTCCCAAGCCGACGTAATTTCATCGCGTAATTCTTTATTTCTTTCCGGATCTTTTGTCACAAGCAGTTCAATTGTATACGCATCACTTGCTCTTGCATTCACTCGGATTTGCATGATTGAGTTAAGCGGGATAAGACTATCCTTGTACATTTCCTCCGAATCTTTCGCCATCTCTTTAATATAATGCAACCCCAAATAACCAACTGTACCAAGTGCTAATGCACTGACTATGATGATGATTAGCAGCTTTTTCATCATATTTAAGTTTCTTAATAGCTTCACTTCACGATCTCCCTCTGTTTTTATTTTTCATTTTTCTATCTACCTTTAATATCGGTTTCAGAAGGGAGGTTGTTGAGGGTGAAGCGACTTTTTGTTGTTTGGCAATTCATGGGACAGAGGGACAGGTTCATTGTCCCTGCCCCAACTGCCCAAGTTTGTTTGTAGAAGGCGAATAATTTGCGAGTAAATGTGCTATAACTGAATTTTTATTTCATTAGATAAGTAACCACCGTAGAATTCCATCAATCACTTCCGCAACAATGATAATTAACATGATAAATAAAACAATAATAATAGAAGGTATACTGTAGTCATATTTATCAGTACTCATTTTCACACCCCTTTATTATAAGAGAGATAAGATATTTTTCTAAATGTCTTATCTCTTTCATTTTTATATCACATGCAAAAAAATAATAATTGAAACTGGCAAACTACCAGTTTTGTCTTTTAATGAAAATTAGTTTAATAGGAAAGAAAGATAACAACAGTGGAAGAACATATAGAAGTGGAAAACAGATCTAAAATTAAGGGGTTACTAGACGGAGCGAAACGAGGACCTTAAATATATCGAACAACAAAGAAATAATTCACCTAAGCTCAATTCAATAAATTCCCATCCTCTCCTTCCTTAAAGCCAGGGTGTTTCCTTTTCGAATAATTATTATGTATGATGGGAATTTATGAAAAAGAGAAGTGCACGAACACTTCTCCCAGCATTATTATTTTGAGTGGTGGGACGATGAACCTGTCCCTCTGTCCCTAAACAAATCCAGAAGCTCTTTTGCATGATGTACTTCATGGTCGGGCGTGAAGGTGGCGTTTTCAGGTAATGCTCTTTTTCGGTGGTTCATCCAGATTGCCTGCCAGCCGACTTGTTTTGCTCCGATAATATCTTTTTCAAAAGAGTCACCGATATAGACTGTTTTGGTTTTATCTAGTCCTAGTTTTTCTTCCATGATTTCAAAGATCTCTCGTTTCGGCTTTGCGTATCCATGCGTGCCGGAAATGAAGATATTTTCTGCGGGAATCCACTTGGTAAGCTTTAACTGTTCAATCTTTTTTGACTGGTGCTTTTCTTCTCCATTTGTCAGGATCGCTAGCTGAGTTCCTTCCTTGTGAAGAGCTTCTAATAATTCTTCTATTTCATTAAATAAGATGATTTTCTGTTGTTCCTCCACATAAAGGTGATGAAATGCTTCGGCTTTTTCTATATCTATTGGGATATTAAACTCGTTACATGCCTTGATAATCCGTCCAGTTTGCCATTCAAATTGGGTGATTTCACCCGCTTCACTTTGATCAAATAGGATTTCGCTATGCTTTCTACTTACTCTATAAATTTGATCAATCTCTTTATCTGTAAACGATCCTTCAAACATTTTTCTAAATGTCTGATGAAAGGATCGTGCTTGGTCATATAGTGTGTCATCTACGTCGAAAATGATTGTGTCCATATTTGATACCCTCCTTATCCTCTACTCTCATCATAACACGAATCATAGGGGTGAATTTATATGAACGAATAAAGAGCCAACAGGTATTGTTGACTCTAGATAACTTCTTTCATTTATCAAATTTAACAAACAAGAATACAATGAATAGGTAAAAAAGCAGTAAACCTGGAATAACAAATAAAGCTTGCGTTTCACCATCTATGAGCATAGCACATTCATCCTAATTTTTTTGCTTATTATTCCCAAAGCACAATTCTAAAATGTATACATTGCTAAAAATCTGTAAGAAGAACTTCTCTTTTTTAGCTGCTTCTTTTAAAAGTGCTAATTCAAATTTCATTGTATGATAACTGTTTATTGTTTCTGTTTAAGCGCATAAAAAAAACAGTTCCATCGCATAGAACCGTATTCTTCATTCATTTTATTGGGTGATTTCTGGTGGGTATCCTGATTCACCTAAAGGTATGTGATAAAGGTAAGAGCTAAAATGAGAACGGTAAAAAAGATCACTATATAAGATGAAAACTTAAAATCATATTTTCCTTTTTTAATTACGTTAAAGATTAGATCAACTAACTTATTAATACTGAATTTTTATTTCCTCTGGTGGTGTAGTCTCATTGACCAGATTCCGTGAAGAATTTTGACTTTGAGTCTGTCCTGTGAATCCTGATAACCGTTACTTGATAACCCAGTAACCGGGGAACTTTCACTTTATTTGAAGGTTTATCCCATGTATAATAAGAATATAATAGAAAAGAGAAGTGCGCTAACACTTCTCCCTGCAACCTCTACCGTCAGGGTGGTGGTTGTCAAAGTTGATTTATTTCTTTTGAGAACCACCCTTTTGCTTCCTACGGCGCGGGGTGGTTTTCTTGTTGTTTCGTAGAAATTCAAGAAATGTTTCCATAATTATCACCTCCTTTCCTCCAAAAAACAGAAAGAAGAGCGACAACCAACCACCCTCACAATATTCAGTTGCAATCTAATCTTATCATAATCTATCTATTCAAAAATCTATCCACCTTCGACAAATTTCGATTGATCCTTTTGATAATATCTTTGAGTGAGTGGGACAAGGAACCTGTCCGAGACCACTGAAAAAGTGTCCTTTTTAAATGCTCATTTTAAGAAATCGACGATTTCTATCTCTAGAATCCAGAAAATGGAATAAAAAATGGCTATACGTGTCTTTTTAGAGGATAGTATCGCTGCTATCCTCTTTAAATTTACTGCTAATGCGGTTATTTTTGCTTGTAAGGCCACGCTTTTTAGATCGTACCCCCTGGCACGATCTAACCCGTGGAAATTCTTCATCTCACCATTTTTCCATTCGTGAGAAGCTCTTTCCCGATATTTTTCTTTGAATTCATCTGACTTTTGTTGTTGGCTGTACTCATAGAAATCTGGAGTATTGATCCCAACCTCTAAAACTTTTCCTACAGTTTTACCAGAGATACAAACATCTCTAAATGGGCAATTTCTACATGTTTCCTTTTTGAAGTAATAACGATAGGATTGTCGATTTTTAGTCTTTTTGTGGTATTTCCTTACGGAAATATTCCCCTGGATACAGAACCATTCATCAGAATCTTTATTGTAGCTGTATAATGCTTCATTTACTCTATAGGCCATTTCACTAACTGGTATGTATGCCGTGGCTCCAATTTCCTTTATTCTATCTAGTATATTCTTGCGGAAGTATGCCTTGTCGGCCAATAATTCATTTATTGTAATACCGCCTTTTTTTGTCTGTTCCAATAACTTGTCAAACATCTTACCATCCACATAGGCTCCATTATCAACATGGACTGCAGTAATAATTCGCTCTTTCGGCATCATCATAAATTCAGTTTTATAGCCAAAGAAATGAGAGGTTTTACTTTTATGTCCTACTCTAGCGTCTAGATCGACAATTGAACGAACTCCTTTTTGTTCCAAAAATTTAGGGTCCTCCAGAATTTCTTGCGCAACCTTTAGTAATTTCTTTACCTTGGAGCTGTTTTGTATTTCTGTATGTTCTTCTACGCTTGTAATTGTCTCTTCGAGATAAGATTTCATGGTTGCCTTTGCTTCTTTATGATCTTCTATTTCTTTATAATCTGGAATTTCTTGATTTATTTCCTTTGGTACTTCACCATTTTCGCTCTCGATAGTTTTAAAAATCTTTTTAGCTAGACGCTTCATTACTCTTTCTGCAGTACATTTAAATGTATTAGCTACTGTGTGAGTGGTATCAATGCTTAATCCAGATCCCTCTAGAATCCCTTTATCAACACATTGTTTTACGATTTTAGAGATGATGTCATCGATCGTTAAATTTCCTTCTAATTTATTCTTACGAAACTTAGTCAAAAGGCTTGGATGAGGTAGATCATCTTCGGGGTTAATGCCAAGAAAATACATGTAAGCAAGATTCAATGAAGCCTCTTCTATGACGCGTTCATCTGATAGGTTATAAAGATATTGTAAGACTAAAAGTTTCACCATAAGCTCAGGCTCTTTTGCCGGTCTACCATAATACTTACAATAGGTTTTTTCGAGTTCTCTGTTAATAAAACTAAAATCTAATTCATCTTTAAGAATTTTAAGTTGATGATTTTCAGGAATTTTATTGTATAATACTGAATAGATGCTTAATTGCATATCTTTGTCTTTAAGCATAAAAAGAAAACCTTCCTTCTTTGATTAATTGTTTCTTGGTCGATTCAATTATACCAAAAGTAGGAGGGTTTTCTTTTTTATTGTACTGTTTTTTTACATATTACCAGTATTTAGGGGGCGTTTTTCAGTGGTCTCAACCTGTCCCCCTGACCCACTCCCGACCAAGAAGAAGCGATCTCTTTCCCTATTTTAACTCCTCAACCAACTGAGTTAGTAATTTAGCATTGTCTTTTGTTATTGATTTCCCGCTTTGGGCTGATAGTTGGTTTGTGTATGCTTTTAGTTTTCCTTCCATGGCTTGTTTGTTCCCTTTTTCTGCTGATTGTTTTGCAGATGTTAGTTTTGTTGTTAGGGAGTTGGCGATCCCTTCATTTGTAACAAAGGTTTGTGTTAATCGGCCTAGGCTGTCGAAGTCTACGGTTACTGTGAAGATATGTTCAACTTCGGCTTTATTTCCGGCTTTGTCTGTGGCTGAAGCGGAAATTTTGTTTTCGCCTATTTTGAACGTGTAAGCAGGTCCTTCAACTTTTTGACAGTTTGCTTCTTCAACCCCTGATAATTCGTCAGTCGCCTCACAAGTGATTGAGATAGTGGCATCGACTGTATATTCTTCATTAGCTGAAAACTCAATCACAGGGGCGGTTGTATCTAATGTAATCTGCTGCTGATAGGTATCACTTATGTTTCCTGAGCCGTCTTTGTATTGAATATATACTGTTTTTTCTCCATCACCACTAGGTAATTCCATGTTTTTAGATGTTGTGTAGTTTTCCCAGTCAGTCCAGTTTTCTGAATCTGTTGAGATTCTGAATTGGGTTACTTCGCTTGCGTCATCTTCTGCATTGAGGCTAAGGCTGACGTTTCGTTTATTTGTATATTCTACACCTTCATTGATTGAAAAGTCTCCAGTTGGTGCTGTTGTATCTTTTGGTTCCTCTTCGACGATCATTATCCAGCTAATTTGCGGGTCTGGAGCGTTTGTATTACGTACTGTTACATCCAATAGCCCATCTGTGATCTCAACATCATAACCAAGAACATCATAGGAATCTGTGAATGTATAGTTCTCTGTTCTGACTTCGTCGTTTATGAGGATGTTTGCTTTTCTCGAGCCTTTTGTCGATGAATACCAGCGATCATAAAGGCCTGTGTATACCGTATATTTCCCGTTTTCTAGTTGGAACTTATAGGTAAGGTCTTTACCGTTGCCGCCAATAAGGTATCGTAATGCAGAGAAGAGATCATCTCCTTCACCGCCGGCAGGTGCTGATATATCTCCAACATAGCCCCATGTTTGGCCTTTGTCTGGTTCATACATCTGGTCGATCGTTTCTTTATTTACGAGTGTATCCTGCATATAGGAAGACCATGTTACATAATCCTTTGTTTTAGCTCCTCCAGCATGGACAAAATATTTCACATTGTCAGGTATCACAACAATTTCTGCTCGAATGACTTTGTTTGACACTTCAGAAAGTGTACCTTCAACCACTACCGTACCTGGTGTAGAGAAATCGTCCGCGTTTATCTCCCATGTAACCGGTGTATCCATTTGCTTGCCTGAATACGTCACATTAATCTCATTTGGTAGATTTGGAACTTCATTTAGTGATACTTTTTCAGGTAATTCGGTGTTGATTGTTACTCTGCCCATTCGATTTAACGTATCCAAATTCCACTCATCATACCATTGTAAGATGATTTCATCTTCATCTCCAAATTCAATTGGAAGCCAGATATATCTTGAGTTTGCTAGGTCATTTTTGTTCCAGCGATCGCCCATATAAATATATTTACCATTCTCACGATCAACTGGGATGACGTACGTACTTTGTGACCCAAATGTTGTCGAGGCTCCATCTCCAACTGACGGATCACCCATTGGCTTCCATTCTCCTAAAACAGAGTCAGCCACATGGTATCTTGCCGGGTTTGGGTCCCATCCTGTTGCACCAGATGTGATTAAATAGTATTTCCCTTCATATTTGAACATAGCCGGTGCTTCACGGTGTCCATCGTAAATGGCGCGCGTAAAGTCTTTTCCATATTCTTCCCCGGCAATTGCTGTGTACTCTTCATTTAGTTTTGAAATATATAATGAATAATTTTCTTCACTTGAATAGATGATATAAGCCGTACCATCATCGTCTACAAATAAGTTCATATCGCGGGCCATTCCTGTGTTTTGGACCTTGTAAGGGAATCCTTCAGGCACTTTGTTTAAGCGATTGCTTTCTAAAAATTCAAAAGGTCCTGTTGGTGAATCACTGATCGCCACACCGGCTTTTGCTTTTGCATAGTTCGCATCAGAACCTTGATAAGGTCCGTCTACATGCAGCCATAATACATACTTATCTGTTTTCTCGTTATAAATGACCTTTGGTCGCTCTAAAATACCTCGTGCTGTATTAATATCACTGAAAATAACATCCTTTTCTTCAGCTGATCTATTTTTATATAACTCTTTAAAATATGGATCTGTATCTAAATCTTCACGGGTTTCAACCGCACGCATGACAACGCCTTCATCTTTCCAATTATATAAATCCTTTGATGAATAGGCATGAACACCTGTTGCAGGAAGGTATCCATTTGTTTTATCTTCTCCATACCAGTAGTAGGTTTCAGTTTTTTCATCGTACATTATGCCGCCGCCATGGGCCTGAATGATATTCCCATTCGTATCTAACCAAGGCTGCCCTGGTTTAAATGAATCATTTGGCGTGTTAACCATCAGTCCAGCGATCCCGTCATTTAATTGTTTAATAGCCGTTCGAATCTTTTCCTGGACTGCTTTTGTTGCTACATCTAATCCATTTTCATTGATATCTTGAATCAGTGCCTCGGCTTTCGTAATGGCAGTGTTTAACTCTTCAATTCCTTTCGGATAGTAAACATCCGTCTTTTCCGCTTCTATTTTTGCCTCGGCCATTTTGTCTTCCAAGTCAGACACTGGAATCACCACATACTTTTTTATCATAATATAATTCACTAATGGATCATTATAGTTCGTTAAAGCAGCTGAAGCTGGCCCCTGAATTTTAAGGTCTAGTTCACCATCTGTCACTTCGAGTTGATGATACGTGAATTCTTTTTCTTCGCTATAACTGCCAATCTCATAATCACCTTGAGACAGGTTTTGTCCCTCACCCATTATATTGACGCTTCTTCCACTCCATGGATTTTTAAATCCTACTAAAATATCATACTCGCCATCTGGTAACTCAAACTTGTATTCAATGGCTTTATCACGTGTTTGAGGACCGTTGTAATAACGTAATGTCGTCTTTTTATCTGTTTCGTTTCCATCAATCACCGAAGTAGACGTTGTTTGCGTTACTAATCCCCACTTCTTCCCTGTCTTTGCGTCTACACCGTAGGGTTGTTCTGTTTTACTTGAATAAAGCCCTATTTTGTCTGTACCTTCAACAGTGTCAGGTGTTTTATCACCTGCATTGACAAAATATAGGATATAGTCATTATTTTTTAGTTCTTCGTCTGTAAAATCGTCTTCACTTTCTGCTGCGGAAGCTGGTGTCATCGAAAAATGGGTTCCTAAGATAATGGCTAGTGTTAAAAGAAGACAAACGATTTTTCGCATGTTGGACAAACTGATTCCTCCTTACATTTTTTGTTAGGTTTGAAATGAAACATAAACATTGAGAACAGCTTTAGCCTGAGTAGTAAGTAAATAAGAATTCCTAGGATGTTGGGATCTGGAGGTATGTAGGGATGGTTGCGAAAAAGTATTTGAATAGAGGGGAAAGAGTTAAATATGCTATGTGATAATATTGCAACCGCTTTCAATATAATACCTGAACAGTAATATTGTCAATACTATTTGATTTACTGATTGTGAATATGCTTCGTTTGTCCTGTATTTTGTGTTTAGTTGGGATGAGATTAGGATAAATGGTGGGGATTTTCGGATTTGACTAGTGGATTAAAAGAGTTTAGCGGTTGTTTGCAATCGGTTTCAAAATAACAGTTTATCATTTGACCAGGACTTGACCGAGAGGGACAGGGAACCTGTCCCCTTGTCCCTAATATTCTTCCCGGTCTTCTGCGATCATGTTTAGTCGTTTTATGTTATTAGATGTTTTTTGGCGAAATTGATATGTAGTGATTAGGTGTCCTGCTTTTTCTCTTCTGCGTTCCAGGACGCTTTTGCTGATGTTTACTTCAAGTTTTACTTGGTTATGAAAAATAATGGTGGAGCTTGGTCCTTTTGAATCAATATCTCTAATATGCTGGTAGGCTACCCATGCTGTGTCCTTTTTCATGGGTGATCCTAGTGGGATCATGCAGTATTTCAATGGTATGCTCACCATGATGGGAAGGTTTTTTTGTCCCTTTAAGATTGATCGTGCTGACTTAAGACTCCCGTCGAAACTTCCCCCATAATACACACAGCTTTCATTTAAAACGTAATATGTACTTTCTTCTAGTTGAATCTCTCCGAATGTTTCCAATAATCTACTATGTAGATGTCCTGTATTAGTGTAATGAGGGATTATGGCCATTGTTGATTCTGTAATAATTTCCTGATTATGAACCTGAAGGTTATAGTTCATGTTTGTGTTCCTCCTTTTCTCGATATAAATGCTTTTTATTTTAAAAGGAGTTAGATATAATACCAATATAGTTGGTATTAATCCAACTAGAGAATTCCTTAAGCACTATACCCGTCAAAGTTGATGTGCTTAGGGGTTTTTTTTCCTCCTACATAAACACCACCTCCTTCAGTGACTGATCTATCTTGTTAACAAAACACTATTATGATCATTTTTTCGTTATTTAAATACTGTCTATCTGCTTGAATTACTGCATGTATATATATTTGCACTGTAATTGGGAAGGTTTCTATCTTTAATGGCAAGTTTGTTCATTACGAGTAAAATCGTGGTGGTTACTGAAGATATTACTTCGAGTGCTCCTTTTTTATTCGAGGTGTCAAAGTGTTTGAGATGAGAGCTACTGACTAAAGTTAGACTTTTAGTCTAGTCCTTAGTTCCTCTTTCATAAATTTCCACTTATATTATAACGGTAAATTTTACCTATTGGTATCGTTTTTCTTTAAAATTATGTAAAGGTTTTGTATATTTCACTTTTATATTAAATTCAAGTATTTTACCTTATTTGAAAGCCATATTAGGTTAAATAGTTGTTCTCCTCCTCCATCCCCTTTTCACCAAAAAGCAGTATATCGCTCATTTCCCACCTCACTCCCCCTCAATATGCCCCATATCCCTAAGGAAAATGCCCGATATTAATCCGAACCCCTTTCCCATTCCATCCATATTGAAAATGTCTCTAATCTCAATATCTTGTTATCCTCAAACTACCGCGGAATACATAAGAATGCATTCTTAGAAGGATTCTTTCATGTACGAGGATGCGAGATTTGAAGAATTGCATCAGCAATTTGAGCCGATGATTTATCATGCTATGAGAAAATTAGGGATTTACAAAAACAGACACGAGTTTTATCAAGTCGGATGTATTGCCTTGTGGGAAGCCTCCCTTCGATTTAATAAGGACAAAGGGGAATTTAAATCATATGCTTATTCATATATAATTGGACGAATGAAAAGTGCTCTTACAGAAGATAAGAAGAAGGAAGAAAGAGAAAGTCATAATGAAGACATATGGGTTGAAGATGAAACAACTTATGGGGATTTTTCTACTGTTTTATGGGATTCTCTGTTTGAAAAGGTCTCTTCTCTATTATCTGAAAATCAACGTAAATGGGTGAAAGCTTACTGTTTATATGGAAGTACCCCGGGTGACATTGCTGAAGATGAAGGGGTTTCAGTTGCTGCGGTGAAAGGATGGCGTAAGGAAGCGATTCGTAAGATGAGGGAGTATTTTGTTCATTATCATTATGGAAAAATGAAATAGTCGATGAATAGAGTATAGGTGTCTACCTACTTATATTATCTGACCATGGCCTGATCAAGTGGGACGACGTACCTGTCCCCTTGGTTCAAAAAAGAGCCGGAGTTTCAAGACTCCGGCTCTTCATTAAAAACTTATTCTTCTACAACTTCTACTTCCGTAGTAGCTTCTTCTTTAGTTGTATCTTCTTCAACAGCTACAGCATGAACTGCAGAGTTTTCATTTGCATGAGATTTTGCTGTTTCACTTGCGTGTGCATTTGCTTGTGCTTCTGCTTTGTTTACAGGAGATGGATTTACCTTTTCTACTTCTGTTTCAATCTCTTCAGCTGTTTCTGTTGGTTCCTCTTCTGTTACTACTTCTTCAGTTACTTCTGTTGGTTCCTCTTCTGTTACTACTTCTTCTACTTCTGTTTCAACTTCTTCAGCTGCTTCTGTTGGTTCCTCTTCTGTTATTACTTCTTCTACTTCTGTTTCAGCTTCTTCAGTTGCTTCTGTTGGTTCTTCTTCTGTTACCTGCTTCTTCTACTTCTGTTTCAACTTCTTCAGTTACTTCTGTTGGTTCTTTTGTTACTGCTTCTTCTACATCTGCTTCAACCTCTTCAGCAGCTTCTGTTGGTTCTTCTGCTACTGCATGAACTGCAGAGTTTTCATTTGCATGTAGTTTTGCATGTTCACTCGCATGTTCACTTGCTTGTGATTTTGCTTTATTGGCAGCAGATTTATTTTCTTTTACTTCTTCTACAACAGCTTCAGTTTGCTCTTCTTCTGTTACCTCAGGTTTTACTTCAACTTCTGTAGCAACTTTTGTTTTTCCATGTACGGCAGCATTTGGTGCAGCGTTTTCTTTTGCTTTAGCACTAGCATTCACACTTGCCTGCGATTTATTTGTTTTCACCTTTTTGTCTGAAGCATTTTCAACTTTTACCGTTTTTACTGCTTTTGCATCTGCTGGAGCAGCTGCTTCACTAATTTGTCCTCCTGCAAAAACACCAACTGATACGATTCCAGCTAACACCAACGATTTTACTACATTATTTTTACATTTCATTTTATATGTCTCTCCTTTTTCTTTTAAAAATTTATTTGCGTTCACTTTTAAATAAAGGGAGATTCTTGTGGTGGTGGAGATGGAGGTGCATGATCCCATTGGTTGCGTAATTCATATTGACGAGAAACAAATGGCTGAATTCGTTTCAAACTTAGATACTTCTCTGATTCTAGTAAGAATTTATCAAAAATACTACTTGTGTACGACCCATTTCCTGAACGATCCTTTGATGATGTTTCTGGTGCCTTTTGTTTAGATAAAGAGTGAATACTTACCTTTGCATAAAGACTGTTATCCGGAATTGATGGAAGGTTCTTTTTCTCTTTACCATTAGGCTTCTCTGTTACATCTTCAGGTGCTTTCAGGAGTTTAACAGTTTGATTATCATCTGGTACATCAAGGATTTTAGAATATGCCTTTTTGATATTCTTTTCTTCACTAACAGACTGTGCAGTTTTTTTTGAGCTTTGTAAAACATTCACTGAAGCTTCCTTTGACGTCTCCTTCTGCTTTTCATTCGTTCGTGTTTTTCCCTTATTTTGATCAGAGACAGACCTATTAACTGTTTGCTTCGTTTCTTTTTCAGTAGTATGTATATCTTTCAAAACTTTTTTACTATTTTGCTTACCTTCTTCGACTATTTGCTCCGCCTTTTCATTTGCTTTTTCTGGCAGTGGCAACTGATCCTTTTGTTTAGCTTTTTCACTGGCCTGAGCAGGAATGACTTTGATTTTCTCAACCACTTTCTTTGCAGGTTGTTTCGGCTCAGACTTCTCCGAATTTCCCTGTGAAGAAACTTTCGGTATAGGCTTTAAATCTTTCGCCGTTTCAACGATTTCTTTTGTTTTACTAGCCTTCTGTGTTTGATCAGGCTTTTCAGCAAAAGCTTCGCAAGGAAAAAACAGCCCTGCACAAACAATAGAACCCAATAAAAGTAAGCTCCTTATTTTCATCATTTCACCACCTTTCGTCGGAAAGAAATGAATACACTCATACTATTTCAACAAAATTCAGCATTTTTTGTCCGTTTGAATGTCTATTTGCAACAAAACGAGCCTTTTCTCCTAAAACGGGTCAGGGGGACAGGTCCGTTGTCCCTGTCCCCTACTCTATCATTGTGCATATGCATGTTTAACTTCAAAATTATGATCGTTCTCTAAGCAAGTGGGTCAAGGAACCTGTCCCTCTGTCCCATGATCGAGTAGAGGGAAGACCCCTCTGCTTTAGTCTTTTGTTTGAGATTGCTCTTTGAACAACTTTCGATAAACCGATGTATCGATAACCTCTTCGACAGAAGGTTAATCCCTTCGCCTCTCCCTCAGGGATTCCTAATTGGATAAGCGATTTGATTCGTTTCTTCGATACCTTCCATTGCTTCCATATGATGACTCTAATTCTGGAGCGAAGCTTCTTATCTATCTCAGTCTTTGCTTTTTTCATATTCGAGATTCTAAAGTAGTTAACCCACCCAAGTATGACTTGTTTTAGTTTTAAGGTTCGGTAGTCTAGCGAAACACTCCAATTTCGCTTTGTTAATTTTCGAAGCTTCCTTTGAAATTTTTGTATTGACGTTGAATGGGGTTTTACTTGGTATTTCTCATTCTTAAAATCGTAATAATATCCAAATCCTAAGAATTTCAAATCTTTTGGACGGGAGATTTTACTCTTTTCTCCGTTGACTATTAACCCTAATTTATTTTCTATAAATCTCACAATTGATTCCATCACTCTATTCGCTGCTTTCTCACTCTTCACGAAGATTAGGGCATCCTCAGCGTATCTCACGAATTGGAGTCCTCTACTTTCTAGCTCCTTATCAAGTTCGTTCAACATAATATTACTAAGCAGTGGGCTTAGGTTTCCTCCTTGCGGAGTTCCAACTGGTGTTTCTACATATTTTCCATTCACCATAACTCCACTGACAAGATATTTCCTTATTAGGGAAATGACATCTCCATCATCTATTGTATTAGAGATGATCCGCATGAGTTTATCGTGATGAACTGTATCGAAAAATCTTTCAAGGTCAATATCCACAATCCAATCGTATCCATCATTTAGAAATTCCAAACTTTTAATAATTGCCATCTCACAACTTCTTTTTGGTCTAAAGCCATAACTGAATTCACTGAATTGCTTTTCAAATATTGGACTGAGAACTTGATGAATGGCTTGTTGAACTACCCTATCCACTACTGTTGGCATTCCCAATTTGCGCATCTTACCATTTTCTTTTGGGATCTCCACTCTTAAGGCAACTTGTGGTTGGTACTTTCTTGTTCTGATGCGCTGACGTAGCTCATCCTTGTTCTCTCTCAGATATTGTTTCAGTTCATTGACCGTTATTCCATCGACCCCACTAGCACCTTTGTTTTTATATACACGCAAGTAGGCTTCATTCATATTTTGATTACTTAGAATTTGTTCTAAAAGTTCCACACTCGTTTCTCCTTTCCTCTCACGTAGTAAGTGATAGCTCCATTTTGGTTATCCTTTGAGGTACGCTCATACTTTCACCATTAACACATTCGGAGTATGTCACTTACGCATTCGTGGTGTTGAAACACTATAAATTGTTCAGCCCTTCATGAAATTACTTCACTACTATGGCTTCTGCTGACTTCTTGCGGCTAACCTTTTTCGACTGTACCCTTTGTACATCCGCAAGATCTCCCAGGGTAAGACAACCATCTTTCCTCTTTTACTCGCCTGATCTACTTTACAAAGTTACGCACATCTTTTGGACTTTAACTTGTTTGGGAGTCTTATCCCTTTGTAAAGCCTTAGTATCAGATTTCTGTTCGTCGAGCCAAGATTTTATTCCACGCTTCCTCCAGCCCTTATCTCACGATAAGTACCTTGCGCTTCCTTAGTGGTTGGTCGATGTGTACCCCTCAGTGGACTTTCACCACCTAGATAGTTGCCATGCCTGGCACACCAAAAATAAGGGAACAGCAAGTACTGTTCCCTTGTTTAACCTTATTCTTTTTCAGATTGTTTTTTTGCTTCTTCTTGTTGTTTTTCCCTAGCTTTTTTTGCTGCTTCACTTGCTTTCTCTTCTTGCTTCTTTATTTCTTCAGCGCGCTTTTGTGCTTCTTCTCGTTGTTTTTCTTCAGCTTTTTTTGCTGCTTCCTGTGCTTTCTCTTCTTGCTTCTTTATTTCTTCTGCACGTTTTTGTGCTTCTTCTCGTTGTTTTTCTTCAGCTTTTTTTGCTGCTTCCTTCGCTTTCTCTTCTTGCTTCTTTATTTCTTCTGCACGTTTTTTCACTGCTTCTTGTTGTTTTTCTTCATCTTCTTTTGCTGCTGCGTTCTTTGCTTTCTCTTCCTGTTTCTTTATTTCTTCAGCCTTTTCTTCTTTATCTACACTATTAGATTTATTTTCTGTGCTCTTGACACTTGTTTTTTCATGAGATTCCTCTAAAACTTCATCGGCCTCTTCATTAAGTTCTTCAACAACTTCAGCTTGTTCTTCTGCTAACTCTTCATTATTTTCAGCAAGCTCTTTTTGATATTCTTCTTCATCAATTTCACCTGATGCTAATTTTGCCTCTAATTCTGTACGTTTTTGATTAGCCTTTTGCTGCTTTTCTTCTAACTTAGCTAACTTTCTATTTATTTTCTCTTCAAATTTCTTCTGTGCATGAATAATATTTTTTTGAAGAGCTTCTTTCGCTTTTGGATTTTCTACTTTTTCTAATGCTGTTTGTAGAGCAAGCAGATTAGCCGCAAATTTGGACTCAAGTTCAGCACGTATTGGGTCAACTGGGGCTTTTTCTCCTGAAGGGTCACCTTCAACAGCTTCTGTTTGTTCATTATTAGTAGCTGGTGTTTCATCAGATACTGGCAGCTCAAATTTTTCTAATGCCAATTCTTGTTGTTCAATTGCTTTTTGAAGCATTTCATTAGCTAGCTCTTCCTCACCTTGAGCTAGTAATAATTCTGCCTCTTTGATGCGTTCTTCAACATATGTTGCTAGTAATTCGGCTTCTTTTACTTCATCAAACGTGAAAGCCAATTGTACATTTTCCTTTAATTTTTTTACAAAATAAAAGAAATCACCTGGTAAAAGTGTTGATTCTACAATCGTTGAATGATCATTCGTATCCTCTACATTTGACTTTTCTGTTTCAGTTTCTGCCGAATCTACTTCATCTTCAGTAGCGGTTTCTAATTCTTCATCCACCTGATTTGATGGCTCAACTGTTGAATCTGTTATTGTTTCAACTGTTTGCTCTTCTTGAACAGCTTCTTCTGCAGAAACTGGTTCTCTCTCATGATTATCCGCTAATGCCTGTCCAGTTCCAAAAGAAAACATAAATACTGCTGCAATCATACTTGTAGCTAGAACATTTCGAATTCCTGCAAAATTTTTCTCCATAAAAAAATTCCTCCAACATAAGTTTATATTCGGAAGAATCTCGAATGAACTCTATTAACTTAAGTTTATTCTCCATTCTTCATTTGGTAGTCCAGCCATCCTAGTAAATTCTTACCGTAGATCTGTGACTTTGCGTATCTACCTTTCGATAGAGTTGCCTTTTTCAAATGAGGAACGAAATTCCTTTATTATTTCCGTTCATCATTATCTAAATATAAATATACTAGAAAAGAAAACAAATAAACATACACCTTTTCTTGGAAACTTGGTGGGATACCATTGAAAACTTAAAATTGACACTGTGAAAGGAACCCGTCAACTTGGACCAGTGGCTTCCTTACTCACTATGATTTCACCCTTTAAAACTTTATGTTTTACGTTGCAATTCAGGGTACTTCTTTGCCCAGTACTTTGTTCGAAAAATATGGAGTCCAATTGCAGGCATAATATTAAAGACAAAAATAACAAAGTTAACAACTATCCAATCTTCCGTCGTTTTATTTGGATTCCCTCCTAATAAAACAAACCCAGTTAATAAACCAGATGCAAATAATACACAACTTCCAATAATAAATGCTGCATTTATACTCTTAAGTAATCTTATTTTTGATTGCTTCATAGAAACTCCTATTCTTCATTTTCTGCATAAATTAATTTTCCCCTTATAAAAAACATAATTGTATGAGCAGCATGTAATACTGCCAGGTAGACCGTATGTTTCATGAAAAAATCAAGGTCAATCGGATTTGCATTTACCAGATTCTTTGATTAAAAAGCATAAACTCTGATCTTATCAAAGAGTTCAGGATTTGCGTTTTTCCTAACTCTCTATTATCGCTATTAGATTATAACTATAATTTAATTGCTTTGTCATACTTTTTAATCTGTTTGTAAAAGGTGAATAACATTCCTTCTGTATGATTGATATACCTTTTAAACATCCTAGGAGCAACCACACATGAAAAAATTAAAATCAATCCTTTGTTTTTTTACGTAGATACCATAAATACGATTATTACACTTAATAGATTGTGGAAAGAAAAAATAAATCATATAAAACCCCCGGTTTTATCGACCGGGGGTTTTACATTCTCACTGCCTCTTCCTGCCTTAAATTTCTGAGTACAGTTGGTGGGTCAAGGTACCTGTCCCTCCGTCCCATCTTAATAAAACCTTTAAATGACATTAACTAAATTTACAATTTCATCCTGTATGATAAGAAGTGTATAGTAAATTAGACATGGTAAAGGAGATAGAGATATGGATGTAAAGGATATTCTTTCTAGTAGGGTTATCCACTTTGCTAGTATGTTTAATGAAGAGGTTGAGTTGGGAGTAATACAGTATCCTGATCATTATTATGTGTACGCGTCGATTTGTAATGATCGTGGGGAGTTTTTGGGAAGAGGAATAGACAAAGTTGAGAGGGATGCTGCTCGTCAGGCGCTTAAGAAGCTTTATATTGACGCATATGATAGTTTTAAGTGAAGAAACCAAGGGGAAATTTCCCCTTGGTTTCTTCGTTCGAGCATACTACCTATTATCCTTTACTACTACTTATAAAGAATATTGCTTCTCAAAGTAATTCTGATATTCACCACGTAAAATCTGCTCCCACCACTCCTGGTTATCCAAGTACCATTGGATGGTTTGAGCAATTCCAGTTTCAAAGTTATACGTTGGTTTCCAACCTAACTTCTCTAGCTTAGTAGGGTCAATCGCGTATCGCTTATCATGACCTAATCGATCTTTTACAAATTCAATTAAGTCTTCTGATTTTCCTAATGTTTTAATAATGGTTTTCACAACTTCTAAATTTGTCCGTTCATTGTGTCCACCCACATTATATACTTCTCCATTTTCACCTTCGTGTAAGACTAGATCAATGGCAGAACAATGATCTAATACATGTAACCAATCACGAATATTCTTTCCGTCATCATACACAGGTGCTTTTTGTTCATTTAACACACGTGAGATGGTTAAAGGAATTAGTTTCTCCGGGAATTGATATGGTCCATAGTTATTGGAGCAACGAGTAATATTAACAGGTAATCCAAATGTTTCGTGATAAGCACGAACTAAAAAGTCTGAAGATGCTTTACTTGCACTGTATGGGCTATTTGGCTGAAGTGCAGTTTCTTCCGTGAAGAAAGTTGTTGGATCAAAGTCCAGCTCTCCATATACTTCATCAGTTGAAACATGTACAAACTTTTTCACATTAATGTTTTTGCTAGCATCCAGTAATACTTGGGTACCAAGAACATTCGTACGAACAAACACTTCTGGATCTGTTATCGATCGATCAACATGGCTTTCTGCAGCAAAATGAACAACGTAATCAAACTTTTCTTTCTCAAAGAGATTAAGAATTGCTTCACGGTCTGCAATGTCTGCTTTTATAAAGTAATAATTATCTTTGTTTTGGATATCTTTATGTTTTGTCAGATCTCCCGCATATGTTAGTAAATCTAAGTTATAAATATCATAATGAGGATATTTATTTACCATATAATTAACGAAGTTTCCGCCGATGAAGCCTGCTCCGCCGGTTACAAGAACTTTTTGTTTAGCCAATATTACACCTCTTTCCTAGCTATTACTTTAGCTGAATAAAGAGAGTTACCCCATTAATATTTCGTACCCACACCTTTTTGTCTACCTTTTTCGGTTCTAGCATTTCATCAATATGTATAAGATCAGAGCCGAGTAATGCTGTTAATTGGGTAAGATCGATTAGTTGATGTACTTTTTTCTCATCATGTTGAAAGATGACATTAATTCTACCTGGTGAATTTGAGACCATATTTATCCTCCTTCTATTTTCTTTTTATGTTTCACAGAAGGAGGTGATTTTAATCGATTTTTTTATATAAAAGGTTTCTAATGACAGTCTTTTCGGTTATACCCCTTCTACATATCTGTTGGTTTTTGTGCTTTTACATAAACGTAATTACCCTTGCGGTAGCAGCCCAGCTCCTACGAGACCTGCCTTTTGATCTAATACGGCCGGCTTAATGACTAATGTTTCCTTTAAGCTCGGATACACATACTCTCTTGTTTTTTCAATCAATGGCTTTAGAATCAAATCCTTCGATTTCATGACTCCTCCACCAATGACAATGACTTCCGGGTTTACCGTATGAACAATGTTTGCAAGTCCGATAGCAAGATAGTTGATGGCTTCATCAACTATTTCCTGTGCTTGCTGGTTGCCTTGCTCTGCAAGCTCGAACACGCCTTGGGCACCGTTTGGTATATTTAGTCTCTCTTTTCCGATTCGACCAATTGCCGTTCCAGATGCAAGTCCTTCTAGTGCACCTTTGTTTAACCCTGGACCTTGGTAAGCATCAGGACTTGGATTCACGATCATGTTTCCGATTTCCCCACAGTTTCCTTGGGCACCTGAGACAAGCTGGCTGCCTAAAACATAGCCTCCGCCGATTCCTGTGCTGACGGTGACAAAGAAGACACTACTTGCGCCTTTGCCTGCTCCGAGTGTGGCTTCGGCAAGAGCTGCTGCGTTGGCGTCGTTTTCTAGCAAAACTTGCATACCTATTTTTTCCTCCAGCATGTCCACAATCGGGACGTTTACCCAGCCTGGTAAGTTTGGCGGCTCAATGATGATACCTCTGCTCGGGGATAATGGGCCGGGTGAGCCGATTCCAACTGCTTTGATGTCATATTGCGATTTTAGATCATTGATGGCATCTGCCATGTTGCTGATGGTGAATTCCGGACCTTTTTCTGGTTCTGTTGGGCGGCTTTGCTCGTTGATGATTTCTCCTTTTTCATTAAACAAGCCGATACGCAGGTTTGTTCCGCCTAAGTCAATGCCGATTGTATACATCATAATCCCCTTTTCTATTCGTATTAAGTATTTGTTATCTATAAGTTTACCAACTCCCCAAATAAATGAAAGCGTTATTTTTCCTTCTATTATATATATTTATGTTTCTATCATTTTATACTCCTGGCAAATAAAATACTAAAAATGGTATGATTGAATTTATGTGATGAAAGCCCTGAGAATGGAATCGACAGAAGGACCCATTTTTCTCTTCCATATACTGACAGACTTTTTTCATCCTTTTGTCTAATCTAGTTAAATAGAGTAAGAGAATGATGGAGGTCTTGTTGATGAAGCTTGAAAGAATTATTTTAGTGATACTTGTTATCCTATTACTAGTAGGATTTACATATGGAGGACATTCTTCAAGATATGAAATTGCTGCGTCAATCAAAAATTATGGTGATGGGTGGGAAGTTGTTGAGGATGATCGGCATGCTCCTCTGAATATTGAGAAAGTCGTCACTGAACAAACGCGAGTTCTTATCTATTATAAAAGTTGTACAGAGAAGATTCACTCCTTTATTGTCACTCCAGATGAAACGATGATTGCTGGTGGATATCGTGTTGGAGTGTCTGCCGCAAATGGGGTTGCTTCTATTTATATTTATGATAAAGAAGGAAATCCAATAAACCCGCATGAGTATGTTTCTGAAAAGGGAAATATTTGGGTATATGGTGTATTTAGTTTGAATTAAGGATTTCAAATAGCGATGTTCTTTTCACCAAAAGGCAGTTCCCTTCTCGGAGACTGCCTTTCCCCTTATCCTTTCACAGATCCAGTCAATAACCCTTTTACAAAATACTTCCCTAATAGAATATAAATTTATAATGTAGGCAATGCCGCTAACAGTGCTCCAGCCATCTGCACTTTCAATAGACAATCTGACTTCCAGAAAGATTTTGCAACGCCACCATACTCGGCTAGTTGATCGGACCTGACTGCCTGTACCCTCATGAGTAAGCATTTTCTAGCATTGTGCCTAAAAAGGACTAATTGACTATATTGATCTATACAATCTCATAAAGAAGTACCTATGGTAAGATATGTCCAGACTTTTTGACAAAATCCTACTTGAATGAAGCGAAAAACCCTTTATTATGTTAAAAAGCACTAGAAATCATTGAATAATATCAGTTAAAACCTTATAATAATTTGTGAAAATAGTACTATCTAAATCGTTTCACTTATAATTCTGGTGTGTTGAACAATTTGCTGTATGTGGGCGCCTGGCAAATTGGGAGCAAGTGGCGCAACCGTCCAATCTATTTGGGCGGTTTTTTTAGTTTGGAAAGCAGATTTGCCAAAAATAAATAAGGAAGTAGAGTGTGAATGAAAAAAATCTATATCGTATTCTTTTGCTTAATCGTCATGACTTTGACAGGATGTGCATTTAAAAAGAGTGAACCGGAACTTACTGCTGTTTCACCCAAAGTGGAAATACCTAAAAAGGAAAAAGAAGCAAAACCAGCTATCACGCAGATAGCTACAACAGAAAAAAAGATGGCACTAACTTTTAATGGACTTTCAGACAAAGAAATGATGCTTAACTTATTGGATGAGTTAGATCGGCTAGGTATTAAATCCACCTTCTTTTTACAAGGGATGAGGGTAGCTGAGGACCCGGAATTAGCAAGGGAAATTTTGGCGAGAGGCCATACCATTCAAAATAATACATTGAACCATGTGTTACCTAACAAGGTAAATTATGAGGAAGCATATGTTGAAGTAGCATTAGCGAACAAAATTTTTCAAGAACATCTAAACATTCAACCATCATTTATCCGCAGCCGTTCTGGTGATTCCTCTCAGTCCCTGGAAGAAGCTGCAGCACAGCTGGATATGCAGGTCATTTCCAACACGATTAATCCTCAAGATAGCAAAATGCAAAGTGCTGAAGATATTGCAGCATATATTAAACAATTTTCAAACCGTGGAGCTATTATTCAGCTTAACACATACATTAACCCAGAAGTCATACGGGCGATTGAACTCATTTACGATGATGCAGTTGCTGCAGGGTATACTCTGACAACATTTGAAGAAGTGGAAAAAGGTCATTATTTAACGGAAGAAAATCCAAGTACAAATCATCTTGCGATAAATCCTGATTATGATGAAAGTAAACCTGCTATTATTGACAAATTTTCTACAAAAGAAAAAGAAATCGCTCTAACATTTGATGATTGGGCTAGTGATGAAGGGATTTCTAAAGTTTTGGACATATTAGATACCTATCATATTAAATCAACATTCTTTTTGATAGGAACGGGTGTCGAAAAAAATCCTCAATTAGCTAAGCTTATTGTAGAGCGTGGACACGAAGTGGCTAGTCACTCATATAGCCATAAGGTAGTTACAGAAATGGATCCGTTAGATCTTCAAGAAGATCTTGTTAAAAATGATCAAGTCCTATCATATGCCTTACAAGAGAGGCCTGTAAATTATTTTAGACCCACTCAAGGTATTCTTGATACTGAATCAGCGAAGGCTATTACAGCGACAGGGATTGACTATATTATCCAATATGATGTTACATCACTGGACTGGGATATGTCCCGTTCTGATCAAGAGATTTATAATCGTGTAGTAGATCGAGTCGAGCCAGGGAGTATTATCACCATGCACATATTAGATAAATCACACACAGTGACGGTATTGCCAAGCATTATCGAAAACCTGCAACAAAAGGGCTACACTTTTAGAACAATATCAGAAATGATCACTAAAAATATTGAAGGAGGCAGCTAGTATCTTAGCTAAGTTCCTATGTCTACTCGTGAAATTATAACAAACCCAAAAAAAGACCGAAGAATATTATCCAATATTCCTGATCCACAAAAAATCCGAAAAAACATTGACAGAAGAGGAATTCATGAAACTCTAGAAGAAGTTGCTGATCCTAACCAAGTATATAAAGCACGACTAGATGGTCAGCGATATATTGCATCATTTCCAGTACGTTTACGAATGCCCTCCATAAAAAAGCAAACTGGTTCATGCATGGATATCTCTAATACAGGAATACTCATTCAACTACCAAGCGAATCTATTAAATTTGAACCAAACCAAGTTGTTAAACTATCTTTCTCTATCCCAGAGGGGGCAATGCCTGAAGGATTTGAATCTAAAGTTACCATGCGTGCCAAGGTTGTTCGTCAATTCACTGAAATATTCGAAGGGAAAGAGCAATATTTATGTGCACTCCAATTTGAACAATCCATTGAAAGTTATTTAAAAAAACGGCATTGGGGACTCTCAATATTCGCTTCAAGTTTGTTTTTACTATTCATTACGCTGCTTGTTCTATTAATGAGAGCTGAAAGTATTATTTATTTTAAGTTTAATAAATTCCTATATTTTTATAGTTTATTAGCCGCTGCCTTTTTGCTTAGTCGGTATGTCTTTGGACTACTCTATCGAAATACATCTGTGAACTTGAATTATCAACCAGGTGTATCGATTATCATTCCTGTTTTTAATGAAGAAGAGTGGATCCAGCGTACTATTCTAAGTTGCATCGATCAAACTTACCCGGTAGATAAACTAGAGGTCATTGTTGTTGACGACTGTTCAACAGATCATACCGCATCGAAAGTAAGAGAAATCATGGAAAAAATCAACTCTGAAGGTGAACGCTTTATGACAAAAGAGCGGATTTCCTTTCATATATTACCTCAGAACGCGGGTAAGCGTGAGGCGTTGGTTGTTGGCGTGAATAAAGCCAAGCATGATTTGGTTGTGTTTGTCGATTCTGATAGTTTTCTTGAACCAAACGCGATTCTAAATATCGTTCAACCATTCCAAGATCCGAAAATGGGCGGTGTAGCAGGACGAACGGAAGTGGAGAACAAATTTACAAACATGTTAACAAAGTTGCAGACTGTACGATATTATATTGCCTTTCGTATTATGAAGGCTGCTGAATCAACATTTGATTGTGTGACTTGTTTATCCGGTCCACTTTCATGTTATCGAAAAAGCCTAGTACTAGAAAATGCGGATGCTTGGTTAAAACAACGATTCTTAGGACATCCAGCAACATTTGGCGATGATCGAAGTATGACGAACTATATTCTTAAAACTCATCGAACTGGTTATCAAGATCAAGCCGTTTGTTCCACTATTGTCCCATCAGATTTTAACGTATTTTTAAAACAACAAATGCGTTGGAAACGTTCATGGCTAAGAGAATCATTGCGTGCTCTGACATTTATAGTAAAAAAAGAACCGTTTATGATGGTATTTTTTCTTATAGGCCTTGTTGTACCAATTGCAGCTCCAATTGTTGTGATCTATAACCTGCTTTACGTCCCTTTAGTACATGGCATCTTTCCAACAACGTTTATCGTAGGACTATTATTAATGGCCTTTATGATGAGTTTTGCTCATTTGCTATTCCGTAAAAGCAAATTATGGTTTTTTGGTGTTATTTTTGTGTTATTTTACGAGTTTATTCTATTGTGGCAAATGCCTGTTGCATGGTTTACGTTCTGGAAATCGACTTGGGGGACGCGTGAAACACCTCAAGACGTATTAGAAAAAGAGAAAAAACAAAACCGTGTACGAAAGAAAAAAGGCAAGTTAAAGGAGGGGGGCTAATTGTCATCTAATCAAAGTATATTTAACTACAAGCTAAAAAATAGAAAAAAGTATGTAAAAGTGATTTTTCAACTAGCAGTCCTTGTATTATTGGTAGGTATTATTATAAGAGCCGTGTTTATTACAGATGAATATAAACCCCTTTCTGCCAAGGAAATGGTTAATTCCGATGGATTTATTGCCCTGTCCTATTTTGGCGTTGATCGCAGCGGCTCAGCAAAATATATCTCGAAGGAAGAATTAGAGAAGCAATTATCTGTCCTAAAAAAACAAGGGTTTGAAACCATTTCTCAGAAACAAATCATTGATTTTTACCAACAAGGAACACCATTACCTGAAAAAGCTTTATTTCTATCATTCGAAGATGGAAGAAATGATTCAAGCATCTTTTCACAAAAGGCATTGGAGACGCTAAATTATAAAGCAACGATGTTTACTTATGCTGATAAAATGGACACAAAAGATACAAAGTTTCTAAAACCACATCATTTACAAGAAATGATAGAAAGTGGTTTTTGGGAACTAGGATCAAACGGCTATAGGCTTACTTATATCAATATTTTCAACGGAGATGGAGAATATTTAGGCGAGATAGAGGAAAATAATGTTCCTGATAAAACTTCAATTGAATATTATAATCACTATTTAATGGACTATTTACGTGATGAATACATGATTCCAAAGGAAACTCGCACAGAGATGGAAGAGCGAATTACAAAAGATTATCAATTCATGCATACCATTTATGAAGATCGTTTTTCGAGTATGCCAAAAGCATATGCAATTATGCATGCCAACTCTTTATACAATAATATGCACCCAGCTGTAGAGGCAGCGAACAACAAGATGATTAAAGAATATTTTTCTCTTCATTTTAATCGTGATGTTTATGCATACAATGATTCAAAACAGGATATCTACAATTTAAATAGATTGCAGGTGGCGCCACACTGGCCGGTGAATCACCTGTTAATGAAAATCCAACATGATTCGAAATGGACGATAGACTTTGAAAATGGCGATAAAAAAATTGCTGATAAATGGAAAATCAGTCATGGTGTTGGTGAGTTTGATCAGCATAAAATCGTTTTAACAACCGAACCTGGTAAAGAAGTGATTGCAACATTAACCGAGAACCTACCATCTAAATTTACTGCCAGCTTTGATTTAAAAGGGAATGTCATGGGAGCACAGTCATTCACTATCCAAAGCGGGGATGATCAAAATCAGCTTAAAATGATAATAGAGAAAAATGTACTCAATGTCTACAATGTAGCAGATCAAAAAGATGAATCAGAGCTTTTGTTTAAGCAGAAACTAGATGAAATAAATTGGAGCGGGCAAGATTATGCTTTTAACAAGGCGACACAGTATGACTTTATGACAACACAACAAGGATCACGAATTGATGAGGATGAATATCCAAGCACATTAAAAAATGATCGTCATATCGTTCTTTCTCTAGCTGATAATAAATTGAAGATCAAGGTTGATAATAAAAGGATTGCAGAGGTAGAAATGCCTTTTTCATCATCTTCTTATCAGTTACTGCTTGGAGGCTCCATGATTTCAAAACAAAACTCTCATGAGCAAGATACTGATTCCATTTACGATTCTATTATCGAAAATGTGATCATTCAGTCACAGGATAAGACATTATACACGGTAGATGAATCAAAAAGTGAATCGTTCCTCCGATCTGTTTCTCAGACTAGCTCAGACATAATTGACTTTTTTATAGAATCTTTTTAATAGGGTGACATTTAATGAACGTTCAAGTAATCCAGAGTATTCCTTTACTCGTTTCTATACTCCTCCTGACTTCTTGTTCATCTACAAACGAAGAAACGGAGTATGTGAAAGTAGAACCGGTTGAGGTTGTGCGAGACATCCACAAATCGCTATGGCTTGTCGATTGGGCATACGAAAAAAGTATAGAAGAAACTTCTGAGTCAATCGAACATATCGATAATATCCTTTTATTCACAACATATTTTACAGAGTCTGGTGAGTTACACCAAACAGAAGATTCGATTAAATTAATTGATCAAGTTCTTCAAGAAAAGGATTTTAAAGAAAAAGAAATCTATCTGACGATTATTAATGACCAATTTATGAACGATGGTACGGTTGTTCATAAAAATCCAGAATTACTGAAAAATTTGCTTTCAACAGCAACAACTCGTCGAGAACATATTGGGCAGATTTTAACGTATGTGAAGGATTATCCAATTGATGGGATTGAAATTGATTATGAAAAAATCCCCATTGACTTGACTGATGAGTTCTTGCTTTTTGCTAAGGACTTGGACAAAGCATTGGAGGAGGCAAGCCTATCATTACGTATTTTAATAGAACCAAGTTTCCCTGTTGATCATTACCCTTTACCTGAAAGTCTAAATTACGTTGTGATGGCTTACAATTTGTATGGATATCATAGTGGGCCCGGACCAAAAGCGGATTATGAATTTTTAGATCGTCTGATTGAAAAATTCCCTAATCACTCAGAGAATATTGGAATAGCCCTATCAACTGGTGGATTTAGTTGGCAAGAAGGTATTGTTAAAAGTTTAACAAATCAACAAATACAGGACTTAATAGACCAATATAACCCACAGCAATCTCGCGATGAGAAGAGTGGAGTGATGTTCTTTGAATATATAGAATCAGGCGAAAATGTTGAAGTTTGGTATGCTGATTCAACTACTTTGACACTATGGAGTGAGTATTTACTGGAGAATGGTGAGTATACTGACTTTTCTTTTTGGAGATCTGGTGGACTCACTGGAGAGACGCTTACGACGTTTGAAAAATTAAGTGATATGGAAAATTAATATTCACACAAAAGATACGAGCACCAATGGCGCTCGTATCTTTTTTATTAGGATGCGTATACTTTCTTTATTTGAGAAATTATGTCTTGAATCATTTCATTTGTTGTGATGTCTGTTCTTGCTTCGCCTTTATCATAGGCACTTAGGAGAATTTGTAACAGCTCTTCTTGTTTCAGCTGATTATCTTTCATATTTCAAAAGTTTCCTTTCTTTATTTTACAATTTCAGACAATATGGGAATATTATAATTGGAAGCTTGCATATAGACAAGTTTTTTTATACAAAAGCTGACAATTAAACCCTAATTTCTAAAAAATTCGTCACTTTTTATTCACATTAACATCCTTCGGAACCATCTCCCTTTTTATGTCCCCGGTTGAATCTCTTCCTAAACCTTTTTGTACCATTTGAAATGAGGTATAATAGATGAATTAGGGTTTATTTCATGATTCGATTTATTCTTACTTTATATATAGCAAAAGCGCTTTGCTTTTTTTGAAAGGAGTCCATTCATTATGCTTGGTCGGGAACTTAGTAAAGAACTTGTACTTGGTGCCGCTGAACAGATTAAACAGTTGCTTTCACATCAGGAAGAAGAGAATCGAAATGTTGTGAAAAAGGGACTCATTTTGTATCGTCAAGGCAGTATTTATAATGTGAGCACAACAAGTCATTCTGTGTCTGCCAAAGTACAGGATGTCACAAGTGTTCAGGTTGAGCTTGATTTAGATGATTTTTCGATGAGTACGTGCACTTGTCCTTCAGATTCAATTTGTCGACATCAGCTTGCAACGTTTCTCTATGTATATGCAAGTGTTGACCGAGTCGGCACGTTTGTTGACCTATGGAAGGAAGAAAAGCCGATTGACGATGTGTTAAAGCATGTAAAGAAGGCGAGTTCGCTTTTAAAGCCTGAAAAAGATTATGAAGATACTCTTGGCAGCTGGATTGCTTTTTTTGATCGGGAATTTGAGCGCTGGTATGAGCAGGTAACTTCTCCTAATCAGCTGTTTCAAAGTCTTTTTCATCATTATTATTCTGCTTTAAAAAAGAAGGCGCCTAAGTCCCCGGAGATGAAGCAATTTTTTATTGTTCAGGCATCTGTTACGGTGTTTTTGAAAATTTTGCAGCTCATTAATGAGACGAAGCCAACCGACTATATGTTACAACATATTATTTATCCTTATCTTGATCAGCTTATCGATAATGTTGAGGTGGCCATTTCTGAGATGAAGCGTTATGCTTTGCCGTTTGCTCTTGATCCTTATTTAGTTGATAGTGTGGAACGTTTCCGTGAGCTGTTGTTTACGAGTAAAGAGTATCAATATGAGCGAACAAATCTCTACAAGCTATTATGGATTGAGCTGCTTCGACGTGATAAATTCATTTCAATCGAGCGCGAATGGCTGGAGGAGCATCTTGAGGAAGAGCAGAAACAAGATCCCTCCTTTGCGATTGAGTTCGAAATGGCGCTTATGCATATGAACTTTCTTCAATCACGTGATGAGGAAATTTTTGAGGTCATGCGCACAAAGCTTACACCATCTGCCCTCCCATTTATCTTTCCTTGGGTAGAGGATATTTTTAAAAAGAAAAATTGGAAGCGACTGTCGAGTTGGATTTCTTATTTATTAAATGGTACGAACGAATATATTAATAGTCCTTTACCATTTGATGAAAAGCGGCAAACGATCCGCTATTTATTGAGATTTATCTCACAGTACGCACGCGCAACCAATGATGATGTGCTGTATGAGCGCGCATGTAAAATGATGCTGCCGTTAAGTTATGCCGAGTATCATGATTTACTTTTAGATAAAGAGCAGTACAAAACTTGGATTGAGCTGCAAACACTGTTAGGGTTCTCCCTTGATGAGATGGATACATATGTCTTAAGGGAAATTGAAAAAAGCGAACCAGGTGTGCTGCTGCCTCTTTATGTTCAGTCTGTTCAACATGAAATTCGGATGAAAACACGTGAAAATTACAAAATGGCTGTACGCTATTTGAAGAGAATTAAAGCTCAGTACAAGAAGTTGAAGCGTGAAGAGGTTTGGGAAAATTATATTTTGCAGCTGGCTGATGAGCATAGACGATTACGTGCTTTTAAAGAAGAGTTAAAGAAAGGAAAGCTCATTCATGATTAATACCATTGAAATTGTGTTGCATGCAGAGCAAATTGAAAACAATGATTTTTATGTGTATTGCACATCTGCACACGGTGATCATCATTTGGAGATTGATGAATTTGCCAGGTATCTTTTTACCTGGCATGAGTCGTCCTTCTTTGGCACAAAGCTCGAGGATATTAGTTACATCGGCATTCCTGCTGTTCAGCTGTCACCTTGGATGATGGTCGAACTCCTTGGAAAAGAAACGTATAATTCGCTTGCGAACATTGAGCTTTCAGATGATGCGCAGAGGTTGGCCGATATTGCCCATGACATTTATGAGCTCATTTCAAACGGTGAGTACCTGCCTGATTTTGAAGGCTGGAAAAATGGTGTGCTGAGATTTAAGGATACCGGTAATGAGCTGGAGGGATTTGCTCTTGACTGGTTTTCTCATGCGATCACGGACATGATTGCACATGATCGTCTTTTGCATGAGGCTTGGGAGGACATCCTTGCGTCATACCCGGTACTCACGACATTTCAAGGTCATTTTATCGACGAAACGGATTTTCTCGAAAAGATCGGTTGGCATAAAGATGAAACTCCATTCACCGTTGGACTGCGCCTGAATGAGCCGGAAACTGACACAGACGAGTGGCAGATGGAAATTATGTTACGAAGCAAGGCAAATCTTGATGAACTGGTACACTATCAAGGGAAAAGTGATCTGCCTAAAAAGTGGCATCCACATCTGGAAAAGATTGAACGTGAGCAGGAGCGCTTTGCCGAGATTGTGCCGTGGTTAAGCTTTGAAACGGGTACAACATATGTGACCGAGGATGAAGCTTGGTTGTTTTTAACAGATGCGAGTGAAACATTGATTAATATGGGCGTGGAGATTTTGCTTCCATCATGGTGGCAGGTTGTCAAGGATTCACAGCTTATGTTGAAGGCTAAGGTTTCTTCCACTCCACGTGGTCAGTCATTTGTTGGCATGAATTCATTGATCGATTTCAACTGGCGTTTTGCGACAAACGGAGTGGAAATGAGTGAAGAAGAATTTCTTAAGCTTGTTTCCGAGCAGCGTCGCTTAGTGAATTTTAAAGGTCAGTGGATTAAGCTTGATCCTGCTTTCATTAAGCAAGTTCAGGCCATTTTGAAGCGGGCGGATAAAGAAGGCCTGCATTTATCTGACATTCTCCATCAGGAACTGAATGCTAGGGATCTTGATGAAGATACTGATGAGATCATGGATACACGTGCGTTTGCAAATATTCAAATCGAGCTGAATCAGCAAATGAAAGGGATGCTTCGTAAGCTCACTGATACAAATGAGCTGCCGACACACGAGGTACCGGCTGATTTTCTGGGCACCCTTCGTCCTTATCAGCAGAACGGTGTTGACTGGCTGTTGTTTTTACGAAGTGTATCATTCGGCGCCTGCCTGGCCGATGATATGGGGTTAGGTAAAACGATTCAAATGATTGCATATTTTTCTTATGTAAAAGAAGTAGAAAAGCCTGAGCAGCCTGCACTGATTGTGGCTCCAACATCTGTTCTTGGAAACTGGCAGAAGGAATTTGAGAAGTTCGCGCCACATCTTCGTGTGAAGCTTCACTATGGTCCGAATCGACCGAAGGAAGAGAAATTTGCGGTGTCCATTGAGAATTATGATGTTGTCATCACCTCCTACGGCTTGTCACATGCGGACTATGAGGAAATTTCCTCGATTCAGTGGAGCACGATTTGCCTTGATGAGGCGCAAAATATTAAAAACGCCCATACAAAGCAATCGAAAGCGATTCGTAAGCTGCGCGGACAACATCACATAGCCTTAACAGGTACACCGATGGAAAATCGCTTAACAGAGCTTTGGTCGATTTATGATTTTCTCAATCATGGTTATTTAGGAAGCTTGCACAGCTTTCATAAGCGCTATGTGTTGCCGATTGAAAAGGATCGGAATATGGAGCAAATCGAACAGCTTCAACGCTACATTAAGCCGTTTTTATTGAGAAGAACAAAACGAGATGAACAGGTTGCCCTTAATCTTCCTGAAAAGCAGGAGCAGAAGGAGTATATTCCGTTATCTATTGAACAGGCATCCTTATATGAACAGCTTGTCAAAGATACGTTTGAACAGGTGAATTCTTTGGCCGGCATGCAGCGTAAGGCATTGATCCTGAAGATGCTAGGAAAGCTAAAGCAAATTTGTAATCATCCTGCTCTTTATTTGAAGGAACAGCAACCGAAAGAATTGGTGTCTCGTTCACATAAAATAGAAAAATTATTGGAATTAACAACTTCCATCCGTGAGCAGCAGGAAAGCTGTTTGATTTTCACTCAATACATCGGCATGGGTGAAATGATGAAGAAGCTGCTTGAGAAGGAATTTGGTGAAAAGGTTCTTTTCTTAAACGGAAGCGTGATGAAAGCAGAGCGTGACCGCATGGTTGAGTCCTTCCAGCGTAAGGAGTTTCCATTCTTGATTTTATCTTTAAAAGCTGGTGGAACCGGATTAAACTTAACAGCGGCAAATCATGTTATCCACTATGACCGCTGGTGGAATCCAGCTGTAGAAAATCAAGCAACAGACAGAGCGTACCGGATCGGCCAGGATCGATTTGTCCATGTTCATAAGCTCGTCACAACCGGAACGATTGAAGAAAAAATCGATGATATGCTCGAGAAAAAGCAATCGTTAAACGACGAAATCATCCAAAGTGAAAACTGGATCACAGAGCTTTCATCAGACGAGCTTGAAGAGCTCTTTACCTTATCAATGAGTTAGGAAGGGAGTTCGTGTTGTGGCAACAAAACAAAAGAGTAAGAAAACAGCAGAAAAAAAAGCCCCTCAGTGGGAGAAGTTAGTGAAGTTAATCGAGAAGAAGGTTTCTAAGTAAGAGCGACAGTTTCGGCTGTCGTTTTTTTGTCGCTTAAATCTTGAGTCTCTCTTCCATAACCTTGATTCTTGTATCATGAATTCCCATTTGTGAGCTCAAATGATACACACCTGATTTTAAATCATTGACATTCATTTCGTACACTTTAAAAGCACCACGATGTTGTTCAAGCTCTGTTTCAATTTTCACAAAATGACTTCTGAATTCTGTGGTCATGTTGTCTACTTTTGTTTCTAGATGTGCCATTCTTCCTTCTAAACGAACAACTCTATCCTTTACATCATGAACATCTTTAGATATATGGTCTAATTTTTTTTCGATACTGACCATAAATTGCAATACTTTATCCACTTTATTCACCTCCTTTTTTACCTATTATACCACCTTAGTCAGAAAAAATCGGCTGATCACAACTTTCCACTCGTGATCAGCCTTCCATTTTGAGGACATAAGGGGATACCATTGATTTTCTCTCATGAAGAGAAGTCGGAGACATAATTAACTTTCCTGCTCAACTAATTCACGCGGCTTACCGCTCATAAAGCGGACTGAATCTGCCACTACTTCTGTTACGTACACGCGGTTGCGTTCAGCATTTTCATAGCTGCGCGTTTGGATGCGGCCTGTCACACCTACGACTGAGCCCTTTCGGCAATAATTTGCCGTGTTCTCAGCTGTTCGTCGCCAAACCGTGCAATTGACGAAATCTGTTTCAATTTCTCCAGCTGCATTTTTAAAGTTCCGGCTTACCGCGAGAGTAATATTGGCGACCGGGGCACCATCCGCGGTATACCGAATTTCCGGATCCTTTGTCAGACGACCGACTAAGATTATTTGATTAATCACCTCAAACCTCCTTTCCTTTCATGTACAACCGTATTGTAAATGATGAATCACAATTGGAAAAATGAGTAAAACTCAGTTTTGTTTAACTGATAGCTCATGAAACTTGTTTTTCTTTGAAGAGAAAATAGCGTTTCCTTTTAAAACTTCAGATGTTTGGACATTTTTTTAAAACAGTTGTAGATATTCATTGCAGGGAATTCTCAAGGTATGAGAGTACTCACTTTTCATTTTATTGTAGCTACTTAATCCATTGATTGAATAAAAGTTTACTCGTAACAAAAAATAACAGTATGTTATGGATCAGGAGGAAAATGATGAGAAATATAAAAAAGAAGAAATATATATTTATTCTTTTAGTCATTCTTTTAAGTGGAACGATTATAACACTCCAGGAAAACAACACTGAAGCCTTTTCAAATCAAGTTATTCAACGAGGATCAGCTGGGGATGATGTCATTGAGTTGCAATCTCGTCTAAAGTATATTGGCTTTTACAAAGGGGAAATTGATGGTGTTATTGGCTGGGGAACATATTGGGCGCTTCGGAATTTCCAATCTGAATTCGGACTCCCTGTCGATGGGTTAGCAGGTTTAAAAACGAGGCAAAAGCTTGTTAGTGTAACAAAATATGAGTACACTAAGGGAGCTGATCAAGCTCAAAAACAAACAGCTATTAATGTTCCAGCTGGTTTTTCTCAAAATGATATTCAACTCATGGCTAATGCTGTGCATGGAGAAGCACGTGGTGAACCTTATATTGGACAAGTTGCAGTCGCAGCTGTTATTTTAAACCGAGTGAAGAGCCCAACATTCCCCAATACAGTATCAGGTGTTATCTTTGAACCATTGGCTTTTACTGCGGTAGCTGACGGACAAATTTGGCTGACTCCTAATGAAACGTCAAAAAAAGCTGTTCTTGATGCTATTAATGGCTGGGATCCGACTGAAAATGCGAATTATTATTTTAATCCTGATACAGCAACAAGCAGCTGGATATGGGGCAGACCACAAATAAAAAAATTGGGAAACATATTTTTTGTAAATAGAATCATTTGTTATACATTTTTGGCATAGCTGCATTCAAAAAAACGCATTCTTCTATAGAATCGCGTTTTTTCTTTATCTATTTTTTCTTTGCATTCTATTGACCTTATATTGTTCAAAATCCCACTTAGATAAAAATTCTTTTGTTGAAGTATAGCCTGATTTATAGAGAAAATCGATTTCATCCTCAGTAAGTTCATAATCAGTTGTGTTGATGTCTCTAGTCGGAATTTGAATCGTGCGTTCAAGCGTTTCTTCGTTTAAATGTCGCAAATCATGGGCTTGAAGCATCGTTTTATAAATATTTTTAATAAGGTGGATTGGCGTAGGTATAACTGGATCTATGTTCACTTCATCTTTTACAAAACGGAAGCCGAATGTTGGAAACCGAGGATTCTTAGTATCAAATAACCATATTGGAAAGTTACTTAGTAAACCGCCATCTAAAATGTAAGATTTTTTACGATCTTTTGTTTTCCATATAACCGGACGATAGAAAAATGGCAAAGATGCACTCATCATAACCGCAGTTGAAATATTTAAATCAGCAGGAGTCATCCTGTAGCGATCCAAATCATCTGGCAAAATAAGCATTTGCCCATTCGAAATATCAGAAGCAATAATCTTCAACTTCCCATCTGGCAGGTCCGCAAATGTCTTAATGCCTTTTTCTAGAAGAAGTGAATCCACCCACGATTCCAAATAATCGTTTTTATAAAGTCCAAGATGAATCATAAATTCTAAAAGAATGCCGAATACGGGAATTCGATGCAAAGTTGTCTTACCGCGGAGCTTTGAAAAATCGAGTACACTTAGACGATCTCTAATTTCATAGCTTGTGTAACCGCTCGCCAAAAGAGAAGCAATTAATGCTCCTGCTGATGTTCCAGCCAATCGTTCCCATTCTACTTTTTCCTCTTCCATTGCTTGAATCGCTCCAATAAAAGCCATTCCCCTAGCCCCGCCACCTTCAAAAACGGCATCTACCTTCAAATTGCCACCACCTCACTATAAGAATTAATGATTAAACTTTCAGGATCGTTCACTGACAATAATTTGGGTTTAAGTTGAAATTTTCAATTTCCTATTTTACATGTTCTAGCATACTTAAAACTTCAAGAAGCCTAATCTAAATTCCTTCCTTATTCCAATATATAGCCACATTCAAAAAGATGTGCCACTAGATCAACTTGCCTGCTTGTTGAAGACATCTATTTATCATGAAATTAAATCACTTCAGTAAGAATTTTATCCCACTCTTAACGGGCAGTAGCGATCCACACTTAAATCCGCTCCAACTTAGTAGCTTTCCTTAGACAATTAACCATTGAAAGGCCTGGGAGTAAGTGATTTTTTCAAAGAAAAAAGGAACGGAAATGGTATGAGAATTTCCGCTCCTTTTTTCTCTTATCGTGACATATTATCCTGAAACCGGGACAAGGAACCTGTCCCCCTGACCCAGGAACCCGACCCGCAAAACTTATAAAACAATGAAAAACGTTACTGGTAATGTTGCCAAGCTTAGTGTTGTACTAACGAGTGTTGCGCTTGATACGAATTCTGGTTCTGTGTTGAATTGCAGAGCGTACATTGTTGTGTTTGCGGCTGTTGGCATTGCTGCCATGATGATCATAATTTGCTTGATCATTTCATCAACTGGCAAGAACAATGTAATTAAATAGGCAATACAAGGTGAGACAGCCAGTTTGGTTACAAGGGAAAGAGACACCTTCCCTTTTTCAAAGTTTTTAAGAGAAATTTTGGCAAGTTGCATACCTAATACAATCATAACTGTTGGAATAGCAGCATCTGCCACCATGTCAATCGCCTGTGTCATAGATTTTACTAGATCAATATGAAAGGTTTGAAGGAGAAAGCCTAAGATTGCCCCATAAACTATTGGCATTCGTTTCACAGCACGAATAGCTGCACGAACTCCGTCTCCTTCTTCACTTCCTTTTGCTGCGTAATATACACCAACCGTACACATCACAAGCTGTTGAATGACCATCAAAATAATGGCATAATCGAGACCAGCTGCCCCAAATAGTAGCAGAACAACAGGTGTCCCGTAATTGCCATTATTCATAAATGATGAGGCTAAGATCATTCCACATGTTTCTTTAACCGAATACTTTCGTATATAAGCAATCAAATACACGACGGCAATTAATGAAAAACAAAGAGCAAATGTATACAAAGCCATATATACATAGGTGATCGTAAAGGTTGTTGTATAAAAGGTTCGAAAAACTAAAACCGGTGACATTAAATAAAGAGCCATCGTCGATATCGTTTTTGTTTCAAATCCAATTTTTTTCTGTCCTATATAACCGAGTGCAAAAATACTAAAGATCGGAATAAGGATAAGGAAGAAATCCACTCATTCACCTTCATTCCTAATTTCGTTATTTCTGGTAACTTATAAGTTTAATACAATAATTCGTTCCTCTGTCATTTCTTCAATGGCATATTTTGGACCTTCTTTACCATTTCCACTGTTTTTCACTCCACCGTATGGCATGTGGTCTACACGATAAGCCGAAGCATCATTAATGATAAGACCGCCTACCTCAATTTCCCGTGCTGCCTTCATTGCAAACTGTAAATCATTTGTGAAAAGACCTGCTTGTAAGCCATAATCTGAATCATTTACTTTCGCAATCACTTCATCTATGTCTTTATATGTTGCTATAGAAACCACTGGACCAAATACTTCCTGTCGACATACTTTCATGTCATCATTAACATTTGTTAGAATAGTAGGCTCATAAAGCGCTCCATCTCGTTTACCACCTAATGCAATCACAGCTCCCTGATCAACTGCTTCGTTTACCCAGCTTTCTACACGTTCAGCTTCACGAAGTCGGATCATCGGTCCAATGTCTGTTCCTTCATCCAATGGATCGCCAACAACTAGTGTTTCTGTTTTTTCCTTTAGAACTTGTAAAAAGTTTTCAAAAGCGTCTTCATGAACATAAACCCGTTGAACAGAGATACAAACCTGCCCGGCATTGTTAAAGCTTTTTTGCGCAATGAGTGATGCTGCTTGCTCAACATTTGCATCATGGTGAACAACTGTTGCTGAATTGTTTCCTAATTCTAATGCGACTTTACGCAGCCCAGCCTTTGAGCGAATATATTCACCGACACGTGGACTTCCTGTAAAGGTAAACATATTAACATCTTTATTTTCCAGTAACCAGTCACCGATTTTCGCACCGTCTCCTGTTAACAGCTGCAAACGACCTTTTGGCAAGCCCGCTTCTTCCATTAATTCTGCTAACATCAGTGCACAAATTGGTGTTACCTCAGCCGGCTTTAAGACAACACTATTTCCGGCAGCAATGGCTGGACCGATTTTATGACAAACTAAATTGACCGGTACATTAAATGGGGTAATCGCTGCAATCACACCTACTGGAACACGTACGGTAAAAGCCATTCTATTTTCAGAGCCTGGTGCGGCTTCTACCGGAACACCTTCCCCATGGATGCGTTTCGCTTCTTCAGCTGAAATCACTAACGTTTGGGCGGCACGCTCGATTTCCCCTCGAGATTCACGAATTGGTTTCCCTACTTCTAATGCAAGCACTTGAGCAAATTGGTCACGACGTTCGACTAATAGTTCCGCGGCTTTCATTAGCACTTCATAGCGTTCGTATGGGGAAAATGGTGTCTTTAGTGCTTCCTTTGCACCTTGTACAGCTGCATCAACATGTTCTTTTTCAGCTATAGAAATAGTTGCTGTTACCTCTTGATTATATTTATTTAACACATCCATAACGTCCATTGTTTTTTCCCATTGTCCATTAATATATAATCCGTATTGTTCTGTTGTGATTGTTGTCACGATTCCCACTCCTTCTTCTATCTCATAAGATCAATATGATATGTGTATGTTTCACTGCTGAACTTTGTTGTGGTAAATTCGATTGGTTGATCTTCATTGCCGAAGCTGAGTCTTTCCATCCTCAGCATAGCCTGACCTCCCCGTATCCCAAGTAAGTCAGCCTCAAATAATGTTGCATTTACTGCTGTAATTTTTTCCTTTGCATGTTTTAAGAAAATATTGTTTTCCTCTAATATTTCATAAAAGGTTGAGTCGTTTAAATCCTGGCATATTAATAATTCTCCGATTTTCTTGGGCCAAAAAGAGCGCTCAATCGCTATCGGTGCCTGGTTGGCAAAACGCAGGCGTTCAATGACTAAGATCTCCTCATCCATTGGTACCTGAAGGACCGATTTTTCATAAGGGAAATCTCTACTCATTGTTACTACCAGTAATTTTGAGCTTGGTACCATTCCCTTTTCTCTTGCTTCCTCTGCAAAACCTTTTAGCTTTGATAAGCTTCCGACAAATAATTGCGGTTTTACAATGGTTCCTTTTCCCTGCTGTCTTTCTAAGATGCCCTCTTGTACGAGAATGGAAATTGCCTGCCGTATCGTTGTTCGGCTGACATCAAACTCTTTCATCAGCTCATTTTCCGTGGGGATCATGGCATTTGGTTTCCATTTCTTTTCTTGAATCTGTTTAATAATCGTGTCTTTCACCCGGATATACAATGAAATGCTTTTCACAGGTTTGCTTCTACCTTCCACCGGAAAAACTCCCTTCATGTAGTAAAGATATAAGGGAAGTTTTAGATAAATACATCTGTGTTTAATTGAAGCAAACGACCAAGCTCAATTAGTTGTTTTGTTACATCGCCATATACTAACGCAAAATGCGGTTCATACCCTGAGTTCATAAGATCATAAAGGGTATTCGTAACATCTGTTGCTAAAGCTACTTCAACAGAAGTGCCAGTAAAAGGTTGTTCAACATCGAGTGCCTCCCCTTTCATGACGAGCAGCCTGTATCCATCAGGTGTATGGCTGACACGGAAAATCGTCACTTCTCCGGCTTTTAATCCAAAGTCCATCGCCAATCCTATTTTTCGATTTGGATGTACGCCGGCTGTTGCACCTGTAGATGGGTGTGCAAGTGAATAAGCACCAGCCCCGCAATGCCAAAACACAACAGAATTTTTCTCCTCGTTTACATGGACTAAGTCACCTAAGTATGGTGCTCCCCCTCTCGTTAATTCTTGTAAAATATACATAGAGATCGATCCATGAATATCAGACTCACATGAAGAAACCATTCCATCTTCCGTAAACTGTGATAAAACAGAACACGGTGCTGCACCTAATTCATTGAAAAAGTCTGGCCAACATCTCATCGCAATTGACTTAATGTTTTCTTCCACGATTTGTTTTTTTACGTAAGTTGAGAACTGAGCGAACTTTTTAACAGTCTCATCCTCACGGTTTAAGCCGATAACCTGTTGTTCTGCACGGTCGATTTCCCCAATCCATTCTTCCTCAGGAAGCTCCACACATTTATGAAAGGCTTCATGCAAATCCATTTTATGAAGCGTTACACCCAGGGCTTCTTTTAACTCATCTTCGTTTGCATCTGAGAAAAAGAATCCTGGTGGGTAATCGCCAACAACACCCATTTTTAATTGATTCAATGATTTCAACACACGCATCACATCAAATTTTTGATTCAATTCTGTTTGTAATTTTTCCTCATCCGGATTTCCAAAAGTAAATGTAAATGGATGGCGGTGGTTTCGTAGAACATTGCTTGTGCTATTGCCGCCTGTTAACGAATTTAATCGCAACCGTCCACCTACACTTGGTTCACGAACAGACCAGACAATCACAGGCTCCCTAAAATACTCAAGCGTTTTTACCATGAATTCTCCATCTGCAAATGTAACACTTTGATAAAGGATCGTATCAATTTCAGAGGAAGCGTTTGTTTGCAAAAATTGTTCTAGCTCTTCTACTGAGGTTAGAATTTCATTTGGCGCCACAATTGTGTGGCCGCTTTCCTCCAACCAGTTCATACTTTGCTTGCGATACGTTTCTCCCGCTTCTAAATCGAATGTCTTTCTCCCTATCGGAAGGTATAAAACAACTGCATATGACATCAACTATTCTCCTTTTCTTTTTCAAGCTTCACAACATTAATTTATCATTACAAATATAAATAGATCACTATCTTTAAAACTACAATTCTTTATTTTTCATAAGATCTTTCAATTCTTTATTCATAGTTACCTTTCAACAAAAAGTAGGTACCTTTAATTCTATGATATGTAAACGTCTACAATATTTCAAGTGTTTTTTCTTTTTTATTTCATTTTTCTACGTTAAAAAGCAGACAATGATTTGCTCACTGTCTGCCTTTTTATCTAGTAAGTTCAATATTATAATGGTATTTATCACTGCGAAATTTTACTTTAGAAAATTCAATGGCCCGATCATCGAGACCATAGCTGATTTTCTCTGTTTCCAGCAGTGCTTCACCGCCCCGAATCCCTAATAAATCCGCTTCATATAATGTGGCATTAATTGCTGAGATCTTTTCCTTGGCTCGTTTTAAAATAATTCCATTTTCCTCTAAGATTTCATAGAATTTCGCACGATCTAAATCTTGATTTTCAAATAGCTTCCCAATATGTGAAGGCCAGCATGTCCGCTCTATAGCAATTGGTTCGGAATCAGCAAAACGTATCCGTTCAATGACTAAAACCTCCTCATTTTCAGGGATATCTAACATTGATTTTTCATGATACAAATCCTTTTTCATTTCGATTCGGAGTAATTTAGATTTTGGAGTTAAGCCTTTCTCAATTGCTTCTTCAGCAAAACCCTTTAATCGTCCATTTCCGGTTAGTTGCTGTGATTTTACAATCGTTCCTTTCCCCTGCTTTTTTTCTAATAAGCCTTCCTGTACAAGTATGGTAATCGCCTGACGTAATGTTGTTCGGCTCACATTAAATTCTTCCATTAACTCTTGTTCTGTTGGAATCAATGAATTCGGTGCCCATATTTTTTCTTGAATGCGCTTAATTAAAATATCCTTTACTTGAAGGTATAGAGCGATATTTTTATTGGGATCAACTTTGGTTTCCAATGCTACCATTCCTTTCCGCTGCTACTTTTCAGACTTCATCTATTTTCACTTAGAATAGGTATTCACTAATCATCATGACTATTATATCATACATACCTACCTTAATTTTAAGTGTGTGTGTTACAAAAATTTGAAGGAATGCTGTACCAAAAAGGCTGTTGAATGCTTCAACAACCTTCTCGTCTCTTACATATTAGCGATCTTCAGAAATGTTTCTTTCCACTCGGAGTGTTTACGATAAAATACAGGTGGTTTTCCGATTGGCGCAGCTACTGTCACATCTCCGCCTTTATATTCCTGACCGGTCCAGAGGTGAACCCATTCATCTTCCGGTAAATAGACATTCCACTCTTTTTGATTTTCCTGATGGACTGGAGCAACCAGTAAGTCCCTGCCATATAAATATTGATATTGAATATGGTAGGCTTTTTCATCTTGTTCATAGTGCATAAATAACGGGCGTTGTACAGGAATCCCGCGTTCTGCGTTTTCCTTTACAAGTGATCTTGTATAGGGTGATAAGGCCACATAAATTTGTGTCATTCTTGCTAAGTGATCTAATGACTCGTCATCATCATCATATTGGAAGCAATCATCCGGACGATTTCCTTCATGTGTTCTCATGACTGGCGTGAAGGCGCCCATCTCAGCCCATCGCATCAATAATTGCTTTGAACGCTTATTGCCGTGTAAGCTGGTGTATCCACCGATATCACTATGATGTAAGCCACAGCCGATCATCCCGGAAGACAATGCAGCTGGTATGACTGAAGCTAAGCCATCGTCTATTGAGAAATCTACACTTTGATCGCCGCCCCAAAGAAGTGTGCAATATTTTTGCACTCCTGTATAGCCTGCGCGCATAAAGTACACAGCTTCACCTAATTTGTTTGCTTCTTGAACTGCCTCATAGTTAACTTTTGCCCATAGCGCAGGCCAAGCATTATGCATGATTTTGGCATCCACACCATTATGAAGCACAACATCTGTTGGTAAATACTCGCCAAAGTCAGCCATCCAGCCGTCAATTCCGAAATCAAGCATATTTTCTTTAATGACGCTTTTATACCACTCAAAGGCTTCAGGATGTGTAAAGTCCACAACTCCGCAATAAAACTCACCAAAGTCTACAAGGTATGTTTCACCTTGTTGATTTAATGCCAAATATCTCTTCTCATTTGCATATTGATAAAGATCACCCTCAACGGCTACATATGGATTAATATAGCCTAAGAATCGGATCCCTTTTTCTTTCCACTCATGAATTTTCTTATCAAGATTTGGGTATTCCTCCGGATTCCATTTCCAGTTCCACATTAATCGTTTTCCGAAGGAGGTGATCCGCTTTCCTTGCCAATCCTGACACCAAACTCCTCCAACCTTCACTCCCTTAGCAAGCGCCTTCTCCAGCTTAGCCTCTACAACATCTGTCCCACCTTGAATTCCAAGCCAAATTCCATCATAGGTCCATTCTGGTAATTCTGGCTGACGTCCAAAGCGTGCTGTGATCTTTTCTACTAAATTTAGAAAGGTGGATGCTCCTTCAAATATAATTTCCTTTGGTACTTCCCATACTTGTAATTCATGAAAATCAGCTTGGCGAAAATCGAAATCAGCATATGCTGTTGTTTCCACATGACAATAATATTTATTGCTTGAAACATAAGTTGGTTGCGGGAAATTGGTATTGTAATAATCTCCGCCAGCTTTGTCCTTCACATCAGCCTGCCATGTAACATAGGTATTCTTGTTTCTGCCAACACCTGGTTCTGATGTCCAAAGCGGAAAGTTTTTTCCTCTCATATTAAAATGAGACAGCTGTTCACCACATCCATACACTTTTTCATGTTGATCCGCTTCAACACGAATCCAAAAACGATTAACACTTTCTTGGGTTTCGACAACTCTTAATACCGCTTGACTATCTTCCACTTTTAACGAGAATGTTACTGTCGGATCTTCCCCTTTAAATCTACTAAGAGATAGGAAAACTGTTTCATCCTCATTTACACATGTTTTGGCATATCGAAGAGCTGTCCTCTCAATGACATAATCATGGATATCGAAATTCCCGCGATACATGTCCATTTTTTCTTCCCCATAACCTACGTAAACAAAAGGTTTCGTGGCTGAATGCTTTACTAATGTTTCTCCATTCCACACTAGTTCAAAACCGTCCTCACGTACTTCTAATTCCATCCCTGTTTTTGAATGAATGTCGATCATGTTCAATCCTCTCGCTTTCTTTCAACCTGGTCTCATAGAAGAGAGTCTAACAACCTGGACAGACTCAATCTCTAATTAAGCAAGTTTTTTATCTTTATTTTCACTCTCTGGTTGTTGATTCGTTAGATAGCTGGAGTATTTTTTCATCCAACTCTTCACTGAAAAAACACCTAAAACAACGGCAACAGCTGTTACCAATATCATGACCGGCCAAAACATTGGAGAAACAATTTCATCACCATAAGCCAGACCTATAGGTGAGAACACGACATATGTCATGACGATTAACGTTAATAACACAACGGTAACAAGTAATGAATATTTCCAAGGAACAAGACTAACTTGCGCATTTGACTTAAAGATATATGGAACTTTCATCGGCTTCATTTTTCCAATGACCATCATTATCGCAACTTCAACGCAGAATAAAATCGCATACACATAGATAAAGTTAATTGGTACCTGGAATCCAAATAATTGGTCTAATCCCCAAACAAGCATATAATACGTGATTACGTGAAAGACAATCACGACCTTCGCAGCAAGTGCCGGAATACGCTTAGAAAGCAAGCCTACTAGAACAATTGTGATAATTGGGATGTTGAAAAACCCTGTAAAGCGGCGGATTAAATCCCATAATCCGTCTGGTGCATTCATAAGCAATGGAGAGATGAAAAAAGATACTAACGCAATAATCGTTCCAAAAATCTTACTAACACGAATTAATTCTTGATCTGTTGCATGTTCTTTTAATGGTTTGTAAATATCTAAAGCAAACATGGTAGCAGCTGAATTTAATAATGAGTTGAACGAGCTTAAAACCGCTCCAAGTAAGACAGCTAAAAAGAATCCTGACATATACAATGGTAATACATCTGCTACTAGTGCCGGGTAAGCTAAATCAACCGGATTCATTCCTTCACCATAAAGTTGGTAGGCAATTAAACCTGGAACCATCATAAAAAACGGAATAGCCAACTTAAAAAACCCTGAGTAAAGAACACCTTTTTGCCCCTCTGCTAAACTAGCTGCACCTAGTGTCCGCTGAATAACATATTGGTTTGTACCCCAATAGAATAGATTCGCTAAAATCATTCCAGTAAAAATCGTTCCAAATGGTACCGAATCCGTACTGGAACCAATGGCATTTAGTTTCTCCGGGTTAGCCTTTACAACTGTTTTCACACCTTCTGCAAAGCTTCCGTCTCCAAGAGTCATAAAACCTAAAACCGGAACAAGAACACCGATAATTAACAATCCAATCCCATTAATCGTATCGGACACAGCAACCGCTTTCAACCCGCCGAAAATGGCATAAACAGCTCCGATAATTCCAACAACCCAAACGATTAACCAAATGGATTCCTCATATGAAATATTAAACATAGCTGGTACATCAAAAAGCTGTAATATCGCTAAAGCACCGGAATATAAAACAGAAGGAACTGTTACTAATATATAACCAAGCATAAACAATAACACAGAAAGACGACGAACCCCTTCATCATAACGTGAACTCAAAAAACCAGGCAACGTTGTAAAAGCACCACCTAAGTACTTTGGAAGTAAATAGAGTGCCATAATGACAACAGCAAATCCTGCTGTTACTTCCCATGCCATATTCGATAAGTTCGCTCGATACGCCTGCCCATTAAGACCAATTAACTGTTCTGCCGATAAATTCGTTAACAATAAAGATCCGGCAATAAAGGTACCTGTTAAGCCGCGGCCAGCCAAAAAGTAACCGGTGGAATCGCTTACATCACCCTTCGTTTTTAAATATGAGATCCAACCTACTAAGCCCATAAAGAAAATGCACGATAAAAGCGTGAACCAGATATTTGACATCTCCATAATTTATATACTCCCTTATTTTTTTATCATCATTTGTCTTAGTAATAAATTTGAATGTTTTCTCCCTTTATTCCTGGATAGGCACCACGATTAATCAATACTTCTCGATCCGGGTGTGCCAACAACCATTTATTCTTCATAAATAATAACGAATCTTCCTCAGTTCTTTTTTCAATCTCTTTATTTAATGGCTGATTCGTTCCATCAGGTAAAATCACAACAACTTTAAAACCTTTATCACTTATTTTACATGGTGCAAAATGAAGAGTTGTCCCGTACAGTTCTACTGCTGTTCCTTTTGGAATAAAAAAGGCTTCAATTTCGCTTGAATCATATTGATTATGTTTAATAGATTGCAATTTTCCTAGTAAAAGGACAATATCTGTCAAAGCGTAATTAATCTCACTGCCCTTATGATATTCTAGACCATTTAGCGTTGAATTAACACCATTACAATAACCAATTTGGATCGGTAGTTGACCATAGAAATGACTCTGAATTTGTTCTTTAACTGGTGTCTCTTCCATTTCTGCAACAGATGGGACATAAATATTTCCTTCATTTGGAATTACTGTATGGTCCATGTATAGATCTAATTCATTGAAATTGTAATTATCTATTATGTTTCCATATGAAGCAAAAGCAGGGTCATTCACATGATAAAAAGGGATATGGTTATTTAGTGTTTTTATGTTTTCAAATTTATCCAAAGGAATTTACCTCCATACAACTTGTGGGTTAAAGGCCCCTCAAAGAAAAAAGATAGGTATCTTTGAGGGATCTTAATAGCCTTTTTATTTTAGGCTCTTTTCTAAAAGATTGTTGTTTTAAATAAGTACTTAAAAACTAAATAGGGTTGATTTGAACGGATATGCGAGACTCCTGTGGGAGCTGTGGGACAGGTGAGACCCCGCAGACGCAAAGCGTTGAGGAGGCTCACCGCCCACCCCACGGAAAGCGAGCAGCCTGGAGCTCAAATCAACAACCTCTACACTTATTACAAAGCAACAATGTTTACGAAAACAGCCTTATTTTAAAACAATTTCTTCTTGTACCGTATTGTCCCAAGCCTTACGGAATACATCCAGACCGTAGTCCGTAAACGCATGATAAAAGCTGTTTTTATAAACATCAAATCCGCATGTTACAATGTGTGCTCCCGCTTTTGCCGCATCAACAATTTGCTTTCCGTTACGAAGTGCCGCAACAATGATTTCTGTATCATAGTTATAACCTTTATAGATATCAACAATATCTTTAATATATTGATTTGTATCTTCCCCGCTATTTTCCTTCCAGCCTACAAATGGTGAAACGAATTTCGCTCCAATTCTTGCTGGCTGTAAAGCCTGTGAAGGGGAAAATACAAGCGTAATATTCGTCCGAACTCCCTCTTTTTCTAGTTCTCTAGCAGCGATTAGCCCTGGCTCTGTACAAGGGATTTTTATAATAAAGTTTGATGAAAGAGCAGCAATTTTTTTCCCTTCCTGGACCATTTCTTTTGCATCATCCAAATGTGGATTGATCTCTGCCGAAATTGGAAAATTTTCTACACCTTTAAATTCACTTCCTACTTCATCTAAAACTGTTAAGAATGACTTTCCGCTTGTCATAATATGACGCGGGTTTGTTGTAACCCCATCAATCCCCCAATTTTCGTATGCGTATTTAATTTCCTCAATTTTGGCACTGTCTAAAAAATATTTCATTTTATTTCCCTCCGTCATCATTAGTTATATTCATAGTGACCTTTTATAAAAAGTAGTTACCTTTGTTATTATCATATGAAAACGCATTCTGAATTTCAAGTGTTTTTTTATTATTTATTTATTCTTTGAATGAGATTGCCTTGCTATAGTAGGGTTAATACGTTGATGCAATTGGGTTACAGCGTTTAATAAAGACTAAAAAGAGAAGTGCAATCAACACTTCTCTTTTCACATTAGGTTATCTAAGTTACTATTTAGGTATGTTTAATAAGGTTGATCCTTTAATCGCTGTATAGGGTTAATAAGGTATGAAAAATGATTTTTGCCTGAGAAGTTTATACTCTGAAGAATACGTTGAAAGGCTTTTGATTGAATGAGCTCATCATTAAGAGGTGTGTCTATGTAGTGTTGTTCATCTTTATCCCGTGTAAAATACTGAATGGACAGGTTACGTTGATCTTGCTGAAAGATGAATCTAAGGATGCTTTTTTTGTCAATGGCTTCATACCGAATATCGACTGTCGCATGAGCTGGTACCCGGAAATGATGGTAGTTATTTGTCCCTACTTCATGATCTCCTACCCGGAGAACGACTAGGTCCTGTGCATTACTTTCTTTTACTTGTAGTGGATTTTTTGCATTTTGTTTTAAATAGATTGACTTCAGCTTATAGTTTTTCATCGTTTACCCTCATTTCTCTTATTTTATCTATAAGTCCCACTGTAAGTATATTCCATATTAGCTGGTCGCTAGAGTTAATTTGTGTTGATATATTGCGAAAAATGACGATATCCGTGGAAAAAGTGTGGCTTGTCTCCATCTTTCTTCATATTTTTGAGATTTTCTTAAAATAGGTCTAAATATCTAAGTTTGTCCGTAATATGAACATTTACTGTATTGTCTTAGATTCGTACATTCCCTCTATCTTTTCTCCTTTACGATAACAGTAAGCTTGGAGAAGGGAATTGTTGGTTCAATGAGAGAGTTAGAAAAATTCCAAATGAATCTTAAATTTTATCGAGAGCAAAACGGATGGTCACAGGAGCAATTAGCGGAGAAAATCAATGTTTCCAGACCTGTCATCACAAGACTTGAAACAGGTGAACAGGAACCGGATTTGTCGTATTTATTAGCATTAAGCGATGCTTTTCATGTAAGCATTGATCATTTAATTGGCAGAGATGAACAAACAAATGATTATTTATATGAAGTTTACGGGAAGTATCAAGCTGATGGCTCTGTCTCTCAAGTTGTTGACTATTTAATTAAAAATCCAAAAATGACACAAAGCTTACAACAGCTTTTACAGGTAAAAACAAAGCACCGTAAGCTTATTGAAGATACAATTATTCGTGTAGTTGAGAATTCATCAAGGATTTCCGAATAATTCCATTCCGCTATTCCAGATTTATAGTAGCCTTGTGGTATACTAGAGGAAAATAAGGTAGCGGGGATGATCATGATGAAAACGTTCAAGCTTGTCGGCTTAAAAATTGATGAACAATCAACTGAAGCAAAAAACATTCCTTTACTTGACGGTCTTGTCATTAACAAAGAAGATGGCGAAAATTCATGGTTAATTGAGGCGTTGATTTCAAAGGACTATTTATCTTTTTTTAAGGAACATAAAGACGAGAACCATACATTAAGGATGTTTGTGACAATCTCAAAGGTCAGCAATGCACCCGCCAAGATTTCAGCTAGCGTTAATACGATCACGGTGCTCGATGAATCCATCTCCGTTCTTTTTGATGGCCAATTATTAACAACAAGACCGCAGTATCGACCTGAGGAGCTTTTGGAGTCATTAATAGATCAGGGATTGTCCGGCAATGCTTTAATGGATGCTTTTAAGGACACCGTTCAACAACGTGGATATTCAACAAAGTTGTAAGGGCTGCACACTTGGTGAAGCCTTTTTTTCATGGGGCAAAATGAGGACGAACAAAAAGGCTAACCCAAGCAACTTATTGGGTTAGCCTTTTGTAGAAAGATCATGATTAACGATTATTTGTTTTTATCCTTGTTGTTATCGTCAACATTTCCTTCTTCCAACATGTTTTCTCCTTCTTCAGCGCCCTCTTCCATCATGTTTTTGCCTTCTTCAGCGCCTTCCTCTACTGCATCTTGCCCTTTATTAACTCCTTCTTCTACTGCATCTTGTCCTTCATTAACTCCCTCTTCTACTGCATCTCCGCCTTCATTCACGCCTTCTTCTACATTTTCTTCTACTGTATCGTTTTCATTTGTTTCCTCTGGCGGTGCTGGATCTTGATCATCAGCTGTACAACCTGTTACAAGCATTGCTGCAAGAAGAGAACCTGATAAAGTTAATAGCCAATTTTTTTTCATAATAAATGCCCCTTTCTCTTGACCTTATTTTAAACCCGGTCTTTGATTATTTTTCCCGACACCTTTGTTTTCATTCTTATTTTTTCGATATTTTCGGTCGATATGCATTATTTAGACAGGTTTTCTTACCATGAAACCTTTTTGATGGAAAAAGAGTCGAATGACCTAGGCGGGTTGTGGCTGGATGGAGGACATTTTTTAAGGATTTGTGGGGTGGATTTGTCTTTCATTGGGGGGATGAAGGACTTTTCTCCCCTCTTTACAGCTTAATTCGTCCCTCGTACCTTAAATACTAAAAAGTCCTTCATGGAAACCCATGAAGGACTTTCTTAAAGATCTTAAGCTTCTTTTTTCTCACCTAATGCAAACATGATTTCCGCTTCACATGCGACTTCGCCGTCAACGGTTGCGACGGCTTTTCCTTTTCCGAGTGAGCCTCTTAGGCGGATGATTTCAACCTCAAGGCGTAGTTGGTCACCTGGTTTTACTTGTCTTTTGAAACGGCAGTTATCGATGCCTGCGAAGAACGCTAGTCTTCCGCGGTTTTCTTCTTTTTTCAAGATCGCAACTGCTCCAACTTGCGCTAAAGCCTCAACGATTAGTACACCTGGCATAACCGGGTAGTCCGGGAAGTGTCCGTTGAAAAATTCTTCGTTGGCCGAAACGTTTTTGATGCCGATCGCTTTTAATCCTTCTTCTACTTCTAAAATACGATCTACTAATAAAAATGGATAACGGTGTGGGATAATGTCTTTGATTTCATTAATATCTAACATATGTAGGAATCTCCTTTAAACTTATTTTCACGCTTCTTTATTATGTACGACAAAAGGAAGGCTTTCACCTTCCTTTAGCACAGTATATATGGAATATTACTCTTTTTCAACTAAGTCAATGATATGCTGCCAGGTCGATTTATTAAGGGCATCCTGTGGATTTCCGTTGCCGATTACACCGTATCCGACCATGAGTCCAACAATTAAACTGACGGCCATAAATAGGATCACAAGGATGACTCGCAGCCAAATGGGGATAAGGCGAATCCTTAATTTTAGTTTTTGTACTTCTGTTTTGCTGCTTTTTTCTTCTTGTTTTTTCTTAGCTTTTTTGATTTCTTCTCGACTGACCGCTTTTGTTGTTTCTTTTGCTACCAATAGACTAAACTCCTATCTTACGCCGTTAATTAATCCCAGCATTTGGTCGCCAAGTGTGATGGACTTTGCGTTCATTTGGTATGAGCGCTGTGAGATCATTAAATCGGTCATTTCCTTTGTTAAATCAACATTGGACATTTCCAGTGCACCTTGCTGTAAAGAGACACCTGCACCATCTAAGTAGGTTAATACGTCATCGATTTGCATGTTACCGAGATCTTTTAATCCGTAGAGGTTATTTCCTAACTGACTCAGCATTTGCGGACGATCTACTTGAACAACACCCAACTGAAATTCCTGTGGTTGTTCATTTTCATTTCTCGGTACTGCTGTGATCGTACCATCTTTTGAAATCACAAGCTCTTTAAAAGAATCATTTAGCCTGATTGGATTTTGATTTTCATCCAAAACAAGATTACCCGATGCTGTTGATAGTAAGAGCTGATTGCTGCCGTCGGTTGCTGGTGATAAATAGAGAGCACCATCTCGTGTATAATTAATTTGCCCATTTACATCAATTTGTAAAAACTGATCTGGTGAGGTAAAGGCAATATCAAGTGATCTGCCTGTTTGTTTGATGCTGCCTTGTGTGAACACAACGCTTTTGTTCAGCCTTGCACCTGTTCCCTGTCTAATCCCAAGCTCTGTGCTAAAACGTTCTTCTTCTCTTTCTTCAAGCGCATTTCCTTGATTGTTAAATTGCTGACGGACTAATTCTGAAAAGGATGTTTCCGTTCTTTTATAGCTTTGTGTATCCACATTTGCTAAGTTGTGGCCAATTTGATCAAGCTGCTTTTGGAGCTGGCCCATTGTATTAGTTGATGTAATCATTGAGCGTAACATCTGTTATTTCCCCCTGTTATGATAAACGGCCAATTTCATTTGCAGCCTTTTCCATACTTTTATCATATGCTTGCAACACTTTTTGATTTGCTTCAAATGAGCGATAAGCTGTCATCATATCTGTATATGTTCGTCCGATATCAACGGTTGAGTTTTCTAAATATTTTTGTTTTAAATTGTATTGAATGTCACCATTACCAATTGCTGTTGGAAGGGCTTGTCCGTCTGATGTACGGTAAATGCCGTTTCCTTCTTTGACAAGATTACGTACGTCTGCTGCGAAGCGTACGTCGATTTGAGCGACAGTTTGTCCGTTTACTAGTACGTCACCAGCTTCTGTTACGCTGAATTCTCCGGATTGAATGGAGATTGGTTGTCCATCTCTTGATAAAACCGGGTTTCCATCAGAAAGTAAAAGACCATTCTCATCAAGAGTAAAGTGTCCGTTACGAGTGTAACGTTCTTCACCAGCTTGATTTTGAACAGCAAAGAATAATGAACCTTTTACATTGGTTTCAGGATTTAGCGGAACATTTTCTTCTATTAACGCAACATCTGTTACCAACCCTGTTTCTTTTAGCTCGCCTTGAATATCTCTGCTTTTTATTTCTTGTAAATAAACTCCCGAGTTAAGAGAGCCGATTGTTTGCATACCTGGTACATTCATTCCATTACCAGTTGGAAGTGTTTTATTTTCCATTCGTTGCAGTAGCATTTCCGGAAATGCGCGGATTGTTGATTGATCTGCTTTATATCCTGCTGTATTGGCATTTGCCATATTATTTGATAACATTTCAGTTCGGCGCTGCTGTGTTAACATGCCGGCAGTTGCTGTATATAAACCTCTTAACAAGAGTTCCCCCACCTTAAATGTGTTTTTCCGATCAATTGAATTCTTTTCGACAGAATTCCCTATTTTCCATTATAAAGGAGAACGACTGTTTTCTCATCACATTTTTTCATATTTCCTTTGTTAGTTTTTAGGAAAAAAATATTTTTATTTCCTTTTAACATGCTTGTCTATATAATAAAGAAAATCTGATAAGGGCAAACTTGTCGAAAGGCAAGGACGCAAAGCTATGGGCCTATCCAATGTTTACATTGCACGGTCGCCAAGTTGCCAGGCTCCTTTTTGAGCCATGGGCTTAAAAAAGGAGAAGAATGAGATGAAAAAGCTTATTTTGATGTTTGTGTTTATTTTGCTTTTGGCAGGAGTTGCTGGTGTGAACAACAAGGCAAATGCCAGTGCGAATACAGAGTACTCGACTTGGCTCTGGGATACGAATCAAATTGTGACAAATCGTACTGCAACTTTACAATTTTTAGAGGAAAAACAAGTTGCCCGTGTGTATGTACAAATTAACCGATCGATTAAAATTGACCAATATAAGCTATTTATTAAAGAAGCTACAGCCCGTGGAATAAAGATTTATGCGCTGGACGGTGCACCCGATTGGGGGCCTTCTTCAAAACCTTTTCTTCATTTTTTGAACTGGGTGACGGCATATCAAGCGGGTGCAGCTGAGGATGAAAAGTTTTCCGGCATACACCTTGACGTTGAGCCCTATCTCACTTCACAGTGGACAACAAATTACAATGGAGCTGTGCTTAAATACCAAGGTGTCATTCTGGCTGCTGCAGATACAGCAGAATCACTCGGAATTCCATTTGCTGCTGATATTCCATTTTGGTTTGATGAAATGAATGTGAAAAACAAATACGGTAAAGGCAACCTCGCTGAATGGGTGATCAACAATACAAGTGAAGTCACAATTATGGCATATCGGGATAAAGCTGTTGGTCCTAACGGCATCATTGAATTAACTAAATATGAGATGAATCTCGCAGCATCACTTAATAAAAATGTTACGATTGCAGTTGAAACGATGAACTTAGGTAGCAGTGATGGGTTTCTGACATTTTATGAGGAAGGTCAAACCGTGATGGACCAAGAACTTGCGCTTGTTTATGAAGCCTATAAGGAGTATTCAAGTTTTAAAGGAATTGCCATACATCATGTGGGAAGTTGGATGGAGTTGGAGTAAAGAAGAGTGAGTGGGTCGGGGGGACAGGTCCCTTGACCCACTATATTTTCGATTTCGGGATTATATTTATGTTTTTTGACTATTTATTTATGTTTTTCACAAGTTTATTTTCGATTATTCAATTTTATTTACTATTAGACAAATTTCGCCATAATACGACGCTAACCACGTGTACCCTCACCATATATCCCCCTGCAAAACTTGGGACAAGGAACCTGTCCCCCCGGACCAACCCGGACCAACCCGGACCACCCAGACCAACCCCCGGACCACCAAAAAAAGAACCTGCCCCAGGCAGGTTCTTACCAAGTATTAACCAAATTTTTTGCGTGGTAGTTTGTCCATGTTGTCCAGCATGATTCCTGTTCCGATTGCGACACAGTCCATTGGTGCTTCGGCTACTAGTACTGGTACTTTTAGTTCTTCGGCTAAAAGCTGGTCTAAGCCGTTTAGCAGTGCTCCGCCCCCTGTTAGGATGACGCCGCGGTCAATGATGTCTGCTGAAAGTTCTGGAGGAGTTCTTTCTAGGACACTTTTAGCAGCTTGTACAATGGCAGCAATTGGTTCTCGAAGTGCTAATTCAACTTCTGTTGAGTTGACTGTAATTGTGCGAGGTAATCCTGTTACCATGTCACGACCACGAATACTAATTTCTTCATTACGTGCGCCTGGGAATACCGTTGCTACATTGACTTTAATGTCTTCTGCAGTACGCTCACCAATTAAGAGCTTGTACTCTTTTTTGATGTAATTTAAAATTTCCGCGTCAAACTTGTCCCCAGCCATTTTAATGGAAGAGGCGGTGACAATATCGCCCATTGATAGCACAGCGACATCTGTAGTTCCACCGCCAATATCAACAACCATGTTTCCGTAAGGTTGGAAGATGTCCATGCCGGCACCAATCGCTGCTACCTTTGGCTCTTCCTCAAGGAATACATTTTTTCCGCCGCTTTTTTCAGCAGCTTCTTTAATTGCTTTTTGCTCAACTGATGTAATATTCGTTGGGCAGCAAATCAGCATGCGCGGTTTTGAAAGTAATCCTTTTACATTCAACTTATTTATAAAGTGTTTTAACATTGCCTCTGTTACTTCAAAGTCTGCAATAACACCGTCTTTTAATGGGCGAATCGCAACAATATTCCCAGGAGTACGTCCTACCATACGTCTTGCTTCTTCACCAACGGCAAGTACCTTACCAGTATTTTTGTCCAGGGCAACAACGGAAGGCTCGTTTAAAACAATTCCCTTCCCTTTCACATGAATAAGTACGTTAGCCGTACCAAGATCTATACCAATATCCCTCGCAAACATTCTATCTATATCCTCCTTGCAAATCTTCATATCCGAAATACTGACCTAATTACCTATTTTATCACAAATTCGCAAAAATAGTATGATTTTGTAAAAAAATTTCAGGTAAGTATGTAGGGAATTGTCGATTTACTTAAAGTAGATAGAAATTTCTTTATTTCACTGGTTCTTCTTCTAAAATCTCGTCCTTCTTGTACTTAAGCTTTGTTGCTTCTCCACCACGCAAATGTCTGATTGATTTATGGTAATCAAGTATTTCCTTTACTTCATTCGCAAGATCAGGGTTAATTTCAGGTAGCCTTTCCGTTAAATCCTTATGAACGGTACTTTTGGAAACACCAAACTCCTTCGCAATAACGCGAACTGTTTTCTTTGTCTCCACGATATACTTCCCAATCTTGATTGTGCGTTCTTTGATGTAATCGTGCACACCACTCGACCTCCCTAATATGGATGTGAGAAGTGTGAAATGAGACTCGCATACCAAGACACTTTGGCTGAAATTCTCTTAGATGATCGTATGTTGCCTCTTTTACAGCGATTAAAAATTACACTCACGATCCCTCACCTCAAACACTCTCTTTGATAGGTTTGTAACATTTTATTAGCTTGGATTAAGATATATGCTAGAAAAGTCAGAAGGGACAAGGGTTTTCTTTATTTTTTTTTATTTTGATGTGATTTGAGCAAGAAAATCGAGGCTTTTTTATTTTTCAACATTTATTTTCAGTTCATTGTGAGATTTATTTCCCGAGAAATTTGTCGACGGGTGTAGTGATGAGTTGGAGGCATACCTTTTATTATATTTTGGAAGCTGGACGATATGACTAAGTCTCAATATATTTTCCAACAGGAAGGTAATATTTGTAAAATAAAAAGAGTAGTCAGACCACTCCTTTTTCATTTTTGGCAAAAAGCGATTTTCAACCCTATAAGTGTGAACAGGGAGCCTTGTATTAAGTTAATTTTTTTTGATAACGAGGCATCTTTACGTAGAAAATAACCGACTTTTCCAGCAAACAAACTTATTAACGTGTAAATAACTAATGCTTGGATTAAAAATAGAATGCCATAGATCAGCATTTGCATGGATACATTTCCATTTTCATATTGAATAAATTGCGGAAAAAATGCCAGAAAAAATAAAGAGACCTTTGGATTTAAAAGATTCATGATGACACCTTTTTTGTATAAAGCTTTGTAGTCTAAAGAGTCCTCATTGTTTAGATGAAAGCTTGAGCTCTTTTCTCTAAAGGACTTATATGCCAAGAACAACAGATATGCTGCTCCTGCATACTTTACGACAGTGAAAGCTAGAGCTGACTGATAAATAACCGCGGATATACCAATGGTCGCAGCCGCAATATGAACTAATAATCCTGTGCAAAGTCCAAGTGTCGTAAAAATCCCTGCATTTTTCCCTTTTGCAATTGCTTGTGCCAAAGTGAACAAGTTATCTGGTCCCGGCATAAGAGTCAGAACGATTGCTGCACCTAAAAAGAAAGTATTGATAGAAAGTCCACGATTATCCCCCCGCTTTTTTAATGTGAATTTTACCATATCAACGTAAAAAAGCTCAAAATCAAAAGATCTGAGCTTTTAGCATGTTTTATTGTGTTCTCTCATAGTCAATTTCGTATTCTGTTGCCAGCTTTTCCATTTCTTCATGATATTCGTTGAGAGCATTCATATATTCTTCACCTTTTGCATTTGACTGCTCAATTAATTCCTGATCTGTTTTCTCTAATGCTTCTTTTTCGAGCAAAAGAGCGTCATAATAAATGCCTAATGCTTCTTCCAATTTGTCTTTTATCGGCTCAAGCTCATCGACATTTACTTCCAGTGATTCTGCTGTTTCAATGGCTTTTTCGAATTCAGGAATAACCTCACTTGTTAAAACACTATGTAGCTCTTCATCATTTTTGAAATTTTCACCTGATACAGTTGCCAATGCTTCATTTGCTTTTGTTTCATAGCTGGCTATTTCGTTCATGTCTTCGTTGATAAAATCAACAATTTCTTTTTGCTTTTCTTCGTATGATAGCTCATTTTCTGTAGACTTTTTTGCACTAGGTTGTTTTTCTGAAGAAGTGTCATTACTACAGGCTACAAGCATGAACATCATCGCGATGATGAAACTGAGTTTTTTCACCTGAACCTATCCTTTCTACTGCTTAAGATTTGATCATTGTCGGGTCATTTTTAATAAATGCATCACGACGTTTCAGATATCTTTTCTCTTGTGTTACTTTGATTAAGCCCATCATAATCAGACCAACGATGATGCCTGAGAGAGCATACCAACCCACTACAAAAAGAAGTCCGATATATACAAAAAAGGCACCGAAAAACAATGTGTAAACCGCTAGTAAGAGAATGTTAAACAGTTGCAGCTGATAAATTCTCATCTTTTCTTCTTTTGATGTTGTGTCTTGATTTTTTAAGTTCGAAAACAGCTGTAATTCTGACCGTACTGTTTTATATGGCGCAATAAACCAATTAATGATCGCCTTCATGATGTGTACCTTGTTTTAATGAAAGTAGTTTTTCCTTCATGAGTTTTTCGCCTTCAGATTCAAATCCTTTGAAAATAACTTGTTTAATTTGTTCATGGTGAAAAAACACATTTGTTTCGTCTGAAATATGTCCTTGCGGGTAAGGACATGCAACATACTCCCACACTTTTTCCTCTTGATCCGCCTGCTGCTGCATTCTTCCATATATCATAACTGGTTGAACAATTGCTTCTATTAACACAACCGTACCAATTGGTAGTAACTCTGTTCCTTTGTCGATGTTGATCGAATTTATTTCATTTCTCATTTTCACGTTCTCCTTTCGTTAAGAAGGATTATTCTGCTTTTTCGACACTGAATCCTAGTTTAATTCCGAGGATAAACCGGAGATCAAGCATTGTTTCTTTTCCGATTTTTGCTTCGCCTCCGACACCAAATGCTGAACCGCCAATTGTACCCTTGATGTTGTAATCAATAAATGGAATAGGCAATATCCCTGAAACCTCTCCCTCTGCTACTGACGCTTTAGCGGCGATACCGACTGAGGCATTGTCAACTCCGGCGTAGGCATTCGCCTTTAGGACCTCTCCTTTGGCTTGTAAGCCTGTACGACCGACATAGTCTATTTCTTCATCAAGCTGTGTCTTGATTTCTGCTGCATAGACAGTCCCACCAGCTTTGACTAAAGGAAGAACACTTTCTCCCCCGACACTTGCTTGTGCCTCTGCTGCCCCAATTTGTAGATCGAAGCTAGAATCCATCACACCTGTATCATGCTTTACACCCGTGTGAATGCCGCTCAACTTACTGCTTCCGCCTAGCTGACCATCTCCGTCACCATATCCTGACCAATCATTCTCTACCTTTCCTGCACCTGCTTCAAAGGTGAAATCACCTTTTTCAACTGTGTCTCCCACTAGGTATGGAGATGTTTTTTCCACTTCTTTCTCAGTTGTTTTGCTTGTAGTTGAGGTGAAATTTAACCCTAACCATTGATATGGTGTCATTGAATAAGAGTTATAGGCATAAATAGATTGTGTTGAACGATTTGCTGCGAGTGAACCGTTTGTCATGAGATGCATGGGTGTTGAACGAATGCTTCCCATTAACAGAGCATGAGTCGGATTTAGAAGTGCCTGTAATGGATGAAAGTTTTCGAGACTTCGAGGGTTCACAGCTGCCTTAGTGCCCATTTCTTCTATGTATGCTGTTAATATTGCTAAATCAGCAGATAATTCCTCTAATGAAGATGTGCTTTTTCCATCAAAGTCTTCTAAATCTGTTATTGTATCATTGATTGATTTTTTTGCTTGTTCCACCTGCTGATTGACTTCACCATCGTCCAACAGGTCGACTGTCACAATATCTGATACATTTGAGATGTATTGATTCGCATCCGCTGTTACATCATTTGTATAGTTTTGAACAGCTGTCAGCTTATTCGTTAGCTCACCTTGTAAAAATTCCTGGTTGATATATCCCGTTTGATCAGATTCAAAGCCGTTCATTTTGTCTTTGCAGCTTGTTAGCTTTGTTTTATAGGAAGTAAGCATTTGTTTCAGCTTGAATAAAAAGGGCTGATGACAAGATTGGTAGTAGCTTTTAATGGCTGTTGCCCCTTTTCCTGTAAACGAGCCCTCCAAATTAATCAGCTCAGCAATCGATTTCTCGATAGCTTCCAATCCTTCTATTTTTTCAGTAACTGCCTGAATTGTGTCATCAAGTGATGCATGTAAGTCAGATACATCTAATACTTTCATTTCTCTACCTCCGCAACACCTTGTAGCAGCATGGATGTTTTTAACGATTCGTCCGTTGCTTTCATCGCCTCAACAGAGGATGTGACCATTGCTTCATTTTGCGCTAAAAGCTGTTGATAATTGGTCATGATCTGTTCTAGGGACTTATTAATCTCTTCTATTTTCTTGGTGACATCCAGTTGATTATTTTTCACAACATCCTTTGGTAATGAGGGATCCAGAGAGGTTGAAGCTCCCGTCATTCCCTTTACTACACGCTCTATATCATGATATTGAAATTTGATTTCTCCCATTATGATCTCTACCTTACTTTTTATTTTGGTTGTTATTCATCTTCCAGCATCTCTAACTCAAGAGTATGAATGGTTTGCTTTAGTGATAGGATTTCGCTTTTTAAACTACTCATTTTGCTGTTAATGGTTGAAAAAGCATTGGAGAGTTGAGTAGATTCAAGATCCTGGTAGGAAACAAGAATTCCTTCCGTTCGAATATCCTCAAATTTGTCGGCAATCGAGCCTTGCCACGTAGTAGATGTTAGCTCAGGGGTGGTAACCGATTGGTTATAATTCAAATACTCCTGCTTAATGCCTTGCAGTTGACTATGGCAATCTTGCAGTCGTTGTAGCTGTTCTTGTTTCTTCCTTAAAAGCCCATAATAATAAAATAAAGACAACGTAATCTCCCTCTTTACTTTTACTGACTTATCTATGTATTGTTCATTACAAATCGTTAAAACACTTTTATATACCCTAAATCAGGATCAATCAAACCTTATTAGATTCAAAATTTCCCAATCTTTTCAACTATAACATAGTTAAATAATGTAAGAATGGTGAGAATGATGGATTTTTCGGGGGTGGTGGTGTAGGTGGTTTTTCCTAGGTGTGGGGTGGGTCGGGGGGACAGGTTCCTTGTCCCGCCCCGCCATAAAGAAAGGGACAAGGTACCTGTCCCCTTGTCCCACTTACCCTCTGATTTGGCCGGCGATTTGTTGGTCGGCGTCTTCGAGTGCTTTTGATGTGCTGTTAAGTTGAGTTGAAATGTCTTCTAGTAGTTGTTGCATTTGGATGAATGATGGTCTTAATGATTGGTATTGTTCGCTGAATGCTCTGCTTGATTCACCTTCCCACATACCTTCAAGCTCACGAATCATCGTATCTAAGCGAGAGACTTGTTCTCCAACTTGACTGCTTTCACTTGAATAACGATTGGCCATACTAATCAGTTCAGCCGGGGTTACACGGATAATACCTGACATGCTATTCACTCCTTATGGATTATGTAGTTATTTTTCATACATACTACAAATACCATATTCCTCCAGATAAACAAATGAATATATCCATTTGTAAAGAAAAACGAATCTATTGAATTAGGTATCTGTTTTTCTATATGATTTTTGACATACTTTTTTTGCTTCTTATGCATGACAATGGTCTTATCGTCGGGACGGAGGGACAGGTACCTTGTCCCACATAAGAAGAGCGCAAGCCCCTTGGTTAACCTCGGGCGAATAAGACGATTTGGAATAGAAGGCGTTCTTTGCCTTCAATTCCAAATTGGCTTATGACCTCGAGGGGCTAGCCGCTGGAGCTAGACACGAACGCTAAGTACAAAAGTTTATACTTTCTTACCCCACACAAAAAAGGGACAAGGGACCTGTCCCCTTGACCCATTATTTGTCCATCCACACTTCTCCGTCTTTGTATGTCATTTGTTCTGGGTAGCGTAGGTTTAGGACTTCTTCTTGTGTTTGGATGGATGGTGCTTTTGTTGAGAGTGAGACGATGATATTGGTTAAGATGGCTGCGGCTGCTCCGAATACACCTGCGCCTGTGTCGATAATGCCGGCGATGGTGAAACCGCCGTATTTAGAGGCAAAGATGTAGATGAGTGTTACCGTTAAACCGACTAGCATTCCAGAGATGACACCTTGAGTGTTTGAACGCTTCCACCATACTCCGATGAGCAGTGCCGGGAAGAATGTCCCTGATGCCAGCGCAAATGCCCATGCGACGATTTGTGTGATTGCTCCCGGTGGATTTAGCGCGATTAACCCCGCTAATACAGTCGCAATGACAATTGACCAGCGAGCAACGGCTAAACGGTTCTTTTCTGATGCATTTGGCTTCATCACCCGATAGTATATATCATGTGCAAATGATGATGATATTGAGATCATTAGGCCGCCTGCTGTTGATAGAGCAGCTGCCATTGCTCCTGCAGCAACAAGACCGATGACGAACATTCCAAGATTTGCGATTTCCGGTGTTGCCATTACGACAATATCATTGGAAATTATCAATTCGCTCCATTGTAAAATGCCATCACCATTTCCATCAGCAATTTGCAGTTTTCCTGTGTTTACCCATGATTCAGTCCAAGCAGGCAGCTCAGATAGCTTTTGTCCTGCAACCTGTGTCATTAAAATAAAACGCGAAAATGCAGCATATGCTGGTGCAGATAAATATAAAAGTCCGATAAACAGAATCGCCCATGCCCCAGACCATCTTGCCGCTTTCATTGTTGACACCGTGTAAAAACGAACAATTACGTGTGGAAGACCAGCTGTTCCTGCCATTAACGTAAACATGAGTGCAAGGAATTGCCATTTCGTTCCGTTCGTAAATGGAGCAAAATATTCGGAGATCCCGAGCTGCCGATCAAGCTCCCCCATTTCCTCGACAATTTTTCCATACGAAAGCCATGGAGCAGGGTTTCCTGTAATTTGCAATGACATGAAAATAACCGGAATTAAATAAGCGATGATGAGGATAATGTATTGCGCAACCTGTGTCCACGTTATCCCCTTCATTCCACCAAAGGCAGCGTAAAAGGCAATAAGTACCACGCCAATCATTGTTCCAAGCTTTGCATCTATCTCAAAAAGGCGGCCAATAACTACTCCTGACCCGGATAATTGCCCAATTGAGTAGGTAAAGCTGATAATGATCGTACATACAGCCGCAATGACGCGGGCCGTGTGACTGTTATAGCGATCTCCAATGAATTCCGGTACAGTGTAACGACCATACTTACGTAGCTGTGGCGCGAGCAGAAAGGTTAATAGAAGGTATCCACCTGTCCATCCCATAATATAAGCAAGTCCATCATATCCAAGCAGCATAATCGTACCAGCCATCCCAATGAATGAGGCTGCACTCATCCAATCCGCTCCGATGGCCATTCCATTAAAAATCGGTGGAACACCGCGACCTGCTACATAAAAGTCAGATGTTTGCTTCGCTGTATTGTAGACCGCAATTCCGATATACAAGGCAAAAGTAAGCAAAATAATAGCAAGTGAAACAATAAATTGAGCGTCCAATAAAAATCCCCCTTATTAACTTGAGCACTCCCCTATGTACTCATTAGCTAGTGAAAGTTTATCTGATCCCCTTTTAATCAATATAATATCAATTTTATATTTTCCGTTTTTTTAATGATCAAGCGTTTTCCCGGCGCTAAGCTGTTCATTTTTTGATTCATCAATGCCATACTTTTTATCAATTGAATCACTGACTTTTGCGTTAATAAATAATAAAAGGATAAAGACCACAACAGCCCCCTGCGCCCCCATGAAATAGTGAAAAGGAAAGCCGTTAATCGTAAAGCCGCTGAAAAACTCCGCAAATAAGACAATACCGAATGATGATAATGCCCCAATGATTAAGTAAATGACAATGTTTCTAGTTCGTTCTCTAAAATAGGCATCCGCTACTTTTTTATCAATTTTTTTCATAAAGCACCTCCTGAAAATGAATGATCACTCGGAACCTTAAGACAGACTGAAGATGAATTTTATTGTTTCTAAAAATGGTGCAGGTACTAATGCAATTTGGACAACGAAGTAAATAAGCAGTGTTACAACCGGTATGAGTAAAAACTGAGGTTTTTTCTTTCTTAAACAAAAAATAAGACTAAAAAGAGTTAAAGCAAGCATCAAGAATAATGTCATCATATTGGACTCTCCTCCTTCATATAATTGTAAGCGTTATCATATTATGATATACTGAATACACCTCCTGACAGCTTTAACATGTCTTATTATGTATGGAAAAGATATAGCTGGTCAATAAAAAATTGAAAATTAAGGATATTTTTTCTTCGACAACTTTTTTTGCGGTCTATCGCCATTTGCCGTGAATTTTGGTATCTTTATCCTATTATGAAGATAAAAACATTACTTCTCTATATTTTTTTCTAAGTTATTTTTCATTGCTTTTGTATTTATTGTTTTTCTCTGCGTACCGGCAGTCTGTTGAGGGTGAGGTTGCTTATAACCTTGTTCCTTTTAGGACAATCGGTGCCTATTTTCACAATTTTGACGGCTTTTCGCTAACTGACCCGTTTATCGGAAATATATTGGCTTTTCTTCCGTTTGGCTTTTTTCTGCCGACTTTATGGAAGATGGTCGACACAATTTACAAGGCAGTTCTTTGGACTTTTGTCTTGTCGTTGTCTGTTGAAGGATTTCAATTTCTATTTCGGGTAGGAGCTTTTGATGTGGATGATCTGCTATTAAATACATGTGGTGGGGGATTGGGGTTCGGCTTGTTTTGGTTCGTTAGAAAAACGTGGCTTTCCGTCAAGTCCTAATAGTGAAGGTCGTACCTAATGATTACATAAAAAATCGAGGTTGATCTCTGAGTAGTTTGAGTTCAACCTCGTATCGTTGGAGGGACAAGGAACCTGTCCCTGTGTCCCGGCTTATTCTGCGCCTTTGTCAGCGTCTTTGTCTGATTTAGGGGCTTTTTCTGATTTGTCAGTGTCTTCTTTTGGTGTTTCAGTGTCTTTTGCTGGAGCTTCTTCAGCTGGTTTTTCTTCTTCAGCTGGAGCTTCTTCCGTTTCACCTGCTGGAGCTGGTGCTTCTTCACTTACTTCTTCTTCTGTTGCTTCTTCTTCAGCAGCTTCTTCAATGGATGTTACCGGCTTACCCATGAAGCTTTCTGGATTTACAGCTGTGCCTGCTTGGCGGATTTCAAAGTGAACATGGTTGCCATCTTCTTCATTGTAAAGATTTTCACCAGATTTACCGATTACTTCGTTTTGCTCAACTTTGTCGCCTGCTTGTACACTAGCTTCTGCTAATGATTGGTATACTGTTACGACTTCGTTTTCGTGCTCAATTTCTACAACAAATCCTAAGATTGGATCTTTTTCAGCTTTTGTTACAGTACCACTTAGTGATGCTACAACATCGAATTGCTTTTGATCTTCTCTTGCGATGTCGATTCCTTTGTTCATTCTATACGTATTGTTATAGAATACAAGTGCTGCTTCTTGCTCTTCTGTTGTTGCATTCGGGTCATAAAACTTTTTCACAACGTTTACTGCTTCAGCATCTACTGCTGGCATTGTGAAGTTTTCTTTTGTTGCGTTTACTTCAACTGCTTCCTGCTCATCTAATGCGATTTCGTCTTGATTATTTTGCAAATCCTCTGCAACATTGTTGCTGATGTTTTGGTACCATAATACTGCTGTAAGGATAACTGCTGCACTCATTAGGTAAATTGCCGGAAATACCCAACGTTTTCTGAAAAATTGTTGAACTTTAGTTTGAGAAGTACGTTTCTTTTCTTCCTCTCTCATTCTATCATCACCTCAGAAATCAGTCTGAACAGATTATCTGAATTATATACACATCCTGTAAAAAAATTTTTTAAAATTAGTTTGCGCAATGTTTATAATAATATGTATGCCTTTTTAAAAAATTTTTTAGAACGATGAGATAGGAGTATTGATAGATGAAAAAAATTGTCTTTACGCTGTTGCCTATTCTATATATGGCCTTTATTTGGACATTATCAAGCTTTCCGGCAGATGCGATTGTGGACACACAGCTTTCGTTTGATGCATTATTAAAGGAATCTCTGCATCTTATTGAATTTGCGATTCTTTATTGGTTCATAGCCTTTGCTTTTATGGCACATGGCAAATGGACAGAAAAAGCAAGTATCATTGCGGCTGTTATTTCGGTTGCTTACGGGCTAACAGATGAAATTCATCAATCCTTTGTTCCGGCACGCTCTGCGACTGTGATTGATTTTATAAAAGATACAATTGGTGTGGCCGTTTCTTATTGGATTGCGAAACGGAAGTTTTTTTCGAATTAATTTATCGGCGGGTTTTGGGGGGTTATCAGCGAAAAGCAGAATTTATCGGCGAATTCGACGATATATCAGCGAACTGAAGAATATATCAGCGAAACCGAAAAGGAGCCCGAGGGCTCCTTTAATTTTTGGCTGTATATTTAGATAAGAATGGTTCTGCTTCAGATACCTTTGTTCCATTATAATAATGAGCAATAATTTGTTCATATGTTTTGCCATCTTCCGCCATAAAGTTTGCCCCGTATTGGCTCATTCCGACTCCATGGCCAAACCCTTTTGTTTCAATCACAACGGAGTCACCTTTGATTTCCCATGTGAAATCACTTGATTTTAGGCCTAATTCTTCTCTTATTTGCCTTCCAGTAAACTGCTTTCCATCTATTTCAACCTTAGCGACGCGTTTTCCTGGTGTTAGTTCGGTTATTTTTCCAACTGTCCCGCTTGATGTATCGAGCTTTACGCCTAATGTACTTTCAAAGTCTTTAATCGTAATCACTTTTTTATCGTAAAATTTAGGAGAATTTTTGTCCCATGAGCTTTTTACACTTTTCAAATAAGGAATGGCTTCTGTCCAATAAGCCTCAGAGTTTTCTGTATATCCATTGCTTGTTGAGAAAAATGATGCATCAATTGGCTGGTCTTGATATGTAAGGATTTTTCCTTGTGTCGCTGCAACGGCTGCTGTGATTTTTTGCAGCTTTGATTCATATTTGTCTCCCCAAATGGCTTTTAACTCTTCCGGATTTTTATATACTTGATGCATTTGAGTGTCTGTTACAGCTGCACCATCAGGTGTACTTATTGGTCCATTCATAAGCTGTTTTGTAATATATGTTCTCGCTGCTAGTGCCTGTGCCTTTAATGCTTCTGCTTCAAACTCTGCAGGCATTTCAGATGCAACAACACCAATCACGTACTCTTCCAGAGGAATGGATTCGATTTGTTTTGTTTGGCTGCGGTATACAGGTACATCTAATGGCGACTCAGCAAGCACTGGTACCTCCGATTTTGCGACGGTTAATTCTTCCCCCAATTTTCCCTTTGATTGCTCCATAAATGGTGTAACGAGTAGTGTCGGAATGAGGAGTATAATGATAAATAATCCCCCAAATGCGAAGAGAATTGGTTTAACTGGTTTCATGTTCGGCCTCCAATTGGTTTAGGATGAGTAGTATGTCTATAGTTCATCTTATGGCCGTGGACAAGCAATTATGACTGAAAAAAATATGGACAATGTACTATTTTAGTGGGAATGGACAATCATTTTTAATGTATGCGCAATTAATTAGAAAGTTAATCGAATTCTTTTGTATTGTGGTTGAAAAACTTAAATTGTTAGCGTAATCATTCAAAAAACTGGTCGAATCATTGGATGATTCTTAAGCTCGTCCCCACTCCAGTGCTGTATTTGAAAAAATCCCTTAATCTATGTATAAACTCCCTCAAAAATAGGCACTCTAATAAAGTCGTTAAAAAATAAAAGAAGCAGATCGCCATTTTAGACTTCTGCTTCTTTTATAAAGGCATATTAATCTGATACGGCAGCTTGCTGCTGATCAGACGTAAATGTTGTAATTTCTTCTTTCACACGTTCGATGTCTGCGCCGATGCCTGCAAGTTTTTCGTGGAATGCTACATAACCACGATCTAAATGCTTAAGTTCAGTAACACGAGTGTGGCCTTCTGCACATAGTCCTGCCAGGATAAGTGCTGCGCCTGCACGTAGGTCTGTTGCTGCTACTTCAGCACCTTGCAGCTTGACAGGTCCGTTGATGATAACAGAACGTCCTTCAATTTTAATATCTCCATTCATGCGACGGAATTCTTCAACATGCATGAAGCGGTTCTCGAAAACTGTTTCTGTGATCATACTTGTTCCGTTTGCACATAATAGCAATGCCATCATTTGTGATTGCATGTCTGTTGGGAATCCTGGATGTGGCATAGTTTTGATGTCGACAGACTTCAGTTTTTCCGGTCCGATGACACGTAAACCTTCTTTTTCTTCGACGATTTTTACGCCCATTTCTTCCATTTTTGCTACTAGTGATGTTAAGTGCTCAGGAACGGCTCCTTTGACAAGGACATTTCCACCAGTTATCGCTGCAGCGACCATAAATGTACCTGCTTCAATGCGGTCAGGAATGATTGTGTGGTGTGCACCTGTTAATTTTTCCACACCTTCAATACGAATTGTTCCTGTACCAGCTCCACGGATTTTTCCACCCATGGCATTGATATAATTAGCTAGATCCACAATTTCAGGTTCTTTCGCTACATTTTCAAGGACAGTTGTTCCATCTGCAAGAGCTGCTGCCATTATAATGTTTTCTGTTGCGCCAACGCTTGGGAAGTCTAAATATACTTTTGCTCCCTTTAGTCTTCCATTTACCTCTGCTTCAATAAAGCCGTTACCAACTTTAATAGAAGCTCCCATTGCTTCAAAACCTTTTAAGTGTTGGTCAATTGGACGTGAGCCAATTGCACAGCCACCTGGTAATGCAACACGTGCATGACCATTACGAGCTAATAATGCTCCCATAACTAAAACAGATGCGCGCATTTTTCTTACATATTCAAATGGTGCTTCTGTTTTTAGCTCTTTTGATGCATCTACAATCACTTGATTATTTTCAAAATGTACATCCGCGCCTAGATGGCGAAGAACTTCATTAATTGTATACACATCGGAGAGCGTAGGTACATCACAGATTATACTTTTTTCTTCACTTGCTAATAAAGATGCAGCGATAACTGGTAGAACGGCATTTTTTGCTCCTTCAACTTTTACAGTGCCGTTTAACCTACGACCGCCGCGGACGATGATTTTTTCCAAATTATTCCCCTCCGCGTCCCAATTTCTCTATATTAATATTCAGACGTAATGATTGGTGTTCCTATAACGACCGTAGTTTTATCGCCCATTCCGTCAGATCTTAATGCAATTTGAATGTTCATCTTATCTTCTTTTGTTGGAATATAATCTTCCCAAAGTGAGGTCTTAGCTGATACCGAAAGAAAATCTTGTTCCGTGAGCTCTTCAATCGGTTTTGCGTTGAACTCTGTTAGTAATTCATCCATTGTCTCATTCAAAACTTCTTCCATCTTATCACCTACTATGCCTTCGATACAAGCATATATTGTAGGATTTTCTTGGAAAATGTCGAATGATCTTTGAGTAAAGAATGTATCCATATCATTCCAATTGCGATTAGTACCTACACCTATGACCTCATAAAGGATATACGATTGTTTTTCATCATTTGTGAGGGTGGCGAGAAACTGGAGTTTTTCCGTTATATTTTTTTCTTTATTTTCATAAACACCGATCGCTTTAAACACGTCGTCTTCATGTTTATACGTCCAAGTATATTGACGATATTGCTTCGTCATTTGTTTCAATTCTTGTATAGATTTATTTTCGACAAACTTTTTTGAATATAAAGACCATTTCGAAATCTCTACATTTTCGTTTTCCATCCGTTCTGCAATGGATGATAATTTTGATTGATTCTCAAGCGCTACTATATGATTGGCTACCAAACTGAAGATAATTGATAACGTTAAAACCATCATTCCTATCCCTTTATTTCTCATATACGGTCACTTCCTCTCCTTAGTAACATTGTTACCGGATTATCAGTGTCCATACGTGGAAAAACTCGTCAATATTAGACAAGGTGGAAATCATTCTTTGTTATCCCAAACGCATATGTAACCATACATTCCCTCTTTCAAAAAGTGGTAAACCCCTTGTTAGAATAGTGTTGGAAGTTGCTGAGACCATAATAAATAATCCAGGAAAAAATTACTTACAATAGATCCAATAGCGATAGTTAACAATATGAGAAGTACTCTTGCTTGAATCACTTTGCCCGCTTTTATCCATTTATCAATATTTAGTGCTTGTAAGGCCCACCACGTTACAATGATGAAGGCTAGGTGCACGATCATACTGATTAAGGCCAGTTGTCCATAATCGGGCATACTTCACCCCTCCACTTATCCTCATATCACTTGAGAATAACGCTTATTTTAAAGACACACAGCAATCTCAATCTTACCTGATTTAAGCCAAAAAACAACCTCATATTTTCCTATTTAAAAATGTAAATATTTCCGTGTTTTTAGACTTAGTTTCTTCGGTATATACCCTTGACTATTATATAGGGAAAATCCTGTAACATGATTGATTTTTGTTTTTAACAAAAATTTAATGAATGGTGTCTATGATTTTACAAAGTACACACAATATTTATTTTACTACGGGAAGATACCCACTATATTCCTCATTTATGAAATAATTGTTACAGATTTTCATTTGTAAATTGTGTGGTATACTTTCATGGAATCATTTAAGAAGTCTTGTTGTTAAAATATGTTCGTTTTATTGCGCTCCACTATAGAGTCAAAATAGGATTCATGAGCAACAATTTTTACGAGAACAACCTATGAAAAAGGGGGAGTTAGATGCAACTTAATTTTGATCATCAATATGATGCAACATTGGAATATGCAAAACAATTACCTTCTTTTGATAATATTTACGCAGCGCAAGCATTTTATTACGAATTCCGACAAGAACATCTTCACCTATTAATGGAAATTGCAAATGAATACCAAGTCGCCCTTGATGATTCAAAGAACAGTCTTATTGCATTGGAAAATTTGTATTTTTCATTATTTAAAAATAATAGTTTCTTTGATTTACAGGTGACGATTGAAGAGTTTGAGACAAGCATGGGTATTTATGTGTGTGATGTATTAGTTAAACAGCACCCTAACAAAGCAGAATGGCTTGTAGAGGCTTATGCTTATGGTGATTATCAATATGTTATGGGAGTCCGTTACGGCCGTTATAATCAATATTTTCAGAACTTATTTCCTCAATTTTATTTAATGAATAAAGATGCAGAGAAGCAGGAGTTATTAAGACGTTATCAGCGGATGGAAAAACGCTGTAATTAGAAAAACTTGGTTAATCGCCATGCCCTAATGGAGAAAGCCTTAGTTCTTTTCTTAAATTCAAATGCTTTCTGATAGTATAAATAAAAAAGGATGGTGCTAAGGGCACCATCCTTTTTTTGTTATCTCGTTACATCTAAACGGTTGATAGCACGTTTTAATGCCAATTCAGCTCGTTTGAAATCGATATCTTCTGTTTTTTGATTAAGACGCTCTTCAGCACGTTTTTTAGCTGCTTGTGCACGGTTTACATCAATTGATTCCGCAGTTTCAGCTGCTTGAGCTAAAATTGTTACCTTATCAGGTCGGACTTCGATAAAACCGCCAGTTACTGCAACGAATTCAGTGCTGCTCCCTTTCTTTAGGCGAACTGCTCCAATTTGTAATGGAGCAACCATTGGAATATGGCCTGGTAAAATACCAAGTTCACCACTTTGAGCTTTTACACTCACCATCTCTACGTCTGCATCGTAAACTGGGCCATCGGGAGTAACGACATTAACTAATACTGTCTTCATACTCATACCCTCCTAGGTCCCAAGATTAGGCTTCTACACCCATTTGTTTTGCACTTTCAATAACTTCTTCAATACGTCCAACAAGACGGAACGCATCCTCTGGAAGGTGGTCATACTTACCTTCTAGAATCTCTTTGAATCCACGAACTGTTTCTTTAACAGGAACATAAGAACCAGCTTGGCCAGTAAACTGTTCCGCAACGTGGAAGTTTTGAGATAAGAAGAATTGAACACGACGAGCACGTGCAACTGTTAATTTATCTTCTTCAGAAAGCTCATCCATACCTAAGATTGCAATGATATCTTGAAGCTCTTTATAACGTTGTAAAGTTTGTTGTACTTGACGAGCTACAGCATAGTGCTCATCTCCAACGATTTCAGGTGACAATGCACGTGAAGTTGAAGCAAGAGGATCCACCGCAGGGTAAATACCCATCTCAGATAATTTACGTTCTAAGTTTGTTGTTGCATCTAAGTGAGCGAAAGTCGTTGCAGGAGCCGGATCCGTATAGTCATCGGCTGGAACGTAAATTGCTTGGATAGATGTAACAGAACCTACGTTAGTAGATGTGATACGCTCTTGTAATTGACCCATTTCAGTTGCAAGAGTTGGTTGGTAACCAACGGCAGATGGCATACGTCCAAGTAGGGCGGAAACCTCTGAACCTGCTTGAGTGAAACGGAAGATGTTATCCATGAAGAATAGAACGTCTTGTCCTTGATCATCACGGAAAAATTCAGCCATTGTAAGACCAGTTAAGGCAACACGCATACGCGCACCAGGCGGCTCATTCATCTGACCGAATACCATCGCTGTTTTCTTAATAACACCAGAGTCAGTCATCTCGTGGTAAAGGTCATTTCCTTCACGAGTACGCTCACCTACACCGGCGAATACTGAGATACCGCCGTGCTCTTGTGCGATGTTATTGATTAATTCCTGGATTAATACAGTTTTACCTACACCGGCACCACCGAATAGACCGATCTTACCACCTTTGATATAAGGAGCAAGTAAGTCTACTACTTTAATTCCAGTTTCAAGAATTTCAACTTCTGTTGAAAGTTGATCAAATTTAGGAGCTGCTCTATGAATAGGATCACGACGAGCATCTGCTGCAATCGGTTGATCTAAGTCAATGTTTTCACCTAATACGTTAAATACACGACCTAATGTTACATCACCAACAGGAACCGAAATAGGTGCACCTGTGTCAGTAACCTCTACTCCACGAACTAGTCCATCAGTTGTAGACATCGCAACTGTACGAACTGTATCATCACCTAAATGCAGGGCAACTTCTAAAGTAAGATCGATCGCGACTTCATTTTCATTCGCTTCTGTTTTAATTGTAAGGGCATTATAAATGTCAGGCAGTTGACCGCTCTCGAACTTTACGTCAACAACCGGACCCAAAATTTGAGTAATGCGTCCTTTATTCATCGTTTTCCCTCCTATCATGAAATGCGTAAGGCGCCCGCTAATCGGCGACAAGCATAAGGCGAATAGGAATAGAAGGTGTTCTTTACCTTCAATTCCTATTTGACTTATGACTCGAGCCGATGGCGCCTGGAGCTAGACACCAACACTAAGTACGATGTCTATATTTTAAATAGAATACTGTCTATTCCAATGCCGCCGCTCCACCAACGATCTCTGTGATTTCCTGAGTGATCGCAGCTTGACGCGCACGGTTGTATGTCAAAGTAAGTCCATTGATAAGTTCTTTTGCATTATCAGTTGCATTTTTCATTGCTGTCATACGAGCTGCGTGCTCAGAAGCCTTACTATCAAGTAGTGCTCCATAGATGAGACTTTCAGCATACTGTGGTAACAGCACTTCAAGGATTTCTTCTTGGTTTGGTTCAAACTCATAAGAAGTTAAACCTTTGCTTGAAGAAATACCGGAAAGAGGAAGAAGCTTCTTCTCTGTCACATCTTGTTGAATCGCACTAACGAAGTGGTTGTAGTACAAATATAGCTCATCATAAGATCCGTCTGCAAACATGTTTACTGCACCACTTGCAATGTCCTTAATGCTAGCAAAAGATGTTTCGTCACCGATACCAGTAATTTCTGAAATCACGTTCATTCCACGCTTTTTAAAGAAATCACGGCCCATTTTACCGATTGCAATGATCACAAATTCATCATTCGACTTGTGACGTTTTTGAATTGTTTGGTATACAGCACGTAAAACACTACTGTTAAATGCTCCTGCCAATCCACGATCTGACGTGATGACCAAGTATCCCGTTTTCTTAACAGGTCTGCTCTCTAACATAGGATGACTTACGTCTGTGCTACCGTTCGCGATGCTTGCAACAACCTCCTGGATTTTTTCCATATAAGGTCCAAATGCTTTCGCATTGTTTTCAGCACGGTTAAGCTTTGCAGCTGAAACCATCTCCATCGCTTTTGTAATCTGACTTGTCTTCTTAGTAGAAGTGATTCTTGATTTTATGTCGCGTAATGATGCCAAAGGTTTTCACCACCTTTATTTATACTATCGCAAGGAATAAAATTTTCATGGATGATAGTATAAGAAAAACTAAGGCTTTCGCCATTAGCTTGGCGACAAGCCAAGTTTTTCTAAAAAATCATCTATAACATGCTGAGTGAAAGCTCAGAGAGCCTTCACTCATATAAATTATTGTTCAGAAGGAGCAAATGTCTTTTTGAATCCTTCGATCGCTGCTATTATTGCTTCATCTTTTGGAAGTTTACCAGTTGTACGGATTTCTTCTAAGACAGCTTTATGATTTTGTTCTGTGTATGCATGGAACTCATCTTCAAAACGATTGATATCTTCTACAGGGATATCATCTAAGAATCCTTTTGTTAATGCATATAGAATCATAACTTGTTTTTCAACCTTTAAAGGTTTGTTAAGACCTTGTTTCAGTACTTCAACTGTACGAGCACCACGGTTTAATTTTGCTTGTGTTGCTTTATCAAGATCAGATCCGAATTGAGCAAATGCTTCAAGTTCACGGTATGAAGCAAGGTCCAGACGTAATGTACCTGCAACACTCTTCATCGCTTTAATTTGCGCTGATCCACCAACACGAGATACAGATAAACCTGCGTTAATCGCTGGACGAACACCAGAGAAGAAGAGGTCAGACTGAAGGAAGATTTGTCCATCAGTGATTGAGATAACGTTTGTTGGGATATAAGCCGAAACGTCACCTGCTTGTGTCTCGATGAATGGTAATGCAGTTAGAGAACCTGCACCTTTTGCATCACTTAGTTTTGCAGCACGCTCGAGTAAGCGAGAATGCAAGTAGAAAACGTCACCAGGGTAAGCTTCACGGCCTGGAGGGCGACGAAGTAATAATGAAAGCTCACGGTATGCCGAAGCTTGTTTTGTTAAATCATCATATACAACAAGAACGTGCTTGCCATTGTACATGAACTCTTCACCCATTGTTACTCCAGCATATGGAGCCAAGAATAACATTGGAGCTGGTTGTGATGCAGAAGCTGTTACAACGATTGTGTAATCTAATGCACCGTGTTTACGTAATGTTTCAACAACACCACGAACTGTTGATTCTTTTTGACCGATTGCAACGTAGATACAAACCATATCTTGATCTTTTTGGTTCAAGATTGTATCGATTGCTACAGATGTTTTACCTGTTTGACGGTCACCGATAATTAATTCACGTTGACCACGCCCGATTGGTACAAGAGCGTCAATCGCTTTAATACCTGTTTGAAGTGGTTCATGAACAGATTTACGATCCATAACACCAGGTGCCGGAGCTTCAATTGGACGAGTTTTTGTTGTTTCAATTGGACCTAAACCATCAACTGGTTGTCCTAATGAGTTAACGACACGACCGATTAATGCTTCACCTACAGGAACCTCCATGATACGTCCTGTACGACGAACTTCATCACCTTCACGGATATCTGTGAAAGGTCCTAAAATAATGATACCAACGTTATTTTCCTCAAGGTTCTGAGCCATACCCATAACGCCGTTTGCGAATTCTACAAGCTCACCAGCCATGACATTGTCGAGGCCATGAGCACGAGCGATACCATCCCCAACTTGGATAACAGTACCAACATCGCTTACTTTTATATCAGACTGATAGTTTTCGATTTGCTTTTTTATAAGCGCACTAATTTCTTCAGCTTTGATGCTCATGAGTTTCACCCCTATCTACGATCTGTTTGCGACTAATTGTCGCTCTATACGTTCAAGCTTACCGCTAATACTACCATCATAAATGCGATTACCAATACGAAGTTTTACGCCTCCGATTAGCTTGGAATCAACTACGTTTTGCAAACGAAGTGAAGTCTTGCCAATCTTTTTTGCGAAAGAAGCGGAAATGGCAGATAACTCACTATCTGAAAGTGGGCGAACGGAATAAACGATCGCATCCTCTGTTCCACGGGCTTCATTTGCACTTTGTACAAAGTAATCAACGATTTCTGTTACAACATCCACACGATGACGATCAACTAAAAGATATAATGTATTCACAACCGGCAGTGACAGGCCGGAGAATGCATCCTTGATTATTGATTTCTTTGCTTCATTTGTAACTTTTGGATGGTTAAATACATTTATAAGTTCTTGATTCGTTGTAAAAACTTCTTTTACAACAAGTAATTCATTTTCGATTTGATCGATTACATTTTGTTCCTTTGCAAGTTGAAAAAGAGCTACTGCATAACGTTTTGCAACGATTCCTTTGCTCATCGACCTTCGCCTACCTCATTAATGTAGTCATTGATCAATTTCTCTTGCTCTTGTTCATTCAACTCTTTTTCGATTACTTTAGAAGCAATTAATACGGATAATGATGCAACCTGCTCGCGTAATGCTGCAACAGCCTGATCTTTTTCCTGCTCGATTTCTTTTAATGCTGAATCTTTCAAACGACCAGCTTCAGAACGAGCTGCCTGGATGATATCTTCTTTCTGTTGCTCACCAAGCTTTTTCGCATTTTCTACAAGAGCCTGAGCTTCTTGACGCGCTTGTTTTAATAACTCGCGCTGTTCTTCTACCAGCTTTTGTGCTTCTTTATTTCTTTCTTCAGAACTATTAATTTCATTAGCAATATGATCCTCACGTTGCTTCATCATGTTCATAACTGGTCCAAATGCAAACTTACCTAGCAATGCAAGAAGAATTAAGAACATGATAAGTTGGAATACGATATCACCTGTGTTAAGGCCGCCTGTCGCCGCACCTACAGCAAGATCAAAAGTTAACATAGCTCGGTTTCACTCCCTTCAAGAGTTCCATGATGGGTAAGTAGTTCACGGCTTCCGATGAACTTCGTATTTCTGCGTCAGCTCCTTCGTCAGCATCCTCACGTACACACAATAAGGTTCTTAGGCTAAATACTCGCACGTCCTGTGCGAAACGTCTAAGTCACCACATCCTGTGGTAGTCGGTGCTTCCTCAGTCGCTTCCTTGAACTACTCGTTCCTCGAAACCCTATTATTTTTTACATAGTATTAAAGCAAACCATTTTCATCAATTGTGTAAATATCTTTGCATAAAGCAATGGCGAAGGTTCGGTTTGAATGATCTTCGCCATATGAAAACATGTTTATTTTATCGAATTATGATCCCATTACGATGAATGCGATAACTACCGCGATGATTGGAATCGCCTCAACTAATGCTACCCCGATGAACATTGTAGTTTGTAATTTACCTTGCGCTTCAGGTTGACGCGCGATTCCCTCTACTGTACGAGATACGATAAGACCGTTACCAATACCAGCACCTAGTGCCGCTAAACCAATTGCAATTGCAGCTGCTAATAAACCCATTGTTAAATTTCCTCCTTTAAATGTATGAAAAATAGTATTCCTTTTGTTTTAGTTCAAGAGAACTGAACATATATTGATTAATGGTCATGGCTCACTTTGTGTGCCATATACACCATCGTTAACATAGTGAAGATAAATGCTTGGATTGCACCAACAAAGATACTAAATCCCTGCCATGCCAACATTGGAATTGCTGCGACAATCGAACCGAGAATTCCGCTTCCAAAACTTTCAGCATAACCGCTTGTTCCAAGGCTAACAAGCAAGCCCAGAAGAATTTCACCTGCAAAAATATTCCCGTAAAGACGAAGACCAAGCGTTAATGTGTTCGCAAATTCTTCAATTATCTTTAGTGGAAACATGAATGGCATCGGCTTGAAAAAGTCCTTACCATATTCAGATGCACCCTTCATCTTGATTCCATAGTAGTGTGTTAACGCTACTACTAAAATAGCAAGTGTTAATGTAATTGCAGGATCTGCAGTTGGCGATTTCCACCATAAATCATGTCCAACAACGATGGCAAAAGGTAATCCCAGCATGTTTGATACAAACACATACATCAGGAGTGTAATACCCAGCGTTAAAAAACGTCCGCCTGTTTGCCAGTCCATTGTGCTGCCGATAATGTTTTTGACAAAATCAACAACCCATTCAATGAAATTCTGCATACCTGTCGGCTTCATCGCTAGATTGCGTGTTGCAGCAAAGGCGATGATAAAAACGATTAAACTGGCAATCGTAATCATTAATACATTTGATAAATTAAAAGTAAGACCTAAAAAATCCCTCACAGGAGCTCCGTGACCCAATAGATTCACCTCTCTTCCTAAACTAAGCGCGTGAATGTTGAATAACAAAATCTATCATAATAACGATGTACATCGTCATTAATCCAATAATGACACTAATTAAATCAAAATACTCTGGAAACTTTAGTGCGAAAAATACCGCTACACCGGCGGCTGCCATTCTGGACGTTGTTCCCAATGAGCCCGCCTTCCGCCCTTCATCTAATGCGCGTCCAAATTGTTTGTGCTTTCTTACCATGATCCACAGGTTGTAAAGAGTTATGCATGTCCCAAGAAGCAACCCCAGAAATACTGACTGATACTCCGTAAATCCCCAGCCTAAAACGTAAAGGGCAAGCAGATAAAATATGTACTTTCTATATCTTTGAAACATCAGTTGCATATCAGACATGAAATAGTTAATCTCCTGAGAAATAGTGGTGGACTAATTTCAGCATGGCATAAACTCCAGCAGCTAGTCCTAGCAGAAGGCCTAAGATCAAAAACAGAGGCTCTGTTTTTAAATAATTGTCAATCCATTTCCCAGTAAATACACCTATTAAAATAGAGCCAACTAATTGGGAAAGGATAGCTGACATGAGGCCCATCGCATGAAGTGGATGGCGTTTTTTTTGTCGCATTTTATAAATCCTCTATCTTGATTTATTAACGGATTTAGGGGGTAAAACATGGGATTTGAATGATATTGTAAACCTTATCATTATACCCTCGTATAGCATACAATAGGGAAAATATGATGTCAATTGGTTTAAAGTTAAAATGTTCACAATCCAACCAAATCCTCACAATTCGTTCACATTTAAACGCTTACTGGTACTTGACTTGCTTTATCGAATTAATTATTCACCTAGTAAAATATCTGTTTCTAAATAATTTTCCTGCCCATTTTTCTTCGCAAATACAATGGCTTTATAATCGCCTTTAGGCACCTTCATTTCTTCTGCATTTATTTCTCCGCCGATCAACCCTCTCGGCGCTTGTTGCAGCCAATCTAAATACCCGACAAATGTTAGTGAATCCGGATCATATAACGCAATGCCGGCTTCATCTGCACCACCTGGTAAGTACATTTGATATTTAAACACATTTGGTTTGTCACCGTAAGTGAACTCAAACCCCATAATTCTAGGATAGTTGGGCTCATCAATAACATACGCATATGGAATTTCGACTGTTTTTCCATCTTGTTGGATTGATAGCCATCCTTCATAAATTCCCTGTTTCATTTGACTCGGTGTAAGATCAACGCCCACTTCCACCTGTTTCTTTTCTCCCGGCTCCAACTCCATTTTTCCTGGAAGTACCCATCTGATGCCAGGTTTATTTTTTGGCGTTTGAAATGTGATGGTTTTCTTCATATTTGATTGATTATCAATGGTTACCTTTTCTATTTTTTTCGTTCTTGGGTGGTTTGTATCAAACTGCCCGAATGATAGAGCCCCAGGATAGATGAGCACTTCTGCTTCAATTGCTTGTTTTACATTTATTCTCCCCGCACCTTGCTGATTTGGAGCTAATCTTTTCCCTTTTTCATCTAATAAGGTAACGGCATTGTTCATAAGCGAAGCTTTTATTTGTTCAGGTGTCCACTTTGGATGAGCTTGTTTTATAAGTGCGCATGCTCCTGCAACATGTGGTGCCGCCATGCTCGTTCCATGTAAGGATAAATAACCGTCAGGTACTGTGCTGTCAATTGCTACCCCTGGTGCAACAATATCAGGCTTTATCGCCCATGTCATTGTGACAGGACCTCTTGAGCTAAAATCCGCCAGCTTATCTTCTTCTTTTTTATAAATGGTTCGAATAGACGGATTTTGTTCAATTTGTTTTTTTATTGCCACCCCATCTTTCTTGGAAATGGAAGCGGCGGCTATATCTAATGGAACTTCAAGTGAGCCCGCAAAGTTTCCTTTTACATTATTATAAATGATAACCGCTTTTGCACCGTGTTTTTTTGCGTTTAACACTTTTTCGATAAATGGAATCTTACCTCTTTCAATAAGAGCTATTTTTCCTTTGAGTGAGTCTTTCATGTCAACTTCACGGCCAAGACCGACATATTCGATTTCATCTAACGATTTAAGATCCCATGGCTTTGCCCCTTGTAATGTATGGATCGGAATTTCTTTCTCCACTCCAGCCACAGATAGATATGGCAGATATATCGGTGGAGAGGATGCTCCTACTGTGATAGCCTTGGAGGATGTTCCCGGAGATCCCACTGTCCAAAGATCAGGACCTGAATTTCCACTGGAGGTAACAGCCACAATCCCCGCTTCAACTGCTCGGTCAAGCGCCAGGCTTGTTGGCCAATCCGGACCGTTCACATTATTTCCTAGTGATAAATTAATAATGTCCACTTTATCTTTAATTGCCCGGTCGATTGCTGCGATTACTTGATCTGACGTGCCCATACCACCTGGACCTAATGCCCGGTACGCAATAATTTCCGCTTCTGGAGCCATTCCTCTTAGCTTGCCGTTCGCCGCAATTATGCCTGCCACATGTGTTCCATGGATGGTACCTTCCCCTTTTATATCTGACGTTTCCATTGGATCCTGATCACCATCAATCACATCGTAGCCTCCGGCAAAATTCCTGTGTAAATCGGGATGCTCATAATCAATGCCCGTGTCAATGACAGCCACCTTTACCCCTTTGCCTGTTAAGCGTTGATCACCCGTGTCGAATAAGCCTCTTACCTCTTCTCCTCCAATGAATGGAACACTTTCATTAATTTGTGACACATAGGAAATGATTGGACTCGCATGCAGCACAGCTTTATTTTCTTTTATTTTATTTAGTTCGTTTACAGGGCCTTCTATTGAAAATCCATAAAACACATGTTGATAGGTTTGATGAATGACAACTAGCGGTTCCTTAGATAATAATTCATTTATGCGTTCAAACTCTTCTTTTTTAACAATCACCATGATTTTTTGATTTTGTTGTTGATCCACTTCCGGAAGTGGCGGTCGATTCGGAAACGTAATAGCTAGTACAGGCTGACTAAAAAAGAAACTAATAAATAGAAGAATACAGACAAAGATTTTATTTCCCATCATGTTCCACCTCCATTTTTAGTTTGTGCCTTCTTAGCTGCAAACATGCAAAAAGAGGATCGCTCCATATATGAGCGATCCTCTTTTACCATTATTTTGTTCCGTACAATCTGTCACCAGCATCACCTAATCCAGGGACGATATAGCCATGATCATTTAATTTTTCATCAAGTGCTGCAATGTAGATATCCACATCCGGATGTGCTTCTTTGACCACATCAACACCTTCTGGAGCGGCAATTAAACACATGAATTTAATATTTTTTGCTCCGCGCTTTTTCAGGCTGTTAATCGCTTCAACTGCTGATCCCCCAGTTGCTAGCATTGGATCTACTACAATTAATTCACGTTCTTCTATATCAGAAGGAAGTTTTACATAGTACTCAACCGGTTGTAATGTTTCCGGATCACGATATAACCCAACATGTCCAACTTTAGCAGCTGGAATTAATTTTAAAATTCCATCTACCATTCCAAGTCCTGCACGAAGAATCGGGATGATCCCCAATTTTTTACCAGAAAGAACTTTTGATTTTGCTGTTGTAACCGGTGTTTCAACATCTACTTCTGTTAATGGTAAATCTCTTGTAATTTCAAACGCCATTAAACTTGCTACTTCATCAACAAGTTCACGAAATTCCTTTGTACCAGTTTTGCTATCGCGAATATATGTAAGCTTATGCTGAATTAATGGATGATCAAACACGTATACTTTCCCCATCAAATCATCTCCTTTTCTTTGACACTTCAATAGATTTTACAGAAAAACAAACACAGTTTCAAGTTTACGGTGAGGTATTTCGCAGGAAATTATACAAAAAAAAGATCAGACCTATCATTTAGATCGGCCTGATCTTCTTACTTTTTATAAATTGCGGTATAAAGGGAATTTGCTAGTTAGGTTTTCAACACGTTGTTTTGCTTCAGCAAGTTTAGCTTCATCATCATGGTTTTTAAGAGCGAAGGCAATGATGCTTCCGATTTCATCCATTTCGTCTGAACCGAAACCACGGCTTGTTACAGCTGCTGTTCCGATACGAATACCACTTGTAACAAATGGGCTTTCTGTTTCAAATGGGATTGTATTTTTGTTTACTGTAATACCGATCTCATCTAATACGTGCTCAGCTACTTTACCAGTTAACTGAAGAGAACGAACATCTACTAATAATAAGTGGTTGTCTGTTCCACCAGAAACAAGTGTTAAGCCTTCAGATTGAAGCTTTTCAGCTAGGCGTCTTGCATTATCAATGATGTTTTGTGCATATGTTTTGAAGCTGTCTTGTAATGCTTCACCAAAAGATACAGCTTTAGCTGCGATTACGTGCATAAGTGGTCCACCTTGGATACCAGGGAAGATCGACTTGTCGATTTTTTTACCGAATTCTTCTTTACAAAGAATCATCCCGCCACGTGGTCCGCGAAGGGTTTTGTGAGTAGTTGTTGTGACGAAATCTGCATATGGCACAGGATTTTCATGAAGTCCCGCTGCAACTAAGCCGGCAATGTGTGCCATATCAACCATGAAATACGCTCCTACTTCATCAGCGATTTCACGGAATTTTTTGAAGTCGATTGCTCTTGGGTATGCACTTGCACCTGCTACGATTAATTTTGGTTTGTGTGCTAATGCTTTTTCACGTACATCTTCATAATTAATGCGGTGAGTTTCTTCGTCAACACCGTATTCTACGAAATTGTATTGCACTCCACTGAAGTTAACAGGGCTACCGTGTGTTAAGTGACCGCCATGAGATAAGTTCATTCCAAGAACTGTGTCACCATGCTCAAGGATTGTGAAGTAAACTCCCATGTTTGCCTGTGCACCTGAGTGAGGCTGAACGTTCACATACTCAGCACCGAAAATCTCTTTTGCACGGTCTCTTGCAATGTCTTCTAAAACATCAACATGCTCACAACCACCATAGTAGCGGCGACCAGGGTAACCCTCTGCATATTTGTTTGTTAATACAGAACCTTGAGCTTCCATAACTGCTTCACTAACAAAGTTCTCTGAAGCAATAAGCTCGATTTTTGATTCTTGACGAGTACGTTCTAACTGAATGGCTTCAAATACTTTCACATCTTGTTCTGGTAAATGTTTCATCGTTCGTATCTCCCTTCATATTAACCACATTTTATCTTCGTTTATTTCCATCTTTATTTTACACGCTAAAGGGATAGAATGTAAAAGATTTTCTGAAATAATTATGGTTTTTTTAACGTTTTGTGTCGATTGTCCATTAAAAACCGAATAATGGTGTGCAATTTCGTTATTAATATTCGCTTTGGTATGTTGTTCCTTTTTAAATATATACAACCTATTGTCGTTACTTTTTCTCACAATGTCAACTATAAAGAGAGAATATTTTGAGAGTTTTTTAGTGAAGGTCCAAAATTAATATCCCAAGTTAGAAAGTTCTTATTCAAGCTGCCCGATACCCGATAGGAGCACTTATTTGCGATTTTCGGAATTTATTTGCGATTTTGGAAATATATTTGCGATTATTAGATTTTATTTGCGATTTTAAAGATTTATTTGCGATTTGTCATTTTTCGACAAATTACGCAAACCACTCCTCCTTTCTCAATAAAAAAAGAGCCAACCTAAGTTGACCCCACTACTTTTACCGACATGATTGATTTTCTTTCGTTTGCTCATATACAGCTCTTACGCCGCCGATTAATTTCGGGCGGGTTTTCGCCATGGTCACATGGGCAGAGCCAATTTGTTTTACTTTGCTTCTTAATGGGACAGCGACATGTTTTAAGTGCATGCCTATAAATGTATCGCCAATGTCAATGCCTGCGTCGGCTTTAATAAACTCAACGACGGTTGGGTTATCCATATGCTGGTAGGCATAGGTTGCCATGGCCCCTCCGGCTTTTCTAACCGGAATAACGGAGACTTCTTCGAAACCTTTTGTTTTGGCTATTTTTCTTTCGATGACAATAGCGCGATTCAGGTGCTCACAGCATTGAAATGCTAGTTCCACTCCTGTTTGCTTCCGAAATTGGTCCAATGTTTCAAAAATCATTTCTGCTACTTCTTCTGTTCCGGCTGTACCGATCTTTTCGCCGATGACCTCGCTTGTACTGCAGCCAACTACGAGAATGTCTCCTTCTTGAAGATCGCTTTGAGTCTTAAGATCTGATAATAGACAAGAGAGATCCTGCATCCAGTCTTGAAGTTTTGTCATGATTTTAACATCCTTTTAGTTGTGTTCTTCTTCATACTTTGAAATTTTTCCAACACGTGTTGCGTGACGGCCGCCTTGGTATTCTGTTGTTAACCAGATTTTTGCAATATCTCTTGCAAGTCCGGGACCGATAACACGTTCACCCATTGATAAAATATTTGTATCATTGTGCTCACGTGTTGCTTGGGCACTAAATGTATCATGGACAAGTGCACAGCGAATGCCTTTTACTTTGTTGGCAGCAATGCTCATGCCGATTCCTGTTCCGCAAATTAAAATTCCTCGATCAAATTCGCCATTTGCTACCTTTTCCGCTACAGGCAGGGCGTAGTCCGGATAATCAACAGATGTTTCACATTCACAGCCCATATCTACGTACTCAATGTTTAACTCTTCTAGTAAATGAATGATTTCTTTTCGTATATTTACTCCACCGTGGTCTGAAGCGATCGCTACTTTCATAATATCCTCCTAAAGGTTTTACCTTTATTCTATCGCTTATATAACAAAGCGATCAATTGTTTTCCTTAATTCTTCTGAACTTTCAGCCAGCTTCTTCCCTAATTCGTTCATACTTTGGATATGATCTGATTGTTCTGTGATTGCTGAAGCAACTTCATGGGCACCTGCTGATGTTTGTTCAGCAATGGCTGCCACTTCTTCTGATTGTGCACCAGTTTTTTGAAGTGAGTTCATTTGCTGGTGAATGAGGTCGCTAATATGGTTTACCGCTTCAGCAACATCAAGAATCGATTGACCTGATTGATCAAGTAATTTGGCAGATACTTGTCCGTTTTTTGCTTGATTTTTTGCTGTTTCCACTTGATCAGCTATTTGAGTTACAACATTTTGGACTTCTTGTTGAATATTTCCGATAAGCCCTGTGATGCCCTGAACTGCTTTTGCACTTTCATCAGCAAGCTTACGTACCTCATCGGCAACTACCGCAAATCCCTTACCATGTTCCCCTGCCCGCGCTGCTTCAATCGAAGCATTTAAGGCAAGAAGATTTGTTTGGTTGGCGATATCACCTACTAGAGAAACGATGCTTGAAACTTCATTAGCATGCTGCTCTAAGCGGCGTACAGCTGTCATGGATTTTTCGTTTTCAATCGCTAGTGTTTGGATTCCCTCAATCAATCCTTCATAAACTTCTTTACTTTCATGTAGTGAAGTCACCATTTCTTTTGACAATTGTTCAGATGAAGCTGCTTTTCCTTCAACTTGTGAAGCGAATTCAATGATGTCTTCTACTGACGTAGCAGTTTCTTGAATGGCTACTGCGGATTGATCTGCTCCACGCGAGATTTCCTGGACGGTAATTAAAATCTCATCCGCCTGCTTTGATGCACTGCTTGAAGCATTGGCTATTTGACTAACTTGATCATTTGTTGTTTGAAAATTAGCCTCAATACTGTGCACCATATTACGCATATTATGAAGCATTTCGTTAAATGCAATGCTTAATCCTCTAATTTCATCATCACTATTTGTAACAGGAACATCTTCTTCAATATCGCCTTTTGCTGCTTTATATGCGGCAGTTTCAAGCTTTTTTAGAGCTCTTGTAATAAATCCAGATCCAAAAAAGGCCAAAACCCCCGACCAAAAGATCCCCATCAACAGTGTAATAAGAGTAAAGATAGACGGTGATACGATATGATCAACGTATTTCACGATAAAAGATATGAAAATGGCACTTGTTGAGTACGTAATCACAGCAAGTATTGTGACTAATAAAACAAGCTTCATGCGCAAGCTAAACTTGTACTTTTTGTCTTCCATGACGATTTCTCCTCCAAAGGGTTGAGTCATTTCTCTAATTTTAAAATAAGCTTTTCAATTAATTTTTCTAAATCAGTTAAGGTTTGGCGATACATTGGCAGCGGACCACCGAATGGATCTGAGATATCTTGTGTGACTTCTTCTTCAGGATCTGACACATATTCGGCAAGTGTATAGGTTTTTCGACCTACATGGGGATAAAGGTCAATGACCGATTGCTTGTGCTGATTTGTCATCGTTAAAATAATCGTTGCCCAATCAGCGAGCTCCGCTGTTAAACCAGAGGACTGATGATTACTTGAAATTCCTTTTTCCCTTAAGGCTTCAACAGCATTCGAAGAGGCCTGATACCCATCAACAGCAAAAACCCCCGCTGACTTCACTTGAATATGATCAGAGCTTTTCCCATGCTTCAATAACGCCTCCGCCATCGGACTTCTACACGTATTTCCCGTACAAACAAATAGTACGTTCGTCATATAAAAACACTCCTTTTTTCTATTATAATCAAAAATTGTGTCGGAAAGTAGTCTTATGAAATGCGAAAATAACAAATATATGTGAAGGGTCTAAAGAAATGTTTGTTGTAAAGGTTTTGTGAACATTTCTGTTATTTGTTGATGATTGTCTAAGAATCACCTATGATAATAATTAATAAATCGGAATGTTTCTTATTTAAAGCGAGGGATAAAGATGAATGCACCTATAAAAGTCTATCTCTTAAGCGGATTTTTAGGAAGTGGAAAAACAACCGTCTTAAAGAGAATGGTAAAGGAATTTAAAAACAGGAATATGAAGCTGGGAATTATTCTTAACGAACTTGGTGATACGAATGTGGAGCAGCACTTATTTGAAGATGAAAGAGCCTATGAATTGTTAAATGGATGTATTTGCTGTTCCATTCAGGATGATCTAAAAACAACACTAAATCAGTTTGTCCAAAGTCCTGTTGATGTGCTTTTAATTGAAGGAACCGGTGTGGCCAATCCGCAGGAAATTATTGACGCACTTTCAAGCCCGGACTATATCGATTACTTTTCCCTTACGTCTTTGATTAGCCTTGCTTGTGGATGCCAGTCATTTTCTCGATTATCATAGTATTTTTTCAAAGCTCGAAGGAAATTCGACAGTTACTTAAAGAACAAATCTCCCATGCTTCATTACTAATTGTTAATAAAACAGACCTTGTTTCATCTAAAAAGCTGGAAAAAGTAATGACAAAGATAAAGGAAATGGCTAGTGATCAGGCAAAAATTATTTTGTCGGAGTATGGAGAGGTTACGTTCGAAGAATTGCTGGCAGCCAGAATCAAAACGATCGATTTATTCAGTTCTAACTGTTCGAATCATCTGCCACATCACACCATAAAAGCAATTAAAATAGAGGACATCCCTTCTATTGATAGAAAGACGTTTGTCTCTTGGTTAAAAGAATTACCGAAGGACATTATTCGCGGAAAAGGTTTTGTGCGTTTTCATGATGATCCTTTTCTTTATTCATTTCAATTCGCATCGAAGAAGGTTTATTTTGAGAAAGTTGATGGCTCTGCAACAGAAACGCCCATTATTATTTTGATTGGAAACCATCTGGATCCGAGTACAATTCATTCTTCCTTTGACTATGCATTTTACGCGTAAACTAAAAAAGAGACTGCCCCCAAACAGTCTCTTTTAAATCTATTAAAATGGCAAAAGGAGCTTAATTCCAAATGCCAGTAGAATACTGCCTCCTAATGCTTCACTATAAGACCCTAGCCAATTTTGAACCCGCTTTCCAATTAAAAGTCCCATCCATGTCAGCACCATACTAACTAGTCCAAAGATTGCAACTGTAAGAAATGTTTTGGCTCCATAGATTCCTAAGCTTAATCCGACTGAAAAACTATCTAAACTGACACTTAATGCAAACACAATGAGACCGAAGCCGACCGGTGTAATAAAGGGATCTTCATCTTTTTTAAAGGAAGCAACTACCATTTGAATGCCTAATAAAATAAGAAGGGTGCCACCTAATAGTGTTGCAATTGTTCCAAAGGTGTCACTTAACAGCCTCCCGATTAACATTCCCACTAATGGCATCCAGATGTGAAAAACCCCAATTGTGATCCCTATGTAAAAAATCTGTCTAATTCTTAACCTAATTAAGCCCATTCCAAGGCCGACCGAAAATGCGTCCATTCCTAGAGCTAGTGCCATAATTAGTAATGTTAGCAGTTCTCCCGCCATTGTTTCTATACTCATGTTCCCCCTCCTCGGACACGCCTAATTCACTTTATGCGTGTCCGAAGACGAATAGAACATTGATTATTTTTCCACGATCACTTGGTTACCAGCTGCCTTTAACAGTCTGTTCATAATTGCTGCGCCAACTCCAACCTGTGGAAAACTTTCACTTATGATAAGGTCCACATCTTCCTGATCAAACCGTCTTAGCACGTCATACAACTTAGCTGCAACCGTTTGGAGGTCTGAACGATTTCCGCATGAAACTACTTTCGTTGCGTGATAATCATTTATGGCTTCTTCTGTTGTAAGAACGCCAACCTTTTTGCCTTCTTTTTCATACTGATCGATCTGTTGTTGAATATAGCGATGACTTCCGTCCACTATGATGACAGGCGCATTTGGCGCATAATGGGTATACTTCATTCCCGGTGATTTAGGTGCATGACCTTCCTCAACTAATGCCCGATCTACCTGAACCTCTCCAACAATTTCCTCCATTTGTTCCTTTGTCACTCCACCTGGACGAAGAATCGTTGGAATCTTTGTTGTGCAATCGATAACGGTTGATTCCACCCCGACTCCTGTTGAGCCTCCATCGATAATACCACTGATGCGCCCCTGAAGGTCATGGTACACATGTGAAGCGTGTGTTGGACTCGGTTTTCCGGAGCGATTTGCACTTGGTGCCGCTACAGGTACATTTGCTTCCTTTAAAAGCGCGAGGGCAATCGGATGATCCGGCATACGAACACCAACAGTATCAAGCCCAGCGGTCACTAAGTCTGATAACTGTTCACCCTTTTTCTTTAAAACAAGTGTTAAAGGACCCGGCCAAAAATGATTGATCAATGCTATTGCATACTCGGGTATATCTTCAACAAATTCATCCAGCTGCTCTTGTGAAGCAATGTGGACAATTAGTGGATTATCACTCGGGCGTCCCTTTGCTTCAAAAATTTTACGTACAGCTTCATCTGAAAAAGCATTTGCTCCCAGGCCATAAACCGTTTCTGTTGGAAAAGCAACAACTTCATGATCTTTTAGTTTAGCCGCTGCCTGTGTAATATGTGGATAACTGGTGGATAAGTTGGTAAGATCATCCACAGTCCAAAGTGTTGTTTTCATCCCTTCAAAACTCCTTATATTCCGTTCAATTCAACCAATATACTAGATGGTTAACTCTTGAAAGTATAAAAGAAGAAGCTACAGAAAACAAGCCTTATCCACAAAATGTGGATAAGGCTTTTGTTTTTGTGGATAACTTTGTTAATAAGTGAAACTTCTAACAATGATGAATTTCTAGAGCTTTGCTTGGCAAGTTGCTGCTAAAGTGTGGGATAAGTGAATTTTATGATGATTTAAGCATTACTTTTGCATTCGGGTCCTCTAGTGAATCTTTCATATGGTCAATTGTCATCATTTCAGCAGGTACTGACTCCGGGTTTAGCTTTTGAAAACCCATCAAAGATAAAAACTGTACAGATGCTTCTTTATTCGTAACTAAAAATAAATTTGTAATTCCCCGTTTTTCAGCCAGGGTTTGAATGCTTTGAAATAGTGTCACGATATGAGCCTGCTTAAGCTTGTCCGACACCACAAGAGAACGCAACAGCCCTGTGTTGTTCACAGGCTCCATTCCAATACATGCAACAATTTCTTTTTCTCCGTTTTCCATTAACACGAAATAATCTATTAAATCAGCAATTCCTTCTGAACTGATTCCCGCTTTTTCCACAAACATTGTTAATCGTTCAATATCTTGATTTTCTGCTATTTTTAATTGATAAAACATGTTTTCACCTCATTTTGTTTTTTCCTATTTCAACTCTATGAGGTGAATGCTAGATTTATGCCTAATAAATCTTATTCAAGATAGATAAAGGGACCTTGTGAGAAGGCTTTATTTGCGATTATCTCGTTTTATTTGCGATTATCAGAATTTATTTGCGATTTTGCTAGTTTATTTGCGATTATTAGAATTTATTTGCTATTTGACAATTTTCAACAAAATTCGACTCAACGATATTCCTCAAAACAATAAAAGGCGAGGGAATCCCCTCACCTTTTTAAGAAAACAATCCTTCAAACCATTCAACTAAGAAGAATTTCACTTCTACTTCTTCCTTCTCTTCTTCTTCGTCCACTACTAAAGATGTTAGTTTTTCATTTGTTTTTTCTTGATCATTTGTTGTTTCTTCTGCTTGGACAGCTTCCCCGTTTGAAAAGTCTAAAAAGCAAAGCGGCGGGAATAGGACACACCACCAGTTGGCACCTTTTGCTTCACCGAGACTGATTAAGATCGCATTATATTCACCAGCAGGATAGATATAGCTTCCATATAGCTTTGTTGGAAAGTTAACATTGTGATCAAATTCAACCGAATAGGATTGTTGCATGTTTTCTTGTTCTAGCACATCTTCAACAATGGCTTCGATTTCCGGTAGTCTTGATTGAATCAGTTCTTCTGCTGCTTCAACTGACGTTAATTTTTCTACCCATGTTGTGATTTCTTTATTCACTTCATCACGTACTTTTCGTTTTAATGCTTGGTCTTCATCAGAATCACTGTTTGCTAGAATTCGTAAGCGGATGGCTTCATCAGGTATGACAACCGGTTCCTGCGAGCTTGCTGTTGTTGTGACAGGCTCCTTATAAACACTAGTGATTGCTCCTATGAATAAGATAAATATATATATGAGTACTAATTGATTTTGTTTTTTCATGTCTCTCACGCTCCCTTGGTAGACAGTATGGACAGCGTGAGAGATTCTTAAACTATATTTTTAAAAAAATAGTTTGGTAGATTTAAAAAATGAAAAATCGAGTTTCATTACAATTAGTATAGGGCTGGTTGATAGGAGCTCCACGGCGCTCGCTTTCCTCGGGGCTGGCGGTGAGCCTCCCTCGACACTACGCTGCATGGGTCTCACCTGTCCCACAGGAGTCTCGCACTTTTCGCTCCAGTCAACTCAATTATTTTCCTGACTCATTAATAAAATAATCTTAAACAAAACGCATTCCATCTTACACAGCCGCAAAAACCATCCGATCCTTACCATTTATATCATAAACAACTTCTACCTTCGCATCAGGTAAGGCTTGTTCTAAAAGACTTTTCACATCTTCCCCTTGACCTGCACCGATTTCAAAAGCAATGAGTGCCCGGTCGTTAAGGTAATCGGTCATATCATGGATGAGTCTTCGATAAAAATCCAAGCCATCTTCTCCACCTGCGAGTGCCCGCATTGGTTCATGATCTTTTACCACTGGTGATAGTGTTTCGATTTCCCAGTCTGGAATATATGGTGGATTTGACACTAAAATATCGATTTTCTGTGTAACAGGTTCAAGGAGATCTCCGTGCAGCCATTTGACGCTTGCCCCTAAGTTCTCAGCGTTCTCTTTTGCGACTGAGATTGACTCTGCAGCAATATCAACAGCCGACACTTTGAACCTGGCATTTTCTAACGCCAATGTAATTACGATTGCTCCACTTCCTGTTCCAATATCGACCACATGCAATGTATTAGCACCTGAAAAATGGACAGCTGCTCTGTCTAAAATTCCTTCCACAAGCTCCTCAGTTTCCGGTCTTGGAATAAGCACTTCCTTATTCACGAAAAATTTTCTTCCATAAAATTCTTCATGTCCAATCAAATACTGGACTGGCTGACCTTCTACATGTTTTTTTACATCAGATGTAAATACTTGGATCTGCTCATCTGAGAGGACCATTCTCAAATTGGACAGCAATGTTGCCCGCTCCATTTGTAAATGGTGACGAAGCAACAATTCTCCAGCATTTTCATCTCTGCCTGCTTCCTTTAAAAAAGAAGAAGCCCAGTTGAGGGCTTCGTATACAAATTTCATTTGATTTTAGTCTTCCGCTGCTTGAAGGCGGCTTGATTGGTCCTCAACAATTAGTGCATCCACTACTTCATCAAGCTTACCTTCTAAAATTTGATCAAGCTTTTGAATCGTTAACCCGATTCGGTGATCTGTCACACGGTTTTGCGGGAAGTTATATGTTCTGATACGCTCTGAACGGTCACCTGTACCAACCGCAAGCTTACGGTTTTGATCGTATTCAGCTTGTGCTTCTTGTTGGAATTTATCATAGACACGTGCACGTAGAACCTTCATCGCTTTTTCTTTGTTTTTGATTTGGGATTTTTCATCCTGACACGATACTACTGTATTAGTCGGTAAATGTGTTAAACGAACAGCTGACATAGTTGTATTAACACTTTGTCCCCCTGGACCACTTGAAGCAAATGTATCAACACGAATATCTTTTTCATGGATTTCTACTTCTACTTCTTCTGCTTCAGGTAAAACAGCAACTGTTGCCGTTGATGTATGGATACGGCCGCCAGATTCTGTTTCCGGAACACGTTGTACACGGTGGGCACCATTTTCAAACTTTAATTTTGAGTATGCACCTTTCCCGTTGATCATAAAGATGATTTCTTTATAACCGCCAGTACCTGTTGCGTTTGCTTCCATAACTTCTGTTTTCCAGCCTTGCATTTCAGCAAAACGGCTGTACATACGGTATAAATCAGACGCAAATAATGCAGCTTCATCTCCACCTGCTGCACCGCGGATCTCCATAATAACGTTTTTATCATCGTTCGGATCTTTTGGCACAAGTAAAATCTTCAGACGAGCTGTTAATTCTTCTTCACGTACTTCTAATTCGGAAAGCTCTTCCTTTGCCATTTCGCGCATTTCAGCATCAAGCTTCTCTTCAAGCATTGATTTTGTATCTGAAATTTGTTCTCGGACTTCTTTATATTCACGGTAAGCTTCCACAGTTTCTTGAAGGTCTGATTGTTCTTTTGAATATTCACGCAGCTTTTTTGAATCGCTAATAATATCCGGATCCATTAAAAGCTGATTTAACTTTTCATAACGGTCTTCTACCGATTGTAAACGATCTAACATACATGTTCACCTCAATTTTCATGCATAACGTTATAATTATAGTATAGGTCAGATGAAGCGTCAAAAGCAAATTACGCCAGGATTCCTTAAACTATAAACTTTGTTGTTCTTAATTAGTGTTTGTCGGTTGATTTCCGCTACAGGTTGCTCGCTTTCCGCGGGGTGGACGGTAAGCTTCCTCGGTGCCAACGCCTGCGGGGTCTCACTGTCCCGCAGTTCCCGTGTCTTGCTCCAGCGCCTAGCCCCGAAGTACAGGATGTGCAAGTGCAGCCAATGCGAAAGGACGTCGCGCTTTCGGCTGCCTCAAGGTCATAAGCCAATTTAGATACAAAGAACGCCTTCGATTCTAAATCAACTTATTTGTCCTAGGCTGATCAAGGCGCTTCCGCATTTCTAACAGGAGTCTCGCACCTTCCGCCACAATCTACCTAAATAGTTTTGTTTAAAGAACAACAATCTTTATTAAAAAAGTCATATAATATATTTTAAGGAAAAAAACTCCATTATTACCGAAAGAGGGATCCTACTTTATGAAAATCAACAAAATCCACCATATTGCTATCATTTGTACAAGCTATGAAACGTCTAAAAAATTTTATACAGAAGTACTTGGCCTTAAGATTCTTTCTGAGGTTTATCGTGAGGAACGTCAGTCGTACAAGCTTGATTTAATGGTTAATGATCTTTACCAGATTGAACTTTTCTCATTTCCTAATCCTCCTAGCCGACCAACACAGCCTGAAGCTGCAGGATTGCGACATCTTGCTTTTGAGGTAGACAATATCAATGAAGCGGTTCAAGAACTGATAGAAAAAGGAATAGTTGTCGAAGAGATTCGAATTGATCCGATTACAGATAAAAAGTTTACTTTTTTTCAAGATCCGGACGGTTTGCCTTTGGAATTGTATGAAGCCTGAATCGTCGACAAACTTATTACATAATATGTAAAACTCCCACTTTCTTTGCCGAATTCGTTCTTGTTTTGTCTAACGTGAAGGGAACTGATGCAAAACGTAGAAATTCTAGTTTTGTACGTAAAATCAAGGGGAGGAATGCAAATGAGTACAGCCGCTGTTGCAAAGTCACTTGGTGTTTCCAGAAGAACGTTAATGAGATGGGTCGATCAGTTAGATTTACAACTCGCCAAAAATGAACTTGGACACTATCAATTTTCGGATGAAGATATAGAGAAAATAAAGCAAATGCAGGAAAATTCAGAACCAGCTTCACCACAATCGAAAGAGCAACCTCGAAAAGGAATTGTCATGGCTGCATCAGTAAATGAGGATAAAACCGTTGAACTAACTAATCGAATTGAGGAATTGGAGAGAAAACTTCAAACAAAAGCAGATGACGTTGTCTCCTATCAACTCCTCCAACATCGAAAAGAAATGGAAGAGTTAATTGGAACAATTAACAAGCTTGAACATAGAATTGAAGAGCTTGAAAGTGCACAAAAAAGACCAGAATTCTCTAAGGATCCTGCACTTGTTTTTGATCATGGACAAGCATCAAATAAACCTCGCAGAAAAGGTCTCATCAGCTCCATTTTAGGCTTTTAGGGGCATTTTAACGCCCCTCACTGTTTTTTTCTTTTAAATTTACATCAATACGATATCTCGGTAATGCCGTAATCATATTATCATGAACTTCTTTTTCTTTTTTCTTCATTTCGTCTGCAGTAAGCTTTTCTGTTGTAAAGACATTTACATGGATAGTATCACCATTAATCATCACTCGTCCTAATGATAATGTCTTGTCATTCCGAATTGCTTCTTCTAATTTGTTCTGATCATTCCCTTGGTCTGGTCTTAATTCTGTTAAATCCAGAAAATTAGGACCCGGATTTTCCGTAAATTGTTCATCCTCATCAGACCCAATTTCATCATAATCACCATACCCTGTTTTCATTAATCTTGTGCCGTTTTTATCCTCTTCCTGTGGCTCATACCCGTCACGAGCTTGAAGTTGGCAACCTGATAAACATAGGGAAACAACCATTAAAATAAGTACTTTTTTCATATTCAAACACCTCCTATATGTAGGTTGTCCGAATTGATTATTTTCATGATTTTTTTATAGGCTAGTTGCTGGAGCTAGATGCCTAAAGTCCTCAATTTAAACTTTCTTACATGCACACGCTAAAAAGAAACCCTACTCAACAATAAGTAGGGTTTCAGGTTAAATTTGATTATCTTTTAAGCTGATTTATTCTTTCTCCGGATGAATAAAAGTACACCGCCTAGAGCTAAAACCAACAGTCCAATAACTAACATATTAAACATATCTGTAGCTGTGTTCGGTAGTGGTAACACACTATTCTGTGACTGGTTATCTTTGTCCACTTGATCTCTGTAACCTGGTGTTCCATTTCCATCATCTAGTTTTGGATCTTCTTTACCTGGGTCTTGATCTCCACCATCTGGTTTTTGGTCTCCATCTCCAGGATCTTGATCTCCATTTCCTGGGTCTTGATCTCCATCTCCAGGATCTTGATCTCCGTCACCCGGGTCTTGATCTCCGTCACCCGGGTCTTGATCTCCGTCTCCTGGGTCTTGATCTCCGTCTCCTGGGTCTTGATCTCCATCTCCTGGGTCTTGATCTCCATCACCTGGGTCTTGATCTCCGTCTCCTGGGTCTTGATCTCCGTCACCCGGGTCTTGATCTCCGTCCCCCGGGTCTTGATCTCCGTCTCCTGGGTCTTGGTCTCCGTCACCAGGCTCTGATGATCCACCTTTCGTGAATGTCCATATGTCAGAAGCAGTTTTTCCTGTAAACTTATCCTCTGCTACTGCATACCAGGAGTACGTGTTATTTTCAGTTAATCCAATCCATTTTACTTGAGCTGTTTCTCCGCTTGAGATGTTTTCTTGTTTTCCAATTTCTTTGTCAGTTTTAACGGTAACACTAAAATAATCTGTTGCTACGCGTTTTTCCTTTACTTGAAGGTCAAGGTCCATAATAAACTCGTCTTTACCTGGATATTCTTCAGGCTCATAGAAGTTATAATCATCCAAGTATGGAGAGTACGTATTTACAAAGACACGGTTATTGTCCTGATCAAAGTGAAGCAGTTTCATATATCCTTGCCCACCTTCAGGACCGCCTTGATAATCTCCAAGCATTTGATAGACTTCACGGTCCGGCTGGCCATCACCATCGTCATCGATTTCACTAACAAGTGTTTCAGAGTCATGATAGTGACCACTTAATACTGCAATAACATTTTCATTTGGTTCTACTACTGCTTTATATATTTTGTCTCCGATCGGACTTCTATTTCCGGAAACTAATAGGTATTCATGGAAACTAAGGATCGCTGTTCGATCAGGATATTGGGCTAACACATCATTGATCCAGTTTAAATCCTCGTCTTGAACACCCCATCCCATGTAAACCATAATGAAATCATTACCGTTTGCTGAAATAAGATCATAATGTCCCCGGTTATTTTTATAGCTGCCGCCATAGTAATCTTTGTCTTTAAAACGATCTTCACCAAATCGCTTGTAATATTCTGTGTAATCATTTGATAACTGGTCTACATCATGATTCCCGGCTAATACACCGTATGGTACATTATTTTGATCTAATACACCCATGTATTCATCAGCATGGATCCATTCCTGTTCTTGACCGAAGTTATCGACTAAATCACCTGTATGGAACACATATTTGATTTTTAATTCTTCCTGCTTTTCTGCAATCCAATTTGTTTGTCTTTCGAAAATATAAGGATAGCTTTCTGCATAGTATTGTGTGTCAGACATCCAAACAAATGTGTAGTCATATTCTTCCGGACTGCTTGGGATTTCGTCTTGGATTAATACATTGATTTTAGAGTCTTTTACATATGTTGCAACTTCAACTGTGCTCCTTAATTCAAAATCTTCGGCACCGGCAACTTTATACGTAAGTAATGCCCAATCATTTTCTTCGTGGTTCCAAGCGTACATAGACACTTTTCTACCTTCTAGTGATTGACCGCTCCACGAAAGCTCAACTGTATCCGTCTCACTTACTGATGAATCAAGCTCGACATCAAAGCGATGATACGGGAATTGTTCACTTGAATCAGTGATTAAATATTCGCCATCTTTTTCAGATACTAGAGTGAGATCCTCCTGAGTAAGAGCTTCTTCACCTTCCGGATTCATCGTTTGAGGAGGCTCTGTATCTGTTGCGTTTTTGAATGCCTTTACGCTTTCTGTGTTGGCCGCATCATACTTATAGCCTTCATAGAAGGTTACATCAAGAGCATCACCTGTTGGATCTGTTACTTTCACTTTAAGTGTTGGATCTCCATTAACAGGCTCTGAACTGTTATCAGCAGGTGAAATCAATTCAGGCTTATTAGGATTTTCATTTGTTACTGTAAATTGAACAACCTTTTCAGCCTTATTTCCAACTTTGTCTTCAGCCACAATCATGACAGTGTGTGCACCTGGTTCAAGTTGTGAAGAAGCTGTTTGATAAGGAACTTCAATTTGCTTTCCATCCAGCATTACCTTCACTGATTGCACTCCTGCAATCTCATCAGTAACGGTTGGATCAATTGTAAATTCACCTTTATATTCTTTTCCTTCTACTACTTTTGTTTCAACTGCTGGTGCCGTATTATCGACTAATACAGAAGTTGAAACTGTATCATTCGAATCTTTAGCTTCAATTGTGTGTTCACCATCATCAACAGTCGTTGTGTCCCAATTATAGGTTTGTGCTGTTGCATGTTCTTCTGTTATCGTAAAGGTAAAGTCTTCGAATGGACGGAATGTACCATCATCACCCATGTCATATACCTTTGAAGGATCATTTTTATTTGGATCTGTAATCACAGTACCGTCTGCTAAAATGAGGCGAACATTTCGCAGGCTGTAATCATCGCGATTTTCTTCGTCCTCTTCCAATTGGAATGGTGATGCTTTGTTTCCTGCACGAACGGTTAAGACATTTTCCCCCACCTGCAAACGATCTGGATCAACTGGAATCGTAAATGTTTTCCAATGTGATAACCAATCCTTGTCCATCAGGAAAAGAATATCCTCACCCATTGTGACAGCATTTTGGAAATACGTATTAAGACCATTCACTTCAAGAGCAAGATAAGCCTCATTCTCTAAAGAATGATACGTATCTTCTTTAAGCTCTTCACCATCAACCGTGATGGCAACGTTTGTTGCTGCTTCATCTTTTGAAGTTGCCTTGATAATTTCCTTACCGGAGACCACATCATTGTCTTTCACATTTAATCGCAGATCAGAGTTATCAACATCACTATTTATTGTAATTTTAAACGTATCACTGCGAACCTCATTTACTCCATCAGAAACTGCAAAGAAATATTCCACATATTCTTTCCCAATTAAATCTGAAGCATAAATCATATTTTTGTATAGATGAGACTCTGAATCAAGCGCTAATAACGTTTCATTAAATACATCTTGATCGTTTGTACGATAGAATAGACGAACTGATTTTACTTCCTTATTATCAGAAGCTGCAGCTGCAATCTCAATATCTTCCGTTTGTTCTACTTCTGTCACAGCTGTTTTATTTTCAATCGTTGGAGCAATTGTATCTTTTTCAATATGAACCGGCTGTTTTGGTACTTGGAAGCCTTCTACTGAACCAGGAGTTGCAGCTTCTACACCAGCACTTACTTTAATTGCTTGTTTTGATCCGTCTTCTGGATACTTATAAAGAATGCCTTTATCCGGAACCGTATCATCAACATTTGCTACATCATTATAGTAAGAAACTGTTATTTCCTCTTTTGTATTTGTCGCTACAACCAGTCCTCTTGCACTTCCATTTGCCATTCCATCACTGTGAATTTTTACAATGTTTTTGTTTTCAACAAGGTTTGTGCCAAAGTGTGCATTAAAATCCGCAACCGTTAGCTCTCCATTTTGCCCATTAACAATCCAGAAAACGAGTGTTTCTTGGGCAGGGATAACAACATCATCTGGAATAGATGGCCATACAACATCACTTGCCGGATCTGTACCGTAGCGATATTGAACCTTGTAATCTTTAAAGCTAAGATCTTGATCTGTATTGTTGTAAACCTCAATAAATTCATATCCATCTGCAGATCCAACATTTGCAGTATCAGGAACAATTTCTGTTACAAGAAAGGCAGGAATTTTTGTGTAGTCTACCTCTTCTTTATTTACTTTAATTTCATATTCTTCCGTTTTAACCGTATTTATTCCATCAGAAGCTTCAACATAATAGGTAATGTTAGCGTCCACGTTTGTACCAATGATTTCAGCTGTGTAGCTTGCAGAATCACTGCTAGCATTCATTGCTAAAGAAGTGAAGTTTTGTTCACCTTCTTTTTTATAGTACAAAGTAGCAAAAGGAACAGCCATATTGTCAACTACATCAGCTTGAATCTTAATCGGTGAAAAAGCATCACTTTCTGTAATTGGTGTGTGTGTAATCACCGGTGCTTCAGAATCCTCCGGAATTTCATCTAACTCCACCGGTTTTGTTGGGACTTGAGTTTGCTCTACCGTTCCTGGTGTTGGAGCAGCAAGAGTTTCCAACTTTGCCATTTCCGAGCCTGAACTTGGGAATAGATACTGAATGACAGCACCTGTATTATCATTTTCTGTTCCTAAATAGCTTGCAGATATGATCTCTGCATTTGTATGATCTTTGATCACGATGGCACGATTTCCACCATTTGCAAAGCCTGGGAATACATCTTTAAATTCAACTACATTTTCGCTGGATAGATTTAATCCAAAGTTTTGATTAAATTCTTCTAAACCCCGATCTCCATTATTGAACCAGAATACAAGTGTTTGCTGTGGTTCAATCGTTGTAGCAGGAACTTGGAAAGTCACTTCTTTTCCACTATCTGTGTACTTATAAACAAAAGAGTAGTTTGTGAGAGAAAGTGATTGGTTACTATTATTATAGAGTTCAAAATACTCGTAGTAATCTGTTCCCCCACCTGCAGAGTTCGGTGAGAGTTCGGTAATAAGTAATGGACGATCACTATAAGTTTCTTCAGGTACCTCTATCTTTACTTGATATTCTTCTGTTTTAGAAGAATTGATTCCATCTGTTGCTTCAATATAATACACGAAGTCAGACTGTACACTTGCTGCTGGGATTTCTGTTGAAAAACTAGTGCCATCTTCACTATCAGCATTCATTTTTATGATTTGAAAATCCGCTTCATCTTTAAGTTTATAATAAAGAGTTGCAGACGATACGGATTCATTATCTGTTATCACAGCATTCACTTTTACAGTGTTAAGCGCTTGCGCCTCTGTTACAGCTGTATGAGTAATGACCGGAGCTTCAGAGTCTAAAGGAACCTCTTCTATTTCTACCGGCTGTGCAGGTACTTGAACAGCCTCGATCGTTCCAGGTGTAGGATCCGCTAACACTTGAAGCTTGTCCATCGTAGGTTGACCAGGTGCATATTTGTACTGCACAACTTTCCCTTCATTATCTGTTTCATCTGGTAAATAAGCCGCAGCTACAATGCTATTTCCTTCTTTATCCTTGATGACAGCTGCACGGTTTCCACCATTTGCAAATCCCGGAAATACGTCTTTATATTCAACAACCTGATCTTTTGTCAATTCTAACCCGTAATGATTGTTGAAATCCTCAAGAGTTAGTCCGTTGTTATTAAACCAAAAAACAAGTGTTTCCTGCGGTTCAATTATTGTAGCAGGCACTTTGAATTCTACTTCTTTTCCACTATCGGTATAATGATAAATAAAAGCATAGTCTGCTAATGGTAATGTTTGATTTGTGTTGTTATATACTTCGAAATACTCAAAGTTATCTGTTCCCTTTGAATTTGGTGAGATTTCTGTGATGAGTAAAGGGGAGTTCAGGTTATAATCTTCTTCAACAATTTCAGTCTTGTCGGCTTCCTGTTCCTCTGTTTCTGCAGGTTGCAGATTTTCTTTTTGTTCTGTAGATGTTTCTTCTTGTGTAGTTGTCTCTTGTTGATTAGTAGTGGCAGGATCTTTTTGAAGTTCTTCTTCATTTTGAGAAGCGGGTTCTTCAGTAGATTCCTCTGGTTTTGGCTGTTGTTCTACTTCTTGGACAGCCTTCTCATCTTCTTCGGTTCCTTCTTTATTTACAGTTGTCTCTTCTTGTTGGAACTCGTTGGTTTCTTTATCAGTTTCTTGTTCTGCTGTTGTTTCAGCTTGTTCCGATACATTTGTATTTGCATCCTCAACAGGCTTCTCAGCTTGAGTGGCTTTTACTGGAATGACTGAAACAAAATTGGATAGCACGATGGCTGCCATACAGATAAATATAAATAATTTCTTCAGCCTTTTCCTAACGATTCGTTTCCCCATAGCTTCCTCCCTCTAATATGTAGTCGTCATTGTCAATACTAATCGAAATTTGTAAAACTAATTTTAATGCAATGTAAAGGTTTCTAAATATTTCGATAAAGTATTGTTAATCTTGTAAACACTTATTTACAATTTTATTTAAGAGAGGGAAACACACTTAGAGGAGATGTATATATACCAAGGTATTATTCTTTTTAAGGATTCTCAATCCTCCTTCATCTATTTACACTATTTTTACATCACTCTTACAAATTTACAGAAGATGCGACATTTTTTGAAAAACAAAAAAACCTATGCCTTCTCTCTTTAAGGCATAGGTTTTTTCACGAATTAGCTGCACTATTCTCTTTTTTAAAGGTTTTTACAGGTGCACCTGGCACTTCATGGTGATGTCTGCATCTAGGCTCATACGATTCAGATGCACCAACCAAAATAATAGGATCATCATAGGATGCCGGTTGTCCATTGATTAATCTTTGTGTACGGCTTGCCGGTGATCCGCACACAGAACATACAGCCTGAAGCTTTGTTACAAGCTCTGCAAGTGACATTAGCTTAGGAACAACACTAAATGGCTCACCTCGGAAATCCTGATCTAAACCTGCCGCAATCACACGGTATCCTTGATTCGCCAATAATGTTAACACATCAGCAATATTATCATCAAAAAACTGTACTTCATCAACAGCAATGACATCCGTCTTTTCCGTAATAAAGTCAAAAATATCCTCAGATTTAGAGATCGGTTTACAAATGATCGCCGTTCCATTATGAGATACGACACTTTCTTCACTATACCGATTATCGATAACAGGCTTAAAAACTTTTACCTCCTGCTTGGCAAATGTTGCTCGTCTCACTCTTCGAATGAGCTCTTCAGATTTACCTGAAAACATGCTTCCGCAGATGATTTCAAGCCAACCACTTTGCTTCATAACATACATGAAACGGCCTCTCCCTTCCATTGAAAAGCGCAAGCGCCTTGATCAGACCCGTCAGGCATAAGACGATTTGGAATAGCAGGCGTTTTTTGTCTTCAATTCCAAATTGGTTTATGACCCCGAGACAGTTACAAACGCGACTTCAATCGCTATAACTGCACTTGCACGCCCTGTGCTTCGGGTCTAGGTGCTGGAGTTAGACACCAACACTAAGTACAAATTTTAATTCTTTGAATCAATTGACCAAATCCTAGTATCAATATTCATCTATATGACATGCCAACGACATGATTATTCCGTTTAACAATCCCTACCAATATATGTAGGATAACCAAATTCACACCTAAAAAATGCAAAAGTAGGCGTAAAAAAACAGGCAAGAGCCAGTTGTCTTGCCTGTTGAGGAAATCCTTATTGTTGTTTAAGGCCGTATTTTTTGTTGAATTTATCTACACGTCCACCTGCATCTGCAAATTTCTGACGTCCAGTGTAGAATGGATGGCACTCAGAACAAACCTCAACTTTGATTTCGTTTAAAACAGAACCAGTTTCGAATTCGTTACCACAAGCGCATTTCACCATAACCTTATTAAAGTTTGGATGAATTCCTGTTTTCATTCTTTTCATCTCCTTCCGCCCTGAATCATTCGAGACAGAGTTATATATCTAGGTAGGTCAACTCGTCCAATTGACGAACTAATATCCTAGAAAAGCACATGATGAAATTATAACAAGTGCCAGATCTAAAATCAAGCTGAAGTTAAATATTACTAGAAAAGCGAAAAGCACCTTCGTCATCACTTAAACGTCCTGTGCTTCGGGCTAGGTGCTCCAGCAAGGCAACAGAGTAAGTCAGATACGATGTAAAATTTCCACTATTTAACAAAAGCATAAGTACCTTAGCGATTCCGTAATCCTTTCATTTCTGCATCTAAGTTGCTAAAGAATTCTTCGTTTGATTTCGTTTGGCGAAGCTTACGAAGGAATTTTTCAACGAAATCCGGTGAGTCTGTCATGGACTTACGAATTGCCCACAGTTTTTCCAGATGGTCTTTTGGAATAAGAAGCTCTTCTTTACGTGTTCCAGAACGGCGAATGTCAATGGCAGGGAAAATTCGTTTCTCTGCTAGTGAACGGTCAAGATGCAGTTCCATGTTACCTGTACCTTTAAATTCCTCATAAATGACATCATCCATACGTGAACCAGTATCAACCAATGCTGTTGCAAGAATTGTTAAGCTTCCACCTTCTTCAATATTACGCGCCGCACCAAAGAAACGCTTAGGACGGTGGAATGCAGCAGGATCAATACCACCTGATAGTGTACGACCACTCGGCGGAATAACAAGGTTATAGGCACGAGCTAATCGTGTGATGCTATCCATTAAAATAATAACATCTTTCTTATGTTCAACTAATCTCATGGCTCTTTCAAGGACAAGCTCTGCAACCTTAATGTGGTTCTCAGGAACTTCATCGAATGTAGAGCTGACAACATCCCCGGCAACAGAACGTTCGATATCTGTTACTTCCTCAGGTCTTTCATCAATCAATAGGACGATGAGCTCTGCTTCTGGGTTGTTTGTCGTAATACTGTTGGCAATTTCCTTTAATAGCATGGTTTTACCCGCTTTAGGAGGTGCCACAATAAGACCACGTTGTCCAAAGCCGACAGGGGCAATGAGGTCCATAATTCTTGTAGATAAATAGTTTGGTTTTGTCTCTAGAAAAATTTGTCTATCTGGATATAGAGGTGTTAATGCCGGGAAGTGAACACGTTCCTTAGCTGTTTCTGGATCTTCCCCATTTACAGCTTCTACATGTAATAAACCGTAATAACGTTCGTTTTCTTTTGGAGGACGAACCTTACCGGAAACTTTATCACCATTTCGTAGATCGAAACGTCTAATTTGGGAAGCTGAAATATAGATATCCTCTGAGCTAGGTGAATAATTAATTGGTCTTAAGAAACCAAATCCTTCAGATTGGATAATTTCTAAGACACCTTCCATAAATAATAAATCCTCTTGCTCTGCATTTGCCTTTAAGATTGCAAAAATTAGTTCCTTTTTCGTTAGCTTGCTATAGTAGGAAACCTTGTATTGGCGGGCAAGCTCATATAATTCTTTCAGTTTCATATGTTCTAATGAAGAAATTGAAACCTGACTCATAAAAACACCACTCTTTTTCAATTTTCAATATTTTCTTTAACTTTCACCTATCAATGTTCAGACTCAATTCAAATTGAGAGCTTGTCTAAATAATAAAGCTATCTATTGTACTAATGAAGAGAAAAACTAGTTACGTTTTGGATAGAGAAGGAAATGAAGGTGAGCTTGAAGTAGTTTTTGTAGTATTCATTCAATGCAGCACTCTTTATTTTAACCCTATTTCAAAGATTTAATCAATGATTTTTGGAAAATATGCTTATCGTAAGAGGCAAAAATTGAAGGAACCATAAGAGAAATCAAGGATAATCCTTGATTTCTCTTGTTTTAAGAATTTTGCAGCTGTTCAATCTCTTTTTCCGTCATTTTTTCACGCCAGATGGTTGCACCCAGTCCTGTTAGTTTTTCTTCTAGTTGACTATATCCGCGATCAATATGTTCTAAACCTGTGATCTCTGTAATTCCATCTGCCATTAAGCCTGCACATACTAACGCTGCACCGGCACGTAAGTCACTTGCCTTCACTTTAGCTCCTTGAAGCTTTGTTGGGCCGGATACGATAGCTGAGCGTCCTTCTACTTTTATTGTTGCTCCCATTCTTCTTAGCTCATCGATATGTTTAAAGCGGGCAGAATAAATCGTATCTGTCACAACACTTGTTCCTGTCGCTTTTGTTAAAAACGATGTGAATGGTTGCTGAAGGTCCGTTGGAAAGCCCGGATAGACAAGTGTTTTAATATCAACGGCTTTTAATTCCTTTTGACCGCCAACAATAAGGATTTGATCATTACTTGTTTCGATATGCATACCCATTTCTCTAAGTTTGGCGATCAATGATTCGAGGTGCAATGGAATGACATTATCGATCATCACTTCTCTTCCCATTGCAGCACCGATAATCATATATGTTCCCGCTTCTATTCGATCCGGGATGATCGAATGACGACAACCGTGCAACTTCTCGACACCATCAATGCGAATTACATCCGTACCCGCACCTTTTATTTTAGCGCCCATGCTCGAAAGCAGAGTAGCTACATCGATAATCTCAGGTTCCTTTGCCGCGTTCTCAATGATCGTTCTTCCCTTTGCCAAAACAGCAGCAAGCATAATATTAATCGTTGCTCCCACACTTACTACATCTAAATATATACGAGCGCCTTTAAGCTCATCTGCCCGTAGGTAGATAGCTCCTTGCTCATTTGTGATTTGTGCACCAAGTGCTTCAAACCCTTTAATATGTTGATCAATCGGACGGGGGCCTAAATGACAGCCGCCAGGTAGGCCAATGACAGCCTTTTTGAATCGGCCAAGCATAGCTCCCATTAAATAATAGGAAGCTCTAAGCTTTTTCACTTTTCCATTTGGTAAAGGCATTGAAATCATGGATGAAGGATCCACAATCATTTCATTGTTTTTCAGTTCGACCTTACCGCCAATTTCTTCTAACAAGTCCCCTAAAATATTGACATCAGATATGTTTGGCAGTCCCTCAATTGTCACAGGAGATTCAGCGAGGATTGTCGCTGGAATGAGTGCTACTGCACTATTTTTTGCTCCACTAATTGAAACCGTACCGTTAAGTAAATCGCCGCCGGCAACTTTTAATTTTTCCATGTTAGTCTCCCTTCTAGGAAGTTGACTTTCCGGAAAGAACATCAAGGGCGAAGTTATTGCACACAGATCATACATGTGAAACCTTGTACTTAACTCGAGAGTCTAGCCCCAAATGAATTGAAGACAAAGAAGTCTTCTATTCATTTGCATCTTATTTGCCTGAGGCTGACCAAGGCGCTTCCGCTTTTCTCATTATGTATACGTTCACACGTCACGTCCATCATGTTTTCCGAATGAAACATCTTGTCAACATTAGTTCCGAATTTAGGATCAAGCTGTTTATTTATTTTATTGCCTTTAATTCATCTGTAAATACATAAGATTTATACTTATGTGTTAATTTCAGTAAAATGAATCATACCATCCTCCTATTATTAAACCATCTATTAGGCTGGACAACAATGTTTTAGGATAGATAATCTTTTAAAAAAAGAGTTAAATTATATGCTATGAGTTTTAGAAGATTCAAAAAGCCATTATTTGCGGATGTTATATATGAAGATTCAGCAGGACTAAAATTGAAAACGGACAAGCACAGGCGAGTCCGTTCAACTATTATTCTATCAAGATTAGTCATCCAGGTAAAGGATTAGAAGGATTTAATGACAGATGTTAGCGCTTTCTTAATTTTCAGAATATAACCGCCTTTCTATTAAAGGCGGTTATATCATTATTTCTTTTGGAATTAAGCTTTATTAGAAGAACCAAATTCACGCATTTTTCCGATAACAGTTTCTTTAATCGCGTCACGAGCTGGTCCTAAATATTTACGTGGATCATACTCATCTGGTTTAGCAGCTAACACTTCACGAACTGTTTTTGCAGAAGCAATTTGGTTCTCAGTGTTAACATTGATTTTAGCTGTTCCGAAAGAAATAGCTTTTTGGATATCTGTTGTTGGGATACCAGTACCACCGTGAAGTACTAATGGCATGTTTGTAAGACCAGCAATTTCTTCCATTTCTTTGTATCCTAAGTTAGGCTCACCTTTGTATGGTCCGTGAACAGAACCTAGAGCTGGTGCTAGGCAATCAATACCAGTGCGTTTAACAAGTTCAGCACATTCTTGTGGATCAGCGTAGATTACGCCTTCTGCAACAACGTCATCTTCTTGTCCGCCAACAGTTCCAAGTTCAGCTTCAACTGATACACCTTTTGAATGAGCATATTCTACAACTTTAGAAGTTGTCGCAACGTTCTCTTCAAATGGGTCATGTGAAGCATCAATCATAACAGATGTAAATCCAGCATCAATTGCTTCTTTACATTTGTCAAAGCTTGAACCGTGATCAAGGTGAATCGCTACTGGTACAGTGATGTTGTAGTCTTCTAGAAGACCTTCCACCATTTTTACAACTGTTTTGAATCCACCGATGTAACGTCCAGCACCTTCAGATACACCAAGAATAACTGGTGAATTCTCTTCTTGAGCTGCTTGAAGAATTGCTTGAGTGAACTCAAGGTTGTTGATGTTAAATTGACCTACCGCATATCCTTCATCTTTTGCTTTGTTAAGCATGTCTGTCATTGAAACTAAAGGCATGTCGAAAATCCTCCTAATAGACCTTATTTTCTTATAGAGGTTGTTCAAAAATCCACAAATGATAAGCTGCGAATCTCTGTGTTGCTCGTATTCTCCGATCCTCACGTATCAAAACATACACTCCGGTCCTCGAATCCTTCGCGCCTTGATCTTCTTGCTTCTAATTTGTGTATTTTCAAACAAACATTTAAACAGAAAAGTATATCATACCTAGCATGACCAAATAATTCCCTCATATGTAAACTTCGCATGATCACTTTTCACATCTTATAGCATACCAATATCTTCACAAAACGGCAACAATTCGACATATATTTGGGTAATATAATGTTACAGGGTTTGACAATAGCAGACCCTTTTCATTTACAATAAACCTTTTATCTATAAGGATTTACCGATTGTTTTCTCTTATTAGTTGGCTTTAAGTGGTAAGTATTTCCTTACCGCCTCTCGGATCTCATCGATATCAAACGGCTTGGCAAAATGCGTAAGAGCTCCCAGATCCTTTGCTTCTTGAATCATATCAAGCTCACCATAAGCCGTCATGATAATGACACGGATATCCTGATCCACAACCTTCATTCGTTTTAGAATTTCAATACCGTCCATTCCAGGTATTTTCATATCAAGCAACACTAAATCCGGAGAGTGGTTTTCTACGATCTCCAGTGCTTGAAACCCATTAGCAGCTTGAAATGTTTGATACCCTTCTTTCTGAAAAACCTCATTTAATAAAATACGAATTCCATACTGATCATCAACGATTAATATTTTTTCTTTTAGCATCCTGTATACACCTCTTATATTTTATAGTCAATCTATCCTTATTAAAAAGGAAAACTTTCCGCTCATGTATCACTTCATCAATCATAACGAAGGGTCAATTACTCACCCACCTGCGCTAATCTACATAATTAATTCGTCTCAAACATTTATTTCCCTTCATGATTTCCTATTCTTTTATCGACAATTTCTGACCGTTTTGTCATATTATACACTTTTTACCCGTATTTAAGTTACGATAAAAGCTATATTTCGATAACGCCTGACTTTCTTCTCTACCTTTTTATCGATATAATATACGATACTAGAGAAAGGAGTTTGTCTCTTATGATGAAAATATTTACAACACAATTAACAGGACATTTCAACCGGATCTTAGATCAAGAGGAATTTTCTATAGAGGATAGTGCTAGGCTATTGGCACAGGCTTTGATGGGGGAAGGAACATTATATATTTATGGACACAATGAGTTACAAGCAATAGTGTCAGAAGCAAAGAACAGCAGTGAGCCACTACTTCGAACTGAGGCGCTTATTGATGAAAATGGCCATTTAAAAGAACTGTCTCAAGCAGATCGAGTCCTCCTCTTTTCATACCTTTCAACAGATTCTGATAGCATTTTACTAGCAAAACAGTTAACTGAGATGGGAATTCCAACTGTTGGGGTATCTGGTATTGTAAAAGGAGAAGACGCAGGCTTAGAGGCTGTAACAGATTTTCATATTGATACGAAATTACGTCAACCTTTAATTCCTGGTGATGATGCTCAAAGATACGGCTATCCGGCACTGATGACAGCTTTATATGTGTATTATTCTCTAAAGTTTACAATCAATGAGATTTTAAGTGAATATACAGAGGAATAAATAAGAAAACCCTGTTCTAAATCTAGGACAGGGTTATTCTTATTTACTCCTGTATTTACTTGGATGATAAGTATTTTACATAAATAGCTTGGGATGTATTTACTGTTTTGCAACCTTCTAAATCTTCTTCATGCAGCAATCCTAGTTGGATGGCTGATCTTATTTTCTCTTCATCCGGCTTTTTTTCAATAAGATCGAGCAAATTTAACTCTTCAAGTTTTTTAACGGTTTGTTGTTGTTTAAATTTCACTGAATTTCTTATTTGTCTTTGCAACTTGTATTCCCGCAGGACCATTTCTCCTTTAGCGTTTTTACCCACAGACAAATCAAAATATTCATTAAAAGCTCTCTTCAATTCATCAATTTCTGTTTCCACTTCTTTTTTCTTATGCTGAAGTTCAAGAAAATGAGCAAGCATCTCTCTTGTGATGACCGTTTCATTCGACAATCATATCCCCTCATTTCACAGATGATAGTTCATCATATTGTGTAATGAGGGGATATATTCATAAAAGGAACAAATGTTTCTATTTTATTTCTTTCGGAGCAAATAGTTTTGAGATCTATTTTTTCCAGATGATCAAAAGCGCGACGTCAATCGCCATGACTGCACTTGCACGCCCTGTACTTCGGAGCTGGATGTCGCATACTTATCCAAAGTTCAAAGAATTTTATAGGTTCCTAAGCAACAAATAAAGCATGAAGAGACTCCCATTCTCTACAAGCTTTTTTACTATTACTCTTGTTCTAGGTTATGTTTTCTTCTTACATAAAAGTAAGCTCCGGCACCCAAAAGTAAAACGATCCCTCCAAATAATAGTGTATGAAACGAATTCGTTGCCGTATTTGGTAGCTTTTCACCTGCTTTATCGCTATTTTTCACCGGCTTTTCTTCAGGATCTTCGCTACCATCGTCACCACCTACAGGATCAGCTGGTGTATTGTCATCATCTGTGCCTGGTTTAGCTGGTGTTTCTCCATCGTCTTCACCTGATCCTGGCTTGGTTGGTGTTTCTCCATCATCTTCATCTGTTTCAGATCCAGAAGCTTTATCAAATCTTACATTATCCACGAACATTCTTCCTGCAAAGTCACTGTCATCATCTGCAAAAATTAGGAGCATGTTACGTAATGCTGTATCTGACTTCACGTTTTCAAGATTTGTAACATCAATTTTTGCCTCGTAATGATAAAGGCCATCTGCTGTTTTTTCTACTGAATCTAATGCTGTTAAATCAATATTAAAAGTTTCTGAGGATTGTTGCCAGAAACCTAGTGATTCTGGTTGGAAAACTAAATGAATTGACATTCCACCTTCTGATGCACGTGTAGGATCAAGATATAAATCAAATGCAACATACTCATTGTCACCCCGTTTTACATCTTCTGACCAGAAGTCTAGACGTGGAGCTGATGCCCAGTTGTCAGCTGGTTTTACTTCAGGATAACCAAATTCCCATGATAATGCTTTTGAACCATTTGCTTCTTCAATCGTTAATGCCGTTTTTACTCCTGAATCGCCACTCCATTTCCAGCCTTGACGAGTGTCATCTTCAAAAGTAGATGGAAGTGTTGCTGCTCCTTCTGGATCATTGATCACTTCAATCTCAACTTCTTTTCCTGTTACTGTTATATTATCCAAAGAGATAACATCTGTATTTTCCGCTCCAACAAAGAATATCAAATTCTCTAATTTGTTATTGTCAGGACTTTCTGCAATTGTTGCTAATGATGGAGCATCTTCTTTTGTTATCGTTAATACCGCTTTATATTGATCTCCGAATTCTACAAAATCCTCTTCATTTACTTGGATTGCACGCGTAGGATTTGCCCACCCAGCTGAAGGTCCTTGTGGAATGGCTGCCACAGATACAGTTGTTGGTTCATCAACAATCACATCCATTGATAACTCCTCGGCACCTAAAACATCAACTGATTCTCCCCAGTTATCTGCAGACAGGCGTACATTTGCCCAATAGTTGTCTGCAGTAACATCACCACTTGCACTTAGTCCTGAAATTTGCAGAGTTCCATCCACATTCTTTAACGTCACATCCTTTACGGGACTGTCTCCATTTACGCCAAAGCCTTGTGTGGAATCATTAAAATCAAATAGAACTTTAACATATTTTGTACGATCGATTGGCTCATATGAAACCCCTTTGATACGAGCACGAACATATTCACCTGATAAGCTTAATTCTTTAGGTGCCCAAACCTGATCCGCACCTGGATCTAAATCAGTTGCCTCTGTTTTCCCTAATTGAAATGGAGTAAAGGCTGCAGATGTTTCATTTTTATTTGTTAAGGACCAGTTAGCCCAGCTAATATTGTTTTCATTTAAGAAGTTGATCCATTGGTCGGCTTCCTCTAAATACGGACCATTGTTTCCATTTGCTTCACTTGTTCCCCACTCTGTTGCAAAAACAGCTTGTCCTTTTTCTAGCGCATATCTTGCATTACTCATTACATTTTCACGATTTGAGCTATCTGAAGCAGCTGGATGTGACCCCGAGTAGAAGTGAACCGTGTACATTGTATTAGGATCGTCAATTGGATTATCAGCAGCTAAATCTGCACGCTGACTCCAGTTCGGACTCCCAACAATGACAATGTTTTGATTTCCATTATCACGCAGCATTTTAATAATTGGTTCAGCATATGATTTTACCTTTGCCCAGCCTTCTGCATCATTTGTTAATCCCGGTCCATCATTACTATTGCTGCTTGGCTCGTTAGCTAATTCATAGATAATATGTGGATCGTTAGGATAAAGACTTGAAATTTCTTTAAAGAAATTCAATGCCCCTTTATAAACATCAGCATTTGGATCTCCCGGAGCATGTACATGCCAGTCGACAATGACATACATATCATTTGCCTTTGCTAATTCAATCCCATCAATGACACGTTGCTTCATCACTTTTGGATCTGAAGCATATCCGCCTTCACCAACATACATCGCAAGACGAATAAGATTTGAACCCCAGTCATTTGAAAGAGCTGAAAACGCATTTTCATTTAAAATCCCTGGAAACCATTGTAAACCATGAGTGCTCATGCCACGGAGTTGAATCGGTTGACCATTTTTATCAACAAGTGTTTTTTGTCCATTTACAACCTTAAGGCTTAATGCCCCCGCTTGAGAGGGTCTTTTCCCTGGTCCACCAAGCAAGCTGCTGTAATCAGCTTCTGCTGCTGAAACAAAATTCGGTAATAATGATGTTAATAATCCAAGAACCATTATTAGTGCCATAATCCTTTTTGCCATTCCGTGTTTCAAAATAAATCCCCCTTGTTTGATGTGAATTATTCATAGAAATCGGTTTCCAAAATAAAAAACAAGATTCAGAAACCTTTTCCCCCACAGTTAAAACACCCCTTTGTAAACGCTAATACAAAATCCAGTATACTATAGACCCATTTTAATAGAAAGCACTATCGTTTGAGTATTCTAACAATTCAGTCTAAACTCTAAATCTCTTTACCAGCTCCTGAAGTGCTAATGCCTTTTGACTTAATTCTTCTGATGACAAAGTAACTTTTGTCATAATCGCATTTTGTTCTTCAACTGATGCAGCCACTTCTTCTGTATTTCCTGCTGAAAAAACAGATATGTTTGCGATTTCCTCGATTAAACTAACCATACTTTGCGTGCTGGCATTTACTTGCTCCACAATAGCTGATACTTCCTGTGATTGTGATGCAACATCAGCTACCATTTCAACAATATTCTCAAAGGAATTCCCCGTTTTATTGACCATTATAATTCCTTCATTAACAGCATTGATTCCATCTGTCATTGACTTTAGTGCATGATCAACTTCTGTTTGCATTTCATAGATTACTTTTTTAATTTCCTCAGCAGCTTGACCTGATTGCTCTGCAAGTTTTCTGACCTCATCGGCTACAACTGCAAATCCTTTCCCATGCTCGCCAGCTCTTGCTGCTTCAATAGCTGCATTTAGAGCCAATAAATTGGTTTGATCAGCTACATTTGTTATTAAAGAAAGGATCTGGCCGATTTGGCTTGATTTGTTGCCTAATGAATTCATGACAGATGAGGTGTGTTGAACTTTATGTTGCACCTCATTCATTTGAATAACTGTTTGCGAAACTATTCCTTGACCAGTTGTTGCTTTCTCGTTTGTTGCTAATGTTAGGTCTGAAACAGATTGTATCGAACGTGCCGCTTGTGTCATTCCTTTTGAAATCTCTTGTATCACGCTATTTGCCTCTGAAGCACGCGTTACTTGGTTTTCTGCACCGCCTGCCACCTCTTTAATAGCAGTAGAAATAGAAGCATTTCCTGTTTGTGTTTGTTCCGCACTGACTGAGAGATCTTCCGACGTTGTTGCCACTTGCTCAGAGTTTTTCATCACTTCTACAATCAATTGCTTTAGATTGTCTGTCATGGTGTTAAAATCCGTTGCTAGTTTACCAATCTCATCCCTATTTTTAACAGAAATTGGCTCTATCATTAAGTTTCCTTGCGCTACCTGCTTCACACTCCTTGACATCGCTGACAATGGTCGAGATATACCTCTTGATAGAAGGAGCCCCATAATGATTGAAATGACTAAAGCAACCACAATTAATATAACTATAGTGGATAATACAGTTGTTGTTACATGATGTCTTTCTTCCGCAGCTTCCTTTGCCTTTGCTTGATTTAACTCGACTAGCTGTGTTAGATAACCTTCAACGGTTTCAATCTGTTGTCGGGATTGTTTAATAATTTGACTAGCTTCATCGTCTTGATTGGCTCTGGATAGGGCAAGAACTTCCTCGTGAACTACAAGATATTTATCCCACTCTGCCTGAAATCCGCTATAAATGGTTTCTTCCTCTTCAGTTGAGATCGTTTTCTCAAACTGTTCGAACAACTCGTCTAATCTACTAAAAATCGTATCAAAGCGTCCATCAAATTGGTTCAATTCTCCGATTGTTTCGGCACTAGCATAAAACAGTTGAAATGCTGCAACCTGTTCAACGAGATACCTCATTTCCCCTAGCCTCTCTACCGATGGAAGCCACACATCCTCTACTTCACTTGATTTCTTATTCATCGTGTTTAATCCATTAAGAGTAGAAACACTAAGAACGGCGATTAAAATAAAAATGATAGCAAATACAGAAAAAATCTTCCTTCCAACAGTTAGCTTTAAAGGTAATGTAACAACATTTCGGTGATGACTATTATTTCTCTGCTTCTTAACGTATTTATGTAAGAGCTTCCGCATATAGATCCCCCATCCCACTGCCATATTATTTTGTCTAATTATTTATTTTTACTTTTCCCATTGATGATAAAAATCCCCTTTCAGAATCGAAACCGGTTTCCAAAAGGGGTGACAAAAATTAATAAAACATATCAAACCAACCATTTTTAATTGTTTGTTTATACCAATAGTAGCTATCTTTCTTTGTTCTTTCTAGTGTATTGAAATCAACATGAATAATTCCGAAGCGCTTATCATAGCCTTCTGCCCATTCAAAGTTATCAAGTAACGACCAAGTTAAATACCCTTTAATATTTACACCACTATCCATCGCTCTTTTTAATGATGTTAAATGTTGTTTTAAGTAGTCAATACGTCTTTGGTCCTTTACTCGGCCATTTTCTACTCCATCATTGTAGCAGGCACCGTTTTCAGTGATGTAAATTGGCACTGAACCGTATTGATCATTGATTTTTGTTAGAACCTTATAGAAGCCCTCAGGATAGATATTCCAATCGAAGTCTGTTTTTTCATAACCGATATCAACTCTTTCAGCGTCTAGTAAACCATCATTTTCTTTGTATCTAGTAACACTGCCTGTGTAGTAGTTGATTCCAACAAAATCGATTTTTTGGTTTATTATATCCATATCGCCTTCTTGAATTGGAACTGTTACACCTTTTTTCTCAAACCATTCCACCATAAATTGTGGATAGCTACCTTTGAATACCGGATCAAAGAACCACTCAACAAACCAACCTGTCGCTCTGTTACACGCATCAATGTCTTCTTGTTTGCTGCTAAACGGTTCATTCCATTCTGTATTTGGGGCATAACCAATTTCACCCTCGTAGCCTCCGTCTCTAAAGCGAGATACTGCTTTACCATGTGCAAGTAATAAGTGATGTGAAATCGTTGTTGCTAATTGTAAACTTTGGTACCCTGGTGCATGAGCGCCGATATAGTTTGATAGAAATGATACACACCATGGTTCATTAATTGTTATCCACTTTTTAATTTTTCCGTTAAACTCTTTAAACATAAGCTCAGCATAATCAGCAAATGCATCCACTGTTTCACGACTATCCCAGCCACCCTTATCTTGAAGAGCCTGTGGCAGATCCCAGTGATATAACGTACACATTGGCTCGATTCCGTTTGCTATGAGTGCATCTACAAAATCACGATAGAACTGAAGACCCTTTTCATTTATTTCTCCAGTTCCATTTGGAAAAATACGTGGCCATGATAAGGAAAAACGATAAATATCAATGCCGAGTTCTTTCATTAATGCAATATCCTCTTCATAGCGGTGATAGCTGTCACACGCTACATCTCCGTTATCGCCATTTAGTACTTTACCAGGAGTCTTGGCAAAAGTATCCCAAATGGAAGGACCTCTTCCATCTTCATTAGCTGCTCCTTCGATTTGGTATGCAGCTGTAGCTGCTCCCCATCTCATTTCTTTTGGAAATTGTATAATTGCCATTTGAGTTACCTCCACTAAATCATTTCTACATTTGTCCACAAGATTCTCTAACAATTAGTTCAGAATCGATAAATAGAGGTTTAAGTTGTGATTTTCCATTTATTAAATCATCTAGCATATACGCCGCCAACTTACCTAGTCGGTCTTTATCCTGCCTTACGGTTGTTAATTTTGGGCAGCTATAACGGCAAGCATCAATGTCATCACACCCAATTACCGAGATATCTTGTGGAACATTTAAACCTTTTTCCTTAATTGCGTCTATAGCACCAAGTGCCATTAAATCGGAAGCTGCATAGATCGCACGAGGATATGGCTTTGTTTCTAAAATTTTCTTCATTGCGTTATATCCACTTTCTTCGTGGAAATCCCCGTATTGCACCCAATTTGGATTAATCTCAAGTCCAAGCTGATGTATCGTTTCCCTATACCCTTTTTCACGAAAAGATGTAATAGCAGATCCCATATTCCCACCGATATACCCAATATCACGCATACCATGTAAATAAAAATGTTGTATCACTTTTCTTGATAAATTCACATTGTCACTCATAACAAAGCTTGCTTTTGGGCCATTCAACTGAATATCGATTCCCATACAAGGAATTTCCTCTCTTACTAACTCATAAATGGCATCTTCTACTTCTTCACCAGAAATAATAATGCATCCATCAACGTGAAAGTGTCTACATCTAGCGATATAACTACCATTATCTTTGAAAAATTGTTCATTAGAAAACATAATGATATCGTAGCCTAATTGGCCAATTGTTTTTTTAAAAGAGGTCACAACCTCATTAAAGTATGGATGGGTAAAGTCAACGTTCACTTTTCCCGCATAGATTAACCCAATTAAATTAGATTTTTTTGTAGCTAATACTTTTGCGGAAAAGGTAGGTTGGTAACCTGTTTCCTTTATTATGTCCATTACCTTCTTCTTCGTCTTTTCACTAATTCCACCATAATTGTTTATTATCTTTGATACGGTACCAGGTGAAACTCCAGCCTTTTGTGCAATATCTTTAATCGTTAAGTTCATAATTCGTCCCTCTATTGCCTTCTAAGATTCAAATGGTTTTACCTAAGTTAAGATTACTATTATTTACTGCATAATTCAATTTCATAAAAGGCAAATATATAGCAGGAACCATTACTTAACAGCGCCGTCTGTAATGCTTGAAATAAACAGTTTATTAAATAGTAAGAATATAACTATTAAAGGTACTGTTGCCCAAAAAACTCCAGATAGGATCATTCCAAAGTCAACTTTAAACGTATTACTTAATGTTGCTAAAGCAACCTGAATTGTGTACATCTCTGGATCTCTCAGAATCGTGAATTGCCATAGGAATTCTCCCCACACAGCTGTAAATACAATAATCCCCAGTGTTGCGAAGGCAGGTAGTATAATTGGCAAGACAATGCTTCTATAAATCCTAAAGTTTGAACACCCATCAAGCTTTGCCGCTTCTAATAATTCATCAGGTACAGAACCGTTGACATACTGTCGCATCAGGAAAATCCCTAGTGGATTCAAGAAGAACAATATCGCTACCCCTTGAAGTGTATCTAGCAATCCCGCTTTGGAAATCATATAAAATTGTGGAATTAAACCTAACTGAGGCGGTATAACCATTGTTAATAAAATTCCTAAAAAGAAGATATTTTTTCCTGGAAACCTAAACTTTGCAAATGCAAACCCTGCAAGAGAACTAATTAGAAGTACTACGAGCGTTACCGAAGTACATAGAATAATTGTATTTAACATCGCCTTAAAGAAGTCAATTTGCCCAAGTACCTTCTGAAAGTTTTCAACTAGCAAATTCCCAGGTGTTATAGTAGGTGGAATTGAGTTGTAGGCAGCACTTGGTCGTGTAGCCATAACAAACATCCAATAAAATGGGAATAATGAGAGTAACGATGCTAATGACAGAAACAAATAGATGGCGATTCTTCCTAAAGAAAACTTTTTTGTTCCAGCTACATTACCCATCAGTTTTCTCCTTTCTTTCTACCAAAACCAGATGTTGCAAGTGTATTAATGGCAGAGCAGATAATAATAATAAATAACAAGATAACAGCTGTAGCAGATGCTGTTCCAAAAGATTGTAACCTAAATGCATCACGGTATAAGTACATAACAACTGTCATCGCTTCGTCACGAGTGAAAGCCCCTGTACCTAAGAAAATCGTTGGTTCTGCAAAAAGCTGTAGTGCTCCAACAGTTGAGAAAAACACAGTTAATACAATAAATGGTTTCAACATCGGCATTGTAATATAGATAAGCTGCTGGAATTTACTAGCTCCATCTATCGTTGCCGCTTCATATAAATCATTTGAAATAGATTGTAGTCCTGCTAAATATATAATTGTGTTGTATCCAATCCATCTCCAGAAAACCATTATTGAGATTGCAATCTTCGTACCCCACTCAGAAGTAGCCCAGTTTACAGGATCAAACCCAAACACTCCTAATACATAGTTAGCCAGTGAAGATTCATGATTACTAAATAACACACTAAAGATAAGTGCTACTGCAACCATTGACGTAATATACGGCATGAAGATTGTGACTCGAAAGAAATTCTTAAAACGTAGAAAGGTTAAATTTAATAAGAAAGCAATGATTATTCCCACAATTAGTTGTGGTGCTGTACCCATTAATCCAATAATGACGGTATTGTACAGAGATTTCCAAAATAGAGGGTCTTCTAAGACAACAAAAAAGTTTCTTAAACCGACAAATTCCATTGGCCCTAATCCATTCCACTTTTGAAAAGCTAAAAAGATACTAAATAGTGACGGATATAAACCAATAACAGCAAAGATAAGAAAGAAAGGAGCAATATATAAGTAACCCGAAATCATATCCTTCTTTTCTTCTGATAAAAATCTTTTATTTTTGAGAGTACTCTCGTTTGAAGAAGCCATTTTCACTCCCCGTTTCTTTGTAAGAATTAGATATGGTCTTTAAGAACCATATCTAATTCTATATTCATTATTATCGAGCAATTAAATCTTTTGCATCTTTGACAGCAGCTTTCCATTCTTTTTCTGGATCTCCACCGTTTTGTACGTTACTTAATGCATCAAGTACACGTTGGTGAATTGGGAAGAACTTTTCACCTCTGTATGCAACACCGTTAATATCTGTTGCAGCTTTTGCAAATACTTCAGCTGTTACTTGACCACCAAAGAATTGATCTTCATTTGCAGTGAATTCTTCCATATCATACACAGAAGGCGCAGATGGGAATAATCCGTGTGATTGTGATGACTTTAATTGATTTTCAGGTGATACTAACCATTCGATGAAATCATATGCCTCTTGTGCATTCTCAGTTTCAGATGGAATTGAGATGAAAGATCCACCCCAGTTGGCAGCAAATTCCGTTGGTAATGTCGCAACTCTAAATTTACCTGTAGCGTCTGGAGCATTTTCTTCAAGGTATCCTTTTAACCAACCCGCTCCTAATTCAGCTGCGAAATCTCCAGTGTTAACTGCACTAGCCCATTCAGGAGACCACATAGTATATTTACCAACAATACCAGCTTCGTGTAATTCTACTGCATAATCATATGCTTTTTTAACTGTGCTACCTTCTTTATCAAGAATCAATTCTCCATCTGGATTTAAATATGTTTCAGTAGCAGGGTCCATAAGGGCTCTGTAAGCCATTTCAATACTATCTACGAAAGGTTTACCCGTTTTTTCAGTCAATTTAATACCAGCTTCTTTGAATGCTTCTGGACTAGAAATCAATGCTTCAACTTCAGCCGGTTCAGTTGGTAGTCCTGCTTCTTCAAATAAATCTGTACGGTAGTATAATGCTTTTGGACCAATATCTGTCGGGAGACCAATTAGGAAGTCACCATCAACATTTTCAGCCGTGTCCCATTTCCAATCTAAGTATTGATCTTGTACATCTTTTGCACCAAGATCATATAAGTTATTGAAACGATCTTGTGCTGCTTTAAAACGATCTAGTTGGTCAACCTCCAGCATAGCGATATCCGGTGCACCGCTACCTGCTGATAGAGCTGTGAATAATGCATCATGATGTTCTGCTGTTTCAGAAGACTTGAACTTAATTGTTACGTTAGGATTTTGTTCTTCATATTCTTTCACTAAATCTTCATATCCTGTAGCTCCAAATGCCCAGAAATTAAGTTCTACTTTCTCATTTCCACCTTCTGAAGAAGATTTTTCTTTATCCCCACCGCTACATGCAGCTAGTGAAAATGCCAAAACTAAAGACAAACCAGTTGCTAACCACTTTTTCTTGCTTTTCATTCAAATTCCCCCTTAAACCCTGTTTTATAACTATCCCCACAACGAAACCGTTTTCGTAATTACCGAAAATAAAAAGCAGTTTTATTTGCGGAAACCGTTTTCAGTTATGATTATATAATTATAGAATAGGAAAATCAACCCTTTTTATCTGAAAATTTGACAATTTTTATAAACCGGTTTCCTAAACCTGAATTTATACTAGATTAGGTAAAGCTTAAATACTTTAATCAGCCGCACAAGCAAAAGGTGATCTTGAATAAAGCAATATCTCTTCCTTAATTCCAAATTGATTGCAACCTTATAGACTGGACCTTTGACCTAGAAATAGATACCCACACTGATTACTAGATATTTTAGTATTTACCCCAAATGATGCGTAACCAGTTTCTGAAAGATAACTATTGTCATAGTCTTTCACATTTTTTGTTGTATTTGGTATAGAATCAATTTCTGCTGCATGTCCTAATGTATTTACCCCAAATAGTAACGATGATGTAATAACTAATATTACCACCAGCCAAATTATTCCACTCTTAAATTTCAAAATATTACCTCCTTCACCTCATATAGTATTTATATATGCTTTCTACATATAATCAATCGTCATCTCTTTCCCTCATAACATCACCTCCTTAAAATGACTAAAAAGACTTCAGGTGGTAAGATTACCGACCATTATGAAAGCGCTATTATCTTATAAATAATGAGAATACTTTTAAAAGGAATGATATACAAGATGCTTTTCAAGATAGTAAGAAGACTTACTCTGAATAGAATAGGAAACTAAAGGAGCATGTTTCATGAGAATGATTATGTCTATATATTTAATCCATAAGAGCTGTAGATAGCCATAAATTCAAGCAATCTTCTCGACTAATTTTCTCAGACTAAAAAGATCAGCCCATGATGAGCTGACCTACCTTATTTTTTACTAGATTCCCTTATAATGAGTTCCGTATCAATAAAAACAGGTTTTAAGTCTGTTTTACCGTGAATTAAATCATGTAGCATATGAGCAGCAAGCTTTCCTAATTGATCTTTATTTTGCTTAACTGTTGAAAGCTTTGGACTACTGTAACGACATGCATCTATGTCATCACATCCAATAACCGATATATCTTCAGGTACATGTAATCCTTTTTCTTTAATCGCCGCAATGGCACCGAAAGCCATTAAATCAGAAGCCGCAAAAACTGCTTTCGGATATGTCGTGTCTTCAAGCATCTTGTTCATTGCAACATAGCCGCTCCCTTCTTTAAAATCACCGTATTGAAACCATTTTGGAGTGATTTGAATCCCTAGTTGATCCATCGCATCTTTAAATCCTTTTTCACGCAGCTCGGTAATGAGATAATGCTCTCTTCCCCCGATAAAACCAATTTCACGAATTCCTTGTCCGTAAAAGTGTTGAACAACCTTTCTGGCAAGGTTTACATTATCACTCATAACATAGCTTGCTTTAGGTCCTTGTAGCTCTAAGTCAATCCCAAGACTTGGGATACCTTCCCTAACAAGCTCATAAATGTCTTCCTCGATATCTTCCCCTGAGATAATGACACAACCATCTACTTGAAAGTGTCGACATCTCGCTAGATAACTTCCATGATCTTTGGAGATTTGTTCATTTGAAAACATGATAATGTCGTAGCCCAATAATCCAATAGCTTTTTTAAAGGATGTGACGACTTCATTAAAAAAAGGATGAGTGAAATCCACATTTACTTTGCCGGCGTGTATAAGACCGATTAAATTGGATTTTTTCGTCGCTAAGGCTTTAGCAAAAAAGGTGGGTTGATACCCGGTCTCTTTGATAATGTCCATGACTTTTTTTCTTGTGTTTTCACTAATACCACTGTAGTTATTGATGATTTTCGAAACAGTCCCCGGAGAAACTCCGGCCATTTCAGCAATATCTTTTATCGTTAGATTCATTGCATTCCCTCTATTATCATCTGCATTTTTTAGTTACTTTCAACATTACTATGATTTGTTCTTTTATTCAATTCACTTTTAAAAGCCCTTACATAAAGGATTGTCGATTACCACTCCAACAATAAAAAAACTACCCTCGTCCCACTTATTAATAGTAGGTATGAGGGTAGCGTTATTTATGACTTATAATTTTTCTGCAGCTGTTAATGATGCTTGAACAAAGTCACGGAATAATGGTTGTGGTTTTGTTGGTCTTGAAGTGAATTCCGGATGGAATTGGGATGCCACAAACCATGGGTGATCTTTAAGTTCGACGATTTCCACTAAGCGGCCGTCAGGAGTTGTTCCTGAGAAAACAAAGCCTGCGTCTTCCATTGCTTGGCGGTATTCGTTGTTAAATTCATAACGGTGACGATGACGCTCATAGATTACTTCATCCTGGTATGCTTCAAATGCACGTGTGCCTTCTTGAAGCTTACTTGGAGATAAACCAAGACGTAATGTTCCACCTAAATCTTCAATATCCTTTTGTTCAGGTAAAAGATCGATTACAGGGTATTTTGTGTTTGGATCAATTTCAGATGAGTTTGCACCTTCCAACCCTAGAACATTACGTGCATACTCAATTGATGCAACCTGCATACCTAAGCAAATGCCTAAGAATGGCACTTTGTTTTCACGCGCATATGTTGTAGCAAGGATTTTTCCTTCTACTCCACGATCACCAAATCCGCCAGGTACTAAGATACCATCAACATCTGATAGTTCATCTTTCACTGTTTCCTGTGTTAAGCTTTCAGCATTTACCCATTTGATTTCAATATCAGAATCAAATGCATAGCCAGCATGGCGTAATGCTTCAACAACAGAAATATAGGCATCCTGCAGTTCAACATATTTCCCTACAAGACCGATTTTTGTTTTTTTGGATAGGCTTGTTACACGTTTTACAAGCTCTTTCCATTCTGTCATGTCTGCCTCATTGCAGTTCAGTTTTAAATGGTTACAAACAATTGTATCCAGGTTTTGTTCTTGTAGATCTAGAGGAATCGAGTAAAGAGTTTCTGCGTCACGGCATTCAATAACCGCATTTGTATCGATGTCACAGAATAACGCAATTTTGTCCTTCATGTCTTGAGAAATTGGCATTTCTGTACGAACCACGATGATATTTGGTTGAATTCCTAAGCTACGTAATTCTTTTACACTATGTTGTGTTGGTTTTGTTTTCAGTTCACCTGCAGCTTTAATATATGGCACAAGCGTACAGTGGATGTACATCACATTGTCACGGCCGATATCACTTTTAATTTGACGAATGGCTTCAAGGAATGGAAGAGATTCTATATCCCCAACTGTTCCACCGATTTCAGTAATAACAACGTCGGCACCTGTTTCTTTTCCGGCACGGAAAACACGGTCTTTGATTTCATTAGTGATATGTGGAATAACTTGAACAGTTCCTCCAAGATAATCACCGCGACGCTCTTTCTTTAAGACAGTAGAATAAATTCTACCTGTTGTCACGTTGTTGAATTTTGTTAAGTTTACATCAATAAAACGCTCATAGTGACCTAAGTCCAGGTCAGTTTCAGCGCCATCACCTGTAACAAACACTTCCCCATGTTGGTATGGGCTCATTGTCCCCGGATCAACATTTATGTACGGGTCAAATTTTTGGATTGTTACACTCATGCCGCGATTTTTTAATAGTCTACCCAGTGATGCTGCTGTGATCCCTTTTCCTAGAGATGACACAACGCCACCTGTTACAAAAATATACTTTGTCATGGTCTTCCCCCTCAGAAGCTTGTATGTTTTTTATTTTGTACAAAAGATGAAGAAATCATTTAAGAACATAAAATGGGTTCATCTGAAAAAACGATAATAAAGAAGCATTACTTAAAAATAGTAGAAAAACTTGGCTTATCGCCAGCACTAATGGCGAAAGCCTTAGTTTTCCTTATACGATCATCAATAAATCTTATACGTTCTGATAGTATAAAATAAGAAAGCTCCCTTCCAAAACCATTTGAAAGGGAGCTGTAATTGTGTAATTGATAAAACAATTGCTTTTTTAAGAGCCCAAAATAGATTCTACCTAGTTAGAAAAAGAAAGTCAAGACGATTTCCTTTTATTTTTCGTCGTCGTCTAGATCGTCCTCTTCGTCTTCATCATCTTCGTCATCTAGATCATAGTCCTCATCATCATCGTCAATGAGATCGTCATCATCAAGATCGTCATCATCATCATCTGCGTCATCCAGATCATCGAAATCTTCTTCTTCGTCTTCATCTGTATCATCGAAGTCGTCTAGATCATCATAATCCAGATCTTCTTCCAATTCATCATATACATCATCGAGATCTTCTTCATCATCAGTCTTCTTAGCTTTTTTCTTCTTCGGTTTAGCGACTGGTACAATTTCTTCCTCTATTTGCTCATACGGGTACCATGTACGCAGCCCCCACATGTTTTCACCTACACAAATAAAGCGGCCATCAATGTTAATATCTGTATAGAATTGTGCAATTTTATCTTCAACCTGCTGTTTTGTTAAACCTAGTAATCCTTTTATTTCCTCTACTAATTCACTGAAAATATAAGGCTTTTTGCTATCTTCAAAAAGCTCATAGGCAACTTCTACCATTGCCATTTCTTTTATTTGTTCGTCTGTTAATTGTTTTAGACTCAAGTTCCGGCACTCCCTTTCAAGGTCATCAATATCTATCGGCTAACTTCTTAACCTTATTAGCAGGGTAAGACAGCCATGTAAACATAAGATTATGTACAAAATAAACCTAACAAATCATACCATTCATTATAAACAATTTCTAGCAGTTTATGCCACCTTTATCATTTAAAAATTTGGTTGTTTCAACTTGTTTGTCTACGTAAACGTTGTTTCAACATAATTTGTAAGGTGCATGTTGATTTCAGCTCCAGGTTGCTCGCTTTCCGCGGGGTGGGCGGTGAGCCTCCTCGACGCTTTGCGTCTGTGGGGTCTCACCTGTCCCACAGCTCCCGCAGGAGTCTCGCACCTTCCGCTGAAATCAACCTAATCAGTTTGGTTTATAGCATTCTAAAACACAATTAATAGAGATGTTTTTTATTGTACAAATAAAAAGTTTTTGCTGATAGAATAACTAAAATGGCATAGAAATTCTAGATTTAGTAATTAGAAAACAAACCGTTATCTGCCGGTTTCTTACTTATTTTCATCTACATATTCCGTCTATATTGGCCGCCGACTTCGTATAGGGCTTGTGTGATTTGGCCGAGGCTTGCTACTTTTACTGTTTCCATTAGTTCTGCAAATATATTTCCGTTGTGAATAGATGTTTGTTTTAATTTTGCTAATGCTTCTTTTACTTCGTGTGCATGTGTTTGATGGAAATCTTTTAGGTTTTGAATTTGGGTTTCTTTTTCTTCTTTGGATGCGCGGGCAAGCTCCATTGTGTCCATCATTTCCTCTGATGGAGGATTTGGGTTCAAGTAGGTGTTGACTCCAATGATCGGCAGTTCTCCCGTGTGCTTTTTCATTTCATAGTGCATTGATTCGTCTTGAATTTTTCCACGCTGATATTGAGTTTCCATTGCACCCAGCACACCACCGCGTTCATTGATTCGATCAAATTCCTGTAGGACAGCTTCCTCTACTAAGTCTGTTAATTCTTCTACGATAAATGAACCTTGAAGAGGATTTTCATTTTTGGTTAATCCATGCTCTTTTGTAATGATCATTTGAATGGCCATCGCACGACGAACCGATTCCTCTGTTGGCGTTGTTATGGCTTCATCATAGGCATTTGTGTGAAGAGAGTTGCAATTATCATGAAGAGCCATCAATGCCTGAAGTGTTGTGCGAATATCGTTAAAATCAATTTCCTGTGCATGCAGGGAGCGTCCTGATGTTTGAATATGATACTTTAATTTTTGACTTCGTTCATTTGCGCCATACTTATCTCTCATGACAGTAGCCCAAATTCTTCTTGCCACCCGGCCGATGACTGTATATTCCGGATCCAATCCATTGCTAAAAAAGAATGACAGATTTGGTGCAAAAGAATCAATATCCATGCCTCTGCTTAAATAATATTCTACATACGTAAATCCATTCGAGAGGGTAAATGCCAGCTGAGAAATAGGATTTGCGCCAGCTTCGGCAATATGATACCCGGAGATGGACACTGAGTAGTAATTTCTCACATTGTGATCAATAAAGTATTGTTGAATATCCCCCATAAGCCTTAAGGCAAATTCCGTTGAAAAAATACATGTGTTTTGACCTTGATCTTCTTTTAAAATATCAGCCTGAACCGTACCTCTCACGGTTTCGAGGGTAAATGCTTTTACTTCGTTTACCTCCTCAGCTGATAAAGCACGATCTACCTCAGCTTCCTTCTTTTTCACCTGCTGATCGATCGCTGTGTTCATAAACATCGCCAAAATAATTGGAGCAGGACCATTAATTGTCATCGAAACAGAGGTGGATGGTGCACATAAATCAAAGCCTTCATACAGCTTTTTCATATCTTCAAGCGTACATACACTCACACCGCTTTCACCAATTTTCCCATAAATATCAGGCCGGTAAGCAGGATCTTCACCATATAATGTAACAGAATCAAAGGCTGTGCTCAGACGCTTTGCTGAATCATCTTTTGATAAATAATGAAAACGCCTGTTTGTCCGGGCTGGTGTTCCTTCACCAGCGAATTGTCTTTTCGGATCCTCACCTTCTCGTTTAAATGGAAAAACTCCTGCTGTAAACGGAAAAGCTCCTGGTACATTTTCTTTGTATAACCAAGCTAAAATATCACCGTCATTTTTGTATGTTGGTAGTGAAACCTTTGGAATAGAAAGACCGGAAAGTGAAGTCGTACGTAGCTTTGTAACAATTTCCTTGTTACGAATGACGGTTGTAAATTCAGTTTGGGCATACTTTTCTCTTAAGCTCGACCAATTAACTAACAATTCCTTTGATTGTGGTGTCAGCTGTTGTTCGAGCTTATGTTGAAGCGACCGTAATGAAGTCACAACTTCCTCATTTTTTTCATGCTCTGTTACAGCTTCAATCGTTCCTTTTATTTGAAAAAGCTTTGTCGCAAGATCTGCTTGGTTTTCTGCATAGTGATGATAGGTCCTAACCGTTTCACTGATTTCTCTTAGATAATATCTTCGTTCTGGAGGGATGATGACATTTTGCTTTTCAACTTCTTTGACGACAGGTAATGTTGACTGCCAATTCAAGCCTGACTTTTCATTTATCAGCTCTAAAATTCTCGCAAATAATGTATTTGTTCCCAAATCATTAAACTGACTTGCAATGGTGCCAAAAATGGGCATATCATCTAACGGTTTATCAAACAGCATCCGGCTGCGTTGATATTGCTTTTGTACTTGGCGCTTTGCATCCTCTGATCCTTTGCGTTCAAATTTATTAATCACAACCAAATCCGCATAATCAAGCATATCTATTTTTTCTAATTGAGATGGTGCTCCAAATTCACTTGTCATCACATACATTGAAAGGTCACAAATCTCAGCGATCTCTGCATCACCTTGACCGATTCCACTCGTTTCCACAATCACAAGATCAAACCCTGCCGCCTTAACAATCGAGATCGCATCATGAATCGCAAGCGAAATCTCTGACTTAGATTGACGAGTTGCCAAGCTTCTCATAAAAACCTGTGGTGAGAAAATGGCATTCATCCTAATTCGATCACCGAGTAAAGCTCCCCCTGTTTTTTGCTTTGTAGGATCTACAGATAAAACAGCAATTCGAATGTTTTCGATTTCGTTAAGAAACCGTCTGATTAATTCATCTGTTAAGGAACTTTTTCCCGCTCCACCTGTTCCCGTAATACCTAGAACGGGTATATTCTTAGTTTTTGAGATCATTTCCTGGAAAATAGGTTCTACGTTTTCAGGTAATGCATGCTGTGAAATTTTCGCTTCTGCATAGGATATCAGCTTTGCGACTGTTTTTATATCACCTGATGTTAGCTGATCGACCTTCACATCGTCCTGACCTACCGGGGAAAAGTCACATTCCTTTAACATATAATTAATCATCCCCTGTAACCCCAGATCACGGCCATCTTCAGGTGAAAAAATTTTCGCAATTCCATATTCGTGAAGCTCTTTTATTTCTCTGGGAATAATGACCCCGCCACCGCCACCAAACAGACGGATATGTCCCGCTCCTTTTTCCTGCAGCAAATCATACATGTATTTAAAAAATTCGACATGTCCCCCTTGATAAGAAGAAATCGCAATTCCTTGGACATCCTCTTGAATAGCAGCAGAGACAATTTCTTCTACAGAACGATTATGTCCTAAGTGAATCACTTCTGCTCCGCTTGCCTGTAAAATCCGCCGCATAATATTGATTGATGCATCATGACCATCAAACAAGCTTGAAGCTGTGACAAATCGAATATCATGTGTTGGCTTATACACATCAGCTACCGCCATCTAATCACCCCTTTGTTCGTTCTGTTCCTCTCCTACTCCGTGTAAAATCACCTTTGTTTGCAGCTCAATATAATCGTCAATCGTATATATTTTTTGGAGAGCCCATCTGCGAAAGCCCCACATTTGTCCTTGTACAAAGATGTTATGGGCAATTAATTCAGATTCTTTTTCCGAAAGTGTGAGCTCTCCATTTTTTACACAGCAGTCGATGATATGTTTAAACATCCCGACCATTTCAATTTCTTTTTTTAATACATAAGGCAGGGCATCTTTTGAAAGAGATTTTGCTTCTTGGTACATGACAAGGACTTCATCCTGCATGTCGTCCATCACGTTAAAGTAGTTTTCAATCGCCTGCTTGAGGTTTTCAATTGTTCCTTGCTTTGTATCAAGGTTTTCCTCAAGACGGATGTGGACCTGGTCATAAATCCTGTCACAGACCAGGTACAGCACATCTTCTTTTTGTCGGATGTATTCATATAATGTGCCGATACTGAAGCCTGCCGCCCGGGCAATTTCTCTTGTTGTTGTTCTGTGGAATCCTTTTTCTTTAAAAAGGGTTACTGCACCCTTGATCATTTGCTCTCTGCGTTTTTCAATTAATTTTTCATCTTTTACAGATGCGACCACTTCTCGTTTTTTCATCTGTGTTTCCCACCTTACATTGGCTCTTTTGCATACTTTGTTGATTTCAAAATAGTTAATGGTAATAAAATAGTTCGTTCCATTGCGCTCCAGACACTCAATACGCCTGGGAGAAAGCTGAGATTCCTTAGCTTCGCTTGTAGGGTCTCAGCCTTTCCACATTTCCCGCAGTAGTTGAGTGTCTTTCGCTCCATTTCACTCTTGTTTTGAAATAAGATTTCTAAAGCAACAAACACTAAGGACTTCTAATATCTACTTCGTTAGCATTCTAGAAATAACTAATCGCTGGATTTCCTGGGTTCCTTCGTAGATTTGGGTTATTTTTGCGTCTCTCATGTAGCGTTCTACAGGGTAGTCTTTTGTATATCCGTAGCCTCCGAATACTTGGACTGCTTCTGTTGTGACCTTCATTGCTGTGTCTCCTGCAAAGAGTTTGGACATGGCCGATTCTTTTCCATATGGAAGTCCCTTTGATTCGAGCCATGCCGCTTGATAGGTTAACAGACGTGCTGCCTCAATGCTTGTCGCCATATCAGCCAGCTTGAAGCTAATTCCCTGCTGTGCGGCAATGGGCTTTCCGAACTGTTCACGTTCCTTTGCATAGGCAACCGCTGCATCTAGTGCGCCTTGGGCGATTCCTACTGCTTGTGCGGCAATTCCGTTTCTTCCGCCATCTAAAGTCATCATCGCAATTTTGAATCCTTCACCAATTTGACCTAAGATGTTTTCCTTTGGCACTTTGCATTCTTCAAAGATAATTTCTGTTGTTGGCGAGGAACGAATGCCCAGCTTGCTTTCTTTCTTACCAATAGAAAAGCCTTTAAAGTCTTTCTCAATAATAAATGCGGTTGTGCCTTTATGTTTACTTGAAGGATCCGTTATGGCAAAAACAATATAAAGGTCGGCAATGCCACCGTTTGTAATAAAGATTTTTGATCCATTTACTACGTAGTGATCTCCGTTTTCCCTGGCATGTGTGCGCATTCCGCCGGCATCTGATCCTGAACCGGGCTCTGTTAATCCGTAAGCACCAATTTTTTCTCCAAGTGCCATCGGTGTTAAATATTTCTGTTTTTGTTCCTCTGTGCCGAATTTAAATAACGGCCACCCAGCCAGTGACGTGTGGGCTGATAATGTCACACCTGTTGATGCACATACCCTTGAGAGCTCTTCAACTGCAATCACGTAAGCTAAATAGTCACTGCCGATTCCGCCATATTCCTCAGGCCATGGAATTCCCGTTAAGCCCAAATCCGCCATTTTCTTAAAAATGTTCATATCAAAACGTTCTTGTTCATCTCGTTCAGCCGCTGTTGGTTCAACTTCTTTTCTCGCAAAATCCCGAACTGTTTTTCTTAACATTTCATGCTCTTCAGATAGCTTAAAGTACATTTTTCTCTCCCCTTTGTTACCGCTTAATTTATCGTTCTTTTAATAGATGTTTACTGATGACGATTCGTTGGATTTCACTTGTGCCTTCATAGATTTCACATACTTTAGCATCACGGAAATACCGTTCTACAGGGTAATCCTTTGTATAGCCGTAGCCTCCAAACACCTGTATTGCCTCTGTTGTTACGTCCATTGCCGTTTTGGAAGCGAACAATTTGGCCATTGCAGCCTGTTTTCCACAAGGCATGTTCTGGTCCTTAAGCCATGCTGCCTGATAGACTAATAGTTTCGCTGCCTCCACATTTGTTGCCATGTCTGCAAGCTTAAAAGAAATACCCTGTTGAGCAGAAATCGGTTTGCCAAATTGCCTTCTCTCCCCGGCATATTGAACTGCTTTTTCAAGTGCGGCTTCTGCAATGCCCAATGCCTGTGCGGCGATGCCGATTCGACCGCCATCAAGATTTGCCATCGCAATCTTAAAACCTTCCCCTTCATGTCCAAGAAGGTTTTCAATTGGAACCTGTGCATCTTCAAAGATAAGCTGGACCGTTCTTGATCCATTCAAGCCCATCTTGTGTTCATCCTTACCGATAATCAAACCGTGTGTATCTTTTTCAATAATAAACGCAGAAATGCTGGTACTTGCTGCATCAGAGCCTGTTCTGGCAAACACGATATAGGTGTCTGCTTCCCCGCCATTTGTAATGAACATCTTTGATCCATTCAGCACATAAAATTGATCCTTTTTGACGGCTTTTGTTTTCATGCTTGCCGCATCAGATCCTGAGCCCGGTTCTGTTAAACAAAAGGCTCCTAAATGCTCCCCTCGTGCCAGCTTTTTTACGTACTTTTCTTTTTGCGTTTCCGTGCCAAACGACAAAATCGGATACGTTCCAACCGATGTATGAACAGATAAAATAACTGCCAATGTCGCACTTACCTTTGCCAGTTCATGAATAACCATCATATAGGAGGTGAAATCCAGATCGGCTCCATCATATTTGCTTGGAACCGGGATTCCCATCAGTCCCAATTCCGCCATTTTGTTGAGGATTGCTCTGGGAAATACCCCTTTTTCCATTTGCTCAACAAACGGCTCTACCTCTGTTTTTGCAAAATCACGTACCATTTTTCGTAACATCATTTGTTCATCTGTTAACGCTACATTCATAGATGCCCACCCCTTTGGTCATATCAGATGTTTTACGAATACTGATAAAAGCCTCTGCCTGATTTTCGACCGAGCCACCCTGCTTTTACGTATTTTCTCAGTAATGGACATGGTCGGTACTTATCATCACCGAAGCCCTCGTGAAGGGTCTCCATAATATAAAGGCACGTATCTAAGCCAATAAAGTCAGCAAGGGTTAGTGGTCCCATTGGATGATTCATGCCAAGCTTCATGACTTCATCAACTGCTTCCGGCTCTGCTACACCTTCATATACCGTAAAAATGGCCTCATTAATCATTGGCATTAAAATCCGATTTGACACAAATCCCGGGAAGTCCTGGACTTCAACAGGTGTTTTATTAAGGTTCCTTGTAATGGCTTCAATTTGCGCATACACCTCATCTGATGTTGCTAATCCCCGAATGATTTCGACCAGCTTCATGACCGGAACAGGATTCATAAAGTGCATGCCAATGACACGATCAGGTCTGGTTGTTGCGGCAGCGATTTCTGTGATCGGCAATGATGAGGTGTTTGTTGCTAAAATCGTCTTTTCACTCGCCAACTGATCCAGTTTTTCAAATAGACTTGTTTTGACTTCCATTTTTTCGATGATTGCTTCAATAATTAGATCCGCTTGCTTCACATGATCAAGAGTAGAGGAAACGTTGAGTCTTTGAGTGATTTCTTCTTTTTCACTGTTTGTTAGCTTTTTCTTCTCCACCTGTTTTTGAAGCTGATTTTTAATAGAGTTGACACCTTTATGGACGATTTCCTCATTTAAATCATGAAGAATAACCTCAAACCCTGCCATTGCACAAACTTGTGCGATCCCTGAACCCATTTGCCCTGCGCCGATCACCATAATTGTTTGAATTGTCATCAAAACCCTCCTTGATTTGACTTGATCAATCTCTATTAAACTTCAATCATAATCGCATCACCTTGACCGCCACCTGAGCAGATTGCTGCAATCCCAATTCCACCGCCTTTTCGCTTTAATTCGTGGATAAGAGTAATAAGAATTCTCGCTCCGCTCGCTCCGATCGGATGTCCGAGCGCTACTGCTCCACCATTTACATTGACCTTTTCAGGATCAAGATTTGCCAGTTGGTTTGCCGCCAACGCCACGGTTGCAAAAGCTTCATTGATTTCAAACAAGTCAATCTCTTCAACGGATTTCCCTGTTTTCCTTAATAGTTCATTTATGACAAGTCCAGGTGTTTTCGGAAAATCTCCTGCCTCACCTGCGATGGCTGTATGAGCTAAAATGGTTGCGAGAGGTTTTCTGCCTTCTTTTTGAGCCTTTTCATCACTCATAAGAACTAGAGCAGCTGCTCCATCATTTATCCCCGGGGCATTTCCGGCTGTAATGGTTCCGTCATGGTCAAAAACAGGAGACAACTTAGCTAAACGTTCGATTGATGTGTCCTTTCGCGGTACTTCATCTTTGTCCACGATGATTGGATCTCCCTTTCGTTGCGGAACTGATACAGGAATGATTTCTTCTGCCAGTACCCCTGACTCTTGGGCAGCAACTGCCCGCTTATGACTTCGTAATGCCCAATTATCCTGCTGTTCTCTCGTAATCTCGAGCTCCTTGGAGATGCTGTTTCCATATGTTCCCATATGGACGCCGGTAAAGCTACATGTTAATCCGTCATGAATCATTAAATCCTTCACCGGATGATCACCCATTCTTAAGCCCCATCTTGCCTTTGGCATGATATAAGGCGCATTGCTCATTGACTCCATCCCTCCTGCGACAATCACTTCTTCATCACCGGCACGAATGATTTGGTCAGCCATTGTGACACTTCTTAAACCAGATGCACACACTTTATTCACGGTTTCTGTTTTCACATTCCAAGGTAAGTCTGCAGCGCGTGCGGCTTGCCGTGAAGGAATTTGTCCCTGCCCGCCTTGCAGGACATTTCCTAAAATCACTTCTTGTACATCTTCAGCTTGAACCTTTGCTCTTGATAGTGCTTCTTTTATTGCAATTCCGCCCAGTTCTGCGGCTGTTAATGTTGACAATGCTCCACCAAATTTTCCGATCGGTGTTCTCACTCCACTTAAAATGACTGTTTTGACCATATATAATCTCCCCTTAGCTGTTGGTAAACGCTTACAAATTCGACTGAACGCTCGCTCAATTTCCGTTTTAGAAAAACTTGGCTTGTCGCCAAGTCCTAATGGAAAAAACCTATATTTTTCTTAAAATGTATATACTTTCTGGTAGTACAAGTCAAAGAGGGGTATGCCCCCTCCTTTTATTTTAGCTTATCAATCTTTGAAAATGTCTATGAAACTTGCTCATTTCGTTCGCCAAAAATCGACTTCTCTAATAGTTCTGCTACATCATAGGTACTCACAGCTTCTTCCACTTCCTTCGCCTTCGTCCCATCACTTAACATTGTTAAACAGTACGGACATCCTGAACTGATAACAGACGGGTTAACTGCCAAAGCCTGCTCTGTTCTTGCAACATTTATGCGGCTTCCTGTATCTTCCTCCGTCCACATTAAGCCCCCTCCTGCACCACAGCACATGCCCTTTTCTCGATTTCGTTCCATTTCAACAAGCTTAACACCAGGTAGTGCTTTTAAAATATTTCTAGGTGCATCATACACTTCATTGTATCTTCCTAAATAACAGGAATCATGGAAGGTAATCGTCTCGTTAACTGGAAGTGTAGGTTTTAACTTTCCTGATGCCACTAACTCAGCAAGTAATTCGGTATGATGATAAACTTCAGCTTCTAGACCAAAATCCGGGTATTCATTTTTAAAAATATTGTAAGCATGCGGATCAATCGTAACGATTTTTTTCACATTATTTTTCACAAATTCATCAATGTTTTTTGTTGCAAGTTCTTGAAATAAAAATTCATTTCCTAAGCGGCGCGGTGTGTCTCCGGAGTTTTTTTCTTTGTTGCCAAGAATCGCAAACTTCACACCTGCTTCATTTAATAACTTGGCGAATGATAGGGCAATCTTTTGGCTGCGATTATCATAAGATCCCATTGAGCCAACCCAGAATAAGTATTCAAACTCTTCTCCGGCTTTGCTCAATTCTTTCACTGTAGGAACGATCACATCAGGACGAGCTTCACGCCATGTTTCTTTTTCCTTACGGTTAAGCCCCCACGGATTTCCTTGTCGTTCTATATTCGTCATGGCGCGCTGTGCATCTGCATCCATTTTTCCTTCTGTTAGCACAAGATAGCGGCGCATATCAATGATTTTATCAACATGCTCATTCATTACAGGACATTGATCTTCACAATTACGACATGTTGTACACGCCCAGATCTCTTCTTCTGTAATGACATCCCCGATTAAGGACGCGTGGTAGCCGGTTGTTGCAGCAGCCGATTCCTGTGCACCGGAGCTCGCGGCCATCATCGCAATCTGATTCCCTTTTGTGTTATTAAAGGCAACGGCCGGTACCCATGGTTGCTTTTGCGTCACAGCCGCACCTGTAAAGGTTAAATGATCTCTAAGCTTAATAATTAAGTCCATAGGTGAGAGCATTTTTCCTGTTCCTGTTGCCGGGCACATATTTGTACAGCGTCCACATTCTACACAGGCATATAAATCGATTAATTGCGGTTGTGTGAATTCCTCAATTTTTCCGACCCCAAAGGTTTCCTGTGTTTCATCTTCAAAATCGATTTTTTCAAGCTTCCCCGGGTTTGTTGTACGATTAAAATACACATTTGCCGGCCCTGCAATTAAGTGTGCATGCTTTGATTGAGGTACATAGACTAAAAACGTTAATAAAAACAGTAAGTGAACCCACCATGCGATATAGAAAATAACGATCGATCCGGTTTCCCCTACAAAGCCCAGAATATAGGCAAAAGAAGAGGCGAGCGGCTCAGACCATGTCAGATCATGACCATGCCAAATGAGTCCCATTCCATTTCCCATTAACACCGAAAGCATAAGGCCGCCGATAAAAAGTAAAACAAGCCCTGATTTAAAGCCTCTTTTTAATCGTACAAGCTTTTCAACATAGCGGCGATGAAATGCCCAGACAACTGCCACTAAAATCATAAATGTGACAATCTCCTGGAAAAATGTGAAAGCCGGGTACAGAGGGCCAAGCGGGAGATGGGCTCCCGGGATAAGTCCCTTGATAATGAAATCAATCGCCCCGAATTGAACAAGAATAAAACCATAGAAAAACATCACATGGATAATGCCGCTCTTTTTATCCTTTAACAGCTTTTTTTGACCAAATACATTCACCCATATTTTTTCAAGCCGCTCCTTCACTTTCCCATCGAATTCAACCTTTTTTCCAAGCTTAATGTACGCCATCCTCGTACGGATTAAATAAACAAAAAGATGAATTGCGTAAGCGGTTACAATTAAAAATGCTACAAAATTAATCCATAATAATGCATCCACTTTTGTTTCCCCCAATCTCCCATTTGTTGCGGTCTATTTCTTTTCCCAAATGAAAAGCGTAAGCGCATTGGTCAGCCTCAGGCAAATAAGACGCAAATGAATAGAAGACGTTCTTTGTCTTCAATTCATTTGTGACTAGACCTTAGAGGCAGCCTAAGAACGCGACGTCCTGTCGCAAAGACTGCACTTGCACGTCCTATGCTTCGGGGCTAGGCGCTGGAGCTAGACACTAAAACTAAGTACAAAATTTCACCCTACCATTAACACTTCATTATACTCCTATCATAATAAATGAATGAGCATTCAGTCAATACCTTTTGTTTCTTTGTACAATGTATTCTTTTCTATAGGAAATATGCCGTGTACATAAAAATGTGAAGTTGCGCAAAACCTATTATGAAATGGTGCAGGAATGCTGCTAGGAGGTATGCTGGTTGGAACTTTTTTTCATCTTGAGCTTTATCATAGTGGCGATTATTTGTTGGTGTATTGTCGATTACCACCTTGGACGAAAAAGTCATCTTCTTAAGTCTAAATATACACAATATCCACCTAGAAAAAGTGATATTACCTTATTCACCGATGGTGATTCTTTATACAAGGACTTGTTTGAGCACATTAAAAATAGCCGGAAAAGTGTTCACGTGCTATTCTTTATCATAAAAAATGATCAGATTAGCCATGAATTCCTGTCTCTTTTAGGTGAAAAGGCCAGTCAAGGTGTTGAAGTCAGGCTTCTTATTGATTATGTTGGCAGCTCTAAATTAACAAAAAAGAAAATGACCCTTTTAAAAGAAAAAGGTGTAAAGGTCGTTTATTCTCATAAGCCAAAGCTTCCGTTTCTTTTTTACACACTCCAAGCTCGAAATCATCGGAAAATCACCGTTATAGATGGCATGATCGGCTATTTAGGCGGTTTTAATATCGGCAAGGAATACATTGGACAAGATCCAAAGCTTGGATTTTGGAGAGACTTCCATCTCAAATTAACCGGTGAAGGTGTGACAGATTTACAGACACAATTTTTGACCGATTGGTTTGATTCAACCGGTGAAAATGACCTGAAGGAAACACAGTATTTTCCAGAACAGGTTGCAGGTAAAAGCACCCACATGTTTATTTCAACCTATGGCGAAAACCTGGAAAAACATTTTATCTCATTTATCCAAGACGCAAAATATGAAATCATCATATGTTCTCCCTATTTTATTCCCGGGAAAAAATACTCAATGAATTGTTAGCTGCTTTATCAAGAGGGGTAAAGGTTAAGATTACAGTACCCATGAATAAAGATCATCCGTTAGTGAAGGAAGCATCTTATCCATACTTCCGCCCCCTTCTCTTAGCAGGATGTGAAATTCATCAATTTTTCCATGGATTTTATCATGCCAAGATGATTATGATTGATGACCATTTTTGTGATATCGGGACAGCAAACTTTGATAAACGCAGCTTTTTTTTAAATGATGAAATGAACTGTTTAATTTACGATAAAAAGTTAATTGGAGAGATCAAACAGTTTGTTTACACAGATTTTCGTCGCTCACAACTATTAACATATGAGAAGTATCAAAAACGACCGGTTTTTCAGCGGATAAAAGAGGCGTTTGCTACACTAGTAGCTCATTTTTTATAGAAAAATCAGCAAAGGAGGAGTCCAATGATTATTCGATTTGGATATGTATCACATGCTCTTTCCCTTTGGGACTGCTCCCCTGCTAAATCCTTAACGTTTACTCGTTGGAAAAAACTCGACGTAGAGGAGCGGCATGATCAGCTTTTATACGTTACAAAGCAGAACCTGGAACATACACTGCGGATGCTCCACTATAATATTGCCCACGAAATATGGGTTTACCGCTTATCCTCATCCATTGTTCCACTAGCGACACATCCTGAGGTGCTTTGGGATTATCGGACACCATTTAAGGAACTTCTTTTGGAAATTGGGGCACTGGTGAAAAAATACAAGTTGCGTGTAAGCTTTCATCCAAACCAATTTACTCTATTTACGAGTGATAAAAAGCATATTACTGAAAATGCTGTTTGCGACATGTCTTATCATTATGATGTTCTGGACGCGATGGGTCTTGCTGATGAAGCCATTATTAACATCCATGTTGGTGGGGCTTATGGTGACAAACAAAAAGCAACAGAGCGCTTCCATCAAAATATAAAAAGCTTGCCTGGACATATCAAAAAGAGAATGACACTCGAAAATGACGACAAAACCTACACAACCTCAGAAACATTGGCTATTTGCCAGAAGGAGCAAATCCCGCTTCTCTTTGATTACCACCATTTTATGGCGAATAAAGAAGAGGATGAAAATATGGAAGAGATGCTGCCTAAGATCTTCCCAACATGGGATTGGGTTGGTCTTCACCCTAAAATTCATGTTTCTTCCCCTAAGTCTGAGAAGGAATTTCGAAGTCATGCTGATTATGTAGACGCTGATTTTTTAATGCCTTTATTGAAGGTATTAAAAGAAATGAATGTTGATGTGGATTTCATGATTGAAGCGAAGCAAAAAGATAAAGCAGCACTTAAGCTTTGTGAGGATATCTCGAGGATTCGCGGGGTAAAACGGATTGGTGGGGCTACGATTCAGTGGTAGCTTGTACGTGAAATGATGGTTGTGGCTACTTATTTGCGATTCTGGAATTTTATTTGCGATTTTGTAGATTTATTTGCGATTCTCATATTTTATTTGCGATTTTAAAAATTTATTTGCGATTAGACAAATTTCGACTCATTTCGAGCAAAACAAAACTCAGATGCCACAACACAGCATCTGAGTTTTCCTTTTACATTTTTTCCGGAGCAGATACTCCAATGATTGTTAACGCATTTTGCAGCGTTACTTGTGTTGCCTTCATTAGCCCAAGTCTTGCTCGGCTTTTTTCTGTATTTTCTGGATCCAACACTTTTTCAGCGTTGTAGAAGCTGTGTAGTGTGGATGCTAAGTCATAAATATAATTTGTAATACGGTGTGGAATTCGTTTTTGCGCAGCTTCTGTGACAGCTTGCGGGAATTCTCCAAGCTTTTTCAATAAGTCGAATTCTTTTTCAGATGTGATTTCATCTAGTTTTAGATTCTCTTCATATGAGAGTCCTTGTTCTTCACCTTGGCGCAGCATACTGCAAATACGTGCATGAGCATATTGTGCGTAGTAAACCGGGTTTTCGTTTGATTTAGAAACAGCTAAATCAAGGTCAAAGTCCATATGTGTGTCCGCACTTCTCATCGCAAAGAAATAACGTACTGCATCAAGACCAACTTCTTCGATTAAGTCTCTCATTGTGACAGCTTTTCCGGTACGTTTGCTCATTTTCATCTTCTCACCGTTTTTGTATAAGTGAACAAGTTGAATGATTTCCACTTCAAGTGTATCTTTGCCAAAGCCTAACGCTTCAATGGCTGCTTTCATACGTGGGATATAACCATGGTGGTCTGCACCCCATACATTAATCAGCTTTGTGAAGCCGCGGTCAAGCTTGTCCTTGTGATACGCGATATCTGGTGTTAAATATGTGTAAGAGCCGTCGTTTTTAATTAATACACGGTCCTTGTCATCACCGAACGTTGTGGAACGGAACCATGTTGCTCCCTCTTCTTCATAGATATGGCCTTTTTCTTTTAATGCGGAAAGTGCATTGTCAATTTTTCCGTTATGGTAAAGAGATGTTTCTGAATACCATACGTCAAAAGGTACCCGGAACTCTTCCAGGTCTTCTTTAAGTTTGGCCATTTCGTATTTTAAACCGTACTCTCTAAAAAATGCTAAACGCTCATCACTTGATTGCTCAACAAATTTATCGCCGTGCTCTTCGGCAAGCTTTTTCCCGATACCAATGATATCTTCGCCATGATAGCCGTCCTCAGGCATTTCATTGTCTTTACCAAGTGCTTGGAAATAACGTGCTTCTACAGATAAAGCCAGGTTATTGATTTGATTACCCGCATCATTAATGTAATATTCACGTGATACATCATATCCTGCTTTCGCTAACACATTACATAATGAATCACCAACAGCCGCTCCACGTGCATGACCTAGGTGAAGGTCACCTGTCGGGTTTGCCGAAACGAACTCAACTTGTACTTTTTCATTGTTACCAATATTTGTTTCACCATAGCTTGTGCCAGCTTTTAGAATGGATGGAATCAAATCTGTTAAATAGCTGTTATTCATATAAAAGTTAATAAAACCAGGACCTGCGATTTCAATTTTATCAATAGAGCCTTTTTGCTTATCAAAATTGGCCACAATATCCTCTGCGATCATACGCGGAGCTTTCTTTGCGACACGTGCAAGCTGCATTGCCATGTTTGTCGCGTAATCTCCATGTGCTTTTTCCTTAGGAAGCTCTAATAATACTTCAGGAATCTGTGCTTCTTCTGCTAAACCGGCTTTTATGACTGCCGCTTTAATTTCTTCTTTTAACCGTTCTTTTACTTGCTCAACGATGTTCATTTTTTATCCTCCTTGTATGTGATCATCAGTTTATGTACATGTTTCTCATTTTCGTCTATTTGCAAATCATATAAAATAACGAGCCTATCTTCAAGCTCTGTTTTATCTATTGTTAATGAGTTTGTGTTGATTTCAAGCTGAAGCTTACCAAATGGTGTCGCATAATCTGTCATCGTTTTTTGCCCTTGAATGAACCGCTGTTTCATTGTAACAGCTCCTGATCTCATGACCATGACTTCTTCAGGTGTGATTTTCACTGTTGTTTTGACAGATCCAAGTTCATGCTCTTCATCATATCGCAGGTAAACGGTGTTCCCCTTTAGAAATTGCTCACCTGCAGTGTTCATTTCAATTGTTTCTTTATCTTGTTCATGCTCTTTGCGAATTTCAGATAAAACATGGATTTGAATAGGCGTGCTTTCTGACATGTCGACACTCCCTTTCCATCATTTCCTTTAACTTTAATAGTATAAAGAACCAAATGCAACTGCGCAAGAGGTGTTTGGGACGGAGGGACAGGTTCCTTGTCCCGATTTTCCAGTTTATGACGGGACACGGTACCTGTCCCCCTGTCCCAATTACGGCAAAAAGCGGCTAACCCTATCAAAGGGTTAGCCGCGTTCTATTATTATTTCCCTATAAATTGTTGAGTCCAGTAGTTACCTTCTGCTACGTAGCCTACTCCGATGTGAGTGAAGTTTGAGCTTAGGATGTTTTGGCGGTGGCCTGAGCTGTTCATCCATGCGTTAACGACTTCTTGTGGAGTGCGTTGACCTTTGGCGATGTTTTCGCCTGCTGCTTTATATGAAATACCAAACTTTTTCATCATATCAAATGGTGAACCATATGTTGGACTTGTATGTGAAAAGTAATTGTTTTTTTGCATATCTAGTGATTTCTCACGTGCTACTTTGCTTAATTCAAGATCTACTTTTAAAGCAGGAAGTCCTTGCTTAGCACGTTCTTGGTTTGTTAAATCAACGACTTGCTGCTCATACTGACTTAATTGATAGCTAGCTTGTTCCTTTGTTTCTTCAGTTTGTGCTGGTTGCTGTTGAGCAGGCTGCTGTGTTGCAGGTTGTTCAGTTGCTGGCTGCTGCTCAGTTTGTGTTTGTTCTTCTTTAGGTGCTTCTACTTCTTTTTGAGTAGTAGATTTCTGATAGTTGCTGAAATATTTTTTAATTAATTCATTGATTTGTTCTTGGTCGAGATTACCTGATTGATAGTAATAGACTTTTGCTTGTGTTGTGTTTGAAGCAGCATCTGCTTTTTGTGCAAGTGGATTTGCCATTAATAGAGCCGCACCTGCTACAACTGATAAAATGATTTTTTTCTTCATGTATAGTCATCCTCCTTATCAACTCATGTGCTGACGGGGATATCGTAACATGTGTTTTTTTGTCATATTTGAGGATAATTTTAACAGTTGGATACCATTATAGGCGGTTGGTCTTATGTGGATTGACTTAAGCCTCGTAATCTATCAATGTTTTTATCGATTTACTAGCAGAAGCGGAACTTTCTCCAAATGTCCTAATAGTTGGAAAACCACCCATTATTTTGGTTAAAACATCATGTTGACAAAGTTTTTCTAAAGTGTGTTTTTTTACATATATATCTGTATTGTTACAATTTTTTCAATAAAAAAAGCCTGATACATCAAGTACCAGACTTCCAAACCTGCTATTTTTTCTGAACTAAGCCTAAAATCATTTCTCTGATTATTTTACTTGCTGTGTTCGCTGTTTGTTCAGAGTGATCATAAATTGGCGCAACTTCTACCAAGTCAGACCCCACAACACGTATATCTGATTTTGCGATTTCATGAATAGACGCTAGAAGCTCTTTTGAAGTAATACCACCAGCGTCCACTGTACCTGTTCCCGGGGCGTGGGCCGGATCAAGAACGTCGATATCAATCGTTAGGTAGACAGGTCGTCCTGCCAGCTTTGGCAGCACTTCTTTTAATGGCTCCAGCACTTCAAATTTTGAGATGTGCATGCCCACTTCTTTTGCCCATTGGAATTCTTCCTTCATTCCTGAGCGGATTCCGAAAGAATATACATTCGTTGGTCCAATTAAATTCGCTATCTTTTTAATTGGTGTTGAGTGGGACAGTGGCTCACCTTCATAGTCATCACGAAGGTCTGTATGAGCATCAAAGTGAATAATCGCAAGATCAGGGTATTTTTTGTACATAGCTTTCATAACAGGCCATGATACAAGGTGCTCTCCGCCCATCCCTAATGGATATTTATCATCTGCCAGCAGCTGATCAATATATTCCTCAATCATGTCAATGCTTCGCTGCGGGTTTCCAAATGGCAATGGAATATCTCCTGCATCAAAGTATTTTACTTCTTCTAATTCACGATCTAAGTATGGGCTGTATTCTTCAAGACCAATTGATACTTCACGAATACGTGCAGGGCCGAAACGGGAACCCGGGCGATAGCTTACCGTCCAATCCATCGGCATACCGTAGATAACAGCTTCGCTTTCTTCATAGTTAGGGTGGCTTTTAATAAATACATTACCTGAATAAGCTTCATCAAATTTCATAGATGATTTCCTCCATTCAAAAAGTGAGAGATTTTCCCCTCTCTCACTTTTTTATTTCTAATTTATTTAATTAAATCACTTACAAACTTAGGTAATACAAAACAAGCTTTGTGTAATTCTTTTGTGTAGTATTTTGTTTCAATTTCATGGAAACGGTCTTCACTTACTTCTAATGGATCGTATTTTTTTGAACCGATTGTGAATGTCCAAAGGCCACTTGGATATGTTGGAATGTTCGCTGTGTATAGGCGTGTGATCGGGAAAATTTCCTTCACATCACGTTGAACATTTGTAATTAATTCCGGTGTAAACCAAGGGTTGTCCGTTTGGGCAACGAAAACACCATCTTCTTTTAATGCTTTGGAGATACCAGCATAAAAGCCTTTAGTGAATAGGTTTACTGCAGGTCCCATTGGTTCTGTTGAATCAACCATGATTACATCATATTCATTTTCACTTTCAGCGATATGCATGAAGCCGTCGCCTACTTTTACTTCAACACGTGGGTCGTCTAGCTTTCCTGCAATTTCAGGAAGGTATTTTTTTGAGTACTCAATAACCTTTCCATCAATATCAACAAGTGTCGCTTTCTTCACTTGTGGGTGTTTTAACACTTCACGAATAACTCCACCGTCACCGCCGCCAACTACTAGAACATTCTCAGGGTTTGGGTGTGTAAATAACGGCACATGTGCCACCATCTCGTGATAAACGAATTCGTCCTTCTGTGATGTCATCACCATACCATCAAGGAACAACATGTTTCCAAACTCTTCTGTTTCCACCATTTCTAAGTATTGAAAATCAGTTTGTTCTGTATGTAACGTTTGCTTAACTTTTAACGTAATCCCAAAACTTTTTGTTTGTTTCTCTGTATACCATAACTCACTCATTAAAATCATCCTTTCAAAACTGGAACAGAGGGACAGGTCCCCTGTCCCGTTCATTATGGGACACGGAACCTGTCCCCTTGTCCCTTATAGCAGAAAATGAGAAAAAAATCTATGACTTTTGTTTAAAATGTTTAAAATTCTGATAAAAAACTCATAATGGCTAACAGTATGTCTTTTATGACGAAAATAGGAGGTGAGCTTCATGGATGTGATGACACCTAGGCGTTTACGCATCACCCTAAAAACAGTACGAGCACTTATTTTTATTAGTTTATTATGTTTAGTTCTTTTTTCAACGATTATTTTAAGTATTGTGTTATATGCAAAGTGGCTGGGACCTCCTTCTTTATCAGTTCCACAATCAACTCTCATTTATGCAAGTGATGGGTCAAAAATAGGTGAATTGCATAATGGTCAAAAACGGTACTGGGTTGATATTGATCATATTTCCCCACATGTCCGTGAAGCAACCATCGCAATAGAAGATCGAAGTTTTTATCAACATGATGGATTTGATTATAAACGAATTGCAGGTGCTGCATTAGCCGACTTAAAAGCTATGGCAAAGGTACAGGGTGCCAGTACGATAACCCAGCAATACGCACGAAATTTATTTTTAGAGCATGAAAAAACATGGCAGCGTAAAGCAAATGAAGCCTTATATACCATTCGGTTGGAGCAAAACTACAGCAAGGACCGGATTTTAGAAGGCTATTTAAACACCATTTATTACGGACATGGTGTTTATGGAATTGAAGCAGCAGCTAATTATTACTTTGGAAAAAGCTCAAGTGACTTAACCCTTGCTGAAGCTGCCATGCTTGCCGGCATTCCAAAGGGACCAACCCTCTATTCCCCTTACGCAAACAGGGAAAAAGCAAAACAAAGACAAGAAATCATTTTAAAAATGATGAAAAATGAAGGGTATATTACGGAAAAGCAATTCCAATCAGCACTTACAGCAGAGCTTGTATATAAAAAGAAAACAGACACTATTCAACCAAGATTAGCCCCATATTTCCAGGATGCAATGTTAAGTGAGATATCCGACAAGTTAGGCATCGACGCACAAGCTATCCAAACAAAAGGGTTAAAAATCTATACAACATTGGATGCAGACATGCAAAAGCTTGCTGAAGAAATGGTTGAAGAAACGATTGATGAGTCCTCTGACATTCAAACAGGTATTGTTGCGATGGATCCTAAGACCGGTCATGTTCGGGCATTAATCGGTGGACGAAATTATGAGGAAAGTCCTTTCAATCGTGCTACTCAGGCAAAAAGGCAGCCGGGTTCAACGATTAAGCCTTTTCTTTACTACTCTGCGATTATGAACGGCTTTACACCATCTACCGAGATGAAAAGTGAACCAACTTCATTTACCTATGATAATGGAAAAGCGTCTTATAAGCCGAGTAATTATAACGACTATTATGCGAACGACTTTATCACAATGCTCCAGGCCATCGCTTTGTCTGACAATATTTATGCCGTGAAAACACATATGTTTATCGGGATGGAGGAGCTTATCAAAACAGGGAAACTCCTTGGATTAAGTACAGGCATAAAGAAAAATCCTTCAGCTGCATTAGGCACATCACCTGTCCGTTTGATTGACATGGTCAATGCGTACGGAATGCTGGGTAATGGCGGAAAAAAAGTTGAACCTACTTTCGTGACTAAAATTGAAGACACTGCTGGAAATGTCATCTATGAATCGAAACAGGCAAAAGAGCAAGTATTGAGCGAACAAGCAGCTTTCGTCACGACACATATGATGAAAGGAATGTTTGATACTACATTAAATGATTATACATCTGTTACAGGTCACAGCATTGCTGACTCCCTCACCCGGGACTATGCAGGCAAATCAGGTACAACCTCATCAGACAGCTGGATGATTGGATTTGCCCCGCAACTTGCCGTTGGTGTTTGGACAGGGTATGACAAAGGAAAAACGATCAACCTTGTTCAAGAACGCGGATATGCAAAGGAAATATGGTCCACCTTTATGGAGGAAGCATTAGATGATCAATCTGTAAAAGCTTTTCGCCCACCGGATGGAGTTGTCGGGGTTTATATTAATCCTGCCAGCGGAAAGCTCGCCACAAAAGGCTGCCCAACAAAGCGTCTTACGTATTTTATTGAAGGTACTGAGCCGACTGAGTATTGTGAGGAACATATGAGTGACGGTGAAGCTTCGGAAGCGGAGCAGTCCTCAGATCAGAAGGAAAAAGAAAGCTGGCTAGATAAGTTTAAATGGTGGGATTGAAGTTGAGAATGTGGACGGATCGGTTTTTGTCGAAAATTGACAAATCGTTGATATATTCTCAGAATCGAAAATAAATCTTTATAATCGTTGATAAATCTTCAAAATCGTAGATAAATTCCCAGAATCGAAAATAAAATCTCAGCAGCAAATCAAAAACCCCCGGGCAACTAATATGCCCGGGGGTTTTTGTGTCCTAGTTTTATAAACTGTATATTCAGTCTACTAATTTTCATGAAAAACCACAAGATTTTACCAATTTGTTCACGAAAACTTCACACTTTCGACAAATTTACATTCTAGACTTTTAAATCGTCTTTTAATTTTTGCTCGGAATGTTCCCACATTTTTTTATCGTGATGTTTTAAGAAGTGGGTTAAAATCTCTTTTGAACGATCGTCCATATGATCAACGATAATATGACGTTTCATTGATTTATCCATGCGGTTTACATGTTCAGGCAGTGATTTGTAACCCCTTCTTATTGAGCGGTCAACTGTAAGTTCACATGCGGTTACTCCTGCATAGTAAGGACCATCTTCTTTACGGTCAATGGTGACCCAAACTAACCAATATGGTTTTCCGTTTGGAACCTCTTCTTTTGTTTTTAAAAATTTAATCCCTTTTTCCACGACACTTCTCGCATGCATGGCACCGATATCAACGAAGGCCTCTCCTTCTTCGATATCAATGAAAACCGGGGACACATTATCCAAACTAAGGGCACCCACACCGAAACCGCCATGGCCATCTGTTGGATCGCTTTTTATTATATTAAACCCAATGCTTTTTTTCCTTTTTTCTTGTTCCATATCATGGACCTCCTCATATGTAAGACATCATAATAATGGGCTAAGCAATAAATGAAAAATATTCATAACAATTGCCCGGCCAATCTCAAAAATAGGTTGAATCGTATAGGCATCCAGTGGTGTTATAACTAAAACTAAGAAAATAATAATTCCATAACTCTCAAATTGAACGAGTTTTGGCCGAATATGTGCCGGAACCAAATCCTCAATAATCCGATATCCATCCAGCGGTGGAAATGGAAGTAAGTTAAAAATAAACAAAATCACATTAAGTGACACAAAAATATTAAAAAACTGCTCAAGTCCTGTTACATATTGTGCTGGCAGATATGTCACTGCGTTTGTCGCTAATAGTATATACCAAATTGCAGTTCCTAAGAAGGCTAAGAAAAAGTTACTTAGCGGTCCGGCAACAGAAACTAAGACTCCGGCTAATCGGGGCCGCTTAAAATGAAATCGGTTTACCGGGACAGGTTTTGCCCAACCAAACCCTGCAATAAAAATTAAGATTGTTCCAAATGGATCCAAATGTGCTAACGGAGAAAGCGTTAATCTTCCTTGTCTTTTTGCAGTTGGATCCCCAAACTTATAAGCTACATAGGCATGTGCAAACTCATGTAATGTAAAAGCAATCATTAGCGTAATGACCACATATGGAATCATTTCTAACGGAAAGGCTAAAAATTGGCTAAATTCATTCATCACTGGCTCCTCTGTTATAAATGTACTCATTCTTAGCTTACCATGATTAGGGGGTAATTTCGACTAATGGATACTGACAAAGACGTAAAAAACCGCCAGATTAATGATTGGCGGTTTCGTTTTGGGCGACTTGTTTAATTTTTTCAATATAATCATATGCCTCAGCAATTTCATCTTCTGTGTAACGCTGCTTACTTTTTAACGTAAACACCTTTTCTTTTACTTCTTCTCTGCTAAGTCCGTCAAAATATAATACGGTTGAAACTAATTCTAAAAATCTGGAGCTTTGCTCATTCAAATCCAGCATGCAGTTCTTTAATGGGGGCATGTCCACATCATAATGGCCAAGAAATTCATTTCCTGCTTCTGTTAAAGTATAACGATATTGAAAATATCCACCCTTTTTTTCATGGACCTCATCAATAAACCCTAAGTTACAAAGCTCTTCGATACGCAATGTAAGTTCTTCAGAGTATGGTCCAAAAAAGTGAAAATTGTATTTTTCATAGAAAGGTAAATCAATTTTCTTTGCGATATAAATCATTTTTTGCAATTTTTTCCGGCCAATGATTTCCCCTGCTGATGAGATCACCTTCATCAGCTTCGCATGTTCTTTCATCAATTCCCCGTCATCTCCTAACTTAAGAGCACTATTTCTTTATATTTAATAATTCAAGTATTTTCTTTTTCGCCGTACGCTTTGTTGAAAAATCCTCAATTAAGTCCAATGGAAAATACAATTTATGATCTGTTCTTCTTTTCCCAGAAATCGCATCGACAATCTCTGATTCCCGTGACAATTCGCGCAAATCTCCATTCGACTTTAATAGATGGATCGGCAGTCTTTCCTCTTCTTCACCAGGACGATAAAAATCATATGGAAGATCTGAGGAAGAATCAACAACCAGATAGTAATTCGGATCAATTCCCGCCTTTTTAAACAATGATGTTAATTCCATCAATGTCTTCATCTGTACATTCGGGTTAAATTCCACATATTTAAAAAGCTGGCGATTCATAAAGCGGGTACATAAGTCACGCAGGATTGGATCTTCTTCCTCCTGCCATGCCTGAAAATAAAACATAATAACAGACTCATCCAGTTTTAAATAGTCCTGAAGTGACAGCTCTTCTTCAAATAAAGAATAAAAATGAACAGGATCATGTTTGAAGGAATAAAACTCTTGATGCAGCTGTTTTGCACGGTGAAGAATTTTCGTTAAAATCACTTCGGCACTTCGTGTGACCGGGTGAAAATAAACCTGCCAATACATTTGATAACGGCTCATAATATAATCCTCAACCGCGTGCATACCACTGCTCTTTATGACAACCTGCTCTTCTCGCGGACGCATCACTCTTAAAATCCGTTCCATATCAAAGTGACCGTAGCTAACACCTGTATAGTAGGCGTCACGCTGCAGATAATCCATACGATCAGCATCAATCTGACTAGATATTAAACTTACAACCTGTTTATTTTCATAGGTTTTGGCAATAACCTCTGCTACCTTCTTCGGAAAATCAACTTCTACTGATGTTAACACCTTGTTAACCTCTGTATCTCCCAGAATAATGGCTTGGGTGTAATCCTCATGGTCAAGGTGGAATACTTTTTCAAAGGAATGGGAGAATGGACCATGACCTAAATCATGCAACAAAGCGGCACAAAGGCATAAAAGCCTTTCTTCATCATCCCATTCAGGTCTCCCATTGAACACATCATCCACTATTCGGCGAACAATTTCATACACTCCTAGTGAGTGATTAAACCTGCTGTGCTCAGCCCCGTGAAATGTTAAATACGTTGTCCCCAGCTGGCGTATTCTTCTTAATCGTTGGAATTCTTTCGTCCCAATGAGATCCCAAATGATTTTATCACGCACATGTATATATCGGTGAACGGGATCTTTAAAAACCTTTTCTTCAGACAACTTTCCATTTTCCATTGTCTTCCACATCCGTTCTACTTAGTAACTTTTGGCTGCTTTCTGTTTTTTAAGATCGTTAACCGTAAGAACAGGTTCGTTCCATTTCGCTATTCTTTTTATAAATCTTTGAAAGCAACAAACTTTGCAGAAAACAGCCTAAATTTTGACGCCATTCACTAACTTCCACTTATTATTATATCGGCTTCCAATCGACAATAACACCCAAAATCCGCAAAATCATTCGACAATAAGAAAAGCGGAAGCGCCTTGATCAGACTAAGGCAGGCATAAGCCAATTTAGAATAGAAGGCGTTCTTTGCCTTCAATTCTAAATTGGCTTATGATCTCTTTGGGCTGGGCGCTGGCAGTCAAAACACGCGACGTTCTGTCGCATTGACTGCACTTGCACATCCTGTGCTTCGGAGCTTGACACCAAAACTAATTACTATAAACCCGTTCTCCCTCAAAATAAAACATCACCCATGTATACAAACACAAAGGTGATGTTATTTTGATAATTTCTGAACGATCTTTTCAATTAATTCGTCCTCTGACGGTGCTGCTAATGGACGATTGTTTACAAAACAGAATGATTTCTTTCTTCCCGGGCCACAATAAGATTGGCAGGCAATATCTATCTTAGCTTCTGAATCTACCTTTTTTAACTTAGGCACAAGTGTTTTTATATTTGTTGCTTGGCAATCATCACAAATACGAAATTCATTTGCCATTGATTTCCCAATCCTTTCCTTACAATAGGCATACTACCGTTTTTCACTAAGAGGTATTTTACCGTTATTTTTCCCTCTATGCAAGTAACGCTGGACAAAGGACAAAAAGTTTTCACTTCCTTCAAAGGGTTGATTTACCATCGGTTTTCAGTAGATTTTAAAAAACCTATGAACATTTTGAAAAAATCTACTATCCTCTTAACAAATTTGTATAAAACACCTTCAACTTGTCCATGCTTACTAACAGTTGGAAGTAAATAATCTATTTATATAGGGAGTTGGAAAAAATGAAACAAAGACAAGACGCATGGTCTGAAGAGAATGATTTATTACTAGCTGAAACGGTTTTACGTCATGTGAGAGAAGGCAGTACTCAATTAAATGCTTTTGAAGAAGTAGGAGACAAGTTGAATCGTACGTCTGCTGCTTGTGGGTTCCGCTGGAATGCCGTTGTTCGCCATGATTATGAGAAAGCTTTATCACTTGCTAAAAAACAACGTAAACAGCGGATGAGAGCTTTGGGAAAAGGACAACCAGTGAAAAAGCAGCTTTTATATACGCCTGATACACCTACTATGGAGATGGAAATTGATGATTTTGATCAACATGAAGAGCAAACCATGTTGGCAAGTTTAGAGAGTCATATGGCTGAAGTGATGCCGGCTGACGAAGATGTTAAAACACCATTCAGCCATCAAGCACCTGTAGCAACACCTGCAGCCCAACCAAAAGAAATGCCGCAAATCAAGCAGCCTGTAAGCATAAATAACAGATTAACAATGGATCATGTTATTGCATTCTTGCAGTCTTATAAAACAAACAATCTACAATCAGAAGCATTAGTAAGTGAAAATAAACGATTAAAGAAAGAAAACCAAGATTTATCTTTACAAAATGATGAGCTGATGAAAAAGGTAGAAAAACTAGAACAAGACACTGTAACCGTTCAAGAAGACTATGAAACACTAATGAAAATCATGAACCGCGCTCGTAAGCTTGTCCTATTTGATGAAGAAGACCGCACAGCACCTACAACATTTAAAATGGACCGTAATGGAAACTTGGAAAAGATGGCAGAGTAATACCTAATGGTGTGCCTATTTGTGGCACGCCTTTTTATTTTTTTGAAACTATTAAAGGACCTCCTACGTATTAACTTTAACATCACATTTCAAAAAGGTTGGTTTGATCATGGAAAACAAAGACTGGCTATTAACTGAGCTAAAAACAATTGAAAAATGGGAGCAGGATCAGAAAGGAATCTTTTTTTGGGAGAAAATTGGCAGACTTCCATTTAAGCTATTAGATAAAATCACACCGGCATTTATCCAAAAGAAAATAGGTCTCCTTTTAGATGAGCTTGGACAATTCGTGCAAACTGGCGGTCAATATTTAACACAAGAAAAATCAATCTTAAAAAGGCTTCAAAAACAATCGAATCAACATCAAGAGCTGACTATACAAGATATTGCCTCCCTCCCTCTGTCTACTATGGATGAGGTTAGTGATCAATTAAAAACGAATCGGGGAAACCTAGCTACCATTCAGGGGGCAACAACAGGTGTTGGAGGTATTTTCACCCTTGCCATTGATATCCCTGTCTTATTGGGCCTGTCGCTGAAAACGTTGCAGGAAATTGCCATTACATATGGCTACGATCCTAAAGATCGGGACGAACGTATCTTCATTGTAAAATGCCTGCAGTTTTCTTCTGCTGATATTGTTGGAAAACAGGCCATATTAAATGAATTATCTTCTTTTTATAATAGAAAAGAAGTAACAAATAACGAAATGATTTCACAGCTCCAAGGATGGCGTGAAGTTGTTTATACGTACCGTGATCAATTCGGCTGGAAAAAGCTGTTGCAAATGGTTCCTATTGCAGGTATTTTATTTGGAGCGATCACTAACCGCTCCATGATCAATGATTTATCAGAAGTTGGCATTATGTTATATAGAAAAAGAAGAATTCTGGAAAAAATTAATGAAAACGAAAAGGAGCTAGCCGAATAATAACGGCTAGCCTTTTTTGATAAATACCTTTTCATTTCGATCAATCATCCGAAGCAAATTTTGCTGAAATAAAAGCTGTTCTTCTACAGTTAAAGATGACGACATTAAGTCCTGGCTGTGTTCTTTTAATGTGAAAAGCAACTGATATAAAAGCCTTTCAACAGTTAGGTTGACTCCCAATAAATCACTTAGAGACGACATTGTCTCAGGCTTTATTGTTGGAAAAACAAATTTCGTTTGTTCCTTTTTAAGAGAGAGCTCGTAAAATTGACGAATAAGATCTGCACGGTCTTCTCCACTGCCTGTTACACAAAGATAGATTTGAACCGCAACTCCTCCGCGTAGTCTTCTTTGTGAAATCCCTGCAAACTTCTTACCATTTATACTTAAATCATAGCTGCCCGGGCAATATGAGCCGACGATTTCTCTTGCTTCAATGTTTGCATCATAATCTTTTAGCATATGCTTGATTAAATCGAGCATCGCGTCATATCCACGGTCTATATCAATTCCCTTTTCAGACTCAGGGAAGATGAGGGAAATGTTTAAAACATCCTTATCCAACACAACCGCCAGCCCGCCGGAATTTCGTACAATCACTTGATAGCCCTGATCATGAAGAAATTGAAGTCCATCCTCTAAGAATGGTAGTTTTGTATCCTGTATTCCTAACACGATCGTTTGATGGTGCACCCATGTTCTGACTGTTGCTGGTGATTCATTTTTTCCGACACTTGCACAGAGTGTATCATCTATAGCAAACGAATGCTTAGCGTCAAACTGCGGTCCTAAGCTTGATTGATCAATGACTCTCCATTTTGGTTGGTAGATTAATGAGGACGGCTGTAATAGGTTCATGCTGTTTACTCCTTAACTTTTACTATCCCTTATTATATCACTATCAGCTTTACAGCAAAAACCTATTAAACAGAACCTCCTAAAGCCCCAATGAGATATATTTCACTTCCAAATATTCCTCAATTCCATAATGTCCGCCTTCACGACCAAGTCCACTTTCCTTAAAACCGCCAAATGGTGCTTGCGCAACAGAAGGTAATCCATCATTTAGTCCAACAATTCCATATTCAAGGTCCTCTACCATTCTGATACCTTTGGAAATATTTTGTGTAAATACATATGCCGCTAAGCCATATGGAGATTGATTTGCCCGTTTGACCACTTCTTCAATTGTTTCAAACGTTGTGACTGGTGCAACAGGTCCAAATGTTTCCTCTTTCATACAAAGCATATCATCACTTGCCTGACCAACAATAACAGGTGTCATAAAGTAACCATTCTCACTGTCTAATGATTGTCCTAAATAGGTAATATCTCCACCTTTATTCGATGCATCTTCTAAGTGGTTCTTTACTTTTTTTAGGGCATTACGGTCAATTAATGGCCCAATTGTCGTTTGATCTTGGAGTCCATCGCCAACATGGAGCTTTTGAAAGGCCTCTTTCAACTTGTTCATGAAAGGCTCATAGATTGTTTGGTGAACATACACTCTGTTCGTACACACACATGTCTGGCCGGCATTTCGGAATTTGGAGCTTATGACTCCTTCAACTGCCTGATCGAGGTCAGCGTCCTCTAATACAATCAGTGGAGCATGTCCCCCCAATTCTAAGGAGATTTTTTTAACCGTTTCAGCTGCTCCTCTCATTAAGTGCTTTCCAACTTCTGTTGAGCCTGTAAAGGAGATTTTGCGTACGCGGTCATCCTTTAACCAAACATCGCCTATTTCCTGGGCATCTCCAACAACTACATTGAGCACACCTTTTGGAATTCCTGCTTCATGTGCCAGTTCAATAAGTCGAATGGCTGTTAATGGCGTTTGTTCTGCCGGTTTAATAACAGCTGTACAGCCGGCGGCTAGTGCGGGTGCTACTTTTCGGGTAATCATGGCAGCTGGGAAATTCCACGGTGTAATGGCTGCCATGACGCCTACCGGCTGCTTACTCACAAACAGTCTTTTATTCGGGTGGGAGCTCGGTATGGTCTCACCGTAAATCCGTTTGCCTTCTTCTGCATACCATTCAATAAAACTATTAGCATATTGAACTTCTCCAAGGGCTTCCTTCAAAGGCTTTCCTTGTTCACTCGTCATGATTTTTGCGATTTCTTCTTTATGTTGATCAATTAATTGATACCATTTTTTCAGGTAGCCGGCACGCTCTCCAGCGACAAGCTTTGACCAGCTTGAAAAAGCATCATATGCAGCTTCGACTGCCATGGCGGCTTCTTTTTTTCCACCATAGGCGCTTTTTGCGATAATTTCGTTTGTTGCAGGGTTTTCTACATCAATGGTTGTGTCTGTTTGATGCCAGTTGCCGTTAATGTACATTGGTTTGGTTTCCATGTTTTCACCTCATGTCTTTTGTATGTCGCTCTTGTATACTATTATTCGCTATTTTCTTTTACCTTCCTGTTACTTTATTTAATTACCTTGTGACTTGGTGGGCAAACCTTTTAATCAAAAAAGCTATTTTCGCATAATTTGTTTCAAATCCAATTAAGGTGAAAAATAGTTCGTTCCATTGCGCTCCACTATAGAGCTAAAATGTTGATCATGCGCAACAAGCCTTAGGAAAAAAACTTTCAAAAAAAAGAACCGACTTACTCAGCCAGTTCTCTTCTCTATTATGAAATTAAGCCTGTGCAGCTGTAATCAGTGCTAGTTTATAAACATCCTCTGCATTACATCCGCGGGATAGGTCGTTTACTGGTTTATTTAAACCTTGCAGGATTGGTCCAACTGCTTCAAAATTGCCTAAGCGTTGGGCGATTTTGTAGCCGATGTTTCCAGCTTCAAGGCTTGGGAATACAAATATGTTTGCATCACCTTTAATAACAGAATCCGGAGCTTTTTTCTCAGCTACAGATGGTACAAATGCTGCGTCAAATTGGAATTCACCATCTAGAACAACACTTGAATCAAGTTCTTTAGCAATTTCAACTGCGTTTGCTACCTTTTCTGTTTCAGGAGATTTAGCAGAGCCTTTTGTTGAGAAGCTTAACATCGCCACACGTGGATCGATGTCAAACATTTTTGCTGTTTGTGCACTTGCGATTGCAATTTCTGCAAGATCCTGGCTATCTGGTGCAATGTTGATCGCACAGTCAGCGAATACATATTTTTCGTCACCACGGACCATGATAAATACACCTGACGTCTTTTTAATGCCTGGTTTTGTTTTAATGATTTGAAGAGCCGGACGAACCGTATCAGCCGTTGAATGTGCTGCACCACTCACAAGACCATGAGCTTTTCCAAGGTGAACAAGCATTGTTCCGAAGTAGTTTTCGTCTAATAAAATGTTGCGGGCATCTTCTTCTGTTGCTTTACCTTTACGTCTTTCAACAAACGCTGCAACAAGCTCGTCCATTTCCGTATAGTTTTGCGGATCATAAATGTCTACACCGTCTAATGTTAAGTTAAGTTCTGATGCTTTATTCGTAATTTCCTGCTGATTCCCAATTAAGATCGGTTGAAGGATGCCTTCACCTGATAAACGGTTTACTGCCGCTAGAATACGCTCATCTAATCCTTCCGGAAAAACAATTTTAATTTGTTGACCGCTCACTTTTTCTTTTAACGTAGCAAATAAATCTGACACGAAAAAAACCTCCTTGATATGTATAAAGAATGCTTCCTTATCTAGCATACTCCACTTATTTCTGTTTTCAAACTGTTCTGTTAAGCTATAACGCTTACATCATAAATTTCTTTCATTTCAAAAAAATCTAACTTTTCTAACAGGATTTTATCCCTTTTTAAGTTTCTCACAGATTGGTTTTTTTACTCCCTCGGTCTTACATGAAGTTCAAGTTTTATTCACAAGGGTTCATGGACAAACTATGATATAGTTAAACTGTGTACATAATCATTAACTTTTTAGGAGTGAATATATATGAGTGAAGCAGCACAAACATTAGATGGTTGGTATTGTCTGCATGATTTCCGTTCGATTGACTGGTCTTCATGGAAACTTTTATCAAATGATGAGAGACAAGCAGCAATTAACGAATTTTTAGGCTTACTTGAAAAATGGACTGTCACTGAAAATGCTGAGCAAGGTAGTCATGCGCTATACTCGATTGTTGGGCAAAAAGCAGATTTCATGATGATGATCTTGCGTCCTACAATGGAGGAGCTTAATGAGATTGAGCTTGAATTCAACAAAACAAAGCTTGCTGAATTTACGCTCCCGACATATTCCTATGTTTCAGTTGTTGAGCTTAGTAACTATCTTGCTGGTGAAAGTAATGAAGATCCTTATCAAAACCCGCATATTCGCTCAAGACTTTATCCAAAACTTCCACAATCTAAATATGCTTGCTTCTATCCAATGGATAAGCGTCGTCAAGGAAATGATAACTGGTACATGCTTTCGATGGAAGAGCGCCGTAACATGATGAGAAGTCACGGTCTAATCGGTCGTTCTTACGCAGGAAAAGTAAAGCAGATTATTACCGGTTCTGTTGGCTTTGATGATTATGAGTGGGGAGTAACACTATTCTCTGATGATGTTCTTCAATTTAAAAAGCTTGTTTATGAAATGAGATTTGATGAAGTGAGTGCACGATATGGAGAGTTTGGTTCCTTCTTTGTCGGAAACCTGCTGGATTCTGGAAAGCTTCAAAACTTTTTTGAAGTAAACTAAAAACTATATCTTTAAACAGACTCAGAATGTAATAGCTATTTCTGAGTCTGTTTATTCTTTTATCACCTTTTCAAAACAGTCTACTTTTTTCCCCTCTTTATAAGGCTTTGTTTCATACCTTCTATAGCCTAGCGACTCCCAAAAGGTTCTTGCCGAGATATTCTCTGTTAATACTGCTAACCGTACGATTTGCATCCCTGCTTTTCTTGCTTCATTTTCAAATAAAGAGTAGGCCTTTTTTCCATATCCTATCTCTTGATAATCATGATGAATCATGAGTAACCCAATCCATGGATATTGGTCGTTGGGATTTTCAACTAAATAGTCCAAAACACCAATATACTCATTATTGTTTCCTTTTATAAAGAAGCTTTCTGTCATTTCATTTAAAAACTCTTCTTCCATCTCCTTCATAGTGCGCTCTTCCCGTCCGTTTTCAAGCACATTATACCTTTTATTCGAATTCACAATGTCTCTTGCTTTGTGAAGGGTTTCTTTTGTGATTTTTTCTAAAGAAAAATAAGTCATATTTCATCCCCTTCTATTTATTTTTTATGGATAAGTCATAAGTTGTTTTTCTTTTACATACGTATGAATGAGCAAAGATTGAGTAATGAATGTCTTTTCTTACACCACCATCTTGCTTCATTTCTTTTTTCAAACAGTCCTTATGTTTATTAATATTTTAAGGAGGGGTCATTTTGGCAATGAACCAAAACCAGCAGTATGGATACCCAATGCAAGGCATGCAACAAGGAGCAGGTTATCAACAACCTTATCCTACATATGCCTATCCTAGTCCATATGGTCAATATGGTCAAAACGGAGTTCAACCGCCTCAAATGCTACCACAACAACAGCAGCAAGGGGTAGCTCAAAATATTCCCGGTATGCTGCCATTAGAACAGTCATATGTTGAAAATATTTTGCGGTTAAATCGTGGGAAAGTTGCAACTGTTTATATGACATTCGAAGGCAATCGTGAATGGAATGCGAAAATTTTTAAAGGTGTAGTTGAAGCTGCAGGAAGAGATCATCTCATTTTAAGTGATCCTCAAACAGGTAAGCGGTTCTTACTATTGATGGTGTACCTGGATTATGTAACATTTGATGAGGAGCTTAATTATGATCCACAATTCACACTTACAACGGCTTCTCCGAGGTAATGGTCGTTTAAAAGCCGATCTTTAGGATCGGCTTTTAGATTTATGTATTTCTGCTTTATAAATATCGAATTGCCGCATATCCCACCAATAGCCATCCGCCTAAAAACGCTAAGCCGCCAAGTGGAGTAATAGCACCTAAAATACTAATTTGTGTCACACTTAACACATATAGACTTCCAGAGAACAAAATAATCCCTGCTAAAAATAACCACCCTGCGGTTGTAAACGCCCCAATGTTTGTAAACTTATCTACTAAAAAGGCAACAACAAAAAGGGCTCCGGCATGAAACATTTGATATTGCACACCTGTTTGCCATGTTTTTAGGTATTTTTCAGGAATTTTCCCTTCTAATCCATGAGCACCGAAGGCTCCTAATGCTACAGCTAAAAATCCATTAATCACACCTAGAATAAGAAAAAGCTTCATCAAAAACACACCTCCCCCTTTCATCTTACCCTACTATCTTTTAAATTCAACTTGAAATCTTGACTAAATGATGGAGATTTTCAAAAGGCTGTTTTCGCATGCTTTTTTACTTAATATATTGAAGTTAAAAACAATTAGTTCGTTCCATTACGCTCCATTTCACTATAGAGTTTAAAATAGAATTTTAAAAGCAACAATCTTTGCAAAAAAACCTTAAAAAAGAGCCAAATAGGCCCTTAACGATTTTGCAAATACACTTTTAGCACGTCTGCAACTTTGTGCTCGTTTTCGATTGCTTTTATATGATAATGATCTCCATCTACTACCGAATGGAAATTTGAAATTCCTTCGTTTTTCAGGAAATCATCGATATCGTGAACAGATTCTTGTGCGGTTAATAAGTACTTTTGACCAACAAAGTCTTGGTTTACATATACATCATATCTGTCATGTGAGAGCTTTGTTGAGGAGAAATCATCAAACGCTCCCATCGTAAATCTGCCTCTTCCTACATTTAAAAATTCATCATATGCCATTTCACTAACCTCCATTAAGATAATTTTACTTATCATTGTGTCCTGATTAGTTTTAGAATATGATGGATTTCTTTGGAGAGGATAACCAGCTATTTTCAATTAAAAATCAAATAATGAGTCACCATTTGCATCATCTTCTTTTCTAGCCTCAGAGCTTGATGGATTTTTAACAACCGTTGCCATATTTCCCATCATTTTTTGAAGCTCAGCAGGACTTATTGAGTTTGAAGAAGGAGATGTAATCGTTTGTACCTGTGGTGATTTTTCATCTAAAATCAACTCACATAAAGATTGAATAACAACTATTCGCTCTCTTCTTTCCTTTTCTGATTGACTGTTTTTCGCTTTTGTTAATTCTGCTTCCATTTTAGAAAGAAGCTTTGATATTGGTATATCCAATCTTATCCCTCCACTATGCCTTCATGGACTTTTGTTCATATTTTAAGCAGAGCCATTCCAGATGATTTCTTTACCATGATTGCCGGTCTGCCGGCGGATTTAAACCCGTATGCCCGACAGCCATTTGGAAATCTCGTATCCCATGTAACATAGAAATGCTTACACTTCACACAATTAATTGGTGTTTCTTTCATCATTCATACTCCCTCATCTTAAGGTCCAGTCAATTTCACCTAGCCCATGTTGCTTTAAAAACTCATTTGCCTTTGAAAAAGGTTTACTGCCAAAGAATCCCCTTCTTGCCGAAAATGGACTTGGATGAGCCGACTCGATGATGAAATGGGTTGGTGAGGTTATCAATTGTTTTTTTGCTTGAGCATGTTTCCCCCATAAAATAAAAACAATCGGCTTTTCACGGTTATTTAATACATGTATGATTTCATCGGTTAAGATTTCCCACCCTTTTCCTTTATGGGAATTAGGCTGACCTTTCCTAACGGTGAGCACCGTGTTTAAAAGCAGAACACCTTGCTTTGACCATTTAACCAATGAACCATTTTGGGGTTTGTCACACTTTATATCTTCACAAAGCTCGGTGAAAATATTTCGCAGGGAAGGAGGAAGTTTTTCGCCTGGTTGAACAGAAAAACTTAACCCTTGTGCCTGCCCTTCTCCATGATATGGATCTTGTCCGAAGATGACCACCTTCACATTCTCATATGGTGTTTCATTTAAAGCGCGAAAAATATCTTCCCGCTTTGGAAATATAGTTTGTTGCTTATATTCATCATCTAAAAAATCTGTTAGTTTTTTAAAATAGTCCATTTCAAATTGTTTACTCAGTAACTTGCTCCAGCTTTGGTCCATTTTCTCATTCATCTTTTAGTACCTCTCATCTGCTATAACGGGTATGAATTGGTTGTCCATCCCATACAATCGCTGTTTTTGCTTCACGACCTTTCATTTCCGGCTCTTCAAGCAAAACAAAGAAATTTTTCTGTGGTAGTGATCCTAAGTGATGTTTTTCACATAACTTATCTAAATAGGTTTTCCGCTTATCATTTAAGCTTGCTGATTGGTTTGCTCCACTCTCTGCAAATGCGTAAATGACACTGGCAACAGGAACCCTTTTCACTTGACAAGCCTGTGCAGCTCTTAACATAAAATCCCAATCCCAATAGTTATGTACATTAGGATCAAACATTCCGATTTTATCATGCAAATCCTTTTTATACACACTGCCTGAGGGGACATAGGTGGAGAACTTCCTCATTCCTTGTTCATCATAGTGATAGGCAAACGTTCGTCTTTTTAAAGGAATACGGGTTTTCCCGCGCTTTTCAAAATTTACAATTTCAGCATCAAAATAAACAAAATCCGCCTCATGTAAGGCTTCTTTTGCATATTCCATATGCTTTGGTGAAAGGAGATCATCATCATCACAAAGCATGATATAATCTCCGGTCACATGATCAACCCCAATATTTCTGGCTCGAACATGCTTCATATTTTCTAGTAATTCAATTGTTTTTATTGGCAGCTCTTTATAAAGAGTAACGACTGGCTCAATGCTCTCTCCACAATCATTGACAATAATAATTTCATATGGCGCTTCGGTTTGGATGGAAATAGATTCAAGAAGCTCTGCTAATTCGCTCAGTCGATTATGTGTCACAATCACTATGGATATTTTCATTATCATCACCTGTTCTTTTATATTCTTCTATTTTAACAAAGAGCTCACTGTCTTTTATAGTTAAAACAACATTTTAGCCTATAACTTATTTTCCCATTATGTTTCATTTCCTTTTAGACGGGGTACAAGTTTATTAATCATGCAAAAGGAGATGATGAACTTGAAAACATATGTTGTAGAAAATGGTGTACAAGCAACTCAAATCATTCAGGAGCTTGAGGGTCAGGGATATGATAAAGATCACATCTATTTATTTGCACATGACACTACCCGTTCCAAGCATTTAACAGAACAGACAGACACTCGTCATATCGGTTTAAAAGAAGAAGGTCTTTTTGATAAAATGGCCAATGTTTTTCGATCTCGGGGATATAGCCTGAGAGAGAGAATGACATCATTAGGAGTTTCACAAACAAAAGCAAATGAATTAGAGGAAGAGCTTGATGAGGGCAGAGTCGTTATTGTAGCTCAATGATATTGATAGGGACAGTTCAAAGCTGTCCCTTTTGGTGTTGAAAAGCGCAAGCGCCTTGATCAGCCTAGGGCAATTAAGACGGAAATGCATAGAAGACGTTCTGTGTCTTCAATTCATTTGTGGCTTATGCTTGTCGGGGCTGGACACTAATACTAAGTACAAAATTTATACTTTCTTACATTCAAAAAAAATACCCCCTTACAAGTAAGGAGGCAACATACATATATAAAAATTAGGGGGGATTACTAGCATCATTGACACATTTAAGACATCTTATACTAGTAAATATACATTTTTTATTTTAATGAAGTTTGCAGTTGCTGAACAAAGCGCTTAAATCCTTGTTGTCCGGCTTCATCCTGCTTGAATACTCCTGCATGCTCTAAAATGGTTGCAAAAACATGTCCTACTTCTTTTAACAGTACATCATACACATTGGCTTCTGTTAGATCTGGGTATTTATTATATACCTGTTTCGCCCATTCATAATGTTTGTTCATTTCGTCATCTCTTGCGATCTTGCCTAAGCCATCTTCGTTAACCAAGTATTCTGCTAGTTTTTTGAGCTCATCCAGTAGTCTTCCCGGTAATACAGCTAATCCCATTACCTCGATTAAGCCGATATTTTCCTTTTTAATATGATGAACCTCTTGATGAGGATGGAAAATCCCGAAAGGATGCTCATCACTAGTTCGGTTATTTCTTAATACCAAATCAAGCTCAAAAAGTTCGCCTCTTCTTCTGGCAATCGGTGTGATCGTGTTATGTGGAGTCTCACCGGAAAAAGCGTGTATTTCTACAGTCTCGTCACTATAGGTCTTCCATTCATGTAATATATCATCTGCTGCTGCAATTAAATCTTCTTGATTATTTCCTTGCAGACGCAGCACAGACATCGGCCACTTCACGATGGCGAAATCAATGGATGGGTATTTACTTACAGAAAAAGTATACATTTTTTCTGCTACTTCCATCGGGAAGGTATGATGTCCCCCTTGGAAGTGGTCATGACTTAAAATAGATCCTCCCACAATCGGTAAATCTGCATTTGACCCAAGGAAATAATGAGGATACTGCTCAACAAAATGCAGAAGCTTTTTAAATGAGTCTTTGGAAATTTTCATCGGCTTATGTTCACCTGAAAAGACAATCGCATGCTCATTGTAATACACATATGGTGAGAACTGTAGAAACCATTGTTCATCATCAAGTGTAACAGGAATAATGCGATGATTTTGTCTTGCCGGATGATCCAAACGACCTGCATATCCAACATTCTCTTTACATAAAAGACAATCAGGGTACTCACTTTTTTGCATATTTCTTGCCGCCGCAATCGCAACAGGATCTTTTTCTGGCTTTGACAAATTGATTGTCATTTGCAGATCACCATATTCCGTACCAACAAGCCATTTTTCATTTTTCTCTATGCGGTCAGTCCGAATATAATGCACATCCTGTGAGAACTGGTAAAACCATTCTGTTGCTTGTTTAGGTCCGCCCTGAAAGACAAGTTCATCAAATCGACGTATGATTTCCCCTTGTGAAGGAACAAGACAGCCCATTATTTTTGTGTCAAATAAATCTCGGTAGGTAACAGTGTTATCTTCGATAAGTCCCTGTTCAGCAGCCCAATCCAATATCGAGTCTAAAATGGATACAGGAGAATCCGGTACTTCCTCATCAACTGTTACAGCTTTCACATCAGAAAGCTGTAACACCTCTAAGATTTTATTGCGGGCTAAATCCACGTCCCAGACTGTAATTATTTCCTTTTTTAAAGCAAATTGAAGCAATCTTTCTATTTCAGCATCAATATGAATAGACATGGTATACACCCTCTCGTCTTATATCAAAAGCGCAAGCGCCTTGTTCAGCCTCGGGCAAATAAGACGATTTAGAATAGAAGGTGTTCTTTGCCTTCAATTCTAAATTGGCTAGACCCTAGAGGTGCTAGGCGCTGGAGCTGGATGTCGCAAAAAGAAATTTATTTTTGATAGCCTTTAGGATTCTTTTGAAACCAGTTCCAGGCGCTTTCAATCATTGTGTGAAGATCTGCATATTTAGGTTTCCATCCAAGCTCATTGATCGCTTTTTCGGATGAAGCAATTAAAACAGCCGGGTCACCTGCACGACGCGGTGCAACTTCTGCAGGAATTGGATGACCTGTTACTTTTCGAGCTGTTTCGATCACTTCTTTTACCGAAAAGCCGTTTCCATTTCCAAGATTATACGTAGCGCTTGTATGATCTTTGCGCAGCTTTTCAATCGCTAAAATATGAGCATCCGCTAAGTCTGTCACATGAATATAATCTCTTATACATGTGCCATCTTCTGTGTTGTAGTCATCACCAAAGATCATAATTTTCTCACGATCTCCCAAGGCTACTTGTAAAATGATTGGAATTAAGTGTGTTTCCGGATCATGGTCTTCGCCAAGTTTTCCTTCCATATGAGCACCAGCAACATTGAAATAGCGAAGCACGACATATTTTAATCCGTATGCCTGTTCACTCCACTTCAGCATTTTTTCAACTGCAAGCTTTGTTTCGCCATATGGGTTTGTTGGAACAGTAGGGTCAGTCTCAACGATTGGAATATTTTCTGCTTCACCATAGGTTGCAGCCGTTGATGAAAAGACAATCTTCTTTACACCAAACTCTTGGATCACCTTTAAAAGGCACATTGTTCCGTACACATTGTTTTCATAGTATTGAAGTGGTTTTTCAACACTTTCGCCTACTAGTGAATCAGCCGCAAAGTGGATGACTGCTTCGATATCATTTTCTTGGAAAACGTTTTTTAGGAAAGCTTCATCACGTAAATCACCGTTGTAAAATTTTGCTCCTTCTAAAACAGCCGGTAGATGTCCCTTTTGAAGATTATCAACCACTACAACCTCTTCATTTCGATCTAACAGCTCGGAAACCGCGTGACTACCGATATATCCTGCTCCACCGCAAACTAAAACTGCCATCTTTTCATCCTCCAATTGTTTAGTTCATGTTTATTTCTTTTGCTCCATCGCCAACATTCGCTACGTAAAAGTCAGCTTTTAATCCTGTTTTTTCGTTATAGCGTTTGCCTACATCTTGAATGAATTCTTCAATTTTATCATTTTTCACAATCGATACTGTACAACCGCCAAAGCCAGCTCCTGTCATTCTTGAGCCGATAACACCTTCTTGGCTAAGGGCTGCTTCTACTAAAGTATCAAGCTCAAAACCAGTTACCTCATAATCATCTCGTAAAGATGTGTGAGAATCACACATTAATTGACCAAAGCTTTCAATATCACCTTGTTGAAGTTTTTCAACTGCCAGAATTGTTCTCGCATTTTCATAAACAGCATGTTTTGCACGCTTTTGATCAACTTCGTTTTCAATTAAATATCGATGTTGTTCAAATTGCTCTGGTGTTAGGTCGCCAAGAGATTGAATTGATAATTCCTTTTGCAATTGTGAAAGAGCACGTTCACATTCCGAGCGTCTTTCATTGTATTTCGAGTCTGCAAGTGTTCTGCGTTTATTTGTGTTGGCAATAACAAGTGAGGCATTTTCAAGGACAATCGGGCTATATTGATAGTCCAGTGTTTGACAATTTAACAAAATTGCATGGTCTTCTTTTCCCATTCCGATCGCAAATTGATCCATAATGCCACAGCTAACGCCGATAAATTCATTTTCTGCATGCTGACTCATTTTAACAAGATCCACACTACTGAACGTTGTTTCCAAGATTGATTGTAAAGCAACTGCTGTAACAAGTTCAATAGATGCTGAAGAAGATAATCCCGCACCATTCGGGATATTACCGTAGTATAAAACATCAAATCCTGTTTTAAGCTGATTGCCTCGATCAATAAACTCTTTCATCACACCTTTAGGGTAGTTGGCCCAATCATGCTCTTTTTGACGTACAAACTGATCTTGAGTTGATAGTTCAATGATGCCTACATTTGGAAAATTGACTGAGTACAGACAAATAGATTGGTCATTTCTTGGTGCAACGACTGCGTATGTCCCAAACGTTAACGCACATGGAAACACATGACCTCCATTATAATCTGTATGTTCTCCTATTAAATTCACTCGGCCCGGCGCAAAAAAAGTGCGAACAGACTGATCGTTGTTGAATATCTGTTTAAATTGTTGAAGTAATTGTTCTGTCATTGGAAATCACCCTTCATCTCGCGTTTTTGTTTGTGATAACGTTATCTTTATTGTAAGTTCCTTTCTTACCAGGAACAATGGTAAAATTATTTTATACATTAGCACTTATTTGCTTAGAAGTTTTATTTAAACACAATGAATATAGCTATATTTCATACGTTTTACGAACATACTTCAGTCTTTTTTTGCTCACCTCAACGAAAAAGGGTAAGAAAGGGGGATTTTTTTGCTATGGAAAAGAAAAAGGGCGCAATTGTTTTTCGGTTTAATGAACCTAATGTGAACAAAGTTGCACAAATTTGGTCTGTTGGTTGGGATGAACAGGATTCATCGATTTATTCTTGGAGCGGTACAGAAAGAAAGGATCAAGATAAATACATTTTTCAATATACGTTATCAGGACATGGAGAAATCAATATTGACGGAAAGATTTATCAACTAAAAGCAGGCCATGCGTTTATTGTGAACAGTCCAAGCAATTATCGTTATTATTTACCTGAGCAATCAACAAAATGGGAGTTTCTCTATTTAACTCTATACGGAAACGAAGCAAAGCGCTGTTGGGAGCAGGTTAAAAAATCAGACAACCAGGTTGTTCGTTTCCACCCGGAATCACCACTCATTAAACTGCTTAAGCAAATTTACGATGATTCAATCGAAAAAAATCACCAATGCCTACCATGGCTCAAGCATTGCTTATCAATTTTTAATGGAATTATCTTTATCCTTAAAAACAGTTGATAAATTTATGGAGGATTGGTCAGAAGGAATTATAAGCGCTGTTTTATTCGCCCAAAACTATTACCAGGATGATATTGGAGCAGAGGAAATGGCAGAGGCTTCAAAATTATCTAAGTATCACTTTACAAGATTGTTTAAAGAAGAAACTGGGACAACGCCTATTCAATATTTAACAAATATTCGCCTACAAAAGGCCATCGAGCTTTTGCAGCATACAAGATATACAGTTGATGAAATTGCACAGTTAGTCGGGTATAAAAATGCGAATTATTTAAATAAGATAACCAGGAAACTCACCGGGAAATCGCCAGGAGAAATTAGGCAAGAGAAACATACTGTTTAGGTTGATCCACATGTTACCGTTTGTCATTATTAATAAAGGTTACCTCGTTTTCCCTGAGGATAGCTTTTTCGGCAAAAAATAGTCCCCAGTAAATCACTGGGGATGTCTTCGTTCTTTTATGCAACTTTTGTCATCCAACTTTTAAGTCGGACAAATACCAATACAAACATTGTTGACATCAGCACACCTTTTACTACATTAAACGGTAATATTGCAGGTATAACTAAATTGCGCATATCAGGTGCCTGCATGAAGTAGGTATATGCCGGAAGGATAAATAAATAGTTTAATATACTCATAATAATTGCCATTGAAAGTGTTCCAACCGCAAGAGCAATCATCATTCCTTTTCTTGTTTCCATTTTTTTATATACAAAATACGTAGGTAAGATAAAGACAACTCCTGCTAAGAAGTTTGCTATGTGACCTACAGGCACTCCAGTTGGACTTCCCATCATTAAGAAATTAATGATATTTTTAATTAAAACGACTAAGACACCTGCCACTGGACCAAACATAATGGTAGCAATTAGTGCAGGAATGTCACTAAAATCAATGAATAAAAAGGTAGGAAATAACGGCAACGGGAAAACTAACAGCATTAATAAATACGATATACTGCTAAGCATTGCAACTGAAGCCATTGTTCTTACACTAAATCTTTCTGTTCTAATCATTTGTCTTTCTCCTCCATTGATCCATCGCGTTTGGAAGAGGTGTTCGCAAAATAAGATACCTTATGCGGTTAATTACCACATAAAAAACTCCCTCACAAATGTATGAGGGAGTGTTGAAGGCATCTTAAATAAACGTTCATCTAGTTATTTTTTGAACGTTAGCTGAACCTCCATCTTCTCCCATCCAGACTATACTGTCGGCTTTGGAATCGCACCAAATCCTGCCTAAAAGGCTCGCGGGCTTAAAGAAAGTTTCTTAATACCGCCGATCGGGAATTTCACCCTGCCCCGAAGATAGATCGTTATTTTGTTTATGTCTTCATTATACAGAAAACTACATATTTTAAAAGATATTTGCATTTTATTCCTAGTTATTCACTTGGTGAAAATTTCCCCTTTTTTATAAGAAAAGCGCAAGCGCCTTGACCAGCCTAGGGCAAATAAGGCGATTTGGAATAGAAGGCGTTCTTTGCCTTCAATTCCAAATTGACTTTGACCTAGAGGCAGTCTAAGAACGCGACGTCTTGTCGCAAAGACGGCACTTGCACGTCTTATACTTCGGGGCTAGGCGCTGGAGCTAGACATCCACACTAAGTACAAAATTTTATACTTTCTTACCTATTTAGAAAAACTTGGTTTATCGCCAAGTCCTAATGGTGAAAGCCTTAGTTTTTCTCATACTATTATCCATAAAATTTTAGCTTTCTGATCGTATAAAATAGAGGCGTGTACCGCAACGACTCTTCTCTCAATTATTTAGATCTATTTGAATGGTCCCCTTTTGATGCATAATCGTCATCTTTGTTCCAGGTGTCATGATATTTTCTAAAATATCCTTAGCCGCTTGTAAGGCAAATTCGATTCTTTCCAGCTTCTCTGTCACTTCTTCAGATTGGGTGAGTGGGTATTCTGATAGCTTTTCCGTGTAGTCAAAAGACTTTTGATGATATTCAGCCAGTTTTTCATACACTTCATCGTACAATTCTTCAATTTCTTTTTTCAAATCCAACCTCTCCCTTATTGTTTCCTACTCTCTCTATGATACAAAACATCACGACGAAGGAAAACAGAGATTTCACTTATTGTTTTTCAATAGTCGTTTATGAATCCATATTGCTGCCTGACATCCGTCTGCCATCGCAATAGTCACTTGTTCTGAGTGGGCAATAAGATCTCCCGCTGCCCAAACATTTGTTATATTTGTTTCCTTTGTTCGAGGATCTACAAGAACATGTTTATTTTCAAGCCTTTCCACACCTAATTGTTTTGCAAGCTCAGAATGAACAGCATTTCCGCCAAATCCGATAAATCCCTTATCACCATGTACGATTTGTCCATTTTTTAATGTCACACCTTTAAAGTCTGATTCATTTTCAGTGATAATCCCGTCAATCTCTTCATTGATAACAGCTATGTTCTTTTGCTTGAGCTCATTTAATAATGACAGCTCTATTTCTCCATCATGATTAATGAACGTAATCTTATCTGTCCAATAAGTAAGAGTTAGCGCTAAATTTGCACCTGTTTTCCCTGACCCTAAAAGGAGAACATGCTGATCCCTTACCTCATAGCCATCACAATCCGGACAAACATAGATGGAAACACCTAAACACGGGTTTATGTTTTTAATCCCGGGTATTCGATCTTTTATTCCTGTGGATAACAAAAGGGTTGTGGATTCATAGGTTTTACCTGATTTCGTTTTCACCATTATTATTTCTTGATCTTTTTTAGCTTCGATTACATAATCTTTTATAAATTCAATTCCATACTGTGCTGCTTGTTTTCTTCCTAAATCTCTAAGAGTTTCACCACTTACGCCGTTTGGCCATCCCAAAATATTATGATAGCCTCTGCATAAGTTTGACCTTCCATCTTCAGAATCAATGACTACTACCTTATGCATATACCTCCCTAATTGAATAGCCGCCTGCAAACCGGCAATTCCTGCCCCAACGATTAAACATTCATATGTATTTTTTGACATCATGACACGTCCTTTGAAGTAGATACTACTTATCGTGCGTCAAAGTAAAATTGTTCATTCAAATAGAAAGGGACCTTTTTATAATCGGTCCCCTCAATACTTCAAATTTTATTTTTCAATTGTGGATAACTACGCTTTCATTTGCAAATTGTTGATATTTCTTGAGGTATTTACCTTTTATAACGTAAAAATTTAGATATTAACAGCTTATTATCCAGTTAACAACAACTTATCCACAAAAGTTATCAACATATCCACAATTTCTATCCACATTTTGTGTGGGTACATTCGTTCGCCACAATATATATAGGACTATTATCTCCTATAAACAAGTTATTCACAGGGTGTTTTGTCGTAACTACGTTCTTTCACGAAGTGCGAAATTGACCTCCATTTACGTGTAATACTTGGCCTGTAACATAGCGTGAATCATCTGATGCAAGATACACATATGCAGGTGCAAGCTCAAAAGGTTGCCCTGGTCTTTTCATTTCCGAATCTGAACCAAATGTTGATACATTTTTCGCTGAAAAACTCGCCGGAATTAACGGAGTCCAGATTGGACCAGGTGCTACTCCATTCACTCTTATTCCTTTATCCACAAGTGATAAGGATAAAGATCTTGTAAATGTTGTGATTGCTCCTTTTGTTGCAGAATAATCAATTAACGTTTTATTTCCTTCATACGCTGTTATGGATGTTGTATTAATGATGGAGCTCCCCTTTTGTAAATAAGGCAAACTTGCTTTTACCATATAAAAAAAGGCAAAAATATTTGTTTTAAACGTTCTTTCCAGTTGCTCAGCTGAAATATCCAGAATACTTTTCTGCACAAATTGTACAGCATGATTATTTATAACAATGTCCAAGCGACCAAAGGTTTGTAAGGCCAATTTCACGACGTCATAAGACGTTTGCTCCCGGGACAGATCTCCAGAAAATAATAAGCAGTTTCCACCCAACTCCTCAATTCTGCGCTTCGTTGTCTGGGCATCTTGATGCTCATTATAATAAGGAATTACGATTGCAGCCCCCTCTTTCGCAAATACATAAGCAACCGCCCTCCCGATCCCACTATCTCCTCCGGTTATAATCGCCACCTTATTTTTTAACTTTCCACTTCCTTTATACCCTTCCCATTCTGAAATCGGCGGAGGATTCATTTCATATTCAAAACCAGGTTGGCGGTTTTGATGTTGCGGAGGAAATACAATCGGCTGCATCTTTATTTGTTGTTTTTGCCCATAATACGGATAAATAGGATATGGATACATGAATGCCCTCCCTCATTCAATTACTTCGCTTAAATCTATTCACAAATAGCTTGTAAAAATAACAAAAATCCTAAAGAAATCATCATTCCTTTAGGATTTTCCTATAAATTTTTTTATGATAAATGAAATGATAATAAGGAAGATCGAACAGACAAACATTGTAATAGCCACAATACTCAAGCCAATTCCATACCATGGATTTGTCAAAAATCCAACAATGAAGCTGGCAACAAACGTAAGAACAGAAAGCGCAAGACTAATCAATGAAGGCAAATACACTTTCCCCGATCTTCTCTTGGCAACCAGGATTAGTCCGACAAAAAAGAGAAGATAGTAAACGACAATGGCTTGTTCACTTAACAAAACTTCTATTGTCTTTGGAATAAAATAGGTTTCACTTGAGACAGGAAGATCCAACTCTATCAACTCCGGTTTTACATTACCTTCGAGAGAGACTGACATTAATTGAATATATTCGGGTTCATCTGGCCAATTTTCATACTGTAGAAATGCAATATGATCTGTCTTGTGCAAAAAGACCGGCGACTGCACATTTGCTTGTAAATCTGTTAACTGCTTCACTTTATTACTTTTCACATTTTTTACGAACAACTCATAATGAAACAAGCTACTATTCTTTGATTGCTCAGTTACTGCTGTATAAGCGAGTAAACTTCCATCTTCGGAAAAAATAGAAGAATACATATCATCATTGACTTGTGCAACAGGTGTTTCGGTTTTTTTCTCTAAAGAATAAGCAACAGGCTGTTCATTACTTTCAAATAAACTATAATACAAGGTTTCTCCATCAGTCGAGATGGACAGGTTATTCATTGAAAAATGGTCTTTATCTGTCAGTTGACGAATTTGACCACTTTGACGATCTACTTGGTAAAGATCATACCCTTCCTTTGTTTCGCCTTCTAATTTTCCTACCTCAGATGCTAGCATTGCAGTAAAGAATATTATCTCATTGTCAGAGGCGAAGACAGCATCTGTTACGTGAAGACCATCCAGCGTCAATCTTTTTGCATCACTTCCATCATGATTCATTACTGTAATGGTTTGAATTCCTTGATCATCCTCTGATAAAAACAACAATTCTTCTCCATCATGTGAAAATTTCGGTGAATGGGATCTTCCCTCTATTTTCTCACTTAATCTAGTAACATTAGATCCATCCAGATTTGACATATAAATGGCTTCATGTCCATCTAAAAAGTAAGAAAAAGCGAATTGTGAATCATCTGGGGCTATATCAAATTCCTGTCCCAGGCCTGTATAAAAACGATATGGGTCTCTGTCCTGTAGAGTTTGATACAGGATTGAACCGATCATGAGAAGCAGATTTACCACTGTGAAGATTATGAGTATTCGCTGTTTTTTCACCAATTCTCAACTCCTTCCTATTTTTATCCTATGTAACGGTACAATCTCACTTGTACGCAAAGTGAAAATCCAAATAATTCCTCAGCATTTTAGCCAATTATACTATATTTACTAGTAGCAGGACTGCTTTCAAGTGAAATTTATACAGAAAAAAGCCAGATGCAAAAAGCACCTGACCATAATGAATTTATCGCTTATTAAAGCCTTTTTCCTCCACAAATTCTTTCATATACATTCTTGTCGGTCTAGATAATAAGCGCGCCATTTGACCAGTCCATGTGTCTTTTCTTTCTCCATTTGTACGCTGTTCATAATACGCAGAAATTTGTTGATCATATTCTTTTAGTTGACTTAAATAGCTTGTCTGATCTTGTTGATACTCATCTTCATGATACACATGTTCAAACGGAAGTCTTTGCTTTTGATCAGGCTCCTGTGCCGGATAACCTACTGCAATACCAAAAAGCGGCAAAACATGTGAAGGGGTCTTTAATAAACTCGCCACTTCAGACAGTTGGTTTCTTAAGCCTCCGATATATACTGCTCCAAGTCCTATTGATTCAGCAGCGAGCACAGCATTTTGTGCCGCAAGAGCCGCATCTATCACAGCAACCATAAACTTTTCAGTACTCTCGAGAATTTCACTTGCATCCTGATTATATTGATCAGCAATCAACTGATGCCTATGTAAATCTGCACAAAAAATAAAAAAATGGCCATTTTCCGCTACATAGTTTTGCCCTCCGGCTAACTCTGCTAATTTCCGCTTTTTCTCTTTATCTTTCACACCAATTATAGAATATGCCTGAATATAGCTTGAAGTTGATGCAGCTTGGGCACTTTGAACAATCAGTTTAATTTGTTCATCTGATAATGGTTTATCCTCAAATTTGCGTATGGAACGATGATTTAAAATCGTTTTAATTACATCATTCATTGTTGCCGCCTCCTTTTTTCTATTATAAAAAGGATAACTCTTTTTTCGTTCATTACATACTGTTTTGCTTATACTAATTCTTTTTGCTTCGTTTCTTCGCCAAGCAGCATCACAGCTAATGCCCCAATAATAATGGATATGGCAAAAATAAGGAAGATGGTGTTGATTGAGTAATCAGCCGCAACAAAGTAACCGACAACTAACGGTCCCAAAATACCTCCAACTCTTCCAAATGATGCAGCTAATCCTGCTCCGGTACCGCGCACCTCTGTTGGATAGTGCTCAGGTGTGTAGGCATAAAGCGCCCCCCACGCCCCAAGATTAAAAAATGATAAAAAGATACCTGATGTGAGTAATAATGGTAAAGTATCAGCATTTCCGAAGAAATAGGCACTAAGAGCTGTCCCTATCAAGAACGAAACAAGAACAAATTTCCTCCCTGCACGTTCAATTAGATAGGCGGCCAGAAAATAGCCTGGCAGCTGTGCAAGTGTCATAATAAGCACATACTGAAAACTTTTAATTAAACTAAATCCCTTCAACACCATTACACTTGGTAACCAAAGGAACATACCGTAATAAGAAAAAACGACGCAAAACCATAGAATCCAAAGCATCGTTGTTTGCTTAACATAAGGCTTCGCCCACACTTTTGCAATTTTAGTCAACGAGGATTCTTTTTGTTTCATCATACCAACTGCCTGAAATCTTGGAGAGTCCGGGAGTTTCATTCTTAAATATAATGCATAGAATGCTGGTAAAGCACTTAATAATAGGGCAGCTTGCCAACCGTAAGTTGGAATAACAAAATAAGAGATAAGTGCAGCAATTAACCAGCCGCCTGCCCAAAAACTTTCTAATAAGACAACAACCTTTCCTCGCTCATTGGCTGGAACACTTTCAGACACTAATGTAGAGGCAACCGGAAGTTCTCCTCCTAAGCCAGCACCGATAAAAAATCGTAAAACAAGGAACAGTGCATAGGATGTGACAAATGCAGACAGTCCACTTCCCACCGAGAATAGTAATAGAGTGATAATAAATACTTGCTTACGACCAACTTTGTCAGCCATTAGCCCAAACACTAAAGCCCCTACAGCCATTCCGATCGAATTCATACTCCCGATCCAGCCCATTTGAGAGGAAGTTAAATTCCATTCCACTTGTAGAGCAGCAATGATGAACGAAAGGATCCCAACATCCATGGCATCAAACATCCATCCTAACCCCGCTATGCTTAGAAGCTTTCGTCTTGAAATTTCTTGAGTTGTGTTCATGTCATCCACCTTTCACTAAGGTCTTTTCCAAGTCAAATTCATGTTTCATCTTTTTCACTCAGGGAAACGTATAAATAGATACACACAAAGTGCATGAAATGGTAAAGGAAACACGACAAGGATCTTAGGAAAACCCGAATTTTACTAACTAACGAAGCATATACTATTTTACTCTCCACCTTCACTTATACGCTATACAAATTCTTGTCGTCAATTCATATTGCTTAACATGCCAAATTCTTTTTCACTCCATGCACTTTTCTCTTTATTTCTTGTTGGCAAGTGTGTTATATTAAATGTAACAAAAAGTTCACAAATTATTCTTTTTTTAGACACAGACTTGTAAACGCAGTCAATGTTAAAGGAGCGTGTCAGATATGGATGTATTTTTCGCTTATTTATTAATAGGAACAGCCACACCATTGTTTTTATGGAAAGAAAATAAAAAGCTTGCTATCTTACAAGTGCCACTTATTATTTTAATGTGGACAACATTAGTTCTCTATATGTACTCTGATTTCGGAACAGGCCACTTGGTATTTGGGGCAATGTTCATCTTTAATATCGTTGCAGCCCACTTAACTGTTCTTTATGTCCTTTGGAAATCTGAACTACCGGAATTTTTACAAAGCAGATCTGAAGATTATTTGCACTAATAAGAAAAGGGTATGACTCTCACATAGAGTCATACCCTTTTTCCTTTTAGCCCATATCCCAAACCATTGCTAGAAGCGTACCAAAAATAGTTACTAATGCAATGATTACTCCGTAATAGATGTTTGTGTAAATTGCCGCTTTGTCTTCCGTTTCACCTGCGTGCATGAAGACAACGAGCTGAAGACCAGCCTGTATGAATGCTGTAACAAGAAGTACAGTCATCCCTACTTGAAACGACATATCAAAGAAGTAAACACCAAGTGCAATGACCGTTAGGACTAATGAATAAACAAATCCCATAACTTGTTTAAGAGGAAATAATTCGCTCATGTTTACATCATTCCTTTCAGATAGATGAAGCTGAAGATAAAGATCCAGACTACATCTAAGAAATGCCAATACAGTGAAAAGATAAACGATTTATTCGCTGTTTCCGGAGTTAAGCCACGCTTTTTCACTTGCATGACGATAAATAATCCCCAGAAAAACCCGAGTGTTACGTGGGCACCGTGCGTTCCTAATGTTGTCAATAAGATTGACGTAAAGGCACTTGCTCCGATACCTGCTCCTTCATGAGCATAATGGATAAATTCATAGATCTCAATACCTAAGAACCCTAATCCAAGAATAAGTGTAACAATAAAGAAATTGATCATCGCCTTTTCTCTGCCAAGACGCATGGCATGAATACCAAGACCAATTGTAAAACTACTTGTTAAAAGTAAGAATGTTTCAAAGATAACAGGCGTAATAACGAAGATTTCAGCTCCATCAGGGCCTGAACCTGTACGGTTATATAAGGTAAAATAGGTTGCGAAAAGTGTTGCGAAAAGCATGATTTCCGCACCAAGGAAAATCCAAAACCCAAAAATCTTTAATCGATTTTCTTCTGTACTATATTCTAGTGGAAGCGAGTTATCAATTTTCAAGTTTAAGCACCTCGCAATTCTGATTCAGTTTCTTCTACTTCTTTAGCAGGAATATATCGACCATGATCTTTTTCAAACGAACGAAGAGTCATAAAGACGAATATTCCAATCGTTGTAATAATTGCTGGAATCCATAGACTAAAGATCAGCGAGAAGCCCCATGCAAAGAAGAAACAACTCATAATGAAAGGCATACCACTGTTATTAGGCATATGAATTTTTTCAATTTTACCATTAAATAGTTCATGACCATGTTTCTTCGCATCCCAGAATGCTTCACTCGTTTTTACTTCAGGTACAATCGCGAAGTTATATTCTGGAACAGGAGTGTGTGTAGCCCACTCAAGCGTACGCGCATCCCATGGATCTGAACCGATGTTTCTTTCAGCATAACGAATGCTGTAGTAGATGTTATACACAATTAATGCAAATCCGATCATCATAATTGCAGCTCCGACAAATGAAACCATATTTAATGGACCGAATCCAGTTGATTCTGAATATGTGAAGCTACGACGAACTTGACCATCTAAACCAGTAATATACATTGGGATAAATGCTAGCACGAATCCGATAGAAAGTAACCATGCTGTCCATTTCCCAATTTTTTCATTCAACATAAAGCCGAACATTTTTGGCCAGTAATATGTTAAACCAGCAAGCATAGCATAAACTACACCAGGGATAATAACATTGTGGAAGTGAGCAACTAAGAACATTGTATTATGGTATTGGTAGTCAGCTGCAGACATCGCAAGCATAACCCCTGTTACCCCACCCAATGTGAAAAGCGGGATGAAAAGCATTGAATAAAGCATTGGCGTTGTCATGCGAATCTTACCTTTTCTTAGCGTGAACAGCCAGTTAAAGATCTTAACACCCGTCGGTACAGCAATTGCCATTGTTGTAATAGAGAAAATACTGTTTGTAAACGCACCTTGACCCATTGTAAAGAAGTGATGCGCCCATACTAAGAAAGAAAGAAGTGAAATTAACACCATAGACCAAACCATTGACTTGTAGCCGTATAGGTTACGTCCAGAGAATGTTGAAATAATCTCACTGTAAAGACCAAATGCAGGTAAAATCAAGATATATACTTCAGGGTGTCCCCAAACCCAGAAAAGGTTCGCCCAAAGCATATCCATACCGCCGTTACCCAGTGTAAAGAAATGAGTACCAAATAGGCGGTCCATTGTTCCCATCGCTAACGCTACTGTTAAAACAGGGAAAGCGAAAACGATGATTAAGTTTGCAATAAGAGCTGACCATGTGAACATTGGCATTTTCATTAAAGTCATACCAGGTGCTCTCATTTTCATGATCGTCGTTATAAAGTTAATACCCGTCAGCAGGGTACCGATACCGGCGATCTGTATCGCAATCATATAATAATTCGTTCCGACAGATTTACTGAATTCCTCACTAGCCAGTGGGAAATACGAAGTCCAACCTGCGTCAGGTGATCCCCCAACAACGAATGAAATGTTAAATAACATAGCTCCCATAAAGAACAACCAGAAGCTTAGTGCATTAAGACGTGGAAATGCAACATCACGAGCTCCAATTTGCAATGGAACAACCAAGTTCATGAAGAACATGATAAATGGCATTGCCATAAAGAGAATCATCACAACTCCGTGAGTTGTAAAAATCTCATTATAATGCTGTGAATCTAATAATGTATTATCAGGAACGGCAAGCTGTGCACGCAACATAATAGCGTCAACGCCACCGCGGAATAACATAACTAATGCAGAAATTAAATACATAATACCGATACGCTTATGGTCAACTGTTGTTAACCATTCACGCCATAAATAACCCCATTTTTTAAAGTATGTTAATCCAGCAAGGATGGCAATTGTAGTTAATCCAATCGCAACCATTGATGCATAGATCGCAAAACTTGGATGAGGCACGGCAAAACGATCAAAGAAATCCATACGTTTGTGACTCCTTTCGGGAATGAATTATTTTGTAAGAAGAAAACTGTGATCGAACCCGGTTTTCTTCGTAAGGTAGTAAGTTACATTAAGACTTGGGAAAGCCAACTTTTCTAATGATTCATGTGTTCATGCTCTGATTGAGTCATGTCCTCATGTTCTGAATGATCCTCATGTGATTCTTCTGTTTTAGTTTCTGCGTCAGAAGCCGCTTCTTCCTCAGCCTCACCATGATGATGTTCATTTGGAGGTGAGAATTCTAAATGAGTTCCAGTGTATGTTAATTGTCCAAGATGTCCCGGTTCTAACAACTCTGTAAATTCTTCTTTTGTAAGAGGGTCAGCTGTTTCTTTTACCTCGTCAACCCACTCATCAAAATCTTCCTGTGACATAGCTGTTACATTAAATGTATTTGCAGCAAATCCTTCACCACTAAAGTTTGAGTTACGTCCCATATACTCGCCCGGTGCATCTGCAGCAAGATGAAGTGTTGTAACGTGATCATTCATCGCATATTTTTGACCACCAAGCTGTGGAATCCAGAAACTTGTAATCGGTCCATGTGAATATAACTTAAATTCAAGCGGACGATCAGTTGGGATATATAAGTAGTTAACTGTTTCAATATTTTCCTCAGGATAGCTAAAATGCCATTTCCAGTTAGAAGATGATGCATAAACAACTAAAGGCTCTTTATCTCCGTAACCTTCAGGCTTTGCCTCTACAATATAGTTACTTTGAACAGATACAAAAGAAAGGTAAGCAACGATTAAAATCGGTACACCAACGCAAATCGTTTCAACCCATATATTCCCGTGAATATGAGGTGGCTCATAATCTGCAGGTTGCTTAGAAGCACGATATTTCACTAGCATGTAAATTAAAAGTCCAAATACAGCAAGAACAATAAATAGCATGATACCCATAGTTAATAGAATGTCACTTGCTAGTCTTTCAGCCTGAGGCCCCTTCGGATCCAAAACCAATAATGGTTCACATCCAGTTAAAACAGCAGCAATTGTTAACATCATTGCAAACAAAGACCATTTTAATTTCATAAAAGTACTCCTTTCTTTATCGCATAGACTCAACAGGATCTATACTTTAGTTAGTTTGACTAACATGTAGTTTAAATTGTTTTGAACTGCTTTTGTGAAAAATTGAACATAGTGAAACTCACACATACGAATGTCACAATGTTCTTTACCCACATCATAGCAGAGGACTAACCTGAAATTTACTTCTTTTAGGATTTGTCATGCAACGTTCAACGGTTGATCACGATTTTGTAATACTTTCTTCATAAAACGTTCACTTTTCTGGAAAAGATATTGCTTACATGGGTGGGTAGAAGATATAGAGGTAAAATTGGGATTTTGTGAAATTAACAATTTTGGAATTCTTTAAACGTTAATTCGTAGGTTTTAGCTTTTGTTATACCTGAAGATGGCAATTTCATCGATCTTAGTATTCTTGAGACTAGAAAAGGTGAAGAGATCATTAAAAATTCTCTTGCGTGTTTGTTGGATATCTGTGATCCATATAAAAGATAATAATCTTTCAACGCTTGAACATGTGCATCTTTTTCACTTATTTTACATTGTTCACAATACCATGCTCCATTAACTCTTATCATAGGAAGATGGCTACACCCTGAACAAATGACTCCTTTACCTACTTCTGTCGAATTTATTTCATACTGATCAAGCACTGAAGTATCTAAAGGTGCATGTTCTTTTAAAAGCAATCTAGTTATTTTCTTTATATCTTTTGATGATAACATGGCTTTTGGATAGTTTCTTTCTATCTGATTGATTCGACTGCTTAGATAATAGCGGTTTGCAACAATTTGATTGATGGTTTGATGTTTTGGAGACGTTTGGATAATGGCATTGGGGTGGCTGACAACAACTAGCGGCACAATAGGAATCGCTGGAATTTGCTTTTTAGATAACCATTGCTTCAGTTGAAGCATTTGCCTCTTAATTTGAGTGATTGGATCAGGAAAGACTGCTTCCTCTCCGTTATGAGTTCTTATTAGTTGGTGAAACTCTTGATCGAAGAAAAGTGTACCAGTAATATGTTTCACTTCTATTATTAAAATGAATTTTTGAGAAATAACAAGTGTATCTATCTGAAAATAATGATCGGATATATTTAACCTCAAATCATGAAAGATAAAGTACTCTTTTTCATCCAAGAAACTCAGAGGGTAGTTTAATGACAATTCACCTTGGTAACCTGAACTTCTTTTTGCTAAATTTTCTTTTATTAGGAGGTACTTTGGATGTGTAGTTGAAATTCTTCTTAATAATGCTTCTAATTTTAGGTTTATTAGAGGTACTTTTCGTTTTTTAACAATCATTGTACTATTCCACCTTTGTATGTGACATGCTTTGTACCATTATAAATAGGTTCACAGATTTTTGGTAACTTTTAAAACTGGATATTAGCTGTGTCTTCGTGGGGTGGAGCCTGATTTTGTTCAGTTTAATTATAGATTTTTCCACTTTTATAAAAGTAATTTATTATTTTAGTAGGAAACTTTTGAATTGGATCTAAATAGTGGGCTATCTTGCTTTTGACTAGTCACTTTAGTTCTGCAACTGTACTTAATTTTGCAGGGTTCACCTCGTTTTTTTTGCAGCTTTGTCTGTATTTTTGCAAGCCTACTGCTCTTTTTTGCAGCGTAAGAGATTATTCTTGCAGTTTTCCCGATATTTTTGCAGACAGTAAATATGAGAATATATCATGTAAATTGGCTGGCTACTATGTTTTAGAACGACCTCAATTTGCCTTTTTCAATCTACGCGGTCTACTCAATTTTGCAGGTTCACCTCGTTTTTTTGCAGCTTTGTCTGTATTTTTGCAAGCCTACTGCTCTTTTTTGCAGCGTAAGAGATTATTCTTGCAGTTTTCCCGATATTTTTGCAGACAGTAAATATGAGAATATATCATGTAAATTGGCTGGCTACTATGTTTTAGAACGACCTCAATTTGCCTTTTTCAATCTACGCGGTCTACTCAATTTTGCAGGTTCACCTCGTTTTTTTGCAGCTTTGTCTGTATTTTTGCAAGCCTACTGCTCTTTTTTGCAGCGTAAGAGATTATTCTTGCAGTTTTCCCGATATTTTTGCAGACAGTAAATATGAGAATGTATCATGATGATTAACCTATTAACATGTCTACTATGTTTTAGAACGACCTCAATTTGCCTTTTTCAATCTACGCGGTCTACTCAATTTTGCAGGTTCACCTCGTTTTTTTGCAGCTTTGTCTGTATTTTTGCAAGCCTACTGCTCTTTTTTGCAGCGTAAGAGATTATTCTTGCAGTTTTCCCGATATTTTTGCAGACAGTAAATATGAGAATGTATCATGATGATTAACCTATTAACATGTCTACTATGTTTTAGAACGACCTCAATTTGCCTTTTTCAATCTACGCGGTCTACTCAATTTTGCAGGTTCACCTCGTTTTTTTTGCAGCTTTGTCTGTATTTTTGCAAGCGTACTGCTCTTTTTTGCAGCGTAAGAGATTATTCTTGCAGATTTCCCAATTTTCTTGCAGTCCACTTTCGAGCTGTATCTAACCTAATAAAAAGGGCCGCATTCAGCGGCCCACTCTCTCTTCAGCAATCTTCTTAATATACCGATTTCTCTTAATTAAAAATTCTTTCATATACTGCTCTAAAAACAGTTGGTCGGCAAGTCTACCAATGATGCCGAAAGGCGAGGTGTAGTCAAAAGTGTCGAGCATCAGGGTTCCGTTTTCTTTTTCAATAAATTCGTGGACGTGGTAGAAGCGCTTAAAGGCTCCTTTTTCCATTTCGTCGACAAACCTGTTGGGGAAATCAAATTCTGTGATTCGAACGGTTAGGTTTTGCTTGACCCCAAAGTGGACGGCTTCCCATGTGACGGTTTCGTTTAAACCGATAAGGCCGCTAGTGATCCCTCCGACGGCACGTTCATTTGTCTGGCTTGTGGACTCTGTATGAATATCGATATCACGCGCTACGTCAAAGCAGATGTCGCGTGGTGCATAAATAAACATATCTGTTTTAATAATTGGCACGTTGGATCTTCCTTATCTTTATCGTTTCACATTTGTGCTGGTTAATCTTTAAGATTCAATTTTGCTAATGCATCTGCTAATGCATTATTTGAGAAGTTATCATCCTGCTTTTTCATATAGTTTGCTACGTCACGTTTTGATACCTTACTATTTTGGTTCTTTTTTCGTCTTTCCTGGAAGGTAGACATTTTTTCGCGATGGCCGCATTTGCAAACAAAGATTTGTCCTTCTCCTTGGCCTCGCAGCTCCAGTTTTTTGTGACAGTTTGGGCAGCGGGCATTTGTGACCTTGGAAATTCCTTTTCTATAACCACATTCACGGTCCTGGCAAACATGCATTTTCCCTTTTTTCCCGTTTACTTCCAGCATCAGCTTGCCACATTCTGGACATTTGCTTCCTGTAAGGTTGTCGTGCTTAAATTTTTGTTCACTATTTTTTATTTCATTTACTACTTCTTTCGCATATTGCTTCATTTCATTTAAAAAGACTTGTTTTGGCAGAGCACCCTTAGAGATTTTCGTTAGCTTTTGCTCCCAATCTGCTGTAAGGACAGGTGACTTCAAATCTTCCGGAACCAGGTTTAATAGCTGTTTTCCTTTTGATGTGATAAAAATGTCTTTACCTTTTTTCTCTATAAGAAAACTGCTATAAAGCTTTTCAATAATATCGGCTCTCGTCGCTACGGTTCCAAGTCCGCCTGTTTCCCCGATTGTTTTAATTAAATCCTTACTTTCTCCAGACATGTATTTTGACGGATTTTCCATAGCTGATAACAGTGTTGCTTCATTAAACCTGGCAGGTGGTTTTGTTTCTCCTGTTGTCTTGGAGATTGATCTACTTGCTAATGTATCCCCTTCTGTTATAGCAGGGAGAGTTTGATCATCTTCACTATCTTCGTCTACATGGTCACTGTAAACTTCTTTCCAACCTAATGAGATGACCCGCTTTCCTTTCGCTAAAAATGATTCATCGCCAATTTTTGCGGTAACAACCGTTTGTTCATATTGGTAAGCTGGCGAAAGAACGGCAACAAAACGTTTTACAACAAGGTCATAGATTTTGCGTTCTTTATCTGTTAATGCACTTAATGGTACAGATTCTTCTGTCGGAATGATCGCATGATGATCTGAAACCTTTGTATCATCTGCAAATGATTTATTCGCTTTAATAGGCTTGCTTAAAATTTTAGCAATAGCCGGAGCATATGGTTTGATTCGGCATGCTTCAAGACGATCCTTTAAGGTTGGTACGAGATCACTTGTGATATAGCGTGAATCTGTTCGTGGGTATGTTAACACTTTATGCTGTTCATAGAGTTTTTGCATGATGGAAAGTGTTTCTTTTGCTGAATAGCCAAAACGTTTATTTGCATCACGTTGCAGTTCGGTTAAATCGTAAAGTGCAGGCGAGTATGTCTTTTTAGGTGTAACCTTTACACTTACGATCTTCGCATCTTTTCCATTTAAATGATGCAGCTTTTTATCAATGTTATCCATATCAAATGTTTTTGTATCATTTGACTTTTTATCCTGCCATGTAAAGGATAGCCCCTTCTCTGTGACAGCTTTTATACCATAGTATTTTTTAGGTTTAAAGTTGCGGATTTCTTCTTCACGTAGAGCGATCATTGCAAGTGTCGGTGTCTGAACACGTCCTGAAGATAGCTGTGCATTGTATTTTGTTGTAAGTGCACGTGTTGCGTTTAACCCAACAATCCAGTCTGCTTCTGCTCTTGCAACTGCAGATGCATATAGGTTTTCATATTCTTTTCCGCTTCTAAGCTTCCGGAAGCCCTCTTTAATGGCTTTATCTGTAACAGATGAAATCCAAAGTCTTTTAATCGGCTTATTTACATGAACCTTTTCCAGTATCCATCGAGCGACAAGCTCTCCTTCACGCCCTGCATCTGTTGCAATCACAATGTCCCGCACATCCTTGCGCAATAACTGTGATTTGACAGCCTGAAATTGCTTGCCTGTTTTCTTGATAACCACCAGTTTAAGTGGTGAAGGCAGCATCGGCAAATCTTCCAAGCGCCAAGATTTATATTGATCTCCATAGCTTTCAGGATCAGCCAATGTCACAAGGTGCCCAAGTGCCCATGTAACAATATACTGATCTCCTTCAAGAAAACCATTTCCCTTTTTATGACAATTTAACACTCTAGCCAAATCTCTTCCGACTGACGGCTTTTCAGCTAGAACGACTGTTTTACTCATAGAAACATCCTTTCACAACTACATTCTGATTTCTATTATAGATGAATTCGGGACAAAGGGACAGGTTCCTCGTCCCACAGGGTGGGACGAGGAACCTGTCCCCCTGTACCATTTACCAGTAGCATCTTACTTCAATCAGTAGTAGAATGATGCAAGATACTGTTTTAGTCTTGGAGGGTTAAAGAGATATGAGTCTATTATCAATCGATAATCTTGGTCATAGTTTTGGTGATCGTACATTATTTAAAGACGTATCACTTCGCTTATTAGCTGGTGAGCGTGTTGGTCTTGTTGGAGCAAATGGCGTAGGTAAATCTACGATGATGAATATTATTACAGGGCAGCTTATTCATGACACAGGTCGCGTTGAATGGACTCCCGGAGTTCGTTACGGCTACCTTGATCAGCATACTGTCCTAACAAAAGGAAAAACGATTCGTGATATTTTAAATGATGCGTTTCTTCCGTTATTTGAGCAGGAAAAAAATTAAATGAAGTAACAGATAAAATGGCTACTGCAACACCTGAGGAACTTGAGGAATTGCTGGAAGAAATGGCAAAAATTCAAGATCGTCTTGATGCAGGCGGTTTCTATCAATTAGATATGAAAGTGGACGAAACTGCGCGTGGGTTAGGGCTTGATGCGATCGGCCTTGATCGAGATGTATCTGCGCTAAGCGGTGGGCAGCGTACAAAGGTTTTACTTGCGAAGCTTTTACTAGAGCAGCCTGATGTACTTTTACTAGATGAGCCGACAAACTATTTGGACGTTGAACATATTCGCTGGTTAAGCGGCTATTTAAGAGATTATCCAAATGCGTTTCTCTTAATCTCGCATGATACAGAATTCATGAATGGTGTTTCGAATGTTATCTTCCATTTAGAATTTTCGAAGCTAACCCGCTACACAGCAACATATGAAAAATTCTTGGAACTTGCTGAGATTAATAAGAATCAACATTTACAAGCTTATGAAAAGCAAAGAGATTTCATTAAGAAACAAGAAGACTTTATTGCAAAGAATAAAGCGCGCTATTCTACAACCGGTCGTGCAAAGAGCCGTCAAAAACAGCTTGATCGTATTGAACGTATTGATCGTCCTGAAACTGCAATTAAGCCTACATTTGAATTCAAGGAATCAAGAGGCAGCAGCCGTTTCGTGTTTGAAGGGAAAGACCTTGAAATCGGATATGATTCACCTCTATTGCCAAAATTAACAATGACGATTGAGCGCGGTGAGAAAATTGCCATTGTTGGTTGTAACGGTATCGGGAAATCAACTCTGTTAAAAACCATTTTAGGCAAAATACAACCTCTTGGTGGCACTGTTAATCGTGGAGATTTCCTGTTCCCATCTTATTTTGAACAAGAGGTAAAAGCAGATTCTATTACACCGATTGACGATGTGTGGAACGCATTCCCTCATCTTGATCAGCATCAGGTTAGAGCACTGCTTGCACGTGCAGGCTTGAAAAACGAACATATTTCACGGCCGTTAACACAACTAAGTGGTGGAGAACAGGCAAAAGTTCGTTTATGTAAATTGCAAATGAATGAAAGCAATTGGCTACTTTTTGACGAGCCGACAAACCACCTTGATGTTGTTGCAAAAGAAGAGCTAAAGCGTGCCATTAAAGCCTACAAAGGAACAGTTGTCCTCGTCTGCCACGAACCTGACTTTTATGAAGACTGGGTAACAAAAGTTTGGGATATTGAAGAGTGGGCTACTAACTAGAAAAGCGCAAGCGCCTTGTCATCGTCGTACAAACTGGAGGAGCCTCGACTAAAGATTTAGGAAACACGGTAAGCGAAGCGAACCGATGTTGACTTATCGTAGGGAGATGATCTGAAGTTTGATAGGCGATAGGCTGGAGCTAGACACCAACACTAAGTACAAAATTATATAATTTCTTATTTTGTAATAAAAACGCAGATCTTGTGATCTGCGTTTTTATCTTTGTACATACAACTGATCCAAAGCATTTGCTAACGATGCAGTTGTTTTAATTTCTCCAAAATCAAGTCCAAGCTGAATCGCTGTTTGTGCGATTTCAGGTCTGATTCCAGATAAAACAGCTGTAATACCAAGTAATTTCAAAGCTCTTATAAGACTAAATAACTCATGTGCAACCATTGTATCAATAATCACAACACCTGATAAATCGATACATAAATGTTCGACATCCAACGCGGCACATTGTTTTAAAGTATTTTCAATAATTAGTTTTGCTCTTGCTGTGTCGATATCTCCTATTAAAGGGAGCAGAGCAGTTCTGTTTTGAAGAGTAATAACCGGTGCACTTAGTTCATTAATAACTTCTTTTTGTGCTGCAAGTTGTTTCATCGTATTCTTATGAGCTTCATCAATATAAATATAAATAGATAGATGGCAAATCTTTCTCACTTTTTCTAACCAAAGGAAAAGTCTATCAACATCGATTTTATCCATGTTTTGTTTGTAGAATTCCTTAATATAAGATATATAAACTTCCTGCGTTCTAGAAAACTCTCTTACAACATAATGCACAGGTGTATTCAAATGTTTCTGATCGCCTGCTAATTCCTCTGACCATTTAGTAAACTCACTGAAAAACTTTCCTTCTTCTTCTTTAAAAATTTTATGTAAATGTAGAAAATAATCTTGATTCTGCTCCTTTAACGCTTGAATTACCTTTGGGTCTTTTGATGAATAAACAGAATTTGGATCTTCATCTTCTACCAGTCTGTACCAATCTTCTGTCATTTGCCAGGAGTTTTTTACTAGATATTCGTATAGCTCTATATTTCTATGCATTTACTGTCTCTCTCCCTACATTTTTTCTATTTTACAAGTGAATGTTTGAAAGCATATATGACCGCTTGTGTTCTGTCTTGTACATCAAGCTTGCTTAATATATTACTTACATGTGTTTTAGCTGTTTTCAAAGCAATAAATAATTCATCGGCAATTTCCTGATTTGTTTTTCCCTCAGTCATGAGCAGTAAAATTTCCATTTCTCTTGAGGTCAATTGATCGTGCAGATGAACTGTATCTTTTTGACGCATTTTCATCATCATTTTTCCTGTTACTTCAGGCTCGAGTATGGACTGGCCATGAAAAGTGGACCGAACTGCGTTAGCAATTTCACTCGCTTTTGATGTTTTTAACAGATAGCTTGTTGCACCAGCCTCAAGAGCAGGATATACCTTTTCATCATCTAGAAAGCTTGTGACAATGATAATTTTCGCCTCCGGCCATGCATTCATAATTTCCTTTGTTGCTTCGATTCCATCCATTTCATTCATGACTAAATCCATTAAGATCACATCCGGACGAAGCTCCAGACATAGTTCCACACCTTTACGCCCGTTATCTGCTTCTCCGATCACTTCTATATCCGGCTGTGCGGATAAATAAGAGGAAACACCGATTCTTACCATTTCATGATCATCAACAAATACAACTTTAATCATTTTTTTCACCACACTCTTCTGCTAAAATTGGGACCTTTACTTCTAATCTTGTACCTTTATTTTTTAAGCTAACAATCTTCATTGTTCCGCCAATTTCTACCGCTCTCTCATACATATTTTGCAACCCATAAGAGCCGGATTTTCCATCTTCCTGATCAAATCCTATTCCATCATCTGTTACACGCATAATCACAAATTCATCCCGTTTTATCAGCAGAACATCTAGTGAAGTTGCTTTAGCATGGCGCAAGGTATTAGAGACAGATTCTTGTAAGATCCGAAATAAATGGTCCTCGACCCCTTTATCTAAAGGAATCGGTTCTACTTTCCATTTTATATTCATTGTGACCTTTTGCATAAGTTCTACTAAAAGCTCCTGAATTCCTTCTTGTAGGGACTTTCCTTTTAATGCAACCGGGCGCAAATGAAGTAATAACGCCCTCATTTCAAGCTGTGATTGATGAATGGTGGCTTCAATCATTTTTAGTTGCTTTGTTTCCCAATCATCTGACATAGGCTTTGACTCTGTAACAGCTGACATCATCATGGATGCAGCAAACAACTGCTGACTAACGGAATCATGCAGCTCTCTTGCCAGCCGGTTTCTTTCCTGGGAGACCATTTCCTGAACTCTTCTTTCATGGTCCTCTGCCTTTTCATTGGCAATCTTTTGTGATAATTTTGTTTGCTCCAGCATTTGTTTTTGGATTTTTGTTAACTTTGTTTTTATTTCTTGAATATCCGGCAATGGGTGCTGGTCGGTTAGGATAGGTCTCCCTTTTGAAATCTCTTGAATATCCAAGTCAATTGAACGCAGATGTTTTTTCCAGCTAAATCCGGTAATAAACCCAAAGCATACACCAGCTAAAATACTCACACTTGGGACAATATAAATAAACGGTAAATCCATTACGTTACGGGTCCATAATTCCCCCCATTCTTGTAAAGGAAAGGCCAAAAAAAACAGAAGAGAAAAGATAACAAATGTAATAAGCGTAAAAATGGCACTGCTAATAATTTGCCGCTGAAGCATACTCATACTCTTTTCACCTCAAGCTTTCCTGAAATAGCTGAAGTGAAGATCTTTACCTTTTGATCGGCATCTTTATACTGTGCAGTCTCGTAAGTGATTGTTTCATTGACTACCCTCTGTTCAGATTCTTGAAAAATAGCGATCGTCCCCGCCATTGTAGAATGATGAATATGAAGTTCAACCTCATACGGAATCAAAATTTGAACATTTCCTACTAAGCTGCGAATGACAATAACTGCTTCTTCCTTTGGCAAAACAGTATCACTTAAATCAATAACCGTATTTCCTACTCCAACTTGGATATTAATATCATTCCATTCATATGCATGTTCAGGTGACTTTTGGCTGGAAAAAAACTTATTTTCAAAAATTTTTTTCCGTTGTATAAACTGACCGGTTTCAACGGTATCTTGAGGCTCAATAATAACCGGTTTCACTTGCTTTGGATTTTTTTGTGTTTGAAAGAATTGGACTATAAAATAAATAAGCAGTACAAATAAAAAATAGCGAAGAGTAATCATATTCAGTACGGTCATAACAAGCCAGATCCACCCGCCCCAATACAAGAGCTTGCCTAGAAAACGTGGTCGCCATTTCCGCCCTAAATAAATACTGCCAATCGAGAGGAGAAAGGTAACAATTAAGCCACCGTTAAAAAATAATACCTCTAAAAGAAGGAGGAGAAATCCTATTAAGATGATCCAATTTAAGTAGTCTGAATTTATATTTTTAAACACGCGGCATTCCTCCTTCCTGTTTATGGAGAGTTACTGAAGTTGAAGTTTAGGTCATATGAAATAAGGCGCAGGGATCTACGCCTTTTTAGAATACCATGTTGTCTTATGATATTGCATTTGTTTCTTCTGTTTTTAACTGTTTTTCTAATGTAGCAATTCGCGCATCGATTGTACTGCGGTGATAATCCTGATTCACTTTTTGCTCAAGGCGGTCAAGGTAGCTTTCCATTTCCTCAAAACGAGTGAAGGCTTTTGTTGAAAAGCTTCCTTGATCCACTACCTTGTTCATACGGTGATGTGCACGCGCAATATTTTCTCTGCCCATCAATTCCATTCTTTTTATATGCATATCTTTTACTTTATGCTTCATTTCCTCATACTTTTGTTCAAGCTCTTCAAGCTGGCGAGTTGTTTGCTGACGTGACTCCTCCAAACGTGCAACTCTTTCCTCATAATGAGTTTGTTCTTTTAAAGCAAATTCATATAGCTCTGTTTCTCCTGCTTTAAGTGCAATTTCAGCCTGGCGTTGACGTTTCTCAGCTAAATGAACAGCTTCATTATACTCCCGGTTAAACTCATCTTTTAATAAATATTGTCTTTCAACAAGCTTGCGCACTTTTTCTGTTTCAGCTTCACACTGTCTTAAATAATGATTTAGGACGGCAATTGGATTTTTTTGTTCCTTTTGATCTAAAGCCTCATGTAAATCTGCTGCAATGGTTTCCTTTAATCTTGTAAAAATATTTGCCATTATAAATCTCTCCTTTTTAATTATAGGTTTCCTTTTAAGTCATTCCATTCTTTTTCAAAGTTAGTGAATGGGTCAGTACTTTCTTTCACCTTTTTAGATGGTTTGTTCCAGTTTCTATACACTACGTATAAAACGTAGATTGCTACAAATCCTAAAATGGCTGGAAGATTTGAAGCTGAAGCAAACAGGGCAATAACTCCAACGATCGCACAAACGACTTTCGTAAATGTTGAATCAGTTTTCAGAAATCCTTTGTACGTATAGTACATGATAAGAAGACTTATCCCTAAAGCAATCATCGGGGCCAGATTAGAGAGCAGCACCATAACAGCCACCCCACCAAGCAAGACATAACCAAACTTCTTCATCTTTTTTCCTCCTTTTCTTTTTCTAGCATAAGAGTTTATGTTCTTATGCTGTGCTCCGTTTCTATGTCTTTATCTTACCTACATTCCGAATTTCTCAAAACGAGCCACAGCTTTATTTTGATCTACGACTCGAGACGTAGTAAGGATCAGACTCTCTTTGATTGCATGTTTGTTTTGACAGTAGTTGGGAAAAAATAAACTAAGAAATAAACATAGGAGGCCTTTCGATGACAGAAGAATTTCCACAAGGTAAGATGCCATATGAGCCAGAGCCGTTTTGGAGAGAATCTACTCAGGTCCATTCTTTCTCTCCTTTGACGATTGATACGGAAGTGGATGTTGCAATCGTTGGAGGAGGTATCACAGGTATAACAACAGGCTATCTGCTTTCGAAGCAAGGCATGAAAGTCGCTATTTTGGAAGCCGATCAAATTTTAAATGGTACAACCGGCCATACAACCGCAAAAATAACCGCCCAGCATGGATTAATTTATGATGAATTTATTCAGCATTTAGGGGAAGAAAAAACGAAACAATACTACCAAGCGAATGCCGATGCACTTACATTTATTCGAAAAACCGTTGGAGAGCTTCAAATTGAATGTGATTTAACTGAAGAAGATGCCTATATTTATGCCATCAGTGACCAATACGCGAAAAAAGTCACGAAAGAATATGAGGCTTATCAAAGGCTCGGCATACATAGTGAATTTGTTGATCACATCCCTTTTTCTATTGATATAAAAGGGGCAACAGTCATGAAAGCACAGAGTCAATTCCATCCTCTCAAATACCTAAAAGTACTTGTTGATGAAATAGTAAAAGCTGGTGGTGAGATCTACGAAAAAACAACGGCGACTGACATCGATGAAACAACACCTAAACCGATGGTCATTACCCGTGAAGGTCGCCGGGTGACATGTAAATACGCAATTGCCTGTTCACACTTTCCCTTTTTTGATGGAAAAGGATTTTATTTTTCCCGATTACATGCAGAACGTTCCTATATATTAGGAATTACCGCAAAACAAGACTTCCCGGGTGGAATGTATTATAGTGCCGATTCACCGACACGTTCTTTACGATACACGCCTATGAACGGTGAAAAGCTCATATTAGTTAGTGGAGACGGGCATAAAACTGGGCAAGGAACTTCCACATACAAGCACTACAAAGCACTTGAGCAATTTGCCGAAGATGTATTTGGAATTGACGAAATCAAATATCGATGGTCTGCACAGGATTTATATTCATTAGATAAAGTTCCATATGTTGGACCAATTACTTCCAACAAGCCTAACATCCTTGTCGCAACAGGTTACAGAAAATGGGGCATGACAAACGGTACAGCCGCAGCGCAACTCCTTGCAGATCTTGTCTTAGAAAAAGAGAATACTTATAAGGAGCTCTATAGCCCTTCACGCTTTTATGCTGATCCTAGTATTAAAAAATTCCTTACGCAAAATCTTGATGTTGCAGGTCACTTAATTGAAGGAAAAATTGATATCGCTGATAAGCGCATAGAGGATATTGGATCTGATGAAGGCTCTGTTGTAGTGGTGAATGGCAAAAGAGCAGGTTGCTACAAAGACAAGGACGGAAACATTAACCTTGTTGACACCACATGCACACATATGGGCTGTGAAGTAGAGTGGAATAGTGGTGACCGTTCTTGGGACTGTCCTTGTCATGGATCAAGATTTTCGGTGACAGGTGATGTACTGGAGGGTCCTGCGAAAAAACCGTTAAAAAAAGTGGATATGTAATTTGTAAAGAATGACAGTGCCATCCTTTATGTGAATTTTTAACAATGAAAAAATCTCTTCTCTCTTCATGTTCCTCCCCAATATGGATAAGCTAAAATTAACACCATGAATAAGGAGATGACCCAGCATGAAGAGAGAACAAATAGAAAAAAACCAACCACAATCGTATAAAGGAAAAGTATATCAAAGAAAATCTGAAGCCCTTTCGGAATACAACATTACACACGCTGACCAACCGCTTCCACAACCTAAGGATTATGAAGAAATTGAATATTGACATCCACTAAAAGGCCATGAAGGACAATTTATATTCCTTATTCTGTGAGTTTTGTCCTTCATGTGCTTCATACAGCTTTTGAAGAACGGTTCTCCTGTTGGTCTGGACTAGTTTGTCTTTCATATACCTTATGAAGGACGATTCCTCCTCTTAATCTAGCCTGCTTCGTCTTTCATAAAATACCCTCCTCCTTCAATACAAAAAGCAGCCCATAAATAGACTGCCGGATACTTCTTAAAAGATTCTATTAGTACGTCTTTATCGGATTTTCCTACTGAAAAACCATATTTCACTAATGCTTCATTTGCTTCAGCCGTTTCGCAAACAAACTCTACCGATTGGTTGATTTCCTTTGGAGAAATTCCATATTGGCTCCCTTTTTCCATCAGTAGCTTAACTGCTTCACTTGAAGTAAGCACAATTGTTGTAAGAGTTGCATCTTCTAATGACCGGTTTATAATGGTTTCATATCTTTCGTCAATGATGGTCTCATATACGGATGCAAAATGAGCATTATCTAAGCAAGAACTTTTCTTTCTTTGTTCTTCGGATCCAACCGTCAGCAGGCGGCCTTGATGAGACATTTTATCTACATGCTCAGCGTATAATCCTTTTTCTTCAAGGCTAGTGATCACTGAATGATTTTGACAATAGAGCTCTGCCTGTATTTTACGTATATCCACTTTATTCTTTTTAAGTTGAGCAAAAAAGGCTTCTACACTATCTTTTGATAAAAATAAAATCTGTTCATAACCTGAAAGTTGGTTCAATACAGCAGAGTCAATTGCCTTTTCTTTGACGATCCAACGTGGAAACTCAATGACATCTGCTCCTTGTTTCATCCATTTACTTGCACAATTTTCTTCCTCGGCTTTCCCGCGAACATAGAGAACTTGTTTTCCAAATAGTGGGCGATTTTCAAACCATTTTACTTTATCCCTTGTTGACACAATATCGCCCACCAATGTGATGGCCGGATTTTCTATCTTTGCTTCGCGAACCTTATCTACAATGGTAGAAAGCGTTCCGACTACACTTTGCTGGCGGCTCCAGGTTCCCCAGCGAATGATAATAACAGGTGTATCAGGAGACTTACCGAATTGAATAAGGTTATCACAAATATGCTCTAAATTAGAAACACCCATATAGAAAGCGATCGTCTGAACACCTCTTGCTAACCCTTCCCAATCAATGTCCGGCTTGCCGTTTTTAGATTTATCATGGGCTGTAACGACAGCAAATGATCCGGCATAATCACGATGGGTTACAGGAATACCGGCATATAACGGGGCAGCTATTCCTGATGTTATCCCTGGAACAATTTCAAATGGGATTTGATGTAATGCGAGCTCCTCCGCTTCTTCACCAACTCTTCCGAAAACACTCGGGTCGCCGCCTTTAAGTCTAACAACAGTATGACCGGCAATTGCCTTTCGAACTAATGTTGCATTAATTTCATTCTGTCTCATAAAGTGACGTGTTGGCAGCTTTCCACAATAGATCAGTTCACAATTTGGCGGAGCATCATCAAGTAGGGAAAAATTAACGAGTCGATCATAAAGGATGACATCTGCTTTTTTAATGGCTTCCCTTCCTTTTACGGTAATTAATTCGCGATCACCGGGTCCTGCTCCAACCAGATATACTTTTCCTACATTCATTCTCTAAGTCCTCCCTTAACGTTATTCACGATTTAAGTAAGGGAAGATTGTTCTCTTACTTTATTTATAAGTTTAAACTAACAGAAATACCTCTCCGTCATCAATAACTGTTTCATATGTTTTGACACACCCAAAATCTGGTTCTTGCACTTTTCCATCTTCAAGGCAGATTTTCCAGTCATGCATTGGGCAAAATACATGGTCTCCACTAACGATCCCTTCGCTTAGTACTCCACCTTTGTGAGGACATTTATTTTCCACAGCCTTTATATTGCCGTTAGAAAGTTTGAAAACTGCTACTTCCTTATCCTTTTCTAGTATAACCGTTTTTCCTACTCGTTCGGGCAAATCAATTAATGCTCCAACATATACCTTTGCTTTTGTTAATTCCTTCATGTCTCTGTTCCTCCCTGACGGAATATTTCGATATTATGACCTTTTGAGTAAGGTGTTTTCCCGCATTCTATGTTTTTTTATAAACGCTGAAGGTGAAAATTAGTTCGTTCCATTGCGCTCTATACACTCCATGCCGCCGGGGAGGAAGCTGAGCCTCCTCGGCTTCGCCTGCGGGGTCTCAGCCTTCCCTCACTTCCCGCAGGAGTCGAGTGTCTTGCGCTCCATTCCACTACAGAGTTAAAAATAATATTCTAGAGCAAAAATCTTTACGAAAGAAGAATTTCAATTAAAAGAAAATTAAGTTCTACTTAAACCATCTCCACCGTCTCAAATAGTTCTTTTGTTGTTTTCTTATCTTCAATAATCTCTTTCCACGGATCTTTATAAACAGACAAGGTTTCATCCATGCGGGCGTTTAATTCGATGCGTTTTTGTTTATCATCCAATACAGATTGGACATGTGCTAAGCCGACGCGTTCGATCCATGCAGATGTACGTTCTAGGTAGGTAGCTGTTTCACGGTAGTATTGCAGATAAGCACCTGTGATCTCCATTGCTTCGTCATCGGTTTTAACTTTGTATAGTAAATCTCCTCCACGTACGTGTGTACCACCATTACCGCCGACGTAAAGCTCCCAGCCACCATCAATTCCGATAAATCCAATATCCTTAAAGCCTGATTCTGCACAGCTTCTCGGACAAGCGGAGACAGCCATTTTGACTTTATGCGGTGTTTGCAGACCTTCAAATTTCTTTTCAAGACGAATACCCAAGCCCATTGAATCCTGTGTACCGAAGCGACAGAAAGTTTCTCCAACACATGTTTTTACCGTACGTAATGATTTTCCGTATGCATAACCCGAATTCATATCTAAATCCTGCCATACTCTCGGTAGATCATCCTTTTTCACTCCAAATAAGTCAATACGCTGTCCACCCGTTACTTTTACTAATGGAATTTCATACTTTTCTACAACATCAGCAATTCGACGCAATTCACTGGCATTCGTTACACCGCCATACATTCTCGGAACAACTGAGTAAGTTCCATCCTTTTGAATATTGGCATGCATTCTTTCATTAACAAATCGGGACTCTCTTTCATCTTCATATCCAATTGGGTTAACCATTGCTAAGTAGTAGTTAAGAGCCGGACGGCATTTTGAACATCCTTCTGATTCCCAATTGAGTACATTCATAACTTCCTTAATATGCTTTAATCCTTTGGCACGAATTTCTTCTACCACTTCATCGCGAGATAATGTTGTACAGCCGCAGATCGCTTCTTTTTGTGAGGATGCATCAAAATCTGAACCAAGTGTAAATTGAAGAACATCGGCAACTAATGGCTTACATCCTCCACAGGAACGGGAAGCACTTGTGCAACCCTTAATTGCATCAACTGTTGTACAGCCCTGTTCTTTGATCGCTTGAACGATTGTTCCTTTAGATACCCCGTTACATCCGCAAATTATTTCATCATCAGGCATTGATGCAACTAAGCTTTCACCTGTTTCTTCTCCAATCGGCTGAAGAATGGTGATTTTTTCTGTATCTGAAATATCTGCTTCCTTCTTAATCATGGAGAATAAGCGACTTCCCTCTTTACTATCACCGAATAAAACAGCTCCAACAATTTTATTTCCTCTTAATACTATTTTTTTGTAGATTCCATCTTGTTCATCAAAGATCTTCAGGGACTTTTTGTCGTCTCCCTCCATAAAGTCACCGGCTGAAAATACCTCGACTCCGGATACCTTTAATTGAGTTGATAAAACAGAACCTTTATACCCGTCAGTTGCCACACCGCAAATATGCTTAGCTAATACCATTCCTTGTTCATATAGAGGTGCTACCAGACCGTATGGAATTCCGTTATGTTCTGCACATTCCCCAACAGCGTACACATTTGGGATATTTGTTTGTAAAAAGTCATTTACAATAATTCCTCTATTTACATCAAGGCCGCTTTCAACAGCTAGTGAAATATTCGGCTTAATACCTACTGCCATTACTACTAAATCTGCCTCAAGGTGACTTCCATCCTTAAACTTCAATCCTTCTACACGATCTTCTCCATATATCTCGGCAGTACTTGCTTCTAACAAAAATTTCATTCCTTGTTTTTCTAGCTCTTTTTGAAGAAGCTTACCTGCTGTTTCATCTAATTGACGTTCCATTAAGGTTGGCGCAATATGGATAACCGAAACATCCATTCCTAAGTTTAGAAGGCCGCGTGCCGCTTCTAATCCCAGTAATCCACCACCAATAACTGCTGCTTTTTTGTACTTTTTTGATGCTTCAAGCATGATATCAGTATCTTTTATATCACGAAAAGCCGTAACACCTTCCTTATCTGCACCGGGCAGAGGCAGGATGAATGGAACAGACCCTGTTGCAATGATTACTTCATCATAAGGTACGATTCTTCCCTTATCCGAACGAACAACCTTCATATCTGAATCAATTTTTGTGACAGTCTCGCCTGTAAACAGGGTAATCTTGTTTTCCTCATACCAGTCCCAATCATTCAGGGTGATGTCTTTTACCTCTGTATCACCTTGCAGAACTTTTGATAAAAGAATTCTATTGTAATTTGGATGTGGTTCCGTCCCAAAAATGGTAATATCGAAAGCATCCTTTGAAATTTTTAAAATTTCTTCAACAGCTCTTACTCCGGCCATACCGTTTCCTATTAATACAAGCTTCTTTTTATTCAAGAAAATTGCCTCCCCTTGGAAAGTTTCTTTCACTATATCACGGTTAAATGAAATATTTTATATACATGTTAGGTTTTCTAACATAGTTTATTATAAATATTCACACAATAAGAAAAGCGAAAGCGCCTTGATCAGCCTAATGCAAATAAGACGATGTAGAATAGAAGGCGTTCTCTACCTTCCATTCTAAATTGACTAGACCCCCGAGGCAGACAGACTCGACGTCCTCTCGTAATTACTGCAATTGCACGTCCTTTGCGATTCTGAGACTAGGCGCTGGAGCCAGACACCAAAGCTAATGATCAATTCATCTAAAAAAAGGAAATCAGCTATAAACCGACTTCCTTAAAAAAACATCTATATTTGTCTAATATTCACTGTACTTACTTTGAACCCGGGCATTTTGCAGGTTGGATCCAGGTCCTCTCCTACTAGCATGTTTACATTTTGATCTTCTGCCCAGTGAAAAGGTACGAATACCGTATCTTGTCTGATTTTTTCAGATATTTTACTTCTTACGGTAATTTTTCCCCGCTTCGAGGCAACAGTGACAAGGCTATTTGGTTCAATTTCGTATTTTTTAGCTGTTTCCGGGTGAATTTCTAGGTAAGATTCAAAATTTCTGGCAGCAAGTGCTGAGCTTTTACGTGTTTGCACTCCCGTTAAATAATGTGACATGATTCTGCCGGTTGTTAAGTACAACGGATAATTACTACAAGGCTTTTCTTTCGGTATTTCAGAAGTGTTTGACACAGGAATCAAATTAGCTTTTCCATTCGGTGTTGCAAATGAATGTTCAAAAAGTCTTTCTGTTCCTTGATGATTCACCTCTGGACATGGCCAAAGAATCCCCTGCTCCTTTCTAATGCGATCATAAGTAATGCCGTAGTAATCGGCGATGCCGCCCCTACTTGCCTCCCTTAATTCATTAAAAATATCTTCTGCCTTTTGATAAGGAAAATATTTTTCTTTTCCTAATGCTTTTGCAATCTCACAAATAATTTGCCAATCATTCTTCGCCTCGCCGGGACAAGGACGGCTCGCTTCACGCATTGTGACGCGCCCCTCTATATTTGTCATTGTCCCTTCATCTTCTAGATACGAAGATGCCGGTAATATTAAATCAGCAAGCTTGGCTGTTTCAGAAACAAATAGATCGACTGCTACTAAAAACTTTAATTTCTTAAGAGCTTCTTTCACAAAGGTTGCATTCGGGTTGGAAACAACAGGATTTGAACAGACAAGAAACATGCCTGTGATCTCTCCATCATTTATTTTTTGAAACATTTCGTAAGCAGAGACACCTTTTCTCGGAAGCTCATTTTTGTCAATTCCCCATACTTTTGCAACATATGCCCGATGCTCTTCATTTTCAATCAATCGGTATCCCGGCAATTGATCAGCTTTCTGCCCATGCTCCCTTGCTCCTTGTCCATTTCCTTGTCCTGTTATAGCTCCGTAGCCTGAATAGGGTTTCCCAATTTTTCCTGTTGCGATAACAAAATTTAGAAAATTCCTTACGGCAACCGTTCCGTCTATTTGCTGCTCAACCCCCCTGGCTGTGAAAAGCATTCCAGATTCTTCGGACGCAAATTTTGTTGCAGCTGTTCTTATTTGCTCGATTGGAACACCTGTGAGGTCTGAAATCCCATCCAATGACAATGATTGAACATAGTTTCTAACTTCTTCAAATCCTGTTGAACGTTCACTAACAAAATCTTCATCCACTAAGTTTTCGTCAATAATAACTTTTAAAAAACCGTTCGCCAAAGCTGCATCCATACCCGGTTTCACCTTCAAATGCAGATCAGCTAATTGTGTTGTTGGAGTTTCCCTTGGATCGATCGCAATGATGTATGCACCATTTTCCTTCGCTTTTTCAAAGTAAGGCATGATCGTTGGCTGACACTCCGCAATATTTGTTCCCGCTAATATGATGACTCTTGTGGAAGGGATTTCCTTTAACGAGTTTGTCAGCCCGCGATCCAAACCAAACGTCTGATTTGCCGCAGTAGCTGCCGCAGACATACACAAGCGGCCATTATAATCAATGTAGGGAGTCTTTAAGCCCACTCTGGCAAACTTTCCAAGTATATATGCTTCTTCATTAGTAATTGATGCACTTCCATAGATTGATAATGCCTCATGCCCATCGACTGCTTGTATTTCTTCCACTTGTTTCTTGATATATAGCAGGGCTTCTTCCCATGAAATTCGCACAAACTCTCCATCTACTTTCAACAATGGATGTAGAACACGATCTTGATGGAAAGGGTGCTGATGAGCATTCATTCCTTTAATACATAAACGTCCTTGTGATGTCGGGTTGTCTTTTCCTATTGTTTTATAGGTTTTCCTTGAGACAACAGATTGTTCGATTAACTGCATTTTGCACTGCATACTGCAAAATGGACATTGTGTATCATAGACTTTCTCCGATTGAACTTCTTGTTGCTTCGTTCGGAAATATTTTAATAACAGATCAGTCAAGGTAACCACCTCTTATACTATTAATCTTATTGATCATGACTTCTCAGCATACGATTGGAGCTCTGCTTCCAACCGCTGAACGAGTTGTTCGCATAATGTATCCTCAAATAAAACTTCACGAATATGAATCATCCCTACACGCTCAACCCAATCTCCCAGTTGTTCTAAATAGTTGGCTGTTTCTCTGTAATATTGAATGAGTCCGCAAATCATTTGCTTTGCCATCAACTCATGAGCAGCTACTGTGAAAAGCTCTCCCTGTTTTAAAGTAGGAGATAAACTTCCTCCCACATAAATTTCCCAGCCTAGCCCGTCACCTATTACACAAATATCCTTTGTTCTCATATCTACTTCTTTATGCTTGCATCCCGACACACTGATGACCAGCTTGTGCGGTGTTAACAAAAATTCAAGCTCTTTTTCCAATTCAATTGACAAATTAAGAGAACGGTCGTCTGTATGACACATACATTCTTGTTCACTAAAATATGTGTTCATATGGCGTACCGTGTTTGCTGCCGTAGAACTTAGTCTAAGTTCAGAGCATATAGCATGAATGCTTTCCTCTTTAATTCCTTTCAATTGGATTCTTTGTTCAGGTGTAATTCCGATGTCTGCTATTTTGTATTTATCCATCATATTTGCCAGTTTTTTTAACTCATCAGATGTTACTTTCCCTCCTAAGAGCTGTGGTGTGATTGAATACGTCCCATCACTCAGCCTTTTTACCTTTACATCTTCAAATGGGTTTACAGCTTGGCTGATTCCCTCACGTTCAGGATAAATCATCGATAAATAATAGCGGATGGCCGGAACACAGCTTGAGCACCCTTCCATCGAGCGCCACTCAAGCTCAACAAAAACTTCTTGAAGTGACGCTAGATTTTGTTGTTGAATTTGTAACACAACTTCATCTTCCGTAAGATCCGTACATGAGCAAAGTGACTTATGCTCGATAAATTCATTACATTCATCACTATGAATATAATCAACCAGGTCTGTTAAAAGTAACTTACAACCGCCACATGAGCTTGATGCCTTTGTGCATTGTTTCACTTCTTTAACCGTTGTTAACCCCTGCTGTTGGACAGCTTCCATAATGGCTCCTTTTGTTACACCATTACAGTTACAGATGATTTCAGATCGTTTCATTGATTTGACTGTTGATGCTCCATTGTCTGTTGAGTGGAGAAGGCTGCGTTTGTCCTCATCACTTACATGCTTTCTTTTAACAATCATGTCTAGCACTTTCGATTGCTGGCCTGTTTCTCCATACAGTATTGCACCGACAATAATATCTCCTTGAAGCACTATCTTTTTATAGGTATCTTCCACTTCATTTAAAATTGTTAAGGTTTTGGTTGCTTCATCCTCTTCAAAATCACCTACAGAAAAAAGGTCAACCCCCGGCACTTTTAAACTAGTTGATAATACAGAACCTTTGTATCCATCAACCGGTTTATTACAAATAAACTTAGCCAGAACTTTTCCTTGTTCATAAAGAGGTTTTACAAGACCGTATACAACGCCATTGTGTTCAACACATTCCCCAACTGCATATATATCAGGAATACTTGTTTCCATGAAATCATTAACCACAATCCCTCTATTTGTAGTGAGACCCGATTCCTTAGCTAAGCTGGTATTAGGAACAACACCAACCGACATGACGACGAGGTCTGCTTCTACCTTTGTACCATCTGTAAATTCAACTTCCTCGACCCGATCGTTTCCACTAATTTCCTTTGTCACTTTTCCTAAAAGGAAACCGATCCCTTGTTGTTCTAACTCCTTTTGAAGCATACTTGATGCTTTGGCATCCAGCTGACGTTGCATGAGATAGTCGGTATTGTGCACAACCTTTACATCCAATCCCAGATTCAACAATCCTCTAGCTGCCTCAAGCCCTAATACTCCGCCACCAATGACAATTGCCTTTTTGAACCTCTTAGCACCTTCAAGTATTGCTTCACAATCTTCAATAGTCCGGAATGTGACTACTCCCGGTTTTTCAACTCCAGGAAGAGGTAGAACAAACGGTGAGGAACCTGTTGCAAAAATTAATTTATCAAACGGAATGATACGGTTTTTATCTGTTGTGATTTTTTTGAGCTTCGTATCTATTTTCGTTACTGTTTCACCTGAGTATAATGTGATCTGGTATTTTTGGTACCACTCGATATTGTTCATTGTTATTTCCGGAAATGTCATCTCACCCTGTAACACAGATGATAAGAGAATTCGATTATAGTTGACATGAGGCTCACTTCCAATAATCGTTATGTCAAATTGATATTTATTTTGTTTTAAAATTTCCTCCACACATCGGACTCCTGCCATTCCATTCCCGATTACTACCAATCTTTGCTTCATGTTAACCCTCCTTACGAAAAGCGCAAGCCCTTGATCACTTCGCACGTACTGTGCTCGGAGCTAGACGCTTGCGCTAGACACCTTCACAAATGGTCAGACTTTTTTAATAAATCCATTATTTCATATATTAGTTCACAGAAAATTATTCTTGTTAGATAAGCTAACAAGAATTCTCAGTTTCTTCTTATATACTTTTTTTCGTTTCCTTCACTTTTATATTGGTCATATTTTCACGTTACATTTCCTTACAAGTATCTTTTCTACTCCTTTTTCGACCCCTATAATAAGCGACATACAACAAGACAGAAAATGAGAAAATCTTTATTCAGGAATGGAAAATGAAAGGAGATTCACAATGAAACTATCTGATTTAAAAACCAGCGGTCATCCAAAGACACTTTTTTCCTCTTTTTTGTATTTTGATGTAAGCTTTATGATCTGGGTAATGCTTGGAGCTCTAGGAGTGTTTATTACACAGGAATTCGGCTTATCACCCTCACAAAAAGGGTTAATTGTTGCCACCCCAATTCTTGCAGGCTCATTTTTCCGGATCGTGCTGGGGATTTTAACCGATCGATTTGGTCCTAAACGAACAGCCATTTTAGGTATGTCGATTACAACTATCCCGCTTCTTTGGGGCCTATTTGCAGGAACAACCTTACCTGAACTATATATGATCGGAATTTTATTGGGGGTAGCAGGTGCAAGTTTTGCTGTTGCTCTGCCGATGGCGAGTAGATGGTATCCTCCACATCTTCAAGGTTTGGCAATGGGAATAGCAGGAGCTGGAAATAGTGGTACACTTATTGCGACTCTATTCGGTCCACGTTTAGCTGAACAGTTTGGGTGGCATATTACAATGGGATTTGCTCTTATTCCATTACTTATTACGTTTATTATTTTTATTATTTTAGCGAAAGATGCACCTTCACAACCTGCACCACAGCCGCTTGCGAATTACTTTAAAGTTTTTGCACATAGAGATACTTGGTTTTTCTGTATTTTATATAGTGTAACTTTCGGTGGATTTGTCGGGTTATCAAGCTTTCTAAGTATGTTCTTTGTTGATGAATACAATTTATCATCTGTTCAAGCCGGGGATTTCGTGACTTTATGTGTAGCAGCCGGAAGCTTCTTCCGTCCGGTTGGAGGGTTTATCTCAGATAAAGTTGGTGGAGTAAAGGTACTTTCTTTTCTATTTATCGGTGTTGCAGTGTGTATGCTTGGGGTTAGTCAATTACCTCCGTTATTTGCCATCACAGCATTACTTTTCGTTGGAATGATGTGCCTGGGTATGGGAAATGGTGCTGTATTCCAACTGGTGCCACAACGTTTTCAAAAGGAAATCGGGATGATCACAGGAATTGTCGGAGCAGCTGGCGGGATTGGCGGTTTCTTCTTACCAAATATCTTAGGTACAATGAAAGAAATGACAGGTTCATATGCTTCTGGATTCATCACATTTTCAATCGTTGCATTGGTGGCATTTTCAATTCTGCTCTTAGTAAGTCATTCATGGAAGAAGGCTTGGAAGATGAAAGAAGATACGGTAAAAATCTAGCTTCTTTTTACATGACTCCAGTCACACTGTGGCTGGAGTTTTTTACCTTCCTCTTTACAAAATGAATATTTCTGGTATCCTAGTATAGTTGGATATTTACCTAAGTAAATATTTCAATCATTACTTACCTAGGTAAATAAATTGAGGTGATAACGTTGATCGAAACAAATAAACTCTTCCATATGCTCTATCAACAAACAAGACATATGACAAAGGAAGTAAATGAATACTTACAAAAACATGGACTATACAGCTCACAATGGTCCATTCTTTATTGTTTAAAATCAAACGGTCCAATGACACAAAGTGATATTTGGCGTTATTTAAATGTTGAAGCACCAACTATTACAAGAACACTAGTTAAATTAGAGGAAAGCGGATGGGTAAAACGGACACCCGGAAGTGACAAGAGGGAAAGACTTGTTTCTCTTACAGAAAAGGCACTCGATCTTCTCCCTGAGGTTGAGCAAGATGTAAAGAACTTCGAACAAACGATGGTTGCCAACTTAAAAGATGATGAACAAGAGCTTTTATATACTCTCTTGAAAAAACTTGGCAAATCAAATGAAAGTTAGGTGGAATGAAACATATGAATCAAACTGAAAAACAACCAATATGGACAAAAGGCTTTATCAGCATTTTTCTCAGTAACTTCTTTATATTTCTGGCATTTTACGGATTACTCACGTCATTACCGATATACGTTGTGAATGATTTAGGCCGTTCAAGTGTTGATGGAGGACTCATTGTCACGATTTTCTTATTATCTGCTATTTTTGTTCGTCCTTTTTCCGGAAAACTTCTCCAGGATTTCGGCAAAAAACGTATGTTAATGATTAGTATGATTCTCTTTACAGTATGCTCTTTTATGTATTTATGGATCGACAATTATGCATTTCTTCTAATCTTACGTTTTGTTCATGGCATTTGGTTCAGCATTGCCACAACTGCTACCGGGTCTATAGCTGCTGATATGGTACCTGTAAAAAGACGTGGTGAAGGACTTGGTTATTTTGTCATGTCAACGAACTTCGCCGTTGTTTGCGGACCCTTTCTTGCTCTTACTCTTTTACAATTCACATCGTTTACAACTCTTTTCTTTGTTCTCGCATTTTTAATTACAGTCGGTGTATTGTTTACAGCTTTTAGTAAAGTATATGAAGTAACCAGAACGGCACCGGTCGAAAAGAAACGTCTTCAGGTACAGGATCTATTAGATGGAAAGGCACTGCCGATTGCCTTGGTAGGAAGCTTAGTTGCTTTTGCATATTCAAGTGTTTTATCGTTTATTTCAATGTATGCCAATGAATTAGAGCTGTTAGATGCAGCGAGCTATTTCTTTGTTGTCTTTGCTGTTGTGATGATTGCGTCCAGACCTTTTAGTGGTCGTTTATTTGATACAAAAGGACCAAATATCGTCATCTATCCGGCAATCGCCTTTTTTATAGTCGGACTTCTATTATTAAGTATTTCTCATAATACTTTTATGTTCCTTTTAGCCGGTGCCTTCATCGGATTGGGATACGGAACCATTGTCCCTTGCTTCCAAACGCTCGCGGTACAATCAACCGAACATCATAGAAGTGCACATGCAACCGCCACATTCTTTACCCTATTCGATTCAGGTATTGCTGCCGGATCTTTTGTACTAGGAATCGTTGCCGCTCAATTAGGCTATCAAACTCTTTATTTATTAGCCGGTTTGTTTTTAATTTCAGTCGTGTTTATGTACAAATATGTACAAAATCGGAAGAAGGCTTCTCCTTCAGCAATGGAAATGAAGGAATCGAGCTTATAAGATAGTTGTAAAACTGCTTACCACTGTTGGTAGGCAGTTTTTTTGGAAAATGAAGCTTCTACTTATGGCCTTGACCCGATTTTTGCAACTATACAGTGTAATTTTGTAACTTTCATATATTTTTTGCAGCTACACAATTTTTTTTGCAAATAATTAGTTTTTTTGCAACATTTCCCTAAATACTTGCATTCGCCAAATTTCGCACCGCCCAAACCATCAGGACACACCAAAAAAAGGATAGAAGAGCTTCTATCCTTTTTTCTATTATTCTAGTACACCCCTCGAATATTCGGATGTATCTCTTCTGCATAGAAATCAGTTAATCTCTTCAGCTCTGTTTCACTAAAAGAAGGTGCTTCAGTCGCTTGTAAGTTATCCTCAACTTGTTTTACTGTTTTGAAACCTGGAATAACTGTTGTAATCTCCTCATGATCTAAAATCCAGCGAAGGGCCGCTCGTGCCATATTTCCACGACCTTCAGCGATCCAGTTAAGCTTTTGACTTAGCTCCACTCCTTTTGAGAATTCAACACCTGCAAATGTTTCACCAACATTAAATGCCTCACCATCTTTGTTAAAGTTGCGATGATCATCAGCTTCAAATGTAGCATTTGTTGTGAACTTGCCTGTTAGCAGCCCACTTGCTAAAGGAACACGTGCCAATAAGCCGACGCCTTTTGCTTTTGCCTGCGGAAGCAATTCTGGAATTGCCTTTTGGCGGAAAATATTAAAAATAACCTGCAGTGCTTTCACATTAGATTGCTCTAAGCAGAATAGACCTTCTTCCACTGTTTCAACACTTACTCCATAATGGCGGATTTTCCCCTGTTGCTGAAGCTTATCGAGCACTTCAAAAACTTGTCCATTTTTAAGAATTTCCATTGGTGGGCAATGAATTTGATATAGATCAATTGTGTCGCGTTGAAGTCTTTTCAAACTAGCTTCACAGTACTCTGTCACTGCTTTTTCAGAATATGTTTCCGGGTCGAAAATATCTCCTGCACGGCAAAACTTTGTCGCGATATGGATTTTATCTTCTTTTCCCTTTGTTGCCTTTGCCAAAAGCTCTTCACTATGGCCATCTCCATATACATCCGCTGTATCAAAGAAATTAACACCGACATCCATTGCGCGTTCAAGCCCTTTTAGCGCTTCCTCATCATCTGATTTTCCCCATGAGCCTCCAATAGCCCAAGTTCCAAAACTGAGCTCACTTATGTTTAGAGCTGTATCACCAAGTTGACGATATTTCATTTTTTCTCCACCATCCCTTTTAAGAAATCGATTTCCACTCTTTTTGACAAGCTTTATTATAATACAAATGAAGCGCTAACAAAATTTATTTGCTTTACTACCATAGAAAAAGAGTGTGAACTCTAATTGATCACACTCTTCCCTTCACTCTCCAGCCACCAATGCATCCAACGCAACAAGCGCTTCCTGCTCAATTGCCTTTGTAACGACACCAGTATGAGGGTTATATTCATTACTCAAATCCGCATCTGCAAATCCATCGATAGCTAAGATTGCCCCCGTTTTCACTCCACGAATCGCTCCGATTGTAAATAATGCTGAATTTTCCATTTCTACTGCTAATACACCGGCTTGTTTGTACAGCTCATGTGGAAAAGGAACAACCCCTGTGTAAAACACATCCAATGTTAATGTGATTCCTTCATGAGCCTGTTGTAGCCTTGATGATGCAGCCTTAACTAGTTTATCCACAATCTGACGGTTTGCAATAGCAGGGAACCCCTCAGGCACTAGCTGACGTGTTAAGCCATCCATTCTGACTGCTGCTGTGCTGATCACCAGATGTCCCGGCTGAATGTCTTTTTGGTAAGATCCTGCTGTTCCAACACGAATGAGAACTTCCGCTCCGCCTTTTATTAATTCTTCAAAACAAACTGCCGCTCCCGGTGAACCAACACCATGACTCACAACCGCCACTTCAACACCATTCCAGCTGCCTTTATAACTGTGATACTCGCGATTTTTTGCAAGAGGCTGTCCATTATCTAGTAAACCAGCCATTTGTTCCGCACGTCCGGGATCACCACAAACGATGATTCTTTTTGGTAATTCCTCAGGATTTATTTTTAAATTAGGAAGCATATCAGTCATAATCTTTTCTCTCCCATTCATCCTCGGGAATCGGTAAATCTTCACCGGAAAATCTCTCCTCTTTGAACGGGTCACCGTTTATATGGAAGCCATTTTGCTCCCAGAATCCTGGTTGGTTTTCATCGATAAATTCAATTCCTCTAATCCACTTCACACTTTTCCAGAAATAAAGATGTGGAACAACGAGGCGCAACGGCCAACCATGTTTATCCGTTAACGGTTCATTTTCAAACGAATGGGCAAGCAGGACGTCATCCCGGTCAAGATCTGATAAAGCTAAGTTTGCCGTATAATCTTGATCTGCATGCAGCATGACATATTTCCCTTTTGCTTCAAGACCCAATTCCTTCATGAAATCTTGAAATTTCACACCTGTAAAAGTGTTATCAAAACGGGACCATCTTGTCACACAGTGGATGTCACTTGTAACCGATGATTGCTTCATCTTCATGATATCGTCATACGAAAGAGTCACTTCTTTATTAACCGCTCCAAAGATTCGAAGTGTCCATTTAGCCATGTCATAGGTAGGTACTTCTCCTTCGTGCAGTATTGGAAAACGCTCGGTTAGCACCTGACCAGGCGGAAGACGCTTTGCTAGTTTTGGGTCAACCGCCGGTACTTTCATTCGTTTAATTCGATCTGCTTTTTTCATATTACCCTTCCTTTCTATCTATCTTCCGCTCTGTTGGTTACCTTGTTGTGATCCCATTCCACGATCTCTCAATAGAAACATAGCAATGATTGTGATGGCATACGGAAGCATTTGTGTAAATTGGGTTGGTAAAGAAAAACCTTGAAGTCTTATGCTCATCGCATCCATGAATCCGAATAATAAACTGGAGCCAATAATTCCAATTGGGTGTGATTGACCTAGCATTGTCGCTACAAGTGCAATAAATCCGCGCCCTGCTGTCATACCTTCAGTAAACATTGTCACTTGTCCCAATGAAAGCTGGGCACCCGCTAGTCCGCATAAAATACCGGACAAAGCGATAGCCATATATTGAAGTGAGCCTACTTTCAGCCCTAAACTCCTCGCTGCTACAGGGTTCATCCCAACAGATAATACCCGAAAACCCGTTACCGTTCTATATAAGAAAATATATAACAAGATGGCAATTAAAAATGATAAATAGACGAGTGGAGAATGTCCTGAAAATAAGGAACCAATGACTGGAATATCCTCAATAACCGGGATATCCCATTTCGGAAGTCCCTGCATGTTTTTATCATAATAAGCACCTTTCACATCGAATATTGTCCGAAGAGAAAAGGTGGTTAAACCAAGGGCTAAGAAGTTTATGGCTACACCGACAACGATATCATTTGCTTTCAGATTGATCGTCATAAAAGCAAAAAGCATTGAAAACAACAATGACATGAACGCTGCAAATACGACAGCCAGAAACACACTACCTGTTACATGATTTCCTACGATAGCCGAGAAGGCACCGATTAAGATTAACCCTTCCAGCCCAACATTGAATAATCCTACACGTGCACATAATGCTCCACCTAATGCAGCAAGGAGAATGGGTGTTACCATGCGAATGGTCGAGCTTACTAGTGTTAAATCAAATAGTTCCATTTGAGCCACCCGCTTTCGATTTTCGTTTCCACCACTTCAACGTGATTTTTGCAGATATAAATAAGATTAGAACCGATTGAATAATACTGGAAACCTCAAGGGGAACCTGTGTATTTCGCTCCAATCCCATCGCCCCTGTTTCAAGAGCAGCCAAAAAGATTGAGGTAACCGCCGTACCAATAGGATGGGAGTTTGCCAGAAGCGTTGCCATTAAACCCGTCCACGCTAATCCAGGTCCTGTTAGTGCACCATCTACAAAGCGGTACTGTGTTCCCAATACCTCTACCGTACCGGCAAGACCTGATAATGCTCCACTGATAAACATACTCGTCAGCATCACCTTGATTTTGTTCACACCGCCGTATGAAGCGAAAAACGGGTTAAATCCAAGCATTTTTACTTCATATCCAGCAGAAGTTGTCTTAAAGATGATATACATGATAAGAGCAGCTGCAACCGCAATAACAAACCCCCAATGAACACTCATCCCTTGAAACAACTTCGGCAGCCAAACACTTTGTTCAAGCATGGCCGTTTGTGCAAGTGCCGCTGAACCTGTTTTGTCTTGGAATGGGTCTGAAACTAAGTAGCTTGCAAATAACACAGCTATATAGTTTAAAAGCAAGGTGGAAATTAATAGCTGAACTTTAAATTTAGCTTCAAGCCAGCCGGCAAACAATGACCATAGTCCGCCAGCAATAATTCCAACAAGTAAAACAAGAATCATTTTTCCAATTCCACTGCCAGGAAAGTAGACACCTGCAAGAGCGGCACTGACAGCCCCGAGTACCATTTGTCCCTCAGCTCCAAGATTAAATACCCCTGCACGGAATGCCAGGGCAACACCTAATCCAATCAACATAATTGGAGTTGCTCTTGCCAATGTTGATGTAAGGAAATAAAAGTTACCAAAAGCACCGTTCCACATCTCTTTATATGAATCTAGTACAGGCTCACCAGCAATGCTGATGGCAATGGCTCCTGTTATTAATCCGATAAGAATGGCAATGAACGGCTGAAGTAACGGGCGAAGCAATGGTATGAGACTAGTTTTTACTTTCATGATGATTTCCTCCTGCCATTAAAACACTGATTGCTTCTTCTGTTGCGTTCTGACGATCCATTTCCCCGGCAATTTCTCCTTCATACATGACGAGAATACGATCAGATAAAGCCATGATTTCACTTAATTCTGAAGAGACGAGCAGAACAGCTTCTCCTTTATTTCGCTTTTCAATAAGTGCTTCATGAATATACTCCATCGCACCAATATCCACTCCACGAGTTGGTTCTGCTGCAATTAAAATTGGTGTTTCCTGACCAAGCTCTCTTGCAACGATAAGCTTTTGCAGATTACCGCCTGATAAATTTCCTGCCTTTTCCTCAAGCGAGCCTGCTTTGATTTCAAACTTCTCAATCCAGCTGTTAACCAGCTTTCGGAATGGAGTCTTTCTTAAAAAGGAATAAGATCGATATTTAGGTTTTTTGTGATAACCCATCAAACCTGTTTCTTCAACAGTCGCTTGTTTCGCTGCTCCCCATAAATAACGGTCCTCCGGAATATGAGACAACCCTGCATCGCGAATTGAAAGAACCGATTGATTTGTCATATCCTTTCCGTCTATATGAATGGCTCCCTTTTTCACTGATCGTAAACCGGATATCACTTGGAGAAGCTCAGATTGACCGTTTCCTGAAACACCGGCAATTCCAACGATTTCCCCGCGCTTCACAGTCAGAGATATATCATCTAACAAAGGCTTGTTGTCCTTTTCCTGTACCGTGACATTTTTTATTTCAAGAATTGGTTCCCCATTCATTTGCACACGTTCAGTTAAATCATGGAGCTCACGCCCTACCATTAACTTTGCAAGCTCATCAACAGATGTTTGTTCTTTTGTCACATTCCCTGTGACTCTTCCGTTACGAAGAACGGTTATTGAATCGGCAACTTCCATTACTTCACGAAGCTTATGTGTGATAAGGATAATGCTTTTTCCTTGATCAGCCAGTTGGCGGATTGTTTTTAACAGACCTTTAACTTCAATAGGAGTCAGCACTGCAGAAGGCTCATCTAAAATAATGATATCCGCACCCTGATACAGAACTTTTAAGATTTCAATGCGCTGCTGCTCTCCAATCGAGCAATTAGCTGTTTTCGCGTTCGGCCTAACTGGAATCTGATATGTTTCTACTAGTTCTTGAACCAGCTCGGTTGCTTTTTTCCGATTAAAAAATCCTGCCTTCTTCGGTTCATGACCAATCACAATATTTTCTGCTGCCGTAAAATCAGGAAACAACATAAAATGCTGATGCACCATACCAATTCGATTTTTGATTGCATCATTTGGATTGGTAAATGTCACACGCTTGCCATCTATAAAAATTTCACCTGAGGTTGGCTGCTCCATTCCGTACAGCATTCTCATTAGAGTTGTTTTTCCAGCTCCATTTTCACCAACTACTGCATGGACCTCCCCAGCTTTAAGCGAAAGTGAAATGGAATCATTTGCAATAAAGCTTCCGTACATCTTCGTCATATTTTGCATTTCTAACCGTGTCGTCATTTTTCAGCCTCCCTCCGATAAGCATTGGGAAACCGACTGCAAAAGTTTGTAGTCGGTTTCGGATGTCTATTCTATTTAGTTTTCTAAAGGATTTTTAACTTCCAGCTTTCCACTGACAATATCTTCTTTTATTGCTGTTACTTGATCAATGACTTCTTGTCCGACAAAGTCACTTAATGGTGTTTCACTCTCATGTGTAACATATGTTAACCCAACACCTTCTTCTTTTAAGCCGTAAGCAACAACACCCGGCTCATACGTACCTTCAGAAAAAGCCTTGATTGTTTCGTAAGCTACTGCATCTGTTCCTTTTAACTGAGAAAGAACGATGTGCTCCGGGTCCAGCTCTGTACGGTCAATATCTTGTCCAGCTGTATAGAACCCTTTTTCTTCTGCAGCTTCAAATACACCAAGGTCGCCAACAGCTGCGGCACCAGCGATAAAATCTGCACCTTTTGATGCTTGCAATAAAGCAAGCTCTTTTGCTTTTGCAGGGTCATCAAAGCTCCCTACATAGTTCACAACGTATTCTGCATCAGGATTTGTTGCTTTTAGGCCCTCTTCAAAGGCAACTGTCCATTTTTTCAAAAGCGGAATATCCATTGCAGCTACCATACCAACTGTATTTGTTTTTGTTGACAGACCAGCTGCTGCACCTAAAAGGTAAGCTGCTTCATGCTCTCTAAAATTTACGCTGCGTACATTTGGTAAATCAACCGTTGTATCGATAATCGCAAATTGTTGATCAGGATTTTCTCCTGCCACTTTCTTTAACGCATCCTCTGATTCAAAAGAAGACGTAATAATTAAGTCATAGCCTTCTGCAACTGCTACTCGTAAGTTTTCTTCGATTGCAGAATGGTCTGTTGATTCAATTGTTTTAAGCTCAAAGCCAAATTCCTCAGCAGCTTCCTTAGCGCCATCGTCCATTTGCTGGAAGAAAGGATTCACCCCGATTTTTTCCGGTAGAACAAGGGCGATTTTCTTTGCCTTTTCTTCTTTTTGATCGCCTGCTGAATTTGATGTTTCATTTGCTCCACAACCAGCAAGCAGGAATGTGAATAATGCAATAAACATAACTAACTTTTTCACGTAAGACCCACCTCTATTTTCGTGTTTTTTTCATCTACTGACAAATATACACTAACTTATTAGTTAAATAAACACTAAATACAAACATTTTTATATTTTTTGTTTATAATGTTCGTATTTTATACAAAAATGCCCTTCCCTTTAACAGGAAGAGCATTTTATCTAAATTTGTCGAAAAATTAAATTATTTCTTATTTTAAAGAAAAATGAAAATTATGCAAGATCTTTTTCTGAAATAATATTATTATTCACAATTTAAAATATGAGCCGCAACAGAAGAAACAATGAAGCATAATCAAAGTTATTTCTTTAACTTTGAGATATAATTGTATTGAATTGAACTTTTATTAGGGAGATGGTAAGCATGGCAAGAATCAATGAGTTAGTTTCAGGCTGGATGAGACACCGCAAAGTACTACATGAATTACTTGATACATTTGAAGATCAACATCTTAGCTATAAACCATGGGAAGAAGCTATGTCACTTTCAGGACTTGTCTTACATATTTCAGGTGCAATGGAAATGTTTGCTGATACTGTGAAAAATGGAGAGTTTACTCCTCCAACAGGATCATCACAAATTGAAACAATAAGCGAACTAAAAGCGTTAGTAGAATCTCAAACAAATCAGACAAAATCTAAGCTGGAATCCTTAACTGAAGATCAACTGGCTGCAATTGTTGAATTTGCCGGTATGAAGATGCCTGGTTTAGTCCTGCTTGAAAGCGGAAAAGACCACGAAATTCACCATAAAGGTCAACTATTCACATATGCCCGCTTACTTGGAGTTGAATCTTTGCCGTTCTTTGTTAGTCGGTCTTAAACAATAAAATGCCTGACATCCTAAAAGGATGTCAGGCATTTATTAGTTTGTGTTCTCTTCCAGTCCTTTATAATAATTGACCAACGCAATGATGGCACTTCCCATACGTTCTTCCTCTGGAACAACCATTCTTGTAATTCCAACTTCCCTTAATGCCTGTGCGGTTACTTTTCCAACGGAAACAGCCATCACATTTGTAGAAAATGCCTCTAAGAGTTCCTTTTCTAGTCCATGTTCTTTTGCATACGACATTAAAAATCTGGCCTGCGGCGTACTTGTGAAATTCACTGCATCTATTTTTCCAGCTAGAATTTCACGAACAAGCTGTTCCATCACTTCCGGCTTTGGCGGGATGTGCTTATAAGGAAGAATTTCCCGATATTCTGCTTGCTGTTCTTCAAGAAAGTCTATTAAAAGGGGTGCAGGATCACCATGAAGCTGCAGAGCCACCCGGCATCCTTTTAAAGAATGTCCACGTAATTCTCTCACCAAACCGGCCGTACTCCCGTCATCATCCCTAACATCTGGCGTTAACCCCAGCTTTTTAAGAACATTGACAGTTTTGTAACCTCTTGCTGCAATTTTTGCATTTATTAAGGCTTGGAGGAATTGTTCACCTAATCCCATGCTGGCAGCTGTTTGATAAAGCTTGTCTGTTCCAAGTCCTGTTGTAAAGATGAGCCATTCATAGTTACCGTCAATGAGGGCATGAATTTCTTTTTCTACATTTGTATCGTCTAAAAAAACAGTTCCCTGCGCCGGACGAATTAACGCTTGCCCACCTAAGTTTTCTACTAATTTACTTAACTCTTCAGATTTACGCTGACCTGCAAGGGCTATTGTTTTGCCATTTAATCGCTTCATAACGTACCTCCGCTTACATTTTATTGCTCATATTGTATCACTTTTTTGAAAAGTTCGTTATATAAATTGATGGCAGTTTAATATGCGGGTTCTGAAACATCAGATTTACATATTCGAAAAGCTTCTTTAAGATTAATTTTGCAAAAAAAACTGCGATTTTTGCAGAGTTGGACATTTTTTTGCAGATTTTACGATTATTTTGCAAATCTTGAACTTTTCTTGCAAAGTTGACCTACTTTTTTGCAAAGTCCACTTTTTCGCTATACACAAAAGAGGTTCGAAAAAATTCGAACCCCTCTCATTGATTAAAAGACAATTGTTTTATTTTCATGAACAAGAATTCGATCCTCTAAATGCCATTTAACAGCTCTTGCCAGTACACTTCGTTCAACAGATCGTCCGATTTTCTTTAAGCTGTCCACATTGTCACGATGATCAACACGACTAATATCTTGTTCAATAATCGGGCCTTCGTCCAGGTCATTTGTTACGTAATGGGATGTAGCACCAATTAATTTTACACCACGTCCATATGCACGTTCATATGGTCTTGCCCCGATAAAAGCAGGTAAGAATGAGTGGTGAATATTGATAATTTTATTTGGATTTGCTGACACAAACTTTGGCGTTAAAATTTGCATATAACGAGCTAAAATAATCAAATCAATATTGTGTTCTTTTAAAAGCTCTAGCTGCTTTTCTTCCACTTGTTCACGAATATCCTTATTTGCCGGGATATAATAGAATGGAATGTTCAAAGGCTCGACAACTTCTCTTGCTTCCTCATGATTGCTAATAACCATAGCAATGTCTGCCATTAAGTCGCCACTTTGCCATTCCCAAATTAGCTCTAATAAACAGTGCAGCTCTTTTGAGACAAAAATGGCCACCTTTTTCATATTGTATACATGAGTCAGTTTCCATTCCATCGAAAATTCTTTCGCGATGTCACCAAATTGATTTTCCATCTCAGATGCTTTTTCCTTCAGGTTTGGACATTCAAACTCAATCCGAATAAAAAATGTACCACCTTCCGGATTTGTCGAATACTGACTTGATTCAATAATATTCGCATTATGTGAAAATAAGAATTTAGAAATGGTAGATACAATACCAGGTTGGTCCGGACAGCTAACTAATAAACGTCCGCGATTTTGATTGTTATCCTGAAATTGTTGTATTTGATTTTTTATAAATGCATTCATTTTTTTAAATACCTCACTATTCATAATTAAAACATTATACATTAGACTTACCAATTATTTAAGATCAAATTTATTTAAGATCTGATAGATTGTTTATTCCCTCTATTTTTCACCTTACGAATGATTTGATTCATCACTTCTGATAAAACCAATCCGATGGCAATTGATCCTGAAATCATAAAGGCTTTGGCTGCAAGTGCTATTGCTTCATTATAATGATTTTCTACAACCTGCCGCATTGCATCATATGCTAAACCACCCGGTACTAATGGAATGATTCCTGAAACATTAAAAATGATAACAGGTGTCTTATGCCTTTTTGCATAAAATTGACTAATAATGGCAATAAAAAATGAGGCAATCAACGTAGAAACCACGCTATCATTCGAATATTCATACAGGCCGATATAAATCATCCAACCAATCATGCCGACAAGCCCGGCCCGCAATAGAGCTTTTACAGGAGCATTAAAAATAATCCCAAATGCAGCTGATGCGACAAAGCTTGTGAACACCTGTTCAATCAAACAAAAACCCCCTTAAACATACGGAAGCGGTCCATTTGAGACTTCTTAATAAAATGAAAAGACAACCGCAACACCTGCTCCTATCGCAAATGCCGTTAAAAACGCCTCTGCACCTTTTGATATACCTGACACTAAATGGCCTGCCATTAAATCTCTAACAGCATTTGTGATTAATAAACCCGGTACTAAAGGCATCACGGAACCTATGATAATTTTATCAAGTTCTGCTCCTATATTAAGGACCACAAAAAAGACTGATAATAGCCCGATTAGTAATGAAGCCAGAAATTCTGCGAAAAATTTAATTTCAACAAGTTGATGGATATAAATCAAGCTTGAAAATCCAATACCTCCAGCCACAACAGCCGGTAAGAAGTCCGACCAAGTTCCTTGAAACATAATAAGAAAGCACCCACTCGCAATAGAAGCAGCGGCAATTTGCACCCAAATCGGATAGGCATGTGCATCAAGCTCAATTACTTTTAGCTGTTTGTACGCCTCCTCTACAGAGAGTTCTCCATTAGTAATTTTCCTTGAAATCCCATTAACCTTTGCAACTTTTTGTAAATCAGTTGAACGATCCACAATTCTGACTAGTTGTGTGGGTGTTTTACTGCTTACAGAAAAAATAATCCCTGTTGGTGTGACATAGCTATGGGAATCTGCAATACCAAAAGCTGCCGCAATTCTCATCATTGTATCTTCCACCCGATATGTTTCTGCACCACTCCTGAGCATAATCTTACCCGCCAGCAAACACACCTCGATCACATCAAAGGTTTGGTTTTGGTTATTAGTCACCAGCTTCACCATCCCATTGTAAAATATCTAGTTAGAGTTTAATGAAGAATTCATTTTTAAGCAAATGTTTCAACATAAACACCTGTTATCCTCCTCACCAAATTCTTAACTATGAATAACGTAGGATAAATACCTATTTTTTATGGTGGTGACTCCGAACAGTGCAAATACCTATGATTCTATCCGGTCCAATCCTTCGTCGAGTAGACACTAATCAAGTGACAATTTGGCTGGCAACTAGTGAAGAAGTATCCATTACAGCAAAGGTATTGACTATTCACAAATCAGAAAAGGGCATAAATGATAAGTTTTTTCCAGTCCATTCACAAACAAAAACAATAAACTTAGGAAAAAAGTTGTTTGTCCATTTAATCAACGTACGTCCGACTCAACAAAAATTTCCTGTCGAAGAACTACTGGGCTATAACCTTTATCTAGAAAAAGACGCTCAAACGTATGATCTCGACAGCTTTCACTTATTAACCGCAAACCATCCAGATTCACTTGTTTATGAAGGATTAGGCTATCCAACCTTTTATATTAACTCAAAAAATGAGTCCCCTGTCTTATATGGATCCTGTCGAAAAGCACATGGAAAAGGACAAGATGCCTTACCGAGTGCTGATCAAGTCCTCCAGCAACATCGGTTTGATCTTAATTTACGACCCGGCTCTCTTTTTATGCTTGGAGATCAAATATATGCAGATGACATCGCAGACCCACTTGTCCCTTATCTTCAATTAATCGTACACGAAATGATTGGTGAAAATGAAGATCTTACTTTAGTTGAACCTAAACTTCAGCAACATTTACACCACTTATACAAAGTTCAAGGCAGACAGGAGATTGTTGAAACATTATGTAACTTTACATCCTCACATGCACACAACCATCTGATAACTTTCGGTGAGTATGCAGCGATGTACCTGCTAAGCTGGAGCCCTGTTATATGGAATTTACTTCATCATGAGCAGAATGGATACCTTACAAATCATGATGAAGAACAACTGGAAGAGCTTCACGATTTTTGCCGAAACACATCAAAAGTAAGAAGAGTGCTAGCCAATATCCCGACCTATATGATCTTTGATGATCACGATATTACAGACGATTGGAACATCTCAGCCGAATGGAACAAAGATGTATATGAAACGTCTCTTGGTAAACATATCATTTGCAATGGCCTAACAGCGTTTTGGGCATTTCAAGGTTGGGGAAATCAACCAGATACATTTCATGATGATTTCATTGAAACCATGCAACAATATGTGAAAACATATCCGATTGGATCTCAACCCTATCAAAAATGGCAGGATACACTATTATCTTTTGACTCATGGCATTTCATCGCACCAACAACACCTCTCACTCTTTGCTTAGATACTCGTACACTTCGAGAATATGATTCTTCGAAAGCAAAAGTAAAACTGCTGCATCTCATAAACGAGACTGTGAAGACGCCCATCTTAATTGGACAAAAGGGATGGACATTACTAGAGCAATTGCTTAAAGATTCCAAATGGAAAAAAGGTGATATCCTTCGCATAGCATCACCCACACCTTTATACGGAGTAGATGTAATAGAGTCCTTTTTAAGAAAACAAGTGTATCCTTTTCAATACTTTGGAGATTCTGTTCAATATCAATTAGATATTGAGGCGTGGAAATACAATTTGGCCGGTTTTTATTCTTTCCTTCACTTTTTATCAAAACATCAATTAAGAAAATGCATCATTTTGTCAGGTGATGTTCATTATGCCTCAGCTGTAAAGGCAAATGTCAGCCTGAATGGTGAAGAGCTTTCCATTTACCAAGTAACAAGCAGTCCGATGAAAAATATAAGTTTTGATTGGTTAACAGGCAGTATGATAAAACTGATTATGCGACTTAACACTTTACGCAGAAATGAACCGATTGCGAAAAGGTTTGGCAAAAAAGATGGAGCATGGACTGAGTTAGAAAACTCAAATCACGATAACACCGTCACATACTGGGAAGAGGGAATTAGCTATCAGTCACTAGAACACGGAACTATTGTCGAAACACAAAATAACCTTGGGCTTCTTCAAGGTAAAAGAACGGCCATACAAAATACTTTACTAATAAATGCAGAGGAGCAACTCCAATTTGACCCATTTAGAGAGTCATAGATGTCCTTCTTTCGCAAACATATCAAAAACACCATGTAATATATGTTGACACGATATGTTACACACTTTAAAATGTATGCTAATCTATAAGAAAATATAAACGTCTGGATGACACCCGCAAAGAGAAGTATCTTTTTCTTGCGGTTTTTTATTACAGTCATTTAAATAAAATCAATTGGGGAACATACTATCAGCAAAGGAAAGGAGCTTTTTCCTAATGAATCAATCTTTAACTAGAAAACTAGCTGCATCCGCAAAAAAGGTAAAAGCTGATATCGTGATAAAGAACGGAAAAATCATTGACGTATTTAATGGTGAAATTCTAGAAGAGGACATTGCGATTCAAGATGGAATCATCATCGGAATTGGACAATATGAGGGTGAAAAAATCATTGATGCAAAAGGAAAATATATTTCTCCCGGATTTATCGACGGACATGTACACATTGAATCCGCCATGGTTACTCCACAGCAGTTTTCACAGGTTGTCGTTCCACACGGTGTTACTACAGTCATTGCCGACCCGCATGAAATTGCAAATGTAAGTGGTAAGGCAGGTATTCAATTTATGATTGATTCCGCTAAAAACATTCCTCTAAACATATTCTTCATGCTGCCATCATGTGTTCCCGCAACACCATTTGAAAACGCAGGAGCTACATTATCAGCCAATGATTTAAGGGAATTTTATCAGGAAGACAATGTACTTGGTCTTGCAGAAGTAATGGATTTTCCATCTGTCTTTCATCAAGAACAAATGATGATGGAAAAGCTCTCTGATGCTCATCAACTTGGAAAAAAAATTGATGGTCATGCCGCAGGGATTACTGGAGATGCTTTAAATGTATATGCAGCTGCTGGTATTAAAACAGATCATGAATGTGTCACTCCCGAGGAAGCACATGAAAGGTTAAAAAGAGGGATGTATGTGATGCTGAGGGAAGGTTCAGCAGCCAGAGATGTAAAAGCCCTTTTGCCCGTTATTACAGAACGAAATGCGAGACGCTGCCTATTTGTTACAGATGATAAACACTTAGATGACTTGATTGCAGAAGGAAGCATTGATTATAACATTTTCCTATCTATTGAAAATGGAATAGATCCGATCACTGCCTACCAAATGGCAACACTTCATGCAGCTGAGTGTTTTGGATTAACAACAAAAGGAGCCATTGCTCCCGGATATGATGCCGATCTTGTCTTTTTAGAAGATCTGCAAACCGTTAAAGTTAACCATGTATTCATTAAAGGAGAACTCATTGCAGAAGAAGGTCATTGTGTACATTCTTCTTATAAAGCAGAAATGATACCTTCCTCCTTGTTAGATACGATTCATATTAATGAAATAGGCCATGAAGATATCCAACTACCTTGTCCAAAAGACGCATCAGCTAATATTATTGAAATCATTCCTAATAAAATTATCACAAAGCATGTAGTGGAAAAAGTTGCTTCAGAGTATGGTCACTTCCAACCCTCAATCACAAATGATCAGCTTAAAATGGCTGTGATTGAACGACATTCCTCTACAGGAAATATCGGGTTAGGTATTGTAAAAGGGTTCGGCTTAACGTCTGGAGCCATTGCTTCCACGGTTGCACATGACTCTCATAACATCATCGCAATCGGGACAAATGATCAAGATCTTCTAAAGGCAATAGACGTTTTAAAAGCAATGGGCGGCGGCTTAGTTGTAGTGAAGGATGATGAGGTGATTGCATCATTGCCACTTGAAATTTCAGGTTTAATGACGACTGCTCCTTTTATACAAATGAATGAAAGTCTGCAGGAAATAGATAAGGCCTTGATTAAAATTGGGTTTTCCGGAGATTTCAATCCTTTTTTGACCATGTCGTTTTTGGCACTACCTGTTATTCCGGAACTTAAATTAACAGATTTAGGGCTGTTTCAGGTGAAGGATTTTAAGCATATTGAGGTTATTCAGTAGGACTTTTAATTGCAAACCTTGTTGCATTGTAATAAGTATTGCTGTTGGTTGATTGAAGCTTCAGGATGCTCGCTTCAATCAACCTAATTAGTATCCCGTTTTTTAAAACTATAAAAAACTTTTATATAAACAATTCCTATTTATAAAGCAACTCACGCTAAGGTTTACCACAATTTTCATCTCTTATGTAAAGCATCTTCCCACATCTCTAATTTCGGATGATCGATTCCGAGAATTTTGAAGTAACTGTATGCCAGAAGGTCGATGTCAATGAAAGATGATGATTCTACTTTATTTAAATAATCACGTATTTCGGGTTCTGCTAATGGTGATAGCTGATGGACTAATGCTTCGAAAATTGTTCCCTGTAAATTTCCTTCTACTTGATGATAAGCTTTTCGCAATTCATTTACGGCATGTTCTGATTTTATATTTTCGATAATTGAAGTGGCAAAGATATTGACTTCCTCATCACTTAGGTAAACCTTCACAGCTTCAACAACTTCATCGGTTTGGAATGTGATAAGTGCTTCTGATATTTCTTCCAGCAGCATATCATCGTCTCTTGTTAAAAGAGAGGCGAGTTGAACTGTGGCTTCTTTCATCTCCATTAGTCCCATCATATAGACGGCTAAATATCCGTCATATTGAAACCATTCTTCATTTCTATTCGCTTCAACCATCATCAATACTTGATCCTTCGATATGTACTTCCTTTTCACCAGGGTAGAAGCAACCTTCTTAGCTAAAAGATAAGTATTCATATCAAAGCTGCTTTCACTTTCAAGTCTGGTCAGGATATTTATATACTCCCTCCACACTTCATCTTCGGAGCCCTCTACAAGCACTCTATAAAGATCCCAGTCTTGTTCTTGAATGAAATCCGTTAATAAATGCTGGTTTCTCAAGATGGTATCAGGGGTAAAGTCCAATAATAATTGGGCAAAAAAATGACGAATACTATCATGTACCCTGCCTATTCCCTTTTCTATCATATTCGATGTTTCTTCATCCTCGGGATCCATCTTTACATATAAGAGAAGTGATGCTTTCTCAGGATTTTCTACAGCTTCTTGTAGTAAAATCCTCGTCCATTCGCGTTTTTTATTCGGATAATCGTGAAGAGTTTGGGCAATAAACTCTTGCAGAAACCGATCAGTTGTTGTGATATATTGGTCAATTATTCTTTCATAAGTCATTTTTTGTATTCCTTTCTGTCCACTCAAAACTCCTTTCAGTTTTACCATGTTATGTATAAGTAATTCAATGAAACAATTTAATAAAAAGGTTACTAAAAATGAAACCGATTTTATTTTTGTTGACAACATGTATATACAGATTTATGATAATACCATAGTTGTATATACAAGTTTCGAAACTTCATTCCTAAATGAAAACGCTATATAACAAGTAAAAGGATACTATACGGGAGGGAAAACCATGAGTGTCGATCAAAAACAAGTGAGCCAAATTATAGATGCCATTGGTGGAAAAGATAATATTTCCGCAGCTACACACTGTGTAACACGTTTACGCTTTGCTTTAGTAGATGAAGGAAAAGTAAATAAAGAAGCCCTTGAAGACATTTCATTAGTAAAAGGGTCTTTTTCAACAAATGGACAGTTTCAGGTTGTCATCGGTCAGGGAACTGTAGATAAAGTTTATAAAGAGCTTGTTCAGCAAACAGGAGTAGGAGAGGCATCAAAAGATGATGTGAAGCAGGCTTCTGAAAAGAATTTAAATCCTCTTCAACGTGCCATAAAAACTTTGGCTGACATCTTTATACCAATTCTCCCGGCCATCGTAACTGCCGGGTTATTAATGGGAATTAATAACATCTTAACAGGACCAGGTATTTTCTTTGATGAGCAATCACTTGTTGACGTTTATCCACAATGGGCAGACCTGGCTAACATTATTAACTTAATTGCTAATACAGCCTTTACCTTTTTACCAGGACTCATCGGTTGGTCAGCTGTTAATCGTTTCGGTGGAAGTCCGTTACTCGGAATTGTGCTCGGTTTAATGTTGGTACATCCGGATTTATTAAATGCTTGGGGATATGGTTCTGCTGAAGAAATTCCTACCTGGAACCTATTCGGATTAGAAGTGGAAAAAATCGGCTATCAAGGCCAGGTTTTACCGATTTTAGTTGCCTCATTCTTACTAGCTAAATTGGAAGTCTTTTTAAGAAAACATGTTCCTGACGGGATTCAGCTGTTAGTTGTTCCTCCACTAACACTATTAATCACAGGTTTTGCTTCATTCATTGTTATTGGACCTGTGACATTCGCAATAGGAAATGTATTAACAGATGGAGTTATTGCGATCTTTGAAAACTTTGCTGCACTTGGCGGACTTATCTATGGCGGATTATATGCTTTATTAGTTGTAACAGGTATGCATCATACTTTCCTAGCTGTTGATATTCAATTAGCAAATGCAGGAGGAACATTCCTCTGGCCAATGCTTGCTCTTTCAAATATTGCACAAGGCTCTGCTGCATTTGCAATGATGCTTATTTTAAAAGAAGAGAAACAAAAGGGCTTAGCGTTAACATCAAGTATTTCTGCTTGGCTGGGTGTTACAGAGCCAGCCATGTTCGGTGTGAATTTGCGTTATCGTTACCCATTCATTGCAGCACTAATTGGCTCTGCTATCGCAGGTTTATTTATCTCCATTAATGGAGTGAAGGCATTTTCAATTGGAGTTGGCGGATTACCGGGCTTCTTATCAATTGATTCACAATTCTGGCCTTCATTCTTTATCGGAATGGCCATTGTCCTTGTTGTACCGTTTGGTTTAACCTATTTGTTAGCTAAAATTAAAAAGGAAAAATAATGCAAGAAAGGGACGAGATGTATGTCCCTTTTCTTGCATTTCATCCATAGAAGTAAAAAATACACAACGGTGGTGTTTATATTGAGTAACCCTTGGTGGAAAAAATCAGTCGTATATCAAATATATCCAAAAAGCTTTTGTGATACATCCGGAAATGGTGTAGGAGATATTCAAGGAATTATTAGCAAGTTATCCTATTTAAAAAACCTCGGTGTTGATGTGATATGGTTAACACCTATCTATGCTTCACCTCAAAAAGATAATGGCTATGATATTAGTGATTATTATGCAATACATGAAGAATACGGAACAATGAATGACTTTGATGAGCTACTAGAAAAATCCCATCAGCTTGGCATTAAAGTGATCATGGATATTGTCGTCAACCATACATCAACAGAACATACCTGGTTTAAAGACGCGAAAAAGTCCAAATCAAGCCCATACCGTGATTATTATATTTGGAAAGACCCGAAGGAAGACGGTTCTGAACCAACTAATTGGGTTTCTAAATTTGGTGGTCCTGCCTGGGAATATGACGAAGAAACAGAACAGTACTACCTCCATTTATTTGATGTTACACAGGCCGATCTTAACTGGGAGAACGAAGAGCTGCGAAAAGAAGTGTACAATATGATGAACTTTTGGTTTGAAAAAGGGGTCGATGGCTTCAGACTTGATGTCATTAACTTAATCTCAAAGGACCAAAACTTCCCTGATGATGATGGTTCCATTGCACCTGGTGACGGTAGAAAATTCTATACAGACGGTCCACGTGTACACGAATTTATTCATGAAATGAACAAAGAAGTCTTTTCAAAGTATGACAGCTTGACAGTCGGTGAAATGTCCTCAACAACCATTGATCACTGCATACAATATTCAAATCCTGAACGTGGAGAATTAAGCATGACGTTTAATTTTCATCACTTAAAGGTTGATTATCCTAATGGGGAGAAATGGGCAATTGGTGATATGGATTTCCTTGCATTGAAAAAAATTCTTTCTACCTGGCAAACAGGCATGAATGCAGGTGGAGGATGGAATGCTTTATTCTGGTGTAACCATGACCAGCCAAGAGTTGTGTCCCGCTATGGAAATGATGACGAATTTCGTAATGAATCAGCCAAGATGCTGGCAACAACGATTCACATGATGCAGGGTACTCCTTATATTTATCAGGGAGAAGAATTTGGGATGACAGATCCTAAGTTCACATCTATTGATGAATATCGAGATGTTGAATCATTAAATATGTACAAGATATTAAAAGACAAAGGGATGCAAGAAGAAGAGATTCTTGAAATTCTGCAGCATAAATCACGTGATAATTCGAGAACACCAGTCCAATGGAATGATTCTAAGCATGCCGGTTTCACAACAGGATCTCCTTGGATAAATGTAGCTAATAATTATCAACAAATTAATGCAGAAAACGCAGTTGCAGATAAAGACTCCATTTTTTATCATTATCAAAAACTCATAACTTTACGTAAAGAATATGATATTATCACAACTGGTCATTACGAGCTTTTAATAGAAAATGATCCATCTATTTTTGCCTATTTACGAAGTACACCTACGGAGAAGCTTTTAGTGCTAAATAATTTTTATGACAGCCCGGCAACGTTTATCTTACCTGATTCTGTTGAGGTAGATGGATATAAACCGGAAATCCTCATATCTAATTATGATGATACGGGGCTGTCATTTAAGAATATGACATTGCGCCCTTATGAATCGGTTGTGTATCATTTGTCCCATTCTTAACGGGCAGTAGGGCTCCAAATTCTAAATTTGGGAGAAACAAAGGCGCATTAAGCGTGATAAGTTTCGCTCCTCCCCACAGATTGAAGTCTCACTTTAACAAAATAGTCATTTTAACATCCTTCACCTGTTCATGGTAAGATAGGGATGGTGATAAAAATGAGACAAAATAAATACCTAACAATATATAAAGAACTAACAGATCGCATTAAAGCCGGTGAGGTGAAACCTGGTGAGGTTTTACCGTCTGAAAATGATTTAGCGATTCAATACGATACGAGCAGGGAAACCATTCGTAAAGCTCTTAACCTTTTATCTCAAAACGGCTTTATCCAGAAAATTAAAGGGAAAGGATCAGTTGTCATTGATGTTCAAAAAATGAGTTTTCCCATCTCAGGGCTGGTAAGTTTTAAGGAAGTATCCAAAAATCTACAGATGGAATCAGTTATTACAAGGGTTCATGATTTTGGTCTTATTAAGCCGGATGATTTTTTAAAGCAACAGTTGGATGCCACGAGTAGTGATGAGGTATGGAAGGTTACCCGTTCACGTGAAATAAATGGGGTTAACATCATTTTGGACAAGGACTACTTTTTAAAGAAACATGTCCCTACCCTTACAAAGGAAATTTGTGAAGGCTCTATTTACGAGTATCTTGAACATCAACTCAATTTAAATATCAGCTTTGCCAAAAAGGAAATTGTTGTAGAGGATTGTACAGATGAAGACAGAAAACACCTTGATTTAGAAGGCTTTTCTCATATCGTTGTTGTCAAAAACTATGTGTATTTGGAAAACACAAGTTTGTTTCAATACACCGAATCACGTCATCGCCTTGATAAATTCCGCTTTATTGACTTTGCCAGACGCAGCGTGTAACAAGCATTGGGCTTAAGGTTCAATGCTTGTTTTTTGTCTCAAAATTGGCAAGAGTACTTTTTAGCATGATAAAATTAGAAAAGCGCAAGCGCCTTGATCATCGCCGTACAAACTGGAGGAGCATTGACTAAAGATTTAGGAAACCGAGTAAGCGAAGCGAACCGATGTTGACTTATCGTAGGGAGATGATCTGAAGTTTGATAGGCGCTGGAGCTAGCCACCGAAACTAAGTACAAAACTTATAAATTCCGATAGAGATAACTCTTACAAAAAGGAAGGAAATCTTTATGAAAAAAGAAATCATTGATCGTTTTACACGGTATGTTGTCATTGACACCCAATCTAACGAAGAAAATGAAGCTTGTCCATCTACTCCTGGTCAACTTACTTTAGGTAAGCTGTTAGTCGATGAATTACATTCTATCGGCATGAAGGATGTAACAGTTGATGAAAACGGATATGTAATGGCTACTTTGCCCTCTAATACAGATAAGAATATTCCTACTGTCGGGTTTTTAGCCCATCTTGACACAGCGACTGATTTTACTGGAAAAAACGTTAACCCTCAAGTTGTAGAGTCCTATGATGGAGGAGACATCACACTCAATCAGGAACTGGGAGTTATCCTTTCGCCGAACCAATTTCCCAACCTGGCAAATTACCAAGGACATACGCTTATGACAACAGATGGAAAAACATTGTTAGGAGCAGATAATAAAGCAGGGATTGCTGAAATCATGACAGCGATGCGCTACCTAATTGCTAACCCTGATATAAAACACGGAAAAATCCGAGTTGCCTTTACTCCCGACGAAGAAATCGGCAGAGGTCCTCATAAATTTGATGTAGAGGCATTTGGAGCAAACTTTGCCTACACTATTGATGGGGGCCCACTTGGAGAGCTTCAATATGAAAGCTTCAATGCTGCCGCTGCAAAAATTACATTTAACGGAAATAATGTTCATCCGGGTACTGCAAAAGGAAAAATGGTAAACTCAGCGAAAATCGCCATGGCTTTTCAATCCAAGCTACCGGCAATGGAAGCCCCTGAATTTACTGAAGAATATGAAGGGTTCTATCATCTCATTTCATTCACCGGTGATGTCGAACAAACAAAAGTCCATTACATCATTCGCGACCATGATAAACAAATTTTTGAAACAAGAAAACAAACGATCATAGATCTTGTTAATGAATTCAAGCAAGTTTATGGTGAAGACGCAATCGTACTGGAACTGAAGGACCAATATTACAACATGAAAGACAAAATAGAACCTGTTAAATACATAGTAGATATCGCTTATCAAGCAATGGAAAACCTGGGCATTACACCTATTGTTGAGCCAATTCGCGGCGGTACTGACGGCTCCCAACTTTCCTATATGGGCTTGCCAACTCCGAATGTGTTCACAGGGGGAGAAAACTTCCACGGAAAGTTTGAGTTTATTTCAGTTGATAATATGATAAAAGCAACAAATACAATTGTTGAAATCTGTAAGTTATTAGAAAAAAGAGCTTAAATTCTGTTTGAGTATTGGAAGCGTAAATAAAAGAGATATGAAAGACTTTCTCTTTTCTCTTTTATTTCCAGTTTTGTCCTTCATCACCTGTATGAAGGACTTTTCTTTTCTCATTTAACCGAGTTAGGTCCTTCATCTACGCTATGAAGGACTTTTCCTTCCCCATTCACCCCCGTTTTGTCTTAACGCAAGGCACAACAAGAGCCTCCATTCATATACTATGCTATCTGAGATTCTAGTGAGGTGCTTCTTATGATAATTAGGAAGGCAGATCAAAATGAAACAAATACTCTTCTTTATATGACGATAAATGTCATGTCTGAAAGCACCATGGGGTTGGTTCATAATGATGTGCAAATGGGAATGAATATGTTTGTACCGTTATTAAACAGTGGATCTTATTATCTTATTGCTGTTGACCAAAATCAGATAGCAGGGTGGGTACTAATTGGGCCTGATTTCAGTCCTGTTAATGTTCAGAAAACAGGGTCCATTACTTCTCTCTATGTTTTTCCTTTTTACAGAAAGATGGGGCTGGGAAAAGAGCTCATGCAATCAGCGATCCAACAATTAAAAGCAGAAGGATTTCAAAAAGTTATGCTGAATGTTTATACAGGTAACCCGGCAAAGCATTTATATGAAAACCTGGGGTTTACTGATGTCTCTACTGTTATGGAGCTTACCATTACGTAAATAATCTAACTCTTCTTTGGGGTTGGATTATTTTTCCCTCCTTGGAATATACATAAATGTAAACGGAACCATTATTATCACTATCTTAATGTTAATGCTTTATTAACCAAATATTAAATTTTTGTATTGTTCTATTTTCGCCTTGAAAATCTTGTAAAATATGATTGTACATCTACTAGGGAGGCCATGAATATGAGGCGTTTTTCAAAAGAAGAGAATAGTTGGATTTTCTATGATTGGGGTAGCTCTGCCTATTCTATTATTATTTCAACAGCTGTGTTTCCCATTTTTTATAAAAGCGCAGCGACAAATGCGGGGGTTAGCCTGGCAGATTCTACCGCTTATTTAGGATATACGATTGCCATTGCAACCTTTATTTTAGCGATGCTTGGCCCGATTTTAGGGACAATCGCTGATTATCAGGGATATAAAAAACGGTTCTTTTCGTTCTTTTTTTTACTAGGGATTGGATTTACTGGAATTCTTGCCTTTATTCCCGCGGAACAATGGGTTCTTTTGTTAGTTTGCTATACACTCGCAACCATTGGTTTTTCAGGAACCAATATTTTCTATGATGCATTTTTAGTAGATGTGACATCTGAATCCAGAATGAATCTTGTGTCTGCCCGCGGATACGGTTTAGGTTATATCGGAAGTACGATTCCATTTATCATAAGCATCGCAATTATCGTTTTATCACAAAATGGGATCCTGCCAATTTCAACTGTTTTCGCCAGTAAAATAGCTTTTATCATCACAGCTGTATGGTGGGGGATTTTTACGATTCCATTGCTTAAGCATGTTCAACAGCATCACTTTATAAAGCGGGAACGAAATCCAGTTATGAACAGCTTCAAAAGACTTTGGAACACCTTAACTGAAATTCGAAAACATCGGGCATTATTTTTATTTCTTCTTGCTTATTTTTTCTATATTGATGGAGTCGGAACAATTATTACCATGTCCACTGCATACGGAACTGATTTGGGGATTGGCTCAACAGACCTCCTTATTGTGCTCTTTGTTACACAAGTTGTAGCCGCACCATTTTCTATTCTGTACGGAAGGCTTTCTGAAAAGTTTACAGGTAAAAAAATGTTGTATGTTGGCATCTTCATTTACATGATCGTTTGTATTTACGCATATTTTCTCGAGACAACCCTGGACTTCTGGATCCTCGCCATGCTTGTCGCTACGTCACAAGGAGGCATTCAGGCTCTAAGTAGATCTTATTTTGCCAAGCTTATTCCAAAAGAAAAAGCAAATGAATTCTTCGGTTTTTATAATATTTTTGGAAAGTTTGCATCAATTATGGGTCCTTTACTTGTAGCAATGACTGCACAATTAACCGGTAATTCCAGCCTGGGTGTTTTCAGTCTTGTTATTCTCTTTATTATTGGTTTTGTGATTCTTACAAAAGTTCCTGAACCTAAAGCATAAAATCACATCCTATAAAACAACTCATGTATCTATCTTTCTATTTATGGAAATCCTTTGCCTATTGATATCATTTAAGGAGGCAAAAGGATGGAAGAGACGCTAAAGGATTTGTTGATTGTTCTTGGACGAATCGTGACAATCCTTCCTTTACTCTTGTTTACCACCATCTATATGGGAAAAAGAACAATTGGGGAATTACCCATTTTTGATTTTCTCATTATTATTATCTTAGGAGCGGTTGTTGGTGCTGACATCGCTGATCCTGAAATTAAACATCTTCCAACTGCATTTACCATTGTCATGATTGGACTTCTTCAAAAACTCGTTACTCATTGGAAAATAAAAAGCCGGAGATTCGGAAAACTCATTACATTTGAGCCAACCCTTGTCATCAAAGATGGAAACTTCTTAGTTGATAATATGAAGAAAATAGGATATTCCATTGATAACATTCTTCAGATGTTGAGAGAAAAAGATGTTTTTGATCCTGCAGAGGTTGATTTAGCGGTTATTGAGGCAGATGGTGCGCTAAGTGTGTTGAAAAAGATCTCTAAGCAAACTGTAACGAAAGAGGATCTTACTATTCAACCAACTGCAAATACTATTTCCTTTCCTGTCATAATAGAAGGAAATGTCTATAAAGACTCTTTAAATTATTTAAACCTCGATGAAGAGTGGCTTCGGCAACAACTATCTCAGCGTGGCATTATTGATTATCACCAAATCTTTTACGCATCTGTCAATCAGGACCAGGCGTTACATATTTCTTTAGCAAAAGAACCACAAATTCCTCTCCCGCCTATTAGACATTAAAAGAGCTGGCCATCTCTTTATAGCCAGCTCTTCCATTTTATATTCCTGATCTCATATTACCTGTCTTACGTTTATGAAGGATTTTCTTAACGATTGGGTAGATAATTGGTGCCCATTTTATGAGTTTTTTCACCATTTTCATGAACAATTACCTCCTCCTATTACTTGTACCCTTCCCTCTATTTAATCAAATGAAACCTCTATTTATCCCGTATTTACCATTTCTTTTCCTAATTGCAATTGATGCATTTTATAGTATTTTCCTTTTTTCTCGAGCAATTCCTCATGATTTCCTCTTTCCACTATTTCACCATGATCCAAGACGAGAATTTGATCGGCATTTCGAATGGTCGAAAGTCTGTGGGCAATCACAAATGTTGTTCTACCTTCTTTCACAACATTTAAGGCCTTCTGAATAATGGCTTCTGTTTCTGTATCGATATTGGCCGTTGCCTCATCCAAAATTAAAATGGCCGGATCATAGGCAAGGGCACGCGCAAATGAGATAAGCTGTCTTTCACCTGCTGATAAAGTACTTCCCTTTTCAAGCACAGGCTCTTCAAATTGCTTAGGTAGCTGTTTAATAAATCTTTCCGCACCAACATTGCACAGTGCCTCTCTAATTGTTTCTTTCGAAATCTCAGGATTATCCAAGCTCACATTCGTTTCTATTGTCCCCGTGAATAGAAACGGATCTTGCAAAACAATTCCCATATGCTTTCTGAGCTGTTGACGAGGAATTTCACTTGTATCCATACCGTCAATCGTAATCATCCCTCTATTAATGTCATAGTAACGAAATAACAGATTGATAATGGAGCTTTTCCCTGAACCTGTATGCCCGACTAATGCTACTGTTTCTCCTTTTTTGGCTGTAAAAGAGATATTCTTTAACACATCATTCTCGCCATTGTAAGAAAAAGAAACATCTTTAAACTCGACGTTTCCTTCAAAACGAGGAAGTTGCTCTACATTGACTTTTTCTCCCTTTTCATCGAGCAATTCAAACACCCGCTCTGCAGCAACCCTCGCCTGCTCAAGCTGTGCAAGTTGATTAACGATATCTGTTACCGGCTGGAATAATCGGTTTAAATAGTCAACAAAAGCATAAAGAACACCAATTGAAATCATTCCTGCAGCTGTGAGGGATTGCCCGCCAAAATACCAAATGAGTACAACAAAGGTAATGTTTCGCAAAACATTTACAAGGTTGTGTGAAGTAAGAGCATTTAGGCTTAAAAGTTTATTTTGATAAGTAAAGTGCTCCTTATTTAATACTTCGAACTCATTGATCGTTTGCTTTTTTCTTCGAAACGCCCGAATGATTGTCATACCTTGAATCGATTCATTTACCATCCCATTAATATCACTGACTCTAGTACGAATTAGATGGTTATACTTTGAAGCAAACTTTCGATAAAGGACTGTCCAAGCTATAAGAATTGGTAAGAGAAGCAATGTAATCAGAGCAAGTTTTACATCCAGGAAAAACAAAGCAACAAAAATACCTGTCATATAAATTCCACTTGTAAAGAAGCTTGCAAGCACTTTAACATATAATTCCCTTATAGCCTCTGTATCATTTGTTACACGTGCTACTACCTTACCTGCCGGCAGGTTATCAAAGTATTGAATCGGCACACGTTGAATGTGTTCAAAAATGTCCGTTCGCATTTTTTGAATAATACGATTTGCCGCCTTTTGAAGTAATAGTGTTTTTCCATATTGAAAGATGGCTGCGATGAACAACAAACCTACATAAAAGCTGAGCAGTATAACGATTGGTCGAATCTCTGGCTGATAAAAAGCGAGCAGCTCTTGACTTGAAAGTTTATTCACCTCATAGCTTGCTACTTGTGAGCCGTTTTTAATGGTTAATCTATTCCCGGATATCGAGCGTTCTCCATCGAAAGGAAGATGCTCTTCTGTCACATAAAAAGAACGACCTACCTGCACAATTTGAAGCTCATTACTTCCAACTGAACTGCTCTCTGATATAGTCTCTTTCTTTTTGAATAATTGATCTTGATAAACGACCGTTTGATCATCCTTTCCCTGCACTTCAACCCATGGTTTTTCAATTCCCATCATATGATGATCAATCATTCTCTTCGCGATAAACGGTCCTGTTAGTTCAGCTCCGACAGCAAAGGTTAACATAGCAAGAGCAATCAAGATCGTTCGCTTATAGAGAAGTGCGTAACGGAAGAGTCGTTTACCTGTTGAATCTTTCTTCATTTAGCTCACCTCTCCATACGAATCAGCTTGTTGACGGTCATGTTGCGTTTTATACCACTTGCCAAGCTTAATCAGCTGATCATGTGTTCCTTCTTCCACGATTTTTCCTTCATCCATCACAATAATCCAATCTGCATGCTGAACAGCAGATATACGATGAGCAGAAATAAAAGTGGTTTTCCCCTTCCGCTCCTGTCGGATATTTCCGATAATTTTAGCTTCCGTTTTTCCATCAACTGCCGACATGGCATCATCCAATAGAAGAATTTCAGGATCCTTTATTAAAGCGCGTGCAATCGAAATTCTTTGCTTTTGCCCACCGGAAAGAGCCACACCCTTTTCACCGACTAATGTCTCTAACCCTTTCGGAAGAACAGACAGATCATTTTCAAAAGCGGCTAAGCGGAGTGCTTCCTCAATTTCTTCCTCTGTCACCTGTTCTTTTCCAAACTGTAAATTTTCACGAATCGTTCTGGAAAATAAGATCTGTTCTTGTGGAACATATCCAATCCAGGAATGAAGTGTATCCAGTAAGATGGATTCAATCCGCTGACCTGAAATCAAAATTTCACCGGTACCTGTTGGATACTCCCGTATCAGCTGCTTAAGCAAGGTTGTTTTACCTGAACCCGTTTTTCCAACAATGCCGATTGTTTGGCCTCTTTTCACCTTTAAGCTGATGTCCCGAAGGTTTTCCGTTGATGACGTTGGATATTGAAATGTCACATGTGAGAAAACAATTTCCTCGGGAATATTTAGCTGAATTGGTTCATGCACATCCTTTACATCCTCTTCATAAGTAAGGATTTCATTCACCCGATCTAATGAAGCGTTTCCACGTTGGAGGATGTTTATCAATTCTCCAACCGCAAACATTGGCCATATCAGCATTCCGAGGTATATATTAAAGCTTACAAGCTCTCCTAGTGTAATCATCTGATGAAAAACAAGATATGCACCATATCCCAAACCTATACAATAACTTAAACCTACTAATATTTTTATCGTCGGTTCAAAAAGGGCATCAACTTTTGCGACTGCAATGTTTTTCTCATACACATCTTCAGTCATGTTCTTAAAACGCTGTTCATCCGCCTTTTCCTGTACATATGCGCGAATAACCCGAACACCTGCTACTGATTCAAGCACATTGTCATTTAAGTCTCCAAAGGCATCCTGGGCAACCGTAAAGCGCTTGTGAATGAGCTTTCCGAAATAGTTGATCGCTATAGCCATTAGCGGCAACGGAATGAGTGCAGCCAGTGTAAGCTGCCAGCTAATCGTAAACCCCATCACAAAAATAATAATGATCATGAAGATCGTCGAATCCACTAACGTGAGAATCCCAAACCCTGCTGTCAATGAAATCGCCTTTAAATCATTTGTCGCTCTGGCCATTAAATCCCCAGTTCGATTTTTTTCATAAAAACTTGGAGTCATTGATAATAAATGCCTCATGAACCGGTATCTCAGAATCCGTTCAATAAGGTGTGCCCCACCAAACAACTGGTACATCCATACATAGGTAATTCCATAACTAAGAATGATAAGAGCAATGAAGAAAAATAATAGCTCCCATAACCGCTCCCCTGTCATTTGACCAAACTGAATATCATCAATAGCAATCCCAATAATTTTTGGCGGAATCACGTCTAATATACTAACAATAATTAATAACGAAACGGCAACTGCATACCGTCTCCAATGTTCTTTAAAGAACCAGCCTAATTTCCCAAATACTGAAAACACCTACAATCCCTCCCCTTAATATGAATGAAAGTCAATCCGGTTAGCCACCCTTCATCCAATCTAAATCAATACGATTAATCAAATGCTTCACCATCTTAATAACTCCCTTCTTCATATGAAATCAATCTATATAAACGAGCTAAAAAGCCCGGATTTGGAAAATAAGGCACAAAAAGGCACTATGCGAGTGTGCATAATGCCTGATCAAACAATATAAAAACGCACATCACGATGATCGTGACCTGCGTTAGGAATAAACGTTACCAAAAAAGTTTTCAAAAAAATGAACGTTGTTGTTGGCGGGTCACTTTACAATATGAAATTTTTAATGGTTTATTCATCATTACATTTTCCATTTTGTAACCCTCCAATTCTGTTAAAAATATGATCTTGCTTCATTGTATTATTTTCCCAATATTTCTGTCAATGCATTTTTTAAAATATTTACGTGAGGATGACTCAGTAATTTGCACCTATCTAAGTCTTATTCCTCACGCTTTTTATTTATTCATTTTTGCTAAAAAGTCCCCCAGAAGATCTTCCATATCTTCAGATTCCTCTTGAGCCTCCTCTTTAGTAGATGCAAGCTCTCTTTCTATTCTGTCAAAATCAAAGTCTACTATATCATCATCGTCAAGGTTTGAAATCTCTTCTTCTTCAGGTATTGCCGACTCAACGATTTCTACCTGTTCAAGATCCTGGTTTCCATCAATATCCACTTCCTGCAAGTACAATGCTTCATCAATATCCAGCGCATTACTTGTTAATGAAGCCAAAATAGAAGTTGCTCTTACGGGATCTGATAAAATTTGATAGACAATACTTCCCAGCAATGCTTCTGAGTGTGAATGTTTCAACCAATTCCGCTGATCTTTTGATAAATGCTTGGGCATTGGTAGACTAATCATTTCTCTATCCTTTGCTAAGGAGCTTCCAACGCCTTCTAAAACAAATTCTGCGATTTTACTTGAAAAGTTTCGTTTTTCAGTTCGTTTAAGCTTTTCCAACTGTTTTATAAGATGATCAGGTGTATCAGATGGAATGCGAAATGTAATAGCTTGTCCCCTTTTTATTGTTGGTGCACCCTTTTTATTCATGTAACCACCTTAATTTGTTTTAGACTGTTTGCTTCTCGTTTTTCTTTTGTGGTTCACTTGTTTTTCTAACAAAGTCAGATATTAATTTATAGTATGCGTTCGCCATCATCCAGATGCTTTCCTTTTCATCTTCAAAGAATTCAATATTATAGCCATCTAAACTATTATTTAACATCTTAATATATTCTTTTAAAACAATAGAGCCTCCTCCAACGAAATAGCAGATTTCAGTTTGGGAGTTTTTTTGCCAAACATTACGAAGATGACGGTATTGTTTCTTTGCCAGTTCAAGAAGAATGCGGTCTGTAATGTCATGGACATTTGTACGGCTTCCTTTGACCATTATATGATGTCGGTCATTTTTTCTTGTAATAATATCCACAACATCACGGCGGCTATCAAGCTCAACTCCGTGCTTAGTTCGAATTTCTTCTCTTATCGCTTCTAATGATTCTGAAACACCTAAATTAAAGCCTTGTGCTTTATCATCATCAACATTTCGATTCTTAATCACCGCAACATCTGTTGATAAACCACCAATATCTTGAATTAAAATCTGCTTATCAATTAAATCACGATTGATGATTTTTAAATCCTTGTCCATCACCAGATTAATATAAGCCGCAAACCCTTCAGGATATACTTTTACTTCATCAAACTTAATATTAACCTTTATTCCCTGGTACTTTGGCGTTACTAGAAATTCCACCTGATGAACAGAGCCTAATAATTGTGAACGATACCCTACATCTTTTCCTTCTTTCACTTCACGAAGTGGCAAGCCTGTCCCAAGTGTGTAATTTGCATCAATGACATTATTTGTCTTTTTGAAAATATTGCTGTTTTCTCCACGCACAGCATCCAATGCTAATGAAGTAAAAAGCATGACAAGTGTTTGATCTTCCTCAGACTTGCTGCTGCCTGGATCCAACTCACTTGGATTATCGCTTTTCGTTGCTAAGTTCCCTACGCGATAAATCGCATTGTTCTCTTTAAGGGCAGGGGAGTGAACTCTAATATGAATACCATCTAAAGGGTTTTTTTCATTTAACTCTTCTATACCTATGACAGGGCGATCTTCTGTGTCTCTCGCAATAACGTTAGGAATATATAATTCGTAATCTCCTTTTCCAAACAGAGCTTTCACGCAATCATTACCAACATCAACAGCTGTTATTCTTGTTTTACTCATAAAACCATCCCTCTCCTAAAAATGAATATTAATTCTACTACTTCAAGAGTAAGGGGAGGGGGTAAGAGCGTCAATCATACTTTCGATGTGTTCAATATGAATACATGTTTACGAATTTGTTTACACCCGAAACAAAATTGTATACATCCTATTAAACCGCTATGCATTCATGTTTGTATACAAGTAAACAGATTTGTATACATCAAGTATACGTTTTGTGTACATGTATACAACTCTGTAAACATACAAAATTCGTTGCTATTCGACCTAAAAAACCCTGTCTTTTGACTTAGTTAGATTCCCTACTAGATGTCTTTTAATAGAAAAAAATGAAGGATTTTGTTGAAAGATTTAGGCTACTTAACTTTGTTGCTATGTAAAAAATTAAAAATAGAGACGTGCCAAAAAGCAGTCTCCTATTTCATCAGTTTTTTTAGAATGAATTTTTCTAACCATGACCAGGGTAAAATTGTTTTTAATAGAATAGAAGATTTAACTCCCTTCCCTATTGGATATCGTAATGATGTCCCCTCTTTCACTGCAATTGATGCAACAAATCTGGATACATCAGAAGGATTACCAAATGAAGCGGATCCTTTTTCAATATACTGCTCCAGTTTTGTCATTACTTTATAATACGGAGAATCTTTATGTAACGATTTATCAGTTATCTGTTTACCACTGGTCCAGATACTTGTTTGATAGGAGCCAGGTTCTATTAAGACAACATCTATCCCAAATGGTTTGAGCTCCAACCTTAGCGATTCACTCCATCCTTCAAGTGCATACTTGGAGGAAACATATGGAGATAGACCCGGGAAGCCAACACGTCCACTAATGCTGCTCATGTTTATAATCTTCCCCCTCCCCTGCTTTCTCATCATTGGTAATATGGCCTGTGTCACCCCAATAACTCCAAAAAAGTTTGTCTCGAACTGTTGACGATATTCTTCAAGCGAAACTTCTTCAGCAAATCCTGCTCCGGCAAAACCGGCATTGTTCAAAAGAACATCAATTCGACCTTTCTCTTCTATATAACCTTTCAAATGAATAATCGACTCATGTGAAGTGACATCTAACGGGACTACTTCTATGGACTCTTTAACTCCACATCTCTCTGCTTCAGTTATAAGTGCTAATTGCCTTTTTGTATCCCTCATTGTTGCGGTCACATAAAACCCTTTTTTCGCCAGCTCTATAGTCGTTAATAAACCAAAACCGCTTGACGCTCCTGTTACTACAGCATGTTGTTTATCCATGAAAACCTCCATTGCCATTTCCAGCCAAATAGAAGGCTGCCTTTTAAACAAAATTGAATAACTAGAATTCCGCTCGAAATATATCATATTTTGCAATACCTAAGCTTTATAATTTTCTCTTTTGGATATAAATTTAAAGACTCACACCATAAAATCTACTTAACTAACTATGTTTTTTACTAAAGGCTCTTTTCTAAAAGATTGTTGTTTTTAATATTTACTTAAAAAAACTATATAGGGTTGATTTGAACGGATATGCGAGACTCCTGTGGGAGCTGTGGGACAGGTGAGCCCCCCCAGACGCAAAGCGTTGAGGAGGCTCACCGCCCACCCCACGGAAAGCGAGCAGCCTGGAACTCAAATCAACAACCTCTACACTAATTACAAAGCAACAAGGTTTGCGAAAACAGCCTTTACTAACAAGAGAAACACTTGGAAATTTCACCTTTGATTTCCCAGATAAAAGAAAAACGCATGCAAGGATAATAAGTAGTCCAACAATTACGCTTGGAGTAATTGTCTCCCCCCAGTACATTTACTTATCGTAAAGTTTCATCGGCTTTTTTCATCTAAGAGATGGATTATGTCCCAACCTCTTTTTTCAATTACGTGGAGTATCTCATAAGAATAAAGACATTGTTTTACTCTCAATTATCTATTGATAAAGTAATATAACGCTGAGTTAAAAATAAAGAAAAGATAAAGAACAACTCAAATAAGTTGATTATAGCTGTACTTGGAAGGTTAATAGGTATAGCACTTCCTGCAATCATAAGAGCTACCCCAATCATCATTATCGTCCATCGTGTTTTGCGATATAGGGATACTCCAACAATAAGCAAAATGAATGCCACAATAATAACCATTAAAGGTGGACCAGAGACTCCTACAAGAGTATATCGAACGATGCCATACTCGCGTATTATTGCCGGATTTTTATTAATCGTCTCTATAATCTCATAACTTATAAGAGCAAGTGTACCCATTAGAAAGGTAATTTTGAATATAAATTTGTTAGCCCATTGAAGTTTAGACTGCTTTGCTACTCCGTAAGCAAAAAGTAAAAGAGTAGGCGTAAATAAAGCATGGTACCAAAAGCGAAACACACTTAAAAAAAGGAGTACATTACCTTCGCCGATAAATGATCCCACAGAAATGATGATATTATCGTAAATCAGACCAACTATAACAAGAGGTAGAAATACCATATAAAAGGATACGGTTCTCTTTTGTATAAGTTTTATACTTAAAAGAAGCAACGTTAAATAGCAAATACTAAGCAGAAAATAGAGTATTGTATCAATCATTTTTTTCTCCTTGATTATTTAAATAAACACTAAGATCTAAGTCTCATAATGTATTTTAGTGTCATTTTGTTTATTTAGCGATTCGCAACTTTTCCAATCAACACGTGTACTATTTTTTACTTTTACCTTTTGACTGGAATGTTTTTTTGCTCATAAGGCTTTAATTAAAAGATCCATTGACTTATAAACATCACCCTTCAACAGAATTCTCTTATAACAAATTGTTAATTAATTAATATTTTCTTTTATCCATGTCGAAGTAACACTAACCATTTCGTCCTGTTGTTTCTTAACAGTTATAGATGATTTAAAGTCCCCTTTTTGTGCTCCATAAATGCCAAATTGACCATGGTTACCACCTTTTATTTCATGCATGGTTGTTTTTTTGACAACAAATGCTTTGTATCTTCAATTTCCTCTACCGTTGATAAACCATCTTTTTCACCATAGATTGAAAGCATAGGAAGATTCCTTTTTGAGAAATCAGTTCCTTCATCAGGGTAAGAACCTAACAAGAACACACCATCAATTTCTTTAGGGTGATTATACGCAAATTTAGATGCAGTAACACCGCCTAAAGAATGACCACCTACAATCCATTTTTGGACAGAGGAGTAAGTATCTATTATCTCTTGTGCTTTGTTCGAGTCAAACAATGCGAAGTTAAGATTTACATTAGGTATAACGACTAGATAACTTTGCTTTGCTAATTGTTTACCGTAGTAACTATATGCTTCCGGTTCTACTTTTGCCCCAGGATACAATACAATTCCCACTTGATTATTATCTTTTGAGTTGAAGATAATCCAATCTTTGTCATACTTAATGTCCTTTTTATTTACCAGTGTATAAAGCTTTTGCGATGGCTCATACGTTTGTTGTGACCATGTAATGAAACCAAGAAAACCTATCATGATTATTGCAACGAGACTAATGAAAAGATAAGTCACTTTTCTTTTCATAGATGTATCCCCCCTTTTTTACTTACCAGAATTTTTACAACGAATGACCTTTGCTATTTTTGTCATTCTTTCCTAAGATTTTGTTAGGTATAGATTTAAAATTTTAAAAGATTAATTAGCACTCTTTTATTAATTATATATACCGGAAGGTTAATTAATCAACTAGTTTAATCATGGAAATCTCTTGAAATAGAATAAAGGAAGAAACAAAGGAGCAAGAAATCGATTTTGATAAAGTGGAGAGAGGGTTTCTAGCCTTCTCTCTTATTAATTCAACCTTGTTATTACTCTCTTTAAAACAATGGGGCATACGTTCTACAATGTTGCTGCCACTTACCCTCGTGACTTTAAATCCTTGTTTCCTTAATTAAGCATCTATCTTCCAATCATTTGCTTTTTGCTGGTGAGGAATGATAGGCTTTTTCACTTACTCTTCCTAAGGCTGATTTTACATGATACAAATAAAATGAAATGTTTATTTATACTAAAAAATGCCCCATAAACATAATGGGACATTAACATTATTTGATCATCTGCTTCACAAGATCTCTATTCCGTTCTTTAAATAACTCATTATGTGAAGACACCATTCCAACTTTATAAGCGTCCGGTTGAATATATTGCTTTGCTTTATTTACAGCATTTGCTGCATCTTGAAAGGCTCCTGCAATCAGGTTCAGTTTTCCTTCATGCTTCAAAATATCACCCGCTGCATACATTCCTTTGATTGAAGATTCACTACTGGATGTGCCTTCAACAAAATATTGATCAATTAAGGATACATCCAACTGACTATTTTTAAGTAATGATGCATCTCGTTCATAACCATGATTAATAATGACCTCATCTATAGGTAAATAGGTGACTTCTCCTGTTTCTTGATTTGTTAATTCTACTTTTTCAATATCTTCATGATTTTCACGAGCAATTAGCTTTGTAATCGATGTTTGATAAATGCAAGTAGCCGTGCTATTCATCAATTGTGTGATTTGGGCTTCATGTCCGGTTAAGTTTGGCTTTCTATGTACTAAATATACCTTTTTTGCAATTGGTTCCAGTTCATTGGCCCAGTCTATTGCTGAGTTCCCACCACCTGAAATGACAACCGTACGATCTTTAAATCGTTTTAACGATTTTACTGTATAATGTAGATTTGAAACTTCAAACTTTTCTGCTCCTTCAATTTCAAGCTTTTGCGGATTTAATATTCCACCTCCAACAGCAATAATGACTGTTTTTGATAAATGCTTATATCCAGATGAAGCTAACAATGTAAACATTCCATTTTCATCACGTGAAATCGATTCGATTTTTTCACCTAAAACGACTGTTGGATCAAATGTTAATGCTTGTTGAACTAATTGTTCAATTAATTTTTCTCCAAGTATAGGTGTTTGCCCACCAATATCCCATATCATTTTTTCAGGATATACATGTATTTTTCCACCGAGCTGTGGTTGAAATTCAATTAATTTTGTTTTCATTTCTCTAAGTCCACTATAAAAAGCTGAGTAAAGTCCTGCTGGCCCTCCCCCAATGATCGTAACATCATATATTTCTTGTGAGTCCATTCCTTTCACTCCTTAGCTTGAACATCAATGATTATCATTCTCATTTACTATACAACGCTTTCCTAACTTTTACAACATGAAATTATACATTGACAATAGTAAAATGGAATTATAGAATTTAGTTATTCAGTAATGATAATCATTTTCATTACAATCATTTCTTTTAATGTGTATAAACTGCGGTTAGACATAAAAACTAAGTAAACTCTATACATTCTGATAGTCAAAAAAACCTATATAAACGGAGGTTACATTATATGGTTCGCCTTTACACTAATAATTTAAAAATTGGATATGGTGAACGGTTGATTGTAAAAGATCTTAGTGTAGAGATTCCAGATAAAAAAATTACAACCATCATTGGATCTAATGGTTGTGGAAAATCTACTTTATTAAAAGCTATTACAAGGATCATTCCACATCAATCGGGAAATGTCGTTTTGGACGGAGGAGATATTTCTAAGGTAAATACGAAAATTCTCGCGAAGAAAATGGCAATCCTTCCCCAAACACCTGAAAGTGCCAGTGGGTTAACCGTAGGCGAACTAGTATCTTATGGACGCTTCCCCTATCAAAAAGGCTTTGGTCGTTTAACAAAAAAAGATTATGAAGTAATTGATTGGGCACTTGAAGTAACGGGAACAAAAGACTTTAAATTCAGACCCGTTGATGCCTTATCAGGGGGTCAACGTCAAAGAGTTTGGATTGCAATGGCCCTTGCTCAGGAAACAGACATCATCTTTTTAGATGAGCCTACAACCTACTTAGATATGGCTCACCAACTGGAAGTACTTGAACTTCTCCAAAAACTTAACCAAGAACAAGAACGTACTATTGTTATGGTTTTACATGATTTAAACCAAGCTGCGCGATTTGCTGACTATATTATTGCGTTAAAAGATGGTCAGGTCATAAAAGCCGGTGATTGTAAAGAAGTTATCACACATGATGTATTAAAAAAAGTTTTCCATATCGATGCTGAAGTAGGCACAGATCCACGCACAAACAAGCCGATGTGCATCACATATAATTTACTTAAGGGAGAAGAAAAAAATGAAGAAACTGTTAATTCCATTCACGCTGCTGCTGTTGCTAGTTATTAGTGCATGTGGCAACAATAATTCAACATCTGAAAACGAAGGAAACGGAAGCACCCCTCCTGAAGATAAACAACCGGAAACGATTACATATGAGTCTGAAAATGGACCTATTGAAGTTCCGGCTGACCCGCAACGTGTTGTGTTACTTTCCGGATTTGCTGGTAATGTTCTTGATCTAGGAGTAAACGTAGTAGGTGCTGAATCATGGGCGATCAACAGCCCAATTCTTGCAGATGAATTAAAAGATGCAGTAGAAGTAACGGATGAAAGCTTAGAAGAAATTATCGAACTAGAGCCAGATTTAATTATTGGGCTTTCAACAATTAAAAACGTCGATAAGCTAAGTGAAATTGCTCCGACTGTCACATATACATGGGGTAAAGTTGATTACTTAACACAACATCTAGAAATCGGTAAGCTTTTAAACAAAGAAGAAGAAGCTAAAGCATGGGTGGAAGATTTCAAATCCCGTGTAGAAGAAACCGGTAAAGAAATTAAAGCAAAAATTGGTGAAGATGCAACAGTATCTGTCATTGAAAGCTATGGAAAAGATTTATATGTATACGGCGATAACTGGGCAAGAGGAACAGAAATTCTTTATCAAGGAATGGGCTTGAAAATGCCTGAAAAAGTAAAAGAAGTTGCATTAGAATCAGGTTACTATACACTTTCAGCTGAGGTTCTTCCTGAATATGCCGGTGATTACGTCATTTTAAGTAAGTATTCAGATGCAGATACTTCATTCCAGGAAACTGAAACATATAAAAACATCCCTGCCGTGAAAAACAATCAAGTATATGAAATGGAAGGAAACGGTGCATCCTTCAGTGATCCAATCACATTAGAACACCAATTAGCCTTCTTTAAAGAATCATTCTTAGGTGAAAAATAAGAGGCAAGACTTGGTTTTTGGGTACAGAGGAATTCTTTTAAAGAATTCCTCTCTATTTTTTGTTAAAGTATGGATAGGACTTTAGAACATTATGTAAACGTTACACTAGCGAAAATTTCCAAAGAAAAGATGAGATACATGAAAAAGAACACCCAACTATTCATTCCATATATATTTAAATATGTTGCTGCCATCCTAGTATTTATCTGTTTATTTATCATTTCTTTAGTATTTGGAGCCGCCGATATTTCTGTTAAAGATGTGTGGCTTTCGGTTATGTCGAATATAACAAATGAGAAGATCACCATCATTCGGGAGATTCGATTACCTCGTGAGGTTGCTGCAATTTTTGTTGGTGCAGCACTTGCTACTTCCGGTGCTATTATGCAGGGAATGACAAGGAATCCACTTGCAGATCCCGGGTTACTTGGATTAACGGCAGGTGCTAATGCTGCGCTCGCAATCATGGTTTCATTTTTACCATCAGCTAACTACTTTTGGGTGATGGTTTCCTGCTTTATTGGTGCTGGCGTTGGGGCTTTATTAGTATTTGGAATAGGCTCAATGAAGAAAGGCGGCTTTTCCCCAATTCGTATTGTATTAGCCGGCTCTGCTATTTCAGCATTTCTCTATGCAATTGCAGAAGGAATTGGTCTTTATTCGAAAACTTCCAAAGATGTATCTATGTGGACAGCAGGAGGTTTGGTTGGTACAACCTGGTCTCAGTTACAAATCATCGTACCTGTAATTATCATTGGAATGATTATTACATTGTTTTTCTCAAAACAGTTAACGATTCTTAGTTTAAGTGAAGAAGTGGCAGTTGGACTTGGTCAAAAGACCTTTCAAATTAAAGTCGTTCTTTTCATTATGATTATCTTACTTGCAGGTGCTTCAGTCGCACTTGTTGGAAATATGGCTTTTATCGGTCTTATGATTCCACACATAGCAAGGGCTATTGTTGGAACCGATTATCGTTTTATTATTCCGATGTCAGCAATTGTTGGTGCAGCCTTCATGCTTTTAGCTGATACCCTTGGCCGGACGATGAACGCTCCATTTGAAACACCGGTGGTTGCAATTGTTGCCGTCATGGGCATCCCCTTCTTCTTACTTATTGTCAAGAAAGGAGGCAGGGCATTCTCATGATTCAAACATCATTAGTCAAAAAACAGCGGCTTTTTATTGCTATTTTTATCATACTTATTATTCTAACAGTTATTATTGGGCTGGGACTTGGAACTTCTTCTGTCTCATATAACCGAATTATTCCGACTCTCCTTGGCCAGGGAACATTTAAGGATGAATTCGTTTTATTTTCTATCCGCATGCCCCGAATTATAATTACCCTGCTGGCAGGAATGGCACTTGCATTATCAGGAGCAATCCTGCAAGGTATTACGAGAAATGAGTTAGCTGAGCCTGGTATTATTGGAATAAACTCCGGTGCAGGGGCAGCAATTGCGTTGTTTTATTTATTTTTCCCAATTGATTCAGGCTCATTTATCTATATGCTGCCGATCGTTGCTTTTCTTGGCGCTCTCGTGACAGCCATCTTAATTTATGTTTTTTCTTATGACCGAAAGGTGGGATTACAACCAATTAGACTGGTCTTGATCGGGGTAGGTTTTTCACTTGCTCTATCAGGCCTAATGATTGTTCTCATTTCATCTGCGGATCGCGTAAAAGTTGACTTTATTGCCAAGTGGTTGGCAGGAAATATATGGGGTACAGACTGGCCATTTATTCTCGCCCTTCTTCCTTGGCTAATTATCCTTATCCCTTTTACACTTTACAAAGCCAACCGTCTGAACATTCTTAGCCTTAGTGAACCGGTTGCAGTCGGTGTTGGTCTTTCTATTGAAAAAGAACGGATTGTTTTATTGTTAACAGCTGTCGCGCTTGCAGCCTCTGCTGTATCTGTAACAGGCGGAATTTCCTTTATTGGGCTAATGGCACCTCATATCGCAAGAGCCCTGGTAGGTCCAAGAAATCAATTGTTTATTCCTATTGCAGTATTAGTTGGCGGTTTTCTCTTATTGTTTGCTGATACAGTAGGACGTAATTTAATTGAACCCGATGGGCTACCTGCGGGGATTATGGTGGCACTGATAGGTGCACCCTACTTTGTGTATTTATTACTTAAGAAATAAAAGAGAGGGCAGTCTGCCATCAAACGGTTGACTGCCTATTTTCATTTCTTAGGAAATAACTTATCTTTTAGGAATGGATTTTTCCGCATTAATATATCCTACTCCATATATATTTGGATCTCTTCCCTTCCAAAAATCTGCGCCTTTTTTTAATAACTGTTTAATCTTTTGAGGTTGTAAGGACGGATTTTGCTGTTTCATTAAGGCAACGACACCTGCACAAATTGGAGTAGCCATTGATGTCCCTGATAACGTAAAGTATGATTGCCCAACCCGGTTTGCTCTTTGAAACTTATCTAAATAAGAATTAGGTGATCTTAAGGAGACAATATTAACACCTGGAGCAACAATATCCGGCTTAACGACTCCGTAAATAGTTGGACCTCGACTTGAAAAGCCGGCAATCACATCATCCTTTTTAGTGCTAGCAGTGTTTCGATCATCTAATGCTCCAACCGTAATGACTTGATCACTTATTCCAGGACTAGCAATTGTTTGACTTTCAGGTCCTTCATTCCCTGCTGCAGCACAAACAACAATACCTGCCTGCCATGCAGCTTCAACCATTTGAACCATAGGATCTTTATTTTCATTACTGTACGCTTGAGCGGTCGCACCTAGAGATAAGTTCATGATATCAATTTTGTCTGTAGGATGTTGCTCATTATATTGAATACACCATTCCACTCCTTGCATAATCGATTCAAGAGAACCTGATCCTATGCTATTTAATACTTTTATACCAACTAAATCAGCTTCAGGAGCTGGCCCTCTATATTTTTGCGATGAAGCCGCGCCATTTCCTGCAGCTGCACCTGCACAGTGTGTTCCATGGCCATTATCATCATACGGATCTGTCCGGCCATTAACGAAATCAACGAAGTCAGTAATTCTTCCTTTCAGATCTTCATGTGGATAAATGCCTTGTGTCAATAATGGCAATTTTGACTCCTTTTCCGGTTAATACAGTGTTATTTCTTACTACATTTTTGGCATTTGCCGATGGCACTGCTACATCTAATAAAGCACGAACTTCACTGTTTAAGTGAATTCTTTTAATACCATGACAAGTTGTGAGTAATTCCCCTAACGTATTTGGTGTAAGGTCAACACTACTACATGATACCCTTGGGAAATTCTGTCTGATATGACTATTAGGGCATTTTTGGATCGTTCCATTTAATTCTTCACAGCCCTTATCATATTGATCCTGTTCAAATTCAATAATAACCGGTACCTTCTTTTTGCTTTTAATCATTTCTTCTATGGTCTTGTGAAAAAATATTGGTGTGTATTTTAGTGGCTCATAAAGGTTTAAAATCTGTTCTCTTAATGGCTGGTCCATCTTGTCTGCATGAGTATGAACCATTTGAATCATTGAGTAGCCAAACATTAAAGCACCTCCATATCGTTTAGTAGCAATATATGAAGGGATATTTTAATAGGAACGGTAGAAATCCTAGTTCTATTTAAAATAATACCGATTTACTAGATTTCTTATAATTGCTATATCATTTGGTAATCTGTAAAATGAACAACGATACTTTTACTAGAATGGAGAGAATAGCATGATTCAACGTACAGTTCTATTAAAATTCAGGGAAGAAACAACACAAGAACAGCTTCAGGAAGTCATCAAACGTTTTAAAGCATTAGATGAGGTATTAACCGGGATTGTAGAAATTCAAGCAGGATTAAACCTGGCTGAAAAAAGCAAGGAATATCAAGTGATTCTTATGGTTCGTTTTGAGGATCAAGCTGCATTGGACGCATATTCTGCAAACGAAGATCATCAAGCAGTTGCAGCATTTATCCGTGAGTCTGGCAGACTTGATAGTATTGGGGTAGATATTGAGATTTAAGCTGTTTGAGGAGGGTGCTATTTTGTGCCCTTCTTATTTTTTATCTTTATTCTATTAGAAGGACTTTCATCACCTCTATGAAAGACATTTCCACGCTAAAAATCACTCTATTTTGTCATTACCCCTCTCACAAAAAGCAATAATAATAGAAAAAAGGAATTTTTTGCTATAGACTTTACTTATCAGCTAAATTTATGTCAGTGTGGTGAAAGCAGTGTTTAAAATATTGTTAATTGAGGATGATCGATCTTTATTTCATGAGGTCAAAGAGCGGTTGGCCGGATGGTCTTATGATGTGGAAGGAATTCATGATTTTAATAAGGTTATGCAGGAGTTCACAGATCATAAGCCTGACCTTGTCATCATTGATATTCAATTGCCCAAGTTTGATGGATTTCATTGGTGTCGATTGATTCGTAGTGTTTCAAAGGTTCCTATTATCTTTTTATCGTCACGGGATCATCCGACCGATATGGTTATGTCCATGCAGCTGGGGGCAGATGATTTTGTTCAAAAGCCCTTTCACTTTGATGTTCTCATTGCAAAAATTCAGGCTATTTTACGTCGGGTGTATGACTATAGTACAGAACAAACAAATGTGAAAACATGGTGTAATGCTACTGTTGATTTTGAAAAAAACGCAGTATTCAATGATGCCGGAACAATTGAATTAACCAAAAATGAGATGTTTATTTTAAAGCTTCTTATTCAACATAAGAACAATATCGTCAGCAGGGAAAACATCATCAATAGCTTATGGGATGATAAACGATTTGTAAGTGATAATACATTAACCGTAAATGTCAATCGACTTCGAAAACGGTTGGATGAAATAGGATTAGGACATCATATAGAAACAAAGGTAGGACAAGGGTATCGTGCGATTGAAGAGGACATCTATGATTAAGGAGTTTTTAATTGAGAGAATTAGTTGGATCTTGTTCATTTTTTCCATGCAGCTGCTCATCCTGTTTGTAGCTTATCTGGATCCAGTATTAACACTTAAACCTATTCTTTATATTGTCTTTATTATCACATTACTTTTTATCATTTTCCTCATCTTCCGATACAACAAGGAAACGAAATTTTATAAATTGTTACGAGAACGGGAAAATAACTTTGATTCAACAGATTTACCCAATCCTGAAACGCCTTTTGAGAAAATCATTACTACAAGTAGCACGGAACAAACAGAAAGATTAAAACAATTAGCTTCTCAAAACAAAATAATTCTTGAGCAGGAAAAAGATGAGCTTCTTTCATGGATTCATGAAGTCAAAACACCGTTAACAGCTATGCACTTGATTTTTGATAGGATTGAAGATCAAAAACTCAAGTCAGATGTAACGTATGAGTGGCTAAGAATTCATTTATTACTGGATCAGCAGCTTCACCAAAAAAGAATACGTTTTATCGAGAATGATTTACATATAGAAAAAACAGATTTAGAGCAGTTGCTTTTTGATGAAATCAAGACATTACAAACCTGGTGTATACAAAAAAGGATAGGTTTTGATCTTAAATTAAATACAACTGAAGTGTTAACAGATGCAAAGTGGCTTGCCTTTATAATAAGACAGCTTTTAACAAATGCTGTTAAGTATAGTGAAGACTCAGATATTACCGTAAAAAGCCTAACCAAAAATAATCAGGTCATCCTACAAATATCTGACTCCGGTCGGGGAATTGACCCAAAAGATATTTCACGGATATTTGACAAAGGCTTTACTTCTACTACCAATCATTCTGATCAATCCTCTACTGGAATGGGTTTATATTTAGCTAAAAAGGTGGCCCAAACCTTGCATATTCATATAGAGGTAGAGTCGACATTATATGTTGGGACAACCTTTACATTGATCTTTTCAAAGAGAAATGAATTTATAGATGTGATGGGCATGTGACAACATTGTCACATGCTTTTTTATTTTGTTAGCTTAATCGAAGGAAATGGTTTTTCTCTCTTTATATAATGAAAGTATCATTTTTAAGATAAGGAGTTTTTACAATGAAAGTATTGGAAGCTACGAAAATTCATAAAAGCTTTGGAAATAAGTTCAATAAACAGGAAGTGTTAAAGGGGATAGATATTAGTATTGAGGAAGGTGAATTTGTCAGCATCATGGGTGCTTCAGGATCTGGAAAAACAACCTTACTTAATGTTCTTTCATCAATTGATCGTGTGAGTGATGGCACAATTTTCATACAAGGAAAAGAAATGACAAGAATGAAAGAGAAGCAACTGGCTGAATTTCGGAAGCATCATCTTGGATTTATCTTTCAGGAATATAATCTACTAGATACTTTAACAGTGAAGGAAAATATATTATTGCCTTTATCAATTACAAAAACTCCACGAAAAGAAGCAAATGAAAAGTTTGAAGCTTTAGCTACACAACTGGGAATTCATGAACTGCAAAACAAGTATCCAAATGAAATCTCCGGCGGACAAAAACAACGTACATCTGCTGCAAGGGCATTTGTTCACGAACCTAGTATTATTTTTGCTGATGAACCGACCGGTGCCCTTGATTCCAAATCAGCTTCAGATCTTTTGCAAAAGCTGAGTGAATTAAATCAAAAGCGAAAAGCAACGATCATTATGGTTACACATGATCCAACTGCAGCAAGTTTTTGTCACAGAGTTATTTTTATTAAAGATGGACAAATTTACACGCAATTGCATAAAGGTGTCCAGGAAAGACAGGAGTTCTTTAAAGACATAATTAAAACCCAAGGTGTTCTAGGCGGTGTACAATATGAGCACTAATCAACTAATTGTTCGAAACTTTAAAAAAAATATTAAAAATTACTCTCTCTATGCATTTGCCTTAATCTTCACGGTTGCTCTATACTTTGCATTTGTTACTTTACAGTATGATCCTGCAATGGATGCTGCAAAAGGATCTATTAAGGGTGGAGCGGCTATTAAATCGGCATCGATTCTACTTGTTGCCATTGTTGGTGTTTTTCTCTTGTATGCAAACACCATCTTTATCAAAAGGCGGAGTAAAGAAATTGGTTTATTTCAATTAATTGGAATGACCAAACAAGAGATTTTTCGTATTTTGAGTTTGGAAAATATCATTCTATATTTTAGTTCATTATTTCTTGGAATCTTTGTTGGATTTTCCTTTTCAAAACTGATTACGCTAATTCTATTTAAGGTTACTGCTGTAGAAAGCGTCGCAACTCTTCGCTTTTCCACACAGGCCTTTATCCAAACAGTCATCGTCTTTAGTGCGATTTATCTTGTCATTATGGCAATGAATTTTCTTTTTATAAGAAAACAGAGCATTTTATCACTGTTTAGAGTGAAGTCATCATCAGAGGAGAAAGTAAAAAAGATCTCTGTAGTGGAAATTCTAATTGGAGTTCTTGGATTAACACTTATTATTTCGGGGTATTATGTCTCATCGAAATTATTTGATGGAGATTTTACGTCAATGAATGCATTGTTTTTAGCTATGGTGTTTATCCTTGGTTCAGTTATTATTGGAACATATTTGTTTTACAAAGGCTCCGTTCGTTTTATTGCCAATGTGATACGTAAAAAGAAGCAAGGATATCTAAATATTCATGAAGTGTTATCTCTTTCTTCTATTATGTTTCGTATGAAATCAAATGCCATGCTATTAACAATTATTACGACAGTTTCTGCCCTTGCCATCGGATTATTATCACTAAGTTATATCTCTTATTATTCAGCTGAGCAGATGGCTAATAATAGTGTTCCTGACGATTTCTCTTTTACAATTGAAAAGGATGCAGAGCAATTCAGACAAAAATTAACAGAGCAGAATATAGGTTATCGAGAAAAAGTCATTCCTGTTCTTCAAGCTAATGTGAACGCAAAAAACATCATGAATACGAAGCTAGAGGGATTAAATACTGATCCAGACTCAATGCAAATGCCTGTTGTAAGTGATGAAGATATTGATGGTATTGATGTTTCACCCGATGAAACAATCTTCACAGGATATAATGACTTACTACAAAGCTTTATGGGGTTGAAAGACTCAGGTGAAATTGCATTTGTTGGTAACAAAGAGGTTATCGATCAACAATACTTGGGTCTTGAGAAGAACTACCCTATTTCTTGGTACTTCACTAGTGGCGGATTACCAACTGCTATTGTTGATGAATCTACATTTCAACTTTTAGAAAAAGACCTTGTTCAAGATATCCAAAAAGAATCGAACCTATATATCGGAATCAGTTTAATAAATAAAGATGATGTTCAAGCAGCAAACGATCTATTTAATGACCTTGGCTTTGATACAAGTGAGAATCATGACTCACAGCTTAATTTAAGCAACAGTCAGAAAAATCAAATGGGTCTTGTTATGTTCATCGTAGGCTTCTTAGGGTTAACCTTCCTCATCACATCCGGCTGTATCCTTTACTTCAAGCAGATGGATGAAAGTGAAGATGAAAAACCGAATTATACAATCCTTCGAAAGCTAGGCTTTACTCAAACCGACCTACTAAAAGGGATTCAGGTAAAACAGGTTTATAACTTTGGAATACCACTAGTCATAGGCCTTCTGCATAGCTACTTTGCTGTACAATCAGGCTGGTTCTTATTCGGAACAGAGGTTTGGACACCAATGTTAATTGTCATGGGGCTATACACAGTCTTGTATTCTATCTTTGCAGTTCTATCCGTTATGTATGATAAAAATGTCATTAAGAGTGCTTTATAAACATTATTAAGGGGACAATGTCCTCTTTTTTGATTTTTAAAAAATAATAGATTTATTACTCACTTACTAGAAAGACACTGCTATAATAGATGTGTTAAGCGCTTACTAATCTTTCTGAATAAGGGGTAATCAAATGGAAACGAAAACAAAGCCAAACAAACCAATTGTGGAACATATTTTCACAGCAGATCCATCAGCACATGTATTTGAGGGAAAACTGTATATTTATCCGTCCCATGACCTTGATCATGACGAACCATCGAATGATAATGGCGATCAGTATAAAATGGAGGATTATCATGTTCTCTCAATGGACAATTTTGATTCTCCATGTGTGGATCATGGTGAAGTTCTTCACCTAAAGGATATTCCATGGGCAAAGAAACAGCTTTGGGCACCTGATGCTGCTTATAAAAACAACACTTATTATTTATTTTTCCCGGCAAGAGACCATGATGAAATCTTCAGACTTGGTGTAGCGACAAGCGATAACCCTGCAGGTCCTTTCACACCACAAGAAAACTACATACCTGGCAGCTTTAGTATAGATCCTGCTGTTTTGGTAGATGACGACAACAAATCATATGTTTATTTTGGTGGTCTTTGGGGTGGCCAGCTTGAAAAGTGGAAAACAGGTACATTTGATCCAAATGGCAAAGAACCGGCTTCAGATGAACCTGCACTGGGGCCAATTGTAGCTGAGTTATCAGATGATATGCTTTCCTTTAAAGGAAAACCCCAAGAGATCTCAATTGTTGATGAAAATGGAGATCCAATTTTAGCTGGTGATGAAGATAGACGATTTTTTGAAGGAGCTTGGGTCCATAAATATAATGGTTATTACTACCTCTCTTACTCAACAGGTACCACTCATTATATTGTGTATGCCATGAGTAAAAACCCACAAGGTCCTTTCGTCTATAAAGGAAAAATTCTTACTCCTGTTATCGGCTGGACAACACACCATTCCATTGTTCAATTTGAGGATAAGTGGTATTTGTTCTATCATGACTCTTCATTATCAGATGGAGTGAACCATAAGCGAAGTGTGAAATACTCAGAACTTCACTACAACGACGATGGCACCATTCAGACGATTGATCCTTATAAAGAGTAAATGATATGCAAAAAGAGTAGAGGATTAACACTCTACTCTTTGCTTTTTTTGTTTATTGTTCTGTTGGCGGAGCACCTCTTTCAGGCATCTCTATACCAAGCTCTTTCAGCTGTTCTTGCGCTTCTTCCGGCGTTATTGTACCATTTCTTTGTTGCTCCATGATCTCCTGCATCTTTTGTCTTGTCTCCTCATCTAAATCAGAAAACATATCATCACGATTTCCCATATCAGGTCGAGCTTGATCACCACTTCCAGGTGCTCCACCGCCTGGTGCTCCACCGCCTCCTGGGCCATTAGCAGCTGCTTCTGTTACACCGGACTCATTTAACCATGTGACCGTTTCAGAGATGGTAAAGGCTATTACCTTTGTTCCACCTTCAGCATTTCCATCCGTGTATAGGCCGTCTGCTTCCTCCCCGGTTGATGTGCCTCCAGAGTAAAGCGTATAGGAAGCATCTTTTGTTAATTCAGGTGAGCTAATAAAGACCGTTTGATAGTCTTTAGCTGGTGTGAAGCTTACTATATTTTTTCCATCACGATCTTCAAGTTGGATCATTGTACCAGCTGACTGTATTTCAGGATACGTCATTAAGACACCTGTCTGTGAAGAATCTTCAGAATGTGATTGGCTCATACCTGAGCTTCCTGCGGCTACAATAAAACCACCTGTTATGTTAAAGCTACTATCGTAATCCAGCGGACCGTTCATATTTTGTGTCGGACCATTGACGATCACGACTCCATCTGTCATGGAAATAGAACCATTGGAATCCAGTCCATCACCATCTGCATTTACAGATATATAGCCGCCGTTTATTTGCAATGTTCCACTACTACCTTCAGCAGCTGCTGCAGGCATATCCATACCTGAAGCATCATTCCCTCCAGCAACATTAAATCCATCATCACTTGATGTAAGCTGAATTTCACCGTCTTCTATTGTAATGTTTTTTCCTTCAATTCCTTCATAACTTTTTGTGATGTCGATCTTGCCGCCTGTTGTGGCAACAGATGAATCAGCGTGAACTCCATCATCACCTGTGGAGATCGTAAATTCACCACCTGCTAATGTAACATGTTGATTACTGTGAACTGCATCATCCTCAGAATCAATCGTAAAGCTCCCACCACCTATTGCAATATCAACAGAGGCTTTTAATCCTTTATAGCTTTCAGATTCTGTTGTTGTAGCAGCTGTACTTGTTTCTTGTCCAGGCATTCTTTCTTCATGATTACTAATCGTTTCAGGACTTCCTTCTCCAGATTTAATTGTATACGTACCATCCGTTATCCATAAGGATGCAATAGATTGAATAGCATCGTTTCCAGATGTAATATCATATGTTCCACCTTCAAGTGCAATGGTTCCTTTTGACGTATCTTCATCATTTGTTGATTTGATTCCATCTCCACCTGCTTTAATCTGTATTGTTCCTTCTTTTACAGCTACAAGATCTCGTCCCATGATCCCATCATCAACTGCATGAATGTCAATTGTTCCACCAGTAATTTTTAACTTATCTTTACTTGCAATTCCATTATTATAATTTCCGTGAACCAATAACGTTCCTGTTCCATTGATTGTAAGATCGTCTTTACTGAAAATGGTTGCATTCGGCTCATCTTCAGAAGAATCTTCATAAACATACTGATCTGCATCGCTGACAGTATTTTCTGTACCTTCCACAAGTGAAAGGATTGTTTTTTCTGCATTCATCACATAAATAGCTGAACTTGTTGAGGATTGAATGTCCACTCCATTTAAAATTAGCTTTACGGTATTTTTGTCTTCCGCATCTACAACAATTTGTCCATTATCCAATTGCCCGCTCAACACATAAGTACCACCTGTTTTTATCGTTAGCATATTATTATCAAAAAGAACCGCAGCAGTTGAATCAAAGTCCGCCTCTGTTCCATTTAATTCAATGTACGTTGGGTCCTCTTTTTCCCAATCTGTATAACTATCATCCTCTTTATAAGAAACAGCCTCACTGACTAGTTTACTTACATCTGTATTCACTACTGTACTAGTACCTGCTGTTTCTGCTTCTGTCTCACTTGTGACTGTTGTCGTGTCATTATTTGTACATGCAAATAACAAGGTTGTACTTAATAAGGTTGCAGCTAATTTATAATAAGTTGATCTTTTTTTCATACCTTCATCTCCTATTCTCTCTATACTGTTGTTCCCTTGTGAGTAACATTATTAAGTACGAACCTTAATAAAACCTTAAAAATATCTTTTCAAAATAATTTTGCATTTCAACTAAATTTGGATCTATAATCAAATCTATTCTTAGTTTTTATAAAATGATTTTCTTTAAGGTTCATATTCCTATGCATAAAAAACTATTTTGGTTGATTGGAGCGAAAGGTGCGAGACTCCTGTGGGAGCAGCGCTGCAGGTGAGACCCCGCAGACGCAAAGCGTCGAGGAGGCTCACCGCACGCCCCACGGAAAGGGAGCATCCTGTAGCGGAAATCAACCACTCCCTATACTTCTTATAAAGCAATAAATTTTACTAAGGCTATTTTAAAAAGTAATTAATATAATAGAGGTGATCAAAAATGAAATTATTAATTATAGAAGATGACAAATATCTCTCGGAAACAATTAAAGAAACAACAAAAGAAATGTTTGAGGCAGAACAGGCTTTTGATGGAGAAGAAGGACTTTATTTAGCCGAGCAAAATATCTTTGACTGCATCATATTAGACATCATGCTTCCTAGTATGAATGGCTATGAAGTCCTTCAAGAGCTAAGAAAGAACCAGATTAAAACACCAGTTATTATGTTAACTGCAAAAGACGGAATTGATGATAAAATTCAAGGCTTTAAGGTAGGCGCTGATGATTATCTTGTGAAACCATTTCATCGGGAAGAATTACTTTTACGTTTAGAGGCCATTGTCAGAAGAGCTGGCGGGGATTTAAAGGAGCATGTCATTTCCTTCAAAGAGTTAAAAATGAACCTAAAAAACAAAACAGCTTATATTGGAGATGAAACTGTAAAACTAAATGGAAAACAGTTTGATCTTCTGGAGTACTTAATTAACAACAAAAATACGATCCTCACAAAGGAGCAAATCTTTGACCGAATATGGGGATTTGAATCTGATACATCTACTACTGTTGTTGAGGTCTATTGCAGTAATGTCCGGAAGTCCTTAAAAAAGTTCGGCTATGATCAATACATCAAAACATTTCGTGGTCTAGGCTACATGTTAACCGAGAATGGTGAAGGCAATGTTTAAGCAGAAAATTTTCCGAAAAGAACAGCTTAAATTTATGGTATTGAACCTTATCGCCTTTACCATTATTTTTACGATCTTTGGCTTTATTATTTATGGGCAGGTTCAAACAACCCTCTTTACCAAAACAGACGAGGAATTAACCGAATTTAAATCGATGATACTGGAAAATCAAACATTAGGAATGAATTCTCTTAAGCATGAAAACAAGCTTGATCGGGAACTTCCACCTGCCGAAAGAAAAAGAAATTTTCCAAACCCTCGAATTATGATGGTGAATTGGAATGAAAATGGAGAAATTATCAACCAAGATCAAATCGGAACATCTTTATATGAGAATTATTTACAAGACTATGAATTGGATACTGAAAATTTAAATGTGATTACAAATATAACACTTAATGAGTTATATGATTTCCGATACCTTGTTTTCAAAGATCCAAATAAGAATGATGATGTCGAATATGTTCAACTTTTCATCAATACAGATGCAGAGCAAACAATCATCCATAACTTTGGAAATCTCATCATTCTCTGTTCCTCTGTCTTTGTTATTCTATCAATTTCTGCAAGTTTTGTTTTATCAAAGAGAATGATGAAGCCTATTATTCAATCTTGGAACAAGCAAACAGAGTTTGTTGAAAATGCCTCACACGAATTGAGAACACCTTTGACGATAATTCAAAATAAATTGGAGTTATTACTCACAGAACCTCAGGAAAAAATTATGAACAAGTTTGAGAATATTGCTCTGAGTCTGTCAGAAACAAGAAGATTATCCAAACTGACTTCTGACTTATTAACACTTGCAAGAGCTGATTCAGCTGAAACACTGCTTGTTAAGCAAGTGATCGACGTAGATTCCTTTGTTAACAATGTTTGTACACCTTATATAGACATTGCGGAATCACAGGACAAGCATCTTTGGTTAAAACTGAATAGCAAAATAAACATAGAAGCAGACGAACAAAGACTTCACCAACTTTTAGTTATTTTGCTTGATAATGCATTAAAATACACCTCAGAACAAGATAGCATAGGTGTAAAAACCTATATTGAAGATAATAAAATCGTTCTTGAAGTGACAGATACCGGCATTGGAATTAAAAAACAAAACATGAAATACATCTTTGACCGCTTCTATCGTGAAGATCATGCCCGCTCCCGTGACACAGGCGGTACCGGTTTAGGGCTGTCCATTGCACACTGGATTGTGACGAAACATAATGGCACGATTACCGTTAATCAAAATCAACATAAAGGAACTACGTTTAAAGTTAAGCTACCTAAAAAGGAGATTACAAAACCGTAATCTTCTTTTTTTGAATTCTTTTTCATCTTTTAAGGTTTGTTTAAGGTTCATCCCTAATAATGTGAACACAGAAGTTGAGACAAAAAAGGAGAGAAAAAAGGATGAAGGCAATGACCCTTAATGGCTCAAAGGGTAGACGAGAATTAAAGCATGAAATGACACAGAGAGAAGTGTTTCTTCTTAGAAATAAGCTAAAACACTATATGGAAGTAGACCCTCATGCAAAGAGTGACGGGAAGTATTTTATTCGAAGTGTTTACTTCGATAACTTTGAAAATAAAGTATTAAATCAGAAAAAAGAAGGCTATTATGAGCGTGATAAATTTCGGGTAAGATTATACGATTTTAACACCTCCTATCTGAATTTAGAAAAAAAGAGCAAACGAAATAACTTAACATACAAACAAAAATGTCGTATCACTTCTGACGAATATGACCAAATAAGGTTTGGAGATATAGCCTGGATGGAACATGATTCACGACCTCTTATCCAGGAATTATATTATCAAATGAACCTTTCCCAACTAAAACCACTTACAGTCGTTGATTATGAGAGAGAAGTATTTATTTATAAATATGGAAATGTTCGAGTTACCTTTGACGGCTCAATTCGTACAAGCTTTCGAAATAATGATGTGTTGAATCCGAACTTAGCAATGATTGACACCGATCCTGATATTGTTGTGCTCGAAGTAAAGTATGATGAATTTTTACCATTAGTTATTAAGCAACTATTGCAAGTCAACAACTTAAGAGCAGGTGCTTATTCTAAATACCAAATTAGTCGAATGTATGGATAAGCACAGGCAATGAGTAATTGAATAAATGGAAAAGAATTTTAGGAGGAAAAAAGAATGGAAAATGTATCTTTTAATGATATTTTCAAATCAAGTATTTTAGAAAAAACAAGCAGTTTTTCAATTGTAGACTCCCTTATCGGGTTATTAGTAGCTTTTTTTGTAGGATTGTTTATCTACTTTGTATATAAGAAAACTTTTTCAGGTGTTATCTACTCACACACCTTTAATATTTCTCTTATCATCATGTCGATGGCAACAGCTTTAATCATTATGGGGATTTCTTCAAATGTCCTGCTATCACTTGGTATGGTCGGTGCATTATCAATTGTTCGTTTCCGTACACCGATTAAAGATCCGATGGATATCGTCTATATTTTCTGGGCTATCGTTTCAGGTATCTTGTGCGGAGCAGGATTTATCCCTCTAGTTGTGATTGGTTCTATCCTAATTGGAGCTGTACTGATCATTTTTATTAACAAAATTAAAATTGAAAATCCTTATTTATTAATTGTGAAATATAGTGACCTAAATGTTGAAAATTCAATCGAACATGTTGTATCTGAGAGCTCTAGAAAATATTCGGTAAAATCTAAATCTGTCATGCCTGGCCACGACTATGAAGTCACATACGAAATTCGTGTTAAAGACGAAGATTTAGGATTTATCAATAATATATCTGATATGGATGCAGTAAAATCAGCTGTTATGTTAAGCTATGACGGTAATTTTACAGCTTAAGTGATCGTCCCTTAGTTGGTTTATCTAATAAAAAAATATGTAAATGCTGACTTAATGTTATGTGATCCTCATTAAATCAGCTTTTTTTGTATTGTCCATAGACTAATGTCCTGCATTCGAAGCATGATTTTCATCCTATTATTTCATTCGATACCAGCTAACATAACTAGGTTTACGATAGATCGAAAGAAAGAATATAGGCATTTCTATTCATTATACTACCAGCATCATTTATTCTAAAATTATTCTGCTATATTTAGGAGGAGAGACGTTGGGAAACTCATATTAAATTAAAGGATGGATGGATCGAATGAAATGGCAAAGCAAACAAAATAGTCTGAAGATTTTGTCTAGCACACTTGCAATTAGCCTGTTATCAGCACCTTTTATGGCGAATGTTGTTCATGCAGCAAAGCCAGCTACCTCAAAAGTTCAATCACAAGTTGAACTCCGGATTATGGAAACAACAGACATTCATACTAATCTACTAAGCTTTGATTATTACAAAAATGACCAAGCTCCTAAAGTCGGATTAGCCAAAACGGCTACCTTAGTGAAGCAAGCCCGATCAGAAGTAGATAACTCTGTATTAGTAGATAATGGTGATCTCATTCAAGGTACTCCATTAGGCACCTACAAAGCAAAGATTGACCCGCTTGAAGATGGAGAGGTACATCCAGCCATTGAAGCAATGAACATCATGAACTATGACATGGCAACACTCGGAAATCATGAGTTTAACTATGGCTTAGACTATTTGGATGAAGTCTATGATGATGCAAGCTTTCCTGTTATTAACTCAAATGTATATGTAGATGATCATGATGATAATCCTACAAATGATAAAAATAAGTATACCCCATATAAAGTCGTAAACAAAAAAGTGACAGATTCATCTGGAAAAACAAAAGTCATTAAAATTGGTTATATCGGCTTTGTTCCACCTCAAATTAACGAATGGGATAAAGCACATCTAGATGGTAAAGTCATCACAAAAAACATTGTTGAAAGTGCTGAAAAATATGTTCCTCAAATGCAAGAAGAAGGAGCAGATGTAATTATTGCATTAGCACATTCAGGCTTCAGCAGTAATGAAGCAAACACTGAGGATACAGTATATGCCTTAAGTAAGGTACCTGGTATTGATGCAATCACTTTTTCACACACTCACAAAACATTCCCTGCTAAGGATCTTGCGAGTTTAGACGCACTGTTTAAAGATGCTAATGGACAACCTCTGCCGGGAGTTGATAATGAAAGAGGAACAATTAATGGAGTTGCAGCAGTTCAGGCTGGATATGGCGGTGGTTCTCTTGGAATTATCGACCTTACCCTTCAAAAGGTAAAAGGTAAATGGGACGTTTCCATCTCTCAATCTTCTACAAGATCAGCTGAAAAAACTGAAGCCGATCAGGACATTGTAAACGCGGTAAATGATGTTCATGAGAAAACAATTGAGTATGTAAATACACCAATCGGAACTACGACAGATGATATTTATAGCTACTTTGCGTTAGTTCAGGATGATCCATCTATCCAAGTTGTGACAAATGCCCAAAAATGGTATGTAGAAAATTATATTGAACTAAACAAGCCGGAATTAAAAGATCTTCCAATTCTATCAGTTGGGGCACCTTTTAAGGCAGGCCGCAATGGTGTGGAAGAGTATACAGAAATTAAAAAAGGTGATTTAACAATCCGTAGTGCTGGTGACCTATACCTTTACGACAATACGTTAAAAGCAGTAAAAATAAAAGGCTCTATTGTAAAAGAATGGATTGAAATGTCAGCAGGTAAATTTAATATAATTGACCCTAATAAAACAACTGAACAGGAGTTATTAGATCCTTCTTTCCCGGTTTATAATTTTGATGTCATTGATGGTGTTGAATACCAAATTGATGTCACAAAACCTGCTCGCTATGATAAAAATGGAGCACTTATTCATCCTGATTCTAGTCGTGTTGTGAACTTAGAATATAATGGTGAACCAATCGAACCAGAGCAAGAATTTATTGTTGTAACGAATAACTATCGTGCTGGTGGTGGTGGAAACTTCCCAGGCCTAAAAAATAGTGAATTAGTGGTTGATTCCGCTGATGAAAATCGTCAAATTCTAATGGATTATATTTCCGAACTAAAAGAAGTAACACCAACTGCTGATAATAACTGGTCTATTGCCCCAATATCAGGCGATGTGAACGTTACTTTCAAAACCTCGCCAAAGGCAGAGCAATATATAACAGACGGTAGTCCATTCTCTTATACTGAAAAAACAGATGCTGACGGCTTTGGAATCTTTACCTTTAACCTTAATCGCGGAGTGAACATTCAGCTTTTAGGCCTAAATGATTTACATGGACAGTTAGATACTGTTACAAATGTAGGTGATTCCAAAGCAGGACAAATTGAATACACAGCTGCGGCTTTAAAACAAGAAGAAGCAACAAACCCAAACACTCTTATTGTTCATGCAGGTGATATGATTGGCGGTAGCCCTCTCGTTTCAGCTCTTTTTCAAGATGAGCCAACAGTTGAAGTATTAGAGGAGATTGGATTTGATGCCGGAACTTTAGGAAACCATGAGTTTGATGAAGGTATTGATGAACTAAAAAGAATGATGAATGGCGGAGATCATCCAAACGGTACTCCAGGCTATGACGGAATGAATTTTCCTCTTGTTGCAGCAAATGCTTACGACACAAGTGATGGAAATTTAATTACTGATCCTTATACAGTATTGGAAACAGGTGGTCAAAAAATTGGGGTTATTGGTGTTGTTACACAAGAAACTCCATCTATGATCGTAAGAAAAGGTAACGAAACACTGCACATTACAGAAGAGGTTGACGCAATTAATAAATATACACTAGAGCTAAAAGAACAAGGTGTTGAAGCGATTGTGGTTTTAGCCCATAATCCTGCTACACAAACGGGATACACAGATTCTTTTGATGCAAGTAGAATTGCTGAACAAATCAATGATGAAGTAGATGTGATTTTTGCCGCTCATAATCATGTAAAGGTTAATAGATTAGTAGATAATAAATTAATTGTACAAGCTTATTCTTATGGATCTGCCTTTTCTGATGTTGACTTAGAAATTGATCCATTTACAGGTGATATTTTTAGTAAGGCCGCTGAGATTAAAACTGTTTACCAAGAAAAATACAATCCAGATCCAGCAGTAGCTGAAATTATGAAGAAGTATTCTGAAAAGATTGAGCCAATTAAAGCTGAAGTTGTGGGAAAATTAACAACAACTCTCGAAAAAAGCTATCCAACAACAAAGGAAATAAGTGACCTTCCTTTAGGTAATCTAATTGCAGATGGAATGAAAGCTGCTATGAATTCAGATTTTGCCTTAATGAATGGTGGCGGTGTAAGATCTCCCCTTGAAGCTGGTGATGTTACATTCGGTGATTTATTTGCCGTTCAGCCATTTGGAAATGTCCTGAATAAAGTAAACTTAAGTGGTGCAGATTTAGAAGTTATCCTTAATGAACAGATTACATCAAGAGGTCTTGATTATCATATTTCCGGCTTTTCATACACGTACACATACGATGATACAACAAAATCCGGAAAAGTCGTGGATATCTTCCTACCAGATGGAAGCAAGATTGATCCAACGAAGGAATATTCAGTTGTAGTAAATAACTATATGTATGGAAACATAAGCACAAGTATTGGAAAGCTTTCTACAGACATGGAAGTAGGTCCGGTTGATCTTGATGCTACTGTTGAATACGTTAAAACCTTACCTTCACCATTTGATTATCATTCTGAAGGACGAATTAAAAGATTTAATCTATAATGTTTAGGCCTGTTTCAGTAGAGACAGGCCTTCGCTGTTTCACGCCCAGAATTGCGCTTGAATATTTTTTAGTGTTTTTACAGAGTATGCAAACTTTTCTTTTTCCTCATCTGTTAATTCCAATTCAACGACCTTTTTAATTCCCTTTCGATTTATTACAGATGGGATACCAATGAAAACATCACTATGGCCATTTTCACCTTCCAGGAGAACACCAACAGGTAAAACAACATTCTCATTTCTTAATATCGCTCTTGTGATTCTTGCTAATCCCATTGCAATACCATAATACGTTGCACCTTTGGATTCGATGATTTTATAAGCCGCATCCCTTACCTGTACAGCAATTTCTCCTTTTCGCTCCTCTGGTAACTTTGATGCTACAGGTGTTCCGGAAATGTTTGCTGAACTCCATACTGGCAATTGGGAATCTCCGTGTTCGCCAATAATATATCCATGTACACTAGTTGGAGCTGTATCAAATTCTTCTCCCAATAAATAGCGGAATCTCGCTGAGTCCAGAATCGTCCCTGAGCCGATTACTCTCTCTTTTGGCAATCCTGAAAACTTCCATGTAGCATATGCAAGGATATCTACCGGATTTGTTGCAACAAGGAATATGCCGTTAAATCCGGATAACATAATTTGCTTCACGATTGATTCAAAGATGTTAACATTTTTACTTACTAAATCTAATCGTGTTTCACCAGGTTTTTGTGCTGCTCCTGCACAAATGACCACAAGTGCAGCATCTTTACACTCCTCGTAAGATCCAAATTTTATATTCATTGCATTAGGTGCATAGACAATCCCATGATCCAGGTCCATCACATCACCTTTTGCCTTATTTTCATTTAAATCGACAAGGACAATTTCATCACTAACCCCTTGGTTCATCAGCGCGTAAGCATAGCTTGATCCAACTGCCCCGGTTCCTACTAAAACAACCTTATTGCCAAGTGTCATACTCATTACAGATGCCTCCTCGTGTCAATCACCTTTATATCTAAGTGATTATCCTTACACCATATAGAATAACCTGTTTTACACATATATCCCAATAATTATGAAACTATTTTCCTGTATATCTCGTATATGTTATGGAGGTGAAGATCATTGTATATCAATATTAATGAGCCGAAAAGAGAGGTCTCTTCTGATGCTGTGAAGGTGTGGAGAATGTCTAATACGATCGGTCATATCATTGCACTCGTTATCATCGCCATTCTAATTTTTTGCTCTGAACGATTTGACTGGTATGGCTGGGTAAGTATTGTTCTATATTGTTTAGGCGGGCTTGCTTTTTTATCAGGTATTTATTCCATTTTGATTGAACCGGTCTATCTACAACGAACCTGGCGATATGAAATTGATCAAGAGTTTATTCAGCTAAAACACGGAAGATGGAACCAGCAACATATATTGATTCCCATGGAAAAAGTAGAATATGTGCGCACAGAACAAGGTCCGATTATGCGTCGACATATGCTTTACAATATTGAGGTTGGTACAACAACTTCAAATCATGTTATCCCTGCCATTCCAGCAGAAGAGGCACATCTATTAAAAGCACAAATTGCTGTGTTTGCAAAAATAAAAGACCAAGAGAATGGTGAAGGAGAAAAAGAACATGCATCCAACAACTAAACGTTACCATCCTGCGATGATAGCGGTAGACCTTATTTCATTTATAAAAGGTTCAGTAGGAATTGTTCTTATCTTATTTATATTTAAAGCAACATCTACAGCTACGTGGGTTGTATGGGGCAGGTACATATTTATCATGGTTTGTATTTTTACTCTTATTTGGACCATTTTACAGTGGATGTTCTGTCAATATGAGGTTACTCAGAATTCAGTCATTGAACGTAAAGGGGTATTTATTAAATCACAAAGAACCGTTCCTTTTAGCAGTATCCATAATCATAAATCAAATACAACATTTATCCATCGTTGGTTCGGACTTACGTCTCTCACACTTGAAACAGGTACAAGCGGAGAGCATGCAAACTTTACTTTTCCCGTTATTACAGCTAAAGAGAAACGTCATATTCTCATTCTTTTAGAACAACCACAGGATCAACAAAATGGTGAAGAATCACAACCAATTATTGAACGAACCATTCATTTTCAATCGAATAAAAAAGACTTAATAAAGGCTTCATTTACATCGCTTAGCTTTTTGGCCTTTTTCCCTTTATTAAGTGCCCTGTATTTTAATTTGGCAGAGCTTTTTCACATTGAAGATTCAGCCAAGAATACGTTCGATTATTTACTCATTCATTGGTGGATGCTTATTATGATACTGATAATAGCTATAATTCTATCTGTCTTATTTGGGTTGTTCAAAACCTTTACAAAATACGGTAACTTTGTGATTAGTGATGATAAGGATAGAATCTATATTGAAAAAGGCATGGGGAATGTTGTTAGTTATTCAATTCTTAAACATCGGGTTCAAGCTGTTGTTGTAGAACAATCCCTCTTAAAACGTTTACTTAGGCTTGTTGAAGTGAAGCTTATCAGTGCAGGAGGATCTGAGGATGGAAATGACCAGGATACAAGTTCTTTATATCCTTTTATGCCTAAAAAACAAGCTTATCAAGTCCTGCAATCCATGCTGCCCCAATATGTCATTGAAGAGCGTATGGAAAGATTTCCAATTAAAGTTCTGTGGCTCAAGCTTCTTCATCCTTATTATGTAACAATTTTATCTATCATTGGATTGGCCATTTTCAAAAGAGAATGGCTATGGGTAGCATCCATTGTATTTGTCCTTTCCGTTACTTCAAGAATACTTGATTATTGGTTCACAAGCTATATTCGTCATGGAAAAACTGTTCAAATAAGAAAAGGCGGATTTGTGAATGAAACATTTGTTACACATCACGAACGAATTCAGCAAATCACGATTAAACACTCTTGGTTACAGCGGAAATTTAATGTTGCTACACTTGTTTTTCTTAATAGAGCTAAACCAATGCATGAAAGTAGACTATATGGCCTTTCCAAAGAAGAGGCTGGCACATTTTACACGTGGTATCATGGCCATTCGAAATAAAGCTATTAACTCTTCACAGATTAAGCCCGAAGGATTCCTTCGGGTCCTTCCATTCATTTATTCGCAGCCTTCAAAGTTGCAGCAATGTTTCTTGCTGTCATTTCCATGTAATCAGCAGCATGTTCAAAGGCATCTGGAAGTGTTGTTACACCAGGAACAATGCTAAAAAGAGCATCAATACCATGTTCGTATACAACATCACAATCTTTCGACAGAGAGCCTGCTACACCAATTACAGGCACACCATACTTTTTAGCTGCCTTTGCAACACCAATAGGAGTTTTTCCATAAATAGTTTGTGAATCAATTCTCCCCTCACCTGTTATAACAAGATTCGCGTCTTTTACTACTTTATCAAAATTCACTGCATCAAGGACAATTTGAATCCCTCTTTTTAGTTCAGCATTCAAAAAAGCTACTAGACTCGCTCCAAGACCTCCAGCAGCACCTGCCCCTTCTATATTTCGAAAGGACCTTCCAAGTGATGCCTCTACGACATCGGCAAAGTGAGTCAGGTTCTGATCAAGCAATTGGACCATCTCAGGTGTTGCTCCTTTTTGGGGACCAAATATTGCTGATGCACCTCTTGGCCCTGTTAATGGATTATCAACATCACAGGCTACTTCAATTTTGATTTCCGTTAATCTTTGATCAAGTCCTGTCAAGTCGATAGAGGCGATTTTCGAAAGCACACTACCTCCTGCCTGAATATCATTTCCATTTGAATCTAGTAATCTCCCACCTAACGCCTGAACCATCCCTGCTCCTCCATCATTTGTGGCACTTCCACCAACCCCAATAATCATATGCTCTACACCTAAATCAAGGGCGGATAAGATTAACTCTCCTGTACCTCTTGTCGTCGTTACTAATGGGTTTCGTCGTTCAACAGGAACCAAATGCAAACCGGATGCAGCAGCCATTTCAATAACGGCCGTTTTTCCATCACCCATCAAACCAAAGAAAGCTTTAACCGGATCTCCAAGTGGACCTGACACAATCCTTTCTTTAATTGAACCGTTTGTTGCATCAACTAAAGATTGAACAGTACCTTCTCCACCATCCGCCATCGGCACTTTTTGATAATCGGCATATGGAAAAATTCTTTTAAAGCCTCGCTCTATTGCAAGAGCTGCCTCCATTGCAGATAAGCTTTCCTTAAAAGAATCTGGGGCAATGACTATTTTCATTTTTTGAATCCCCTTTCTAAAAATATCGTTAACCAAAAAGTTTAAACACTCCGAATATGAGTGTGGAAATGACCGTAAGCGTTAAACCAACCAAAAATTCATACGGCATTAGTTTTAAGCGCTCTTTAATTTCCATGCTGACACTTCCTGCTGTTGCATGAAAGAAACTTCCGTGCGGCAAGTGATCAAGCACTGTTGCACCAGCATGAATCATGGCAGCCCCAGCTAATGCTGGAATTCCCAAACCTAGAATAGTACTACTGAAAACACCGCTTGCTACAGCTGTACCTGCTGTTGTTGAAGCTGTTGCAGCAGACATGAAAATTCCGGATACAGGTGCTAATAAATATGCTGGCATGCCAGATGAGCTTAATCCATTGATCATAACATCCTTCAACTCAGAATTAGCAATAATCCCAGCCAATGTCCCAGTTCCTAATAACATAATCGCAACACCGGACATTTTACTTAATCCTGAAACTGCATAAACATTTAGTTCCCTACTCTTATTCATCGCAATTGCGCCAATAATTCCCCCTACAGGCAGTGCAACCATTGGATCAATATTAATATCAAATAATGGCCTTAACGCCAGTAAAATAATTGTAACGAGTGGTCCAACCATAGCTGGTATAAATAAAGGTCTTTTTGTCATATCTGAGACTTCAACATCTAGGTCCATGACAATAGAACCTTTTTTTGCTACCTTCTTTGCTAAATAATACGTTACTGCAATACCCAAAATGGCCGGAATGATTCCTGCCGACATAATCGATGTCAGCGGTACATTAAAGGCATCAGATGCTGCAATTGCATTTGGGTTTGGCGACATGATATTTCCTGCTTTTCCTCCACCAATCATCGCTAGTAAAATAGCCGCTTTAGAAAGATGTACCCGCTTAGCAATAGCTAACGCAATCGGTGCAACAGTAATAACAGCTACATCTACAAAAACCCCGACAGTTGTCAACATCATTGTCGCTAAAGCCAATGCTAAGAGTGCTCGTGATTCTCCAAAACTTTTGACAATCTTTTCTGCTATCGATGAAGCTGCACCAGATTCGATTAAAACACCTGCCAAGATCCCCGCAGCCATTATTCTCAATACTGCCGGAATAATATCTTTTGCACCCTCTATCATTAAGTTCAGTGTATTTGTAATATCAACGCCACCTATCAACCCTCCGATCAAGGCTCCGGCAACCATTCCATAAGCTGGTGGCAATTTTTTTAGTATCAACACAATGGCAATGACCAAAGCACATATTGCTCCTAAAGCGCTTACTGAAACCTCGATGCTGATTCCTCCTCAATGCTGTTTTTGTATATGTTTATGATGACATTGTGAAAGAGAACAAGACCTCCTACGGAAAATCAATCTGCAAATGCACAATAAAGTATATTATGTATTAATTTTGCTAGATATAACTCTATTAAACCGTATATAGGCAGGTCTGTTCAACAATTTCCATTACCATGTTCATGAATTACTAATTGCCTATTACATTCCTGCCCAATAAGTAGTTCCTGTTACAAGATGGGTGCAGGATCTCTGTTACCACTAGTAACTTAATAAGTAGTCATCTGGAATACTTTTTGAATCATATACATGATGTATTTAAACACTGGTAACTGATCCTGATATTTCTCATAATCGACTGTATAAGTACCCTCTTCATTACTCCAAATTCTATTGAAATAGTGATCAACTGACTCTATAAGCTTACTTTCTGTCGGGGCTATGATTTTCATACCTTCTTCTACATTATAGTCGTCGAGATTTCGCGATGTGAAATTGCTCGAACCACCAATGACAACGGACTCCTGTTGACCTTTTATATAAATCAGTTTTGAATGATATTGCTCTTTGTTTGTAGCATACCAGCGAATTGTAATATTTTCATAGTCAAGATTTTGAAGTTCTGATGCTATAGGCAGATTCGGCAAACCGATCTTTTCTTGTCCAAAAGCATTTTGGTTTGGATCTAATACAATGTTGATTGTAACTCCTCGTTTTGCAGCCTCCTCAATACCTTTAATAATATCTCTATCCGCTAAATAAAACATGCCGATCCAAACCTTATCCTTCTTTTCTGCCTTATTCAACGCATCGACAACATGGGTTTGAACCTTTCTTTCCGTAAGAATTTGAGCATGCAATGATAATCCTTCTTCTAATGAAGAAGGTTTAATTAGCTCATCTAACTCAACCTTTGAGGGAAATGCGTTTAAGTCCCCGCCTGAAAATGCAGCTATTGCTTTTTCAGCTTTCACCATATCTTTGAGGATTGATCCTTTTACTTTAAAACCTATATTGGAATGAAACCCGCTGGCATCATGTGGATTCGCAGATAAAATCAACCCGGCATCTTCGGTGATGACCACTTTTCTATGGTTTGCTTTAATATTCAATAATTTTAAATAAGAACGTGCTGTCACTTCTGGCGCTGACTTTTCCATTGGATTTGGGAGCCAACCGTTACCCTCCTGTCCAAACCACTTAATTGTCGCCCTCCAAAATCCAGAGTATAAAAGATTAGGATCCCGTAATCGGTCCAAGTTCGTATAAACTACTTCCACACCAAGATCCTCCAATGGATCAATTTGCTTGGCCTCATGAGATCCATATGTAGTATTAATTTGATCGGTAATAAAAACTACTTTTAAATCAGGGTATTTCTCTTTTTGCTTTTCAATTGATTTCGTTAATCTTTCACTAAGCTTTGGGTATGAACGTTTGCCATCTGTATACCCATTAACTAAGAAAAGATCGAGTATTAGAAAATGCTCCGCCTCCTGAATTGTTTTAAATACCTCGTTAAAAATAGAGTGATCATACACATCTTCCCCATCTTTTTGATACGTGAGGTCATATAAAAAATCAATATCTTGATCTGATATTGCATGGACCTTGCTTTGATAGGAAAGTCCGGATGGCAGGGGTTTAACTCTGTGATATAGCATGGTTGCTGATAAAATTATGATTATAATGGCGCTAATTATCCATTTTTTCTTCTTTTTCATTTGATTCCCTCATTTAGTTTTTCTCTTTATATACCCTTTTGTAATGTCGGGAAATCATGTGCTATTTAAAATGTTTCACGTGGAACGAAACCAATGATAATGAACATATGAAATTATGGAAACTATGAAATCTCAATGTGAAATTTTTCACATTGATTTATCCTACTAATGTGTTAACCATCAAAGTAATCATATTATAGAATTGTTTTCATTTATAACTAGAAAAATTCACATAATCCTTACTATAATAGATTTGAAACAAAATAACGGGGAAGGAAGTGAAGTATGATCTACAAACATCGAAGAAAATCACTTGAATTACTGGCTCTTGAATATTAGACAAGCGAATGAGTGTAACAGACAAAAGTAAACTCCATTATTTAAATTCCTAAAAGGATATGAGGGGGAAAAACTATTTGATGAGTATTTAGAAAAGCTAAAATCCGAATGTTATATTTTAAATGATTTACTTCTTAATTTTAACAACACCTTGTTCCAAATTGATTCCCTACTAATTTTTCCGGAAACCATTTACATTTATGAGGTAAAGAACTATCAAGGAAATTTTTATTACGACTCTGATAGACTTTATACACAACCCAAATCAGAAATTAATAATCCACTAACTCAACTAAATAGAACTGAATCATTGTTACGACAGTTACTTCAGAGTCTGGGATTTCATCTGTCTGTAGTGGCCTCAGTTGTCTTCATTCATCCCGAATTCACCTTATATCAAGCACCTCTTAACAAACCGTTTATTTATCCATCTCAACTTAATCATTACTTTAAGAAACTCAATAAACTTACCTCTTTAAAATTAGACCAAAAGCATTTGAAGCTAGCTGATAAGTTGCTCTCACTTCATATTAATGACTCTCCTTTTACTCTCTTACCTGCTTAAGAATATAACCAACTAAGAAAAGGAATAACATGTATATCTTGTAACTCATTTTCTCTTTCTATTAGCGGAAGAACTTATAAGTGCAAAGAATGTGGGCAGGAAGAAACTGTTGCAATTGCCATTATACGATGTGTGGATGAATTCAGGGTTCTTTTTCCTGATAAGAAAATTACAACAAATGCTATACACGTTTGGTGCAAAATAATAGATTCCAAAAAGAGAATTTATAGGGTTCTAAAAGGAAACTTACAAATAAGAGGAAATCAACAATGGTCATTTTATGAGTGACTTACTCTAGAAGTTCAAAAATTTTGCCCTTCATTATCATTGAAGGACTTTTCTTTTGAATTGTACTGATTCTTTTTTCTTTACTGTTACTTTCATAGACTCTTTCCTGTGATTTCTCCCTCTTTTGTCCTTCATCACCACTATGAAAGACTTTTCCCTTATTTCTCTCCCCCCTTTTGTCTTTCATCACCACCAGGAAAATATTTTTCCTATACAAAACAAAACAGCAATCTTATCCATACAAGATTGCTGTTCCTTAAAATTTTATTCCAAAATTATTGAATTCCACAGCCCTACAAACTCTCAATTAACTCCATTCTTTCATGACGAATGATTGCTACCTCTTCTTTTCTCGCCTCAAACTGTTCCCTTAAATTCGATAAAATTTCACTAACCTTTGAGAGTTGGCTTTTTGTTTGTTCTAAAGAGTCGTTAATCTTTCCTTGAACCATCATATCTACGAAGAAGCCATCGAAAAAGAAATCGGCAAATTTTAGCATGCTTGAGATATCAATTTCGAGATGTGCTTCTTCTTGTATGTCTAATAGTTCCTTTTGAAAATATCGCATACTTGTTTGAGCTTTATGGATGCTGGCTTCGGCTTCATCCAAGTGTTGGTGTTTTACAAAACTGGAGATTGAACCGCCGCCGAACATATCAAAAGTTCCCCAGTTACTTGCTTTTTCTAGAGATGTTTGAGCTTCCAAAAGATCATGTTTTACGCGTGTTCCAGCAACTATAGCTTCTTCTAACTCTTGTATATAGGCTTTAAGAATCCCCTCTTGTTCACTCAGTTCAAATATTTTATCTGCATGAGGGGAATGACTTGCTTTAATCATTTTCTCTTTCTCAGAAAGAAGTTGCTTGTATCTAGATTCTACGTTGTCTAACGTATGTAATTTATTTTTCAGATCAAGAATGGCCTCATTTATTTCAGATTTTGTTTTGTTTGCTTCTTCCAATTTGTGCTTAGCAGCAATAAGTTCCTGTTTTTCCTTTGAAAGTTTTTCATCCTTTGTTCCAGATAATAAAGCAAATAGATTTTTTAGAGTCATTTTTTCTAGCTGAGTAACATCTTTTTCTTCTGATTTGTAGATCATTTCCAACTGGGCTATTCTCTCCTCAACCACTTTATATTCTTTTTGAAAATCCTCTATTTGAGCTTAAAACTTTTGTTTTTTACGTAAATCTCCTTTTATCTCAATTAACTTAGTATTTATCTCTGAGAACATCATATTCCTCCTATTTTTCCCCTTTTATCTATTTTACGAAATACTTTGGGAAAAGTTTCAACTTCGAGTATTGTTTAAGTTATTTGATTTTGGGAATTCTAGTGATGTTGTAATTCCTTATCGATCATTTAAATTTCGTTGATAACACGATTCCAAGGATTACAAACTGTTTTCTCATTTAGAGTCAGAAATACAAGTCAATTCCTAACAATTAAAAAAAATTAACTAAGGATATATTCTTCTACTATTTCTAAATTAGTTATGATACCTTTGACAATATAACAAAGAAAACACTTACATTACTTTTTATTAAAAAGATATAATCGTTTCACTTGACTAAAAGCAAATTCTATTTGATAATTTATATAAAATTAGAACAATTATTGAAAGTATTTAATAGTTGTTCAAACACATTTAGGAGGAATTTTAACATGTCATTAATTGGTACTGAAGTAAAACCTTTCGCAGCAAAAGCATTCAAAGATGGTGAGTTCATCGATGTAACAAACGAAGATCTAAAAGGTCAATGGAGCGTATTCTGCTTCTACCCAGCAGATTTCACTTTCGTATGCCCAACTGAACTTGAAGATTTACAAAATGAATATGACAACTTAAAAGCTCTTGGAGTTGAAGTTTACTCTGTTTCTACTGATACTCACTTCACTCACAAAGGTTGGCACGATAGCTCAGAAAAAATTGGTAAAATCAAATATGCTATGATTGGTGACCCTTCTCAAGTTGTCTCTCGTAACTTTGAAGTATTAAACGAAGAAGAAGGTCTTGCTGATCGTGGAACATTCATCATTGATCCAGACGGAGTTATCCAAACTGTTGAAATTAACGCTGGAGGCATCGGTCGTGATGCAAGCACACTAATTAACAAAGTGAAAGCTGCACAATATGTTCGCAACAATCCAGGTGAAGTTTGCCCAGCTAAATGGGAAGAAGGTTCTGAAACACTTAAGCCAAGCCTTGATCTTGTTGGAAAGCTGTAAGGAGAATCATAAATGGTACTTGATGCAGAAATTAAAGCACAGTTAGAACAATATCTTCAGCTATTAGAAGGCGATATTGTTCTAAAAGTTAGTGCTGGTAGTGATAAAATCTCAACTGACATGTTGGAGCTAGTGAATGAGCTAGCTTCCATGTCCTCAAAAATTACCGTTGAGAAAGCAGAATTAACCAGAACACCAAGCTTTAGTGTAAATCGTGTTGGTGAAGAGACTGGAGTTACATTCGCCGGTATTCCTCTTGGTCACGAATTTACTTCATTAGTTTTAGCTCTCTTACAAGTTAGTGGAAGACCACCAAAAATTGATCAAAGTGTAATAGATCAAATTAAAGGTATTAGTGGTGAACATCATTTTGAAACATATGTAAGTTTAAGCTGTCACAACTGTCCTGATGTTGTACAGGCTCTTAATATTATGAGTGTGTTAAACCCTAATATCACACATACGATGATTGATGGAGCTGCCTTTAAAGAGGAAGTTGAATACAAAAATGTTATGTCTGTACCTGCTGTCTACTTAAATGCAGAATTTTTAGGCGGCGGCCGTATGACACTCGAAGAAATCCTTGCTAAAATCGGTACTGCACCTGATGCATCAGAGTTCGAGAACAAAGAACCTTACGATGTTTTAGTTGTCGGTGGTGGTCCTGCTGGTTCAAGTGCAGCTATTTACGCAGCACGTAAAGGAATCCGTACAGGTATCATTGCTGAACGCTTTGGCGGTCAAGTTCTAGACACAATGAGCATTGAGAACTTCATTAGTGTAAAAAGCACTGAAGGTCCTAAGCTTGTTGCAAGTCTTGAGGAGCATGTTAAGGAATACGGCATCGATGTCATGAATTTACAACGTGCTAAAGGGATTGAAAAGAAAGATCTTTTTGAACTTGAGCTTGAAAACGGCGCTGTGCTAAAAAGTAAAAGTGTGATTGTTTCTACAGGTGCTCGTTGGCGTAATGTTGGTGTACCTGGTGAACAGGAATTCAAAAACAAAGGTGTTGCTTACTGCCCTCACTGTGATGGTCCTTTATTCGAAGGTAGAGATGTTGCTGTTATTGGTGGCGGAAACTCAGGTATTGAGGCAGCAATTGACCTTGCAGGAATTGTAAAACATGTTACTGTTCTTGAATTCATGCCAGAACTAAAAGCTGATGATGTCCTACAAAAACGTTTATACAGTCTTCCAAATGTAACTGTTCTAAAGAATGTGCAAACAAAAGAAATTACAGGAACAGACAGTGTGAACGGTATTAGTTACATAGACCGTGAAACAGGTGAAGAAGGTCATGTTGAACTACAAGGTGTCTTTGTTCAAATCGGCCTTGTTCCAAACACTGATTGGTTAGATGGTATTGTGGAACGTAACCGTATGGGTGAAATCATTGTCGATAAACATGGTGCAACAACTGTACCTGGTTTATTCGCTGCAGGTGATTGTACGGACAGTGCATATAACCAAATTATCATTTCAATGGGATCTGGAGCTACCGCAGCATTGGGTGCTTTTGATTACCTTATTAGAAACTAATCTCGTTAAAATGAAAGCCGCTCTTACATCATGAATGTAAAGCGGCTTTATTATTGTTCTTTATTTCTAATACCATCCATCACAAAACGAACTGCATCTTCAATTTCTTCTTCAGTAATAGAATAATCATTTAATAATACTAAACGGGAAGTTAAAAACCCCGCAATAAATGTTAACACCATTTTTACGATACGTTCTGTTGATATATCTACAAATTCACCACGTTCTTTAAATATATCCAACACTTTATTTACACGTATAATAAAGTTCTCTGATAAAAGGGGCAATAAATTACTTTTTAGTTCTTCATTATATAAAATTTCCTTTATAACAACCTTAGCAATCTCTTTGTTTTCGAAAAAGAAATTGATTCTATTTTTTAGAAAGGCTTTAAGAAATTCCTCAAATGTATGAACATTCGAAGACATAATTTCGTTAAACACTTCCTCTGCCATGATCGGAAAGGATTCTTTAAAAAAAGGAAGAATAACAGAAAGTAATAAATTATCTTTTGTTCCATAATGTCTAAAAATTGTTCCTTCTGCGACTCCAGCAGCTTTGGCGATTTCACTAGTAGATGTATTGGCATAACCTTTTTCAGCAAAAATCGTTATGGCTGCTTCGACAATTTTCTGTTGTTTTTCCGTTTGCTTCTTCGTTAATTTTGCTTGAGCAATTAATGCATCCAACAACTTACTTTCAGACACTTACCACACGCCCCTTCATTACCCACTATTATAGCTTACGGTACTTTTTCAGAGCAAATAAATTCAATATGATAAAGATTATGGCAAAAGCAGCCAAGGCGTAGAGGTCTCCACGTATACCTGCAAATCCTAAACCCTTATACATAACACCCTTCAAGGCATCTGCTGCATAATACAATGGCATGATCTTTGCGATGGCTTGTAGCCAATTGGACATCCCTTCCAATGGTAAAATTCCTGAAAAGAAAATCTGTGGTACTACTGCTACAGGGATAAACTGTACCATTTGGAATTCTGAGGATGCAAACGATGATAGAAGAATCCCTAAGGATAATGCAACTAAAGCAAGGAGTAAATTAATTAAAATGACATTCCAAATTGAACCGACAAGAACCATGTCTAATACATTAATAGAATAAAAAACAATCACAACCGTTTGAACAATAGCAAACACCCCAAACCCGATTAAGTAAGCTGTTATGATTTCTCCTCTTCTAATAGGTGTTGCCATTAATCTTTCTAAAGTACCTGTTGTTCGTTCTTTTAATAAACCGATACCTGAGATTAAAAATACAAAGAAGAAGACAAAAAAGCCAATTAGAATTGGACTAAGAACATCAAAAAATTCTGTGTCACTATCTCCATACACATATTCAATTTCTAACGGATCTTCTGAAGGCATCTCTAGCTTCAAATTACTTTTCATCATCAATTGTGATAATAACTGTTTATTCGTTATCTGTTTTAATTTCATTTGCAAGCCTTGTGCTAAATTAGGATCACTATTTAATAACGTTAATTTCCATTCATCATCTTCTACTTTTAGATACCCATCTAAATCTTGTTTTGCGATTACTTCTTCTATATTAGAAGTTTTTTCGAATTCCTCGATTAAAATATTTGCCTCTTCAAACTGCTCAATTAATGGATCGCTAGCATTCTCTACACCTAATGTCGGGTCTAGATTTTCTCCATTAAATACTAGATACATGAGAGTTAAGATTAGTAAAGGGGCTATAAATAAAAGCGCTAAGGTTCGTTTATCTCTAAGCATTTGTTGAAATATTCGTCTAACTAATGCAGTTATTCTCATTATTTTTTCCTCCCTGCGTTTAAGAATACTTCATCAAAATTGCTTGCCCTGTATTGCTCTTTTAGTTTTTGTGGTGTCCCACTAGTGATGATCGCCCCATCCCTAACCATTGCAATGTAATCACATTTTTCCGCTTCATCCATAAAATGCGTAGTGACAATAATCGTTTTCCCTTCTTGCTCCTTTAATCGGATTAGCTCCTTCCAAATACTAAATCTCAGCTCAGGATCAATCCCAACTGTTGGTTCATCTAAGATAAGTATTTGAGGATTTTGAATTAATGCGATGGCAAGAGATAATCGCCGTTTCATTCCACCTGAATATGCCAAAACTTTTTTGCAAAGATGTTCTGTGAGGTTAACTAAGTTAGCAGTGTAAGTAATTCGCTCCTTTATTTCAGCTTTATTTAACTTATAAAGGGAAGCAAAAAATGTGAGATTTTCTTTACCTGTCAATTCCGCATAGAGTGCATCTGATTGAGTCATATATCCAATTTCTTGAAGAAGCCTCAAATTAGGTACTTTCTGATTAAGAACATGAATATCCCCACGATCTGGTTTATCCATCCCTACAATCATTTTTACTAAAGTCGTTTTTCCTGCACCTGAAGGACCAATAAAACCGTAGATGGATCCTTCTTTAATACTTAAATCAATGTCATTTAGTACGACTTTATTTCCATAACGTTTACTTATCTTCTGAATTGAGATAGCTTCCTTCATGTTAACCTCCCGTAAATAAAATAAGTGAGTAATTACTCACTTATTTTATAACACCCTCCGATTTGTCCTGTCAATAACAAAAGTGAGTGTTTACTCACCTTTTTTAAAGCTTCCTCTTGATCGATTTGACCAATCCTCCTTCCTATGACCGCTAAAGACAAGAACCAAATCCAAGATATAGCTATGCATGCTATACAAAATATCCATTTCATATGCTTCAGAGCTAGTCGCTGGAGCTGAAAGTCAAAGTGCTAAGCCATAGTACAAGAAATTTATAGGTCCTTTTACGATGTAAAAATCGCTAACCTTTATTGGATTTAAAGTATATTTTGCTTGTTATTAACATATAAGTATAAAAAAATCGGGACAGGTTACTGTCCCGATTTTCCATTTATACTTAATTTACTATATTGCTAGTTGTTACTGGGACAAGGTTCCTGTCCCTGCGTTCCAATTCTTTTCCAGACAGACCAAGAGTCTGAGCTGTTGAAGTGTGGACTTGGTGGAGAAGTGCCGGATTTTCTAATAGGGATTTGCCGTATGATGGAATCATTTGTTTGATTTTTGGTTCCCATTCATTGATATGTTCAGGGAAGCATTTTGTAAGAACTTCAAGCATGACGTGAACGGCAGTTGAGGCACCTGGAGATGCTCCGAGTAATGCTGCAATTGAGCCGTCTGATGCACAAACAACTTCTGTACCAAATTGCAGTGTTCCTTTTCCACCGGCTTCGGTATCTTTGATTACCTGTACACGTTGTCCGGCTACAACTAAATCCCAGTCTTCACTTTTGGCATTTGGAATAAATTCGCGTAATTCTTCCATTCGCTGCTCTTTTGATAACATCACTTGCTGGATCAGGTACTTTGTTAATGACATGTTTTTTGCACCTGCTGCTAACATGGTTAAAAGATTATCCGGTTTAACAGATGTGATTAAGTCAAACACGGATCCATTTTTCAGGAACTTTGGTGTAAAGCCTTGCAAATGGTCCAAATAGTAACGACTTTTTATTGTCAATGAATCGAGTGTCAAGATGGGGCACAGACATTGGCGGTGCACCAACCTTAGCTTTTCCATATACTTTTGCATGGTGCTGTGCGACAACATCAGGATTATTGCATACCATAAATAGGCCGCTCACCGGAAATCCTCCAATATGCTTGCCTTCGGGAATACCAGTTTTTTGCAGTAAATGCAGACTGCCTCCTCCGCCTCCGATAAAGACAAATTTTGCAGTATGATGCTCAACAGTACCGCTATCCAGATTCTGTACTTTCAATTCCCATAAGCCTTCACTTGTTCGTTTGATATCTTGAACACTATGATTATAGTTTAGTTCAACATTTTTTCTCTCTAAGTGTTCAAATAACATGCGTGTTAGTGCACCAAAGTTGACATCCGTCCCTGAGTCAATTTTGGTTGCGGCTATAGGTTCATCTGTGGAACGGTCCTGCATAATTAGTGGTATCCATTCCATTAGCTTTTTTGGATCCTCTGAAAACTCCATCCCTTGAAAAAGAGGGTTTTTTGATAGCGCTTCAAATCGCCTTTTTAAAAACGATACATTTTGTTCTCCTTGAACTAAACTCATATGTGGCAATGACATGATAAAATCCTCTGGATTTTGAATCAGCTTGCTTTTGACAAGATAAGACCAAAATTGCATTGAAACCTGAAACTGTTCATTGATGTTTATTGCTTTACTTATATCTACAGAACCATCCGGCTTTTCAACCGTGTAATTAAGCTCACAAAGTGCTGCATGCCCCGTTCCTGCATTATTCCATTCATTTGAGCTTTCCTCTCCTGCTTTTGAAAGCTTTTCGAATACAGTTATTTCCCAATCCGGTATTAATTCTTTCAAAAGTGTCCCCAAGGTCGCACTCATCATACCGGCACCAATTAAGATTACGTCTGTTTTTTTCTGTATGCTGCCCATTATAACCTTCCTTATCCCCTATATTTGTAAGAAAACCTGGCTTATTGCCAAGCCTTTATCTCGTCTTATACTACCAACTGTAAAATTTACTGCGTAGTGATCGTACATAAGGAGGAGCTCCTGCTTAGGAGTTACAGAAAGCAAGGAACACCTTTAGAAAAAACCCTTTTCTGTCTTACCTATAATTATACTACTATTTTATCTATTTTTTGATTAAAATTTCTACCATTATCTGATTATTATAAACTATTTAACGCTTCCAAAAAAGGATGAACTCCTTTAAGTAAAAAACAAAACCCTGCTTCTATAAAAACATTGCATATATTTTCCACATAAAGTATTATATATCTAAATGATATATATCTTTTTGATAGGTGAGGAAGTCGTGAAAAATTATAACAATACAACGTACGCAATTTTAGGAATTTTAACAACAGAATGCAATTCAGGTTATTCCATTAAACAATTCATTGATGAGAGCTTAAATCACTTTTGGAAAGTTAGTTATGGTCAAATTTACCCAACACTGAAATTTATTGTTCAAGAAGGATTAGCTGAAGTTCAATCCTCTTCTTCTGCAGGTAAGCCAGACCGAAATGAATACAAACTGACAACAAAAGGAGTAGAAACATTAAAAAAGTGGTTAGAGGAACCAATTGACCAGCTACCTGTTGAAAGAAATGAACTTTTATTAAAGCTGTTTTTTGGACACTATCAATCACATGAACAAACGATCTCTCTCCTTCAAAAGTACAAACAAGGACTACATTACCGGTACCAAACCTATGAATCAATTGAGCAAGCCATTTTACAGCATCAACATCACGATAAAAACTCTTTGTATTGGTTATTTACTTTGGATTATGGAAAAAGGATAACGAAAGCTGCAATCGAATGGTGTGAGTGTACTCTTCAAAAGTATGTTTCAATTAAGGGGGATTAAAACTTGGCCAAAAAGCTTTTTACTGGACGTTTTACGACTGAAAATGAAGAGGATATTGTTGTCTTTATTATTGGAATGAGGATAAATAATCGACTCGCAGTACACAAGTGGTTTCCGGTCTTTCAAGCTATGCCGGGAATGATTAAGGAGCTTTATACAAACAAAGAGGAACTTGGCTTTTTATCAATGGAAAGCTATTTTGGTTTAAGAACGACCGTCATGATTCAATACTGGCGTTCATTAGATGATCTGCTTGCTTATGCTAAATTTGAAAAACATTTAACTGCATGGAAGAATTTCAATCAAAAGGTTGGGGCGAATCATGCAGTTGGAATTTACCACGAAACTTATCAGGTAAAAAAGGGAAATTATGAATCTTTCTATGGAAATATGCCCTATTATGGGTTAGGTAAAGCGTTAAAGCATATTCCAGTTGCAACTAAGCATGAATCAGCCCGCAAACGCCTTAAATTAGACTAGATGATGATAAACATGCACCTTAAACCAGTTCCGTTAAGGTGCTTTTATCATTTCTTCCCTTTCTCGCTATGACATAAGCTGCTCCCTCTCGTTTCGCTTTGGATAAAGATCTGACAGCAAGTCTATCTTTTTGGTACCAAGCCCTTTATGGGTCATGATTACTTATTCTTTTGACCCTTAACTAATTCATCCATAACCCAGTTTGTTCTCGCACCGGTTACACCGGTACTTTGACACCGTCTGTTACCTCCAGTTAATTCATCAACAATTGTTTCAAGAAGAGGTTGGTGAACATGTTGAGGTCGCTCAAAACTCCATTCTTCTTTACCATCATTAGTTATTAAAATAACTGGATCATCGCCAAAAGTAGAAAAGGTAATCTTTCCTTTACTGCCAATGATTTCATTCACATCCACATTTTCATAAGCTGAAAAACACCAGCTTCCAATCCCATGGATCCCTGACTCAAACTGATAGGTTCCTGTCACGATGTCTTCTGCTCGATATAAGCCTGCCTGATTAGAAGCAAAACCATTTGCTTCCTTTATAGGACCAAGTAAAAAATCTAACATATCAAGTGTATGGCTGGCTAAATCGAAAAAAGTCCTCCTCCGGACAACTCAGGCTGAACCCTCCACGGGAGATTTTCCGGGTTCATCACATCTTCCCTTGCCTTCTGATACTGTGTCGTTGATACAAAACGAATGTCTCCAATTATTTTGCTTTCCAACAATTCTTTTATTTTAATAAATCGGGGCTGTGCCCTACGGTAGTAAGCAACAAATAAAGGTACTCGCGAAGCTTTACAGGCAACAATCATGTCATTGCATTCAGCCCAATTAAGCGCCATCGGCTTTTCTACATATACAGGTTTGCCTGCCTTTGCAGCTTTCAGGGTATACTCCTTATGAGAACCCGGTGGTGTTGCAATATAAACTGCGTCAACATCCGGATCATTGATTAGTGCGTCAGCATCATCGTACCATTTGGAAACATGGTGTCTTTTTGCATAGTCCTCTGCCAATTCACCAGTTCTTCGCATAACAGCTACCAATTCGGAATTTTTTATTTTTTGAAATGCCGGTCCACTTTTTACTTCCGTTACATTCCCGCATCCAATTATGCCCCATCGAACTTTTTCAAGTTTCATTGAAAATGGCCTCCTCTTTACTCAGCACGTGTTTTTATTCATTATAACGATCTGTCCATATAAGGACTTCCATAAGTAAAGGTAGCATATGCTTGCCACCCCTTCTACTACATATTTTCCTAAAGCAAAAAAACTTCCCAAACCTACTTAATTGGGAAGTTTCCTTTTTTCATTATGCCGATTGAGAAGAACTATTGTAGACACTGGTATCCAAATCTTTTGTTGCCTTACTCGTAATAACACCAGCTGTCATACTTCCGCTAACATTTAGTGCTGTACGTCCCATATCAATAAGCGGTTCAACAGATATGAGAAGACCAGCTAAACCAACTGGTAAATTCAATGCTGAAAGGACAAGCAAAGCAGCAAATGTAGCCCCGCCTCCTACTCCAGCAACACCAAAGGAGCTTATTGCTACAACAGCAACTAGTGTTAACAGGAATGAAGGTGTTAATGGATCTATTCCTACCGTAGGAGCGATCATAACGGCTAACATGGCCGGGTAAATACCGGCACAACCATTTTGCCCAATTGATAACCCAAAGGATCCCGCAAAATTGGCTACACCTTCAGGTACTCCCATGTCCTTCGTTTGTGCTTTGATATTTAAAGGTAATGCTCCGGCACTTGTTCTTGAAGTGAATGCAAATGCAAGTACTGGAAAAGCCTTCTTCACATAAGTCACCGGATTTAAACCAGCTATTGCTAAAATAAGTAAATGAATAATAAACATAACAATTAAGGCAGCATAGGATGCCAAAACAAATTTACCCAGCTTCCAAATTGCTTGATAATCACTTGTTGCTGTTACTTTTGTCATTAATGCCAACACACCATAAGGAGTCAGTCTTAAAATCAAGGTAACAACACGCATAATCAATTTATAAAAAGTCTCTACAATATCTGCAAATTTTTCAGCATATACCGGTTCCTTACGTCTAATTCCTAAAAATGCAATACCAAGAATAGCAGCAAAAATAACGACAGATATTGTTGATGTTGGATTTGCTCCTGTTAGATCCAAGAATGGATTAGTAGGAATTAACGAAACAATTTGTTGAGGTATCGTCATATCTTGAACAGAAACAACTTGTTCTTCTAATTGAGCTGCTCTGCCTAGTTCTGCTTCTCCCTGATCAATTTGTACAGCTTCCAAATTGAACAATAATGCTGAAGCAATTCCTACAGCAGCAGCAATAGCTGTTGTACCAACTAGTGTTCCCAGGATCCATCCGCTAACTTTTCCAAGATTGTTTTCCATCTTTAATTTTGTAAAAGCAGAAAGAATAGATATGAAAACTAAAGGCATAACAATCATTTTTAGGAAGCTTACATACCCGCTTCCAACTATATTGAACCAATCAATCGATGTTGAAACAGCTTCCGATTCTATTCCATAGGCAAACTGTAACCCCAATCCAAACAGGACACCTAATCCCAGGCCTTGTAAATACTCTTTTTGAAAAAGAGAGATGCTTTTTCTGCATAGTATATAAACCAAAAATAAGTAATAACATGATAATAATATTAAGAATGACGAATATATACATTTCTTCACTTCCTTTTTTAATATAACAATAGAGATATTATCACCATAATTCCTATATGTAAAGTAGGAAATGCTGAGATTGGCACATAATAAAGAATTTATTCGAGTTATCCTTACTTCATTACCCGATTACCTTTCTAAATACTCTTCTAAAAGTATAAATTAAAAAAGTCTCTTTGGATTATGAATTCCTAAGAGACTTGAATTTGCAGGAGGAACTGCACTTTATTTTTTAAACAATAGGGTAAGTGCAATAAGAAAAGTAACGGCTATGTTTAATAGTGCAGCATGGATTCCCTTCATTTTTCAGACAGTTATGCATACCAGAAATAACAGGATAGGAATTGCTGCCATTAATGCTGAAAGTCCAAGATTATTAAAAGGATTGAAAGTATCCATTAACATAATGTTTCCCCCAATGGGTCAAAGATGTGAATCAAATTATATGGCTGCATTTTGTATCTCTTTTACGGTTTGGACAGATTTAGTAAGCTTCTCTTTTTCATCCTGAGTCAGTGATAGTTCAACAATCTTTTTAACGCCGTATCTTGTAATCACAGACGGAATTCCAATAAAAACATCATGATGTCCATATTCCCCTTCTACTAGTGCTCCAACAGGTAGGACAACATGTTCATTTCTTAAGATGGCTTTCGTTATTCTTATTAGCCCCATTGCTATGCCATAATATGTGGCACCTTTTGCTTTAATAATTTCATAGGCAGCATCACGCACCTCGACTGCGATCGCTTCCTTCCTCTCCTCAGATAACCTTTTTGCAACCTGTGTTCCAGCAATATTTACACTGCTCCAAACCGGGAATTGAGAGTCACCATGCTCTCCAATAATATATCCATGAACACTTAATGGTGCTGTATCAAATTCTTTTCCTACTAAATAACGAAATCTCGCAGAATCTAAAATAGTTCCAGAACCTATCACTCTTTCTTTAGGAAGACCAGAGAATTTCCAAGTTGCATAAGCTAGAATATCGACTGGGTTTGTTGCAACTAAGAAGATACCATTAAACCCGGAATCCATAATGCTTTCAACAATAGATTTAAAAATTTTTACGTTTTTATTCACAAGTTCTAATCTTGTTTCTCCAGGCTTTTGCGCGGCACCTGCACAGATAACCACGAGGGCGGCATCCTTACAATCCTTATATGAACCGTATCTTATGTTCATAGGAGTAGGTGCATAGGCAATACCATGGTTTAAATCCATAATATCCCCTTTTGCCTTTTCTCCATCCAGATCAACAATGACCAAATCATCACATAAGCCCTGATTTAATAATGCATAAGCATAACTTGAACCAACAGCACCACTACCTACTAATACAATCTTATTCCCTAATGTTATATTCATTTGATTTTCCTCCAGAAGCTGCGTTGTAAATTTGTGAAATATTTCACATAATTTAATAAAAAAATTTTCTTAGTGATTATTATAGATTCATTAATTGAGTTGCTTACCATTTGTGAATAATTTCACAAATGGTTCCAAAAATATATTTGTAAATAATATATTGTGAAGTATTTCACATGTAGAATATATCATGATATTTCAATTTGTTCAAGACCTTTTTGTAACAAAAAACTTAAAGTGAGATTCACTTTAAAAGAGAATCTCACTTCTACATATGTTACCTTAACTTGCCTTTTTTCTTCTATATGAATACATTGCAAATATTAAAATAAACCATAATGGTGTCAGTAATAATGCCAAGCGTGTTTCATTAGCAAATAACATAATAATAAGAATCATAGCAAATAACGCTAGAACTACATAATTAACAAATGGCGTAAACGGTGCTTTAAACGTTGACTCAGCATGTAATTGTGGAAATGTTTTTTTATACTTTAAATGACAAACAATAATGACACCCCAAACCCAAATAAAACAAATAGCACTTACCGTTGATACGAGTCCAAAGGCTTGTGCAGGGATAAGTTTGCTCAAGAGTGCTCCTACCGATACGACAAGTGTAGATATGAACAATGCGTTACCAGGGACATGATTTTTATTTAGTTTTGCTAAGTTGGCAGGAGCCTGATTACTCCTGCTTAAATTATATAGAATCCGGCTTGTCGAAAACATTCCACTATTGCAGGCAGAAGCAGCAGACGTTAATACAACAAAATTAATAATACCGGCAGCAATTGGAATTCCAATTAAGCTAAATGTTTTTACGAAGGGACTTTCCTCAGCATTCAGTTCGGTCCATGGATTAATGCATAACAGAACAATAATGGAGCCAATGTAGAAAAATAGTATTCTTAAAGGAATCTTATTTATAGCCGATGGAATATTTTTTCTTGGATTGGCTGTTTCCGCTGCTGATACACCCACTAACTCTACACCAACAAAAGCAAATAAAACCATTTGAAAGGAAAGTAAGAAACCTGAAATGCCATTTGGAAAGATTCCACCGTGTTCCCACAGGTTTCTGATTGTAACTGCCCCTGCATCGGTCTTAAAACCTATCACAAGTAAAATAACCCCAACCCCAATTAATAAGAGGATCGTTATAACTTTTATTAAAGCAAACCAAAACTCTAATTCACCAAAAAGCTTAACCGTTAATAGATTGAACCCTAATAAAATAATCAAACAAATAATGGCAGGTACCCATTGAGGTATATCAAACCAATACTGTACATAAACACCGACAGCAATAATATCGGCCATTGCGATCATAATCCAACAAAACCAATAAGTCCATCCAGTCACGAACGCTATTCTTGGGCCAAGATAGTCTTGGGCGATGTCTGTAAATGATTGATAACCAGCTTTAGATAACAATAGCTCTCCCAGTGCCCGCATAATAAAAAACACAGCAATACCCACAGTTAAATAAGCAAAGATAATAGACGGACCTGCCAGTTGGATTGCTTTACCAGATCCTAGGAATAACCCGGTACCAATAGTTCCTCCGATGGCAATCAATTGAACATGCCGATTGGCTAAATCCCTCTTTAATTCTTGTTGTACCAATTCTACTCCTCCTTAAAATTTGCCACAATCTATTGTGTGACACAATGAGCAGCATAAACATAATCCATTAAAAAAAGAGATTGGATATCATCCAAATCTCTTGGTCATAAGAATATGAAATAGTATTTGTTGTACTAGTAAAATGATTAGTTTAACAAATAGGTATTCTATACTCTTCTGTCCTTTTGCCTGAGATTATGAATCCTTCGGCGCTGCGGAATGCCGCAGTCTCTCCAGAAGCTGCTCCTGCTATAGTTTCATCCATAGCGATCATAGCTCGATTATAGTTTTAACATAAAATTATTCTCAAATAATTTATAATTCTAGTCTTATTCACTTACCTTGTCAAGAACAAAAGCGCAAGCGCCTTGATCAGCCTCGGGCAAATAAGACGCAAATGAATAGAAGACGTTCTTTGTCTTCAATTCATTTGTGGCTAGACCCTAGAAGGGCTAGGCGCTGGAGCTGGATGTCGCGCACTTATCCACAGTTCAAAGGCATTTTATAGTTTCCTGGTCAATAAAAATAGAGGCTCAGAAAGCCTCTATTTTTCGTCTAAATGAAACAAGTTACTATAGTTGTTCACCATTTGTTTCAATTACTTTTTTATACCATTCAAAAGAATCTTTCTTATAACGCTTCATTGATCCGTTTCCTTCATTATCACGGTCAACATAGATCATGCCATAGCGTTTTTTCATTTCGCCAGTTGTGAATGAGACGATATCAATGATTCCCCATGGTGTATATCCGATTAAATCAACGCCATCGTATATGACCGCTTTTTCTAATGCTTCAATATGTGATTTTAAATATTGAATTCTTTCCGGATCATGGATAGAGCCATCCTCTTCCATTACATCGATTGCACCAAATCCATTTTCAACTATAAATAACGGAATTTGATATCTGTCATAAAAACGATTTAGTGTATATCGTAACCCAGTCGGATCGATTGCCCAGCCCCAGTCACTTGATTTAATGTATGGATTTTCAACACTATTCGGTAGTCCACCATTTACAACATCACCGGTATTATCATTATTTACATCACTTTTAACGGTCGTTGACATGTAGTAACTGAAGCCTAAATAATCAACAGTACCATTTCTTAAAATCTCATCATCGCCGGCTTCCATTTTGATTTGATATCCTTCTCTTTCAAATTCCTTCAATGCATAGCTTGGATAGTAACCGCGAACTTGAACATCAGGGAAGAAATAACGTTGTCTCATTTCTTCTTCTGCCAGCATGATATCTTCCGGATTAGAAGAGAAAGGATAAATTGGCACATGTGAAACCATTGCTCCGATTTGTAAGTCCGGGTTAATTTCTTTTCCCTTTGCTACAGCAAGTGCACTGGCAACAAGTTCATGGTGGGCTGTCTGGTACATAACTTCCTTAGCATTTTCATCTTCACCGACTAATACACCTGAGTTTGTCCATAAGAAGATTGGGTTGTTTACATCCATTTGGTTATTAATCTCGTTAAAAGTCATCCAATATTTCACTTTATCTTTATAACGGTCGAAGCAAACTTCCGCAAATTTCGCAAAATAGTCTACTACTTTACGATTTCTAAATCCGCCGTACTCTCTCGCTAGATGTAATGGCATTTCAAAGTGAGATAGTGTAATAACAGGCTCAATACCGTATTTTAGCAATTCATCAAACACATCATCATAGAATTGTAGTCCTGCTTCATTTGGTTCAGCTTCATCACCTTTTGGAAAAATACGGCTCCATCCAATTGAAGTTCTTAGACATTTTAACCCCATATCGGCAAATAATGCGATATCCTCCTTATATTTATGGTAGAAATCAATTGCTTCATGGTTCGGATAAAATTTATTTTCTTCAATTTCTTCCGTGATTTCCCTCGGTACTCCATGTGCACCTGCTGTCATAACGTCAACAACACTTGGTCCTTTACCACCTGCATTCCAACCACCTTCAAATTGGTGGGCAGCTAGTGCGCCACCCCATAAAAAGTCTTTAGGTAATTTACTCATGCTTAATTCCTCCTTATTTAATAACCGTTAATAGCTTTTGATCTAATACACTATCTTTTAATTTTTCAATGATAATTTCTTTGTAAGAGTGTGCATTCGTTATAATAAGAGGTGTCGTAACCTTGACTCCTTCTTTTTGGATAAACTCTTTATCAAAGGTAATTAGTAGATCACCTTTGGTAAACTTTTGACCATCTTCAACATGAAGATTAAATGGTTTTCCTTCTAATTTAACTGTATCTAAACCAATATGAACCAATAGTTCAACACCTGATTTTGAACGTAACCCAATCGCATGCTTCGTTGGTGCAACCATGACAACTGTTCCATCAAATGGTGCATATAATTTATTATCCGATGGCTCAATTGCTACACCCGGACCCATAGCACCTGAACTAAATACTTCATCTTGAACTTCTGAAAGTGGAATGACTTGACTCGTTAACGGAGCAGCTACGAATTCCTCGCTTCCTTCAGAATTGCTTTGCTGTTGAGTTGCGCTTTTTTGTTCTATTGACTCTTCACTTCCAGCTTCTTTTGCTTTATCCTCACCAAAGCCAAAAATCTGAATTAAAACGACTGGTAGAATTATCGCAATCGCAACCCCAATTAAAATTCCCCATACAGACAGTGGGTAATCTGAATTAATACCATTTACAATCGTTAGCGGACCTGGGAGACCAGCATATGCAAAATAATAAGGATTAAAGAAGCTAGCCACGATCGCACCAACTGCACCAGAAATAGCACCGAAGATAAATGGCTTTTTAAATCTTAATGTAACACCATAAATAGCTGGTTCTGTAATACCAAACAACCCCGTTACACCAGCTGAAACGCTGACTTTACGAACTTCTTGACTCTTAGCTTTAAGAATAACACCAAGCACTGCCCCGATCTGTGCAATAACGGCAATCGTTTGATACGCTTGGAAAGAATCTCTACCGTATAAATCAAAGTTTGCAAGCACCATAGGTGTAACACCCCAGTGAACACCGAAGATAACTAATATTTGCCATAACCCACCAATGATGGCACCAGCCAAAGCAGGTACATTTTCCGCTAAGAAGTTATAACCATTCGCAACCCCGTTAGCTCCCATTGTTGATAGAGGTCCGATTACTAAAATTGTTAATGGTACCATAATGACCATACATAAAAGTGGAACAAATAATGGTCGAACAATTTCATTCATTCTCTTGTTTAAAAATCTTTCAAGATAAGATAAGAACCATACTAAAAATAATGGCGGTAAAACAGAAGATGTGTAAACCGTTTCACTTAATGGCATACCTAAGAATGAAATGCTTGTTCCTGATGAAATCTGTGCAGCCATTTCTGCCCAAGTCGGACTAACTAATGCAGCACAGCAGGCAACTGCAATATAAACGTTTGTTTTAAAATGTTTTGCTGCCGTCATGGCTATGAAAATTGGTAAAAAGGTAAATGGTGCCCATGAAATAAAGCTCAAAACTTGATACGTTCCGGTTTCTGCAAAACCAGCTGAGAATAAATTAATGATAATTAATGATCCTTGTAAAATACCTGCTGCAGCTAAAATGTAAATAAAAGGTGCAAAAACAGCAGACATTGTAGCAATGACCCGGTTTAAAATAGTTCCTTCACTTTTGCCTTGCTCCTCTGTCGTTTCAAGGTTAACTAAACCTGAAAACTTATCAAAAACTTCTCCAACATGTTGGCCAATAACAACTTGGAATTGACCACTGTTCTCTACAACTGTTATAACTCCAGGCATCGCAGCTACTGCTTGTTTTGCCTTTGGATTTGAACGCTTCAAAACTAATCTAAGTCTAGTTGCACAGCGAGTTGCTCCAATAACATTCTCTTCCCCGCCAACTGCATCTAAAATGTCTTTTGCTAGTTTACTATAATCTCTAACTTTACCTGACATTTTAAATCCTCCCTAATGTATTATACGCTTTCATTATAATTGTACCGGTATAATTTTTCAAGACATTTATAATAAATTTATTTGTTGATAATAATTTTAGTTACTTTATGCTATAATTAGGTTAATGAAAAAGTAAATGACTAGCGAGGATTAGATATGTTAAAGTACCAAGAAATCGCAAAAGAAATTGAAAAATATATTGAGAATCATGACCTACAACAAGGTGATAAGCTTCCTGTATTAGAGAAATTAATGACTCAATTTGAAGTGAGTAAGAGTACGATTACAAAATCTTTAGATTTATTGGAGAGGAAAGGTGTCGTATTTCAAGTTAGAGGTAGTGGAATTTTTGTAAGAAGACATAAAAGAACTGGATATATCAGTTTGCTGTCTAATCAAGGATTCAAAAGTGACTTGGAAGACTTTCAAATCACTTCAAAGGTCTTTGAATTGGATGTAAGAAAACCAACACAAGAAGTAGCTGAGAACTTGAATATGTCACTCAAAGATGATGTGTATTATGTGAAAAGGCTTCGATATATAAACGGACAAACATTATGCTTTGAAGAATCCTTTTATAATAAATCCATTATTACTTATTTAAATAAGGAAATTGTTTCGGAATCTATCTTTCATTATATTAAGGAAGGACTTGGATTAAAGGTAGGATTTTCTGACATGTTCCTTCATGTTGATAAACTGAATGAAGAAGAAGCAACATATTTAGGATTACCTGAAGGCTCACCTAAACTTTTCGTTGAAAGTATCTTCCATTTAACAAACGGGCAACCTTTCGACTTCTCTAAAGTCACCTATAACTATCAACAATCACAGTTTTTTATACAATCGAATAGTCAGTTGTTATAGGAAAAACCCCAGTACCCTTGATCAGCACTGGTGCTGAACACCGATGCTGCGTAGAAAGTTATAACAACAAACAAGCTTGGTTTCTTTACTAAGAGATCAAGCAATTTTTATGGTTATTATGTCAGAATGTTCAGAATTGATATCTTCTATGGGAGGAAGATCATTATGATAGCCCTTTGGGGAGAAGTTGTAGGTACAGCTATTTTAATTTTTCTAGGTGGGAGTGTATGTGCCGGGGCCGCTCTAAAAAAGTCTTTTTCCTATAACGCAGGTTGGTTAGCCATTCAATTTGCTTGGGGATTGGCTGTTACCTTGGCTATTTTTACTGTAGGTACATATAGTGGAGCTCATTTAAATCCGGTTATTACTTTGGTTTTTGCCTTTTCAGGGAATTTCCCTTGGATGCAGGTAGCTGGTTACATAGTTGCTCAACTTTTAGGTACTATGATTGGTGCTGTCGGGGTTTACTTACACTATTTGCCCCACTGGAAAGAAACAAAGGATAAAAAAGCAATCCTTGGTGTTTTTGCAACAAGCCCAGCGATCCAACACACCTTTTCTAATTTACTAAGTGAGATATTAGCAACCTTTATTCTCGTATTAGGTATTTTATCTATTGGAGCAAATAAGTTTACAGATGGTCTCCATCCATTAGCAGTTGGTTTTTTAATTATTACTCTCGGAATATCATTAGGAGGTTCAACAGGTGCTGCCATGAACCCCGCACGTGATTTAGGACCAAGAATTATTCATTTTCTTTTACCTATTCCCGATAAAGGTGATTCCCAATGGCACTATGCCTGGATCCCTGTTTTAGGACCCTTTCTTGGTGGCTGTTTAGGTGGATTCTTCTATAATGGTGTGTTTCATGGAAAAATGATATCCCAATTATTTATTACCTTGGCAATAATCATCTTAATCTTATTTATTTCGCATCGTTTAGGTGTGAAAAAGCGGAAACAAAAAGTTTTAAAACCTGAGGTTGCATGATATAGTGAAAAAAGACAGGGATCCCTGTCTTTACTTTTTGTTATTCATCTGATTAAACAGAACCGTATTATGAAATTCTTGCTCCATTCCTAACGAATTCATCTGGTTTTAAAAGAACAACATCTCCCTCTTCCGGAACCCCTCCTAGTACCAGTACCTCAGATTTGAATCCTGCAATTCGCATTGGTGGAAAATTGACTATTCCTACCACTTGCCGTCCGCAAAGTTGTTCAGGATCATATCTATGTGTAATTTGAGCGGAAGATTGCTTTATTCCAACCTCCTCTCCAAAATCTATTTCCAGTTTTATCGCAGGCTTTTTCGCTTCAGGAAAGGGTTTTGCACTTATGATTGTACCAACACGAATATCCAGTTTTAAAAAGTCTTCAATATTTGCCATAATGCTTTAACCACCTTTTACAATTTTATTTCCTTCTTAAGTAACTCTGTATTTTTTTTGCTGCTACCAGTACTCTTGGAAGATCCACTTTTTATTCCGCTCCCAGGCATCTCGACGGAGGCTCTTAATTATCATCGTATAAAAAAAGGATAAAAAGAATATATAAACTTATCATAGAAAATCCCCTTGAAATTTTCTTTACCAAGTTTAATAACCTTTTTATCCTGAATGAAGAATTCTATATTTTTGTGGAGATATTCCTTCAGTATTTACAAACCACCTTGAAAAAGAGGAAGAATTCTCAAAACCTAACTCTTCACTAATCTTTGATATCGCCCATCCTGTAGAATGTAATAAATGTTTAGCCTCTTTCAGACGAAGTTCGGATATATATACTTTCAAGCTTTTTCCGGTCTTTTTCTTAAACCAAGCTGAATAATATACTGGATGGTAATGCTCTATTTTTGCTAAAGTTTCTAATGTTATTGACTCCTTATAATGCTTATGAATATATTCAATGGAAGCAGGCCTAGAGATGTGAAGTTTGCTAGTGACATATCTGGTTAGATCTACTAAGGAGGAGATATCCTGCTGGTCCTTTGCTTCTTCCAATAGTAAATAGCGTATTGAAGCCCACTGTTTATCTACCTTTACATACATACTGCTTGTATCATCGGGTAAATATTGTGTTGGAATATCTAAGATTAAAAATTCATTCCTATCTATTGATCGAAAGTTATGATCAAATCTCGGGGGAAGATATAAACAGTAATCCGAGTTAAGATTTATCTCTTGCCACTCAGTCTGTATATCTAAGGAGCCTTGTAATGGAAAAAGAAATTGACCAAACTCATGTTGATGAGACTTATATTCCCTATCATAAGACCTTTTCTCACAAGTTATTTGGTTAACACTCTCCATTTACCTGCCTCCTTAAACCTTGTTTAGTATCTATTATAATTTTAACCAAAGCTGTAATAAAGAATTAAGGGAGCACATGAAGTAATTATTTTATCAGATTGCCTAATATCTAGTTTCTTTCCCATTTTCCACGGAGTTCTCATCATATGAGACCCAATCACTATAGCTCCCGGCATATAATCGTACATTTTTATAACCAGCTAATTTTAAAGCAATGTAATTAGGTGTAGCGGTCACTCCTGATCCACAATAAACGATTATCGGCTCCTCCTGATTTAACTCAGAAAATCTCCTTTTCTGTTCCTCCGTATTTTTATAAGAACCTTTTTCCAAACCTTCTGCCCAAAATTTATGAATAGCACCCGGGATATGGCCGGCTATTCGATCAATTGGTTCTACTTTCCCTAAATAGCGTTGTTCCTCTCTTGAATCAATTAATACTGGAGACTTTTTCTGTTGCTGAACAACTTCCTTTACATCCTCATAAGTAGCCAGCATCTCTTTTTGAATATGCACGTCAAAATTAGATAATTCAAACTCTGGTATTTCTTTCGTCGTTTTATATCCGGCTTCTACCCAGCCTTTAAAGCCTTCATTTAACACATACACGTTTTGATGTCCTATAAAGGTAAGCAACCACCAAAAACGTGATGCATATTGCCCCTCCCCACCATCATAGGCAACAACCGCTTTTTTGTTATCAATTCCCGCTTTCTCGATATCGAGTTTAAACTGATTGATATCAGGAAGCGGATGCCTTCCACCATGCTTTGCAAGAGGAGCTGATAACTGTTTTTCTAAGTCAAAATAAACAGCCCCAGGGATATGGCTCTCTTGATAAAGCTTCTCTCCTTTCAACGGATTTCCCAACTCAAACCGACAATCCACGATTTTAACCTGCCCGTTATGTAATTGGTCATTGAGCCATTCCTTATTAACTACAAATTTCATCGTTCATTACCTCCATTAATTTAAACTGATAACCTGATAATTCTCTTTAAAAGGAGAATTTCCTCTCCCTAAATTGATTAATAGTCACGAGAGTAAATGTAAAAAACCGAAGATATCAAGCTTATACACATAACTCGATAACTTCGGCTTACTCATCCTATTATTATTTTTTATACATCTTAAACTCCAAGAATAGTTCATTATAATAAGCCAGCATTCTCTTTCCAAGGTTTTCATATACTTCTAGTTTATCTGTTAATTGTGGATCCGGGTAAAATCGTTTATCACCTGATATCTCTTTCGGTAATAGGTCAAAGGCTTTTGCATTAGGTGTTGAATACCCCACATACTCTGCATTTTGAGCTGCATTCTCAGGATCTAACATGAAATTCATAAATAAATGAGCACCTTCTATATTTTGGGCAGTCTTTGGTATGACCATATTATCAAACCAAAGATTCGATCCTTCCTTAGGCACGACATAATTCAGATTTTCATTTTCACCCATCATTTCAGCAGCATCACCTGACCAAACAATCCCAATTGCGGCCTCTTCATTTGCGATAAGCATTTTGATTTCATCTCCGACAATTGCTTTTATATTAGGAGTCAGACTTTGCAATTTTTGCTTTGCTTCCTGAAGATGTTCTTTATTTTTATCGTTTAAGGAGTAGTTTAGGCTATTTAAACCCATCCCCATGATTTCTCTTGCTCCATCCACTAAAAGGATTTGGTTACGCAGACTCTCATCCCATAAATCGTTCCAGCTTATTATTTCTTTCCCTTCTAACATAGAAGAGTTATAAATAATCCCTACCGTTCCCCAAAAATATGGAATGGAATATTCATTTTTTCGATCAAAGTCCAAATCCATAAAACGTGGATCGATATACGTTAAATTTGGAAGTTTTGAATGGTCAATTGGAATGAGCAAGTTTTCCTCTTTCATTTTTTCGATGGCATATTCTGACGGTATGGCCAGGTCAAAGGTCGTTCCACCTTGAGAGATTTTCGTCATCATCGCCTCATTTGAATCAAATGTTTGATAAATGACTTTTAACCCTGTTTCCTGTTCAAACTTGTCAATGAGATCAGGATCTATATAATCTCCCCAGTTATAGATTGTAAGAGTATTCTCTCCTGAGTACCCTTCAGATGTATTCAAATAATTGGTCCAAGATAAGAGGAGAAGGGAAACAACAAAAACCAGGACAAACATACGAACGAGCTGTTTCATTTGCCTCCCCCTATTCCATTTGTTTTAAGACTACGTTGATTAATATAGTAATAGCCAATGACCAGAACGATTGTAAATAAAAAGATTAACGTTGTTAAAGCATTGATCGTTAAAGATATTCCTTGACGTGCCAGCGAATAAATTTCAACTGATAATGTTGAAAAACCATTTCCGGTTACGAAAAATGTAACGGCAAAGTCATCTAGTGAAAACGTCAAAGCCATAAAGAAACCTGCCAAAATTCCTGGTGAAATATATGGAAGGATCACCTTTGTTAACACATTCCAGTTACTGGCTCCAAGATCAAGAGCGGCATCCACTAAAGATGAACTCATTTCTTCGATCTTAGGTAATACCATTAAAACAACAATCGGCACACAAAAAGCAATATGTGATAAAAGAACAGAAGTAAAACCCAGTTTAATCCCAACAATCGTAAATAATATTAAAAAGGATGCCCCAATAATGACGTCAGGACTAACTAAAAGAACATTATTGAATGTTAAAAATGTATTTTTTAGTCGATTCTTTCTTACATGTGCGATTCCCAGTGCCCCAAACACTCCAATAATCGTTGAAATCGCTGCTGATAAAAGAGCGATGATTAGTGTGTTTAAAACAATAATGAATAAACGTGTATCAGCAAAAACCTCTTTATACCAATCAAGGGTAAAGCCTTCAAACTGGTGCATCGTTCCACCGCTATTAAAGGAATAATACATCAAATAAAAAATCGGAGAGTATAAAATGATAAAAACGATGATCAAATAAAGATTCGCTACTTTTCCATTTCGTTGCATCTTATAACATCCCTCTCTTCCGATTTCCGGTTAACATCATAATAATAGCCATCGCAATAATTAAGAATACGGCAATTGTCGCGCCCATTCCCCAATCTTGAATGACAAGGAAATTTTGCTCAATTGCTGTTCCAAGCGTAATTACTCGGTTCCCGGCAATCAGTCGGGTGATCATAAATAATGATAATGCCGGAATAAAGACAGCCTGACAGCCTATTTTCACACCATTCAACGTTAAAGGAAAAATAACACGGCAAAATACAGTCAAAGGTGTCGCCCCTAAATCACTTGCAGCAGCAATTAATGAAGGGTTGAGCTTATCAACGGCATTAAATATAGGCAAAATCATAAATGGAATAAAAATATAGACGGAAACAAAGACAAAACTAAAATCGGTAAATAAAAGCTGCTGTGCAGACATTCCAAAAAAGACAAACAAGTCATTAACCGGTCCATATGTTCCAAAAATACCCAGGAATGCATAGGTTTTTAATAACAAGTTGATCCACGTAGGCAAAATGATGAGAAGAAGCCATAATTGCTTATGTTTTGTTCTTGTCAGCAATAAAGCCGTCGGATATCCGATTAAAAGTGAAAATGCTGTAATTAAAAAGGCATACCAAAAGGAACTAATCGCCATCTTAAGATAAACAGGCGAAAAGAATTTTTGATAGTTTTCTAAACTAAATTGCCCCTCTATATTAAAAAAAGAATAATATAAAATAAGAATAATAGGAGCAATAACAAAAACAACAATCCATAACATATAAGGGATGAAATAAAGTGTACGGGTTTGTCTATTCATCGCTAACCTCTGTATAGGATTCTAGTCGTTTGTCAAATTCATCCTCTGTTTCACCTAATCTCATCACATGGATCGCTTCCTTTTCAAAATAAAGACCGATCTCAGAACCAACAATTGCTTTTTCCGTTGAATGAACAAGCCACTCATTGTCTTCTTTGTCATAGCAGCAAATTTCATAATGAACACCTCTAAATAGCTGGGAATCCACTCTTACTTGAAGCTTTCCTTCTTCAAATGTGCTAATTTTTAAATCTTCCGGACGAATGACAATTTCAACCCTTTCATTTGGATCAAAACCTTGGTCCACGCACTCATATTGTTTCCCCATAAACTCCACTAAAAAGTCCTCGATCATGTTCCCTGAAACAATATTCGATTCTCCGATAAAATCTGCAACAAAACGATTGATAGGTTCATCATAAATATCAATCGGGGTTCCACTTTGTTCAATTTTCCCCTCATTAATGACAAAAATCTCATCAGACATAGCCAGCGCTTCTTCCTGGTCATGTGTGACAAATATAAAAGTAATCCCAAGACGCTGCTGTAATTCTCTTAACTCATACTGCATCTCGGTTCTTAGCTTAAGGTCAAGAGCTGATAAAGGTTCATCTAAAAGAATAATGTCCGGTTCATTGACAATCGCTCTAGCAATCGCAACCCGCTGTCTTTGTCCACCAGACATTTCATTGATTTCGCGTGCCTCGTAACCAGCCAGGTTCACAAACCTGAGGGCTTCTTTCACCTTTTGTTCAATAACAGTATTCTTAAGTTTTTTAATACGCAGGCCAAAGGCAACATTTTCAAACACGTTTAAATGAGGAAACAATGCGTAGTCTTGAAAAACAGTGTTAACTTGGCGCTTATTAGCCGGGACAGAGTTAATGACTTTTCCATTAAAATAAATGGTCCCTGTAGACGGTTGTGTAAATCCTGCAATTAACCTTAACACCGTCGTCTTACCGCAACCTGACGGACCTAGTAGTGTATAAAACTTTCCACGCTCCAATTCGAAGCTGATATTATTTAATACGGGGTTGTTATCATACTGCTTTATTACATTCTCAAAGCGAATAACAGCATCGTTCACCATATCGTTATTCCTCCTGCAAGATGAGTATAGCTCAACTATTTCGACATTTTTCTACTTTTTTACGAAGAGTAATTATACATCATTTATTAGAAATAAAAAATAATGTGTGTTACATCCAATTACAGAAAAAGTAACATAGTTTATCTCTAGTTTAAAACCAAAAAGAGCCCCGGGTTTTGACGGTTTCTTAATACAACGAAAGGCTCAATTTTACTTTTTTAGCTTCATCTGTATAAACACTAATAGTATATATGCCCTTTTTTCCTTTAAATCTTATTACTCCACTTTTTGCTGAAGATATTGTATCTTCCCAAATTTCGTCATCTGAATGTTCAACATATATCGTATATTCCCCTTCTTCAACTGAAGCTTCAAAAGGAATAGTCATAGTTCCGTTAACTGTTTCATTGATTTCAAAGGTTTCAACTTCATGATTACCTTTTAATGAACCGATAGATAAATTTACTTCCCCATTGGTTGTTGTTTTGTTCATATTTATCACTACATGATCTCCAAAAAAGAAAGTAACGACCAAGGTAATAACGGTGAATAGCCCTATCATTCCTCCCAAAACGACCCCTAGAATGATAAAGACCCGTTTATTCAAACCTTTAAATGATGTATGTGAATGTATACGAGTGTTCAATTTATAAACTAGTCTAAAAATTAGGGGAAAGGTGATTGCTGGAAACAGGATATAAACCCATCCTCCAAATGAGAGGGCTTGAATACTAAATAAAAGCATGGCAAAAAAGTAAAATCCCACACCAAACCAGTAGGTAACCCTATAAAACTTACTTTCTACGTATGGCTTACCAAACATAAAATATATTATATTTTTCAAGACTCAGCCTCCCTCTATTTTTGAAACTAATTCTTTGTAAAATAAAATTCTTTCCCTTTTGAAAGAACCGCTACCTGAAATGAATTATATTGAAGGAAAGCGTATCGTAACTGTCGTTCCATGACCCTTTGAAGTTTGAAAGTCAATTGTTCCTTTATATTTTTCTACAATATTAAAGCAAATCATCATTCCTAATCCTGTTCCTTTACTTTTTAAAGAATAAAAGGGAGTTCCGAGAGATGCAACCTCTTCTTCCGACATCCCTCTTCCATGATCAGTAACATTAATTACAACAAAACTCTTTTCAGTTCTAGCTGTTACAAGGACTAAATCGCCCATTTTAGAGGCCTCTATGGCGTTTTTAATAATATTGATTAATAGTTGTTTAAACTCTATGGTGTTAATAGCAATATGACAATCATCCATTATGTTTAATTCGATTCGATTATTATGTAAAAGTCCATATGAATGTAGTAAATCTGTAACACTCTGAAGAACCAGCTTTACATCCACTGTTTCAAGTACCTTTTCTTTTTCCGGTTTGGCAACAGCTAAAAATTGAGAAATGACCTGTTCTGCTGTCCCTAACTCATCAATCATCAAAGCAAGATGCCCTTTTCTCTCGGCGGGAAATGAAGTGTCTTGTTCAAATAACTGTAAAAATCCCTTCACAACGGTTAAAGGATTTCTAATTTCATGTGCAACAGCAGCTGAAAGTTGGCCTGTTATCTTCAAACGACCAGATTGTTGTATTTGTTCATAATACAATTTTTGTTGTTTTATTCGCCTATTCGTTAAGTGAAAAATAAAATAGACAATAAGTTGACTCGCAATAAAGTTGATCAAATTTCCTATTAAATCCCCTTCTATATAAGGGTACCGGTTTCCTTGATCAAAAATTATAATATAGCAAAATAATAATAGGATGGATACAAAATTTGATAATAATGAAAAATAAAAAAGCTTTAAATCAAAAAATAAGATTGGAATTGCCGGAATAAAACAAAGTAAAATAAAGTTGGACCACGTCTCTGGATATAAAAAGAACAGTGTATAAAAGTAAACACCTGCAACGACTGTGATCATGATTCGCAGGGCATCTGTACCACGTTTAGGATAAAGTAATAAACAAACAGACAGAACAAACACCAATATAGTATGGAAGATAAAACCAAACTCGAACTCTCCCATACGCGGATTATTAATCATCAAGCCCATTATCATCATAGCTATCACAATTAGTACAACTATATAGTACATTTTTTTGTTTAATTTATTATGAAACTCCTTCATACATCCCCCTTTTTTATCCATTGATATATACACACTAAAATATACCATTATTTTGATATACTGGAGCAATTTTTTAGCTCTAGTTTATCATTACGGTTTTCGTAACGTATCTAATGAGGTTTAAACTGGTAGAAATTATGGACAGTATAGGATTAATCTCTTGTTTAAACGTTCTAAAACTTCTTCAGGCATTTCCTTGACCTTGATATCCTCACCTAGGAAAAGCAGCCAATTGGTCATTTCAGTCAATTCTTCCAGATTATTAACATTAATAAAGGACTTTAGTAAAGCTGTGGTTTGGTAAGGACTTGTATAGGAAATTGAGACTTTTAAAGGATGGTATTTTTTGAACTGGGCAATCGCCTTTGAACCAAGTTCAACTACAAGATTTATCACTTCTTCCTGCTTATTTAATTTTGCCAAAATAGCTTTCTTGCTTACTCTTTTTTTCGCAGAATATGGTTTGACATTGATGAGATTGTCCACCGGGAATATTTGTCTCTTTTCTTCTATCAAGTCATAGCCTTCAATCAGCCAACTATTTTTTTCACGATAAAGGTGCAGGAGATAGATTGGATATGATATTCTTTCCTTCTCTTCTTTGATGGTAATCAATAAATAGCTATCCAAAAGAAGTTCTTGGATAAGTTTTTCTAAAATTGGGTGGGGCAGGTCTGACAGTTCAAGCAGGTCTGGATTATTTGGGTTTGTCCCTTCAAAAAGCAAAATTTGATTTAATAATACTAGTTCATCCTGCTGATTTTCGGAGATAAGACCAAGTAATTTTTCTGCTAAAGACTGACGGCTCTTTAGATAAGGGAGTTGTTGATTTCTTGTAGCCATAAAGGCAATAAAAAGAGCTTTAATTTCATTATCAGTAAAGCGAACGGTGGGCAGTACAGAATTGTTCATAACAGAGTAGCCCCCATCCCTTCCTACTTCAGCGACAAGCGGCATCCCCATTGCTTCAATTTCTTTTATATCCCTAATAGCAGTGGAACGGGAGATACTAAATTCTTGCATAATTTCAGAAATTGTAAAGTGGGACCGGTTGTTGATATATCGCATGATAATATTAATTCGTTCAACTTTTTTCATCGGATCCTCCTAAACAGTATCATTTTTTGACATGATTAAGGACTATTATAAACTCATCAAGTGAAAAGACAAATCATTTGAAAAAATTTATAAAAAGGAAGGTTTTGAAAATGACAAATTATACGCTGGAAGAAAAAGAAAGCTTCACTGTATTAGGTATTGGAATTGAGTTGGAAAGCGATTATACAGATTACGCAGGCATAAACAAGGAAAAGGCAGACTTTTGGCATGAAGTCAAACAAGATGGAAGACTTGACACGTTAAAATCTATAGCCACAAATGACTACATTTTTGCCGTGAACGAAGCGGTAAATAATAAGATGATGCATTATGCCGGGGTTATGTCAGAGCAGTCTCTACCAGAAGCATCAAGAGTTATTCAATTTCCTAAAGGGACATACCTGATCGTACAAGGGGAAGGAAAAACAGCTGATGAATTGAGTAATACACTCACTGGCATCGCCTTTGGTCAAGTCTTGCCTGAAGCAAAGGATTTTGCTTATGTTGGCGGGCCGAATGCAACAGTTGAGATGGGACAGTGAAACGGCTTAGTATTTGGTGAAATGTGGATCCCTGTAGTTAGGAAATAACTGGCGAGATAAAATTGTCCCCTATTGTAGATTTTATAAATGTGTCTATAGCTCTTAATTGAGCTTAAAATTATTATGAATTCCAAAACAAAGACTATTATTATGCCACATATTTTAGACATTCAAATCACGAAACAGGACATCTCCTTCATACTAGAGAGTGCTGTTTCTTTTTATGTCATTTACCTATGATACAGTTCCTCCCTATATATCAAGATGAATGAATCTACTTACTTTTTTCATGCCTCCAAAAAAACACTCTCATTTAATTTGTATTTGTACCCATTGCGTTCTAAATATTCTGTTGACAACTCCTTTAAGAGGATATACATTAATGATATTGATAATTATTATCAATTAATCTCATATTAAGGAAGGAAATACAAAATGATTGCAAAATGGGCGAGCCGGCAGAGGTTATTACAAGCACATTGATTGAAGATATATTTGGTCTTCATTGTACGGTAGTAGATGATCCTATTTCCGGTTCTCCTTCTGTGGTGCCGATTTGGCGGCATCATGTGAATAGGGAATTGATTCCTAGTTAAAGATATGTTTTTGTGTGATTTCGTTTATAGAGGAATGTTGGTAGCCCTTTAGTGACCGGATAGATTCTTCCTATGGATTAAAAATCAAAGACCACATTCAATGCTAAGGGAGTGGTCTTTCTTTCCATAAAACTTTTTCCAGAAAGTTCATTACTATCTATTTACTACGTTCCTTTCTAGCAGCTCTAATTAAGTTCAACGCTTCCATTCAAAGAATGCTATTTCGTTTCGTCATTACTTTTAATTGCTTGACAAGACTCTCTTTTGATAAGTGTAGCATTTACCTTTTCCACAATCCCTCGTTGCTGTTCTTTCTCAATTGATTCAATAAGAAGTGTTGTTGCTTTTTTAGCGATATTGGAAAATGAGATTTCGACTGTTGTTAGTGGTGGATTTAGATAAGATGAAAAAAATGAGTTATCGAATCCAATGATCGATATATCTTCCGGAATACGTAACCCTAATTCACTTACTGCTTTATATGCACCAATGACCATCGTATCATTACTTACAAAAATGGCTGTCGGCGGATTGGGCCCTCTAAAAAAATATTTTACACCTTCATATCCACTACTCTCTGTAAAATCACCATGATAAATAGCATCCTTCGTCATTTCTATTCCATGTTGCATTAGCGTTGTTTCGAAGCCTGCTAGCCTTTCTTTTGCAGACAATTTATTTAAGTTTCCAGTAATAATACCAATAGAAGTATGTCCAAGTTCCAATAAGTACGATACTGCCTTAACGCTCCCCTCAAAGTTATCCGCATTAATATATATCGCATTGTGATTTGTGTTATAAACTTCACTCGTATCTATCATAGCAATGAAATATTTTTGTTCAATGAGATTAAATATAAGCTCATTTTCTGCTTCTTGCGTTCCTACAAAAATGGCTCCATCAATTATCTTTTGATAAAAAATACTTTGAACTTTTTTTAAATCCTCTTTAGAATATGCAATAGAGATAAGGACATAATAATCCATTTTATTCGCTTGGTCACTGACTGCACTAACAATTGGAGAAAAAAACGGGTTATCATGTATTAACGTATCATCCGTTGATTTAACATGATGAGGTTCCTCATTATCTTTTATATCTAATAAAATGATGGCAATCATTTTATTTTTTACTCCAGCTAACTTTTGTGCTGAAGCATTGGGTGCATAATTGTATTCTTCGATGGCTTTCCAAACCTTTTCTCTTGTGGATTGTGGTATGTCTGGATAATTATTAATAACTCTTGATATTGTACTTCTAGATAATCCTAAAAGTTTAGCTAAGTCCTCACTGCGCATAAAGTCTCCACCTAATCACTGATATTTATCATATTATATCAGAAAACACAATTGGTTATTTAATCCATGTTTATTTATCCCACTTGAATTGAACCTTCGAATTGTTGCATCCTATAAATTCAAGTTCTTGAATGATAGACAAATTATTTTGATTAGTGGATACCGAATATTAAAGACAATAATTTTTCATTAAAAGTAATTGAAATTCTTTGACTTATAGTTTAATATCAGTATTGAAAGCGTTTCCCACCACTGCTAGCAAACAACCTTAGAAAATACATAACTGTGATTAATGTTTTTTTACCCATTTACTAACGCGTGTTAGTAACGATTTTAACAACAATAATAAATTTGTATGACCCAAAAGGAAAGCGGTTTCCAAACTGAAAAAAGCCAACTAGAATTACCATTTAATAATTTCACTTTGAATATTCTCTCATTACATAACTTAAGTAAAATACGAATATTTTATACATTTTATAGAAATCGGTTTCCTTCTTAACACTAAAGGTGGTGATTTTTTCCAAAAAACATTTAGCCATAAAATTTTAATTATATGGAGGTTCATGATGAATTTTAGAAAATTAGTTATTTTTTCAATTGCAGTTATTCTATTTAGTTCTAGCTTCCCCTTTAAAAGTAATGTTTCAGCTGCTGAAAACCCATCAACTGATACAAGCTCAGCATCAAAAGATTGGGAATTGATTTGGTCTGACGAATTTAATGGCGACGATATAAACATGGAAAATTGGAGCTATGATGTTCCTACAAATGGTAGATATAACGGTGAAATACAATCGTATACAGAAAATAATGCCTTTGTTAAAGATGGTTCCCTTATTCTTGAGGCTAGGAAAGAAGATATTACAGAAGCAGATGGAAAAACATATAACTACTCTTCTGCTAAACTAATTTCCAAAGGTAAACAAAAATGGACGTATGGTAAAGTCGAAGTAAAAGCAAAAATGCCTTCGGGACAAGGAATTTGGCCTGCAATTTGGATGATGCCTGAGGATGAACCATTTTATGGTACATGGCCAGTTAGTGGAGAAATTGACATTATGGAACTATTAGGACATGAACCTGATACAATCCATGGAACGATCCACTTCGGTAAACCACATCAACAGCGCCAAGGACATTATTATTTACCTGATGGTCAATCATTTGCTGATGATTACCATATTTACAGCATAGAATGGGAACCTGGTGAAATTAGATGGTATGTTGATGGTCATTTATATCACACTGCAAATGATTGGTTCAATAAAAGTGATTCTAATGCAGATGACTATACCTATCCAGCACCATTTGATCAAGATTTCTTCTTAATTATGAACATTTCAGTAGGTGGGGGGTGGCCAGGTAATCCTGATGAAACAACAGTATTCCCTCAACAAATGGCAGTTGATTATGTAAAAGTCTATCAAAAAGATGAGTACCCTGAACGTGAAAAGCCTATAAGTGAGGATAACGATGATGTTAGAGCTCCTCTTGAAGATGGTAACTACGTTTACAATGGTGGTTTTGACATAAATGACCCTGAGGTAGACGGTGTTGAAGGTGTAGAATATTCTGATTATTGGACATTTTCTAAAGATGGTGGCGCTAATGCCAATCTTTTACCAAATGATGGTGCAATGGATGTAAAAATTGAATCCGGCGGTAATGTTGAGCACGGAGTTCAATTGCTTCAAGCTCCAATTCATCTTATAAAAGGAGCAAAGTATAAAGCTTCCTTTAGAGCAAAAGCAGAGAATGAAAGACCAGTAAAAGTTAAAATAGGCGCAGATGGAGATCGAAGTTGGAAAGATTATGCTGGCCAAGATCCTTTCACTTTAACAACATCTTGGGAAGATTATTCGTTTGAATTTACTATGAATGATGAAACAGATGTTAAAGCTCGATATGAATTCAATATGGGTCTAAATGACGGTGATATTTCACTTGATGATGTAAGATTAGAAAAAATTAAAGATGCAGATCCTGTTGATCCATCAAAGATTGTAAGAGATCCACTTCCTACTGGAAACTATATTTATAACGGAACTTTTGACCAAGGTACTGAAAGAATGGGTTTTTGGGAATTTAGAACAGACGAATCCGCAGATGCAACAAGATATATCGGAAGTGCAGTAAATGAAAGAAGATTTGAAGCACGGATCACTAATGGTGGTAACAATAAAAATTCAGTACAATTAGCTCAAAATGGTTTCAGCCTAGAAAATGGAAAACCATATCAATTAACCTTTGAAGCAAGTGCTGAAGCAGAAAGAGATATTCAAGTAGCGATCACGAACTCAAAGTCTGAAATAATTCATGAAGAAATCGTAAATTTAACACCAGAAACAAAAGAATATACGTTAGATTTCACAAATGATGCTGAAACGGATAATCAATCTGAACTCCAATTTAATATCGGTGGTAATTCAAACGACGTGTACATTGATAATGTATTCATGAAAAGACTACCATTAGAGCAAGTTGAAGGTAATCTTGTTAAAAATGGAATCTTTGACGGCCTCGCTAATTGGAGAGCAGAAGCATATAATCCTGGTAAAGCAACTTTTGCAGTGAACGAAGATGGACAAGCTAAAGCAGCTATTACTGATATAGGAACTGCTGATTGGAACATTCAGTTATTCCAACATGGAATTAATGTCGAACAGGATGCTACTTATGAGGTATCATTTGATGCAAAATCTACTGTGGACCGACCATTACGTGTACAACTTCAACATAATGGTGAAGAAGACAACAATTGGACAGGATACTTTGATCAAGTAGTAGATTTAACAGATACATTACAGACATTTACCTACACATTTAAAATGACTGAACCAACAGATGCATCAGCCAAATTTGGTTTTGCGTTAGGAAAAGATGCTGATGGATTCACACCGGCAGAAATACAGGATGTATTTATTGACAATGTTGTTATTAAAAAAGTAGAAGACAATAGTAATCCAGAAAATCCTCCAGGTACTGAAGATCCAGGCACTGAAGATCCAGGCACTGAAGATCCGGGCACTGAAGATCCGGGCACTGAAGATCCAGGTACTGAAGATCCGGGCACTGAAGACCCGGGCACTGAAGATCCAGGCACTGAAGATCCAGGCACTGAAGATCCAGGCACTGAAGATCCAGGCACTGAAGACCCGGGCACTGAAGATCCAGGCATTGAAGATCCAGGCACTGAAGATCCAGGCACTGAAGATCCAGGCATTGAAGACCCGGGCACTGAAGATCCAGGCACTGAAGATCCAGGCACTGAGGATCCGGGTACTGAAGACCCGGGTACTGAAGACCCGGGCACTGAAGATCCAGGCACTGAAGATCCAGGCACTGAAGATCCGGGCACTAAAGATCCGGAAAAACAGGGTGAAAATTCTGGAGATAAACAAAAATTACCCAACACTGCAACTAGCACATTTAACTTACTAGCTTTAGGATTATTAGTAGTCATGTTAGGTTCAGTTTTAGCTGTTAAAGCTCGTAGAAACAAACTAATTTAACAGTAAATAGCACTATTTCCTTTTAGGAGTAGTGCTTTTTTTATTTGATATTATTAGACGGATGTTAAAGAGATTAAACATTCACACTCATTCAACAAAATAAACAAAATGCACACAAAGGATATCCTTTCCAGCTTCTTTCTGTATGTTGTAGCATGGATGGACTTAAATACAAAGCGAATCCAGTACTTCTTTTCCTAATCGTCCGATTATATATGTTCCTGATCTCCCAATTTTTTGAATAAATTCAATCTATTGCAAAAACATACATACTAAGTAATAAAATCACCATTTACTTATGGTACGGTTCCCCCCGATTAATCCGAAACGCCCGATAAACCTGCTCCAACAATATCAACCTCATCAACTGATGAGGAAACGTCATCTTCGAGAAGGAAAGACTATCATTTGATCTCTTCATAACACCTGAACTTAACCCTAGTGATCCACCTATAACAAACGCAACCTTGCTTTTTCCATATGTAGCAAGCTGATCAAGATCCTTTGCCAGCTGCTCGGATGATTTCATCTTTCCTTCAATAGCTAATGCAATAACATGTGTATCATCACTAATCTTGCTTAGTATTCTTTCTCCCTCTTTTTCCTTTACTTGCTCCATTTCGATTTCACTTAGGTTTTCCGGAGCTTTTTCATCTGGTAGTTCAATGATTTCCAACTTTGCATATGATGTTAAACGCTTTAAGTATTCGTCTATCCCTTGTTTTAAATATTTCTCTTTTAGCTTTCCAATTGTAATGATTGAAATGTTCATTTTTGTTTCCCCACTCTAAATTTGTTTATCCACAGAACTTATCCACAACATTTAAAATTTATCCACAATTATGATTGTAACGATTCTCCAACTACATATATAGCTGGTCTTTCGCACATTTGGCATCTTGTGGATAACTTTCCATCACCGTCAATTTTTTCTATTTCTGGTGCAGTTTCTCTTTCATCTACATACATATCTATAGCTAATTCAATATGTTCTTCACAACAATACATGTTCTTTATATCCTCCTTATCCACATGTGGATAGTTTATAATTTAGTTTACCCTTAATAGTTGTCCACAACCAGATTAGAAAAACTTGGCTTTTCGTCAAGTCCTTATAGCGAAAGCCTGAGATTTTCTTATACTATTATCCATAGAAACTTTATGCTTACCGATAGTAAAAAAAGAGAGCTAATTTTTAGCTCCCCAACATGTTCTCTTCTGCTAACTTCATCTTGCCAGACATCTTTTCACCGTTTCGATAGTAGATCACTTCAACAGAGTCACCAACATCTTGATCATAGAGGACTTTTCGTAATTCGATAATATCTTTTACTTTTTCTCCTGCAAATTCTGTGATCACATCAAATTCCTGTAACCCGGCTTGAGCTGCTGGTGATACTGGAACAACACTCATCACGATGACACCATCTGTAACATCTTCAGCTAGCTTTAATGTCTGCTCTTTATGGTAACTGGAAACCTCATTTAGCGATCTCATACCAATTCCTATAAATGGACGTCTTACCTCGCTATATTTTTCAAGATCCTCGATAATTGGGATGGCATGATTTGCCGGGATCGATAGGCCGATACCTTCAACTGCCGATTGAGCTATTTTCATTGAATTAATTCCAATCACTTTTCCATCTAAGTTGATAAGAGCTCCACCGCTATTACCAGGATTAATGGCCGCATCTGTTTGTAGTACTTCTGCATTCCAATCTACCTGACCGTCTCCATTTTCATCAATAGGAATTGCTCTCTCTGTTCCTGAAATAATTCCTTGTGTTACTGAACCGGAAAACTGCAATCCAAGTGGATTTCCAATGGCAATAACAGGTTCACCAGGCTTAACTGCATCTGAATCACCAAACTCAGCTACTTTCTTAATCTTTTCACTATCCAATCTTAAAACTGCTAAATCTGTTAAAGCATCACTACCTAAAATTTCAGCAGGGACTCTTGTTCCATCACTAAGACTGATTTCAACTTGTGAAGCTCCTTCAATAACATGGTGATTTGTGACAACAAAGGCGTTTTTCCCCTCTTTTTTATAAATAACACCTGAGCCGGTACCAGCTTCACCTGTTTCATTCCAGAAACCGGCTTCCTGGAGATTGACAACACCTACTACTGCATCTGATACATTATCTACAATGTCTGTAATAGCTGAATTCACATTGACTGATACATTCTTGGTTAATCCAGTTTGATTATCAGTGCCATTTCCTTGTTCTGTTGCCTCTTCACCCAGTTCCATATCATACGGAACAATTCTGGACAGGCCAGGTATAGCAAAGTACATGAGCAATGCTCCTAAGATTGCTCCGACGAATCCTGCTAAAAACCAGCCGCCACGGTTTCCCTTTTGCCTTTTGGCATTATCATTCTCATAATCTTGATCATAATAGCCCATTATGCTCACCATTCCTTTCAAACACATCTTGAATAGTGTTTACCTAATCAACATTATTCTCTTGCTGTATGAAAATTAACCAAGATGATTGCGATTTACTAAAATTTAAATTGCTACAAGCGAGGTTGGGGTCGATGGGTCTGTATCATATAAGTCAAACTGCTCGCCGGTGATAAAGCCTTTACCGGCTAATGTTTGCTCAACAGACATTCTCGCTAAATCCTTCATGTTGTTATCTTTACTTAGATGAGCTAAATAAATTCGTTTTGTTGAATCTCCGATTACATCCATCATGGCTATTGCTGCATCCTCATTTGACACATGTCCCACATCACTTAAAATGCGTCGTTTAATGCTCCAAGGGTAGTGACCCATTTGAAGCATTGAAACATCATGATTGCTCTCAAAAACAAAGGCATCCGCATTGCGGATCGTGCCCTTCATTTTATCACTAACATAGCCTGTGTCTGTGATTAATGCAAGCTTTTTCCCTCATGATGAAAAGCAAAAAACATTGGCTCTGCTGCATCATGTGAAACACCAAATGATTCTATATCCAATGAACCAAATGTTTTCACTGAACCAGTCTGGAAAACAAATTTTTGATCAGTTGAAATTTCTCCAATTAATCCATTCATCGCTTGCCATGTTTTTTCATTTGCATAAATCGGAAGCTTGTGTTTTCTAGCTAGCACACCTAATCCTTTAATATGATCACTATGTTCATGTGTAACCAGAATACCTGAAAGATTTTTTATATCTCGACCGATTTGCTCAAATAAGTTTGTCATTTGTTTTCCGCTTAATCCAGCATCAACTAAAAATGCTTGATCATTTGCTTCAACATAAATTGCATTCCCCGTACTTCCGCTCGCAAGTACACTAAACTGCAAGCTCATATTCGTCACTCCTCTATTCCCTATTCCGTTAACTGTAAAACTTTCCCTTCCAATGCGTTCACATAGTAATCTTCTCTCTCTTCATCTTCTTTTTCGACTATAAGATGCCAGGTCGGCGCTAATATTTGTTGATTAGAAAGAGGGCTGTGGGTATAGTATCCATACTCTATCTTTACTACTTTACTATTTGGAGGTAAATAATTTTTATTATATAAAGCTTCGATTGCCTTTAAAGCAGTGATAGCTGCTTCTTTCTCTTCTACTTCTTTTATTTGTTCTAACATGGATTGCTCATAGCTAATAATTTCGTTATCTTCGTTAAGATGCAAAACGACCATTCCGATATGATCATCTTCTGATTGAAAAATAGTTCGATTATTATAACTCTGAATACATATTATAGAATTCATTTCTTCATCTGTATACCAATAATGATAAAGCTCACCAGAAATAATATTATCTTTCAGGAATTGTGTGATTTTACTCTCTGTGTTTACATCTGGCAATGGAAAAGGCTTATCTAATAACATAGTCAATGTTCGAAATGATTGATCTTCTTCAAAATTTGAATTAGGAAGATTAATTGTTTGTCCTTTCAGTTTTGCTACTTCTTCTATTGTAAAATCCTTACTCTTTGCTGTAATATAAAAGCTATTTTTAATATCATCGGGTAAGTCATCAGGGTATTCAATTCCCTCTGCATCCAGTCTTTCCTCAATTGTTGCCTCCTGTATAATCGTATAGTCAGATTTATCTTGCAGCTCAAAGAATTCCATTGCTAAATAGATATCTAAGATAAGAAAGGCAAGGATAAAAATGGTCTTTGTTTTACTCCAATCCACTTTTATCACCCCTTTGCTGGCTGTCTATTTTTAGAACTCGTCCATCTTGCAATTCTACACACCAATATGGAGTAATTTTCACAAACCGTTGATCAGTTTCTCCTCCCAGTTCATACATGATATACATATCTCTAATTTCCTTTATATCAATGGATGGGTCGTGGGAGAGTGTATTAACTAATTCATGCCCCGACATTAATGTTATCGTGTAATTATTGGTTGGAATGTTTTTCATAAGTTGATAAGATGGACGTTTATAAATAGATATCTCATTTTGACTCCATTGTTGAGAGATAATCGTTGGTCCGAAAAATTCCTCATCTGATTCAAATACAGGAATGGATTGGATAGACATAATATATTTAATTTCTTGATTCAGTTCATTTATCTTATATAAAACATAATCATCTGTCCAACCACCATGATCATTTAAATAATCAATACTTTGGCTGACGAGAGCACTGCTTTCAAGAAAGCTTGTATCTCTCAGTGTAGGATTGACGAATTCGACCATATGCCTGCTTGAATGAAGATTTAGCTCCCTCCAGCTATCTGTATAGCGATTTTTTAAAGAATTGACATCTTGTTTTACATTTTGAGGATTACTAAATAATGCATTTTTAAAAGCAGAGCCATCAATTTCATCTGTTACATATTCGAAGCTATCGACCCTCACTTCATTCTCAGGTAATAAAATCTCAACATTTCCTTCTTCACCATAAGCAAAGAATGGAGATAATTCATCCCTTTGATTATAAATTTCTGCGACAAATTCATTAGCATCTGTAAGATTAACAGAAGTCTCAACAATTTTTTGCGTATTGCTTGATACAAAATATACCTTTTGGACTTCCTTTTCCTGTGGAACATTTAAATAGATTCGATCAAATGAAAGATCCAAAGTTGATTCTGTCTCCCACTTAAACATTGTTGCAAAGGTTTCAAAGGGGATCACATCAAGAAATCGAAGTTCTATTTTAGCTTCATCATTCCCATGTACCCAACTTGTAAAGTCTTCCTTTGTAAAGGTACGGGAAATCCGGTCACTACTTAAACTATAATCCCATTTTTGCATTTCCGACCAGAGATTATTTACATATTGATTATCAAACGTACTATAATGTTGCTGAGATGTATGCAGAAATAACTTATTTGGTTTTATGACCTGATATAGCTCTCGTTCCTGATTACTAAGAGGCACACTTTCAACAAAACTATTATTTTGAAGTTCTTCAAAAGGCGGCTGTGAATTCCATAAATTCCATGTAAAAAATAAACTAACAGCAACTAATATTGTTAATAGCACACTTTTTATTGACTCTTTATTCATTCCCACTCATCCTCTTGTTCCGGATTGTATGGCAGAGTAAAGAATACAGTTGTTCCTGAACCTTCCTTACTTTGTGCCCATATATCTCCTCCATGTGCTTGAACCATTTCTTTGGCAATTGCTAAACCTAAGCCTGTTCCACCCAGCTTACGAGTTCGGGCCTTATCAACCCGATAGAAACGATCAAAGATTTTATTTACACTATCCTTTGGAATTCCTACACCTTCATCTCTAACACGAATTTGGATTTCTGATGGCAGTATATCAATGGTGAAGGTTACCTTTCCGCCTTCTGGTGAGTACTTCAATGCGTTAGAAATGATATTATCTAGCACTTGAGTAATTTTATCTGTATCTATCTCAACATAAAGAGGTTCTTTTGGGATATTTCGAATAAATGTTACGTGTTGAGATATTGTCATCTCAAATCGATCAATAATTTTCTGGAAGAAATCCGTAAAATTAATCCAGTCTTTTGTTAATTGATAATCTGTTCGATCAAGCTTTGATAACTGTAATAAATCATTGACTAGACGAATCATTCGCTCGGTCTCTGTTTGGGTCACATGTAAAAACTGTGGTGCAATCTCTTGATCCTTCCATGCACCATCTGCTAATGCGTCTAAATAACTTCTCATGGTTGTAAGAGGAGTACGCAGCTCATGAGATACATTGGCAACAAATTCTCTTCTTTCCTGATCAATCTTCTCTTGTTCTGTAATATCATACAAAACGGCAATTAAACCATCTGTTTTACCCATCTCTTTTTGAATAACAGAAAAGCTAACTCGTAAAATAAACGGGCGTTCATCTGTTCCTGTATCCAACACAAGTGATTCTTGCTCCTCAATTAAGCTCTCGAATGTATACTCATCACTGATTCCCAGGAGCTCAGTAATTGTAGCTTGCTGTACCGTTCCACGTGAAACATTTAGCATTTCTAATGCAGGATTATTAATTAGGATAACTCGCCCCTCACGATTTGTTGCGATAACACCATCAGTCATATGAGCTATTACAGACGCTAGTTTCTTTCGTTCCCCTTCTGTTGTTGCTTGTGCATCTTCAAGCTTTTCTGTTAAATAGTTAAAAGTAATCGCAAGTTGGCCAATCTCATCTTCTCCATATACTTTTACTTTCCTCGAGAAATTACCATTGGCTAACTCGATGGCCTGCTTTCTCATATCAGACATTGGTCTAGTAATCGTTCTTGCCAAAAATATACCCAGTGCTGCAGTAATTGCTAATGAAATCACAGTACCTGTCGCTAGTATTTTGTTTATAATACTCATTTGTGTAAAGACTTCTTCCATCGAGGCCATAACATATACTGCACCAATTGTTTGGTTATTATGGTTCACAGGGACCGTAATAATCCGAACACGGCTGTTTGTCTCGTTATGGTAGGCAAGGCCAGTATAATCAAGTCCAACCAATGCACGACGAACAGACTCTTCTGTTGTTTTCTTCCCTACAACATCCTGATTACTACTAGATGTGGCAATAACCGTTTTGTTTATATCAATTACACGAACCTCTCTGATCTCCTCAGTGAGGAAGTCCCGAAAAATTGACATAATTTCACTGTTAACGGTCTTTCCATCTGTGTACTCTTTAGGGTCTCGCGACATTTCCTGTTCGATATTATAAACCAACAGGCTAACTCGTTTAGTTAGAGAAGTCTCGAAGTTGGTTTTTAACGATGTTTCCAATTCTTTCACAAAATAAACACCAATAATTTGCATGGCTAACATGATTAGGAGTACATAAACAGTAACAAACTTAAAATGAATAGATTGAAAAAACCTTACTCTTTTCATGTCTTTAATCCTGTTCTGATTGCTTTAAGTAATAGCCTACTCCACGTCTAGTTACGATCCAGGTCGGATGGCTCGGATTATCTTCGATTTTTTCCCTTAAGCGTCGAACAGTGACATCGACTGTTCTTACATCACCAAAGTAATCATAGCCCCATACTGTTTGTAATAGATGCTCACGTGTCATAACCTGCCCAATATGTTGTGCGAGATAATGGAGCAACTCAAATTCACGATGTGTTAATTCAATTGTGTCTCCTCTTTTTGATACAACATAAGCATCAGGATGAATAACAAGTGATCCAATTGAAATTTCATTTGATGCACCTTTTGCTTCATTTGAATCATTTGCTTGCTGTCTACGTAAGTTTGCTTTTACTCTAGCCAATAATTCCCGCGTGCTAAATGGCTTTGTTACATAATCATCAGCACCTAATTCCAGACCGAGTACTTTATCAATCTCAGAATCCTTTGCGGTTAACATAATGATTGGCATTTCATGTTTTTTTCTCACTTCTCGACAGACTTCCATTCCATCTTTGTTTGGTAGCATAATGTCCAGTAAGATAAGATCAGGATTTATTTCTTCAACCATTTCTATTGCCTGATTTCCATCATATGCACAGTAGACTGCATAACCCTCTTTTTTAAGGTTAAATTGTAAAATATCTGCAATCGGTTTTTCATCATCTACAACTAATATCTTCTTTTCCATATTCTCGCCCCTTTAGTTTATATGTTCGATATATTTGTTTTACGTTTGATTTCGAGGTATTAAGGATATGTGATCATCACATCTATTTAAATGTACCATGTTCAAAGAATAGAATCATCTTTTTCAAAGATTCCCTTCTATATTTAGTTTACTATAGGTTTACCTGTGGTATAAAAATAATAATAACTTAAATAGAAAAAAGGGACTGACCTAAATAGTAAGTATGTCAGACCCTTTCTATCATTTTATTATAAATAGTCTTGAGGATTTTTGAGGTTTCCATCTTCATGAACTTCAAAGTGAAGGTGAATTCCTGTCGAATTTCCCGTTGACCCCATCACACCCAGCTTCTGTCCTTGTGATACAACTTGTCCAACACTGACAGAGATTGAGCTCAAATGTGCATAAACAGTTTTCATTCCGTTGTTATGGTCAATGACAACTTTATTTCCATAACCGCCATTATATCCTGCTGATATAACCGTCCCGTTATCTGCAGCTTTTATTGTACGATCACTAGGTCTAGCTATGTCAATTCCCTTATGTAGCTTGCCCCATCGCTGTCCAAGTCCACTGGAAATATACCCCCCTACTGCCGGCCATGCCAGATCACCGGTTCCTCTTGAAGGAATGATCTTCGTACCTTTTATAATAATTTCGTTCACTGGTTCCTTTAGTACTTTTTCAGATACTACATCTTGTTTAATCTCAGAACCATTTTGTTTTGTCATACTATAATGAACCAAGCTTTCTCCATTTTCACCTTCTTGAGAAACTTTCTTTTCTCCCTTAGGCATGGAGTCATCTTCTTTTATTTCAGTTTTATAAGCAATTGTTTCTTTCTTTGAAACTTCCTCTTTCACTTGAACCATTACAAATGGCTGTAACTCAGTTACATTTAAAAATTCACCTGGTTTAATAACCGAGTCTGCTTTAATTTCAGGATTAAGTACTAATAGCTCTTCAAGAGAAAGATCATGTTTAGATGCAATTTCTCCAAGAACATCATTCTCCTGCACCTCATATTTCTTGTCAACAGGGGTTCCTTTTTCTAGAAGATTTAATCCTTGCTCAGACGTCATAATCTTATCAGGTAATACTTTTTTGGTTTCCATTGTAACATCTTCTGTAAATGAAACCTCGGTAATGCGGGATTGTCCCTCTTCAAGTGCAGGTAACGGTTGATTCACTTGACGTGAAGCTAATTCATCTAAAACATCGTTTGAAACAAATTTCTGTTTATATTCTTCTAACACCTTCTCGGCATTAGAATGATCTTGAAACGCTGCGACTTCTTGACCATTGATGCTCAAGACAGTCCCTTCCACTACAACATCAAGCTCTTTTTCCAAATTCTCCACAACTTCTGCATTATTAAAAACAGGTCGAAACATTTTTTCTGGAATGATCTCAATATCTTCGATTGTTAGTTGAAAATCTTTATATTTATCTATTACTTTATTAATTTTTGATTTACTAAACTCTTCTATAACATCTTGATTATCAACTGTCCCCATATACTTACCCTCATGATAGATATGGTAAACAGATACTAAAGAATCTTCAGCTTGAGCATGCACCCCAAAGATTAAGGTTGCCGCTAAAACCATACCCATAGTAAGCTTTTTAAAAGGTGAACGCTTTTTTACTGGTTTTCCTTTTCCTTCATCCAGCGCTCTAATAGAACGTTTAAACAATGGTATTTCCTCCTAAATCTATTAAGTAAAGCACGTTTAAATGCCTACTACTCCGAATTTACTCTTAAATACCGACAAAATTCACGTCATTTTACCCTTTACTAATTTAACACAGAATCTTTAATCGTACGGTTTTTTCATGAAATTGTAATACTACTGTATTATTGGATACAATTTTTGGTTCTATTGTCGTATCATGGCATACTAGCATTTTTCAAAAGAAAAGACATGAATCTTTAGATTCATGTCTTTTGAGTGGCTCGGGACGGAATCGAACCGCCGACACATGGATTTTCAGTCCATTGCTCTACCAACTGAGCTACCGAGCCATATATAGTTTACGGCTTCCGCTAAGCTTCAAATCTCTGCGTCAGCTCATTCCTTCACATCCTCACGTATTCACATACGCTCCGGTGTTCACTCATTCGCTTCCTTGATCTTTTCGCTTATCGAAACCCTTTTACTCAATAATTTACTTTATAATCATATGTAATCTTCTAGCTAAATATATAAATGGCGGTCCGGACGGGACTCGAACCCGCGACCTCCTGCGTGACAGGCAGGCATTCTAACCAACTGAACTACCGGACCAATTTCTATATGTTAGATTTAAATAATGGTGACCCATACGGGATTCGAACCCGTGTTACCGCCGTGAAAGGGCGGTGTCTTAACCGCTTGACCAATGGGCCACTGTTTTTTTAAAAAACAATGGTGAGCCATGAAGGACTCGAACCTTCGACCCTCTGATTAAAAGTCAGATGCTCTACCAACTGAGCTAATGGCTCATTTTATAATGAGATGTATTACTTTGTTTTTTTCTTGTTTTAGATACCCAAATCTCGGGAAGTTTAGTCAAGATGCAGCTCGATTTGTGCGCTGATGTACCGCTTCGCAGTTTACTCGATCGTGCTCTACCAACTGAGCTAATGGCTCATTTCATAATGAGTTGTTTCCTAACAGGACGTGATCTATCATAACATCATCTAAACTACTTTACAACATATTTTTTATAAAAATTATTTTTTTATAAAAATAAAAAGAGGAGGGACACATATCCCTCCCACTATACTTAGCTATACACGCTGCGAATAACGTTTGTTTGTGAACGATCTGGTCCAACAGAAAAGATAGATAATGGAATTCCTGTAAGTTGAGAAATACGTTCAACATAATGTCTAGCATTTTCAGGTAATTCACTTAGGTTACGTACACCTGTAATATCCTCTGTCCAGCCTGGTAATTCCTCATATACTGGTTCACATTCTGCTAAGACTTTTAAGCTTGCAGGATACTCGTTGATTGTTTCACCTTTATATTTATAGGCAACACAGATTTTTAATGTTTCAATACCTGTTAACACATCAATAGAGTTTAGTGAAAGATCTGTCAATCCACTCACACGTCTTGCATGGCGGACAACAACACTATCAAACCAGCCTACACGGCGTGGGCGTCCAGTTGTTGTTCCATATTCACGACCAACTTCACGAATTTGATGACCAATCTCATCATTAAGCTCTGTAGGGAATGGACCATCTCCTACACGAGTAGTATATGCTTTTGACACACCTACAACATGATTGATTTTTGTTGGTCCAACACCAGAACCGATTGTTACTCCTCCGGCAACTGGATTTGATGATGTAACAAATGGATATGTACCTTGGTCAATATCCAGCATAACTCCTTGTGCACCTTCAAATAGAACACGACGTCCTTCATCTAAAGCATCGTTTAGAACTACTGAAGTATCTACAACATATTTCTTAAACTGTTGACCATATTCATAATATTCATCCAGGATTTCTTCAACTGTAAAACCTTCTACTTCATAGAATTTTTCTAACAGGCGATTTTTCTCTTGAAGAGCTCTTGAAAGTTTTTCTTCAAATACATCACGCTCTAATAAATCAGAAATACGAATTCCAACACGAGCCGCTTTATCCATATACGCCGGACCGATTCCCTTTTTTGTTGTTCCAATCTTATTAGCACCTTTACGCTCTTCCTCTACCTCATCTAATTTTAGATGGTATGGCAGAATGACATGAGCACGATTGCTGATGCGTAAATTATCTGTTGTGACTCCACGTTCATGTAAATAAGCAAGTTCTTTTACAAGTGCCTTTGGATCAACAACCATTCCGTTTCCAATTACGCTAATTTTATCTTTATAAAAAATCCCTGATGGAATCAAATGAAGCTTGTATGTTTCTCCATCAAATTTAATCGTATGACCTGCATTGTTACCACCTTGGTAACGAGCAATAACCTCTGCATTTTCAGAAAGGAAATCTGTAATCTTTCCTTTACCTTCATCTCCCCATTGAGTTCCAACAACTACTACTGAAGACATTCCGTGCACCTCCGTAATTTCGCACTATTCAAACATGTATATTTTAACAATCACAGAATTGAAAGTCAATGTAAATACGAACAATATTAAAGAAAGTTACCATATTTGTTCGTAAATACAACATATATATAGAAGAATCTTTCTACTCTGTTTTTTAAAATGTTTTTTAAACCCAAGCCTAGTGTTTCCAATTAAATATAAATACATTAGGAAAACTTGAGTTATTATCATTTTCAATGGTTGTTATATAAGAAGAGCGCAACCTCTTGTGCAATCTAACGCTAAGAAAGCTTGATACCTACACTAAGTACACAACTATTACTTTCTTTTCTGTATACAAAAAAGGAGATCGCTCTATGCAATCTCCTTTTACGCTGGAACACCTTCATCATCAAATCGCCGTTCCAAATTAACGAACTTATTATATTCTTTTACAAATGCTAACGAACATGTACCAACCGGACCATTACGTTGCTTTGCAATAATGATTTCAATAATATTTTTGTTTTCGGATTCTTTATCATAGTAGTCATCACGATACAGGAAGGCAACAATATCAGCATCCTGCTCAATACTTCCTGATTCACGAATATCAGACATCATCGGACGTTTATCCTGACGTTGCTCAACTCCACGCGATAACTGTGATAATGCAATAACAGGCACTTTTAATTCACGAGCTAACTCTTTAAGTGAACGGGAAATTTCTGATACCTCTTGTTGACGGTTATCTGTACGGCCGTTTCCTTGAATCAATTGAAGATAGTCAATTAAGACCATTCCAAGTCCACTTTCCTGCTTTAGTCTACGACATTTAGCACGAATATCACCAACTCGAATACCAGGTGTATCATCAATATAGATCCCAGAGTCAGAGAGACTTCCCATTGCCATTGTAAGCTTACCCCAGTCTTCCGGTGTTAAAGATCCTGTTCTTAATCTCTGTGCATCAATATTTCCTTCTGCACATAACATCCTCATCACAAGCTGATCTGCACCCATCTCAAGACTGAATATGGCTACATTTTCATCTGTCTTTGTTGCTACATTTTGAGCAATATTCAAAGCAAAGGCTGTTTTACCAACAGATGGACGAGCCGCTACAATAATGAGATCGTTTCGCTGAAACCCGGCTGTCATTCTATCTAATTCTATAAACCCTGTTGGAATACCTGTAACATCACCTTTTCGGTCATGAAGGGTTTCAATATTATCATAGGTTTGTACTAGTACATCTTTAATGTTTTGAAAGGCACCGGCGTTTTTTCGCTGTGCAACCTCCATAATTGTCTTTTCGGCTTCACTGAGTAAGACTTCAACCTCATCTTCTCTGCTATATCCATCCTGTGCAATGGTAGTAGCTGTACGAATCAGTCTTCTTAAAATTGATTTTTCCTCAACGATTTTTCCGTAGTACTCTATATTTGCAGCTGTTGGTGCTGAGTTTGCCAAATCACTTAGATAGGAAACTCCACCTACTTCTTCTAGTAAATTTACATCAGCTAATTCAGAAGTTACCGTCACTAAATCTACCGGCTCACCTTTGTCTGAAAGCTCAAGCATTGCATTATATATTTTCTGATGGGCAGCACGATAAAAATCATCAGGAATTAATAGCTCTGATGCTAAAGTAAGAGAGGATGGTTGTAGGAAAATAGCTCCTAAAACAGCCTGTTCTGCTTCTATATTTTGTGGTGGAATACGATCACCAAGTAACTCGTTAATGATGATCACCGTCCTTTAAGTTTATAGTAATCTATTACTAAGGATAAAAAAAGTGGCTCCGCTTCAAGACAAATTTCACTCTTTCCACCAAACCACAACCATTACCAACATTTACTTACTGTTCTTTTACATGGACTTTGATCGTTGCACTTACTTCAGGATGAAGCTTAGCAGGGACATTTGTAAACCCAAGTGCACGAATACCATCTGGTAAATCTAGTTTCCGTTTATCAAGTTTAATACTATGGGTTTTCTTCAGCTCATCAGCAATTTGCTTGCTTGTTACAGAACCGAATAAACGACCGCCTTCACCTGATTTCGCTTGGATTTCAACCGTTATTTTTTCAAGATCAACCTTTAGTTGCTGCATTTGTTCCAGTTCTTCTATCGCTTCCTGCTCTACTTTTTTCTTTTGAGCATTTAATGAACTAATACTTGCGTTTGTTGCTTCTACTGCAAGGCCTTGCTTGATTAAGAAATTATGTGCATAGCCGTCAGCAACATTTTTTACTTCGCCTTTTTTCCCTTTACCTTTAACATCTTTTAAAAAGATTACCTTCATGATTTTGTTCCTCCTTCTAGATAGTCTTCTAATGTTAATTTTAATCTATTTTCTGCTTCTTGTAACGTCGTTTGCTGCATTTGAGTTGCTGCATTTGTTAAATGTCCACCGCCATCAAGAGCTTCCATAATGATTTGAACATTTACATCTCCCAATGATCTTGCACTAATACTTATAATTTCCTCATTACGTTTCGCTATAACAAATGAAGCTTCAACACCATTCATTGTTAGTAACGTATCTGCAGCTTGTGCGATCGTTACTTGCTCATAAAAGTCATCATCATCCGCAACTGTTATAGCAATTCCTTCTTTAAAAATAGAGGAATTCTGAATAAGCTTAGCACGCTTTACATAACTTGTAATGTCTTCTTTTAAGAATTTTTGTACTAATACTGTGTCAGCACCTTTTGCTCTTAAATAGGAAGCTGCGTCAAATGTGCGGGAGCCGGTGCGAAGTGTAAAGCTTTTGGTATCTACAATAATACCCGCCAATAGAGCTGTTGCTTCAATCATATTTACTTTTAAATGCTTCGGTTGATATTCCAATAGTTCTGTTACTAACTCAGCTGTAGAAGAAGCGTAAGGCTCCATATAGACAAGAATTGGATCCTTTATAAACTCTTCTCCCCGCCTATGGTGATCAATGACAATGACATGCTCACTTCTTGATAATACTCTTTCATCAATAACTAATGATGGTTTATGAGTATCTACCACAATTAAAAGTGTATCATCTGTCATGATTTCCAGTGCCTGTTCCGGAGTAATAAACCTTGACCATAGTTCCGGATGTAATTTTACCTCAGCAAATAATTGTTCTACACCTGAATCAAGTGCATCCGGATCTAAAATAATAAATCCTTCTTTTTCATTTACTTGTGAAACCTTCAAGATTCCAATAGCCGAACCAATTGCATCCATATCAGGATATTTGTGGCCCATAATCATTACTTTATCACTTTCAATCACAATTTCCTTTAAAGCATGGGAAATCACCCGTGCACGAACTCTGGTCCGCTTCTCCATTGGATTTGTTTTCCCACCAAAGAACTTCACCTTTCCATTTTGCTGCTTGATGGCTACCTGGTCTCCTCCACGCCCTAATGCAAGGTCTAGACTTGATTGGGCTAAGTCACCAAGCTCTTGCAAAGAAGATACACCAGAGCCTACTCCAATACTTAATGTTAGCGAAACATTATTGATTGTCGTTTTTTCACGTACTTCGTCTAATATTGAGAACTTTGTTTTCATTAATTTTGTTAAAATATCTTCGTTTAATACTCCGATAAATCTTTCAGAAGAGGTTCTTTTAAGAAAGACACCGTAATCCTTTGCCCATTTATTTAATAGTGATGTTACCTCACTATTTATAGCACTTCTTGTTTGATCATCCATCCCTTGAGTAACCTCATCATAATTATCCAGGAATATAAATGCTAAAGCTGTTCGTTCATCTTCATATTGCTTTTCAATCTCGATTTGCTCAGTAACATCAAAGAAATAAATTAAACGCTCTTCTCTTTTAATGATCACCCTAAATTCCCTGTCATACAATGCGATTGTATCTGACTCAACTTCTTGTTTGATCAACGGAACTAAAGAATCGGCAAGATCAAAGAGTGACCTGCCAACAAGAGTATCCTCATCAAAACAAGACGTCATAAAGGGATTCGACCATTCAATTTGAAATTGATCATTAAAAAGCATAATTCCAATTGGCATTTCCATTAATGCTTCTTCGCCCACTTTTTTCAGTCGGTATGAAAGCGTTGTTATGTACTCCTCCATCTCAGCTTTAAAATCTGAAAGAGCTCTTTTAATAAAATAAAGGACAGTGGCTAGAATAACCAATAAAATAGATCCAAGGATCCAATTATAAAAACATAAAAAAAGTACTGCTATCACTGTTACGCCAATCAATGCATAAATAGGATAACGGATTAATGGTTTTTCATAAAAACTTGGCATGCTGTTTTCATCAACTCCTCGCAACAGTGAATAAAAACCTATTTTTTTGATAATTTACCACGGAGAGGAAACCCTAAATCAATTATACCTAAGATTCTTATAAGATAAAGGAGTATTGGAATAAGAAATGAGCCGATTAAAACCGAAATTGGCACAGCCTTTGACCATCCCTTTACATATGAATAATAAAAAATAAATGAGAATCCTTGCATAATAACAAAAAATTGCAAGATAAAATAAAGGTTGATTATAGCAGTAAAATAGAAGGTTTCTGTATCTTGATTCACCATTAGCAAAATAGAAACAATTAAATAATACCATACAATACTTTGCGGCAGTTTCCAATCGCGAAAAGGTTTTAATGGAGCAAGATCAAACCTCAGTCTCTTTAATATTGGCATAGCAAGCAAATGAGTAATAACAGCTGAAATCATTCCAATTGTCACAAACATTGTAGGAACTAAATGAACCATTAATTCCAATCCCTCTTCTAATTGAGCAAACTGTGCACTGATTTGGTCTTCTGCCTTAAATGACTCCAAAATATTTTTTGATTGTTGAATAGATTGTTCAAGGAGACTCATTGAATCCTGGATAATATCAATATTCATAAATAGCTTGGTACCAATATAGGCAACAATTATGCTAAATGTATAAGCTAAGCTTCCCCCAACCAGAACCCCAATCGTTTGCTTACGCTTATAGAAATAGCCCATTATGACACCACTTAAACCAAACGTAATAGCTATTATCACGCTAAATATAGAGCCAAACAAAATCGATAGAATACTTCCTGCAAAAATGAGCAGAAACGTAAGTCGAATACCATGCCTTAATGTAAAAATGATAAAAGGCAATGGCAAAACAAACAGAACAATCGTCCCAATAATAGGGACGTATCTTGCAAAAAGCATTAGAACTAAATAAAGTGCTAATAATACAGCTCCTTCTGTTAAAACATGAGCCTTTTTCACAATGACACCTCTTTAAAATCATCTAAGAAAGGCGCAAGCGCCTAGATCAACCATCTAAACAAATCCTTACTATGTAACATGTCTTTACTAAATCTTACCCTAAAATTTCTTTAAAAATGCGGTATTTAATGACGAAAAAAGCACAGATAGGAATTAATCCATCTCTGTGCTTCTCATTCATTTATTCACCAGCAACATATGGTAATAAAGCCATTTGACGAGCACGTTTGATTGCTACAGTCAATTTGCGTTGGTATTTAGCGCTAGTACCTGTTACACGACGAGGTAAGATTTTACCACGCTCAGATACGAACTTTTTAAGTAAATCTACATCTTTATAATCGATGTGTGTGATTCCGTTAGATGTGAAGAAACACACTTTACGACGTTTTGCACGTCCACCTTTACGTCCGCCTGCCATGATCAATTTCCTCCCTTCTATTTTAAATGTTTATCTATTAAAACGGTAAGTCATCGTCAGATATATCAATAGGTTTTCCATCATTTGCAAATGGATCGTCATCAAAGCTTGTACGACCTTGATTACGCTGATTTTGATCTGAACCGAATGGATTTTGATTGCCAGAATTACCACCTTGGTACCCACCAAAGTTATTATTGTTGAAGTTATTGTTGTTATTTCCTCCACCACTTGCTCCTCTAGGCTCAAGGAATTGGACACTTTCTGCAACAACTTCTGTTACATAAACACGTTTTCCAGTTTGATCTTCATAACTACGCGATTGCAATTTACCGTCAACACCTGCTAAGCTTCCCTTTTTTAAGAAGTTCGCTACATTTTCAGCCTGTTTTCGCCAAATCACGCAGTTAAGAAAATCTGCTTCTCTCTCACCTTGTTGGTTTGTAAACGTACGGTTTACAGCTAGCGTGAAGGTAGCAACAGCTACTCCGCTTGGTGTGTAACGCAGATCTGGATCTTTTGTTAGTCTTCCAACTAGTACAACTCGATTCAACATCAGAACCATCCTTTTTTGTATATCTTATCTATCACGATTAGTCTTCTTTTTTAATTACGATATGGCGAATGATATCTTCGCTGATTTTCGCTAAACGATCGAATTCTTGAACAGCTGCAGCTTCAGAGTTAACTTGAAGAAGCATATAGTAACCATCACGGAAATCATTGATTTCGTATGCTAGGCGACGTTTGCCCCACTCTTTCGCTTCTGCTACTTCCGCACCATTCTCAGATAAAACGTTGTTGAAACGCTCTACTAAAGCTTTCTTAGCTTCATCTTCAATGTTTGGGCGGATGATGTACATAACTTCGTACTTTCTCATCATCTTACACCTCCTTTTGGTCTAAACGGCCCACAACTGGGCAAGGAGCAATTAAATAAATAAATTACTCACAATTAGGTATTATAACAAAAAGGTTCGAAACACGCAAGTTAGCAAATTAAACATTGAAACGGAAGTGAATGACATCTCCATCTTGAACAATATATTCTTTTCCTTCCAAACGAACCTTTCCTGCTTCACGCGCTGCTCCCATTGTTTTGGCTGCTAGTAAATCCTCATAAGAGACTGTTTCAGCACGAATGAACCCTCTCTCAAAATCAGTATGAATGATGCCTGCACACTGAGGAGCTTTCATTCCTTTTTTAAATGTCCAAGCACGAACCTCTTGTTCTCCAGCAGTAAAATAAGTAGCTAGTCCAAGAAGCTGATAAGAAGCTTTAATCAATTGGTCTAACCCGGATTCTTCTATACCAAGTTCCTCTAAGAACATTTCTTTTTCTTCGCCCTCAAGTTCAACAATTTCTGATTCGATTTTTGCACACACAACGATTACTTCTGCATTTTCAGCAGCAGCAAATTCGCGTACTTGTTTGACATATTCATTGTTTGAAGGATCTGCTACTTCCTCTTCACTAACATTTGCCACATAAAGAATTGGTTTAATTGTTAAAAGATGCAGTTGCTTCACATATTTAAGTTGTTCTTCATTAAATTCAACTGCACGTGCAGGCTTTTCACTTTCAAATGCTTCTTTCAGCTTCACCAAAATTTCATGTTCAAATACAGCTGTTTTTTCCTTTTGCTTCGCCAATTTAGCAACGCGATCAATACGCTTATCAACTGTTTCGAGGTCAGCTAAAATCAATTCTAAATTGATTGTTTCAATATCCGAAATTGGATCTACCTTACCTGATACATGTGTAATATTGTCATCTGCAAAACACCGCACAACATGGCAAATCGCATCTACTTGTCGAATATGTGAAAGGAATTTATTCCCTAAGCCTTCACCTTTACTTGCACCTTTAACAATCCCTGCAATATCAGTAAATTCAAATGCAGTTGGAATTGTTTTTTTCGGCTTTACAAGTTCCGTTAATTTCTGTAAACGTTCATCAGGAACTTCTACAATTCCTACATTTGGATCTATTGTACAGAATGGATAGTTTGCTGATTCTGCTCCAGCTTGTGTAATTGCGTTAAATAATGTAGATTTTCCTACGTTAGGTAGACCTACAATTCCAGCTGTTAATGCCATTTTTCCCACTCCTCTATCATAAAACAAAGAAATTTGTCCGTTTTCAATCAATCTTCAACAATTATAGATAGTAAATGCTTAAAATACAAGCTTACATGTTAAATAACACTGTTTTAGAAAAGGCTGTTTTCACGTACTTTGTTCTTTTCAATGCAGTTAGAGGTTAAGAATTAGTCTGTTCCATTGCGCTGCAGTCACTCCATGCGAGGGGAGGAAGCTGAGCCTCCTCGGCTTCGCCTGCGGGGTCTCAGCCTTTCCTCATTTCCCGCAGGAGTCGATTGTCTTCCGCTCCATCCCACTATAGAGTTAAAATAGTGTTTTAACCTCTGCGAAAACATACTGGAAAAAACATGTTTTTGTAATTAGTACCTTCAAAATAGTTTGATTAAAAGCTCCATTTATACTCGCTTTCCGTAGGGCAGTCAGTGAGCTGTTTGAAAATTATACTTTTAAAAAAGATATTAAAAAAGAGCCATTGCAGCTCTTTATAAAAAAATCAATCTACTTTTTCCAACCCTACTAAACAGTCATATAAAGTACTTCCTTGTCCATTATCTGATACACGGTCAGGTGTGAGAAGGTTAACTGAACCACCGAACTTATGCCATAATCCTTCATCAACATTTATTGTTTTAGGATGTGCTTTTTTCATAATTTTGACTGTACCGTTTAATTCTCCACGGCTATTATGAATTCTCACCTTGTCTCCTTCAGCTAATTGCTTTTCAATTGCAATATCCTCTGATACTTCAATTTTCACTGATTGCATAGCTTCAATTAACACATAATGCTGCGAATGATTTGAGCGTAATGGATGAATCGATAGTAACTGATAAGGATATTTCTCTGCTAGTGCAGGGTTTGTATGTCCTGATTCAACAGGGAATAGATATTGGGGTTTACCTACAAATCCTTTTATAGATCCTAACTCTGACGTAAACTCAAATTTCCCGCTTGGCGTCAAAAATTCCATATTATCCCATGGTGTATGGTTAACAGGTAATGGAAGTCTTTTTTCCTCTTTAAGCTTATTAAGTGTAATACCTTCTGACTCAAGCCCCATCATTCCCATTTTCAGAAACTCGTCTCTTGTATAGGAAAATTCCTTACCAAACCCTAATCGTTCTGCCAGCTGTGTCCATATCCATAAATCTGACTTTGCCTGACCTGGAGGTTCTACCAGTTTTTCTCCATAATTTACATAATGATGATACATAGATGCATAATAGATATCTTCTTCTTCAAAAACAGTTGTAGCAGGTAATACATAATCAGCCATCTCAGCTGTATCTGTTAAAAAATGATCAATCACTACAACAGTTTCAACTGACTGAAATGCTTTAATGATTTTTGTTGAGTCAGGAACCTGAGCAATCGGATTTCCACATGTCACAATAATCATTTTGATCATTGGATCAATTGATTTCAATATTCCATCAGCTTGTTCCATCATTGTAAAAGTTCTGGATTCCGTTTTTTTATCATTTAAAGCAAGAGCATTCATATTAAAGCTCTTCCCAACCTGAATATTGCCGAAGTTGGCTCCACCACCTCGAACTCCAACGTTTCCGCTCATGGCAACTAATGCATCAATTAAACGGATTGTATTTCCACCGTTCGCATAACGCTGCATCCCAAGTCCCAGGAATGTTGAGGTTGGCCCATTTGCAAAAATGGAAGCTAAATATTCAATTTCTGATAAAGTAATCTCTGCCTTTGAACAAATTTCATCAATCGTGAATTGATTTAACAACTCAAGTAAGTCGTTGTATCCTACAGTATAGTTTTCAATAAAATTTGTATCTTCATTATTTTCCTGAATAAGTACTTTCATAATACCTATAGCTACTAGACCGTCCATACCTGGTCTAATTGAAATATAATGATCAGAAATTTTTGCTGTTGCATTATAAATGGGATCTATAACAGTAATTGTTGCTCCTTGTCTTTTTGCTTCTTGGAGCTTTTGAAACAAATGCATATTCGTTCTTGCTACATTTCTTCCCCAAATAACAATATGTTGGCTATGGAGAATATCATCCGGAGCATGACTATCCGAGCTACCGAAGTCCCAAGTTTGAGCTTCAATACCAGATCCCCAGCAAATACTACCAACTAAATGAGTTGCTCCTCCAAAGCAATTAAAGAATCTTTTATCTAGATTTTTTAATAGGCCATTATTTGCATAATCATGACTATGCAAAACTGCAGTAGGTCCATATAATTCCTTAATATCGCTCATTTTTTCAGCAATCTCATCAAGAGCCTGCTTCCAGGAGATTTCTTTAAAATGGCCATCAACCTTTTTTAAAGGAACAGTTAATCTCTTTTTTGAATTTGTCTTCGTTTCTAGCATCCGTCCTCTTCCACAAATCTTACCTTGAGTAATTGGATGATCTTTATCTCCTTCAACCTTCACTACTTTTCCGTTCTCAACTGTTACTTCAAAACCACAGCTATCCCAGCAATTTAAGGGACATGATGACTTAAATACTTGTTTCATATTTGCTCATCCCCACTTACAATTCGTTTGTTTCCTCATTTCGAACCAATACTTTTTTTAATTTTCTAGAAAACTCCCTGCGAGGAATGAGTACACTATGATCACAGCCTTGGCATTTAATCCGTACATCCATTCCCATTCTAATAATTTTCCACTCATTTGTTCCACATGGATGCTGTTTTTTCATTTCAACAATATCATTTAAACCAAATTCTTTATCCAATTTAATGCCTCCTCCTTAACTGACTTCTTCTTTTCTGTTATACATAACGATACGAGGATAAGGAATCTCAATACCTCTTTCATCTAATCTTGTCTTAATATCTTTTCTAAGCATTCTTGAAATATGAAAATGTTTCATAGGTTCAACTTCACATGTTACGCGAAGGATCACTTCAGAAGCACCTAGGTTTTGAACACCTAATAATTCAGGGGGACTAACAATATCTTCATACTTATCTTGTATTTCCAATAATAATTCCTGAATCACACGTTCCGCTTCGGAAATATCACTTTCATAGGCAATACTAATATCAACAAAAGCAACGCTGTTATGAATAGAGAAATTTGTTACTTCAGTTATGTTACCATTAGGCAAGATATGCACTTCACCTGTCCAACTCTTTACTTTTGTTGTACGTAACCCTATTTCTTCAACCGTTCCCTCAAAGGAAGATACACGAATGAAATCTCCTACTGAAAATTGATCTTCAAAAATGATAAAAAATCCAGTTATAATATCTCGGACTAAATTTTGTGCACCAAATCCTACTGCTAAACCTAAAATTCCTGCACCGGCTAGTAGAGGTCCTATTTTAATACCTACTGTTTCTAAAATCATGATAATGGCAATAAAGTACACAACATAAGTGAGAATATTTTCAAGTAGCTTTGCTAGTGTATTTTCTCTTCTTTCTGATATTCGAAGTGGTGATTTTCCGCGAAATAAAAAGATCTTACTTATCGCAATTTTTCCAATTCGAATAAAAACAGAAGCAATAATGAATATCAAACAAATTTTCAAAAAACTTTGTCCTAGTGTTATCCATAACTCTATATTTGTTATATAATCTACCATTTGATTCCACAAATTTTCTAGTAACTTCAATAAAATCACCCTTTTTATTTTTAAACTTAAATAGCCATTTTCATAGCCAATTATACTCCATATCCTACGTGAATTTGCACGAAAAATTGCTAAATTTCGTAATTATATATATTCGTATGTATAGAAGGGAATTATGTCGTAATCTCTTGACTTCATTTAATAAAAAGGGGGATTTCTGAAAGTAATTTCAGACATAGTCTATCATGAAAAACCTATTTTACCTATTCACGTGTTCGATATCGACTTAAAATCGGATAAAGCAAAATCGTTACAAGCAAATATAGATTGATTAAACCATATAAAGGATATAAAATAGCCACCAAATTTGCAAAACCAAACCGAGTAAATGGAAGCATAATGATAACTAAAATGGCCGCCATAATCCAAAAGGGCATTTTCATTAGATCCTTAAGTCGTGAAGCAAGTCCAAATATACCTGAAACAGCAGTTGTATAGATGGCAAGCCATAGCATAATGGACATAAACAGGAAGAATGCAAAAGGAGATCCTTTTAAGATAGCAAAAAGAGGTATTTCATATTCTGCCAGATAGTCAGACATTTGCACTAATGTTTCATTATAAACAAAGGAAATAGCTCCTAATACAACCCCGCTTCCTATGCTCGCAATCTTCGCTTCCTTCAACCCCTTCATTTCTTTCCCAACTGCAGATAATACAGCAATAAGTGGTAAAATATTCAAGGCTGTAAAGGTAAATGCTGCAGGCCAATTGTATTGTTTATTTAAATCAAGAACCCATGAATGATGATGGGAAATATTAAAGGATAATAATGAATAAAAGAGCCCAAATACAAGCAATGGAATCACAATAGCATTCAGCTTAATAATTCCATTTGTGCTTCCAACAAACAGAAGAATGAGTAACATGGCGAAAACAGCAATTCCAATCCAGTAAGGAATTGAAAAGGCTTCAAGTGTGGCCCCTCCTCCTGCAATCATAACAATCGTTGTTGTAAACAAATACAATACGATGAGTACATCGTACACATAAGAAAGCTTTTTACCTATTAACCTTTCTAAAATCGGAAAGAAATGGCTGGATTTTTCTTCATAACTAATTTTCATAATTACGTAGACAGCAATGATAAAAATAACAGTAAAAATGACAATTGCCAGTCCACTTTCAAAGCCGAAAAACTCCCATAATTCCCTCCCAGATGCATATCCTGCACCAATGATTGTTCCTAAGATTAGAAACATCCATTTAATACCTGACCTCATTTTCTCACCTCATATGGTTGTCCTAATTAAAACGAACATGTATAGAATCGAACATTTCTCCGTATACTGTTACTACTATGACATGGGAGTGAATTCTATGAATCTAAAATCAGGTCTTTTTCAATCAGGCAAGAACCAAGATCGCATCCATTATGAAGATGAAAGAGCTACATCTCTTTTAACAAATATGCTTATAGAGCATTTGCCAAAGCTATTCTATAAGCCTATCGTTATTATTTGTATTGGAACAGACCGCTCCACCGGAGATTGTTTAGGCCCTTTAATAGGCACTTCCATCAAAAAAGAATTAAGTCATTTCCATGTCTATGGGACCTTAAAAGATCCGGTTCATGCTGTGAATTTAGAGGAAACAATTCAATATATAAAAGAGAAACATCGCAATCCCTTCATTATTGCAATTGATGCTTGTTTAGGCAGATTTAAAAGTGTGGGATATATGGAAGTTGCAAAAGGCTCAATAAAGCCTGGTGCTGGTGTGAATAAAGAATTACCTGAGGTTGGCGATATGCATATTACCGGCATCGTGAACATTAGCGGATATATGGAATTCCTTGTTTTACAGAATACAAGGTTACATTTAGTTATGAGCATGGCCGATATTATTGCTATAGGCATTATAGAAGCTGAGAAAATCTATTTAGAGAAGCGTATTACAGTCAGAAGAAATTGGATGGCGAAACAAGATACTGCTATTAACTAAATTACTTTCTGATAAATGAAATCAATTTAATGTCTATATGAAAAAACACTGCAAAATGCAGTGTTTGGATTCCTACTTTATGAAAAGTTATATTGTATAAGAACGATGATAGTAATAATTACAATACTTGGTAACAAATTTGCTACTCTTATTTGCTTTATTCCTAATATGTTGATACCTATTGCTATAATAAGCACTCCACCTGTAGCTGTTAATTCTGCAATCAGGCGCTCTAATAGAGAGTCTGTTAAAAATTGATGAATCACATTTGCAAATAAGGCTATTCCCCCTTGATAAAGGAAGACTGGAATAGCCGAAAATATTACACCTATCCCAAGGGTACTTGCTAATACCATACTTGTAAAACCATCAATCATTGATTTTGTCAGGAGTACAGAATGATCCTGTCTTAATCCACTATCTAGTGCACCTATTATAGCCATAGCCCCTACAACAAAGATTAACGTGGCCGTTACAAACCCTTGGGCGATATTTCCGGTAGGGATTTCCCAATCTTCTTCTCCAGCATATTTCCCAAACCATGAAGATGATTTTCTAGTTTCAACCACTCTCCCAAAACTGCTCCTATAACTAAACTTACAATAATAAAGAAAAAGTCGTCACTCTTCAAAGCCATATCTATTCCTAAAACAACTACAGAGAGTCCAATAGCTGCCATGACTGTTTGCTTCATTTGTTCAGGTATTTTTCTAAGTAATAGACCTATTATTGTTCCAAGGATAATTCCTAAGGCGTTTATAACACTTCCAAATAAAACCAATCAGATTACCTTCCATTCTATATGTTTATTATAGTTTTCAGTAGTATGATAAATATAAATTTGCATCAAGATTCTTAAACATGAAAAAAAGACTGACTATTTTAGTCAGCACTTGTCAACAATTATATCAATATACTATTATTGCCGATCCAGCAACTCTAGAATACGATTTAAATCTTCCTGAGAAAAGAACTCTATTTCAATCTTTCCCTTTTTCTTTTGCTTACTTATTGTAACAGATGTCCCAAAATATTCCTGTAGAAATGTTTCTCTTTCTTTAATGAATACATCTTTTTCCGGCTTTTTCTTCTTTGTTTCACGTGGAACACTATTATTTAGCTGTTGGATGATCTGCTCTAATTGACGAACATTTAATTGCTCTTTCATTACCTTTTCCACAAGTGCATTCAATTTCTCTTTATTTTTCAATCCCAATAATGTACGGCCATGTCCCATAGAGAGTTTTCCTTCAGCAATTAATTGCTGAATCTTTTGTGGTAGTGTAAGAAGTCTAACATGGTTAGCAATATGTGGACGGCTTTTCCCTAATCTTTTTGCTAATGCCTCTTGCGTTACATTTAATTGTTCCATTAGCTTTTGATATGCTTGAGCCTCTTCAATCGGTGAGAGATCTTCACGTTGTAGATTTTCTAATAAAGCTAACTCCATCATTTGTTGTTCTGTAAGATTACGGACAACAGCTGGAATAACCGTTAATTCCGCTTCTTTCGCAGCACGATATCTACGTTCTCCAACAACTATTTCAAATCCCTTTATACTTTTGCGAACAATAATAGGTTGTAGAACACCATGCTGCAGGATAGATTCCTTGAGTTCATTAATGGCATCCTGTTCAAAAACTTTACGTGGTTGATATGGGTTTGGACGTATCTCTTTGATTTTTATTTCTTGAACAGATTCTTCCTGCCCCACTTCAACATTTGTAAATAAAGCATTAATTCCTTTACCTAAGCCTCTAGCCATTCACAACCACTTCCTTTGCCAAATCTAAATAAACTTCTGCTCCTCTAGATCTTGGATCATATATGATAATAGGTTGACCATGACTTGGTGCTTCACTTAAGCGAATGTTTCTTGGAATTATCGTTTTATAAACCTTATCTTGAAAATACTTTTTCACTTCATCAATAACTTGAATACCTAAATTTGTTCGGGCATCAAGCATTGTTAATAAAACTCCTTCAATTGTTAAGTCTGTATTCAGATGCTTCTGAACAAGACGAACTGTATTTAACAGCTGACTCAAACCTTCTAATGCATAATATTCACATTGAACAGGTATTAAGACTGCATCAGAAGCGGTTAGTGCATTTATTGTTAACAGTCCCAATGAAGGTGGACAGTCTATAACCATATAATCATAGTTATCTTTTACAGCTTCAAGTGCCCGTTTAAGTCTAACTTCTCTTGAGATTGTTGGAACTAATTCGATTTCTGCTCCTGCTAATTGAATTGTTGCCGGAATAATATCAAGATTTTCGACAGCCGTTGGCTTAATGACGTCCTTTGCTCCTACGTCGTCTACTAAAATATCATAAATGCAATGTTCGACATCGGCTTTTTCAATACCAATTCCACTTGTTGCATTTCCTTGTGGGTCAACATCGACAAGAAGTACTCTTTTCCCAATGTATGCTAAGCAAGCTCCCAAATTAACAGATGTTGTTGTTTTCCCAACTCCACCTTTTTGGTTTGCAACCGCAATGATTTTTCCCACGATGTCACCTACTTTCATAAACATAAGATCTGTTGTCTTTTAACAAACACCTAATACATTGAGTAGGAAATTAGAAAAGTGAAAGGCGCCTTGATAAGCTCCGACGGAGCTAGACATCAAAACTAGGTCATCATTTTATACTTTTAATTGTACAAAAAGAACCTTTTCACCATTTTTTATTTTATCATGAAAAATGAAGGAAAGGTTTTAAATTTTACTTATTTATTTAAATTAGTATTTCCCCTGAGAGAAAATCCCTTTTTCAACTAGATCAAAAATCTCTTAAAGACAGCCAAAGAAAAAAGGCCTGACAGCAGCCAGTACCTAACAAAATGCATGCTAAATAAATGGTTTATTTAACATAAAATTGCAAGTGCTTTAAGAAGTGATGAGATTATTTTGGAATTTTAATAGTAAATTGGATATACTCATCAAATTCTTCTTCTTCAGTGTTTAGTTTTACACCACTATCTGCTACCATCGTTAGGGATTGACGAATTGTATTCATAGCAATTCTTGTGTCTCTGCTAAAAGCCTTACGTCTTGGTTTAGGCTTAACATCATTTTTTTCAAGCAGCTTTACTACTCTATCTTCAGTTTGTTTTACATTAAGCTGTTTTTGAATAATTTCCTCTAACAATGTATTTTGTAATTCAGGATTTTTCAAGGGAATAAGTGCACGGGCATGACGCTCTGTAATTAATTTCTTAAGTAAAGCATCTTGCACTTCTTCCGGCAGTTTTAATAATCGTAGCTTATTCGCTATTGTTGACTGTCCTTTACCAAGTCTTTGAGCCAAGGCTTCTTGAGTAAGGTTATGTAATTCCAGTAACTTCGCGTAAGCTACAGCCTCTTCGATGGAAGATAATTCTTCTCTTTGTAAATTCTCTATTAAAGCAACACTTGCTGTTTCTGTATCATTGAAATCCTTTACAATTGCAGGAATAACATCCCAACCTAATGTTTGTACAGCACGCCAACGTCTCTCTCCTGCTATTAATTCAAACTTACCGTCAACTTCACGTACGACGATAGGTTGAATGATTCCATGTGTACGAATTGTTAAAGCTAACTCTTCAATTTTTTCATCTGAAAAAACGGTACGTGGCTGGAAGCGGTTAGGTACAATATCTTTAATTTGAATCTTTTTAACCTCTTCCTTTATTTCTTCCGCTGTATCTTCCTGTTCAACTTCCTCAACAACGATTTGTTCTATTTCTTCTATGTCTTCTTTTTCTCCCAAACCGAAAAAACGAGAAAATGGATGCTTCATGACCTACACCACCTTTAAAAACTACCATTTTTAATATTCTATCTTTCTATTACTATTTCCTTCAAAATACTCAAAAGATTGAGTAAATGTTTCATGTGAAACATCTACTCAATTGGAAGCTTGTTAGGCGTTCCAGGCTTTCTGGGATATTTTTTTGGAGTTGTTTTTTCTTTTTGAATAATAATAATGGTTCTTTCACTTTCTTCCATTGGTAACTCAAATGAATGAATCTGTTTTACGTTACCACCTAAAACTCCAACCGCTTTTTTTCCTGCTTCTAGTTCCTCTTGAGCAGCTGCACCTTTCATTGCAATAAAATACCCTTCTTTTTTAACTAAAGGTATACATAGTTCGCTTAATACAGATAATCTAGCTACGGCTCGTGCTGTTACGATATCATACGATTCCCTATATTGCTTATTTTGACCAAATGTTTCAGCTCGATCATGGAACAACTGAATGTTTTGTAAACCTAACTCATTTGCCAAATGTGATAAAAACGTAATTCTTTTTGTAACGAATCTACAATTGATATGTTCAAGTGCGGAAAGCAAATATTAATTGGAATACTTGGGAATCCTGCACCGGCACCTACATCACAAATAGAAAGAGGATTTGAGAAATCAAAATAAAATGCAGCTGAAATTGAGTCATAAAAATGCTTTAAGTAGACGTCCTTTTCTTCCGTGATGGACGTCAAATTCATTTTTTCATTCCATTCTACTAAAAGTTTAAAATATATATCAAATTGATCCATCTGATGCTGAGAAAGATGAATTCCTTTCTCAGCTAAACTTGATTGAAATAGTGCCCTATCCATGCTCAAAACCTTTCTATTATTGATTAGAGACTCTGGCTATTCTCCCTTGCTCGAGATAAACCAATAAAATGGAAATATCAGCAGGGTTTACACCGGCTATACGTGATGCCTGAGCAACTGATAGAGGTCTAACTTCTTTAAGCTTTTGGCGTGCTTCAGATGCTAGTCCATTAATATCGTCATAATCGATATCTTCCGGAACCTTTTTATTTTCCATTTTCTTTAATTTTTCCACTTGTTGTAATGATTTTTCAATATAACCTTCATATTTAACCTGAATTTCAACTTGTTCTGATACATCTGAATCCACTTCTTGTTCTGCTGGCACAAGTTGTGCGATATGCTTGTAGGTCATTTCAGGACGTTTAAGTAAATCCGCTGCTTTAATACCATCCTTTAGTTCACTTCCGCCAACAGAAAGGATGAGGTTTTGCGTTTCTTGATTCGGCTTAATAATAGTTGAAGATAAGCGTTCTTTTTCTTCCTCTATTGCCTGCTTTTTCAGATTAAACTTTTCGTAACGTTCATCTGATATAAGCCCAATTTTATGGCCAATATCTGTTAAACGTAGATCTGCATTATCATGACGCAGCAATAATCGATATTCTGCTCTTGATGTAAGCAAACGATATGGCTCATTTGTACCTTTTGTCACTAAGTCATCAATTAGCACACCAATATAAGCATCCGAACGACTTAAAATAACTTCATCTTTTCCAAGAGCTTTCTGTGCAGCATTAATCCCTGCCATTAATCCTTGACCTGCCGCTTCTTCATATCCTGATGTTCCATTTATTTGACCTGCCGTATATAAAGAAGAAATTGCTTTGGTTTCAAGTGTAGGCCATAACTGTGTCGGCACAATGGCATCATATTCAATGGCATACCCTGCTCTCATCATTTGAACTTTTTCTAGTCCCGGAATGGTTTTGAGGATTTGTTGCTGCACATCTTCCGGTAAGCTTGTTGAAAGTCCCTGCACATAGACCTCTTGAGTATTTCTGCCTTCAGGTTCTAAAAAGATTTGGTGTCGAGGTTTATCATTAAATCGCACAACTTTATCTTCAATTGATGGGCAGTATCTCGGACCAGTTCCTTTAATCATTCCAGAATACATTGGAGATCGGTGAAGATTATCATCAATTATTTTATGAGTTTCCCCACTAGTATACGTTAACCAGCATGGAAGCTGATCTGTAATATATTTTGTTGTTTCATATGAGAAAGCCCGCGGTACTTCATCTCCCGGTTGTATTTCTGTTTTGCTGTAATCAATTGAATGACTATTGACACGCGGAGGTGTACCGGTTTTAAAGCGGACTAAATCAAAACCTAATTCTTGTAGGTGCTCTGATAACTTTATAGAAGGTTGTTGATTATTTGGACCACTTGAATACTTTAATTCACCAAGTATAATTTCTCCTCTTAAAAATGTCCCTGTCGTTAAAACCACAGCTTTCGCAAAGTATTCCGCACCTGTTTGGGTAACGATACCTTTACAAACACCATCTTCTACGATAAGTCGATCAACCATTCCTTGAAGCAATGTTAGATTTGGTTCATTTTCCATCGTTTTTTTCATTTCATGTTGATAAGCAAATTTATCAGCTTGGGCACGCAGTGCTCTTACAGCTGGTCCTTTTCCTGTATTTAACATTCTCATTTGAATGTGAGTTTTATCAATATTTTTACCCATTTCTCCGCCTAAAGCATCTATTTCGCGGACAACAATTCCTTTTGCAGGTCCACCAACAGATGGATTACAAGGCATAAATGCGACCATATCTAAGTTAATGGTAATAACGAGCGTTTTAGCACCCATTCGTGCTGAGGCAAGTGCTGATTCACAACCGGCATGTCCGGCCCCAACTACGATAACATCATAATCTCCTGCATGATAGGTCATTTTGTAACCTCCTTTTTAGAACATTTCTTATTTTCCTAAACAAAATTGAGAGAATAACTGATCAATTAAGCTCTCATGAACAGCGTCACCAATGATCTCTCCAAGTTGTTCCCAACATCTGGTCAAATCAATTTGTACAATATCAATCGGTACCCCTGCGTCTATTCCAACTAAAGCATCCTCAATTGATGTTTTTGCAGCAGTTAATAATGCAATATGTCTGGAGTTTGATACATATGTTAAATCACCGCTTTGAACATTTCCTTTGAAAAACAATGCACTTATTGCTTCCTCAAGCTCGTCAATTCCTTGCTCTTCAAGTAACGATGTTGTTACAACCGGTCTTCCATTAGCTAATTCTTTTACTTTTTCAAGATCAATTCGTTTTTCTAAATCAGTTTTATTGACAATGACAATAACGTCCATACCTTTAACTGCTTCAAATAGCTGAATATCTTCTTCAGAAAGCTTTTCATGAAAGTTTAATACTAAAAGAATCAAATCTGCTTCTTTTAATACTTTCCTTGATCGCTCTACACCAATTCTTTCTACAATATCTTCCGTCTCACGGATACCCGCTGTATCAACCAGACGGAGTGGGACACCTCTGACATTTACATACTCTTCTATAACATCCCTTGTTGTACCGGGAATATCTGTTACAATCGCTTTGTTTTCCTGAACAAGACTATTTAATAAAGATGATTTCCCTACATTCGGTCTACCAATTATAACGGTTGAAAGACCTTCTCTTAAAATTTTCCCCTGCTGGGATGTCTTTAAAAGCTTACTTATTTCATCTTTTACGAATGATGCCTTTTCTATGAGCATTTGATGTGTCATTTCTTCTACATCGTCGTACTCAGGATAGTCTATATTAACTTCAACATGGGCTAATGTTTCTAGTATTTCCTGTCTTAATCTTTGAACGAGCTTAGACAACTTTCCTTCCATTTGTCCTAATGCCACATTCATTGCCCTGTCTGTTTTTGCTCGAATTAAATCCATTACAGCTTCGGCTTGGGATAAATCAATCCTGCCGTTTAGAAAAGCTCTTTTTGTAAATTCTCCGGGTTCTGCAAGTCTCGCCCCGTTTTGTATGATTAATTGCAGCACACGATTAACTGTCACAATACCACCATGGCAGTTTATCTCGACTACATCTTCCCTTGTAAATGTTTTAGGCCCTCTCATTAAAGAAACCATTACTTCCTCAACAACAGCATGTGTTGCTGGATCAATTATATGTCCGTAATGGATCGTATGGGAGTCAACCATTGTTAACCTTTTATTTGAAGGAGCTTTAAAAAGCTTATCTGCAATTTGAATGGCATCATCACCACTTAATCTGACAATTGCAATGGCTCCCTCTCCTAAAGGTGTTGATATCGCTGCGATTGTATCTAACTCCATCGCTACGATCACCTCTCTCTTTTATTTATCTATACAAATTCCTATTATCAACTCGATCAAATTTTAAAGATAGCATATTTCGTTTTCATAAGAAAGAAAAATCACTTTGTTTTATCCACATCATTTTATCCACTATCTTATATACCTTTACTTATTTTAACTTATCCACATGTTAATAACAATATTTGCTGCACATAGTAAATTGATCCTAAGTAAAAAAACCGATTAAAAAAGCAGAAATGAACACTTTTAATTTAATTGAGCAAAAATTATAGGTGTTTTAAATGAGGAATGTTTAACGATTAATTACTTTCTTAATATAGTGATAATTAGACGCAAAAAAGAGGATGACTTTGTCATCCTCTTTTTTTAGGTGATATAACTAAATGTCTGTTAGGCTCTTCGCCAACTGAGTATGTTTTAATTTCTTTAAATTCAGCAAGTGCAGCATGGATTACTTTTCTTTCATATGAAGGCATTGGCTCTAAAGAAACATTTTTTGAAGTACGAATTACCTGCTTAGCAAGCCTTCCCGCAAGCTGTTTTAATGTTTCTTTTCTTTTTTCTCGATAATTTTCAGCATCCAATATAATCTGCAGATAATGATTGGAGTTGCGGTTAGCAACTAATTGGGTAAGATATTGCAAAGAATTTAATGTCTGCCCTCTTTTTCCAATTAACACTGACATTTTATCTCCAGACAGTTGAATTTTTATCACTTTTCCGGATTGTTTTACCTGAACATCTGCATTAATCCCCATTTTTTGTATAACACCACCTAAAAACTCTTGTACAGCTTTAGTTGGGTTATGAATGAGTGTTACTTTGACACTAGCAGGTTTCTTACCAAAAACTCCGAAAAGACCCTTTTTTCCTTCATCAAGAATTGTGATTTCAACTTCGTCTCGTTTTGCTTGCAATTGCTTTAATGCTTCCTCTACTGCTTCATTGACAGTTTGTCCATTAGCAGTTACTTCCATCACTTTTTATTTCCTCCATCTTTTGCGGCCTTTAATTCAGGACCTTTTACAAAATATGTTTGAACAATCATGAAGAGATTTCCGACTACCCAATATAAAGATAGAGCAGCAGGGAAACTTATTGCGAAAACAACGATCATAATCGGCATAAGCCATAACATCATAGCCATTTGTGGGTTTTGATTAGCATTTCCGGCCATCATCATTTTTTGTTGGATAAATGTTGTGACACCTGCAACTAACGGTAGAATGAAGTAAGGATCTCTTTCACCTAAGTCAAACCATAGGAAATTGTGCTGGGCGATTTCCTCAGTTCTCATAATTGCATGATAGAACCCGATTAAAATCGGCATTTGAATAATTAAAGGAAAACAACCTGCAAGTGGATTAACACCATGCTGTTGGAATAACGCCATTGTTTCCTGTTGAAGTTTTTGTTGAGTTTGTTGATCTTTCGAGCTATATTTTTCTCTTAATTTTTGCATTTCCGGTTGAATAGCTTGCATTGCTTTAGAACTTTTCATTTGTTTGATCATCAACGGCAATATAGCCAATCGGATTATGAGTGTTACAATAACGATTGAAATACCATAATTATCACCAGTTATCTCTGCAAAATATGTAATAAGTTGTGATAAAGGATAAACAATGTAAGAATTCCAGAACCCTTCACTTTCAGATGTAATCGGAACATTTACTTCCGTACAACCAGTTAATAGAGCCAGGATCCCTACTAATCCTGCAATTAAAAATATGCGCCTCTTCAAACCTTTTTCCTCCTAATCAATAATTGATACCCTTTTTGTACGTTAAAAGATAGAAAAAGTTCCACATAGGTATTATCTTAACACTTTTATTCATGGAATTGTTTTGTCTGATGAAGTTTTCATTGATATAATTTCTACAATTTTCATCATCTATTTATTTTGATATATTTTGGCTTTTCTAAACAAGTGGTTCAAGCTGCCTTTTACCTCATGATAATTCATGTCTGCAGCTGGTTTCCTTGCAATAATAATAAATTCTTTTCCACTGGCAATTCGATGTTTTTCTTCTGAAAAAACCTGTCGAATTAAACGCTTAACTTTATTGCGTGTGACAGCATTACCTATCTTCTTACTTACTGATAGTCCGATCCTAAATTCCTTTTCTTCCGGTTTTTGCATTATATAAAGAACAAATTGTCTATTGGCAACTGACTTACCTTTTTTAAAGACAACTTGAAAATCTTTATTTTTCTTAATTCTGTACTTCCTTTTCATTTTCCTTCACTCCGGTTTGTTCTGCTATTATGTCAACAACAGAATGATCACCATCATTATATCTGAAATACTCTTGATTTAAACTTACTTATATTGTGTCTTCTACCTCTTTTAAACCAGATCACCATACTTAAATCAAATCTAATATGTAAAACACTCTGTTAACTTGTCCGCAAATTACGCTCCAATTAACATAGTGCCTTTAATAACCATTACTTTATCTTAAAAAAAGAGACCACTGACTTTTCAGTGGCCTATGCTGATAATACTTTTCTTCCTCTGCGACGACGGCGAGCAAGAACTTTACGTCCATTAGCTGTGCTCATACGGCTACGGAAACCATGAACTTTACTACGTTTACGTTTATTTGGTTGATAAGTACGTTTCATATATTGACACCTCCCTGAGGAATAACAGTTAAAGACAGTCTTACTAATTATAGTTACCTACCACATAAATTGTCAACCACCAACTGCTAATTTCATTTTAGATAAACATTTTAAACGTATTTAATACTACGCTAAAAAAATAATTTGTTATATGTATGAAATCCTCTTATCCTTCTACAACATAGCCTGTGGATACTTTTTCGACATGATTCATCACTATCCACATCTGTTATCGACAAGTTTTTCACATATTTTATCATTGTGGACAATTTATTTTAACAAATGATTAATTATGTGGATAAGTTTGTAAAAACCGTTGCATATCTAGTTTTATTCTGATATTATATTTGTGTTTTCACTCTTAATAAACTATTGGCATTTTCAACATATCCACAGACTGTGGATAACATGTGGAAAGTTTATAAACAGGTTGTGTAAATTGTTGTCCACAAGTCGTGGGTTTTGTCGAAAAGACGTTTTTTTACTATATTATATATTTATTCACATACGTCAACTTTTGCATGTTTATACACGTATATTCGCAGCTTGTACAATTGTTATACAAAAGAGCGTTTTGGCAAAGGAGGGACACTACGTAAATGGAGAATATTTCTGAGCTATGGGATAAGGCTTTGGCAGAGATCGAAAAAAAATAAGTAAGCCCAGCTTTGAAACATGGCTAAAATCAACAAAAGCTCATGGAATTCAGGGGGACACTTTAACAATTACTGCTCCAAATGAATTTGCCAGAGACTGGTTGGAATCCAGGTACTTGCATTTAATTGCGGATTCAATCTATCAATTAACTGGTGAAGAATTTGCAATAAAATTTATTATTCCCCAAAATCAAACAGATGATGACTTTGTTCCTAATTCACCTATCAAACAAATAAATAAACAGGATGAGGAACATACTGAATTACCGCAAAACATGTTAAACCCTAAATATACATTTGATACGTTTGTAATAGGATCCGGTAACCGCTTTGCTCATGCAGCATCTTTGGCAGTAGCCGAGGCGCCTGCTAAAGCATATAATCCTTTGTTTATCTACGGAGGAGTTGGACTTGGGAAAACTCACTTAATGCACGCTATCGGCCATTATGTAATCGATCATAAACCATCTGCGAAGGTTGTTTATTTATCCTCCGAGAAGTTTACAAATGAATTTATTAATTCTATTAGAGATAATAAGACTGTGGAATTTAGAAATAAATATAGAAGTGTTGATGTTTTACTAATTGATGATATTCAATTTTTAGCAGGAAAAGAACAAACTCAAGAGGAATTTTTCCATACTTTTAATACACTTCATGAAGAAAGCAAACAAATTGTTATTTCAAGTGATCGTCCACCAAAGGAAATCCCGACTTTAGAGGATCGCCTTCGCTCCCGCTTTGAGTGGGGGCTAATTACAGATATTACTCCGCCGGATTTAGAAACGAGAATTGCTATCCTTAGGAAAAAGGCCAAAGCAGAGGGGCTTGATATACCTAATGAAGTGATGCTTTATATTGCAAATCAAATCGACTCAAATATTCGGGAATTAGAGGGTGCACTAATTCGTGTTGTTGCCTATTCCTCCCTTATAAATAAAGATATAAATGCAGATTTAGCTGCTGAAGCATTAAAAGACATCATTCCCAACTCCAAACCTAGAATGATTTCAATTAGTGATATTCAACGGATAGTTGGACAGGAGTTTCAAGTTAAATTAGAAGATTTTAAAGCGAAGAAGAGAACGAAATCAGTCGCCTTTCCTAGACAAATTGCTATGTATTTATCTAGAGAATTAACTGATTCTTCACTCCCGAAAATTGGAGAGGAATTTGGAGGACGTGACCATACAACTGTTATTCATGCTCATGAAAAAATTTCTAAGATGCTTCAATCTGATGAATTACTGCAACAACAGTTAAAAGAAATCACAGGTTTATTAAAAGGCTCTTAATTTTAATAGATGAATAATGTGAATAACTAGTACAGATATATACACAGTCTGTCCACATGTGGATAGGCTGTGTTTCTCTTCTTTTGAGATAGTTATCCACATTTCCACAGCACCTACTAGTACTTCTATTATATTTTTAATAAAAAATAATATAACTAGACATAAAAAAATTTCACAAATCCTATTTGCATTGCTAGAATTTAAATTGGCTTAGGAACAGGAGGAATTAAATCATGAAATTTATAATTCAACGAGATAAATTAGTTCAAGGTGTACAAGATGTAATGAAAGCTGTGTCATCCAGAACAACAATTCCTATTTTGACAGGAATTAAGATTGTTGCTCATACTGAGGGTGTTACCTTAACTGGTAGTGATTCTGATATCTCTATTGAATCTTTTATACCAGCTGAAGAAGATGGTAAAGAATTTGTAGAAATTGTCCAAGCCGGTAGTGTCGTGTTAACAGCAAAGTTTTTTAGTGAAATCGTAAAGAAACTTCCAATGGAAATCGTTGAAATTGAAGTAGGTAATCACCATTCCACGATCATTCGATCCGGTAAAGCGGAGTTTAGTCTTAATGGTTTAGATGCTGAAGAATATCCACTTCTTCCACAAATTGAGGAAGATAATATCTTTAAAATTCCAACGGACTTATTAAAAGCAATGATTCGTCAAACAGTATTTGCTGTTTCAACTTCTGAAACAAGACCTATTTTAACAGGTGTTAATTGGAAACTTGAAAATGGTGAACTGATTTGTATAGCTACAGATAGCCACCGTTTAGCATTAAGAAAAGCCATGATTAATTCGGAAAATCAAAGTTATTATAATGCTGTTATTCCTGGGAAAAGTCTTAGTGAATTAAGTAAAATCCTTGATGATACTAGTGAGCCGATTGAAATTGTTATTACTGAAAATCAAGTCTTATTTAAAGCCAAAAACTTATTGTTTTTCTCAAGATTGTTAGACGGTAATTATCCAGATACATCCCGTTTGATACCCTCAGATAGCAAAACAAATCTAACATTGAATTCAAAGGAATTCTTACAAGCGATTGATCGTGCCTCTCTACTTGCTAAGGAAGCACGAAATAATGTTGTTAAACTGTCAACTTTAACAGATGGAATGATTGAAGTATCATCTAACTCCCCTGAAATTGGGAAAGTAAGTGAGGAAATTCAAGCAGAAGAAGTTGTTGGGGAAGAACTGAAAATTTCTTTCAGTGCAAAATATGTAATGGATGCTTTAAAGGCACTTGAAGGAACAGAGATAAATGTTAATTTTACTGGAGCGATGAGACCGTTTGTGATTCGGACAAAAGATGATGATTCTATGCTCCAGCTCATTCTACCAGTAAGAACATATTGATTCTTTTTGAAGGACGGACTGATTTTTATATCAGTCCTTTTCTTTTATCTGTAAAAATTTTGATGTATGGTCAAAATTACCTATACACTGTGGAAACTAGGATTCAGTGTCTTTCTGGAGTGGACACCAAAAAGAGATACTGAGAGTAGTTGTACTTATGGTCAAATTTTTAGTAAAATAAAAAGGTTAGAGACTACTGATGAGAAAGGTGGTTACTATGGCTAAACCTGTTAAAATTGATTCAGAGTTTATTACACTAGGTCAGTTTCTGAAATTGGCAGATGTCATTCAGTCTGGGGGAATGGCAAAATGGTTTTTATCAGAATATGAGATCTTTGTAAATAATGAGCCTGAAAATCGTCGTGGAAAGAAATTAAGAGATGGCGATGTTCTTTATATACCTGATTTCGGCACGTATATTGTGAAAAATTAAAGTTGGTGTACAAAATTTGTTTATAAAAGAGCTGAAATTAAAAAATTATCGTAATTATGACGACTTGACTGTACAATTCGAAAACAAAGTGAATGTGATTCTTGGAGAAAACGCCCAAGGAAAAACAAATGTTATGGAATCAATTTATGTTCTGGCCATGGCTAAATCACACCGAACTTCGAATGATAAGGAATTAATAGGTTGGGATAAAGAGTATGCTAAAATAGAGGGTAGCATTGAAAAATATAATCGCTCAACAGCTCTTCAGTTGGTTATTTCCAAAAAGGGAAAAAAGGCAAAATTAAATCATATAGAACAAGAAAAATTAAGTCAGTATGTCGGGGGCATGAATGTTATCATGTTTGCTCCTGAGGATTTAAATTTGGTAAAAGGAAGTCCTCAAGTTAGACGGCGATTTATTGATATGGAAATTGGCCAGGTTTCTGCTGTTTATCTTCATGACTTAAGTCGCTATCAGAAAATTATGCAGCAGCGAAATCATTACTTGAAATTGTTACAGCTAAGAAAGCAAAAGATCAAACAATGCTTGATGTTTTAACAGAGCAACTATGTGAAGCGGCTGCCAAAATTCTTAATAAACGTCTACAGTTTGTATCTGAGCTCCAAAAATGGGCTGAGCCAGTTCATTCTGGCATTAGTAGAGGGTTGGAAACACTTAAAATTAAATATAAGCCTTCTGTAGATGTATCAGAAGATTATGATTTGACAAAAATGATAGAAGCATATGAACAAAAATTTGCTAAAATAAGAGAGAAAGAAATAGAACGTGGGGCTACTCTTGCGGGACCTCATCGTGATGATATGCTCTTTTACGTGAATGATCATGATGTGCAAACATATGGGTCGCAAGGTCAGCAGAGAACAACTGCTCTATCCTTGAAATTGGCTGAGATTGATTTGATTCATAACGAAATAGGAGAATATCCGATTCTTTTGCTGGATGATGTTTTATCTGAATTGGATGATTTTAGACAATCACATTTGTTAAATACCATTCAGGGTAAAGTGCAAACATTTGTTACAACAACAAGTGTAGAAGGAATCGACCATCAAACATTAAGAGAAGCTGCTACTTTCCATGTGAAAGCAGGAGAGCTTTCTGACAAAAAATGAGGTGATTCAAATGTATATTCATCTGGGAGACAACCATGTTGTTCCTTCAAAAGAAGTCGTTATGATTCTGGATAGACAATCTTCACAAGATTCATCAATTGTGGATGAGTTTTTTAAAAAACAAAGAGAGAAGATCGTCCAACTGGCAAGTAATGATGCAAAATCTATTATTATAACGCTTGATAAAATTTATTTTTCACCTTTATCATCAAGCACATTAAAAAAACGAGCACAAGTTGCTTTTGATATAGATTAATTAAGGCTTTTATAGACTTAAATATAAAGCTACCTGTCATCAATTTTCTTTTATTGGTAACAGAATACTCTTTTTAAGAGGCTATTAATTATCGAGCTTCAAAATCAGTTATGTAAGCTTTAGGAAAAGTGTAGGTGATCAGTGTGACGACAGATAACAATCAAGTCCAACAACAATCATATGATGAAAATCAGATTCAAGTATTAGAAGGTCTGGAAGCTGTTCGAAAACGCCCTGGGATGTATATTGGATCTACCAGTGGTAAGGGTCTGCATCATTTAGTTTGGGAAATTGTTGATAATAGTATAGATGAGGCATTGGCGGGTTTCTGTACTGAAATCAATGTGCTCATAGAAGAAGATAACAGTATTACTGTTAAAGATAATGGTCGAGGAATTCCGGTAGGGATCCATGAAAAAATGGGACGTCCAGCTGTTGAAGTTATTATGACAGTTCTTCATGCTGGTGGTAAGTTTGGTGGCGGAGGATATAAAGTTTCCGGTGGTCTTCACGGTGTTGGTGCCTCTGTAGTAAATGCCCTTTCAACAGTGCTTGATGTAACAGTGCATCGCGAAGGGAAAATTCACTTTCAAGAGTTTCATAAAGGAGTACCTGCAGCTGATTTAGAGGTTATTGGTGAAACTGAGGCAACCGGGACTATTACTCACTTTAAGCCGGATCCGGAAATATTTAAAGAAACGACAGAATATGATTATGAAATTTTAGCCAATCGTATTCGAGAGCTTGCATTTCTTAACCGCGGCTTAAAAATTACAATTGAGGATAAACGTGAGAATAAGCGTTCAAATGAATACTACTATGAAGGTGGTATTAAATCATATGTTGAACATTTAAACCGTACTCGTGAGGTTATTCATGATGAACCTGTTTACATTGAAGGGGAAAAGGACGGTATCACAACAGAAGTCGCTATTCAGTACAATGATAGCTACACTAGTAATATTTATTCTTTCGCAAATAATATTCATACCTATGAGGGCGGAACACATGAAGCGGGATTTAAATCAGCATTAACTCGTGTCATTAATGATTATGCTAGAAAGAATAAAATCTTCAAAGAAAATGATGATAATTTATCAGGAGAAGATGTTCGGGAAGGGATTACAGCTATTATCTCGATTAAACATCCTGATCCTCAGTTTGAGGGACAAACGAAAACGAAATTGGGAAATTCTGAGGTTCGTACTGTAACAGATTCTGTTTTCTCTGAAGCATTTGATAAATTCATGTTAGAAAATCCATCAGTAGCGAGAAAGATTGTTGAAAAAGGTCTCATGGCAGCCAGAGCACGTTTGGCAGCTAAAAAAGCCCGTGAATTAACCAGACGTAAAAGTGCTCTGGAAATTTCAAATCTACCAGGTAAACTAGCCGATTGTTCTTCAAAAGATCCATCAATCAGTGAATTATATATCGTTGAGGGTGATTCTGCAGGAGGCTCAGCTAAACAGGGACGTGACCGACACTTCCAAGCAATCCTGCCATTAAGAGGGAAAATTATTAATGTTGAGAAGGCTAGATTAGATAAAATTTTGTCCAATAATGAAATAAGAGCGATTATTACAGCGTTAGGTACAGGTATTGGTGAAGACTTTGAAATCACGAAAGCCCGTTATCATAAAGTTGTCATTATGACAGATGCAGATGTTGATGGAGCCCATATTCGTACTTTACTATTAACGTTCTTCTATCGATACATGCGTCCAATTATTGAACAAGGATATATCTATATTGCTCAACCACCACTATATAAGATTCAGCAAGGTAAAAGAATTGAATATGCTTATAATGATAAACAACTTGATACTTACTTAGCAGAAATGCCTGAACTTCCTAAACCCGGCATTCAGCGCTATAAAGGTCTTGGAGAGATGAATCCAGATCAATTATGGGAAACAACCATGAATCCGGAGACACGTACTTTACTTCAAGTAACTCTAGAGGATGCAATTGATGCAGATGAAACCTTCGATACGCTTATGGGAGATAAAGTCGAGCCTCGTCGAAACTTTATCGAAGAAAATGCACAATATGTCAAAAATCTAGATATTTGATAAAGTGAATGAAACACCTCATGCCGATGAGGTGTTTTTTAAAAGGTTAGAATTTTTATAAGAGTGACGTTTAGTCAAAGACTTTTAAATTATAGTTTAACTGTGAATTATCTAGTAAATTCATGTGTATTCTCTCGGTAATATTGCTATAATGAAGAGTAGACTATTCATTAAATTATCCAATTGGGCAGAATTTATAACAGACAACTACTATCAATAATTGTTTAAAATGATAGTATTTTGTCGTTTTCTGATGAGTTATTTGGCACTCCCAATTAAGATTGCAGAAAAGAAAGGGAGGTTATCTTAATATGGCGGAAAATCAAAACTCTCATGTTATAGAAAGAAATATTAGTAACGAAATGCGAGAATCCTTTTTAGGATATGCGATGAGTGTTATTGTCTCTCGTGCTTTACCAGATGTGCGTGATGGATTAAAACCTGTTCATCGTCGTATTTTGTACGCAATGAATGATTTAGGAATGACCTCGGAAAAACCATTTAAGAAATCAGCTCGTATCGTCGGTGAAGTAATTGGTAAATACCATCCACACGGTGATTCAGCTGTTTATGAAACAATGGTTCGTATGGCTCAGGATTTTAACTTTAGATATATGTTAGTTGATGGACACGGTAATTTTGGTTCTGTTGATGGAGATTCAGCAGCTGCAATGCGTTATACAGAAGCCCGTATGTCAAAAATCTCAATGGAATTAATCCGGGATATCAATAAAGACACAATTGATTACCAGGATAACTATGATGGTTCTGAAAGAGAACCAGTTGTTCTTCCAGCCAGGTTCCCGAACTTACTGGTAAATGGTGCAACGGGAATCGCTGTAGGAATGGCAACAAATATCCCTCCACATCAATTAGGAGAGGTTATCGATGGAGTCCTTGCATTAAGTAAGGATCCTGACTTGACGATTCCTGAAATAATGGAAATTATACCTGGACCGGACTTCCCTACTGCAGGTCAAATTATTGGTCGCAGTGGAATTCGTAAAGCATATGAAACAGGTCGCGGTTCCATTACACTTCGAGCAAAGGTTGAAATTGAAGAAAAACCTTCAGGAAAACAAGTAATTATCGTCAAGGAAATACCTTATCAAGTTAATAAAGCAAAACTTGTTGAAAAGATAGCTGAATTAGTTCGTGATAAGAAAATTGACGGAATTACAGATTTGCGTGATGAATCTGACCGTACTGGTATGCGTGTGGTTATCGAAGTACGTAAAGATGCAAATGCCAATGTATTACTTAATAATCTTTATAAACAAACAGCCCTTCAAACAAGCTTTGGAATTAATATGCTTTCTCTAGTGGATGGCCATCCAAAGGTTCTTAATATTAAGCAAATGCTCTTCTATTATCTTGAGCATCAAAAAGTAGTTATTAAACGACGAACTGCTTTTGAATTAAGAAAGGCAGAAGCAAGGGCTCATATACTTGAAGGTCTGCGGATTGCACTTGACCATTTAGATGCAGTTATTACGTTAATCCGTAATTCACAAACAACTGAAATTGCACGAAACGGATTAATGGAGCAATTTTCATTAAGTGAAAAGCAGGCTCAAGCAATTCTAGATATGAGACTTCAAAGATTAACAGGCTTAGAACGTGAAAAGATTGAGGAAGAATACCAATCACTGATCAAGTTAATTGCGGAACTAAAAGCAATCCTGGCAGATGAAGAAAAAGTACTTGCTATTATCCGCGAAGAACTTACAGAGATTAAAGACCGCTTTAATGATGTTCGTCGTACAGAAATTGTATCGGGCGGTCTTGAATCAATTGAAGATGAAGATCTTATTCCGGTTGAGAACATCGTTATCACGTTAACTCATAATGGATACATTAAACGTCTTCCGGTTTCCACTTACAGAAGCCAAAAACGTGGCGGAAGAGGCATCCAGGGAATGGGAACAAACGATGATGATTTTGTCGAACATCTATTAACAACATCAACTCACGACACAATCCTATTCTTCACGAATAAAGGGAAGGTTTATAGAGCAAAAGGATATGAAATTCCTGAATATAGCAGAACAGCCAAAGGTCTTCCAATTATTAATTTACTAAGTGTAGAAAAAGGTGAATGGGTAAATGCGATTATACCTGTCTCTGAATTTGTTGATGATTGGTTCTTGTTCTTTACAACCAAGGATGGCATCTCAAAGCGTTCTCCATTATCTCAGTTCGCGAATATCCGTAATAATGGTTTAATCGCTGTAGGTCTCCGTGAACAAGATGAACTTATTTCCGTTAAATTAACGGATGGCTCAAAAGACATCATTATCGGAACCAAAAATGGTATGTTGATTCGATTCCCTGAATCAGATGTACGTTCAATGGGCCGAACTGCATCAGGAGTTAAAGGAATCACCCTTGATGAGGATGACGAAGTTGTAAGTATGGAGATCCTTGAAGAAAGTGTGGATGTTCTTATTGTGACAAGCAATGGTTACGGAAAAAGAACTCCATCTGAGGAATATCGTACTCAAAGCCGTGGTGGTAAGGGATTAAAAACATGTAATATCACTGATAAAAAT
>NZ_CM147865.1:4440000-4522500 GCF_055808295.1 Metabacillus sp. KJ11-3 | reverse complement strand
GTCGGGACCTAAGCCGAGGCCGAAAGGCGTAGGCGATGGCCAACAGGTTGAAATTCCTGTACCACCTCCTCACCATTTGAGCAATGGGGGGACGCAGAAGGATAGGGTAAGCGCGCTGTTGGATATGCGCGTCCAAGCAGTTAGGCTGACAATGAGGCAAATCCCATTGTCACATAAGCTGAGCTGTGATGGCGAGGGAACTATAGTACCGAAGTTCCTGATTCCACACTGCCAAGAAAAGCCTCTAGCGAGGTGAGAGGTGCCCGTACCGCAAACCGACACAGGTAGGCGAGGAGAGAATCCTAAGGTGAGCGAGAGAACTCTCGTTAAGGAACTCGGCAAAATGACCCCGTAACTTCGGGAGAAGGGGTGCTTTTTAGGGTGAATAGCCCGGAAAAGCCGCAGTGAATAGGCCCAGGCGACTGTTTAGCAAAAACACAGGTCTCTGCGAAGCCGCAAGGCGAAGTATAGGGGCTGACGCCTGCCCGGTGCTGGAAGGTTAAGGGGAGAGGTTAGCGCAAGCGAAGCTTTGAACCGAAGCCCCAGTAAACGGCGGCCGTAACTATAACGGTCCTAAGGTAGCGAAATTCCTTGTCGGGTAAGTTCCGACCCGCACGAAAGGCGTAACGATCTGGGCACTGTCTCAACGAGAGACTCGGTGAAATTATAGTACCTGTGAAGATGCAGGTTACCCGCGACAGGACGGAAAGACCCCGTGGAGCTTTACTGTAGCCTGATATTGAATTTTGGTACAGCTTGTACAGGATAGGTAGGAGCCTGAGAAGCCGGAGCGCCAGCTTCGGTGGAGGCGTCGGTGGGATACTACCCTGGCTGTATTGAAATTCTAACCCACAGCCCTGATCGGGCTGGGAGACAGTGTCAGGTGGGCAGTTTGACTGGGGCGGTCGCCTCCTAAAATGTAACGGAGGCGCCCAAAGGTTCCCTCAGAATGGTTGGAAATCATTCGTAGAGTGTAAAGGCACAAGGGAGCTTGACTGCGAGACCTACAAGTCGAGCAGGGACGAAAGTCGGGCTTAGTGATCCGGTGGTTCCGCATGGAAGGGCCATCGCTCAACGGATAAAAGCTACCCCGGGGATAACAGGCTTATCTCCCCCAAGAGTCCACATCGACGGGGAGGTTTGGCACCTCGATGTCGGCTCATCGCATCCTGGGGCTGTAGTCGGTCCCAAGGGTTGGGCTGTTCGCCCATTAAAGCGGTACGCGAGCTGGGTTCAGAACGTCGTGAGACAGTTCGGTCCCTATCCGTCGTGGGCGTAGGAAATTTGAGAGGAGCTGTCCTTAGTACGAGAGGACCGGGATGGACGCACCGCTGGTGTACCAGTTGTCTTGCCAAAGGCATAGCTGGGTAGCTATGTGCGGAAGGGATAAGTGCTGAAAGCATCTAAGCATGAAGCCCCCTCAAGATGAGATTTCCCATCACATTAGTGAGTAAGATCCCTGAAAGATGATCAGGTTGATAGGTCAGAGGTGGAAGCGCGGTGACGTGTGGAGCTGACTGATACTAATCGATCGAGGACTTAACCTAACAATAAAGCGAATGCTTAGTGAATTGAATTGTGTATCGTTATCTAGTTTTGAAGGAATATATATTCTTTCAATCAAAGTTCATAGTAAGAGGGTTTCGAGAAACGAACAGTTCAAGGAATCGATTGAGGAGACACCGCAACGTACTTCAGTACGTGAGGATGTTGACGAATGAGATGACGCAGAAGTGTGAAGTTTATCGGAAGCCGTAAACTATATTATTTGGTGATGATGGCGAAGAGGTCACACCCGTTCCCATGCCGAACACGGAAGTTAAGCTCTTCAGCGCCGATGGTAGTTGGGGGTTTCCCCCTGTGAGAGTAGGACGTTGCCAAGTAAAAAGAGGAAGAAAAGATCAGTAGAAATACTGGTCTTTTTTTGTTTGAATTAAATAAATGTAGAAAAACCGATGGTTTCACGTAAAGAGGTTGGAACAAAATACACTTACTAGCCTGAGGCTTGGGAGAAGCAGATCAAGGAACTTCTACTAAGAGCGCCCCGTCCTGTGGCAACGTAGAAGTCAGCACATCCTGTGCAAGTAAGGAAGCGTAGAGAGAGAAGACCGGAATGTACGTAGTTGGCACATGGAGATCTGAACGCGAACAAGTTGACGCGGAGATTCGCCGCCTATCGCAGGTCGAAATCAGAACATGGAAGTTAAGCTCTCAGCACCGATGGTAGTTGAGGGTTTCCCCTTGTGAGAGTAGGACGTTGCCAAGTGAGAAGAGGTAGAAAGATCAGTAGAGATACTGATCTTTTTTTGTGTGATAAAAAACTATTGCTCAAAACCGAAGGTTTTACCGTAAAGATGTAGAGACAAATTATAAAGCCAGGCAATGAGTAACAGACTCAACCGAATGAGAATAACAATTAAGAAAGAGAAGCTATCCTGAGGTTAGCTCCTCCATTTAAAGATAAGCTCATAACCATTCTTCTAAGAATGCTAAAATAAAGTAAGGAATCTTCCTTTTGGCAATTTCCATGTATCGAAGAATAATTGGATAGTCATCATTTGATAGACCTAACAGAAGCTCATACCACCACTCTGTTTCATAACGCGAGATCATGCTTAAATTATATAACAATAAATAGTGAACTAAGAGTTCTGGAAGGTTTATAAAAGAGTCACGATTGCTTGGTAAATAAAAGGTATTATCCTCAATATGAAATGCACATGGTGAACAGTGAAAGGTATGGTTAGTATATTTGGTTTGTAATAAGATTTGTTCACTAGTCACATTATTAACAGGTTCAAAGTGATATTTCTCAATGAAATGTTCAGAAAGTCTTTCAGCTGACATGTGATATTGCTGTGCAGTTGCATCTGTTAAAATAATTTGGAGTTGATCTGTTGTATCAACTTTCATATAATTATTTTTTGCTTGGTGAAAAGAGAAAGCGGTGTTCATCTCAGGAATTTGATTTAGAAGTAATTCCATAGAGTATTTTTCTGCCTCAAGGTGATCCTGTATATGGAAAAGTTCCTTTGCAACATGGCTGAACAAACCGTTTCTTTGAACTTTAATTTCATCTTTTAAAAATTGATATTGTTGTTTCTTCCGTTTCCTACTCGTAACCCCATGTGCTAAGACAGATGAGGTTGAAGGATAAAGGGGATCTTTTATTAATAAACATGCTTTTAGAAGCTGTGATATCCCGTAAAAAAGCAGAATTGGCTGAATGGCATGTGGTGATTGAGTTGCCTGTAAAAAGAAATTTTCACCATGTTTAAGAAAGTAAATGAATCGGTAACAATTATCATAGGATAATCCACTTGAGTTTTCTATTGAATGATTTTTATAACATTTTTCTAATTTCTTTTGAATCGTTTGTGTTGAATAATATGATAGTAAGCGTTCCCAATATAAGGATGACATGAATTGTACACTCCAATTAGTTAATTCAAAATATTTAAACTCTTTACTCCTTCCTTGACAGTATGAAAACATGTTGATAATCTACTAATAATATTTTGCCGAAAAGAGGGGGATTTTACTAATGTGGGAACAAAAATTTTCTAAAGAAGGCTTAACTTTTGATGATGTTCTATTAGTACCAGCAAAATCTGAGGTATTACCAAGAGATGTGGATTTAAGTGTACAGCTTACACCAAGTTTAAAACTTAATATTCCAATTATCAGTGCTGGTATGGATACTGTAACAGAAGCTGAATTAGCTATTGCAATTGCAAGACAAGGTGGAATTGGTGTTATTCATAAGAATATGTCCATTGAACAGCAAGCAGAGCAAGTGGATAAAGTAAAAAGATCTGAAAGAGGAGTTATTACAGATCCATTTTACTTAACTCCTGATCATCAAGTTTTTGATGCAGAGCATTTAATGGGTAAATATAGAATTTCTGGTGTTCCAATTGTAAATAACCCCGAAGAAGAAAAGTTAGTTGGTATTATCACCAATCGTGATATGAGATTTATTCAAGATTATTCAATAAAAATCAGTGATGTTATGACGAAGGATAACCTTGTAACAGCAGCTGTTGGAACGACACTTAAAGAAGCTGAAAGCATTTTACAAAAGCATAAAATTGAAAAACTTCCGTTAGTTGATAATGAGGGTATCTTAAAAGGACTTATTACAATTAAAGACATTGAGAAAGTAATTGAATTTCCAAACTCAGCTAAAGATTCACACGGACGTCTTGTTGTTGCTGCAGCAGTTGGTGTGACAGCTGATACAATGGTACGTGTTCAGAAGCTTGTTGAAGCTAATGTAGATGCAATTGTAGTAGATACAGCACATGGTCACTCAAAAGGTGTTCTTGAAACAGTAAAGACGATCCGTAAGGAATATCCAAACTTAAATATTATTGCAGGGAATGTGGCAACTGCTGATGCAACGAAAGATTTAATTGAAGCAGGTGCAAATGTTGTTAAAGTAGGAATTGGGCCTGGATCTATTTGTACAACTCGTGTTGTTGCGGGAGTCGGTGTACCACAAATTACTGCAGTATATGACTGTGCTACAGAAGCAAGAAAACATGGAGTATCCATTATTGCAGATGGAGGTATTAAGTATTCTGGTGATATGGTAAAAGCATTGGCTGCGGGTGGCCATGCTGTCATGTTAGGAAGTTTACTTGCTGGTACTTCTGAGAGTCCAGGAGCAACTGAAATCTTCCAAGGTAGACGATTTAAGGTGTATCGTGGAATGGGATCTGTAGCTGCAATGGAAAAAGGAAGCAAAGACCGTTATTTCCAGGAAGACAATAAAAAGTTCGTTCCTGAAGGAATTGAAGGAAGAACTCCATATAAAGGGCCGATAGCAGATACAATTTATCAATTAGTTGGTGGAATTCGTTCTGGAATGGGATATTGTGGAACAAAGAATCTCGAAGAACTTCGAGAAAATTCACAATTTATCCGAATGACTGGAGCAGGCTTAAAAGAAAGTCATCCCCATGATGTTCAAATTACGAAAGAAGCCCCAAATTACTCGTTATAATAAGTCTTTTGGATTAAAACTTATTCAAATATGACAGATCTATAACATTTGACAGAGTCTATGACTCTGTCTATTTTTTTGCCCTTTCTATGATAAAATCAATTTTGTTGTTTCTTTAAGAAAGTAAAATTCAAGTGGAGTTTTTATATAGATAATAAAATGTGGAGGTAGTATATAACGTGAGAATAAAGAAAATGATGGCAGTCCTTTTTGCTATAACTTTTATTGTTTCATCCATTTTTCCTTTTACATCTGCTAAAGCTGCAGAGCCAATTACAATTAATGCAGGGGCAGCAATTATAATTGAGGAATCAACTGGAACTGTTTTATATGGGAAAAATATTGATGAAAAGCTACCTATTGCCAGTATGGCAAAGGTGATGACAGAATACTTAGTACTAGAGGCTGTTAAAGAAGGAAAAATCAGCTGGGATCAAACATATAAACCAAGCGAATATGTTTATAAGATTTCACAAAACAGAAGTCTTTCAAATGTTCCATTAAGACTGGATGACAGCTATAATGTAAAAGAATTATATGAGGCAATGGCCATTTACTCTGCTAACGGTGCGGCAATTGCTTTGTCAGAAATAATTGCAGGATCAGAAAATGCTTTTGTTAAAATGATGAACGATAAAGCGAAAGAACTAGGTTTAACAAATTATGAATTTGTTAATGCGACAGGATTGGAAAATAAGGATTTAGCTGGTATGCATCCTGAAGGAACAGATGTGAATGCAGAAAATAAATTATCAGCAAGAGATATGGCCTTACTTTCACAAAGATTAATTCAAGACTACCCAGAGGTTTTAGAGACAGCTAGTATTCCTAAAAAAACCTTTAGAGAAGGTACTGATGACGCAACTCACATGCCAAACTGGAACTGGATGCTTCCAGAGTTAGTATTTGGTTATGAAGGTGTAGACGGTCTTAAAACAGGATCAACTTCCTCTGCGGGATCTTGTTTTACTGCTACTGCAACTAAAAATGGTATGCGTGTCATTTCAGTTGTGATGGATGCACAAGGAGATGTGAAGGATGCACGCTTTCCTGAGACAGAAAAAATGTTGGACTATGCATTCGAAAACTTCTCAGTAAAAGAAGTATTTCCAGCAAATTATCAAATTGATAAACAATCAACAATTCCTGTTGTAAAAGGAAAAGAAGATTCAGTATCCATTCATACAAAGGATGCAGTAACATTAGTTGTGAAAAAGGGTGAAGAGGATGCCTATAAACCAGCATTTGAAATTGACCAAGATCAATTGTCAAAAGCAGGGGAATTAACGGCACCAGTTAAAAAAGACCATGTAGTCGGAAAAATGACGATAAAATATGAGGGTGAAGGTCAAGCACTAACAAATATCAAAAGTGACACACTCTCTCAAGTAGATCTTGTTACAAAAGAAACAGTTGAAAAGGCCAACTGGTTTGTTCTCTCTATGAGAGGTATTGGAGGCTTCTTTGGTGGATTATGGGGCACAGTATCAGACACAGTAAAAGGTTGGTTTTAATCATTTATGAAAAGACTCTCTATATAGGGAGTCTTTTTTATACACTTCTATTTATTGTAAGCTCATTAAAATGATGAAAAAAGATATTCGATTGATAAAATCTGAGTTATAATAGAAAATTATTATATAAGAAATGATAGAATAGTAAAACATATAGGAATTGTTTTACTAATTACATGAATTTTGATAGGATTTTTTTAGAACTTAGGATAAAATATAGCGTAGATGAATTTTTCTCAATCTAAAACAAATCCTATATATTAGGACATTACATAAGGGGGACAACCACAATGAGTAATACAACAGGTACTGACCGCGTAAAACGTGGAATGGCAGAAATGCAAAAAGGCGGCGTCATCATGGACGTTGTAAATGCAGAGCAAGCTAAAATCGCTGAGGAAGCAGGCGCAGTTGCTGTAATGGCACTTGAACGAGTTCCTGCTGACATTCGTGCTGCCGGTGGTGTAGCGAGAATGGCTGATCCAACAATTGTAGAAGAAGTAATGAATGCTGTATCAATTCCAGTTATGGCAAAAGCACGTATCGGACACATTGTAGAGGCACGTGTGTTAGAGGCAATGGGTGTTGACTATATTGATGAAAGTGAAGTTTTAACTCCTGCAGATGAAGAGTATCACTTATTAAAAAGTGACTTCACAGTACCATTCGTTTGTGGCTGCCGTGATCTAGGTGAAGCAACTCGTCGTATTGCAGAGGGTGCGTCTATGCTTCGTACAAAAGGTGAGCCAGGAACAGGAAACATTGTTGAAGCTGTTCGTCATATGCGTAAGGTAAATGCACAAATTCGTAAGGTTGCTGCTATGAGCGAAGATGAGTTAATGACAGAAGCAAAAAATTTAGGTGCTCCTTTTGAACTTCTTCTTCAAATTAAAAAAGAAGGAAAATTACCGGTTGTTAACTTCGCTGCTGGTGGTGTAGCTACTCCTGCTGATGCTGCGTTAATGATGCAGCTTGGTGCTGATGGAGTATTTGTTGGATCTGGTATCTTTAAATCAGAAAACCCAGCTAAGTTTGCACGTTCTATAGTTGAAGCAACGACTCATTATCAAGATTACGAACTAATTGCGAAACTTTCTAAAGGACTTGGATCTGCAATGCAAGGAGTCGAAATTTCAAGTCTTTTACCAGAGCAAAGAATGCAAGAGCGTGGTTGGTAGGACAAAGGAGTTTTTAACATGCTGAAAATTGGTGTTTTAGGATTACAAGGTGCTGTTAGGGAGCATATTCGTTCAATAGAAGCATGTGGAGCTGAAGGAGTTATTGTTAAAACAGCTAATCAGCTTGCAGACCTTGATGGCTTAATCATGCCAGGTGGCGAGAGCACAACGATGCGTCGCCTTATCGATAAATATGATTTTATGGAGCCATTAAAAGAATTTGCTGCATCTGGTAGACCTATGTTTGGTACATGTGCAGGGTTAATTCTTTTGGCTAAGAATCTCGTGGGATATGATCAATCTCACTTAGGATTATTAGATGTAACAGTAGAGCGTAATTCATTTGGACGACAAAAGGATAGCTTTGAGGCTGAATTAATGATTACCGGTGTTGGAGAGGACTTTGTAGGAGTCTTTATCCGTGCTCCTCATATAGTTGAGGTTGGAGAGGATGTTGAGATCCTATCGAAGCACAACGGCCGAATTGTTGCAGCTCGCCAAGGGCAATTTCTTGGCTGTTCCTTCCATCCTGAGTTAACTGATGATCATCGAATGACTCAATTATTTATCAATATGGTAAAAGAGTCTAAATAAGTTGTATAAAAAACTTGCGACTACTGTAAACTTATAGTAAATTAATTTATACTTAATCAAATAAGCAAACGTGATGATAGGAATTAGTAGCATGATGTTCTATCTATAGAGAGCCGGTGGCTGGTGAAAATCGGTGATAGATGCTTGTGAATCCATCCTTGAATGAATAGCTGAACTAACAAATGTTAAAGTAGGCAATTCCGGCTATGACCGTTATTCATTAAGTGAAGAATACGAGGTATTCTTAACTAGGGTGGCAACGCGGGTAACTCTCGTCCCTTTTTGGGACGGGAGTTTTTTTGTTGCTTAAATTTCCTTGATTGCGAGTGTATATTCAAAAAAGGAGTGGAAATATTTATGTTGGATAGTAAATTTCTTCGTACCAATCTTGAAGAAGTAAAAGAAAAGTTATCTAAACGCGGTGAAGACCTAACTGATTTTGGGAAATTTGAAGAGCTTGATAAAACGAGAAGAGAGCTTATTGCTGCTACTGAAGAATTAAAAAGCAAAAGAAATGATGTTTCTGCACAAGTCGCCCAGTTAAAAAGGGAAAAGCAGGATGCTGATCATTTAATTAAAGAAATGAAAGAAGTAGGAGAGAAGATTAAAGGTTATGATGAGCAATTACGTAAAGTAGAGGCTGAACTTGATAACCTTTTATTATCTATTCCAAATATTCCTCATGAAAGTGTTCCAGTTGGGGATACAGAGGATGATAATGTAGAGATTAGAAAGTGGGGAGAACAACCACACTTTGAATTTGAGCCAAAGCCGCACTGGGACATTGCAGATGGTTTGCAAATTCTGGACTTTGAACGGGCAGCAAAGGTTACAGGAAGTCGTTTTGTTTTTTACCGTGGGTTGGGTGCACGTTTAGAAAGAGCACTATTTAACTTTATGTTAGATCTTCATGTTGACGAGCATGGTTATACAGAAATCATACCGCCTTTTATCGTGAATCGTGATAGTATGACAGGTACAGGTCAGTTGCCTAAATTTGAGGAAGATGCATTTAAAATTGCAGGAGAAGATTATTTCTTAATTCCAACTGCTGAAGTACCTGTTACAAATATGCACCGTGAGGAAATACTCAATGTTGAACAACTACCTATTAGTTATGCTGCATTTAGTGCAAATTTCCGTTCCGAAGCTGGATCAGCAGGAAGAGATACAAGAGGATTAATACGTCAACACCAATTTAATAAAGTAGAGCTAGTTCGCTTTGTTAAGCCAGAGGATTCTTATGAGGAGCTTGAGAAGCTGACAGGACATGCTGAAAAAGTACTTCAACTATTAGGACTTCCATATCGGGTAATGAGCATGTGTACAGCAGATTTAGGTTTTACGGCAGCTAAAAAATATGACCTTGAAGTTTGGATCCCAAGCTATGGAACATACCGTGAAATTTCTTCTTGCAGTAATTTTGAGGCGTTCCAAGCACGCCGAGCAAATATTCGATTTAGAAGAGATCCAAAAGCAAAGGTGGAGCATGTCCACACATTAAATGGATCAGGATTAGCTATTGGAAGAACAGTTGCTGCCATCTTGGAAAATTATCAACAGGAAGATGGATCTGTCATTATCCCAGAGGTGCTTAGACCTTATATGGGGAATAAAGAAAGTATTAGTATGGTTGACTAAAAATATATAAAGGGGGATTTAATTGCCCCCTTACATGGATATACTACTATGTGAAGTATTTATTTTCATAACAACTAAAAAAAATAATAAAATGTTGACAAGTATATAAAAAATATGATAAATTATATTTTGTCAATACGGAGGAATACCCAAGTCCGGCTGAAGGGATCGGTCTTGAAAACCGACAGGGGTGTCAAAGCCCGCAGGGGTTCGAATCCCCTTTCCTCCTCCATAATTTTAAAACTTAATCTCATATTCAGCGCATAAAATATGGGAGATTGATGTAAAATCGTTACTGGACTGTAGCGATTTTTTTTATATGTTTGGAAAGTATAAGAAGACCAAAGCATTCAAATTTTAGGATTAGCAATAAACTACAGTTTTCTAATAAAAAAAGAGGATGACATAAAGGAACGTAAACCTTTATGTCATCCTCTTATTTTTTAGAAATTTCGTCTGTTCAATAAAATAGCCAATTCTCTCTATAATAGGTTCGATAGACTTTTCATTTTTCATAATATCATAATCATTAATATTGATACGTAGTACAGGACAGGCATTAAAATTATTAATCCAATTTTCATATCTTTGGTGCATTTCAGTCCAATATTCAACTGGTGTTTGCTGTTCCATTGGACGTCCGCGAAGTTTAATTCTCGATAAAATATCATCCAAGCTTCCTTCTAAATAAATGAGAAGGTCTGGATGTGGAAAATAAGGAGTCATGACCATAGCATCAAAAAGGTTTTTATAGGTTTCATAGTCAACCTCAGACATTGTCCCTTTTTCATAATGCATTTTTGCAAATATCCCCGTATCTTCGTAAATTGAACGATCCTGAATGAATCCTCCACCATATTCAAAAATCTTTTTTTGCTCTTTAAAACGTTCTGCTAAAAAATAAATTTGTAAATGAAAGCTCCATCTTTCAAAATCAGCATAAAATTTATCAAGATAAGGATTTGAATCTACCTTTTCGAAAGATGTTTTGAAATTCAATTCCTGTGCAAGAGCGTTTGTCATTGTGGATTTTCCAACACCTACAGTACCAGCTATCGTAATGACAGCGTTGTGAGGAATCTTATATTTTTCGCGTAAATTCATTTGTTGTTGCTCCTTTTTGCAAGTACTGATCTAATGTTTTGAATATATATGTTAAGTCTTGTTTATTTTGAACGAAGTCCAATGTATCACCGTTAAAACGAATAACTGGAATTGAAGGGTTTTCTTTTTCCCACTGTAACATAGCAATTTCATAATCCTCTGAAAGCTGTTGTAGGTAATGGGGATCAATTTTTTGCTCTATTTCACGGCCTCTTTTTTCTATTCGGCCTAATAGTGTATCAAGACTAGCAGTTAGATAAATGATAATGTTGGGTTTTGGCATGCCTTCTGTTAAGATATCATAGATTTTCAAATACTTATCATATTGTTCATGCCTTAATGTACGTTTGGCAAAGATAAGATTCTTATAGATATGATAGTCAGCTACAACTGGTTTATCTGTTTGTAGATACTCTTTATTGATGTCTTCTAACTGTTTATATCGATTGCAAAGAAAAAACATTTCCGTTTGAAAGCTCCATTCTTCAATATCTGTATAGAACTTTCCTAGAAAAGGATTTTCTTCAACAATTTCTTTTAATAAGTAGAATTGATAATACTCAGCAATTGCCTTCGCTAATGATGTTTTACCAACACCAATTGGCCCCTCTACAGTAATAAAGGGTATATTCATTATGGGTCCTCCTTTGAAACGAAACACCTAAACTTAAAAATCGACAAATTTCATTTTACCATGCAACTCTCTATTTGAGTAATGATTTATAAGATTGTTTACATTTTCTAATTTAATCTGAATTAAAAAAAGGCACCCATATTATTAATGAGTACCTGTCACTGTGTTATTCTTTCTTTTCTATTTGAAAATTATCAGCTAGTAATAACCAATTTTGAGGAAATGAAAGTCCAAGTTTCCAATAGCTAATTCCTCGTAGATCCAGTTCTTTAATAAGGTCAAATTTTGCCTGAATTGATCTTGCATCTTCAAACCAGACCTCATGCTCTTTTCCATTTGTATCTGTGTAATTAAAATGAGGTGCCTGTGCTTCTTGATCATAAAGAATTGGCACATTATTCGCACTTGCAAGCTGAATAGCCTGCTGAGGACTGACTGCCTTCGCAAATTGTCCTCCAGGAACAAATGGTAAGGTCCAATCATACCCATATAAATTTTGCCCCATCATAATTTTACGACTTGGCATTTCTGTAATGGCATACTCCAAAACTTCCCTCACAGGGCCTATAGGTGAAACAGCCATTGGTGGACCGCCACTATATCCCCATTCATATGTCATAATCACAACAAAATCTACAATCTGTCCGTGTGCTTTATAATCATGTGCTTCATACCAACGCCCTTTTTGTGTAGCACTCGTTTTAGGTGCCAGTGCTGTAGAGAGAAGCCAACCTTCCTGACTGAAACGGGCCTTTGCCTTTCGTAAAAATTGGTTATAAGCTTCACGATCTTGAGGTCTTAAAAACTCCATATCAAAATGGATATCACGGAAGCCATATTTTTTGGCAGTTGTGACAATGTTATTTAAAAGTTTATTTTGTATTTCTGTATTTGTTAAAATAATTCTCCCTAGTTCATCACTAAATTGGTCGTTTTCTAAATTCGTAATCGCCATCATCAACGTAACATTATTTTGTCTGGCGATTTGAGGGAAATTATTAAGAAGTGGTTCTTTAAGAGTTCCATCCCGCTGAATTTGGAAACTAAATGGTCCTAAATAAGTTAAGTAAGGTGCTGCATCTCTTGCTGCTTGCTCAAGATTAGCTGTAACACTTGTGCCTCTTGGTTCAATATAAGCGTTAGATTCTACCGATCTCTTTTCACCTTCAGGAATGTAGAGTCTTACTCCTATTGAGAGAGGTTGGTTCAAGGGAATATTATTAATTCTAGCTAATTCTGATGCGGGAAGTCCAAATCTTTGGGCTATTGAATATAAACTGTCACCAGATTGTACCCAATAAAACCTTCCCTTAATAGGAATCACAATCCCCTGGCCGATAACTAAATTATTTGGGTTTTGAATTTCATTAGTGCGAATAATTTCTTCTGCGGTTGTACTGTAAGCCTGTGCAATACCAAACAAGCTTTGTCCTTGTTGGACAATATGTATTTGCATGTTTGTCCTCCTCAAAATACAATTTTGTACATCATATGATGAGAAGGCTTGATGCATGTTAAATTAATTTCCTCTATGGATAATCGTAGCTTTGAGTGTGTTTTCCATCATACTTAAGGCAAATTCATTATCCTTTTTAGTATTAGATGCAATACAGTCAGCTGGGATTGTTATATCGTATTCTCTCATATAAGCATCATTTGCTGTAAAAAGTACACATATGTTTCCAGCTATTCCAGTAATCACGAGTTCTTTAACATTAAGACTATATAATAATGTGTTCAGTGCAGTCCCGTAAAAGGCGGAGTGTTTTGGTTTAATTAAAAAATAATCATCATCGTTTGGAAACAAACGGTGAATAATCTTTTCACTTAATGGATTACTACATTTTCGAGCAATTTTTTCAAAGTTAGCCTGCCATAAGTTATAATGGTCATTAACATAGATAATAGGACAATTATTCTCTTTCATTTTATTTTTTAGTGAGAGAATATTGTGGGAGATTGTTTCAGTTTGTTCCGCTAAGATAGGGCCATGATTGAAATTAAAGTCATTAATCATGTCTATAATAAGTAGTGCTTGTTTAGGTTTTTGCTGCATAACAATCATTTCTCCTTTTTATAACAATTTAGGCTGACTTTTCCTACTTTTAATATGTACAATTGTACCATTTCTACGAGGAGGATATATAGAATTGAATGACCAGTATTATATGAAATTAGCCTTAGATGAAGCAAAAAAGGCTAAGGAGATGGGTGAAGTTCCAATTGGAGCAGTTATTGTATTAAATAATACCGTTATTTCATCAGCTCATAATTTAAGAGAAATGGAACAACGGTCAATTGCCCATGCAGAAATTTTGGCAATAGATAAAGCTTGTAAGGAGATAGGTTCCTGGAGATTAGAAAGTGCAACATTGTATGTCACTTTGGAACCATGTCCAATGTGTGCAGGAGCTATTGTATTGTCGAGAATCGGAAGAGTTGTATATGGAGCCTCAGATCCTAAAGGTGGTTGTGCGGGTACATTGATGAATCTTTTACAAGAAGAAAGGTTTAACCATCAAGTTGATCTAACAAAGGGAATTGAGGAGCAGGCATGTAGTGAGTTGTTAAGCTCGTTTTTTAGAGACTTAAGAAAACGTAAAAAACACAAATAACAAACCTGACAAAAACTTACATCTACTAGAAGTTGCAATTTATATGATTAGGATATATACTTATACATGCGTCGATAAAACGATGCAACTTAATATGGTATCAATTTTGCCGTGCTAAGCGGGGAGGTAGCGGTGCCCTGTACTCGCAATCCGCTCTAGCGAGGCCGAATCCCTTCTAGAGGTTAGCTCACTGTAGGGCTGCCTTAAGTAAGTGGTGTTGACGCTTGGGTCCTGCGCAATGGGAATCCATGAACCATGTCAGGTCCGGAAGGAAGCAGCATTAAGTGGAAGCTCTCATGTGCCGCAGGGTTGCCTGAGCCGAGCTAACTGCTTAAGTAACGCCTATGGTGGCTAATCGACGGAAGGTGCACGGCAGTTAATATTTTAAATGAAACTCACTCTTTTCGGGTGAGTTTTTTGTTTGCCATCGAAAAGTAAAGTGCTTTTATAAGTTTTGTTAGGAGTTAGTGAGATGCTACGATTATTTAAAAGGTAAGAAAATATAAAATGTTTGTACTTAGTTTTAGTGTCTAGCTCCAGGCGCCATCGGCTCGAGGGTCTAGGCAAATAGGAATTGAAGGCAAAGAACGCCTTCTATTCCTATTCGCCTTATGCTTGTCGCCTTGCGCTTTTCTTAGAAACAACTTTGTAAATATGCCGATGGTTGTTATAATATAGATGATGAAATAGAAGGGAGACGTTTTTGTGGGTTATCAAGCATTATATCGTGTTTTTAGACCACAGATATTTCATGATGTGGTTGGCCAAGAACATATAACAAAAACCTTACAAAATGCCCTGTTACAAAATAAGTTTTCACATGCTTATCTTTTTTCCGGACCACGTGGGACAGGGAAAACAAGTGCAGCTAAGATCTTTGCAAAAGCAGTCAATTGTGAAAGAGCACCAGTAGCTGAGCCTTGTAATGAGTGTGCTGCTTGTAAAGGTATTACAAACGGTTCCATCTCAGATGTGATTGAAATTGATGCTGCATCTAACAATGGTGTCGATGAAATAAGAGATATTAGAGATAAAGTAAAATATGCTCCATCTGCTGTTCAATATAAAGTATATATTGTTGATGAAGTTCATATGTTATCCATTGGGGCCTTTAATGCTTTGTTAAAAACTCTTGAAGAACCACCAAAGCATGTCATTTTTATACTAGCTACTACTGAACCTCATAAAATCCCTTTAACAATAATCTCTCGCTGTCAACGATTCGATTTCCGAAGAATTACGGCTGCTTCGATTGTAGGTAGAATGAAAGAGATCATACATAACCAACAGGTAAATGTAGAAGAGGATGCACTGGACGTTATTGCAAGAGCTGCTGATGGTGGTATGCGTGATGCGTTGAGTTTACTGGACCAGGCAATTTCATATAGTGATGATCAAGTAACATTAAATGAAGCATTGCTTATAACCGGATCTGTATCACAAGAGATCATTGGGAAAATCGCTGAAGCTATACACCAAAAAGATGTGACGGTTGCTCTGCAGGCATTGGACCAATTAATGTATCAAGGAAAAGACCCGAGCAGATTTATTGAAGACTTTATTTTTTATTATCGTGATATGCTCTTATACCAGACAGCACCAACACTAGAGGATGTCTTAGAGCGTGTGTCGGTAGATAATCAGTTTATCCAACTATCAAAAGAAATACCTTCTGCTGAAATATATGAGATTATTGAGTTGTTAAGTAAGAGTCAACAGGAAATGAAATGGACAAATCACCCCCGGATTTTTCTTGAGGTTGCCTTGGTAAAGTTTTGTCAACAAACAACAAATAAATCTCAATATGATCAAGAGGAATACCGGTCTTTACTAGAAAAAATAACTAGTCTGCAATCAGAGGTAAATCGACTTAAGCAGCAAGGAATTACGGCTCCTCAACAAGGGAATTCAGGTTCAAAAGAGCCGAAGCAAAGGTCAATGAAAAGCGGCTATAAAACACCTGAAGGAAGAATACAGGAAATATTAAAGACTGCAACCAGAAAAGATTTGGAAGTCATTAAAGGGAGATGGGCAGAGCTATTAGAAATGCTTCGAAGCCAGAATAAAGTTTCTCATGCAGCACTTTTAAATGATAGCGAGCCGGTAGCGGCTTCAGAGAATGCTTTTGTATTAAAATTCAAGTTTGAAATTCATTGTAAAATGGTAGCAGAAAATAACAACAATGTACGCACCAATTTAGAAGTAATACTGCAAGAGATTGTCGGTAAAAGCATGGAAATGGTTGGCGTTCCTGAGCATGATTGGGTTAAAATAAGAAAAGAATTTCTAAAAGATCAAAAAGATGAAGATCAAACTCAGCAAAATGGTGAAGAAGATCCGCTTATTGCTGAAGCAAGAAAATTAGTGGGAAATGAACTAATTGAAATAAAAGATTGATTTGGAGGAATGAGATATGATGCGTGGCGGTATGGGAAATATGCAAAAAATGATGAAACAAATGCAAAAAATGCAAAAGGATATGGCAAAAGCACAAGAGGAACTAGCTGAAAAGACTGTAGAAGGTACAGCTGGCGGCGGCATGGTAACAGTTGTAGTAAATGGACAAAAGGAAGTACTTGAAGTAAATATCAAAGAGGAAGTTGTAGATCCGGAAGATATCGAAATGCTTCAAGACTTAGTACTAGCTGCGACGAATGATGCGTTGAAAAAGATGGATGACCTTACAAATGAGACAATGGGTCAGTTCACAAAAGGAATGAACTTACCAGGAATGTTCTAGGAGGATTATCATGCATTATCCTGAACCAATATCAAAGCTAATTGATAGCTTTATGAAGTTGCCAGGAATTGGTCCGAAAACGGCTGTTCGACTGGCTTTTTTTGTCCTAAACATGAAAGAAGATGTTGTGCTTGATTTTGCAAAAGCACTAGTGAATGCAAAAAGAAATCTTACCTATTGTTCTGTTTGCGGACATATAACCGATCAAGACCCTTGCTACATCTGTGAAGATGATCGACGAGATAAAAGTGTTGTATGTGTGGTGCAAGATCCCAAAGATGTTATAGCCATGGAAAAAATGAAGGAATATAACGGCTTATATCATGTACTGCATGGATCTATATCGCCCATGGAGGGAATAGGACCAGAGGATATAAAAATTCCTGAACTTTTGAAAAGATTGCAGGATGATGTAATACAAGAGGTCATTCTCGCTACAAACCCTAATATTGAAGGGGAAGCAACAGCCATGTATATTTCAAGGCTTTTAAAACCATCCGGTATTAAACTAACGAGGATTGCTCATGGTTTACCAGTGGGTGGAGATCTGGAATATGCTGATGAAGTCACTTTATCAAAAGCGTTAGAAGGAAGAAGAGAATTATAGAGGAGGATGTTTCATGCTTTTTCGCCGGAAGGGCTGGTTAAGGAATCAATATGATCAACAACTAATACAAAACTTGCTCACGATGAAAAAAGAGTGGAATCGGCAAAAACAGTTAGTTGATAAAAGTGTTGAACCTTCTCCTGAGGTACTCTATGATTTAAAAATTGCAGAGGCAAAATATTTCTTTTTATTAAAAGAAGCAAAACATCGGAATATTAAAATAGGGAAAATATAAAAGTAGATAGCTTGTTCTAATTTAATACTCTTCTCATATCTTATTATTAAAAGAGATAAAAGGGGAGTGTTTTAGTGGATCCTATTTTAGTTTTTTCTGTAATAGGTGGAATCATTTTAATTTTGTTATTTGTAGGAGCTCCTATTCGACCATTACAATGGGTTGGGCGACTTTCGATAAAGATAATAATCGGAGCACTGCTATTATTTTTTGTTAATGCTTTTGGTACAAGCATAGATTTACATATCCCAATTAACTTAATTACTTCAAGTGTGTCAGGAATATTAGGGATACCGGGATTGGCAGCATTAGTTATTATAAAAATGTTTATTGTAAGTTAAAAATATAGGTAGGCTAGGAAATCAGAAGAGAAGGAGACAAATACTTTTCTTTCTGATTTTTTTATTGTTAATTTTTATTGACATGTTTTTTGAGAGATGATATATTATTATTCGTCTTCCAAAAAGGACAAACGAAATAAAAAAACTTTGAAAAAAGTTGTTGACTTAAAAATGGTAATCATGTTATTATATTAAAGTCGCTTCTTAAAGAAGTGAAAAAAAGTTCTTTGAAAACTAAACAAAACCAAGCGTGCCAACGTTAATTTCGATTAACAAAAACGTACTATATAGTACAACTTTTTAAGAGCTATATCAAACACTTTATTGGAGAGTTTGATCCTGGCTCAGGACGAACGCTGGCGGCGTGCCTAATACATGCAAGTCGAGCGAATCTGAGGGAGCTTGCTCCCGAAGATTAGCGGCGGACGGGTGAGTAACACGTGGGTAACCTGCCTGTAAGATTGGGATAACTCCGGGAAACCGGAGCTAATACCGGATAACATTTCGAACCGCATGGTTCGGGATTGAAAGACGGCTTCGGCTGTCACTTACAGATGGACCCGCGGCGCATTAGCTAGTTGGTGAGGTAACGGCTCACCAAGGCAACGATGCGTAGCCGACCTGAGAGGGTGATCGGCCACACTGGGACTGAGACACGGCCCAGACTCCTACGGGAGGCAGCAGTAGGGAATCTTCCGCAATGGACGAAAGTCTGACGGAGCAACGCCGCGTGAACGATGAAGGCCTTCGGGTCGTAAAGTTCTGTTGTTAGGGAAGAACAAGTACCAGAGTAACTGCTGGTACCTTGACGGTACCTAACCAGAAAGCCACGGCTAACTACGTGCCAGCAGCCGCGGTAATACGTAGGTGGCAAGCGTTGTCCGGAATTATTGGGCGTAAAGCGCGCGCAGGCGGTTTCTTAAGTCTGATGTGAAAGCCCACGGCTCAACCGTGGAGGGTCATTGGAAACTGGGGAACTTGAGTGCAGAAGAGGAGAGTGGAATTCCACGTGTAGCGGTGAAATGCGTAGAGATGTGGAGGAACACCAGTGGCGAAGGCGACTCTCTGGTCTGTAACTGACGCTGAGGCGCGAAAGCGTGGGGAGCGAACAGGATTAGATACCCTGGTAGTCCACGCCGTAAACGATGAGTGCTAAGTGTTAGAGGGTTTCCGCCCTTTAGTGCTGCAGCAAACGCATTAAGCACTCCGCCTGGGGAGTACGGTCGCAAGACTGAAACTCAAAGGAATTGACGGGGGCCCGCACAAGCGGTGGAGCATGTGGTTTAATTCGAAGCAACGCGAAGAACCTTACCAGGTCTTGACATCCTTCGCTACTTCTAGAGATAGAAGGTTCCCCTTCGGGGGACGAAGTGACAGGTGGTGCATGGTTGTCGTCAGCTCGTGTCGTGAGATGTTGGGTTAAGTCCCGCAACGAGCGCAACCCTTGATCTTAGTTGCCAGCATTAAGTTGGGCACTCTAAGGTGACTGCCGGTGACAAACCGGAGGAAGGTGGGGATGACGTCAAATCATCATGCCCCTTATGACCTGGGCTACACACGTGCTACAATGGATGGTACAAAGGGCTGCAAGACTGCGAAGTCAAGCGAATCCCATAAAACCATTCTCAGTTCGGATTGCAGGCTGCAACTCGCCTGCATGAAGCCGGAATCGCTAGTAATCGCGGATCAGCATGCCGCGGTGAATACGTTCCCGGGCCTTGTACACACCGCCCGTCACACCACGAGAGTTTGTAACACCCGAAGTCGGTGGGGTAACCGTAAGGAGCCAGCCGCCTAAGGTGGGATAGATGATTGGGGTGAAGTCGTAACAAGGTAGCCGTATCGGAAGGTGCGGCTGGATCACCTCCTTTCTAAGGATATGAGGTACGCTTGGTATTTTGTTTAGTTTTGAGAGAACTTTGTTCTTTTTTCATATAGAGATGGGCCTATAGCTCAGCTGGTTAGAGCGCACGCCTGATAAGCGTGAGGTCGATGGTTCGAGTCCATTTAGGCCCACCATCTTAATTTAATTTACGGGGCCTTAGCTCAGCTGGGAGAGCGCCTGCTTTGCACGCAGGAGGTCAGCGGTTCGATCCCGCTAGGCTCCACCAAATGTTCCTTGAAAACTAGATAACGAAAAACAATTCAAGTAATTCACTGAGTTTAAACGCTTAGTTTAGTGATTCTCTTATTAATGAAGTAAATGACATCTTCGATGTCGAAGGTTAAGTTAGTAAGGGCGCACGGTGGATGCCTTGGCACTAGGAGCCGATGAAGGACGGTACTAACACCGATATGCTTCGGGGAGCTGTAAGTAAGCTTTGATCCGGAGATTTCCGAATGGGGAAACCCACTGCTCGTAATGGAGTAGTATTTTCACCTGAATACATAGGGTGATAAAGGCAGACCCGGGGAACTGAAACATCTAAGTACCCGGAGGAAGAGAAAGCAAACGCGATTTCCTGAGTAGCGGCGAGCGAAACGGAATTAGCCCAAACCAAGAGGCTTGCCTCTTGGGGTTGTAGGACACTCTATACGGAGTTACAAAGGAACGGAGTAAATGAAGAGGTCTGGAAAGGCCCGTCAAAGAAGGTAACAACCCTGTAGTTGAAACTTCGTTCCCTCCAGAGTGGATCCTGAGTACGGCGGGACACGAGAAATCCCGTCGGAAGCAGGGAGGACCATCTCCCAAGGCTAAATACTCCCTAGTGACCGATAGTGAACCAGTACCGTGAGGGAAAGGTGAAAAGCACCCCGGAAGGGGAGTGAAAGAGATCCTGAAACCGTGTGCCTACAAGTAGTCAAAGCCCGTTAATGGGTAATGGCGTGCCTTTTGTAGAATGAACCGGCGAGTTACGATCCCGTGCAAGGTTAAGTTGATAAGACGGAGCCGCAGCGAAAGCGAGTCTGAATAGGGCGTGCAGAGTACGTGGTCGTAGACCCGAAACCAGGTGATCTACCCATGTCCAGGGTGAAGTTCAGGTAACACTGAATGGAGGCCCGAACCCACGCACGTTGAAAAGTGCGGGGATGAGGTGTGGGTAGCGGAGAAATTCCAATCGAACCTGGAGATAGCTGGTTCTCTCCGAAATAGCTTTAGGGCTAGCCTTGAAATGAGAGTCTTGGAGGTAGAGCACTGATTGGACTAGGGGCCCCCATCGGGTTACCGAATTCAGTCAAACTCCGAATGCCAAAGACTTATGTTCAGGAGTCAGACTGCGAGTGATAAGATCCGTAGTCAAGAGGGAAACAGCCCAGACCACCAGCTAAGGTCCCAAAGTATACGTTAAGTGGAAAAGGATGTGGAGTTGCTTAGACAACCAGGATGTTGGCTTAGAAGCAGCCACCATTTAAAGAGTGCGTAATAGCTCACTGGTCGAGTGACTCTGCGCCGAAAATGTACCGGGGCTAAACGTATCACCGAAGCTGTGGACTGTTCTTACGAACAGTGGTAGGAGAGCGTTCTAAGGGCTGAGAAGCCAGACCGTAAGGACTGGTGGAGCGCTTAGAAGTGAGAATGCCGGTATGAGTAGCGAAAGAGGGGTGAGAATCCCCTCCACCGAATGCCTAAGGTTTCCTGAGGAAGGCTCGTCCGCTCAGGGTTAGTCGGGACCTAAGCCGAGGCCGAAAGGCGTAGGCGATGGCCAACAGGTAGAAATTCCTGTACCACCTCCTCACCATTTGAGCAATGGGGGGACGCAGAAGGATAGGGTAAGCGCGCTGTTGGATATGCGCGTCCAAGCAGTTAGGCTGACAATGAGGCAAATCCCATTGTCACATAAGCTGAGCTGTGATGGCGAGGGAACTATAGTACCGAAGTTCCTGATTCCACACTGCCAAGAAAAGCCTCTAGCGAGGTGAGAGGTGCCCGTACCGCAAACCGACACAGGTAGGCGAGGAGAGAATCCTAAGGTGAGCGAGAGAACTCTCGTTAAGGAACTCGGCAAAATGACCCCGTAACTTCGGGAGAAGGGGTGCTTTTTAGGGTGAATAGCCCGGAAAAGCCGCAGTGAATAGGCCCAGGCGACTGTTTAGCAAAAACACAGGTCTCTGCGAAGCCGCAAGGCGAAGTATAGGGGCTGACGCCTGCCCGGTGCTGGAAGGTTAAGGGGAGAGGTTAGCGCAAGCGAAGCTTTGAACCGAAGCCCCAGTAAACGGCGGCCGTAACTATAACGGTCCTAAGGTAGCGAAATTCCTTGTCGGGTAAGTTCCGACCCGCACGAAAGGCGTAACGATCTGGGCACTGTCTCAACGAGAGACTCGGTGAAATTATAGTACCTGTGAAGATGCAGGTTACCCGCGACAGGACGGAAAGACCCCGTGGAGCTTTACTGTAGCCTGATATTGAATTTTGGTACAGCTTGTACAGGATAGGTAGGAGCCTGAGAAGCCGGAGCGCCAGCTTCGGTGGAGGCGTCGGTGGGATACTACCCTGGCTGTATTGAAATTCTAACCCACAGCCCTGATCGGGCTGGGAGACAGTGTCAGGTGGGCAGTTTGACTGGGGCGGTCGCCTCCTAAAATGTAACGGAGGCGCCCAAAGGTTCCCTCAGAATGGTTGGAAATCATTCGTAGAGTGTAAAGGCACAAGGGAGCTTGACTGCGAGACCTACAAGTCGAGCAGGGACGAAAGTCGGGCTTAGTGATCCGGTGGTTCCGCATGGAAGGGCCATCGCTCAACGGATAAAAGCTACCCCGGGGATAACAGGCTTATCTCCCCCAAGAGTCCACATCGACGGGGAGGTTTGGCACCTCGATGTCGGCTCATCGCATCCTGGGGCTGTAGTCGGTCCCAAGGGTTGGGCTGTTCGCCCATTAAAGCGGTACGCGAGCTGGGTTCAGAACGTCGTGAGACAGTTCGGTCCCTATCCGTCGTGGGCGTAGGAAATTTGAGAGGAGCTGTCCTTAGTACGAGAGGACCGGGATGGACGCACCGCTGGTGTACCAGTTGTCTTGCCAAAGGCATAGCTGGGTAGCTATGTGCGGAAGGGATAAGTGCTGAAAGCATCTAAGCATGAAGCCCCCTCAAGATGAGATTTCCCATAGCGTAAGCTAGTAAGATCCCTGAAAGATGATCAGGTTGATAGGTCAGAGGTGGAAGCGCGGTGACGTGTGGAGCTGACTGATACTAATCGATCGAGGACTTAACCTAACAATAAGCGAATGCTTAGTGAATTGAATTGTGTATCGTTATCTAGTTTTGAAGGAATATATATTCTTTCAATCTAAGTTCATAGTAAGAAGGTTTCGAGAAACGAACAGTTCAAGGAATCGATTGAGGAGACACCGCAACGTACTTCAGTACGTGAGGATGTTGACGAATGAGATGACGCAGAAATGTAAAGTTTATCGGAAGCCGTAAACTATATTATTTGGTGATGATGGCGAAGAGGTCACACCCGTTCCCATGCCGAACACGGAAGTTAAGCTCTTCAGCGCCGATGGTAGTTGGGGGTTTCCCCCTGTGAGAGTAGGACGTTGCCAAGTAAGAAGAGGTAGAAAGATCAGTAGAGATACTGGTCTTTTTTGTGTGTTAAAAAACTATTGCCCAAAACCGAAGGTTTTCTGTAAAAATGTAGAGACAAAGTATAACTCCTAGCCTGAGGCTTGGGAGAAGCAAGAAGATCAAGGAAGCGCCGAGAGAGAAGACCGGAATGTGCGCAGTTGGCACATGAGGATCTGAACGAACAAGCTGATGCGGAGATTCGCCGCTTATCGCAAGCCGAAATCCAAACACGGAAGTTAAGCTCTCAGCGCCGATGGTAGTTGGGGGTTTCCCCCTGTGAGAGTAGGACGTTGCCAAGTAAAAGAGGAAGAAAAGATCAGTAGAAATACTGGTCTTTTTTTGTTTGAATTAAATAAATGTAGAAAAACCGATGGTTTCACGTAAAGAGGTTGGAACAAAATACACTTACTAGCCTGAGGCTTGGGAGAAGCAGATCAAGGAACTTCTACTAAGAGCGCCCCGTCCTGTGGCAACGTAGAAGTCAGCACATCCTGTGCAAGTAAGGAAGCGCAGAGAGAGAAGACCGGAATGTACGTAGTTGGCACATGGAGATCTGAACGCGAACAAGTTGACGCGGAGATTCGCCGCCTATTGCAGGTCGAAATCAGAACATGGAAGTTAAGCTCTCAGCACCGATGGTAGTTGGGGGTTTCCCCTTGTGAGAGTAGGACGTTGCCAAGTGAGAAGAGGTAGAAAGATCAGTAGAGATACTGGTCTTTTTTTAATGTTTGAATGAAGTGAAAATTAAATGATATGAACGATGTCACTTACTAAGAGAAAAGAACAGGCACATATTGAACTAATAGACATAATTTAAATTAAATCATGTTGTTTAAATTCAAAATTGTGTATACAATATTACTTTTTGGTAAAAATAAAAAGTATGGAGGTGGAGATCTTGAATTCAAATAGTTTACAAAAGTCTCTTGGGGAAACATGCATTGTATGTGATGAAGAGAAAGAGTTAGGAATTCATCTTTATACAAGTTTTATTTGCAGAGACTGTGAAAAAGAAATGACTAACACACCAACGTCTGACCCTAAATATCAATATTATTTAGAAAAGTTAAGAAGGGTAAAAAACTCACCACTTTATTCATAAAATTCTGAGGCTGATTGGAAAATCAGTCTTTTTTATTGTTTCTTACATCTCTATTGGTTGTGCTATATGGCGAATCTGTATATACTCAGGTAAGCTAGATATTGTTATAATAGATTTTATCTATAAAAAGGACGTTGATTTTATAATGGAGACGCCTCTTTACACTGCTCTATTAAACCATGCTAATGTGAAACCAACATCTTTACATGTACCTGGTCATAAAAATGGAGCCGTTTTTTTGCAAGAAGCAAACCATCTGTATAAAGATATCTTACAAATAGATGTGACTGAATTAATAGGACTGGATGATTTACATCACCCACAGGATGTTATTTTAAAGGCACAGCAGCTTACTTCAGAATTATATCGAGTAAAAAGTTCGTACTTTTTAGTGAATGGTTCAACCGCGGGAAATTTGGCAATGATTTTAGCAAGCTGCCAAGTAGATGATGTAGTACTTGTTCAACGAAATTCCCATAAGTCAATTATGAATGGTTTACAACTTGCAGGGGTTAGGCCTGTTTTCCTGGATCCTAAAGTGGATGAAGAGCTCATAGTTCCTAGTTATGTTGAATTTGAAAGAATAAAAGAAGCCATAAGGCTCTATCCAAATACAAAAGTTCTTATATTAACCAATCCTAATTATTACGGCCTTGCCATTGATTTAGCAGAGATTGTTACATATGCACATGACCGTGGAATTCCTGTGCTTGTTGATGAAGCACATGGTGCACATTTTATTATTGGAGATGGGTTTCCTATATCTGCTGTAGAGATTGGGGCGGATATAGTTATCCACTCAGCACATAAAACACTTCCCGCTATGACAATGGGGTCATTTTTGCACTTTAATAGTGACTTAATAGACAAGGAAATGGTAGAGAGCTATCTTTCAATGTTGCAGAGTAGCAGTCCTTCCTATCCGATTATGGCTTCACTCGATTTAGCACGTGCATATTTAAGCAAGGCAATGGAAGAGAATTTACAAGTTGACATAATAGAATCGGTACAAAAGATCAAACAACAAATAGGTGCGATAAAAGGTCTGGAGATTATTGAGTCACATGATCGACTTGTTAAAGGTGATCCATTAAAATTAACAATAAGATCTACAAATGGTTTATCAGGATATGAGTTGCAGGAAGTTCTTGAAAGACATAATGTTTTTATCGAATTAGCTAATCCTGAACATTGCTTATGTATATTACCACTTGGTGATATGAATCCGATTATTAATAAAATAACACAAATCAATCCAGTTTATCTAAAGGTTAAAAAAACAGGATTGACTACAAAGGAGTTAAAAAGACAAGAAGTAAAAGGAATACAACCGTTGGAGGTATCTTACTTTCATCTCAAAAAATGCAAAAAGGTACTAATTGGATTAGATGATGCCGTAGGTCATTATTCAGCAGAAGCTATTATTCCATATCCTCCAGGTATTCCTCTAATTATGGTGGGTGAGAAAATAACAATAGAGTTGGTGGAGAAGATGAGACGAATGATAGAATTAGGAGTAAACATCCAAGGAGATTATCATATTAAAAGAGGAAAAATAAACATATACATGAGTAAAGGGTGAACTTTTTTGAAGGGAAAGTTTATAACATTTGAAGGGCCGGAGGGAGCAGGTAAGACCTCTGTACTGGAATTATTAAGGACAGAACTAAGCGGAACTAAAATGGAGATGATTTTCACCAGAGAACCTGGTGGTATTCAAATATCAGAGAAAATCCGTGAAGTTATTTTGAACAAAGAGCATACTGAGATGGATTCGCGAACAGAGGCATTATTATATGCAGCGGCAAGAAGGCAACATTTAGTAGAAAGAGTTGTACCTGCAATTGAAAGTGGAAAAATTGTGTTCTGCGACCGTTTTATTGATAGCTCTTTAGCCTATCAAGGTTATGCCAGAGGGTTAGGAATAGAAGAAGTGTTATCAATAAATGAGTTTGCAATTAACGGACTAATGCCAGATCTTACATTTTATTTTAAAATAGATCCACAGGTAGGTTTACAAAGGATTTCTAAGAGTTCAGAGCGAGAGAAAAATCGCCTTGATTTAGAGGACTTATCATTTCATCAAAAGGTTCAAGAGGGTTATGAGAAAGTTATCGCCATGTTTCCTGAAAGAATAGTTGTCATTGATGCTGAAAAATCACTTGAGGAAGTTGTCGATGAAGTGAAGAACAAATTAAAAAAGGTAATTTCTTTTTAATAGGTAAGAAAGTTTTAAATTTGTACTTAGTGTAGGTGTCTAGCTCCAGGCAACTTGCGCCTTTCTAATTAAATAAAATTACCATTAATCGTGCAATGATTCACTTAATTGAACATGTTACAATAAAAGGAGGCTTCTCTATATGAAGTTAATTATTGTGGTTGTACAAGATCAAGATAGTAACAAGCTATTGAATGCCCTTACTGAGCATAATTTCCGTGTTACTAAATTATCAAGTTCAGGCGGATTTCTCAAATCAGGAAATACAACATTTATGATAGGTACAGAAGATATTCGAGTAGATAAGGCGTTGCAAATTATAAAAGATAATTGTAAATCCAGAGATCAACTAGTTGCTCCTGTATCACCAATGGGAGGTAATGCGGATTCCTTTATCCCATATCCTGTAGAAGTAGAAGTAGGCGGTGCAACTGTATTTGTTCTTCCTGTCGAACAGTTTCATCAATTTTAATAAAATATCTAAATGGCAATTTGCCATGGAGGTAAAGGATGAAAATAAGTCAAGATATTAGATCAACTATGGACAAGAGGGGACCAGAGCAAAAAGTTTCCCAAACATCCAGCAAAGGTTTCCATGATTTAATCGTTAAACAAGGAAGTAAGCTTCAAAATGAACAGCTAAATAAATTATTAGTCGACATAGATAGTGCTGGACGAAGATTAGCAAAGTCTCGAAATTTCAGTGACCTTACTAAATACAAGCTTTTGGTGAAAAAGTTTATCCACGAAGCTGTTGAGTATGGCATGAATATGAAACAATCCAGAAGCTGGGATTATAACGGTAATAGCCGTTCATTGAAAATAATTGAGCAGGTGGATGAATCACTAGTTCAATTAGCAGACGAGATAATAAGTAAGGAAGATTCAACAATAGATATTCTTGCAAAAATAGGCGAGGTTAAGGGATTACTTATTAACCTATATACGTAGAGAGTGATGAGTATGACGAAAAGTTTGAGTGAATTTAGTTCATATCAGCCAAGGGTTATCAAACTATTAACAAATAGTATACGCAAGGACCGACTGGCACACGCATACCTTTTTGAGGGGAAAAAAGGTACTGGTAAAAGAGAAGTAGGAGTTCTTTTAGCGAAAAGTTTTTTTGTGAAAGTCTCCAAAACTATGAACCGTGCAACAATTGTAGAAATTGTAAAAGAATAGAGTCAGGTAATCATCCTGACGTACATGTTGTTGAACCAGACGGCCTTTCAATTAAAAAGGGTCAAATTCAAGCACTTCAAGAAGAATTTTCAAAGTCCGGAGTAGAATCGAACAAAAAGCTTTATATGATTGTTCATGCAGATAAGATGACAGTCAATGCTGCAAACAGTTTACTTAAGTTTTTAGAAGAACCCAACGCCAACACAATTGCCATTCTCATAACAGAACAGTATCATAAAATATTGAATACAATATTATCAAGATGTCAATTGTTATCTTTTCAGCCATTGCAACCAAAAGCCATTGAACAGACATTGACAGATTCAGGGATAGCACCACATATTGCTTCTTTAGTGGCACAACTAACCAATGACACAGAAGCGGCTTTTAATCTGTCAAAAGATGATTGGTTTGCGCAGGCTAGATTGAAAGTGATAAAATTATATGAAGTCCTCACCACTCGAAAAGGACAGGCACCTCTTTATATACACACAGAGTGGATGACTTATTTTAATGATAAGGAAAAGCAAGAAACAGGGTTAGACTTATTATTATATATATATAAAGATGTCTTATCTGTTCAATTAGGAAATGATGAACAAGTGATTTATCAGGACATCATTCAGCAAATTAAACAGCATGCCCTTCAAATAACTCAAAGAAGTGTGACTGAGAAGGTAACTTCTATATTAGAAGCTAAGAAACGGCTTCATGCCAATGTAAATCCACAATTATTAATGGAACAATTGGTTTTAACATTGCAGGAGGGATAAGTTTGTATAATGTTGTAGGAGTTCGCTTTAAAAAAGCGGGCAAAATATATTATTTCGACCCTAATGGTCTTCAAATAGAGGATGATGATTTTGTCATTGTGGAAACAATAAGAGGGGTTGAATATGGCAAAGTCGTCTTAAATAATAAAAAAGTAGAGGAAAACGATGTTGTTTTACCTCTGAAAAAAGTCATTCGTTTAGCTGATGAAAAAGATCGGTTAATGGTTCAGGAAAACCAAGAGGCGGCTTCTGAGGCATACCATGTTTGTCAGAAAAAGGTTTCAGAGCATGGTCTCGATATGAAGCTGGTAGATGTTGAGTATACATTTGATCGAAATAAAGTGATCTTTTATTTTACAGCAGATGGACGTGTTGATTTTAGGGAGCTTGTAAAAGATTTGGCTGCAATATTCAAAACTAGAATAGAGCTACGTCAAATTGGTGTCCGTGATGAGGCGAAAATGCTGGGTGGTATTGGTCCATGTGGTCGTATGTTATGCTGCTCAACATTCCTGGGAGACTTTGAACCTGTGTCAATCAAAATGGCAAAAGATCAAAACTTGTCATTAAATCCAACAAAAATTTCCGGTTTATGTGGAAGATTAATGTGCTGTCTCAAGTATGAGAATGATGAGTATGAATCTGCCAAGGAACAATTACCCGATTTAGGAGAGATAATTGGTACTCCAAGTGGTTTAGGAAAAGTAGTTGGTTTAAATATATTAGAGAAAATTCTACAGGTAAACCTTGTGGAACAAGAACGCGTGGTTGAATACACTTGGGATGAATTGCAGAAAGAAGGCGTAGTTCCAATGCAATCCACAGATTGATGAGGTGGAACAAGTGGATAAAAAGGAAATATTTGAATCTGTCAGCAGTATGGAGGAACAAATAGGATCTTTATATACACAATTAGGCGAGCTTAAGCAACATTTAGGAGAACTCATTGAAGAAAATCATCATTTACAAATTGAAAATGAGAACTTACGCCGACGATTAGATTCAACAATGACTGGTACAAAAACAAAAGCAAAAAAGACAAAAGCAACGGATAAAGAGCAAAAGAAGCAAAGTCAGCAAGTTGATATAGGAGAAGGCTATGACAACTTAGCGAGACTTTATCAAGAAGGCTTTCATATTTGCAACTTACATTATGGAAGTATTCGTAAAGATGGTGATTGTTTATTTTGTTTATCATTCCTAAATAAGAAATAATAGAACTGACTCATACTGGTCTTGTCCAAAAGATGAAACCAATTGCTATGTGTCAGTCTTTTTTTGCTATTGTATGCTTTTGCGAAGAGATTAAAGGAGAAAAGAACAATGGTTAAGTTAATAGGAGATGAGAGATTAGATTATTTACTTGCTGAGAATTTAAGGATTATTCAAAGCCCGTCCGTTTTTTCTTTTTCATTAGATGCTGTGTTATTATCAAGATTTGCTTATATGCCTATTCAAAAAGGAAACATAATTGATTTATGTACAGGAAACGGCATTGTTCCACTTATACTAAGTACAAGAACAAAAGGAATTATTACCGGTGTGGAAATTCAAGAAAGGCTCTATGATATGGCGGTTAGAAGTGTCCATTATAACCAGCTGGAACAACAAATAAAGTTGATCCACGCAGATCTGAAAAACATGCCTCAGGAGCTCGGGCTTGGAAAATTTGATGTGGTTACTTGCAATCCTCCTTATTTCAAAACACCACAGAAGGATAAACAAAACCTCAATGAACATTTGGCCATTGCTAGACATGAAATCTTATGTACATTAGAGGATGTCATTAAAGTAAGCAGCCAGCTCGTCAAACAAGGTGGAAAAGTTGCAATTGTTCATAGACCGGGAAGATTAGTAGATCTTGTTGAACTCATGAGAAGATACGGTATTGAACCAAAACGATTGCAATTTGTCTATCCAAAGCAAGGCAAGGAAGCGAACACAGTCTTAATAGAAGGTATTAAGGGAGGGCAAGCCGATCTGAAACTGTTGCCACCTATTTTTGTTTATGATGAAAACCACGAGTATACACAAGTTATAAAAGAGATTTTATATGGAAAAGAAGAAGATAAGTAAAAAGAAAAGGCAACACTACGGGTAGGGGTCATATAAATGGTACAAAATGAAACACACTATTTTTATGTGTTAGAATGTAGTGATGGAAGTTACTATGCAGGATATACAGTAAATCTTGAGAGACGTATACACAATCATAACACTGGTAAAGGAGCAAAATATACGAGAGGCAGAACTCCAGTGAAACTCCTATACTCAGAAAAATTTGAATCGAAAAGTGAAGCATTAAAAATGGAAATTAAATTCAAAAAGTTTTCTAAGAAGAGGAAACAATCATATATAGAAGGAAGGTGAAGGGAATATGCTACAAACCCAAAAAAGCTTTATTCAGGATGAAAAGAAATTGGGAGATTTATTTTTAGTGCCAACACCAATCGGTAACTTGGAAGATATGACCTTTCGGGCTATTAAGGTGTTAAAGGAAGTAGATCTTATCGCCGCAGAGGATACACGTCAATCAAAGAAATTATGTAATCACTTTGAAATTGATACTCCTATTTTTAGCTATCATGAACATAATAAAGAAAGCAGTGGACATAAAATCATTGAGTATTTACAGGAAAATAAGAGTGTTGCATTAATTAGTGACGCAGGTATGCCGACAATTTCTGATCCCGGTAGTGAACTAGTACAACAAGTTTTAGAATCAGGTGCAAAGGTAATTCCACTACCAGGTGCTAATGCAGCATTAACAGCACTCATTGCTTCCGGTATTACACCACAACCTTTTTACTTTTTTGGATTTTTAGATCGCCAAAAGAAAGAGAAAAAAATCAATTAACTTCATTAAGTAGTCGTAACGAAACATTTATTTTATATGAGTCACCACATCGGCTAAAAGAGACATTACATGTAATGCTTGAGTGTTTAGGAAATCGAACGATTTGTTTATCACGAGAATTAACGAAGAAGTTCGAAGAATTCATAAGAGGTCGTATTGAAGAGGTCATATCTTGGTCTGAAAACAATGAGATACGTGGAGAATTTTGTATCATTGTTGAAGGTTCAAAGGAAGAAATTATTGATGAGAAAGATAGTTGGTGGAATGCACTATCTGCAAAAGAACATGTTGAGCACTACATAAACGAAGGATTAAATTCAAAAGAGGCTATTAAAAAAGTAGCACTTGAACGAAGTATTCAAAAAAGAGACGTTTATCAGGCATATCATATAGAATAATATAAAAAAGGGATCAGATTTGATCCCTTTTTTATATTACTTATTTACTAATTGATTTTGAATTTCAGATAAGATTTGCTCAGCACCTTCACGGCTTAAAACTAATTTACCATTTGCTAATGCCAAGTTATCATCAGAAACTTCTCCAGTGATTTGGCAAGTCATATTTGGCTTGTATTTTTTTAGGATAATTTTATCATCATCAACGTAAATTTCCAATGCATCCTTTTCAGCAATACCTAAAGTACGGCGTAATTCAATAGGAATAACTACACGGCCTAATTCATCAACTTTACGTACAATTCCAGTAGATTTCATAATTTGGTAATCTCCTCTCACCTTTATATATATTTATGTTTTTTTACTATACTTCGTCAATATTCGACAAAAACTGATTTGCTTTTTAAGCATATCAGTGTTTCCAATAAACGTCAATCATTTTTATTATATTTCCATGTAAAAAAATAGGTGCCATATAGAAACCCTAGTATCAGTGGGTTTTACCCATTATTTACCCACAAATTATGTATAATAAACCTAAAATTGGAAAATGGATATATGGGATATATTATTATTTTTATTAATTATTAGCGGTGTTCGTTCGACATCTATATTGGAAAATTCGACAAAAACCTATATGCTCTTGTCGAATCAGAGAAATGTTAAAACTTTAGGTATATATTCTTGATATTAGAGGCTAAGATGGTATCATTAAGAGTATGAAAAAGTCTGAGATGGTTAGGTTAGTAAGGGCTACTTATTGATCAAAATCTTTAGATACATAATAGTACCGGAAGTACCTTTGGGGCTAGGGTATTTGAATAGCATTAAGGATACATGGTTTCTTATCGCTCTCGTCCTTTGGGCGAGGGCCTTTTTTGATGACTTGCAGGGTACTTATTTTAATAACTAGTTAGCACAAGGAGGTTATACAATGGAAAATAAAGAAAAGACATTTTATATTACAACTCCAATCTATTATCCGAGTGGAAAGTTACATATCGGACATGCCTATACGACCGTAGCAGGTGATGCAATGGCTCGTTATAAACGTATGCGCGGGTTTGATGTCATGTACTTAACAGGTACAGATGAACATGGACAAAAGATTCAAAGAAAAGCGGAAGAAAATAACATTACTCCACAGCAATATGTTGATGGAATTGTATCCGGGATAAAAGAGCTTTGGGGAAAAATGGATATATCTTACGATGACTTTATCCGAACTACAGAAGATCGACATAAAATAGTAGTAGAAAAAATCTTTGCTCAACTTGTTGAACAAGGTGATATCTATTTGGATGAATATGAGGGTTGGTATTCAGTACCAGATGAAACCTTCTATACGGAACTTCAGCTCGTTGATCCAATTAAAGAAAATGGAAGAATCGTTGGAGGAAAAAGTCCTGACAGCGGTCATCCGGTTGAATTAGTAAAAGAAGAATCATATTTCTTTAAAATGAGTAAATATGCAGATCGGTTGTTAGCGTTCTATGAAGAAAATCCGGAGTTCATTCAACCGGAATCAAGAAAAAATGAAATGATTAATAATTTTATTAAACCTGGTTTAGAAGATTTGGCTGTATCGCGGACAACCTTTGATTGGGGAATAAAAGTACCCGGAGATCCGAAACATGTTATCTATGTTTGGATTGATGCACTTTCAAATTATATTACGGCACTCGGGTATGGAACAGAACAAGACGATAAATATAAAAAATACTGGCCGGCAAATGTTCATATTGTAGGGAAGGAAATTGTCCGTTTTCATACAATATACTGGCCTATTATGTTAATGGCATTGGATTTACCACTTCCAAAGAAGGTATTTGCCCATGGTTGGCTTTTAATGAAAGATGGCAAGATGTCAAAATCTAAGGGGAATGTAGTGGATCCTGTTACATTGATTGATAAATACGGCTTAGATGCTCTTAGATATTATTTATTAAGAGAAGTGCCTTTTGGATCTGACGGAGTCTTTACACCTGAAGGATTTATTGATCGTGTTAACTATGATTTAGCAAATGACTTGGGCAACCTGCTCAATCGAACTGTAGCTATGATTGATAAGTACTTTGAAGGAAAAACACCTGCTTATAATGGAAGCCAGACAGAATTTGATGATCAACTTGTAAAGACTTCAAAGGAAACAATTAAGAAATATGAAGAGGCAATGGAGAATATGGAATTTTCAATTGCACTTTCATCCCTATGGCAGTTTGTTAGCAGAACAAATAAATACATTGATGAAACGCAACCATGGGTCCTAGCAAAAAATGAAGAAGACTATGATAAATTGGCTTCAGTAATGGTTCATTTAGCTGAATCACTTCGAATCACTGCAGTTTTATTAAAACCATTTTTAACAGAAACACCAAATAAAATTTTTGACCAATTAGGTATTCATACTGAAGTATTAAAGAATTGGGATAGCCTTTTGGAATTTGGCCAGATTGACAAAACAATAGTAAACAAGCAGTCACCAATCTTTCCGCGATTAGAAGTGGAGGAAGAAGTAACGTATATCAAAGAACAAATGAAAGGCTCTGCTCCGGTTGTAGAAACCGAGAAAAAAGATGCAGATATTGCTCCTCAAGAAGAGGAAATTACAATTGATGATTTTATGAAATTAGACCTTCGGGTAGCGGAAGTTCTCCAAGTTGAACCAGTAAAAAAAGCCGATCGTTTGTTAAAAATCCAGTTGGACTTAGGTTATGAGAAAAGACAGGTTGTTTCTGGAATCGCCAAACATTATAAACCAGAGGAACTAATAGGAAAAAAAGTTATCTGTGTTGCTAATCTAAAACCTGTGAAGCTTCGTGGCGAATTATCTCAGGGAATGATTTTAGCTGGGTCACAAGGTGATTTACTTTCAGTCGCAACAGTTTTTGCTGACCTTCCAAACGGTTCAAGAGTAAAATAACTACCCTTTTTGAGCGTCTTATATTTAATGAGACGCTCACTTTTATTATTAGAAGTTTGGAAACTTTATTACATGTGGATATTAGAACAGTTAAGTGTATTTGAAATAAGTTGACGAAAGCTCTGAAAAACAAATGTTTCACGTGTAACATTTTGTAAAACATAATACAGATTTGTCGAAACAAGCTAAGGAAGGGAAGTTGAAAAATGCTATTTGATACACATGCTCATTTAAATGCTATTCAATATGATGAGGACTTGGAAGAAGTCATCGAAAGGGCGCAATTGGAGAAAGTTACACATATTGTTGTGGTAGGATTTGATAAAGAAACGATTACAAGAGCTATGGAACTCACAGAAAAATATGACATGATATATGCAGCAATAGGGTGGCATCCCGTTGATGCAGTGGATATGACAGATGAGGATTTACTGTGGATTAAGGATTTGGCTTCACATCCAAAAGTAGTTGCTATAGGTGAGATGGGACTAGATTATTACTGGGATAAGTCACCAAAAGAATTACAAAAAGAAGTATTTCGTAAACAAATTCAATTAGCTAAAGAGGTAAAGCTTCCAATCATCATTCATAATCGTGATGCAACAGAAGATGTGGTGGAAATTTTGCGAGAGGAAGGAGCTAGTGAAGTAGGAGGCATAATGCATTGTTTCACCGGAAGTTTAGAGATAGCAAAGCAGTGTATGGACATGAACTTCTATATTTCATTTGGTGGTCCTGTAACCTTTAAAAATGCAAAAAAACCGAAGGAAGTTGCTAAAGAAATTCCAATCGAGCGATTACTAATTGAAACAGATTGTCCTTATTTAACACCACACCCATTTAGAGGAAAGCGTAATGAGCCAAGTTATGTAAAGTATGTAGCAGAACAAATTGCTGAGCTAAGAGAGATGGATTTTGAGGAAATTGCCCAAAAAACATCCGACAATGCTATGAAATTATTCGGCATAACTCGATAACGAAAGTTGTCGAGTTATGCAGGAGCTTGTCCACTTTTTGAGAAAATCATTCAGTTCTACATGTGTAAACTTCCTCATAGTATATCTTTGTCGATAACTCTTACTTCACTTTTCCTGACTTATTAAGCATAATTATGAGTACGTTGGAAAAATGAGACAACGCCCAAAGGGTTGACAAGACGAAAGATACTCTATATAATCCACGAGGAAGAAGGAGGCGGTTTTCATTTTTAGTGAAAATTTGAAAAAGCTGTTTTCCGAAAAAGTAATAAAGAACAAATTTGTCCTTTCTGCTACTAGTTTAATAGTTTTAGGATCTGGGTCTGCATACGGTACATATGAGTTAACGAAGGACTCTGTCTCATTGACCATCAACGGTAAAGAAGAAATAGTACGTACACATGCAAACACTGTCAACGATTTACTTGAAGAATATGAAATAGATATAAGACAAGAAGATGAACTATCACACGATACTAAAAATAAAATTAAAGATGATATGAAAATCACCTATAAAGCAGCAAAACCTATTAAAGTTGCAATGGGTGATGAACGAAGGACAATTTGGACAACAGCGGATACAGTTAAAGAACTGATACAACAAGAGGATATTGATGTCACTGAGCACGATCGAATAGAACCAGCTTTAGATACAGTAATTAAGAACGATTTGTCACTAACAATTGATAAAGCATTTCAAATTACACTAAATGTTGGCGAAGAGGAAAAGCAACATGTTTGGACTACTTCGACTACTGTCGCTGACTTTTTAAAGAATCAAGATGTTCAATTAAAAGAATTGGATAAAGTTGAACCCGCTCTAACAGATGAATTAACTGAAAAGAGTAATGTTACAGTAACCAGAATAGAAAAAGTCACCGATGTAGTGGAAGAACCGATCGCCTTTAATGTTGTGGAAAAGAAGGATGACAACATTGAGAAGGGCGTACAAAAAGTTATCAACTCAGGAAAAGAAGGTAAGCAAGAAAAACATTATGAAGTTACAATTGAAAACGGCCAGGAAGTAACGAGAAAACTATTGAAAACTGAAACAGTTCAAAAAAGTGAAGATCGTGTAGTTGCTTTAGGAACAAAGGTTGTCCAAACGAGTACAACTGTTGCTTCTCGAGGAAACGATTCTGTTTCAAAAGAGTTTTATGTGAATTCAACGGCTTATACTGCAAATTGCAATGGTTGTTCCGGAACCACTGCAACAGGTGTGAATTTAAAAGCAAATCCGAATGCAAAGGTTATTGCTGTTGACCCTAATGTTATTCCTTTGGGTACCAAAGTATATGTCGAGGGCTATGGATATGCAGTTGCTGCTGATACTGGTTCTGCTATTAAGGGGAACAAAATCGATGTGTTTCTATCATCAAAATCAGCTGCCTATCGATGGGGTTCGAAAAGAGTAAAAATTAAAATTTTAGAATAGATTTGACAGAGGATTAATTTCCTCTGTTTTTTATTTTCTCATTGAAATAAATTCTTATGAGACCAAGGCTGTTCCAACCCACACTTTTGTTCTTTTTAAAAGGAATGTATACTGTTTATATCTCTTCATTACATAAGACGTAATTACATAGGGAAAAGTTTCAACTTTTTTGGAGGAAATAATGAAAATAAAAGAAATTATTGTTGTAGAAGGAAAAGACGATACTACAGCTATAAAGAGAGCTGTTGATGCAGATACAATTGAAACAAATGGCTCTTCAATAGGAGATAGTGTTATTGAACAAATTAAATTAGCTCAACAAACACGTGGAGTCATTATATTTACTGATCCGGATTTTCCGGGTGAAAAAATCAGAAAGACCATTTCAGAACTAGTGCCTGGATGTAAGCATGCATTTTTGCCCAAAGATGAAGCAAGGCCTAAACGAGGTAGAGGAATAGGAGTAGAGCATGCTTCGAATGATGCCATCCAAAAAGCTCTTTATGCAGTTAAGGAAGAAATGAAGGAATTTACAAGTGAGATTAGTTTTGACGATTTACTTGATGCAGGTTTAATAGGTGGCAATAAGGCAAAGGATAGACGTGAAAAATTAGGATTGCTTTTGAAAATAGGTTATACAAATGGGAAGCAACTACACAAAAGGTTACAAATGTTTCAAATCTCAAGAGGCGATTATTTAAAAGCTATAAACAAAATCCTGCAGGAGGAAAATAAGTGATGACGAAGGATATTGCAACACCCATTCGCACAAAAGCTATCTTAGAAAAGTACGGCTTTTCATTTAAAAAAAGCCTAGGTCAAAACTTCTTGATTGAGCCAAATGTTCTTTCCAGGATTGTTGACCATGCAGAAGTAACAGATAAAACAGGAGTTATAGAAATTGGGCCGGGTATTGGTGCTCTAACTGAACAGTTAGCCAGAAGAGCAAAGCGTGTGATTGCTTTTGAAATTGATCAAAGGCTGCTCCCTATTCTTAACGAGACATTAGAGCCGTATAAAAATGTAACAGTTATTCATCAAGATGTTCTGGAAGCAAATCTAAATAAGGCAATTGAAGATTCCTTTCATGATTGTGAGGAAATCATGGTTGTGGCTAATTTACCATACTATGTTACTACACCAATTATTATGAAGCTATTAGAAGAAAAACTGCCATTAAAGGGTATTGTTGTCATGCTTCAAAAGGAAGTTGCTGATCGAATATCAGCTGTTCCGTCCACAAAAGAATATGGTTCTCTCTCAATTGCTGTTCAATATTATACAGAAGCGAAGACGGTCATGACTGTACCAAAGACAGTTTTTGTGCCTCAACCAAATGTAGATTCAGCAATCATTCGATTATTAGTTAGAGATGAACCAATTGTTGAAATTGAAGATGAAGACTTTTTCTTTCAAATTGTACGTGCGAGCTTTGCGCAAAGGAGAAAAACATTATTAAACAACCTTGTGCATTATCTGCCAAATGGAAAAGAGCAGAAGGGGAAAATTGAAGAGGCTCTTCTTGAAATTGGAATTGATGGTAAAAGAAGAGGAGAGTCTTTATCGATTGAAGAATTTGCTAAGCTCAGTGATCATTTAGTTAAAATAGTAAACAGATGATAAAAAAACAGGGGTGTCCCGTAAAGGAACAACCCTGTTTTTTTTGTTTTACTATCAGAAAGTATATAAGTTTTATGGATGATCGTATAAGAAAAACTAAAGCTTTCGTCATTAGGACTTGGCGACAAGCCAAGTTTTTCTAATCTTTTTTCAGCATATCACCAATTTTAAAAACCTACATAGGCTAGAAAAGGATCATTTTTAATTCTTGATCCCAGCTTAAAGGAGAAGGGCCTGACGTTGTGAGCTAACTTGATAAGACAACAGGTGAATCATTCATTGGAGTGGTAGAGGATGCAAGTAAAAATTGGAGATGTTGTTGCGAGAAAATCATATAATCTAGACTTATTGTTTCGTGTTATAGACGTAAAAACAACTGCTACAGGTGAGCTGGTGGCAATTTTATATGGAGATGAAGTAAGACTAATTGCAGATGCAGGATGCAATGATTTAGTTATCGTTGATGAGGCCGAAAAAAATACAAGGAAACAAAAGGAAAAAGAACGAATTGATCAGTCTTATTATTTATTTCGGCAGGACTATCAGTTGCTAAGAGAAAAACAAGAATATTACGCTACTTCCAGCTACAGTCATAATGAGGAGTTTTTCCATATCCCGGGGAGGGTCCTTCATGTTGATGGAGATCCACTTTATTTACAAAAATGCCTCTCCTTGTATGAAAAAATTGGAGTGCCTGTAAATGGTGTACATGTTAATGAAAAGGAAATGCCTGAAAAAATTACAGACCTCCTAACTAAATACCGACCAGATATATTAGTTGTTACAGGACATGATGCTTATTCAAAGCATAAAGGTAGTATAGATGATATTAATGCTTATAGGCATTCCAAGCACTTCGTTCAAACGGTTCGGCAGGCACGTAATAAAGTTCCACACCTTGATCAGCTTGTCATCTTTGCGGGGGCATGTCAGTCACATTTTGAATCACTTATACGTGCAGGTGCTAATTTTGCAAGTTCCCCATCTAGAGTTAATATTCATGCACTAGATCCGGTTTATATCGTTGCAAAGATCAGCTTTACACCTTTTGTTGAAAGGATTAATGTATGGGATGTTTTAAGGAACACTCTCACTCGGGAAAAGGGGCTAGGCGGTGTCGAAACACGAGGAGTACTAAGAACAGGTATGCCTTACAGAAAACCAACAAGTCCATGATTCCTGGCCGCTTACGTTTTCAATATGTAAGTGGCTATTTTTTGTTGATCAGTCTTACATTGGGTGAAAGAAGAGGAGAATTTATCTTCTATTTTCGACTAAATCTCAAAACGGAATGGCTGATTCTTTTCAACACATAGATGAAAAATATTCATCATTTTAACAAAATTAGTTCGTTTTTTCCTCTCTAAACTTATGCATTGTATGAAAAAAATGAACATTCATATCAATAAGATGAAAAAACATTCATTTTCTTTACATAAAAGTTAGGATGTTTGTTCAAACTATAGGTGACAAATGAAAATTTTGTTGAAAATATTTTATTGACAGTAGTGAAAAGATACTGTTATAATTTAAATTTTATTTGACTACATAGGCGAAAGGTTGTATAATAATCTTAGTGAGGTGGATGCAATGGGAAAAACTCTAACGGATATTAAAAAATCCTTGGATGGTAATCTTGGCAGACGACTAACTCTTAAAGCTAATGGTGGTCGTAGAAAAACGATAGAACGCTGTGGTGTACTAGCAGAAACCTATCCATCTGTCTTTGTTATTGAGCTTGATCAAGATGAAAATTCGTTTGAACGTGTATCTTACAGCTATGCCGATGTTTTGACTGAAACAGTACAACTTACATTTTTTGAAGATACAACAGGTTCTTTTGCAGTTAGCGGACAGTAGACAGCATATGTTTACTGTTTTTTTGTCGTTTAGGAAACTGTAAGATTATGTAAACTACGCATGGGTGCGCGACATCTAGCTCCAGCGTCTAGCCATAAAGAAATTGAGACAAAGAACGTCTTCTATTCATTTGCGTCTTATTTGCCCTTGGCTGATCAATGCACTTGCGCTTTTGTTCCTTAAATTTCATATCATACATATCTAGATGTTTATATTCAAATACTATAAAAGCAGTACTTTTTCTATTTGGAAACTTTAGCTTATCCTCTGAAGGGAAGTGTGTTTGCAATGGCGAGACGTCGTGGAATAATGTCTGAAAGCTTTAAATATGAATTAGCAAAAGACTTAGGATTTTACGATATCGTGAAGGAAGAAGGCTGGGGAGCAATCCGCTCACGTGATGCTGGGAATATGGTTAAGCGTGCGATTGAACTAGCTGAAGCACAGCTAGCGAAACAACAGAATAAGTAACGTATAGATTGGCGGTACAGGGTTTGGTTAATAAATCATTCATTTTGGTTTGAATGGTGTTAACCGGCCCTTTTTTTACGATATAGATTATATGATGTAGAAGGATATGTCATTTTCTTTACTATTTATTCCCTAAAAGAATAAAAAACCACTAATATGATAAGAAATGAACAGAGGTACTTGTATTTGAATCATATATCTAATGGTCACTGTCTTCTATCCATTCCGCGAATCTGGTTATAATACAATGGAAATGTCGAAAAAAGCAATACGATACATGCTTTTGTGGTACAATGTTGATACAATTTTAGTTCGTTCAAGTAGGTGACAAAGATGCGTGTTTTAGAAAAGGCACCAGCCAAGATAAATTTATCGTTAGATGTTCTCCGTAAGCGACAAGATGGTTTTCATGAAGTAAGAATGATCATGACAACTATTGATCTTGCGGATCGTGTTGAATTAGTAGATATTTCCCCAAATGAAATCCGGATAGTCTCACATAATCGTTTTGTTCCAGACGATCAGCGGAATTTAGCTTATCAAGCAGCAAAGTTATTAAAGGACCGTTTTAATATTGAAAGAGGTGTATCCATTTCAATTACAAAAACAATACCGGTTGCTGCAGGATTAGCTGGTGGAAGCAGTGATGCGGCAGCGACATTAAGAGGACTTAATAAGTTATGGAAACTTGGTTTGACTCTAGATGACTTAGCAAAGCTCGGAGCTGAGATTGGGTCAGATGTATCCTTTTGTGTATATGGAGGAACCGCACTGGCAACTGGCCGTGGTGAAATGATTCAGCAAATTGACCCGCCACCACATTGCTGGGTAGTGCTTGCAAAGCCAACGATCGGGGTTTCAACAGCAGATGTATATCGAAACTTAAATCTGCAAACGGTTCAACACCCTGATGTAGATGGAATGGTTAGTGCCTTACATAATAATCATTATGAAAAAATCTGTTCATTAATGGGAAATGTCTTAGAAGATGTTACATTGCGTATGCATCCAGAGGTAGCAAATATAAAAGAACAAATGAAAAGGTTTGGTGCTGATGCTGTATTGATGAGTGGAAGCGGACCAACAGTATTTGGGTTGGTACAGTATGAGTCACGTTTACCACGTGTATATAATGGTTTAAGAGGCTTTTGTGATCAAGTATTTGCTGTAAGGATGCTTGGGGAGCGAAACATCCTTGATTAAATACGGATATTAAGTTATATTTACAATAATAATATTCGGATTTTGGGGGTTACCAGTTCATGAAATTTCGTCGTAGTGGTCGACTTGTTGATATGACAAACTACATGCTTCATCATCCACACTCTTTAGTACCATTAACATTTTTTTCTGAGAAATATCAATCTGCTAAATCATCAATTAGTGAAGACTTAACGATTATTAAAGAAACGTTTGAACAGCAGGGAATCGGGACATTATTAACTGTGCCAGGTGCTGCAGGTGGAGTGAAATTTATCCCTAAGGTAGAAGCGAATGAGGCAAAGCAATTCATAGCTGAACTAGGTGAGCTTATTGCAAAACCAGAAAGACTGCTTCCCGGAGGTTATTTATATTTAACTGACCTTCTAGGCACTCCATCTATCGTTAATAAAATTGGTCGTCTTTTTGCGACAGTTTTTAGTAACCGGAAAATTGATGTAGTCATGACGGTGGCAACGAAGGGGATACCATTGGCATATGCCGTAGCAGCACAGCTGGATGTACCTGTTGTTATTGTTAGAAAAGACAGCAAAGTAACAGAAGGTTCAACAGTAAGTATAAACTATGTTTCGGGATCATCAAAGAGAATACAAACGATGTTGCTTGCTAAACGCAGCTTAAAAGAGGGGTCAAATGTACTCATTATTGATGACTTCATGAAAGCTGGAGGTACAATTAACGGCATGATTAGCCTCTTGGAAGAGTTTAAAGCAACTGTAGCGGGCATAGGTGTTTTAGTGGAAACAGAGGGTGTTGAAGAAAGATTAGTTGATCAATATGTATCACTGGTAAAATTAGCTGACGTGGATGTTCGTGAACGAAATATTCACGTGACAGAAGGCACTTACTTTCAGATTGTAAATACTAAAGAGATTGGAGAGGAACTTTATGAAGATCGTTAGTACAAGTCAAGCACCTGCAGCAATTGGACCGTATTCACAAGGAATGATTGTAAATAATTTGTTTTATAGCTCCGGTCAAATTCCTTTAACCGCTGAAGGAGAAATGATTTCAGGGGAAATTGAGGCGCAAACACAACAAGTGTTTAAAAATTTAAAAGCTGTATTAGAAGAAGCAGGTGCATCTTTAGAAAGTGTTGTAAAAGCAACTGTATTTCTTCAAGACATGAATCATTTTCCCTCTTTTAATGAGGTATATGGACAATATTTCTCGACTCATAAGCCTGCACGTTCATGTGTAGAAGTGGCAAGATTGCCAAAGGATGCTTTAGTTGAAATTGAAGTTATTGCATTAGTTAAATAATATGAAAAGTCAATCACTCTGATGTGGTTGACTTTTTTTGTAGCTAAAAATCAAAAAAATAGAATATTTGTCAATTATTTTGCCTAAAATTAAAAAAATTTTCAAATTAAGGGAGGAATAACAGAAGTAACGTTGAATTTAGTAACTAAAGTTTTTCATATGGGGAAAAGGTGGTGAACAGAATGGAAGTTACAGACGTAAGATTACGCCGCGTAAATACCGAAGGACGTATGAGAGCAATTGCATCTATTACGTTAGATCATGAGTTTGTAGTTCATGATATCCGCGTTATTGATGGTAATAATGGTCTCTTTGTTGCGATGCCAAGTAAGCGCACTCCTGATGGTGAATTTAGAGATATTGCACACCCTATCAATTCTAGTACACGCGGAAAAATTCAAGATGCTGTACTGGCTGAATATCATCGTTTAGGTGAATTAGAAGTTGAATTTGAAGAAGCAGGTGCTTCATAAAATAACAAAGGAACTTTGTACAACTGTACAAGGTTCTTTTTTTTGTTTTAGGAAATACTAAGATCTAAGATTAGGTCCTTATGTAGGAGAATGATTCGACAATTTTTTTCAAGATTTCAAACAAGATTAAATGATTTTTTAGGTAAGTTCAATTGAAAGATGAAACTTGTGATAAAATTAGAAATATCATGTACTTTTGTTTGTTGTCTTGAAATGCGACTTATTTTAAGATATATTTTTTTATGGATAAAAAGGTACTGTTTTGTGGTGAATAAGAAAAACCAATGCTTACGCCTTAGGAATTGGCAAAGAGTAACGTTTTTCTATTGATTATAGCTTAATGGAGGCTTATTTAAATGGATAATCGGTATGCAGTTATTCTGGCTGCTGGACAAGGGACAAGAATGAAATCCTCACTATATAAAGTGTTACATCCTGTTTGTGGTAAACCAATGGTTCAGCATGTACTTGATCAAGTAACACAATTATCATTGTCGAAAGTTGTCACAATTGTCGGCCACGGTGCTGAAAAGGTAAAGTCTGAGCTTGGTGATCGAACAGAGTATGCATTACAAAGTGAACAATTGGGAACGGCGCATGCAGTAATGCAGGCTGCACCATTTCTTGAAGATGAAGAGGGTACGACAATTGTTATCTGTGGTGACACCCCATTAATTCCGGCTGAAACAATGTCTGCCTTGTTAGCACATCATCAAGAAACAAATGCAAAGGCAACGATCCTTACAGCAAATGCTGAAGATCCGACTGGATATGGCCGTATTGTCCGTAACCAAGAGGGAACAGTAGAAAAAAACGTTGAACATAAGGATGCATCAGAAGACGAACGAATGATTACGGAAATTAATACAGGTACATATTGTTTTGACAATAAAGAATTGTTCAAGGCATTAAAAAATGTTTCTAATGATAATGTTCAAGGAGAATATTATTTACCAGACGTAATTGAGATCCTGAAAAAAGAGGGGAAAGTCATTTCAGCGTATCAAACAGCATCTTTTGAAGAAACATTAGGAGTAAATGATCGAATTGCATTATCACAAGCGGAAAAACTAATGAAACAACGTATTAATAAAGAGCATATGAGAAATGGTGTTACAATTATAGATCCGGATAATACGTATATTTCTGTTGATGCCAAGATAGGCCGCGATACAATGATTTATCCAGGAACAATGATCATTGGTGAAACTGTGATTGGTGAAGAATGTGTTGTTGGCCCAAATACAGAAATTAAAAACTGTAATATTGGTATTAAAACAACGATCAGACAATCTGTCGCACATGATAGCGAAATCGGCAGTAAAGTACAAATAGGCCCATTTGCACATATTCGTCCTTCTTCTCACATTTCCGATGAGGTGAAGATTGGAAATTTTGTTGAAATTAAGAAGTCATCAATGGGCAAAGGCAGTAAGGCCTCTCACTTAAGTTATATTGGGGATGCAGAGGTGGGATCTGAAGTAAACCTTGGATGTGGTTCCATTACGGTTAATTATGATGGAAAAAATAAATTCTTAACAAAAATAGAAGATGGTGCTTTCATAGGCTGTAATTCAAACTTGATTGCGCCCGTCACAGTTGGAAAAGGTGCATATGTAGCAGCAGGCTCAACTGTAACAAATGATGTACCAGAAAAAGCATTAACAGTTGCACGTGCTCGACAAGTAAATAAAGAGAATTATGTCGATCGTTTAAATCATAAAAATTCCTAATGGAGGTTTACACTTTACATGTCTAATCGCTATGAAGATTCAAATTTAAAAATATTTACATTAAATTCCAATCCTGCATTGGCAAAAGAAATCGCTGATATTGTTGGCGTTGAATTAGGGAAAAGTTCTGTAACACGCTTTAGTGATGGAGAAATTCAAATAAACATTGAAGAAAGTATTCGTGGCTGTGATGTGTATATTATTCAATCTACTAGTAACCCTGTGAATGAGCATATCATGGAACTACTAATTATGATTGATGCTTTAAAGCGTGCATCAGCAAAAACAATAAATATTGTTATTCCGTACTATGGCTATGCAAGACAAGATAGAAAAGCGAGAGCAAGGGAGCCTATAACAGCAAAGCTTGTTGCAAACTTACTAGAAACAGCTGGCTCAACGCGTGTTATTACATTGGATCTTCATGCACCTCAGATACAGGGATTCTTTGATATTCCGATCGATCATTTAATGGGAGTACCGATCTTAGGTGAGTATTTCTTAGGTAAAAATTTAGATGATATCGTTATTGTTTCTCCTGATCATGGGGGTGTAACAAGAGCCCGTAAACTAGCAGATAAATTAAAAGCACCTATCGCAATTATTGATAAAAGACGTCCAAGACCAAATGTAGCAGAGGTTATGAATATTGTTGGTCATATTGAAGGTAAAACGGCGATTTTAATAGATGATATTATTGACACAGCAGGGACAATTACATTAGCTGCAAATGCTTTAGAAGAGAATGGGGCAAAGGAAGTATATGCTTGCTGTACACATCCTGTTCTATCAGGACCGGCAATCGATCGTATTGCTAATTCAAAAATCAAAGAATTAGTCATAACTAATTCAATTCAACTTCCGGAAGAAAAACGGATAGATAAGCTAGTAGAACTATCAGTTGCTCCACTTATAGGTGAAGCGATCATTCGAGTACATGAAAAACAATCAGTAAGTCTACTTTTTGATTAATTTTTATACTCTCTTAACTTTATAAAAACCTACCGTACCTGATCTAAGAGATAGATTAGGTGCTGGATAGGTTTTTTTTCGTATCTTTCACTTTATTCGCTTAAAAATGTTTATACCTTTCTCGTTATGGGCAAACAATATATATGAACGAATATCGTGAGGAAGGTGTAAATATGACAACTTTACAAGCAATGAAAAGAACAGAATTCACTAATTCGGCAAAAAGAAAAGTTCGTGAGTCTGGCAAGATTCCAGCTATAATTTATGGTAAAGCTAAAGAAAGTCAACCAGTAGCGTTAGATAGCATAGAATTAATTAAAACCCTTAGAGATGAAGGAAAGAATACCGTTCTCCATTTGGATGTTGATGGTTCGTCACATGCGGTTATGTTGTATGATATGCAGACAGATCCACTAAAGAATGAGATTATTCATGCTGACTTTCATATTGTGGACATGCAGGCGGATGTTCAGGTAGAAGTGCCTGTCCATCTAACTGGGGAAGCACAGGGTGTTAAAGACGGTGGTGTATTACAACAATCATTGCATGAAGTGACGATTACGGCAAAGCCAGGTAATATTCCTCAATCAATAGATGTAGACATTACAAACTTGGGTGTGAATGAGACTCTTTACATTAAAGACCTCTCGACAAGTCCAAACTATCAATTTACTCAGGATGAGGAACAGGTAGTGGCCTCAATACTTCCGCCACAACAGGAAGAAGAAATTGATAGCGGAGAAGAACAAGAACCGGGACAACCTGAAAATGAAGAAGGTCGGGAGAATAGCGAAGAATAAAATAATTAAAATAGAACAAAACTAGTGTCAGTTCTTCATGAGCCAAATATGGAGTAATCTTATCCATATTTTAAGGAAATGAAGGCTGACACTTTACTTTTATAGTAAGAATTTATATGCTAAATAAGATATAATAGTAAAAAGGGCAATAATATTAATTCTTTTTATGATTCTTAAATAGATGATCTTGTTTGGAGGCGAAGGGTGTTTATGAAGCTCGTCATTGGGTTGGGAAACCCTGGGAGGCAATATGAAAATACCAGGCACAATGTGGGGTTTAAAGTAATTGACAAGCTATCAGAGGAGTTAGCAATTCCTCTTGATCGGCAGAAATATAACGGGATATACGGTATGGGTCATATTTCCGGAGAGAAAGTCATATTATTAAAACCACTTACATACATGAATTTATCAGGTGAATGTATTCGCCCTTTAATGGATTTCTATGATATAAGTACAGAAGAAATCGTTGTTATATACGATGATTTAGATCTTCCTACTGGTAAAATTCGTTTAAGGTCAAAAGGCAGTGCCGGTGGACATAATGGTATTAAATCAATGATTCTTCACTTAGGAACACAAGAATTTAATCGAATACGAGTTGGGATAGACCGCCCAATTAATGGGATGAAGATTACAGATTATGTGCTAGGAACATTTACTCCAGAAGATATGGAAGGTATAAACGAAGCAATAAATTACAGTGCGAAGGCTTGTGAAGACTGGCTTCAGAAAAATTTCGTACAAGTGATGAATGAATATAATTAAATCCAATGTGCTTGCCTTCATTTTCTATATGTATAGTCCCTCGTAAAAAGGACCATACTAAACGTAAAAAATTCCTTTTTAGGAGGATAATGATGGCTTTGCATTATTATTGTAGACACTGTGGTGTAAAGGTAGGAAGCCTTGATAATATCTCTGCTTCAAGTGAGCAGCTTGGGTTTCATCATTTAACACATGATGAACGCCAGGAGATGATCACATATGAGCAAAGTGGTGATATGCACATAAAGACGATTTGTGAAGACTGTCAGGATGCATTACATAGAAACCCTGATTTACATCAAGTGGAACACTTCATTCAGTAAGAGCTTTGGGTGACCCCCAAAGCGTTTTTCTGTTTACCTCTCCACTAATGGATCGAAACATACCGAATACTGTAAGTAGTACTGAAACCCAACATTTTTTATGTTAGGTAAAGTGAAAAATGAAATATTGAGAGGGGGCTGAGCTTGAAAAGTTTACAGCAGTTTTTTTATGAAAATGATGATTTTAAAACAATTGTTTCCGGTATTGAAGAAGGACTAAAAGAACAACTTGTCGCAGGTCTTTCCGGTTCAGCTAGGACAGTTTTTACAGCTTCACTCTATCATGAGTTAAATAAATCGATCTTGATTGTGACACATAATTTGTTTCAAGCTCAAAAGGTTTATGAAGATTTACTAAACTTGATTAAAGATAATGTTTATCTTTATCCTGTTAATGATTTGATAGCATCTGAAGTGGCAGTAGCGAGTCCTGAGCTAAAAGCACAACGAATTGAAGTATTAAATCAATTGTCTGAAAGGAAAAGCTCGATAGTCGTGGCTCCCGTTGCAGGGATAAGGAGATTGCTGCCGCCAAAACCTCTTTGGAAACAGAAACAATATAAGTTGTCTCTAGGACAAGATATAGACTTGGATGAATACATTCAACAATTTATCTCATTAGGCTATGAGAGAGTTGATATGGTTAGTGCTCCGGGAGAATTTAGTGTTCGCGGAGGAATTATAGATATCTATCCCCTTACAGAGGACAATGCGATAAGAATTGAGTTATTTGATACTGAAATTGATTCTATCAGATCGTTTAATATAGAAGACCAAAGATCGATAAAGATGTTAGAAAATGTTGTGATTGGTCCAGCTGTAGAGATGATTATAACAGATGAGTCAAGAGAGAATTGTATTCGGAGAGTAGAAGAAGGTTTAGCGAAAAGTCTCAAAAAGATGAAGAATGAACAGCAAAAGGAATTGTTGGTAGAAAATATTCAATACGATTTAGAGCGTTTACGCAACAATCAGCTAAATCAAGATATGTTTAAGTTTTCATCACTCTTCTATGATCAGCCTGCTAGTTTACTAGACTATTTTTCGAAAGATTCCATGGTTGTTCTTGATGAAATAAGTAGAATTCATGAGACATATGACCAGTTAGAACGTGAAGAAGCCGAATGGTTTACAGGCCTGCTTGAAGAAGGAAAGGTATTTCAGGATGTGAAAATGTCACACTCTTATATGGATGTTATGACAAAAAGTAAGCATCCTTCTATTTATCTTTCCTTATTTTTAAGACATGTGCCACATACTAGTCCTCAAAACATATTAAATTTATCTTGTAAACAAATGCAAAGTTTCCATGGTCAAATGAATGTGCTGAAAAATGAGTTAGAACGTTGGCAAAAGGCACAGTATGCGGTTGCATTTCTAGGTGTTAATGAGGAAAGAACAAAAAAGCTTCAGGATGTATTGGAAGACTATGAGATTGAGGCAAAGATTTTAGGGGAAGATGATTTTTTACACATTGGCAAAATTTCTATTGTTGAAGGGGATTTACAAACAGGGTTTGAACTCCCGATGCAAAGATTAGCGGTTATTACAGAAGAAGAGCTGTTTAAGAAAAGGGCTAAAAAGCAAGTCAGAAGACAAAAGCTTTCAAATGCAGAACGGATTAAGAGCTACTCTGAACTGGAAATTGGCGACTATGTTGTTCATGTTAATCATGGTATTGGAAAATACCTTGGAATTGAAACACTTGAAATTAATGGTATTCATAAGGACTACTTAAATATTCGCTATCAAGGTAGTGACCAGTTATATGTTCCTGTTGATCAAATTGATCAAGTTCAAAAATATGTAGGGTCTGAAGGTAAAGAGCCAAAAATTTATAAGCTTGGTGGAAATGACTGGCGTAGAGTGAAGAAAAAGGTTGAATCTTCTGTACAAGATATTGCAGATGATTTGATCAAACTGTATGCCGAGCGGGAAGCAAGTGAAGGTTATGCCTTTTCACCAGATGGAGAAATGCAGAAAGAATTTGAACTGGCATTTCCTTATCAAGAAACAGAGGACCAGATTCGTTCTATCGTAGAAATTAAAAAAGATATGGAACGACTTCGTCCGATGGACCGCTTATTATGTGGAGATGTGGGATATGGAAAAACAGAGGTTGCGATTCGAGCGGCCTTTAAAGCAATTGCCGATGGAAAACAAGTAGCGTTGCTCGTCCCAACCACGATTTTAGCTCAACAACATTATGAAACGGTCAGAGAGCGTTTCCAGGAGTATCCTATTAACGTTGGTCTTTTAAGTCGTTTTAGAACGAGAAAAGAAATTACTGAGACAACAAAGGGATTAAGTAATGGCAGCGTAGATATGGTGATAGGAACTCATCGTCTGCTTTCAAAAGATATTAAATATAAGGATTTAGGATTACTTATTATTGATGAAGAGCAGCGATTTGGTGTAACACATAAAGAAAAAATAAAACAACTAAAAGCAAATGTCGATGTGCTAACCTTAACAGCAACTCCAATTCCTAGAACATTGCATATGTCCATGCTCGGAGTAAGAGACTTATCAGTTATTGAAACTCCACCTGAGAATCGTTTTCCTGTTCAAACATATGTTGTCGAATACAATGGAGCATTAGTAAGAGAATCAATTGAGAGAGAAATGGCACGTGGAGGCCAAGTATTTTTCTTATATAACCGTGTGGAGGATATAGATCGTAAAGCAGAAGAAATTTCAATGCTTGTTCCTGATGCAAGGGTTACCTTTGCACATGGGAAAATGACTGAAAATGAACTCGAATCTGTTATGTTAAGTTTCCTTGAAGGAGAATTTGATGTACTTGTAAGTACGACAATTATTGAAACTGGTGTGGATATTCCTAATGTTAATACATTAATTGTGAATGATGCAGATAAAATGGGATTATCGCAGCTTTACCAGCTTCGTGGAAGGGTTGGACGATCTAATCGTGTTGCATATGCATATTTTACTTACAGGAAAGATAAGGTCCTAACAGAAGTTGCTGAAAAGCGTCTGCAGGCAATTAAGGAGTTCACTGAGCTTGGTTCAGGTTTCAAAATTGCAATGAGGGATCTTTCAATTAGAGGAGCCGGGAATCTATTAGGTGCTCAACAGCATGGATTCATTGATTCTGTTGGTTTTGATTTATACTCTCAAATGCTGAAAGAAGCGATAGAGGAAAGACAAGTAGATAAGCCAAAACAAAAAGCTATTGATGTAGAGATTGATCTTCAGGTTGATGCATATCTTCCACAGACATATATTACGGATGGGCGTCAAAAAATTGATATGTATAAACGTTTTAGATCAATAACTGAATTAATCGAATTGGAAGAATTACAGGAAGAAATGATCGACCGTTTCGGAGAATATCCTGTAGAAGTTGAGTACTTATTCCATATTGCAAGAATTAAGGTTTTTGCTATTCAAGAACGAGTTGAACTTATCAAGCAAGATAAAGAAACAATAATGATGCTTATAGAAGAAGAGGCAAGTAACCAAATTGATGGACAAAAGCTGTTTGATTTAAGCAATAAATACCCTCGCATTGTCGGTTTAGGAATGGAAGGCAGCAGATTAAAATTAACCGTCAATACAAAAGGTCTTGGCGTTGAAAAATGGTTGGCGATCATTACAGATCTTTTAAATGGTCTTTCACAAGTGAAAAAAGAAGAAATCTCAGCAAAATAAGTTTAAAAAAAGAGTTAATAGGCGATTATTATTAGTTGCTTTTCATTTTCTCCTAAAAAATCCGATTGAGGATGTATATTACACGATTGGTGAAGGATACTAATTTCAACAAACGATGATTGTTACATAAAAGAAACTCCTGTCATAAACAGTTCTTATTTTTATACTTACGGCAGGATAGTAACAACAATCATCAATTTCCTATCATCCGATGAAAGTGAGGCAACATAAGATGAAAGCAACTGGTATTGTTCGTCGCATTGATGATTTAGGTCGTGTAGTTATTCCAAAGGAAATACGCAGAACCTTACGAATTCGTGAAGGAGATCCTTTAGAAATATTTGTGGATCGCGATGGAGAAGTCATTCTAAAGAAATACTCACCGATCAGCGAGCTAAGCGATTTCTCTAAAGAATATGCCGATGCCTTATACGATAGTTTGGGACATCCTGTATTAATCTGTGATAGAGACACTTTCATAGCTGTGTCTGGAGGATCGAAGAAGGAATACTTAAACAAGAACATTAGTGACATTGTCGAGCAGGTTATGGAAGAAAGAAATTCAGTTTTAAAAACTGATGCAGGAGACATCCAAATCGTTGAAGGTTTAAGCGAAGATATTAAGTCATATACAATTGGGCCAATCGTTGCAAATGGAGATCCAATTGGAGCAGTTATCATCCTTTCTAAAGAGCAATCAATTGGAGAGGTTGAACACAAGGCAGTGGAAACAGCTGCAGGGTTTTTAGCTCGCCAAATGGAGCAATAAGAGGAAAAGGTAGCGGATTTTCGCTACCTTTTTTATGTACTTGAAAAATAGGTACGGTTGGTCTGATCAAGGCGCTTGCGCTTTTGATATATGCTATAATTGCTAATAGAGGATGTTTGAGAGGGGATAGAATGAACATCGAAAAAGATCATATGAACATTGCCTTGCGTGGTGTTTTCATCCTGACAATTGCAGGGTTAGTAACAAAAATATTAAGTGCAGCTTACCGTGTTCCTTATCAAAATATTGTAGGGGATATTGGCTTTTATATTTATCAGCAAGTTTATCCATTTTATGGGATGAGTGTGGTGTTAGCAACTTCCGGTTTCCCTGTTATGATATCAAAAGTAATGAGTGATTTAGGCCACGGAAAATCGGAGCAGGATCGTTCAAAAATAATGTCCATTGCTATGATATACTTAACGATCTTTGGGTTGGCATTGTTTTTTCTTCTATACATATATTCGCATCCTATCTCAAAAATAATGGGAGATGCAAAATTAGCTCCTCTTATTGAGATCTCTTCTTTCTCATTCTTGTTGGTTCCTTTTGTTTCCATACTAAGGGGTTATTTTCAATTTGAGCAGAATATGCAACCAACAGCAGTATCTCAAGTGGTAGAACAGGGATTTCGAGTTTCTTTTATTTTAATAAGCTCTTATTTTTTCATTCATTTTGGGTATGATCTCTATACAGCAGGTTGGGGAGCATTGGTATCATCTGTAATGGGAAGTATAGCGGGATTATCCATTCTTCTTTTCTTATGGAGACGAAACAAAAAGGAAAGAAGATTACATTGGAATCTATCAGCATCAATTCAAGCTAGTGAAATTGTATTAACGTTACTTAAATATAGTTTTAGCTTTGGGATTACTAGCTTGTTGCTTATTCTCATTCAGTTAGTCGATGCCCTGCATTTATATGCTTTACTTCTTCATAATGGCACAGGTGAGGAGATGGCAAAAGTAGCAAAAGGAGTATATGACAGGGGACAACCGTTAATTCAACTAGGTACAGTGGTGGCAACGTCCTTCGCATTATCACTTGTTCCAGCTATTGCTCAAGCAAAAATGCAGCAAAATGAGGATTTTATAAAGGAAAAGTTGCAGCTTTCCTTGAAATTATGCTTAGTTATTGGTGCCGGCGCGGCGGGAGGATTAATAGCCTTAATAGATCCTATTAACATGATGCTTTTTAAAGATATTTCAGGCTCAAAAGTACTGATGATTTTAAGTGGATCTATTTTATTTACATCCATATGCCTAACAATGTTTGCTGTTTTACAAGGTTTAGGGTACACATTTGTACCTTCAATAGCGGTTGTAATCGGCGTGTCCTTTAAATATCTTGGGAATATCATGTTAATTCCCAAGTATGATGTGACGGGAGCCGCGATATCAAGTCTTGTAGCATATTTTGTTGTTGCTTTGGTCATGATGATATTCATTAAAGTGAAAGGTTTTTCTTTTCCTTACTTAAGAACAACTGTTCAAATAGGAATGGCGATTATTATTATGGCCATTACTCTTAAACTAGGGCTGGCATATGTTGGACCTGAAACTCGTGCACACTCAATGATCATTTCACTAATTGGGGTATTCATTGGTGGAGTTGTTTATATCGTTTTAATTTTAAAAATGAAAGTATTCTCACATTCAGAGATTCAATATATTCCTGTAGTAAAGAAACTTTTTAAATAGAAATGAGGTACATAGATGACAAAAACAATTACAATTGTAGGGCTTGGTGCAGGAGATCTGAATCAGCTGCCATATGGTGTGTATCGATTGTTAACTCAATCGGAACATCTATTTTTACGAACAAAGGAACACCCTGTTATATCTGAGCTTAGGGATCAATTACATTTTGAGTCCTTTGATGCCATTTATGAGCAGCATGATGATTTTGATCATGTTTATACAACTATTGTGGATACGCTTCTTACAAAAGCAAATGAAATGAATATCATCTATGCCGTGCCTGGTCATCCACTTGTTGCTGAAAAAACAGTTCAGCTTCTTTTAAAAGAAGGAAGAAAAAAAGGATATATAATTAAGATTGAAGGTGGACAAAGTTTTCTGGATTCCACTTTTCAAGCATTAGAAATAGATCCTGTAGAAGGATTTCAGCTTGTTGATGCATTTGATTTAAGAAAAGAGATGCTACAGCTGAAGGGACATGTTATTATCACTCAAGTTTATGATCAAATGATAGCTTCTGAGGTAAAGCTTACACTTATGGAGCAACTACCTGATCATTATAAAATCAAAATTGTCACAGCTGCAGGCAGTAGTCTACAGGAATTGAAGGAAATTGAGCTTTATGAATTAGATCGTGAAACAACTATTAATAATTTAACAAGTGTTTATATACCACCTGTTAAGGATGACACAATTCTTTACCACCAATTTTCCTCCTTCCGTCATATTATTGCGGAATTAAGAGGACCGAACGGATGTCCATGGGATAAAGAACAAACACATCAATCATTGAAAAAATATCTTATAGAAGAATGCTATGAATTATTAGAGGCGATCGATAAGGATGATATTGATCATATCATTGAAGAACTGGGAGACGTGTTATTACAGGTTGTGCTTCATGCCCAAATTGGCGAGGATGAAGGTATGTTCTCCATTGATGATGTGATTAAAGGTGTAGCTGAAAAAATGGTTCGTCGTCATCCCCATGTTTTTGGTCAACAATCTGTTACTGATTCAGATGAAGTCCTGGCTAATTGGGAGGAAATAAAGAAGAAAGAGAAGGGCACAAGAGAAGAGCAATCAATACTGGATGCTGTTGCATCTTCTCTTCCGGCACTATCTAAAGCATTTCATTTGCAAAAGAAGGCGGCGAAGATCGGCTTTGACTGGCCGTCAGTGGATGGTGCATGGGAAAAGGTAAAAGAGGAGTTAAAAGAATTTGAAGATGAAATTGCTGTGAATAAAGATCAATCGTTCATCATGAAGGAGTTTGGTGATCTTTTATTCGCTTTTGTAAATGTTGGAAGACACTATAAAATTGAACCAGAAGAAGCTCTATCTTCAACAAATGTGAAGTTTTATGATCGATTTGGGTATATAGAAAAGATGGCAATTGAGAATAATCAACAACTCCAAAACATGTCTTTAGAAGAGATGGATCATTATTGGAATGAAGCAAAGAAATTAGATAAAGGATGAGGGATAGAAGATGAGGTTAGATAAATTCTTAAAGGTATCAAGGTTAATTAAACGAAGAACATTAGCTAAGGAAGTAGCAGATCAAGGGAGAATATCCATAAACGGGACGCCGGGTAAAGCCAGTTCCAATGTGAAAATTGGTGATGAGTTGATGATCCGCTTTGGACAAAAACTGGTGACAGTTGTTATTGAAGACTTAAAGGAAACAACAAGAAAAGAAGAAGCGACAAACCTTTATCGAGTGGTGAAGGAAGAGAAGGTTGAGCAAGATTCTTTTTAAGTGGTTGCTTTCATATCTGCCTTAGTCTGGTCAAGGCGCTTCCGAATTTGTACGATAGAAATGTAAAATATCTTACTTAGTGTTGGTGTCTAGCTCCAGGCGCCATCGGCTCGAGTCATAAGCCAAGTAGGAATTGAAGGTAAAGAGCACCTTCTATTCCTACTCGTCTTATGCTTGTCGCCGATAATCGGGTGCCTTACGCATTTCATATAGCTTGTTCTAAACCGAATTGAAGGATCATACACATGTAAAGGAAAATCCTTTATTAGAATTCGGAGGTAGAATATGAGCCAATACTATGAAAATCATGCATCTGGACATAAAGGTACGATTCAAGAGCATGATGTGATCATGCGAGGCAGAAAGTTAATAGAGATCACCGGTGTAAAACAGGTTGAAAGCTTTGATAGCGAGGAATTCTTATTGGATACGGTTATGGGGGCCTTAGCAATTCGTGGTCAAAACCTTCAAATGAAAAACTTAGATGTTGATAAAGGAATCGTATCTATAAAAGGTAGTAGAATATTTGATCTAATTTACTTGGATGAACAGCAATCGGAGAAAGCTAAAGGACTCTTTAGCAAGTTATTTAAATGAGTTTAACAACACAGTTTTACACTATGCTTGCGATGGTAGGAATGGGTAGTTGGATAGGTGTAGCTCTAGACACATATGGTCGCTTTTTGAAGCGGCCATTGAGAGCTAGGTGGGTTGTTTTTATCAATGACTTTATGTTTTGGGTTGTTCAAGGCCTAATATTATTTTATCTTTTGTTACTTGTAAATGAAGGGGAACTAAGGATTTATATCTTCCTTGCCTTACTCTGTGGGTATGCGGCATACCAGGGACTGCTTAAACAACTCTATTTGAAGCTTCTGGAATATTTCATTCAGACAAGCATCCGATTATACAACATAATCAAGAAGATCGGACAGGTTTTGCTTGTTCAGCCTATACGAGCATTGATACAACTTATCATCGTGATTGTACTTGGAATTGTCAAAGTTATATGGAATTTATTAAAATGGGCTTTTCAATTTGTATATTCTTTGGTTAAAATTTTACTAGCCCCTTTAAAATGGGTAGGAAGGCTTTTATGGAAACTGGTTCCACTACAGATAAGGCAATTTATTACAAGAATTCTTTACAAATTAGCAGGATATCTAAATAAAATCAAGAATACACTTAATAACCTAAAATTGTGGTGGCAACGTTTAACAAAGAAGTAAGGAGGAGAAAAATGAGTCTCGAAAGATCGAAGAAAATTACTGAACTACAATCACAATATGCAATGGAGCAAGAGAGACAACAGCAAATTTCCAAAAGGCGTAAAAGAGGCTTATTTCGGCGGCTATTATTACTTGGGATAATAGTCATCGTCACTTCTTCTGTTATAGTGACCACTTTATTTAGTCAATCTTCAGCCATAAATGAAAAAAATGAACAAAAAGAAAAGCTGGAAGAAGAATTAGCCGGCTTGGAAAAAGAAGAAAATTTATTAAGAGAAGAAATTGTAAAACTTAATGATGATGAGTATATTGCAAAGATTGCTAGACGAGACTATTTCTTATCTGATGATAATGAGATCATCTTTAACATAAAAGAGTAGCCTTGTTGACACTGGATTTTTTATTTATGTATAATATAATAAAGGTTCGAATGATTTTTTATCTGTTTAAGGAGGAGCATTATTTTTATGTCGATTGAAGTTGGCAGCAAGTTACAGGGTAAAGTGACGGGCATTACTAATTTTGGAGCGTTTGTGGAGTTACCAGGCGGATCCACAGGTCTCGTTCATATTAGTGAAGTAGCCGATAATTATGTGAAAGATATTAATGATCACTTAAAAGTCGGAGATGAAGTTACAGTTAAGGTTATTAATGTTGAAAATGATGGGAAAATTGGTTTATCTATTAAAAAGGCCATTGACCGTCCAGAGCGTCCTCAACGTCCGGAACGCCCAAGAAATTCAGACCGCCCGAGATCAAGAGGGAATGATTTCCGCAATAATAGTAATAACAAAGAGAACTTTGAACAAAAAATGAATCGTTTCTTAAAAGATAGTGAAGATCGTCTAGCTTCATTAAAACGTAATACCGAATCAAAACGTGGTGGTCGTGGGGCTAGAAGAGGATAGCTTGCTGCTTTCATATACATTTTGTGAGTAAGGAAAACATGATTGATATGTTTTCCTTTTTTATATGCTTAATTTTGAAATTTATATTGACAGGAAACCTAAATCGATTGTATTATAAATCTTGTGCTTTTAAACAAGGAGCATTATTAAAACTATGGCGGTGTAGCTCAGCTGGCTAGAGCGAGCCGTAAACATCCTGATTTTTCTTCCGTGTAGGCTGGTGAGGAATGTGTCTGGAAGAGACATGACGAACATGCTTTAAACAAGGGAGCGTTTTTAAAAACTATGGCGGTGTAGCTCAGCTGGCTAGAGCGTACGGTTCATACCCGTGAGGTCGTGGGTTCGATTCCCTCCGCCGCTACCATAGAAAAAATATGGCCCGTTGGTCAAGCGGTTAAGACACCGCCCTTTCACGGCGGTAACACGGGTTCGAATCCCGTACGGGTCATCAATGAAGAAACTAGTTGCGTTCTGCAGCTAGTTTTTTTGTTATGTGAAAAACTTATTTCGATCATAATTATTAATAAATTCAACTAACATCTCCAGTAGTTCAACCATCATGCCAAGAGATTCAACTAATCCCCATATATAGAACTTAATCAAAGAATAGTTTTTACCCTACCCATTTAATGCTCATACTATTCCAATTATCTTTTGACTATTCTTGACTCGACATTACAGGTTTCACACAAATTTGACGAAAGACTTGCTGAAAAAAATACTATTCATTTAGATATTTGTCGCTTTTTTCAAAAACAGTCGAACAGTTCTTTAGATACTCTACCTTCTTTTGACAAATTCCTGTCATAAGCTTGGCTATAATTACAAGCAACATGAATAAGTGGGGGAATGAAAATGGAAAAAGTAGAAAGAAGGTTAATGGAACCAATATCGGAATTGGGGATGGAAAAAACCCAACAGGTGGTTAATCGATTCTTCCATCGAATTTCATCTAGAATCCAGCTTTTCCTCTTACACAAAGGAATTATTTATGGATTGATCGGTTTTTTATTAGGACGGGCTATTATTCTTTCGGAAGTACTGCCATTTGCTCTTCCGTTTTTTGGAGCAGTTCTACTAATGAAAAGGGACAAGGCCTTGTTAGCGGGGTTATCGCTTATTGCTGGAGGATTAACGATTTCCTTTCAAGTTGCTTTAGTAATTACAATTTCAATCATCGGTTTTCTGATTTTAAATCGACTCGTTTCTTCTTTATTTAAGGATCAATTAAAAGTCCTTCCTTTTGTTATTTTTGGAACGGTAGCGATAACTAGACTAGCTTACTTTTTTGCAATAAAAACAGAGTTAATGCTATATGACTATATGATGGCGGGAGTAGAGTCAGGACTTTCATTTATTTTGACATTGATTTTTCTTCAAAGTATTCCATTGATATCTGCACGTAAATATAAACAATCGTTAAAAGTCGAAGAGATCATATGTATTATGATTCTCCTTGCTTCAGTTATGACTGGGCTTGTCGGGGTATCATTTCAAAATCTTCAAGCAGAGCATATTTTCTCACGATATATTGTTCTCTTGTTTGCATTTATCGGTGGTTCAAGTATTGGTTGTACGGTTGGGGTTGTGACGGGATTAATTCTCAGTCTGGCAAACGTCGGAAATTTATATCATATGAGTTTATTAGCTTTCTCGGGATTACTGGGGGGACTTTTACGTGAAGGAAAAAAATTGGAACGGCGATAGGACTATTAGTTGGATCAGTATTGATTTCTTTATATGGACAAGGTTCAGCTGATTTGATGACAACATTACTAGAATCAATGATTGCAATCTTGCTGTTTTTACTAACTCCTAAGGCGGTTACAGCGAGATTAGCTAAGCATATACCCGGGACAAGTGAGCACGCCCAGGAACAACAGCAGTATGTCCGAAAAATTCGTGATGTTACAGCTCATAGGGTTGAGCAATTTTCTCAAGTTTTCCATGCGTTATCAGAAAGCTTTGCTACGTTCTATGATAAGGATGAACAAGATGATAGTGAAGAACGTGAGACCGATTTATTTTTAAGCAGTATTACAGAAAGCACCTGTCAGCATTGTTTTAAAAAAGAGAAGTGTTGGGTTGAGAACTTTGATAAAACCTATGATTTAATGCAAAGCATTATGCATGAGAATAAACAAAATACGTATAAATCCAACATGAAATTAAGGAAGGAATTTGATAGGCATTGTTCAAAGGCAAATAAAGTAGAGGAGACCATTGAGCAGGAGATTAATTATTTTCAAGCAAACCAAAAGTTAAAGAAAGAGGTGCAAGAAAGCAGGCGGTTGGTTGCTGAACAATTATTAGGTGTTTCAAATGTAATGGGAGACCTCTCGAAGGAAATTAAAAGAGAAAGGGAAAATCATTTTGTACAAGAAGAACAAATTTTAGATGCATTACAAAACTTTGGAATTGAGATTGTGAATGTTGATATTTTTAGTCTGGAACAAGGGAATGTAGATATTGAAATGAGTATTCCGTTTTGTAATGGACATGGAGAATGTGAAAAAATTATTGCTCCAATGCTTTCAGATATTTTGGAGGAATCCATCATTGTTAAAAAAGAAGAATGTGCAAATTATCCAAATGGATATTGTCATGTTTCATTTGGTTCAGCAAAAAAATACCGAATTGAAACAGGTGTTGCACATGCAGCTAAAGGAGGAGGACTAGTATCCGGGGATAGTTATTCCATGATTGATTTAGGTGTAGGTAAATTTGCTGTCGCGATAAGTGATGGAATGGGAAATGGGGTAAGGGCCCATTTTGAAAGCAATGAAACCATTAAGCTTCTACAAAAAATCCTGCAATCAGGTATTGAAGAGAAGGTGGCAATTAAAACAATTAATTCAATCTTGTCACTAAGAACAACTGATGAAATCTTTTCGACTCTTGATCTAGCAATCGTTGATTTGCAGGATGGAAGTAGTAAATTCTTAAAGATTGGTTCAACCCCAAGCTTTGTAAAGAGAGGAGATAAAATAATAAAGATTCAATCAAGTAATTTACCTATGGGAATCATTGATGATTTTGATGTTGATGTGGTAGGTGAAAAACTAAAGGCCGGAGATCTGCTTATTATGATGAGCGACGGTATTTTTGAAGGACCAAAGCATGTGGAAAACCATGATTTATGGATGAAAAGAAAAATAAGTGAAATGAAAACAACTGATCCACAAGAAATTGCAGATCTCATCATGGAAGAAGTGATTAGAACGAGATCTGGAAAGATAGAAGATGATATGACAGTTGTGGTATCAGCCATTGAGCATAATACACCAAAATGGGCAAGTATTCCTGTTTCATCGAAGAAAATAGGATAAGAAGTATAAAATAAAACCCTCCTGGCGAGTATGATAATAGTATTTCTATGTATATGTCGGTGTAGCAATGGACATGGGGAAAATTCAGGAGACTGCAACATCTCTCTAGGAGGGTAAGTATGGAAAAGGGTCATTTAAAACAAATCTTATTAATTACAGATGGTTGTTCAAATCATGGGGAAGATCCGATTGCGATGGCTGCTCTAGCACAAGAGCAGGGTATTACTGTTAATGTAATTGGTGTATTAGAAGAAAATGTAATAGATCAGGAATCTCTTCAAGAGGTAGAAGGAATTGCTATGTCAGGTGGAGGTGTGCATCAAATTGTCTATGCTCACCAACTTTCACAAACAGTTCAACATGTGACAAGAAAGGCAATGACACAAACTCTCCAGGGTGTAGTAAATAAAGAACTTCAACAAATTTTAGGCAAACATACATCGATGGAAGAATTACCACCAGAAAAAAGAGGAGAAGTAATGGAAGTAGTAGATGAACTGGGTGAAACTACAAGCCTTGAGATTCTTATTTTAGTTGATACTAGTGCCAGTATGAAGCCGAAACTTCCAACAGTGAAAGAAGCCCTGCTGGATCTATCTATTAGTTTAAATTCAAGAATAGGGGATAATCGTTTTTCAGTTTCAGTATTTCCTGGGAAAAAGGATGACGTAGAAAGGGTACTTGATTGGACTCCTAGGCTTGAATCTTTATCATCCATCTTTCCTAAATTATCAACAGGAGGTATTACACCAACTGGTCCGGCGATTAGAGAGGCTATACAGCAATTTAAGAAGAAACGTTCCCTTAGAAATTTATTAAGAAATGAAGAAGAGTATTACGATGAATCAAGTATGTAACCTAGCATCTGGTTCAATTATTACAGGCAAATGGAATCAGGAGCGTTATACAATCATTAGGGCCTTAGGACAAGGTGCAACGGGTAATGTATATTTGGCAGATAGTAAAAGAGGGAACGTAGCAATCAAACTTAGTGAAAACAACATGTCAATTACATCTGAGGTAAATGTACTTAAACATTTCTCTAAGGTCCAAGGTACTTTACTTGGACCTTCTTTACTTGATGTGGACGATTGGGTTCATAACTCTCAAAAGTTAGTTTCATTTTATGTAATGGAATATGTACAAGGTAATAACTTCCTTGAGTTTACTGAGCAAAGAGGGATAGAATGGGCAGGAGTACTAACTCTTCAGCTTTTAACTAATTTAGAAAAACTTCATCAAGAAGGATGGGTATTCGGAGATTTAAAACCGGAAAATTTAATTGTTTCAGGTCCTCCGCCGAGAATTAGATGTATAGATGTAGGTGGAACAACACAACAGGGCAGGTCTATAAAAGAATTTACGGAGTTTTTTGACCGAGGTTATTGGGGAATGGGAAATCGAAAGGCAGAGCCAACATATGATTTGTTTTCAGTTGCGATGATTATGGTGAATGCTGCTTATCCAAAACGTTTTAAAAAAGTCAGTGATCGTGATGGGAAAGGTCAGCTAACCGAAAAAATACGACAACACGCTTTTTTAGTTAAATATCAGGATGTTTTGGAAAAGGCTTTAATGGGGAAATACATTAGTGCAGGGGAAATGAAGGCTGATTTTATCCAGTTGCTTTCTGTGAAAGCAAGTAAAGGGAGTCCGTCTTCAAACTCTTATAAGTCAAAAGTTCCAAAGCAGAGTTCTCCTAAATCAAGTCGTCCGAAAGCCCATACACATCAGACAAGGCAACAAGTGAAAAAGAAGAAAAAGAAAGCCAATTATTTTTTTGAAACAGTCGTGATTTTAATAGGAGTCTGTGTCATTTATTCCTTATATGTTTATCATGTTCTCTTATAAAAACTAGATCCTGTTATTTTTTCAGGTGAAAATATGTTGAATATGTGAACTGGACCTTCTTTTTTGTTATTTTAGATAAAATAATGGTAGGATTAATATATGAAAATACATTGAGGAATATCGTATAAAGAGGGGAAAAAGGTGGAAAATTTAGAAATCCTGATTCGACAACAGCAACTAATTAAAAAGGGATCAACGATCGTTGTTGGTGTTTCAGGAGGACCTGATTCTTTAGCATTACTCGATATGTTTTACAAACATAGGGAGAAATTGGATTTAACTGTAGTGGCTGCTCATGTTGACCATATGTTTAGAGGTGAACAATCTCAGGCAGAAATGGAATTTGTTATAGCATTCTGTAATGAGCGGGGAATTATCTGTGAAACACACCAAATTGATGTTAAAGCATATGCAAAACAGAATCAATTGAGCTCACAAGTAGCAGCTAGAGAATGCAGATATCGTTTTTTTAAAGAGATTATGGATAAGTATCATTCACCATACTTGGCATTAGGCCACCATGGTGATGATCAGGTTGAAACCATTCTCATGAGAATGGTTAGAGGTAATACGGGTGATGCTTTAGCTGGTATCAAACGGGTGAGACCATTTCATAATGGGTACATCATTAGACCGTTACTAGAATTCTCCAAGCAACAAATCCTTAATTATTGCAATAAGAATAACTTAATGCCCAGGTTTGATCCCAGCAATGAAAGTACAGATTACACAAGAAATAGATTTAGAAAATACGTGCTTCCTTTTTAAAACAGGAAAATCCGCTAGTTCATAAAAAATTTCAGTATTTTAGTGAAACCTTACTGGAGGATGAAACGTATTTACATGCATTAACTGAAAAAAACATGAATACAGTAATCAAAAGGAAAGAAAAAATCGTTGTTGAAATGGATATCAAAGGGTTTCTAAGCCTACCTTTGCCTTTACAAAGAAGAGGGATTAAACTAATATTAAACTATCTATATGAAAATATTCCATCTTCCCTTTCTTCAATACATATCGAGAGCGTACAATCTTTGCTCTCACAGGAACATCCTTCAGGGTCACTAGATTATCCAAACGGTCTTAAAGTGATAAAATCCTATCAGACATGTTTGTTTACTTTTGAACATGATGAAGGTAGAGAATACTGTCATGTACTTGAAATTCCCTCTGTGGTTAAACTTCCAAATGGGTATAGTATATCTTGTCATGTAGCTCAGGAGATTCCAAAAGCAAAAAAAGGAAACGATATTTTTCTGCTGAGTGAAAGAGATTTAACGGAGCCTTTAATCGTTCGTACGAGAAAACAGGGAGATAAAATTAAATTGAAAGGCATGAACGGCAGGAAAAAAGTCAAAGATATATTTATTGATGAAAAAATTCCATTACATAGCCGAAATTCTTGGCCGATCGTAGAAGATGGGAAAGGGAATATCCTTTGGATTCCAGGTCTCAAAAAATCAAATTTAGAAGCCGGGAATGACGATGGGGATAGATGTATTGTATTAGAATTTAGAAGCTAATCTTCTAGGGGGCGCACAATAATGAGACAAGATATTCAAGAAATTTTAGTTACAACTGAGCAAATCCAGGAAAAAGTAAAAGAGCTAGGAAGGGTCTTAACAGAGGAATATAAAGACAGTTTCCCACTTGCAATTGGTGTTTTAAAAGGTGCAATGCCTTTTATGGGTGATCTTTTAAAAAACATTGATACATACTTGGAAATGGATTTTATGGATGTTTCAAGTTATGGTACATCCACAGTTTCTTCCGGTGAAGTAAAGATTATTAAGGATTTGGATACTTCAGTAGAAGGAAGAGATATTCTTATTATCGAGGATATCATTGATAGTGGTTTAACATTAAGTTATTTAGTTAAACTATTCCGCTATCGTAAGGCGAAATCGATTAAAATTGTTACATTACTTGATAAGCCAACAGGTAGAAAAGCCGATATTAATGCAGATTATGTTGGATTTGAAGTACCAGATGCATTTGTTGTTGGTTATGGATTGGATTATATTGAAAAATATCGAAACCTTCCATATATCGGTGTGTTAAAGCCTGAGATTTATCAAAAATAATCAGTATTCTAATTTGTTGTATTACCATGATTTTCTATGATACTATTTAAAATAGTTGTGTTTACTGTGGGAGGAGGTAAGGAATGAATCGGATCTTCCGTAATACCATATTTTATTTACTTATATTTTTAGTCATCATTGGGGTTGTTAGCTTTTTTACAGGTGCTAATCCTAAAACAGAGCAAATAACGTATAATGAGTTCATTTCAGACTTGAATGGTGGAAATGTCTCAGAAATGACCGTACAGCCGGTTCGAGGTGTATTTGAAGTTAGAGGTAAAATGAAGGGTTATGATGAAGACGAAACCTTTTTAACATATATACCAACTGAACAGGGGCTAGATCGCGTTGACAAGGCTGCTGATGCAAACAATGTTCAGAAATTGAACATTGCTCCAGCAGAAGAAACAAGTGGATGGGTAACATTTTTCACATCCATCATTCCATTCGTCATTATTTTTATCCTTTTCTTCTTCTTATTAAACCAAGCTCAGGGCGGTGGCGGCCGTGTTATGAACTTCGGGAAAAGTAAAGCTAAGCTTTACAGTGAGGAAAAGAAAAAAGTTAAGTTTAAGGATGTAGCGGGTGCAGATGAAGAGAAACAAGAACTTGTAGAGGTTGTTGAATTCTTAAAAGACCCTCGAAAATTCGCGGAGTTAGGTGCAAGAATTCCAAAAGGTGTTCTTTTAAATGGACCTCCGGGAACAGGTAAAACATTACTTGCAAGAGCCGTTGCCGGTGAAGCTGGAGTCCCTTTCTTCTCCATCAGCGGATCTGATTTCGTAGAAATGTTTGTCGGTGTCGGGGCTTCTCGTGTTCGTGATTTATTCGAGAATGCGAAAAAGAATGCACCATGTATTATTTTCATTGATGAAATTGATGCTGTTGGACGTCAACGTGGAGCTGGTTTAGGTGGCGGCCATGATGAACGTGAGCAAACATTGAACCAATTGCTTGTTGAAATGGATGGTTTTGGAGCAAACGAAGGAATTATCATTATCGCTGCAACAAATAGACCTGATATTTTAGATCCTGCATTACTTCGTCCGGGACGATTTGACCGTCAAATTACAGTTGATCGCCCAGATGTAAATGGTCGTGAGGCGGTACTTAAAGTACATGCCCGCAATAAACCACTTGATGAATCTGTTGACTTAAAAGCAATTGCTGCCCGTACACCTGGATTCTCCGGTGCAGATTTAGAAAACTTATTAAATGAAGCAGCTCTAGTAGCCGCTAGACAAGATAAGAAGAAAATCGATAATACGGACCTTGATGAGGCAACTGATCGCGTTATCGCCGGACCTTCGAAGAAGAGTCGTGTTATCTCTAAGAAGGAACGAAATATTGTTGCTTATCATGAAGCGGGACACACAATTATTGGTGTTGTTTTAGATGAAGCGGATATGGTACACAAGGTAACAATCGTCCCTCGTGGTCAAGCTGGTGGATATGCTGTTATGCTTCCAAAAGAAGATCGTTACTTCATGACTAAACCTGAATTACTCGATAAGATAACAGGACTGCTTGGCGGCCGTGTTGCTGAAGAAATTATCTTCGGTGAAGTAAGTACAGGTGCACATAATGACTTCCAAAGAGCAACAAATATTGCCAGAAAAATGGTAACTGAATATGGAATGAGTGAAAAGCTTGGACCATTACAATTTGGCCAATCACAAGGTGGTCAAGTGTTCTTAGGAAGAGATCTTCATAATGAACAAAACTACAGTGATGCGATCGCTCATGAAATTGATATGGAAATCCAACGTTTCATTAAGGAATCATATGAAAGAGCTCGTCAAATTCTAACAGAAAACCGCGAAAAGCTAGAGCTTGTTGCTCAAACGTTGTTAGAAGTGGAAACACTTGATGCGGCTCAAATTTCAAGCCTTGTTGAAACAGGGAAACTCCCTGATCGTCCTGTCGTTGTTAATAACGACAAAGAAGAGAAATCAGAGGATATAAAAGTCAACATTCATACAAAAAAAGAAGAGGATAACTCTTCTGATAAATAACTTTTCTAGCCTATAGATCGGTGACATCTGTCATCGGTCTTTTATTTGTATAAGTACATAAAAATGCTTTTATTTTGCAAGTGACCTACGAATATGGAAGTCAAGGTACTTTGTGATAAAATAATACGGTATTGAAAAATAGAACAAGACAAAGTGGTGATTCTTATGATTTTAGTATTGGACGTTGGAAATACAAATACCGTCTTAGGGGTATATGGTCAAGATACATTAAAACATCATTGGAGAATTGAGACTAGCCGTAATAAGACTGAAGATGAATTTGGCATGCTTATTAAAAATCTTTTTGAACATGAACGCATATCTTTTCAAGAAATTGAGGGGATTATTATTTCATCTGTTGTCCCTCCTATTATGTTTGCACTAGAAAGAATGTGCAGTAAATATTTCGATATAAAGCCGTTAGTCGTAGGACCTGGAATAAAAACAGGACTCAATATTAAATATGAAAACCCTAGAGAAGTTGGAGCAGACCGGATTGTAAATGCAGTTGCGGGTATCCAAGACTACGGTAGCCCACTTATCATTGTGGATTTTGGTACAGCAACTACATATTGTTATATAGATGAACATAAGCAATATATGGGTGGAGCTATTGCCCCGGGAATAAATATTTCTACGGAAGCTCTTTATTCACGGGCAGCAAAATTGCCAAGAATCGAAATTACACGCCCTGATCACATTATTGGGAAAAATACAGTTAGTGCAATGCAGTCAGGGATATTATATGGATATGTAGGACAAGTAGAGGGTATTGTAAAGCGAATGAAGGAACAATCTAAGGAGGTCCCGAAAGTTATAGCAACTGGCGGCCTTGCAACCCTCATTGCCAAAGAATCAGATTGTATTGATATTGTAGATCCTTTCTTAACACTGCGAGGCCTGCAACTAATCTATAAACGTAATGTGGAATGAGTGAATGAAAGTGATTATAGTACTTTTTGAAAGGGAGTAAATATTTATGACAGATTATTTAATTAAAGCCATTGCATTTAATAACCAGGTAAGAGCTTATGCTGCAAGAACAACTGAGACCATTTCCGAAGCACAAAAAAGACATCAAACTTGGCCAACTGCTTCAGCAGCATTGGGCAGATCCATGACTGCAGGAGTTATGCTTGGTTCAATGTTAAAGGGTGATGCAAAACTGACAATTAAGGTTGAAGGCGGCGGCCCAATTGGTGTCATTATTGTTGATAGTAATTCTAAAGGAGAAGTAAGAGGCTATGTAACAAACCCTCAAACTCATTTTGATCTTAATGAAAAGGGAAAACTAGATGTGGCTAGGGCTGTGGGGACTCAAGGGAATTTAACGATTGTAAAAGACCTTGGGTTAAAAGACCATTTTTCAGGGCAAGTACCGATTGTATCAGGTGAATTAGGAGAAGATTTTACATATTATTTAGTTACTTCTGAACAAGTTCCATCTTCTGTAGGTGTTGGTGTTCTTGTAAACCCTGATAATACGATCTTAGCCTCAGGTGGTTTTATTATTCAATTACTTCCTGGTACAGATGATGAAACCATCACTGAAATTGAAAAGAGGCTTGGAGAGGTTGAGCCAATCTCTAAGTTAATTCAAAGAGGATTAACGCCTGAAGAAATACTTGAAGAAGTACTCGGTAAAGGAAATGTCAAGGTATTAGAAAAACAACCTGTTGCATTTAAGTGCCAATGTTCAAAAGAACGAATTGAAAATGCAATTGTTAGTTTAGGTACTGATGAAATACAAGCAATGATTGATGAAGATGGACAAGCTGAGGCACAATGTCATTTTTGTAATGAAGTATACCTCTTAACAAAAGAGGACCTGGAAGAATTGAAAAGGGAATCAAGTAAGTAAAGAAATAAAGATATAGCCATAGTGGGAGTTGAGAAATTGAGCGGTAAAGTGTTATGGGGCATTATTTTTGGCCTGGTCATCATTAATTGTCTAACAATAGGCTACTTTGTGTCAGGAAAAACCGAAGCAATACCGGTGGTTGATAATGAAGTAACCGATGAAACAATTGCCAAGATCGGGGAGACAATAATAACTAGAGAGCAATGGATGGCTGAGCTGGAAAGCCGGTATGGAAAAGATACATTAAGAGAGTTAATTAATCTTCAGGTAGTGGAAGAGTTAGCTGAAAAATATAATATTACTGTCTCTGAAGAGGTTATCGATAGAGAGCTCGCTGTTTATAAATCAATGTATAACTCATTAGATGAAGAACAATTTGTTAATGAGGAAAACTGGGAAAAACAAATTCGCTACAGTATCTTACTTGAGGAACTTTTAACACGTGATGTTTCTGTATCTGATAAAGATATCCAAAGATTCTATGAGGATAATAGGGATTTATACGATATTGATGAATCTTATCATTTATCACATATCGTCGTAAAAACAGAGAAAGAGGCTAAAGTCATTATTAAAGAATTAGAAGGTGGTTCAAGCTTTGAAGCTCTTGCTTTAGAGGCTTCGATCGATGAGTTCACAGCTAATTACGGTGGGGATTTAGGATTTATCTCAACAGATGATACGTATGTTCCAAAGTCATATCTTGAAATAGCTCCAAAATTAAAGGAAGGAGATTGGAGTGAACCTGTCGAAGTAGATACAGGGTATGCAATTCTTCTTTTACATGAAAAGATGGAGGGACAGACGTTTAGTTTTGATGATGTAAAAGAGCAAATTCGCAGACAAATTGCTTTAGAGCAAATGGAAGGCAAAGTGTCCGTTGATCCGTTATGGGATGAAGTTGGAGTTACATGGTTTTATGGTGAAGAATAAGGAAAAATAGTACAAATAGCACAAAAGGTTTTGACAATTTCGAATTAAATTGCTATATTACTTATAAATCCAATAAATTTACTCGGGATAGGGGAGAGAAGTATGGCACGCGTTGCAAATTCTATTCATGAATTAATCGGTGAAACACCTATTGTAAAATTAAACAGACTTGTTGATGATAATAGTGCAGATGTATATTTAAAATTAGAATTTATGAATCCTGGTAGCAGTGTAAAAGATCGTATCGGTCTAGCTATGATTGAAGCTGCTGAGAAAAAAGGTGACTTAAAACCGGGCGATACAATTATTGAGCCTACTAGTGGTAATACTGGAATTGGTTTAGCGATGGTTGCTGCTGCAAAGGGTTTAAAAGCCATTTTAGTAATGCCTGACACAATGAGTATGGAACGTAGAAACTTACTTCGTGCATATGGTGCTGAACTAGTGTTAACACCTGGTTCTGAAGGCATGGGAGGAGCTATCCGTAAAGCGGAAGAGCTTTCAAAAGAGCATGGTTATTTTATGCCTCAGCAATTTAAAAACGAAGCTAACCCAGAAGTACACCGTTTAACAACAGGTAAAGAAATTGTTGAACAAATGGGAGATCAACTTGATGCATTTATAGCAGGTATCGGTACTGGTGGAACGATTACTGGTGCAGGATCAGTTTTAAAAGAAAACTATCCTTCAATTAAAATTTATGCTGTAGAGCCAACAGATTCACCAGTTCTTTCCGGTGGGAAGCCAGGTCCACATAAAATTCAAGGTATCGGTGCAGGATTTGTTCCTGATATCCTAAATACAAATGTGTATGATGAAGTCATCACTGTGAAAAATGACGAAGCATTCGAAACTGCTAGAAAGGCAGCAAGTCAAGAAGGTATTCTAGGTGGTATCTCATCAGGTGCAGCAATTTTTGCAGCATTACAAGTGGCAAAAGAACTTGGTAAAGGGAAAAAGGTATTAGCTGTACTCCCAAGTAATGGTGAGCGTTACCTAAGTACTCCTTTATATCAATTTGATTAATAACATAAGCAGAGTAAAGAGGTTGACTATGGTCAACCTCTTTTTCAATACAGCAGTTTTAGGCTGTCATTTTATATTATTGAGGAGACTGCTGTATACTAATTAATAAATAAACATTCTTTTACAAAAAAGATAAAATTTTATGATTTCTTGATTATAATTATGTAAAATGGTAAGTAAGAGTTTAAAGGAGCGAATAAATCATGCAGCAAAGAAGGACCTCTTTAAGTGTACACTTTGATTATACACTCGACTTTTTTAGCCAGTATCAATACCTTTCAAAAGATGAAGATAAACATGCATTTTTAGAGAGTGGACGAGGAGGCAGATATAGTATTGCGGGTGTTAAGCCATTTGCAACAGTCAAGGGGAAAGGTGAACAGCTGGTTATCGCAAAGGATAATGAAATGACTGTTTTGGAAGGAAAACCCCTTGATCTATTTAGAGATTGGTTTAAGCAATATTATACAAGCTCAGATCCGAATCTCCCTGATTTTCAAGGTGGGGCTATTGGCTTTATTAGTTATGACTGTGTACGACATTTTGAAACACTACCTGAAATTGCTGTTGATGATTTAGAAACTCCTGATTTATATTTTTTATTATTTGATGATATTGCAGTTTTCGACCATCATACATCGAAATTATGGTTAATTACCCATTATTATCAAGAAGATCAAATTCAAAAAGCTCATGAAAAATTAAAAAAAATGAAGGAAAAGTGGACATCAGTACAGAAGGTAGCAATCAAAAACGACTTGAAACAGGTTAAAGCCTCTGATCCCATTATCTTTACAGAAGATGCTTTTAAACGAGCAGTAGAATCAATAAAGGATTATATTGGACAAGGTGATGTTTTTCAGGTCAATTTATCTTTAAGGCAGCATTTTCAATTAGAAAATCATCCGCTTAAGATTTATGAAACATTACGAAAAGTAAATCCTTCACCATATATGGCTTATCTCCACTTTCCTGATCTGCAAATTGTGAGCGGCTCACCTGAATTACTTGTAAAAAAGAAAGTAAATCTCGTAAGTACACGCCCGATTGCCGGAACACGATCTAGAGGTAAAAATGAACAAGAAGATATAATGCTGGCAAACGAGCTTATTCATAATGAGAAGGAAAGAGCTGAGCATGTTATGCTCGTAGATCTAGAAAGAAATGACTTGGGGCGTGTGTGTGAATACGGTTCTGTTCATGTTAATGAATTTATGGTGATTGAAAAGTATTCACATGTTATGCATATTGTCTCTAATGTACAAGGAACAATGAAAAAAGATGCAAATTATGCTGATATTATAAAAGCGACCTTCCCAGGTGGTACAATAACAGGAGCACCTAAAGTTCGAACGATGGAAATTATCGAAGAACTTGAGCCTACCAGAAGAGGGATTTATACAGGTTCAATAGGTTGGATAGGCTATGATGAAGATATGGAATTAAATATCGTTATTCGTACGATGGTAGCGAAAGACGGATTTGGGTATGTTCAATCCGGAGCAGGGATTGTAATTGATTCTAATCCGGATTATGAATATAAAGAAGCCTTAAAGAAAGCAAAGGCTTTAGTTAAAGCGATAGAGTTGAGCAAAGAAGAGAAAATATTAGGCTGAGGTGAGTATAGTGATTTTAATGATTGATAATTATGATTCATTTACGTTTAATTTAGTCCAGTATTTAGGTGAGCTTGGTGAGGAATTAGTTGTTAAAAGGAACGATGAGATTACCATTTCGGAAATTGAAGAGTTAAACCCACAATTTTTAATGATTTCTCCAGGGCCGTGCAGCCCAAATGAAGCAGGAATAAGCATGGCAGCTATTGAACATTTCGCTGGAAAAATTCCGATTTTCGGTGTTTGCCTTGGACATCAATCGATTGCTCAAGTTTTTGGTGGAGATGTTGTTCGTGCTGATCGATTAATGCATGGTAAAACATCTGAAATGCACCATAATGGAGAAACTATTTTTAAGGGAATGGAAAATCCTTTTACAGCAACTCGTTATCATTCTTTAATTGTGAAGAATGAGACATTACCTGATTGCCTTGAAGTAACAGCATGGACTGAGGAAAATGAAATAATGGCTATCCGACATAAAACTTTACCGATAGAGGGTGTTCAATTCCATCCGGAATCGATCATGACATCGTTTGGAAAAGACTTATTAAAGAACTTTATTACTCAATATAAACCTGTAGAAAAGAGTTAAACAAGTGTATATCTATCATAATTCAAAGTTTATAAAAGATTCTGAAGCCACGATTTCTCCATTTGATCATGGCTTTCTTTATGGTTTAGGTGTATTTGAAACGTTCCGGGTATATAAAGGTTTTCCATTTTTATTACATGATCATCTTGACCGTCTTCAAGTTGCCATAGATGAGATAGGAATATCCTATAACATAAACAGGCAAGAGATTTTTGAAATTATTCAAGAGTTGATCGCACTTAATCGTTGTGAATCGGAGGATGTTACAGTTCGTTTAAATATTTCTGCTGGTAAGGGGGAAGTGGGACAACTTCTCCAAGATTATGATCACCCAACGATTCTTTGTTTTTTAAGAAAGGCTCCTTCTGCTAAAGTGAATGAAAAGAAGGCAATCATCCTAAAATTGAGGAGAAATACTCCTGAAGGAAATTACCGCCTTAAATCTCATCATTATTTGAATAATATTCTAGGGAAAAGGGAGCTTATTCAGACCCCTGATCTAGATGGCATTTTTTTAACTGAGCACGGCTCTGTTGCAGAAGGAATTGTCTCAAATATTTTTTGGGGAGATGAGAATGGAGTATATACACCATCTCTTGAAACAGGAATTCTCAATGGAATTACGAGAAAATTTGTTATTAGATGTTTAGAGATACTTCAAATACCTGTAATTGAGGGTTGTTTTAGAAAAGAACAAATGCTCAATTCCCGGGAAGTGATCATGACAAACTCGTCACAAGAGCTTATAGCTATAAGAGATATTGACGGACATGAATTTGACGGCAAAAATGGAGTAATTATTCAAAAATTATATGATTTATATAAGAGCAATAGGACGAAACTATTAAGTATAGACGAGTTGCAAAGGATTGAAAAAGATGAAACAAATGACAATGAAACATCAGCAAATTAAATGTGGGAAATATATACTTAACATTCAGGATAAGACAATGATCATGGGCATTTTAAACATAACTCCTGATTCTTTTTCGGATGGCGGCCGTTATATTGATATAGAAAAAGCTATAGAACATGCAAAAGAGATGATCAAACAAGGTGCAGACATTATTGATATTGGTGGAGAATCGACAAGACCAGGATCAACAATTGTTACGGCTGAGGAAGAAATGAAACGTGTTATCCCCGTTATAAAAAGGTTGTCTAAAGAGATTGAAGTACCTATCTCCATCGATACATATAAAGCGGAAGTAGCCAAGCAAGCCATTGAGGCAGGTGCTACGATTATAAATGATATATGGGGAGCAAAAGCGGATCAAGATATGGCGAAAGTCGCAGCTGCCTATGGTGTACCGATTATCCTTATGCATAATCGCGACAATCAAAACTATAATCAGTTAATTCCAGACATGATTGCAGATTTGATGGAATCCGTTACAATAGCTAAAAATGCCGGAGTTAAGGATGAAAATATTATCCTGGATCCTGGTATTGGTTTTGCTAAAACGATGGATGACAATTTAGTTGTGATGAGGAATTTAGAAGCACTTGTACAATTAGGCTATCCTTTATTGTTAGCAACTTCCCGTAAAAGGTTTATAGGACATGTTCTTGATTTACCGCCAACAGAACGAATGGAAGGTACAGGTGCAACTGTATGTCTTGGTATACAAAAAGGTTGTCATATGGTTAGGGTCCATGATGTGTTAGAAATATCTAGAATGGCTAAGATGATGGATGCAATGCTTGGAAAGGGTGGGGAGCAAAATCGATAAGATTTATGTAAGTGGTATGGAGTTTTACGGGTATCACGGTGTGTTTAAAGAAGAAAATAAACTTGGACAACGATTTAGAGTTGATTTAGTGGTAGAATTAGATTTGAAGAAAGCCGGAGAATCTGACTCTTTAGAATATAGTGTTAACTATGCTTCGTTATATAAGGCTTGCCAGGTTATTGTTGAAGGTCAGCCGGTGAAGCTTGTTGAGTCCCTTGCAGAACAAATTGCGGCTAAAATCTTACTTGATTTTCCTCTCATATCCTATTGTACTGTAAAGGTTATTAAGCCGGATCCTCCTATTCCGGGACACTATAAAGAAGTTGCGGTGGAAATAAGAAGGGGAAGAACATGAAAAATCATGCCTATATAGCTCTTGGATCGAATATAGGAGACCGAGAGCAATATCTCGTAGATGCCATAAAGAAGATTCATCATTACCCAAATATTAGAGTGGTAAATATATCCTCCATTTATGAAACAGATCCAGTTGGTTATACAGATCAAGATGAATTTTTAAATATGGTAATTTCCATTAATACTGATTTAACAGCATTTCAATTACTATCAGTTTTACAGGAAACGGAACAGCAGCTAAACCGTAAACGAGATATTAGATGGGGGCCGCGAACTTTAGACCTTGACATTTTGTTATTTAATTATGAAAATATTGAAGCAGAACAATTAATTGTTCCTCATCCAAGAATGCATGAACGAGCTTTTGTTCTAATTCCATTATTTGAGTTAGATCAAGATATAAGAATACCTAGTATAGATGAGCCAATCTCGACTATCATAGATCAATTACACGATAAAGAAGGAGTACGAATATGGAAGCAGAAAAATGGGGTAGACGTATTCGCGCTTTTAGAAAGTTAAAAGGATATACCCAAGAAAGCTTTGCGAAAGATCTTGGTGTTTCTGTTTCTGTATTAGGAGAAATAGAAAGAGGCAATCGTGAACCCAGCAAAGAGTTTTTAGAGGATGTGGCTAAATCTCTTAATGTAACAGTTGAAGAGCTAAGTCCAAATGATGTTGATAGATAGGGGGTTAGAAAAAATTGTTTAAAATTGGCGATATTGAATTAAAGAACCGTGTTGTTCTAGCACCAATGGCTGGAGTTTGTAACTCAGCATTTCGCTTAACAGTAAAAGAGTTTGGTGCAGGTTTAGTATGTGCGGAAATGGTCAGTGATAAAGCTATTCTATTAAATAATGCAAGAACAATGGGAATGCTTTATATAGATGAACGTGAAAAACCACTAAGCTTGCAAATTTTTGGTGGAGAAAAAGAAACACTAGTTGAAGCTGCTAAATTTGTTGATAAAAACACAACGGCTGATATCATTGACATTAACATGGGATGTCCTGTTCCGAAGATTACCAAATGCGATGCTGGTGCCAAGTGGTTATTAGATCCCAACAAGATCTATGATATGGTATCAGCTGTAGTAGAAGCGGTTGATAAACCTGTTACAGTTAAAATGCGTATGGGATGGGATGATGAGCATATTTTTGCTGTCCAAAATGCGCAGGCTATTGAACGTGCAGGAGCTAAGGCGGTTGCTCTGCATGGTCGTACAAGAGTGCAAATGTATGAAGGAACGGCTAATTGGGATATCATTAAAGAAGTGAAAGAATCAGTTAATATCCCTGTAATAGGCAATGGTGATGTGACAACACCTCAAGATGCGAAGCGCATGCTTGATGAAACAGGTGTTGATGGTGTCATGATTGGGCGTGCTGCTTTAGGTAATCCGTGGATGATCTATCGAACAGTAAAATATTTAGAAACCGGTGAGTTAATGGATGAGCCGGGAGTACGAGAAAAAATGGAAGTTTGTAAACTTCATTTAGATCGTTTAATCGCTCTAAAAAATGAAAATATCGCTGTACGTGAAATGAGAAAGCATGCTGCTTGGTACCTAAAGGGTATTCGTGGCAATGCAAAAGTCCGCAATGATATTAATCTGATGAATAATAGAGATGAATTTGTTACACTTTTGGATGAATTTGTTTTAGAGATGGAAGCAAAAGAAAAAAGTGCTAGTCAAGCAGTTTAATTCTAGGGTTTTTATACTGCCGGTAAATCTGGCAGTTTTCTGCTTTTTTATTTAGGAAGAGGGAGTGTTATAGATGAGTCAGGAAGAAATGAATCAAGAAGAATTAAGTGATCAACTTAAGGTCCGAAGAGAAAAATTACATAACTTAAGAGAAAAAGGGTTAGACCCATTTGGTAAACGTTTTGAGAGAACACATCAAACAGAAGATATTATTGCAGAGTACAGTGAGTTTGAGAAGGAAGAACTAGAAGAAAAAGAAGTCTCTGTTACAATTGCAGGTAGAATTATGACGAAGCGTGGAAAAGGGAAAGCAGGTTTTGCTCATATTCAAGACTTAACAGGTCAAATTCAGATTTATGTTCGTAAAGATGAGATTGGTGAAGCAGCTTATGAAATCTTTAATACAGCTGACCTTGGGGATATCATCGGTGTTACAGGTGTTATTTTCAAAACAAAAGTTGGTGAGTTGTCAATAAAAGTGAATTCATTTGAATTATTAACAAAATCCCTACGTCCACTCCCTGATAAGTTTCATGGTTTAAAAGATATCGAACAACGCTATCGTCAGAGATATGTTGATTTGATTATGAGCCCTGACAGTAAGAAAACCTTTATTACAAGAAGTAAAATTATACAAGCTATGCGACGTTATTTAGATGACCATGGGTACTTGGAAGTCGAGACACCTACGATGCATTCAATCCCAGGCGGAGCATCTGCACGTCCCTTCATTACACACCATAATGCTCTTGATATGCCATTGTATATGCGTATTGCTATTGAGCTTCATTTAAAACGACTCATTGTCGGTGGATTAGAAAAAGTTTATGAAATCGGCCGTGTATTTAGGAATGAGGGTGTTTCAACACGACACAACCCTGAATTCACAATGATTGAGCTTTATGAAGCATATGCAGATTATCAAGATATTATGACATTAACTGAAAATGTCATTGCACATATTGCAAAAGAAGTATTAGGAAGTACAACGGTTCAGTATGGGGAGTATGAGGTTAATCTTGAACCTCAATGGACAAGACTTCATATGGTAGATGCAATTAAAGAACATACTGGTGCAGACTTTTGGAAAGAGATGTCTGTTGAAGAAGCGCGTGAATTAGCGAAACAGCATAATGTTGAAATTAATGAACATATGCAGTATGGTCATATTGTTAATGAGTTCTTTGAACAAAAAGTTGAAGAAAAGTTAATCCAACCAACTTTTATTTACGGTCACCCGGTAGAAATTTCTCCATTAGCTAAGAAAAATGACGAGGATTCTCGCTTTACGGATCGTTTTGAGTTGTTTATCGTGGCGCGAGAACACGCAAATGCATTCACTGAGCTAAATGATCCAATTGATCAAAAAGAACGTTTTGAGGCTCAGTTAAAAGAGCGTGAACAAGGAAATGATGAAGCGCATATGATGGACGAAGACTTTATAGAAGCATTGGAATACGGAATGCCTCCAACAGGTGGATTAGGCATCGGTATTGATCGTTTAGTTATGTTATTAACTAATTCTCCATCAATAAGAGATGTATTGTTATTCCCACAAATGAGACATCGTTAATAATAAACTCCTGCGTTTGCAGGAGTTTTAATTTTTTCGAAAAAAGTTCTTGATTTAATTTTTGGGTGATGGTATATTTGAATACGTTGCTGCGAAACGTGCAGTTAACTCAAATTGAAACAAAATAAAAAAGTTGTTGACAAACATCTTGGGGTTTTGTTACAATATAAAAGTTGTGTTAAACGAAAATGATCTTTGAAAACTAAACAAAACCAAGCGTGCCAACGTTAATTTCGATTAACAAAAACGTACTATATAGTACAAATTTTTTATGAGCTATATCAAACACTTTATTGGAGAGTTTGATCCTGGCTCAGGACGAACGCTGGCGGCGTGCCTAATACATGCAAGTCGAGCGAATCTGAGGGAGCTTGCTCCCAAAGATTAGCGGCGGACGGGTGAGTAACACGTGGGTAACCTGCCTGTAAGATTGGGATAACTCCGGGAAACCGGAGCTAATACCGGATAACATTTCGAACCGCATGGTTCGGAATTGAAAGATGGTTTCGGCTATCACTTACAGATGGACCCGCGGCGCATTAGCTAGTTGGTGAGGTAACGGCTCACCAAGGCAACGATGCGTAGCCGACCTGAGAGGGTGATCGGCCACACTGGGACTGAGACACGGCCCAGACTCCTACGGGAGGCAGCAGTAGGGAATCTTCCGCAATGGACGAAAGTCTGACGGAGCAACGCCGCGTGAACGATGAAGGCCTTCGGGTCGTAAAGTTCTGTTGTTAGGGAAGAACAAGTACCAGAGTAACTGCTGGTACCTTGACGGTACCTAACCAGAAAGCCACGGCTAACTACGTGCCAGCAGCCGCGGTAATACGTAGGTGGCAAGCGTTGTCCGGAATTATTGGGCGTAAAGCGCGCGCAGGCGGTTTCTTAAGTCTGATGTGAAAGCCCACGGCTCAACCGTGGAGGGTCATTGGAAACTGGGGAACTTGAGTGCAGAAGAGGAGAGTGGAATTCCACGTGTAGCGGTGAAATGCGTAGAGATGTGGAGGAACACCAGTGGCGAAGGCGACTCTCTGGTCTGTAACTGACGCTGAGGCGCGAAAGCGTGGGGAGCGAACAGGATTAGATACCCTGGTAGTCCACGCCGTAAACGATGAGTGCTAAGTGTTAGAGGGTTTCCGCCCTTTAGTGCTGCAGCAAACGCATTAAGCACTCCGCCTGGGGAGTACGGTCGCAAGACTGAAACTCAAAGGAATTGACGGGGGCCCGCACAAGCGGTGGAGCATGTGGTTTAATTCGAAGCAACGCGAAGAACCTTACCAGGTCTTGACATCCTTCGCTACTTCTAGAGATAGAAGGTTCCCCTTCGGGGGACGAAGTGACAGGTGGTGCATGGTTGTCGTCAGCTCGTGTCGTGAGATGTTGGGTTAAGTCCCGCAACGAGCGCAACCCTTGATCTTAGTTGCCAGCATTCAGTTGGGCACTCTAAGGTGACTGCCGGTGACAAACCGGAGGAAGGTGGGGATGACGTCAAATCATCATGCCCCTTATGACCTGGGCTACACACGTGCTACAATGGATGGTACAAAGGGCTGCAAGACTGCGAAGTCAAGCGAATCCCATAAAACCATTCTCAGTTCGGATTGCAGGCTGCAACTCGCCTGCATGAAGCCGGAATCGCTAGTAATCGCGGATCAGCATGCCGCGGTGAATACGTTCCCGGGCCTTGTACACACCGCCCGTCACACCACGAGAGTTTGTAACACCCGAAGTCGGTGGGGTAACCGTAAGGAGCCAGCCGCCTAAGGTGGGACAGATGATTGGGGTGAAGTCGTAACAAGGTAGCCGTATCGGAAGGTGCGGCTGGATCACCTCCTTTCTAAGGATATGAGGCATGCTTGGTATTTTGTTTAGTTTTGAGAGATCATACGATCTTTCAATAAGTAAGAAAACACATAGGAGTGAAAATGCATTCAGCATTTGATTATCCTGTGATTTATGTTCCTTGAAAACTAGATAACGAAAAACAATTCAAGTAATTCACTGAGTTTAAACGCTTAGTTTAGTGATTCTCTTAATAATGTAAGTGACATCTTTGATGTCAAAGGTTAAGTTGTTAAGGGCGCACGGTGGATGCCTTGGCACTAGGAGCCGATGAAGGACGGTACTAACACCGATATGCTTCGGGGAGCTGTAAGTAAGCTTTGATCCGGAGATTTCCGAATGGGGAAACCCACTGCTCGTAATGGAGTAGTATTTTCACCTGAATACATAGGGTGATAAAGGCAGACCCGGGGAACTGAAACATCTAAGTACCCGGAGGAAGAGAAAGCAAACGCGATTTCCTGAGTAGCGGCGAGCGAAACGGAATTAGCCCAAACCAAGAGGCTTGCCTCTTGGGGTTGTAGGACACTCTATACGGAGTTACAAAGGAACGGAGTAAATGAAGAGGTCTGGAAAGGCCCGTCAAAGAAGGTAACAACCCTGTAGTTGAAACTTCGTTCCCTCCAGAGTGGATCCTGAGTACGGCGGGACACGAGAAATCCCGTCGGAAGCAGGGAGGACCATCTCCCAAGGCTAAATACTCCCTAGTGACCGATAGTGAACCAGTACCGTGAGGGAAAGGTGAAAAGCACCCCGGAAGGGGAGTGAAAGAGATCCTGAAACCGTGTGCCTACAAGTAGTCAAAGCCCGTTAATGGGTAATGGCGTGCCTTTTGTAGAATGAACCGG
>NZ_CM147865.1:4435000-4437500 GCF_055808295.1 Metabacillus sp. KJ11-3 | reverse complement strand
TCAATCTAAGTTTATAGTAAGAGGGTTTCGAGAAACGAACAGTTCAAGGAATCGATTGAGGAGACACCGGAGCGTACTTCAATACGCAAGGATGTTGACGAATGAGATGACGCAGAAATGTGAAGTTTATCGGAAGCCGTAAACTATATTATTTGGTGATGATGGCGAAGAGGTCACACCCGTTCCCATGCCGAACACGGAAGTTAAGCTCTTCAGCGCCGATGGTAGTTGGGGGTTTCCCCCTGTGAGAGTAGGACGTTGCCAAGTAAGGACATATAGAATTGCTTAAAGCATTTCTAACCCGGAGGATTAGCTCAGCTGGGAGAGCACCTGCCTTACAAGCAGGGGGTCGGCGGTTCGATCCCGTCATCCTCCACCATAATATTCAATATATATACTATTTAAGCCGGTGTAGCTCAATTGGTAGAGCAACTGACTTGTAATCAGTAGGTTGGGGGTTCAAGTCCTCTCGCCGGCACCACTCATTATTATTAATGAGCCATTAGCTCAGTTGGTAGAGCATCTGACTTTTAATCAGAGGGTCGAAGGTTCGAGTCCTTCATGGCTCACCATTTACACACCGTGCGGGTGTGGCGGAATTGGCAGACGCGCTAGACTTAGGATCTAGTGTCCTTGTGACGTGGGGGTTCAAGTCCCTTCACCCGCACCATTAAGATTAGCGGAAGTAGTTCAGTGGTAGAACACCACCTTGCCAAGGTGGGGGTCGCGGGTTCGAATCCCGTCTTCCGCTCCAGTAAGTGCCGGGGTGGCGGAACTGGCAGACGCACAGGACTTAAAATCCTGCGGTAGGTGACTACCGTACCGGTTCGATTCCGGTCCTCGGCACCATGAAATTTAGCGCCCGTAGCTCAATTGGATAGAGCGTTTGACTACGGATCAAAAGGTTAGGGGTTCGACTCCTCTCGGGCGCGCCATAAAACGGGAAGTAGCTCAGCTTGGTAGAGCACTTGGTTTGGGACCAAGGGGTCGCAGGTTCGAATCCTGTCTTCCCGACCATTTCCACATTATATTTGGGGCCTTAGCTCAGCTGGGAGAGCGCCTGCTTTGCACGCAGGAGGTCAGCGGTTCGATCCCGCTAGGCTCCACCAAAAAAACTTTTAAAAAATACTTGCTTAATATTGTAAGTAATGATATTATATAAAAGTTGCATTTGATGATGATCTTTGAAAACTAAACAAAACCAAGCGTGCCAACGTTAATTTCGATTAACAAAAACGTACTATAATAGTACAAATTTTTTATGAGCTATATCAAACACTTTATTGGAGAGTTTGATCCTGGCTCAGGACGAACGCTGGCGGCGTGCCTAATACATGCAAGTCGAGCGAATCTGAGGGAGCTTGCTCCCGAAGATTAGCGGCGGACGGGTGAGTAACACGTGGGTAACCTGCCTGTAAGATTGGGATAACTCCGGGAAACCGGAGCTAATACCGGATAACATTTCGAACCGCATGGTTCGGAATTGAAAGATGGTTTCGGCTATCACTTACAGATGGACCCGCGGCGCATTAGCTAGTTGGTGAGGTAACGGCTCACCAAGGCAACGATGCGTAGCCGACCTGAGAGGGTGATCGGCCACACTGGGACTGAGACACGGCCCAGACTCCTACGGGAGGCAGCAGTAGGGAATCTTCCGCAATGGACGAAAGTCTGACGGAGCAACGCCGCGTGAACGATGAAGGCCTTCGGGTCGTAAAGTTCTGTTGTTAGGGAAGAACAAGTACCAGAGTAACTGCTGGTACCTTGACGGTACCTAACCAGAAAGCCACGGCTAACTACGTGCCAGCAGCCGCGGTAATACGTAGGTGGCAAGCGTTGTCCGGAATTATTGGGCGTAAAGCGCGCGCAGGCGGTTTCTTAAGTCTGATGTGAAAGCCCACGGCTCAACCGTGGAGGGTCATTGGAAACTGGGGAACTTGAGTGCAGAAGAGGAGAGTGGAATTCCACGTGTAGCGGTGAAATGCGTAGAGATGTGGAGGAACACCAGTGGCGAAGGCGACTCTCTGGTCTGTAACTGACGCTGAGGCGCGAAAGCGTGGGGAGCGAACAGGATTAGATACCCTGGTAGTCCACGCCGTAAACGATGAGTGCTAAGTGTTAGAGGGTTTCCGCCCTTTAGTGCTGCAGCAAACGCATTAAGCACTCCGCCTGGGGAGTACGGTCGCAAGACTGAAACTCAAAGGAATTGACGGGGGCCCGCACAAGCGGTGGAGCATGTGGTTTAATTCGAAGCAACGCGAAGAACCTTACCAGGTCTTGACATCCTTCGCTACTTCTAGAGATAGAAGGTTCCCCTTCGGGGGACGAAGTGACAGGTGGTGCATGGTTGTCGTCAGCTCGTGTCGTGAGATGTTGGGTTAAGTCCCGCAACGAGCGCAACCCTTGATCTTAGTTGCCAGCATTAAGTTGGGCACTCTAAGGTGACTGCCGGTGACAAACCGGAGGAAGGTGGGGATGACGTCAAATCATCATGCCCCTT
>NZ_CM147865.1:4240000-4430000 GCF_055808295.1 Metabacillus sp. KJ11-3 | reverse complement strand
CTTGGTGGAGGAACCATATTAGTGAAAGGAGCTACAGTAAGAGGCCTAACGACTGCGGCTTCTATTTGGATTGTTGCAGGTTTAGGATTGATTATTGGCTCTGGTATGTATATTTTAGCTGCGTTCACAACGGTTATTGTTTTAATGTGTTTAATTTTCTTAAATAGACTAGAAGAATATATGAGTTCGAAAAAGACGCGCAGGAAAATGAAAGTCGTTGTTAATTCAAGCCGATCTGCAGTGGATGAAGTGATTGAAAAGCTAACATCGTATAAAATAAAAACAAATAAAGTTTTCATGACTTCTTGTAAAAAAGATAGAGATGGAACAGTTACCTTTTATTATCAATTTGATGTAGAAGTTGACGCTACCCAGCATGGAATTCTTGAGAAGGTTCTTATTGATATAAATGAAGTGGAAAAAATATATTAAAAAGGTTTTACAAGCCTCAAACTTGGCAATATTTAAAATGAAACAGAAGAGTTGAAAAATTATTCTGTTCGTTTTATAGTTAGATTATAGTCAAATATAGTCAAAGTCAGTGAGGGGGAGGTTGAGTGAGAAATATTTCAGACATTATTGAACAGTACTTAAAGAATGTGCTGGACAGTAGTGGAAAAGAAATTGTTGAAATAAAGCGCAGTGAAATTGCAGATCGATTTCAATGTGTGCCTTCACAGATAAACTATGTTATTAATACAAGATTTACAATTGAAAGAGGTTACGTGGTTGAAAGTAAACGCGGTGGAGGGGGATATATCCGGATTATTAAAGTTCGTGCTGATAATCAAGCCCATCTGCTGGAACAGATTTTACGTTTAATTAACCAAAGGCTATCACAGGCTGCTGCTGAAGATATTATCGGAAGATTAGTTACCGAAGAAGTTATTTCTTCTCGTGAAGCAAAACTTATGTTAAGTGTTATTGATCGTTCTGTTTTATATATTGAACTTCCCCATAGGGATGAATTAAGGGCAAGAATGGTTAAAGCCATGTTAACTTCATTGAAATATAAGTGAAAGTAGGGGAGACGGATGATTTGCCAGGAATGTAACGAAAGACCGGCAACGTTTCACTTTACAAAAGTGATTAATGGTGAAAAAACAGAAGTTCATATTTGTGAACATTGTGCAAAACAAAATAGTGATCTTTTTATGTTTAATACAAATACAGGTTTTTCATTGAATAATTTATTAACAGGCCTACTCAATATGGACCATGGTATTGCAAAGTCGGAAGAGCAAAATGTTTTTAAAACAGAAGAACTCCCACAATGTGACCGTTGTAAGATGACGTTTCACCAATTTAAAAAAGTAGGAAGATTTGGCTGCTCTAACTGTTACTCTACATTTAAACATTATATAACTCCAATTCTTAAAAGGGTTCATGGTGGAAATACAGTTCATACCGGAAAAATACCTAAAAGAATTGGCGGCGATCTTCATGTTAGGAAAGAAATTGAACATTTAAAAAGTCAAATTCATACCTACATTGTTCAAGAAGAGTTTGAACAGGCGGCTAAAGCCAGAGATCAAATTAGGTTGCTTGAAAAGAAATTAAGCAGCTCCAATGAGGAGGGATCATAAGTATGTCACTCCAAAACTTTATGAATAAAGCAATGAGTGCCTGGATGAGTCAAGAAGGTCCTGATTCAGATATTGTGTTAAGCAGTCGTATTCGTTTAGCTCGAAATATTGAAAAGTATAAATTTCCAACACTTTCTACAAATGAAGAGTTACAAGATGTTCTAAATTTCTTTGAACACACATATGCAAATAAAACATTCCAAAATATTGGTCATTTGGAACTTCTAAAAATGAATGAGCTGCAACCAATTCAAAAGAGGGTGTTAGTAGAGAAGCATTTAATTAGTCCTAATCTTGCTGATCATTCTATTTATGGAGGTTGTTTACTTTCGGAAAATGAAGAAGTAAGCATTATGCTGAATGAAGAAGATCATATTCGAATTCAGTGTTTATTTCCGGGGTTACAGCTTGGAGAAGCATTGAGTATGGCCAACCAATTGGATGACTGGATTGAAGAAGAAGTGAATTATGCGTTTGATGAACAAAGAGGTTATTTAACGAGTTGCCCTACAAATGTAGGTACAGGTCTAAGAGCCTCTGTCATGATGCATCTGCCTGCTCTTGTCCTAACGCAAAAAATTAATCGCATTATTCCGGCAATTAATCAATTAGGATTAGTTGTTAGAGGAATTTATGGTGAAGGTAGCGAAGCTATAGGGAATCTCTTTCAAATCTCAAATCAAACTACACTTGGTAAATCTGAAAAAGATATTGTAGAGGATTTGATTAGTGTTGTTCAACAATTAATTGATCAAGAGAGATCAACCCGTGAAGCCCTTTATCAATCCTCTCATAACCAACTTGAGGATCGGGTATATCGTTCTTTTGGAACCTTAGCATATAGCCGAATTATTGAATCAAATGAAACGGCAAAATGTTTGTCTGATGTTCGACTTGGAATTGATTTGGGTATTATTAAAGACATATCCAGAACAATCCTGAACGAACTTATGATTTTAACTCAACCAGGATTTTTACAGCAGTATTTTGGTGGACCATTACGTCCTAATGAAAGAGATATTCGACGGGCAGCACTCATTAGAGAGCGTCTAAATCTAGAAATGGATCGTAATAAACGGATGGAGGATGATGAATCATGATGTTTGGAAGATTTACAGAGCGCGCTCAAAAGGTATTAGCACTAGCACAAGAAGAAGCAGTTCGTTTAGGACATAATAATATTGGAACAGAGCATATTCTATTAGGTCTTGTAAGTGAAGGAGAAGGAATTGCTGCTAAAGCTTTGTTAGCATTGGGACTAGGGCCTGATAAAATTCAAAAGGAAGTAGAAGGCTTAATCGGAAGAGGTCAAGATGCATCACAAACAATCCACTATACACCAAGGGCAAAAAAGGTCATTGAGCTATCAATGGATGAAGCAAGAAAGCTCGGGCACTCATATGTTGGTACAGAACATATTCTTCTAGGTCTTATCCGTGAAGGAGAAGGAGTAGCAGCAAGAGTACTTAATAATTTAGGAGTAAGTTTAAATAAAGCGAGACAACAGGTTCTTCAATTACTAGGAAGTAATGAATCTTCAGCAAATCATCAAGGCGGAGGCATTACAAATGCCAATACTCCAACTTTGGATAGTTTAGCCCGGGATTTAACAGCTATTGCTAGAGAAGGCAGCTTAGATCCGGTAATTGGAAGAAGCAAAGAAATACAACGTGTGATTGAAGTCTTAAGTAGACGTACAAAGAATAATCCGGTATTAATTGGTGAGCCTGGAGTAGGTAAAACTGCCATTGCTGAAGGCTTAGCGCAACAGATTGTACAAAATGAAGTTCCTGAGATCTTAAGAGATAAACGTGTAATGACTTTAGATATGGGAACGGTTGTTGCAGGTACAAAATACCGAGGTGAGTTTGAAGATCGTCTTAAAAAGGTAATGGACGAAATCCGCCAAGCAGGAAACATTATTCTTTTCATTGATGAATTACACACATTAATTGGTGCCGGTGGAGCAGAAGGTGCTATAGATGCTTCGAATATCTTAAAACCTTCTTTAGCAAGAGGCGAGTTGCAATGTATTGGTGCAACAACGCTTGATGAATATAGAAAATATATTGAAAAGGATGCTGCGTTAGAGCGTAGATTCCAACCGATACAAGTAGATGAGCCGACGGTTGACGAAAGTGTTCAGATCTTAAAAGGATTACGTGACCGTTATGAGGCGCATCACAGAGTATCGATTACTGATGAGGCAATTGATGCAGCTGTAAAATTATCAGATCGCTACATTTCAGACCGTTTTCTACCAGATAAAGCAATTGATTTAATTGACGAAGCAGGATCAAAAGTACGCTTGCGTTCTTTTACTACACCTCCAAATTTAAAAGAATTGGAGTTAAAGCTTGAAGAAATTCGCAAGGAAAAAGATGCATCTGTTCAAAGTCAGGAATTTGAAAAAGCAGCATCTTTACGTGATACAGAGCAACGTCTCCGCGAACAATTAGAGGAAACGAAGAAGACATGGAAAGAAAAGCAAGGCCAGGAAAACACTGAAATAACGGTAGAAGATATCGCAATGGTTGTTTCTAGCTGGACCGGTGTTCCTGTTTCCAAATTAGCTCAAACAGAAACCGATAAACTGCTTAATATGGAAAGTTTACTGCATTCTAGAGTTGTTGGTCAGGAAGAAGCTGTTGTGGCTGTTGCAAAAGCAGTTCGACGTGCTCGTGCAGGATTAAAGGATCCTAAGCGTCCGATTGGTTCATTTATTTTCCTGGGGCCTACAGGTGTCGGAAAAACCGAGCTTGCAAGAGCGTTAGCAGAATCTATCTTTGGTGATGAGGATGCTATGATCCGTATTGATATGTCAGAATATATGGAGAAACATTCTACTTCTCGCTTAGTTGGTTCACCTCCAGGGTATGTTGGATATGATGAAGGTGGTCAGTTAACAGAGAAAGTAAGAAGAAAACCTTATTCAGTTGTTCTTTTAGATGAAATTGAAAAGGCGCATCCTGATGTATTTAATATCTTGCTGCAAGTGTTGGAAGATGGACGATTAACAGATTCAAAAGGACGTACAGTAGACTTTAGAAATACCATCTTAATTATGACCTCCAATGTTGGAGCAAGTGAGTTAAAACGTAATAAATACGTTGGATTTAATGTGCAGGATGAAACACAAAATTACAAAGATATGAAGGATAAAGTCATGAATGAATTAAAACGTGCATTCAGACCTGAATTCATTAACCGTATCGATGAAATTATCGTGTTCCATTCTTTAGAGAAGAAACATTTAAAAGAAATCGTTTCGTTAATGTCAGACCAATTAACCAAACGACTAAAAGAACAAGATTTATCACTGGAGTTAACAGAGTCGGCTAAAGAGAAAATTGCTGACGAAGGTATTGATTTAGAGTATGGAGCAAGACCGTTACGTCGTTCTATTCAGAAAAATGTTGAAGACCGTCTTTCTGAAGAATTATTAAAAGGGACAATTAATAAAGGTCAGAAAATTATTTTAGATGTTGAAAATGGCGAATTTGTTGTCAAAACCGATGAGAAAGAAGAAGTAAAGGCAAATTAACATATGAAAAAAGTTGAGGCACACTTTCTGTTGTGTGCCTCACTTTATTTTTAGTTGAGAATCAAATCCACTTACATATTCCAACAAATGTTGAAATTTAAAAATGAACATTTATCCCCAAACGATTTGTTTGTATTTACTATCATAATTTGCTCGTCTACTTGCTAATCTTAATTAAGAGAGGAATATTTGAATGGCGAAATCAAAGGTGAAATTTATTTGTCAATCCTGTGGTTATGAATCACCAAAATGGATGGGAAAATGCCCAGGCTGCGGTGAATGGAATAAGATGACAGAAGAAGTGCTAAAGTCTGCATCACCTCGTAGGGCAGTGTTTGCTCATTCTAACCAAACAGTACAAAAACCCTCCCCCATAACAACAATCGAAACAACCCAAGAACCAAGAATATTTACAAATTTAAAAGAATTTAACCGTGTATTAGGCAGTGGTATTGTGAAAGGATCTCTAGTGCTAATTGGCGGAGACCCTGGAATTGGAAAATCGACATTGTTACTACAAGTATCTTCCCAGTTGGCAGATAACGGGAATGATGTTTTATATATTTCTGGTGAGGAATCGGTAAAACAAACAAAATTAAGAGCGGATCGTTTAGGAGTAAAGTCAAATAAATTACTAGTCTTATCAGAAACAGATCTAAGCTTTATTTCAAAAGCTATTGAAGATACGAATCCATCCTTTGTAGTAGTAGATTCTATACAAACTGTCTACCATAGCGAAATAAGTTCTGCACCAGGCAGTGTATCACAGGTAAGGGAATCAACTGCAGAATTAATGAGAATTGCCAAAACCAAAGGTATTGCGATTTTCATTGTGGGCCATGTTACTAAAGAGGGGTCAATAGCAGGGCCAAGATTACTTGAACATATGGTTGATACTGTTTTGTATTTTGAAGGAGAAAGACATCACACATATAGAATTCTTCGCGCAGTGAAAAACCGCTTTGGGTCTACGAATGAAATGGGTATTTTTGAGATGAAGGAAGCTGGCTTAGAAGAAGTCCTGAATCCTTCTGAAATATTTCTTGAGGAGCGGTCAAAAGGTGCAGCAGGATCAACCGTAGTTGCATCTATGGAAGGTACACGTTCTGTTTTAGTTGAGATACAGGCACTTATATCTCCAACTAGTTTCGGAAATCCACGAAGAATGGCCACAGGTATAGATCATAATCGGGTACCATTGTTAATGGCTGTATTAGAAAAACGTGTAGGTCTTTTATTGCAAAATCAAGATGCTTATCTAAAAGTTGCCGGTGGAGTAAAACTAGATGAACCTGCTATTGATTTAGCTGTTGCTGTAAGTATTGCATCAAGCTTTAAAGATGCACCACCAAAACCGACAGATGTAATTATTGGTGAAGTAGGATTAACAGGTGAAGTTCGAAGAGTATCAAGAATTGAACAGAGAGTAATCGAGGCAGCTAAGCTTGGATTTAAGAGAGCCATTATTCCAGAAGCAAATATTGGAGGATGGAATCCACCGGTAGACATTGAAATAATTGGGGTTAAAAATGTAGCAGAGGCTCTCCAAAAAACCTTAGGAGGATCGTAAATGACAGACATAGAGAGTAAGTCGGGTGAAAAGACATTAAACGAAATTTTACAGTTTGTTGCACCGGGGACACCTATAAGAGAGGGAATTGAAAATGTCCTTCGTGCAAAAACTGGTGGTTTAATTGTCGTTGGTCATAATGAGAAGGTAAAAAAGGTTATTGATGGCGGCTTTGCAATAGGGTGTGCTTTTTCATCGGCTCATTTATATGAACTAGCAAAAATGGACGGAGCAATTATCTTAAGTGATTCCGGTAACAAAATTATGTATGCAAATGCTCAACTGGTCCCTGATTCTTCGATTTATTCTTCGGAAACAGGAATGAGGCACAGAACCGCAGAGCGTGTTGCGAAACAAACTGGTAATTTAGTAATTGCGATCTCTCAAAGAAGGAATGTCATTACGTTGTATCATGGAGAGCTTAGATATGCACTGCGTGAAATTGGGGTCATTTTAACAAAGGCAAATCAGGCTATTCAAACATTGGAAAAATACAAAATAGTCCTTGATCAATCCATCTTAACATTAGGTGCTTTAGAGCTCGAAGAACTCGTAACCTTTAAAGAAGTACTACAAGTACTTCACCGTTTTGAGATGGTCTTGAGAATTAAAGATGAAATTATTGACTATGTGAATGAATTGGGAGCAGAGGGGCATTTGATAAGGCTGCAGTTAGCAGAACTTCTTACAGGTGTAGAAGAGGAAGCAGCACTGTTAATTAAGGATTATGCCCAAGACAAATCAGTTGATCCTTACCCTATTATCCAACAGCTTCAAGATCTATCCAGCTTTGAGCTTTTAGAAGATGCAGTTCTTTTTAAATTACTTGGATATTCTTCTTTTACGAATGTAGATAGTCCTGTTATTTCAAGAGGTTATCGTATTTTAAATAAAATTCCGCGACTACCCACAATAATTATTGAAAATTTAGTGACAACATATAAAAATTTGAAACTTATTATGGGCGCATCCGTAGAACAGTTAGATGAAGTGGAAGGGATAGGTGAGGTAAGGGCAAAGAAAATCAAAGACGGTCTAAAAAGATTACAAGATCAGCTTCTCATTGATCGCCATATATAAGAAGATTTCATGAAATTTTCCCTATTTTTGTTTTAATTACTGAAAAATAGGGTATATTAAAATTGTTTTTATTATGTGTATTTGGTTCAACATTACAAGCTTGTATCAATCTATTTACAAATTTTAGATAACTATTTCACAAGCTTCAGAATTAGGATAAAGTAGTAATAACTCAGAGGGAGGTGAAGGTATGTTAATTAAACGCATAATCCAATTGCTTTTTCTAAGTATCGGTGGAATGCTGGGAATTCTTTTTATACCGGAACTACTTGAATTAATGAATATGCAGGACATACCTTTTATTAACACGCCTTATACATTAGCAGTAATAGGTGCAATTATCTTTTTTATCGCAACGTTTTGGTTAGTTGATTATGTTGTAAACTGGATTAAAGTATTAGAAGAGGCTGTTGTTAAGGCACCTGTAACAGATGTACTGTTTGGTAGTTTAGGATTAATCTTTGGTCTTATAGTTGCTTTTCTAATTGTTATTCCTTTAAAAGATATCCAATACCAGGTATTTAACACCATCATTCCAATCTTTTTAACGCTATTATTAGGATATTTAGGGTTCCAGGTCGGTTTTAAGAAAAGAGACGAACTTATTAATTTATTCTCTGCTCCAAATCGTATTGGAAAGAAAAAAGGCGGACCTGATGAAGAAGTAGAAAATGAGGATAAAAAGTTAAAAATTTTGGACACAAGTGTCATCATTGATGGAAGAATTGCTGATATTTGTCAAACAGGATTTTTGGAAGGAACAATTGTTATTCCTCAGTTTGTTTTAGAGGAGCTCCAGCATATTGCCGATTCATCTGATGTATTAAAGAGAAATCGCGGTAGAAGAGGATTGGATATTCTGAATAGAATTCAAAAAGAACTTTCAATAAATGTAGAGATTTATGAAGGTGATTTTGAAGAGATTCAAGAGGTAGATAGTAAATTGGTTAAATTAGCCAAGCTCACATCGGGTGTTGTCGTAACCAATGATTTTAATTTGAATAAAGTATGTGAACTTCAAAAAGTTGCTGTATTAAATATTAATGATTTAGCAAATGCTGTTAAGCCGGTTGTATTGCCTGGAGAGGAAATGAATGTTCAGGTTATCAAAGATGGTAAGGAACACAATCAGGGTATTGCTTACCTAGATGATGGAACGATGATTGTTGTTGAGGAAGGCCGTAATTATATTGGCAAACATATTGATGTATTAGTAACGAGTGTTCTTCAGACGTCAGCTGGAAGAATGATCTTTGCCAAGCCCAAGCTTTTAGAAAAAGCACTGTAATTGTATAAAAATGGGGTCAGGTTCCGGGCAAAAGGAACCTGACCCTTTGTTTTATATATTTTATTATTCTATTAGAAAGTATAAAATGGAATGGGGACAGATAAGGATATTAGAGTTCCGAAAACCACAAATGTTTCAATAACGTAAAATTGAATTCGTTTAAGGAGTAACTTTATGAACTATCAAGTAATCATACCTGCTGCAGGACAAGGGAAGCGTATGAAGGCAGGAAAAAATAAACAATTTATTGAATTGAATGAAATACCTATCATTATTCATACATTAAAAGTATTTGAAGAACATACCCAATGTTCAGGCATTATCTTGGTTATTAATGAAGCGGAAAAAGCTGATTTTCAATATCTTATTGAAAAGTATCAAATACAAAAGGTTAATCAATTTGTCCTAGGTGGTACTGAGAGGCAGTATAGTGTTTATAATGGGTTAAAGGCAGTGAAAGATGAAGAACTTGTACTTGTTCATGATGGTGCAAGACCATTTGTTACTCAAAAAGGAATTGAGAATTTAGTGGAAAAGGCAGTTGATACAGGAGCAGCCATTCTTGCTGTCCCTGTAAAGGACACCATTAAAAAAGTCGAAGAAGGAATTGTCTCTGAAACTGTTGAAAGATCAACTCTATGGTCTGTACAAACACCACAAGCCTTTCAAATAAAATTGCTTTTAGAGGCACACGATAAAGCTAGAAATGAAGGATATCTAGGTACAGATGATGCAAGTTTGTTAGAAAGAGTGGGACAACCTGTATCAATTGTAACAGGGGATTATACAAATTTAAAAATCACAACACCAGAAGACCTCTATATTGCAGAGGCTATCTTAAAGAGAAATGAGGATAAAAAATGATAAGAGTAGGACAAGGATTTGATGTACACCAATTGGTGGAAGGGCGTCCTTTAATTATTGGCGGTATTGAAATCCCTTACGAACAAGGACTATTAGGTCATTCAGATGCTGACGTTTTATTACATACAGTTGCAGATGCCTGTTTAGGTGCGATTGCAGAAGGAGATATAGGAAAACATTTTCCTGATACAGATCCGGCTTTTAAAGATGCTGATTCAGCTAAATTGTTAGTCCATGTTTGGAACCTGGTGAAAAATCGAGGATATGAATTAGGGAATATTGATTGTACAATTATCGCACAAAAACCAAAGATGGCTCCATATATTGACCAAATGAGATCACGTATTGCAGAACTCTTGGAAGCAGATATTTCACAGGTGAATGTTAAAGCAACAACTACAGAGAAGTTGGGTTTCACTGGCAGACAAGAAGGAATTGCCTCACAAGCAACAGTGTTAATACAGAAGCGCTCGTAAATAGTTTAATTATTTTTGTGTCTTATCATCTTTGGTGATAAAATGAATTCTGATCTAACTATGATGTGAACGATAAGTTTTTTTACATATAGAATTTTACAGAGAAATAACGGAGGTAGAAAAAATGACAAATGAAGTTAGAGTACGTTATGCCCCAAGTCCAACGGGACATTTGCATATTGGTAACGCAAGAACAGCATTATTTAATTATTTGTTTGCAAAAAATCAAGGCGGTAAGTTCATCATTCGAATTGAAGATACAGATAAGAAACGAAATATTGCTGGTGGAGAGGAAAGCCAGCTTAAGTACTTGAGATGGCTTGGAATTGATTGGGATGAAAGTGTTGATGTGGGTGGAGAGTATGGTCCATATCGCCAATCAGAAAGAAATGATATCTATAAAAAATATTATGAAGAGCTGCTAGAAAAAGGATTGGCTTATAAATGTTATTGCACGGAAGAAGAATTAGAAAAAGAGCGTGAAGAACAAATTTCACGTGGTGAAACGCCTATGTATTCCGGTAAGCATGCAAACCTGACAGTTGAAGAGCAAAAGGAATTAGAAGCAAAAGGCTTAAAGGCAAGTATACGTTTTAGAGTCCCGGCTAATAAGGAATATCGTTTTTATGATATGGTCAAAGGAGACATCTCCTTTGAATCTGAAGGCATGGGTGATTTTGTTATTGTGAAGAAAGATGGAACACCAACTTATAACTTTGCTGTTGCTGTTGATGATCATCTTATGAAAATCTCTCATGTTCTTAGAGGGGAAGATCATATTTCAAATACTCCAAAGCAAATGATGATTTATGAAGCTTTTGGATGGGAAATCCCTATTTTTGGTCATATGACATTAATCGTGAATGAAAGCCGTAAGAAATTAAGTAAGCGTGATGAATCGATTATTCAGTTCATTGAACAGTATGAGGAACTGGGCTACTTGCCAGATGCGTTATTTAATTTTATTTCTTTACTTGGATGGTCACCAGTAGGAGAAGAAGAAGTATTTACAAAGAATCAGCTTATTGAAATATTTGATGCAACTCGTTTGTCAAAATCACCGGCTGTATTTGATACACAAAAATTAGCATGGATGAATAATCAATATATTAAACAACTTGAGGTAGAAAAACTTATTCCACTTGCATTACCGCATTTAGTGAAGGCAGGTAAAGTTCCTGAAGATATGAACAGTGAAGAAAAAGAAAGAACAAACCAGTTAATTGCTTTGTATCAAGATCAACTAAACTACGGAGCAGAAATAGTTCAATTAACTGAACTATTCTTCAAAGAAGAGATTAGCTATGATGAAGAAGCTAAACAAGTTCTTGAAGGGGAACAAGTTCCTGAAGTGCTAAAAGCTTTTCAGCACGAAATTAAGCATGCAGATGATTTTACAGCTGAGACAATTAAAGGTTTAATTAAGGCTGTACAAAAAACATCAGGTCAGAAAGGCAAAAATTTGTTTATGCCAATACGTGTTGCAACAACAGGGCAAACACATGGACCTGATTTGCCAAAATCTATCGCAGTATTAGGAAAAGATACTGTCCTAACAAGAATAAAAAATATTATTAGTTAACATTTAGATAAAAATGTAATATAGTAGAGTTAACTATATTTAAAGCGTTGATAAGGAGAGTAGAGTTTTATTTCCTTCTTAGAGAGAACCCTCAGAGGCTGGAAGGGGTTTAAGAGAAATAATTCTTGAAATGCACCTTTGAGTCTTTTACTAAACGTCTTTTATAAGCGACTAGTAAGTAAAAGCGTGTCGCTCTACGTTACAGAGCTAAAGTTGAGGTGAGAGGAAATACGTCTTTTACCTAAACAGAGTGGAACCGCGCATCAAAGCGTCTCTGTCATTGTACAGAGGCGCTTTTTTATATTTTAAAAGGGCAAATCCGTTAAACAAGTTGGGGATTGGGGGTAAAACAAGTGTTAAAAATGATGAAGGAAGACGTTGATATTGTTTTCGAGCAAGATCCTGCAGCAAGAAGTTATTTTGAAGTTATCTTAACTTATTCAGGGCTACATGCCATTTGGAGTCATCGTATTGCACATGTATTGTATAAAAGGAAGCTCTTCTTCTTAGCGAGAGCTGTCTCTCAAATAAGTAGATTTTTTACAGGAGTAGAAATTCATCCTGCAGCAAGAATTGGACGTCGTTTCTTTATCGACCATGGAATGGGAGTTGTTATCGGAGAAACATGCGAAATAGGAGATAATGTGACTGTTTTTCAGGGAGTTACCTTAGGCGGGACCGGCAAGGAAAAGGGAAAGCGGCATCCAACCATTAAAGATCATGCCTTAATAGCAACGGGAGCAAAAGTGTTAGGGTCTATCACTGTCGGGGCATACTCTAAAATAGGAGCAGGTTCTGTTGTACTAAAAGATGTTCCCGATCATTCAACTGTTGTAGGTATACCTGGAAAAGTAGTGATTCAGAATGGAAGAAGAGTAGGTCAGGATTTAAACCATTGTGATCTTCCAGATCCTGTAGCAGACCGATTTAAAGAACTTGAAACGGAATTGGCTAATTTGAGATATGAAGTACAACAATTTAAGAAAGGAACGAGTGAACATGACAATAAAGTTGTACAATACGCTAACGAGACAAAAAGAAACATTTGAGCCTCTTGAAGCAGGGAAAGTGAAAATGTATGTTTGCGGTCCGACTGTCTATAACTATATTCATATAGGAAACGCCAGACCGGCAATTGTCTATGATACCGTTAGGAAATATTTAGAGTACCGAGGATATGAAGTAACGTTTATTTCAAACTTTACTGATGTTGATGATAAATTAATAAAAGCAGCAAATGAGCTTGGAGAAGATGTGCCAACAATAGCAGATCGATTTATTGATGCTTATTACGAGGATGTTTCAGCACTTGGATGCAAACGTGCTACGATTCATCCACGTGTGACAGAAAACATTGATATTATTATTGACTTTATTCAAGCGCTAATTGATAAAGGATATGCATACGAAGCGGGTGGAGATGTTTATTATAAAACCCGTGAATTCAAGGAGTATGGTAAGCTTTCTCATCAATCTATTGAGGAGTTGCGTCTTGGAAATCGAATTGAGGTTGGCGATAAAAAACAAGATGCATTGGATTTTGTACTCTGGAAAGCGGCGAAAGAAGGAGAAATTTCCTGGGAAAGTCCTTGGGGATATGGAAGACCTGGTTGGCATATTGAGTGCTCTGCTATGGCGAAGAAATACTTGGGAGATACTATAGACATTCATGCTGGAGGTCAGGATCTAACTTTTCCACACCATGAGAACGAAATAGCTCAGTCAGAAGCAGTAACGGGAAAACTATTTTCAAAGTACTGGATGCATAACGGCTACATTAATATCAATAACGAAAAGATGTCTAAATCACTGGGTAATTTTGTATTAGTGCACGATATCATTAAGGAAATTGATCCACAGATTGTTCGATTCTTTATGCTATCTGTACACTACAGACACCCAATTAATTTTTCTCAAGAGTTACTTGAAAGTACAGAAAATGCTTTTGAAAGATTATCAACATCTTATGGTAATCTTAAACATCGTAAAAATAGCAGCAATAATCTAACAGAGAATGACCAAGAGTGGCTTAATAAAATCAACTCCTATAAAGAACAATTTATTAAAGAAATGGATGATGATTTTAATACAGCAAATGCGATTTCGGTTTTATTCGATTTATCCAAACAAGCTAATTATTACATGCAGGAACTAAATACATCAGAAGAAGTTATCCAAGCTTTTCTTGATCAATTCGACATGCTTGGAAATGTTTTAGGTGTAACATTTAGTACTACTGACCTGTTGGATGAAGAAATTGAACTATTGATTGACCAGCGCATTCAAGCTAGAAAAGATCGTAATTTTGCATTAGCAGATGAAATTCGTGATAAATTAAAAGATTTAAACATCATATTAGAGGATACTCCTCAAGGAACAAGGTGGAAGCGTAATTGATTACACGATGAAATATTAGGGAATAAAGATATTAGCAAGGAAGTGGCAGAGGAATCTTTCTAACCAAGGTGCTTGCAGTTTAGTTTACGTTTAGGGAATTATGAAATTACTGAACTGTGGATAAGCGCAAGACATCCAGCTCCAGCGCCTAGCCCCTCGAGGTCATAAGCCACAAATGAATTGAAGACAAAGAACGCCTTCTATTCATTTGCGTCTTATTTGCCTGAGGCTGACCAAGGCGCTTGCGCTTTAGTTTTACTCTGCTATTTTAAGAAAAGAGGACTAACATGTTTTTAGATGTTAAGACAATTAAAGACTCTAAGCATTTAAATAGCCTGGCTTTGGCGTATATTGGAGATGCTGTTTTTGAAATTTATGTGAGACATTATCTCTTATCAAAAGGAACGATTCGCCCAAACCAGCTGCATAATCAAGCGAAAAAGTTTGTGTCGGCAAAGGCACAAGCAAGTGTATTGCACCATTTCTATTCCCAGGAAATTTTCTCCGAAGAGGAACAAGGTGTTTTAAGACGTGGAAGAAATGCAAAATCGGGAACAATTCCTAAAAATACGAATGTTCAAACATATCGATACAGTACTTCTTTTGAAGCACTTATCGGATACTTATATTTAGAAAAAAAACATGAACGTCTTGAGGAATTGATTCAGCAATCCTTTGAATTTTTTGATGGTGAAAAGGAGGGGTTATCATGAGTGAAGATTTCATTATAGGTCGGAACCCTGTTATTGAAGTGCTAAAATCCTCACGGGATATAAATAAAATTTGGGTGGCTGAAAACTCATTAAAAGGACAAGCACAGCAAATTACAAAGCTGGCGAAAGAAAGAGGAATCACAATTAATTTTGTACCAAAAAAGAAAATTGATCAGATGGTAGAAGGAAATCATCAGGGAGTTATTGCACAAGTTGCTGCTTATGAGTATGTTCATGTTGATGATATATTGAATGTTGCAGAACAGCGGGGAGAATTACCGTTTCTATTGCTCTTAGATGAAATAGAAGATCCACATAACTTAGGGTCTATTATGAGAACCGCAGATGCTGTTGGTGCACATGGGATTGTCATTCCCAAGCGTAGAGCAGTAGGGCTCACAGCAACAGTTGCGAAATCATCAACAGGGGCAATCGAACATATACCTGTAGCAAGAGTAACCAATATGGCAAGAACGATCGATGAGTTAAAGGAAAAGGGAGTATGGATTGTAGGGACAGATGCGAAAGGTGCAGATGATTATCGAAACCTTGATGGTAAGATGTCCCTAGCTCTGATAATTGGGAGTGAAGGTAAAGGAATTGGCCGGTTAATCAAGGAGAAATGTGACTTTCTTATCAAAATGCCGATGGTTGGCCATGTTACTTCACTGAATGCATCTGTTGCAGCTAGTCTTCTAATGTATGAGGTATACAGAAAGCGATTCCCTCTAGGGGAGTAGTGAAAAATGGATATCCTTTTAGTGGATGGATATAACATTATTGGTGCTTGGCCAGACTTACAAAAACTTAAGAAAAATGATTTGGCAGAAGCACGGGATCTTTTAATTGAAAAAATGGCTGAATACCAGGCATATACGGGATTTAGAGTAATTATCGTTTTTGATGCCCATATGGTAAAAGGAATTGAGAAAAAACAAAAAAATTACCGTGTAGAAGTGATTTTTACGCGCGAAAATGAAACAGCGGATGAAAGAATTGAAAAGCTGGCTATTTCATTAAGTAATATAAAAACACAGGTTCATGTAGCAACTTCAGATTTCACTGAACAATGGGCTATATTTGGACAGGGAGCATTGAGGAAATCTGCCAGGGAACTTTTAAATGAAATGAATTCCATTGAAAATAGAATACAACATAAAGTGAAGAAAATTGAGCAAAAGCGGCCTGCATCAAAAATCGCTATTCCGGAGGGTGTAATGGAAAAACTGGAGAAGTGGCGTAGGGGTGATGTATAGGTGAAAATAAAATGATAAACTTTATTTTTTGGACACGCTAAACGCAGATGTATAAATGTATGTATAATTGTATTTCAGTATATGATGTTGCAAGTCAGTCTGTTGTGCCACTTCATGAGATGCTTGCACTTTCGAACTTGGTTGACGCTTACAAAATGAATACTGTATACTATTGTTATCTTGCGTGCGGTCGGGGGGATCGGCTTGAATTCACCAATCAACAAAGATAATGTCAGCAGGGAAGAATTAGATTTATTGGAAGATGAAAAATTGGTTGAACTTGTTCACGATGGGGACAGTGAGGCACTCGACTTCTTGATTACAAAGTACCGTAATTTTGTTCGGGCGAAGGCAAGATCATATTTTCTTATTGGTGCGGATCGTGAGGATATTATCCAGGAAGGAATGATTGGTTTATACAAAGCAATCCGGGACTTCAAGGAGGACAAGCTTACTTCATTTAAAGCGTTTGCCGAGTTATGCATTACAAGGCAAATTATTACCGCAATCAAAACGGCAACACGCCAAAAGCACATTCCATTAAATTCCTATGTTTCATTGGACAAGCCTATATATGATGAAGAGTCCGATCGAACACTTATGGATGTTATTACCGGTGCTAAGGTAATGGATCCTGAAGAACTCATTATTAACCAAGAAGAGTTTGATGATATTGAAGTGAAAATGGGAGAATTATTAAGTGATCTCGAGCGTAAAGTTTTGGCTCTGTACTTGGATGGCAGATCTTATCATGAAATTTCTGAAGAATTGAATCGTCATGTAAAATCAATTGATAATGCGCTGCAACGGGTAAAAAGAAAGCTGGAGCGCTACTTAGAATTAAGAGAGATTAGTCTATAACTAGAAGATGGTCGTTTTTATCGTTTATTGACGAAAAAAATTTACTATGATACAGTTTTAAAGAATATAAAGTTGCGGTAGGTGACGACATGCGAAAAAAGATCATTATGGCATGCACATCTTGTGGAAGTCGAAATTATACTACAATGAAAAACACAACTAGTTCAAACGACCGATTAGACGTCAAAAAGTTTTGCAAAGTATGTAATTCGCATACAAACCACCGTGAAACAAAATAGCCCTTATTTTATTTCTTACACGAAGTTTCCCTATTATTCCTGGAGGTAGCTCAATGCAACGTTTAATTAGTTTTTTCCGAGATGTTACTCGTGAAATGAAAAAGGTTAGTTGGCCTAAAGGTAAAGAGCTAACAAAGTATACAATTACGGTTGTTTCAACTGTGACGTTTGTTGCAGTGTTCTTTGCGGTTATTGACCTAGGTATTTCTTCTTTAATTCGTTTGTTTTTTGAATAACAAATGGAAAATCGTGCTATAATAGAAAATATTAATCTTTGTCTGCAAAACCCGTTAAACGGGTTTTTTCATTGTATAAAAAAGTAATAACATTTGTTTAACTTTGACCAAGGCGCTAGCGCTTTTGGACTAAACAAGAGTGAAATAGATTATTTTAACCTATTGTGGGGAGGGAAGGACAAGTTGTCCTGATGCTATGGAAAAGAATTGGTATGTAGTGCACACTTATTCAGGCTATGAAAATAAAGTGAAAGCAAATCTTGAAAAGCGTGTAGAATCGATGGGTATGGAAGATAAAATTTTCCGTGTTGTTGTGCCTGAAGAGGAAGAAACAGATATTAAGGACGGTAAGAAAAAAGTTGTAAAGAAAAAGGTATTCCCTGGTTATGTGTTAGTTGAAATTGTTATGACTGACGATTCCTGGTATGTTGTTAGAAACACACCTGGTGTAACAGGATTTGTAGGTTCTGCCGGTCATGGATCAAAACCAACACCACTATTACCTGATGAAGTAAGTTTTATTTTAAAACGCATGGGTATGGATGAGCGTCGAGTGGAGTTTGATTTTGAGTTAAAGGAAACAGTTAAAGTAACAGAAGGACCGTTTGCTAACTTTACAGGATCAATTGAAGAAATTGACCTTGATAAGAATAAACTAAAAGTTCTTGTTAATATGTTTGGTCGTGAAACACCGGTAGAATTAGATTTTGCGCAGGTTGATAAATTATAATCTGAAAAAACTTGAAATCATTTACGAAAAGTGGTAATATTTCATAGGTCAGTATGTCTCAATGGTTTGGGATATAATTTTGATCAGAAATTTCATTTCTGTATGTATAAGGGTAGGTAAACTTAATGTGAGTTGCCCTAATTTTACCGTTTAATTGAGATTGAATGGTTAGATGAGTGGGAGGGTTTTAACCCATTTACCACATCACGGACTTAAGGAGGTGTGTCTCGTGGCTAAAAAAGTAATTAAAATTGTAAAATTGCAAATTCCTGCAGCGAAAGCTAATCCAGCACCACCAGTTGGTCCTGCATTAGGTCAAGCTGGTGTTAATATCATGGGATTCTGTAAAGAGTTTAACGCTCGTACAGCTGATCAAGCTGGTTTAATCATTCCAGTTGAAATCACGGTATTCGAGGACCGTTCATTTACATTTATTACGAAAACTCCACCTGCTGCTGTATTACTTAAGAAAGCAGCTGGAATTGAGTCTGGTTCTGGTGAGCCAAACCGTAATAAAGTAGCGACTGTTAAACGTGACAAAGTACGTGAAATCGCTGAAACAAAAATGCCTGATTTAAACGCAGCAAGCGTTGAATCAGCAATGCGTATGGTTGAAGGTACTGCACGTAGTATGGGTATCGTTATCGAAGACTAATAATGAATTAGTCTGGTATGTTTTAGGGGGTTGCGAGTTTGCTTAAAAACAAGTTCGCAACCTTTATTCGTGGGAGGTTATTCCGCTAAAACCACTAAGGAGGAAATAAAAATGGCTAAAAAAGGTAAAAAGTTTTTAGAAGCTGCTAAACTTGTAGACCGTGCTAAATTTTACCCGGTACAAGAAGCAGTTGAACTAGTGAAAAAAACTAGTGTAGCAAAATTTGATGCGACTGTAGAAGTTGCTTTCCGTTTAGGAGTAGACCCTAAGAAAGCTGACCAACAAATCCGTGGAGCAGTAGTACTTCCAAATGGTACTGGTAAAACTCAACGTGTGTTAGTTTTTGCTAAAGGTGAAAAAGCGAAAGAAGCTGAAGCAGCTGGTGCAGATTATGTAGGAGATGCTGATTACATCAACAAAATCCAACAAGGTTGGTTTGAATTTGACGTAATCGTAGCTACACCTGACATGATGGGTGAAGTTGGTAAATTAGGTCGTGTATTAGGACCAAAAGGTTTAATGCCAAACCCTAAAACTGGTACAGTTACATTTGATGTAACAAAAGCTGTTAATGAAATCAAAGCTGGTAAAGTTGAATACCGCCTTGATAAAGCTGGTATCATCCACGTACCTATCGGAAAAGTTTCTTTTGAAGATAGCAAACTTGTTGAGAACTTCACAACAGTTTATGAAACTTTACTAAAAGCTAAGCCATCTGCAGCTAAAGGAACTTACATGAAGAGCGTAAATGCTACTTCTACTATGGGCCCTGGTGTGAAAGTAGATTCTTCTAGCTTCGCTGTAAAATAATAACTATTGACTTCATAAAGAAGTTTATATATAATTATCAATGTTGTTTAAACGAATATCGCTATACCGTAGACAGTAGGTGCAATTAGCTTAAATATCCTACCGAGGTGTATTTACGAATAAAGCATGTTTTGCTTATTGTATATACAAAACCTCCATGTCTATCGTGGAGGTTTTTTAATGACCAACACCGAACGGTACTAGTGTTACATGAATCTACAGGAGGTGTAACAATGAGCGCAATTATCGAACAAAAGAAACAGATCGTAGATGAGATTTCTACTAAGTTCCGTGAAAGTAAGTCTACAATCGTTGTAGATTACCGTGGACTAACTGTTAGTGAAGTAACTGAATTACGTAAGCAATTACGTGAAGCTGGAATTGACTTCAAAGTTTACAAAAACACAATGACTCGCCGTGCTGTTGAGCAAGCTGAGATTACTGGTCTTAACGATGTTTTGACTGGACCTAACGCTATTGCTTTCAGTAATGAGGACGTTGTTGCTCCAGCAAAAATCATTAACGATTTTGCTAAAAAGCACGAAGCTCTTGAAATCAAAGCTGGTGTTATCGAAGGTAATGTTGCATCTGTTGAAGAAGTGAAAGCTCTTGCTGAACTTCCATCACGCGAAGGCTTACTTTCTATGTTGCTTAGCGTTCTTCAAGCTCCTATTCGTAACTTTGCTCTTGCTACTAAAGCAGTTGCAGATCAAAAAGAAGAACAAGGTGCTTAATCTGAACGAAGTTGCATGTGTATGACAATAAAACTATTAATTGAAAAATCAAGGAGGAAATTATAATGACTCAAGAACAAATCATTGAAGCAGTTAAAAATATGACTGTTTTAGAATTAAACGACTTAGTTAAAGCAATCGAAGAAGAGTTTGGTGTAACTGCTGCAGCTCCTGTAGCTGTTGCTGCTGCTGGTGGTGAAGCTGCTGCAGAACAAACTGAATTTGACGTAGTACTTGCAAGTGCTGGCGGACAAAAAATCAAAGTTATCAAAGTTGTACGTGAAGCTACTGGCTTAGGCTTAAAAGAAGCTAAAGAATTAGTAGACAACGCTCCAAAAGCTCTTAAAGAAGGCGTTTCTAAAGAAGAAGCTGAAGAATTAAAAGCTAAACTTGAAGAAGTTGGAGCTTCTGTAGAAGTTAAGTAATTTATGATAATAAAAAGCTCGCCATCATAGGCGGGCTTTTTATTTATCAAAAATATACCTGGTATAAAATAGCGCAAGTATGTAAATCCTATACTTTTGAAAGAGGAGGAACGATCATGAGTGATCATTATTATTCAGAAAAGCCTACTGTACAAAGTGAGCGAAAGACTTGGTCTTTTTTGTTAAAAGGCCACCTCTTCACATTTCATAGTGATCGTGGGGTGTTTTCAAAAAATGAAGTTGATTTTGGTTCCCGTCTTTTAATAGAAGCGTTTGCTCTTCCTGAAATTGAAGGGGATTTTTTAGATGTTGGATGCGGATACGGACCGATTGGTCTCTCGGTTGCGAAATATTTTAACAGACATGTAGATATGATAGATATTAATGAACGTGCCGTAGAATTAGCTAAAGATAATGCGATATTAAACAAGGTTGAGAATGTGAAAATCTTTCAAAGTAATCTGTTTGAAAACATACAGGATGATCAGGTATATGCAGCTATTTTGACAAATCCACCTATACGTGCCGGGAAAAAAGTTGTTCATCAGATTTTTGAAAGAAGTTATGATCATTTATCTGATGGTGGAGAGCTTTGGGTTGTAATCCAGAAGAAACAGGGAGCGCCTTCTACAATCGATAAACTAAATGAAATGTTTGGAGAAGTTGATGTTGTAGAGAAGAAAAAAGGCTATTATATCATTAAAGCTAAAAAATGTTGACTCCAAATTCCTGTTGTGTTAGTATTATAAAATGCCAATATATAATTTCCATAACTATCTATTTTTTGAGGAAAATGATGTATAAAAGATAGCTTTTTGGAGATACTTATAAAATCAAAAGTACGTTTAAATTGTGGTTTTCTTACTAGAAACCCTTTTTATTTTTTGTTTTTTCCTTGCGTCTGTACTAGAATTTCCTATGTTTTTATTTCAGATATTTTATTGGTAGTATATTAAGATATTATGTTTAAAGAGAATGATCTTATGTGAGTTCTCTTATTCGTCTGTCTAAAAAAAGGTATACATAATGGTACGACGCAAAACCTATTACGCTTGATTTGAGGGGTGAATGAGTTGACAGGTCAACTAGTTCAGTATGGACGACACCGCCAACGCAGAAGTTATGCACGCATTAGTGAAGTGTTAGAATTACCAAATCTTATTGAGATTCAAACCTCTTCCTATCAGTGGTTTCTTGATGAGGGCTTGAGAGAAATGTTCCAGGATATTTCTCCTATTGAGGATTTCACTGGTAACCTCTCGCTAGAGTTTATTGATTATAGCTTGGGAGAACCTAAGTATCCTGTAGAGGAATCAAAAGAACGCGATGTTACCTACTCAGCGCCATTACGTGTGAAGGTGCGTTTGATTAACAAGGAAACTGGTGAAGTAAAAGATCAGGATGTCTTTATGGGAGATTTTCCTCTCATGACAGAAACAGGTACATTTGTGATTAATGGAGCAGAGCGCGTTATCGTGTCTCAATTGGTCCGTTCACCAAGTGTTTATTACAGTGGTAAAGTAGACAAAAATGGTAAAAAAGGCTTTACTGCGACTGTTATCCCAAACCGTGGAGCATGGTTAGAATACGAAACAGATGCGAAAGATGTTGTTTATGTACGTATTGATCGTACGCGTAAATTACCAGTGACTGTCTTGTTACGTGCTCTTGGGTTTGGCTCTGATCAAGAAATCACCGACTTACTGGGTGAAAATGAGTACTTACGTAATACTCTTGATAAGGATAATACGGAAAGTACAGAGAAGGCTCTGCTTGAAATCTATGAGCGTCTTCGTCCGGGTGAGCCACCAACTGTGGATAATGCCAAGAGTTTGTTAGATTCAAGATTTTTCGATCCAAAGCGCTATGATCTAGCAAATGTAGGTCGCTATAAAATTAATAAAAAGCTTCACATTAAGAATCGTCTTTTCAACCAAAGATTAGCTGAAACGCTTGTAGATCCTGAAACTGGTGAGATTATTGCAGAAAAAGGTGCAATGATTGACAGAAGAACACTTGATCGTATTCTTCCGAACCTGGAGAGTGGTGTAGGGTTTAAAAAAGAACAACCATCAGGCGGCGTTGTTGAAGAAGAAGTAACGATTCAGTCTATCAAGATTTATGCGCCAAATGACCCAGATGGTGAAAAGGTCATTAATGTATTAGGTAATGCATATGTAGAAGAGGCGGTTAAAAACATTACTGTTGCTGATATTTTAGCTTCTATCAGCTACTTCTTTAACCTATTACATGGTGTAGGTGATACAGATGACATCGACCATCTAGGAAATCGCCGATTACGTTCTGTTGGTGAGTTATTACAAAATCAATTCAGAATTGGTTTATCAAGAATGGAACGTGTAGTTCGTGAGAGAATGTCTATTCAGGATACGAATACAATCACGCCACAACAATTAATTAATATTCGCCCGGTTATAGCGTCTATTAAGGAATTCTTTGGTAGCTCTCAATTATCTCAGTTCATGGATCAAACAAATCCTTTAGCTGAGTTAACTCATAAACGTCGTTTATCAGCACTTGGACCGGGTGGTTTAACTCGTGAACGTGCAGGTTTCGAAGTTCGAGACGTTCACTACTCTCACTATGGTCGTATGTGTCCAATTGAGACACCTGAGGGTCCGAACATCGGATTAATCAACTCACTTTCTTCATATGCAAAAGTTAATCGTTTCGGTTTCATTGAAACTCCGTATCGTAGAGTTGACCCTGAAACAGGAAAAGTAACAGCAAGAATCGATTACTTAACAGCTGATGAAGAGGATAACTATGTTGTTGCCCAAGCAAACGCGAGATTAGCTGATGATGGATCATTTATCGATGATGATATCGTTGCTCGTTTCCGTGGGGAGAATACAGTTGTTAATAAAGATCGTATCGACTATATGGATGTGTCTCCTAAGCAGGTCGTTTCTGCTGCAACAGCTTGTATTCCATTCTTGGAAAATGATGACTCAAACCGTGCATTAATGGGTGCGAACATGCAACGTCAAGCAGTACCATTAATGAATCCTGAAGCTCCAATTGTTGGAACAGGTATGGAATATGTTTCTGGTAAAGATTCAGGAGCAGCTGTTATCTGTAAATATCCTGGTATTGTAGAGCGTGTGGAAGCGAAAAATGTATGGGTTCGTCGTTATGAAGAAGTGGATGGTCAAAAGGTAAAAGGTAATTTAGATAAATATAGCATGTTGAAATTTATCCGTTCGAACCAAGGTACTTGTTACAACCAACGCCCGATTGTTAGTGAAGGTGATGAAGTAGTAAAAGGTGAAATCCTTGCGGATGGACCGTCTATGGAAAAAGGTGAACTTGCATTAGGAAGAAACGTAATGGTTGCCTTCATGACATGGGATGGTTATAACTATGAGGATGCTATCATCATGAGTGAGAGACTTGTAAAAGATGATGTATACACTTCTATACACATTGAAGAATATGAGTCTGAGTCTCGTGATACAAAACTAGGACCTGAAGAAATTACACGTGATATCCCGAACGTTGGGGAAGATGCTCTAAGAAACTTAGATGAGCGTGGAATTATTCGTATCGGTGCAGAAGTAAAAGACGGAGATCTACTAGTAGGGAAAGTTACTCCTAAAGGTGTAACTGAACTAACAGCAGAAGAAAGACTTTTACATGCCATCTTCGGAGAAAAAGCTCGTGAAGTACGTGATACTTCATTACGCGTACCACATGGTGGAGAAGGAATCATCTTAGATGTTAAAGTATTTAACCGTGAAGATGGTGATGAATTACCACCAGGTGTTAACCAATTAGTCCGTGTATATATTGTCCAAAAGCGTAAAATCTCTGAAGGAGATAAGATGGCGGGACGACATGGTAACAAAGGGGTTATCTCACGTATTCTTCCTGAGGAAGATATGCCGTACTTACCAGATGGAACACCTGTGGATATCATGTTAAATCCATTAGGGGTACCTTCTCGTATGAATATCGGTCAGGTATTAGAGTTGCATTTAGGTATGGCTGCTCGCAGATTAGGCATTCATGTTGCATCCCCAGTATTTGATGGTGCTCGTGAGGAAGATGTATGGTCAACATTAGAAGAAGCTGGGATGGCACGTGATGCAAAAACAGTTCTTTATGATGGACGTACAGGTGAACCATTCGATAACCGTGTATCTGTAGGGATCATGTACATGATCAAACTTGCACACATGGTTGATGACAAGTTACATGCTCGTTCAACTGGACCATACTCACTAGTTACACAACAACCACTAGGTGGTAAAGCACAGTTTGGTGGTCAGCGTTTCGGTGAGATGGAGGTATGGGCACTTGAAGCATACGGTGCTGCATATACTTTACAAGAGATCTTAACTGTGAAATCGGATGATGTTGTTGGTCGTGTGAAAACATATGAAGCGATCGTAAAAGGTGAGAATGTACCAGAACCGGGTGTTCCTGAGTCATTTAAAGTATTAATTAAAGAACTTCAAAGCTTAGGTATGGATGTTAAAATGCTCTCAAGTGATGAGCAGGAAATAGAAATGAGAGACCTTGATGATGATGAAGATACACAACAAGCAGAAGGTCTTTCCGTTAATGAAACTGTAGAACCTGAGCCTGAAGTTGAGGAATTGGAAAAAGATACTGTAGCGAAAGAATAATTTTGTGATAGTTGCCTAACATGATGTGATAAACGAACGGGGAGAATTCATCTCTCCGTTCATAAAATTTCACCTCTAGGTACATACAATTTTCCGTTTGTGATAGATCTTAAAAATTCAATAAATAGCACTTAAATTAGGGTATAACCTGAAGACGAAAAGGGAGGTAGGCCCCTTGATAGATGTAAATAATTTTGAATATATGAGCATCGGCTTGGCTTCACCTGACAAGATTCGCTCTTGGTCCTTTGGTGAAGTTAAGAAACCAGAAACAATCAATTACCGTACATTGAAGCCAGAGAAGGATGGTCTATTTTGTGAACGCATATTTGGACCAACAAAAGACTGGGAATGTCATTGTGGTAAATATAAAAGAGTTCGTTACAAAGGTGTAGTTTGTGATCGCTGTGGTGTAGAAGTAACTCGTGCAAAAGTTCGTCGTGAAAGAATGGGACACATTGAGCTTGCTGCTCCTGTATCTCATATTTGGTATTTTAAAGGTATTCCTAGCCGTATGGGATTAGTATTAGATATGTCTCCACGTGCGCTTGAGGAAGTCATTTATTTTGCTTCTTACGTGACGACTGACACAGGGGATACTCCATTAGAGAAGAAACAACTTCTATCTGAAAAAGAATATAGAGCTTACCGTGAAAAGTACGGTAACACTTTCCAAGCAGCAATGGGTGCTGAAGCTATTAAAAAACTTTTATCAGATATTGACCTTGATAAAGAAGTTGATACATTAAAAGAAGAACTAAAAACAGCACAAGGGCAACGGAGAACACGTGCAATTAAGCGATTGGAAGTTCTTGAAGCTTTCCGTAACTCCGGTAATGATCCATCCTGGATGATCCTAGATGTGCTACCTGTTATCCCACCTGAACTACGTCCAATGGTACAGCTTGATGGCGGACGTTTTGCAACATCCGATCTGAACGATCTATACAGACGTGTTATTAACCGTAATAACCGTTTGAAAAGATTATTAGATCTTGGCGCACCTAGCATTATTGTGCAAAATGAAAAACGTATGCTTCAGGAAGCAGTAGATGCGTTGATTGATAATGGTCGTCGTGGTCGTCCTGTAACAGGACCAGGTAATCGTCCATTAAAATCACTTTCTCATATGCTTAAAGGAAAACAAGGGCGTTTCCGTCAAAACCTATTGGGAAAACGTGTTGACTATTCAGGACGTTCGGTTATCGTCGTTGGTCCTAACCTAAAAATGTACCAATGTGGATTACCAAAAGAGATGGCTCTGGAGCTTTTCAAGCCGTTTGTTATGAAAGAGCTAGTAGAAAAAGGATTAGCTCATAACATAAAGAGTGCGAAACGAAAAATTGAGAGAGTACAACCGGAAGTATGGGATGTATTAGAGTCAGTTATTAAAGAACATCCAGTATTACTTAACCGTGCCCCTACTCTTCATAGATTAGGAATTCAAGCTTTTGAGCCAACACTAGTAGAAGGTCGTGCAATTCGTCTTCACCCTCTTGTATGTACTGCATATAATGCTGACTTTGATGGTGACCAAATGGCTGTTCACGTTCCCCTTTCTGCAGAAGCTCAAGCTGAAGCACGTATTCTAATGCTAGCTGCACAAAACATCCTTAATCCTAAGGATGGAAAACCAGTAGTTACACCTTCTCAGGATATGGTACTAGGTAACTATTACTTAACTCTTGAGCGTGCGGGTGCAATTGGTGAAGGAATGATCTTTAAAGATACAGATGAAGCATTGCTTGCTTATCAAAACGGATATGTACATTTACATACACGTGTTGCTGTTCAGGCATCTTCATTAAACAAACAAGCGTTTACTGAAGAACAAAATAAAATGCTTCTTGTTACGACGGTTGGTAAGTTGATTTTTAATGAAATCTTACCTGAATCATTCCCGTACATGAATGAGCCGACTAAGCAAAACATTGAGGAGAAAACTCCTGAAAAGTATTTTATTGATCCTACAGTGAATGTGAAAGAGCATGTTTCAACTCTTGAGGAAATAGCTCCATTCAAAAAGGGTATCCTCGGTAAGATTATTGCTGAAATCTTTAAGAAATTCCATATTACTGAGACATCTAAAATGCTTGATCGCATGAAGAATCTCGGCTTTAGATATTCAACAAAAGCAGGTATTACCGTTGGTGTATCTGATATCATAGTTCTAAAAGAAAAACAAGAAATCATTAGTGAAGCACAGACAAAGGTTGATAATGTATTAAAGCAGTTCCGAAGAGGTTTAATTACTGAAGACGAACGATACGAACGTGTTATCTCCATTTGGAGTGCGGCTAAAGATAATATCCAAGGCAAGCTGATGGCGTCTCTTAATAAGCGTAACCCAATCTTCATGATGAGTGATTCAGGTGCCCGTGGTAACGCATCTAACTTTACTCAGCTAGCTGGTATGCGTGGTCTTATGGCCAACCCGGCTGGACGTATTATTGAGTTACCAATTAAGTCTAGTTTCCGTGAAGGATTAACCGTATTAGAGTACTTCATCTCAACACACGGTGCCCGTAAAGGTCTTGCGGATACAGCCCTTAAAACAGCTGACTCAGGTTACTTAACTCGTCGACTTGTTGATGTTGCGCAAGATGTTATCATACGTGATGATGATTGCGGAACAGATCGTGGTATCTTGGCTGAGGCAATTAGAGAAGGTACGGAAATTATCGAGAAGTTAGACGAACGTCTAATTGGACGTTATTGCCGTAAGGCTGTAAAGCATCCTGAAACAGGTGCTGTTCTTGTAGACGAAAATGAGCTAATTACTGAGGATATTGCAGTTGAAATTATCAACGCCGGCATTGATAAGGTTTGGATCCGTTCTGCATTTACATGTAACACCAGACATGGTGTATGTAAAAAATGTTACGGAAGAAACCTTGCAACTGGTAGTGAAGTAGAAGTTGGAGAAGCAGTGGGTATTATCGCTGCTCAATCAATCGGTGAACCTGGTACGCAGTTAACAATGCGTACATTCCATACGGGTGGGGTTGCCGGAGATGATATCACTCAAGGTTTACCTCGTATTCAGGAGTTATTTGAAGCTAGAAACCCTAAAGGTCAAGCGATTATTTCTGAAATTAGTGGTGTTGTAGCTGAAATCAATGAAGTACGTGATAAACAACAAGAGATTGTCATCCAGGGTGAAGTAGAATCCCGTTCTTATACAGCTCCGTATAATGCAAGACTTAAGGTTACTCAAGGTGATAAAATCGAGAGTGGTCAAGTCTTAACAGAAGGTTCTATTGATCCTAAAGAATTACTAAAAGTGAAGGATTTACAAGCAGTTCAACAGTATCTGTTACGTGAAGTTCAAAAAGTATACCGTATGCAAGGGGTAGAAATTGGTGATAAACACGTAGAGGTTATGGTACGACAAATGCTTCGTAAAGTCCGTGTTATGGATGCAGGTGATACAGACGTTTTACCAGGTACTTTATTGGATGTTCATCAGTTTACTGATGCGAATAAACAAGTACTGTTAGACGGTAAACGTCCTGCAACAGGTCGCCCTGTATTACTTGGTATTACAAAAGCATCTCTAGAAACAGATTCCTTCTTATCTGCAGCATCATTCCAAGAAACAACTCGAGTTCTTACAGATGCAGCAATTAAAGGAAAACGCGATGAATTACTCGGTCTTAAAGAGAATGTTATCATTGGTAAACTTGTTCCTGCGGGTACTGGTATGCCGAGATATCGTCAAGCAGAGCCAATTGCAAAGGTCGAACAACCTGAGGAAGTTGTATCTGTTGATTAAGATCTAAAATGACTACTGTAGCTCATTGAGGGAATTTCCCTCAATGAGTGATTTAACTAATTAGATAAACATGCAGAAAAAGGTAATAAAGTTTTTTTAATGCGTGTTGACATCTATCATGTTCAATGTTACTATATTCAAGGTGCTCAATCTTAAACCTGTTGCTTTGGAGGATATTTGATTATGTCTTATGATAAAGTATCACAGGCAAATGAAATCATTGTTGGTACTAAGCAATCAGTTAAAGCTCTCTTAAACAATGATGTTAAGGAAATAGTCATTGCTGAGGATGCTGATGAACGAATTGTACAAAAAGTCGTTCAAACAGCAGAACATAAGCAAGTGCCCTTAATTAAAGTTGAATCTATGAAAAAGCTTGGAAAAGCTTGTGGAATAGAAGTTGGAGCTGCAGCTGTAGCTATAATCCGGTAAAAAAGATGTTTTTGCAAGTTTAATATTGCAGAAACTTTGTTTTTGCCTAAATATGAACCACCTGGATGTGTGGTATTAATGATGAAGGGAGGAAAACTAAAATGCCTACTATTAATCAATTAGTGCGTAAAGGTCGCGTAAGTAAAATTGAGAAATCAAAATCACCTGCATTAAACAAAGGTTACAACAGCTTCAAAAAAGAGCAAACAAACGTATCTTCACCTCAAAAACGTGGTGTATGTACTCGTGTAGGTACGATGACGCCGAAGAAACCAAACTCAGCGCTTCGTAAATATGCTCGTGTTCGTTTAACAAACGGAATTGAAGTTACAGCATACATTCCTGGTATTGGACACAACTTACAAGAGCACAGTGTTGTTCTTATCCGTGGTGGACGTGTAAAAGATTTACCGGGGGTACGTTATCACATCGTTCGTGGTGCGTTAGATACTGCTGGTGTTGATGGTCGTATGCAAGGCCGTTCTAAATACGGTACAAAACGTCCGAAAGCAGCTAAAAAATAATAAACATTTAAAATAAAACCCAAAATGAAAGGAGGACATAACATGCCACGTAAAGGTCCTGTAACAAAAAGAGACGTATTACCAGATCCACTTTACAATTCAAAGCTTGTTACACGTTTAGTAAACAGAATTATGATCGACGGAAAAAGAGGTAAAGCACAATCTGTACTTTACAATGCTTTCGATCTAATTAAAGAACGTTCAGGTAACGATGCAATGGAAGTGTTCGAACAAGCACTTAAAAACATCATGCCAGTTCTTGAAGTTAAAGCACGTCGTGTTGGTGGTGCTAACTACCAAGTACCTGTAGAAGTACGCCCAGATCGTCGTACTACTTTAGGTTTACGTTGGTTAGTAAACTACGCTCGTCTTCGTGGAGAAAAAACGATGGAAGAGCGTTTAGCTAACGAAATTCTTGACGCTGCTAACAACACTGGTGCAGCAGTTAAGAAACGTGAAGATACTCATAAAATGGCTGAAGCAAATAAAGCATTTGCTCACTATCGCTGGTAATCAATACACTTTAAATACACTAAATTTCCTATAAGGAAGGAGAAATTACCCAATGGCAAGAGAGTTCTCCTTAGCAAATACACGTAATATTGGGATCATGGCTCACATTGATGCTGGTAAAACAACAACAACTGAGCGTGTACTTTATTACACTGGTCGTATTCATAAAATTGGTGAAACTCATGAAGGTGCATCACAGATGGACTGGATGGAGCAAGAACAAGAGCGTGGAATCACGATCACATCTGCTGCAACAACTGCACAGTGGAAAGGCCATCGTGTAAACATCATCGATACTCCAGGACACGTAGACTTCACAGTAGAGGTTGAACGTTCACTGCGTGTACTTGATGGTGCTGTAGCAGTACTTGATGCTCAATCAGGTGTTGAGCCTCAAACGGAAACAGTTTGGCGTCAAGCTACAACATATGGAGTACCACGTGTTGTGTTCGTTAATAAAATGGACAAAATCGGTGCGGACTTCCTATATTCTGTGAAAACATTACATGAACGCCTTCAAGCTAATGCTCACCCAATCCAATTACCAATTGGTGCGGAAGATCAATTCGAAGGTATCATTGACTTAGTTGAAATGAATGCTACGTTCTATGGTAATGACTTAGGAACTGATATCCAAGTGGGAGAAATTCCTGAAGAATACCAAGATCAAGCAAATGAATACCGAGAAAGCTTAGTAGAAGCAGTAGCTGAACTTGATGAAGAATTAATGGAAAAATACCTTGGTGGTGAAGAAATCACTAACGAAGAGCTAAAAGCAGCAATTCGTAAAGGTACATGTAGCGTTGATTTCTATCCAGTTATCTGTGGATCAGCTTTCAAAAACAAAGGTGTTCAAAAAATGCTAGATGCTGTTATTGACTATCTTCCATCACCATTAGATGTACCTGCTATTAAAGGTATCGTTCCTGATACAGATGAAGAAGTTACTCGCGAATCTAGTGACGAAGGTCCGTTTGCTGCTTTAGCATTTAAAGTAATGACAGACCCTTACGTTGGTAAACTTACATTCTTCCGCGTTTACTCTGGTACATTAAGTTCTGGATCTTATATCCAAAACTCAACGAAAGGGAAACGTGAACGTGTAGGTCGTATCCTTCAAATGCACGCTAACAGCCGTGAAGAAATCTCTGAGGTTCACTCAGGAGATATCGCAGCAGCTGTAGGTTTGAAAGATACAACAACTGGTGATACTCTGTGTGACGACAAAAACCTTGTTATCCTTGAGTCTATGGAATTCCCAGAACCAGTTATCCAACTTTCTGTTGAACCAAAATCTAAAGCAGACCAAGACAAAATGACAACTGCTTTACAAAAACTTCAAGAAGAAGATCCAACTTTCAGAGCACATACTGATGCAGAAACTGGTCAAACAATTATTGCTGGTATGGGTGAGCTTCACTTAGATATTCTAGTTGATCGTATGAAACGTGAATTCAAAGTAGAAGCAAACGTTGGTGCACCTCAGGTTGCGTATCGTGAAACATTCCGCCAAGGCGCTAAAGTTGAAGGTAAATTCGCTCGTCAATCTGGTGGACGTGGACAATTTGGACACGTGTGGATCGAATTCGAGCCGAACGAAGAAGGTAAAGGTTTTGAGTTCGAAAACAAAATCGTTGGTGGGGTAGTACCTCGTGAATACGTACCTGCTGTTCAAGCTGGTCTTGAAGATGCAATGCAAAACGGTGTATTAGCTGGTTATCCATTAGTTGATGTTAAAGCTGCATTAGTTGATGGTTCTTACCATGATGTTGACTCAAGTGAAATGGCGTTTAAAGTTGCTGCTTCATTAGCACTTAAAAATGCTGTATCAAAATGTAGCCCTGTAATTCTTGAGCCTGTTATGAAAGTTGAAGTAGTAGTGCCTGAAGAATACATGGGTGATATCATGGGCCAAGTTACAGCACGTCGTGGACGCGTTGAAGGTATGGAAGCTCGTGGGAATGCACAAGTTGTTCGTGCAATGATTCCACTTTCTGAAATGTTTGGTTATGCTACAGCATTACGTTCAAGTACTCAAGGTCGTGGTGTCTTCACTATGCACTTTGATCACTATGAAGAAGTACCAAAATCTGTTTCAGAAGAAATTATCAAAAAAAATAAAGGTGAGTAATTGATTTTTACCCCTTTTATGAAGTATAACTACTTATGTGAGAACAGAAAGTGAGAGTCTCGCTTTCTGTTACATATATTATCCTAAAAAATACAATCTCTAAGGAGGATTTTTAGAATGGCTAAAGAAAAATTCGACCGTTCCAAAACGCATGCTAATATCGGTACTATCGGACACGTTGACCATGGTAAAACAACTTTAACAGCTGCAATCACAACTGTACTAGCTAAACGTAGTGGTAAAGGTGCTGCTATGGCTTATGATATGATCGACGCTGCTCCAGAAGAGCGCGAGCGTGGAATCACAATCTCAACTGCACACGTTGAGTATGAAACTGAAACTCGTCACTATGCACACGTTGACTGCCCAGGACATGCTGACTATGTTAAAAACATGATCACTGGTGCTGCACAAATGGATGGCGGAATCTTAGTAGTATCTGCTGCTGACGGCCCAATGCCACAAACTCGTGAGCACATCCTTTTATCTCGTCAAGTAGGTGTTCCATACCTTGTTGTATTCTTAAACAAATGTGACATGGTAGATGACGAAGAATTACTAGAATTAGTTGAAATGGAAGTTCGTGATTTACTATCTGAGTACGAATTCCCTGGTGATGATGTACCTGTAGTTAAAGGTTCTGCTCTTAAAGCTCTTGAAGGAGAAGCTGAGTGGGAAGAAAAAATCGTTGAACTAATGAACGCTGTTGATGAGTATATCCCAACTCCAACACGTGACACTGACAAACCGTTCATGATGCCAGTTGAGGATGTATTCTCTATCACTGGTCGTGGAACAGTTGCTACTGGTCGTGTTGAGCGTGGACAAGTTAAAGTTGGTGACGTAATCGACATCATCGGTTTAACTGAAGAGCCAAAATCAACAACTGTAACAGGTGTTGAAATGTTCCGTAAGCTTCTTGATTATGCTGAAGCTGGTGACAACATTGGTGCACTACTTCGTGGTGTTGCACGTGATGATGTACAACGTGGACAAGTACTTGCTAAACCAGGTACAATCACTCCACACACAAAGTTCAAAGCAGAAGTTTACGTTTTATCAAAAGAAGAAGGTGGACGTCACACTCCATTCTTCACTAACTACCGTCCTCAGTTCTACTTCCGTACAACTGATGTAACTGGTATCTGCCAACTTCCTGAAGGCGTAGAAATGGTTATGCCTGGAGATAACGTTGAAATGACTGTTGAGCTTATCGCTCCAATCGCGATTGAAGAAGGTACTAAATTCTCAATCCGTGAAGGTGGACGTACTGTAGGCGCAGGCGTTGTTGCAACTATCCAAGAATAATTAGATAAACATAAAAAAAGACGAGCAAAATTGCTCGTCTTTTTTTATTCTATATATTAGATTTATTGTAGCTGACAATTAAATTTTATAGTTGTTTCTATTTAAATATAAAATATACGATTTGTTTAACCGATAGTTCCTTTTTCTACTATTAAAATAATCTACCTTATTAAAGTCATGGAAAAGAAGATATAAGTAGGTAACTTAAAATTGATCATTCCTGTTTATATCTACAGGAAAAAGTTACAGATTAAATCATTATGGATATTCTTGATATTCGTAAATAATCTATGTATAATATGAAAAGTGCGTAAGAGTAATAGGTATTTTTAAATTTATTCTTGCATCTATTATAGGTTTTATGTATAATAGACAATGTTGGTCTTTGACTGCGATGAAGCAGGAGGTTGCCGATACACACGGCCGCTTTGCCATGGCGTGTGTAGGGAAAATTCTTGCGGAGAAAATGTCTATTTTAAAAGTAGGCGAAAAGGAGGGAAAATAATGGCAAAACAAAAGATTCGTATTCGTTTAAAAGCATATGATCACAGAATTCTTGATCAATCTGCAGAGAAAATTGTTGAAACTGCAAAACGTTCTGGTGCAAATGTATCTGGTCCGATTCCACTACCAACTGAAAGATCAGTTTACACGATCCTACGTGCGGTTCATAAATACAAAGATTCTCGTGAGCAATTCGAAATGCGTACGCATAAGCGTTTAATTGATATCATCAGCCCAACACCACAAACTGTTGATGCTCTAATGCGTTTAGACTTACCGTCTGGTGTTGACATTGAAATCAAATTATAATTCTTAAAATAAATAAGAAAAAGACTATTAGGAGGTGTGACTCATGACCAAAGGAATCTTAGGAAGAAAAATTGGTATGACGCAAGTATTTGCAGAAAACGGTGATCTAATTCCGGTAACTGTTATCGAAGCTGCTCCCAACGTTGTTCTTCAAAAGAAAACTGTTGAAACTGATGGGTATAACGCAGTTCAATTAGGTTTTGAAGACAAACGTGAAAAGTTATCGAACAAACCTGAAAAAGGCCACGTTGCGAAAGCTGATACTGCACCTAAGCGCTTCGTTAAAGAACTTCGTGAAGCAAGCTTAGAGCAAATCGAAGTTGGTCAAGAAGTCAAAGTTGATATTTTCACAGCAGGTGAAACTGTAGATGTAACAGGAATTTCTAAAGGGAAAGGTTTCCAAGGCTCAATCAAACGCCACGGACAATCTCGTGGACCTATGTCCCACGGTTCTCGTTACCATCGTCGCCCAGGTTCTATGGGACCTGTAGCACCTAACCGTGTATTCAAAAATAAATTATTACCTGGTCGTATGGGTGGAGAACGTATTACAGTTCAAAACTTAGAGATCGTTAAAGTAGATGCAGAACGCAACCTACTATTAATCAAAGGTAACGTTCCAGGACCTAAAAAAGCCCTAATCACTGTGAAAAGCGCAGTTAAATCTAAATAATTTCACTAGGAAAGGAGGAATTGGGTAATGCCGAAAGTAGCATTATTAAACCAAGCTGGATCAAACGTTGGAGAAATCGAACTAAATGAATCTGTGTTTGGTATTGAACCTAATCAGCATGTATTATTTGAAGCGGTTATCATGCAAAGAGCTTCCTTACGTCAAGGAACTCACAAAGTAAAAAATCGTTCTGAAGTAGCAGGCGGAGGTCGTAAACCTTGGCGCCAAAAGGGTACTGGTCGTGCTCGTCAAGGATCTATCCGTTCTCCACAATGGCGCGGCGGTGGTATCGTATTCGGACCAACTCCACGTTCATATGCATATAAATTACCTAAAAAAGTACGCCGTTTAGCTATCAAATCAGCTTTATCATCTAAAGTAGTTGACAACAGCATCGTTGTATTAGAAGACTTAGCTCTTAACGCTCCTAAAACAAAAGAAATGGCTTCAGTATTAAAAGGTCTTTCTGTTGAGAAAAAAGCGTTAATCGTTACAGCTGACAACAACGAAAATGTTGCATTATCAGCACGTAATATCCCTGGAGTAACTGTAGTTACTGCAAATGGTGTTAACGTACTTGATGTACTAAATCATGATAAATTGATTATGACGAAAGCAGCGGTGCAAAAAGTAGAGGAGGTGCTTGCATAATGAAAGATCCTCGTGATATTATTAAGCGCCCCGTAATCACTGAACGTTCAACTGATTTAATGTCAGAGAAAAAATACACGTTTGAAGTTGATGTTAAGGCTAATAAAACTGAAGTTAAAGATGCGATCGAATCAATCTTTGGTGTAAAAGTTGAAAAAGTAAACATCATGAATTACAAAGGTAAATTCAAACGCGTTGGTCGTTACAGCGGTCTAACTAACCGTCGTCGTAAAGCGATCATTAAGCTTACAACTGATAGCAAAGAAATCGAATTATTCGAAGTATAATTTTAATAGAAAAGGAGGGATATCGATATGGCGATTAAAAAATACAAACCAACCTCAAACGGTCGTCGTGGTATGACAGTATCTGATTTTGCTGAAATTACGACAGACCAACCGGAAAAGTCGTTACTTGCACCACTTCACAGAAAAGGTGGACGTAATAACCAAGGTAAATTAACAGTTCGTCACCAAGGGGGCGGACACAAGCGCCAATATCGTGTGATCGATTTTAAACGCGACAAAGATGGTATACCAGGACGCGTTGCTACAATCGAATACGATCCAAATCGTTCTGCAAACATCGCACTTATCAACTATGTTGATGGTGAAAAAAGATACATTCTTGCACCTAAAAACCTTCAAGTAGGTTTAGAAGTTATGTCTGGTCCTGAAGCGGATATTAAAGTAGGGAATGCACTTCCATTACAAAACATCCCAGTAGGTACTGTAGTACACAACATCGAATTAAAACCTGGTAAAGGCGGACAATTAGTTCGTTCAGCAGGTACATCTGCTCAAGTATTAGGTAAAGAAGGTAAATATGTACTTGTACGTTTAAACTCTGGTGAAGTTCGTATGATTCTTGCTACTTGCCGCGCAACAGTAGGTCAAGTTGGTAACGAGCAACATGAACTTATCAACATTGGTAAAGCAGGTCGTTCTCGTTGGTTAGGTAAACGCCCAACTGTTCGTGGATCTGTAATGAACCCTAACGATCACCCACACGGTGGTGGTGAAGGACGCGCTCCTATCGGACGTAAATCACCAATGTCTCCTTGGGGTAAACCAACTCTTGGAGCTAAAACTCGTAAGAAGAAAAACAAATCAGATAAGTTTATCGTGCGTCGTCGTAAAAAATAACGTGATTGAACTACGGTTCATTCGAACCGTAGCACGATCGCGAAGGGAGGTACAATCATGGGCCGTAGCTTAAAAAAAGGACCATTCGTTGATGATCATTTAATTAACAAGGTTGAAAAGTTAAATGAAACTGAGAAAAAGCAAGTTATTAAAACTTGGTCTCGTCGTTCTACAATTTTCCCACAATTCATTGGTCACACTATCGCTGTTTATGATGGACGTAAACATGTTCCTGTATATGTAACTGAAGACATGGTAGGTCATAAACTAGGTGAATTCGCACCTACTCGTACTTACAAAGGTCATGCTAGTGATGACAAAAAAACAAGACGTTAATGAGAGGAGGCATTTAAATGCAACAATCTAAAGCTGTCGCAAGAACAGTTCGTATTGCTCCTCGTAAAGCTCGTTTAGTTCTAGATCTTATTCGAGGTAAGCAAGTAGGTGAAGCAGTGGCGATTTTAAATCACACACCAAAGGCTGCTTCTCCAATCATAGAGAAAGTTTTAAAATCAGCAGTGGCAAACGCTGAGCATAACTATGAAATGGACATTAATAGCTTAGTTGTATCTGAAGCTTATGCAAACGAAGGTCCAACTCTTAAACGTTTCCGTCCACGCGCTATGGGTCGTGCAAGTGCTATTAACAAGCGCACAAGCCACATCACAATCATCTTAACAGAAAAGAAGGAGGGATAATCCGTGGGTCAAAAGGTAAATCCAGTCGGTCTTCGTATTGGAGTTATTCGTGATTGGGAGTCAAAATGGTTCGCTGGTAAAGACTACTCAACTCTTTTACATGAAGATATCAAAATTCGTGAATATGTTACTAAACGTCTTAGTGATGCATCTGTTTCTAAAATCGAAATCGAGCGTGCAGCTAACCGTGTAAATATTACTATCCACACTGCTAAACCTGGTATGGTAATCGGTAAAGGTGGTACGGAAGTTGAAGCTCTACGTAAAGCTCTTAACCAATTAACTGGTAAACGAGTTCACATCAACATTTTAGAAATCAAAAAAGCTGATTTAGATGCTAAATTAGTTGCCGAAAATATTGCACGTCAATTGGAAAACCGTATTTCTTTCCGTCGTGCTCAAAAACAAACAATTCAACGTGCTATGCGTGCTGGTGCACAAGGTATCAAAACTCAAGTTTCTGGTCGCCTAGGCGGAGCAGATATTGCACGTGCTGAGCATTATAGCGAAGGAACAGTTCCACTACACACACTTCGTGCTGATATCGATTATGGAACAGCTGAAGCTGATACAACTTACGGTAAATTAGGCGTAAAAGTTTGGATCTATCGTGGAGAGGTTCTTCCTACTAAGAAGAAAAAAGAGGAAGGAGGAAATTAATTATGTTATTGCCAAAACGCGTAAAATATCGTAGAGAGCACCGTGGAAAAATGCGCGGTCGCGCTAAAGGCGGTACTGAAGTACATTTCGGTGAGTTCGGAATTCAAGCTCTAGAAGCTTCTTGGATTACAAACCGCCAAATCGAGGCAGCTCGTATCGCGATGACTCGTTACATGAAACGTGGCGGAAAAGTTTGGATTAAAATCTTCCCTTCTAAGCCTTATACAGCTAAACCTTTAGAGGTTCGTATGGGATCTGGTAAAGGTGCTCCAGAAGGTTGGGTAGCAGTTGTAAAACCAGGTAAAGTAATGTTTGAAATCTCAGGTGTATCTGAAGAGATAGCACGTGAAGCATTACGTTTAGCTTCTCATAAATTACCGATCAAAACGAAGTTCGTAAAACGTGAAGAAATTGGTGGTGAATCAAATGAAAGCTAATGATATTCGTGACCTAACCACTGCTGAAATTGAACAAAAAGTAAAATCTCTTAAAGAAGAGTTATTTAACCTTCGCTTTCAATTAGCGACAGGACAATTAGAAAATACTGCTCGCATCCGTGAAGTTCGTAAATCGATCGCTCGTATGAAAACTGTTATCCGTGAAAGAGAGCTCGCTGCTAATAATCGTTAATAAGAGAGGAGGTTTACAGAATGAGTGAACGTAACCAACGTAAAGTGTATACTGGTCGTGTTGTTTCTGACAAAATGGATAAAACTATCACAGTACTTGTTGAAACATACAAAACACATCCACTATACGGTAAACGTGTAAAATACTCTAAGAAATTAAAAGCTCATGATGAAAACAACCAAGCTAAAACAGGTGACATCGTAAAGATTATGGAAACTCGTCCATTATCAGCTACAAAACGTTTCCGTTTAGTAGAAGTTGTACAAGAAGCTATCATTATTTAATATTGTTCGGATAGTTAATTCCGAAGGGAGGTAACATAAGTGATCCAACAAGAATCTCGTTTAAAAGTTGCTGACAACTCTGGTGCTCGTGAAGTATTAACAATCAAAGTATTAGGTGGTTCTGGTCGTAAAACTGCTAATATCGGTGATGTAATTGTTTGTACGGTAAAACAAGCAACACCAGGTGGCGTTGTCAAAAAAGGTGATGTTGTTAAAGCTGTAATCGTTCGTACGAAGAGTGGTGCTCGTCGTTCAGATGGTTCTTACATCAAATTTGACGAAAATGCATGTGTTATCATTCGTGATGACAAAGGCCCTCGTGGTACTCGTATTTTCGGACCAGTTGCTCGTGAACTACGCGAAAACAACTTCATGAAAATCGTTTCTTTAGCTCCAGAAGTTCTATAATAAATTTCGATTGCCTTACTAAGGAGGTGCAACGAGGATGCATGTTAAAAAAGGTGATAAAGTAATGGTTATCTCTGGTAAGGATAAAGGTAAACAAGGCGTTGTTCTTGCTTCTTATCCTAAAAAAGATCGTGTACTTGTAGAAGGTATTAATATCGTGAAAAAACACGCTAAGCCATCTCAAGCTAACCCACAAGGTGGAATCTTAAACCAAGAGGCACCTATCCATGTATCAAATGTTATGCCACTTGATCCTAAATCTGGTGAACCGACTCGTGTTGGTTTTAAAGTGGTAGACGGTAAAAAGGTACGTGTAGCAAAAAAATCTGGTGAAACTTTAGATAAATAGTAAATCAGGAAGGGAGGTATATAGATGAACCGCCTTAAAGAAAAGTATCAAAGTGAAATCACTCCTTCATTAATGAAGAAGTTCTCATATAAATCAGTAATGCAAGCTCCAAAATTAGAGAAAATCGTTATCAACATGGGTGTTGGTGATGCAGTTTCAAACTCAAAAGCATTAGATGTAGCTGTTGAAGAGTTAACTCAAATCACTGGTCAAAAACCTGTTGTAACTAAAGCAAAAAAATCAATCGCGGGCTTCCGTCTTCGTGAAGGTATGCCAATCGGTGCAAAAGTTACACTACGCGGTGAGCGTATGTACCAATTCTTAGATAAATTAATCTCTGTTTCATTACCACGTGTACGTGACTTCCGTGGGGTATCAAAGAAATCTTTTGATGGCCGTGGAAACTACACTCTAGGTGTGAAAGAGCAATTAATCTTCCCTGAGATTGATTATGATAAAGTAAACAAAGTTCGCGGTATGGATATCGTTATCGTAACTACTGCGAATACTGATGAAGAAGCACGCGAACTATTAACATCGTTCGGCATGCCGTTCCAAAAATAATCGCTAGTAAAGGGAGGCGAAATTGTGGCTAAAAAATCAATGATTGCTAAGCAAAAACGCACGCAAAAGTTTAAAGTACAAGAGTACACTCGCTGCGAACGTTGCGGACGTCCACACTCAGTACTACGCAAATTTAAGCTTTGCCGTATTTGTTTCCGTGAACTTGCTTATAAAGGTCAAATTCCAGGCGTGAAAAAAGCTAGCTGGTAAAACCGTAAAACGGGAAGGAGGTTATTTAGTAATGGTTATGACAGATCCTATTGCAGATATGCTTACTCGCATTCGTAATGCGAATATGGTACGTCACGAAAAACTTGAGTTTCCTGCATCTACAATCAAGAAGGAAATTGCAGAAATTCTTAAACGTGAAGGTTTCGTACGTGATGTTGAATATGTAGAAGATAACAAACAAGGTATCATTCGTATTTTCTTAAAATACGGTGCCAACAATGAGCGTGTAATCACTGGTCTAAAAAGAATCAGTAAACCAGGTTTACGTGTATATGCTAAAACTGGAGAAGTACCACGTGTACTTAACGGATTAGGTATTGCGATCGTTTCAACTTCTCAAGGTGTTTTGACTGACAAAGAGGCTCGTGCAAAACAAACTGGTGGAGAAGTATTAGCATACGTTTGGTAAAAAGTTTAAAAAAGAATGGAGGTGTAATGAATGTCTCGTATTGGTAAGAAAATACTTGAAATCCCTGCCGGTGTTACGATTAACATCGCTGAGGATAATACTGTAACAGTTAAAGGACCTAAAGGTGAATTAACTCGTACATTCAGCCCTGATATGAAAATCGTTATTGAAGATAATGTATTAACAGTTGCTCGTCCTTCAGATGTGAAGGAGCACCGTGCATTACACGGTACTACTCGTAGTCTATTAGGTAACATGGTTGAAGGTGTTTCTAAAGGATTTGAAAGAGGTTTAGAACTTATCGGTGTTGGTTACCGTGCTTCAAAATCAGGTAACAAATTAGTTCTAAACGTAGGTTACTCTCACCCTGTTGAAATCACACCTGAATCCGGTATTGAAATCGAAGTACCATCACAAACAAAAGTTCTTGTAAAAGGAACTGATAAAGAGCGTGTTGGTGCAATTGCAGCTAACATTCGTGACGTTCGTCCACCAGAGCCTTATAAAGGTAAAGGTATTCGCTATGAAGGCGAACATGTGCGTCGTAAAGAAGGTAAAACTGCGAAGTAATATCGCCTAGATGATAAGAAAGGAGTGACCTAAATGATTACTAAAGCTGATAAAAATGTTGTACGTAAAAAAAGACATGCTCGTGTTCGTGCTAAATTAGAAGGCACTGCAGTTCGTCCTCGTCTAAACGTATATCGTTCTAACCAACACATTTACGCTCAAGTAATTGATGATTCAAATTCTGTTACTTTAGTAAGTGCATCTACTTTAGATAAAGATCTTAATTTAGATTCTAAAAGCAATGTTGATGCTGCTCAAAAGGTTGGAGAATTAGTAGCTAAACGTGCTATCGAAAAAGGCGTTAAAACAGTTGTATTTGATCGCGGGGGTTATTTATACCATGGTCGTGTTAAAGCTCTAGCTGAAGCTGCTCGCGAGGCTGGACTTGAATTTTAATTGCAAAAGGAGGGACATAAAGAATGCGTCGTATTGATCCAAACAAATTAGAGCTTGAAGAACGCGTAGTTACGGTAAACCGCGTTGCTAAAGTTGTTAAAGGTGGTCGTCGTTTCCGCTTTGCAGCACTTGTTGTTGTAGGTGATAAAAACGGTCATGTAGGTTTCGGTACTGGTAAAGCACAAGAGGTACCAGAAGCGATCCGTAAAGCAATTGAGGATGCTAAGAAAAATTTAATCGAGGTACCTATGGTAGGTACAACGATTCCTCACCAAATTATCGGACAGTTTGGTGCTGGTAACATCCTTTTAAAACCTGCATCTGAAGGTACTGGAGTTATCGCAGGAGGACCTGTTCGTGCGGTACTTGAGTTAGCTGGTGTAGCTGATATTCTTTCTAAATCTTTAGGTTCAAACACTCCAATCAACATGATTCGTGCTACAATTTCTGGATTAAATGAACTTAAGAGTGCTGAAGAAGTTGCGAAGTTACGTGGAAAAACGGTAGAAGAACTGTTAGGATAAGGAGGGAAAACAATGGCGAATAAGTTAGAAATTACCCTCACTCGCAGTGTGATTGGTCGTCCTGAAGACCAACGTATTACTGTTAAAACACTTGGTCTTAAAAAGTTACATCAAACTGTAGTCCAAGAAGATAATCCTGCGATTCGCGGTATGATTAATAAAGTTGCTCACTTAGTTACAGTTAAAGAACAATAATAGAAATATAAATAAATAAGGAGGTGTCCCGATGAAACTTCATGAGTTGAAACCAGCAGAAGGTTCACGTAAAACACGTAATCGTGTTGGTCGTGGTATCGGTTCTGGTAACGGTAAAACAGCTGGTAAAGGTCATAAAGGACAAAATGCTCGTTCTGGTGGTGGAGTTCGTCCAGGATTCGAAGGTGGTCAAACTCCTTTGTTCCAACGCTTACCTAAACGTGGATTTACGAACATTAACCGCAAGGACTTTGCAATTGTTAACCTTGATGTCCTAAATCGTTTTGAAGATGGCACAGAGGTTACTCCAGAATTCTTACTTGAAACAGGTGTTGTAAGTAATGTTAAGTCTGGTGTTAAAATCCTTGGTAACGGTCAGTTAGAGAAAAAACTTACTGTAAAAGCTAACAAGTTCTCTGCTTCTGCTAAAGAAGCAATTGAATCTGCTGGCGGTACAGCTGAGGTGATCTAATGTTTAAAACAATCTCCAATTTTATGCGCGTGGGTGATATTAGAAGTAAGATCATATTCACCCTTTTAATGTTAGTTGTATTTCGTATTGGAACGTTCATTCCTGTGCCAAATGTTAATGCTGATGTATTAAGAGCTCAGGATGAACTGAATGTATTCGGAATTCTTAATACCTTCGGTGGTGGTGCACTTTTTAATTTCTCTATTCTCGCAATGGGGATTATGCCGTACATCACAGCTTCGATCATCGTTCAACTTTTACAGATGGATGTTGTCCCGAAGTTTACTGAATGGTCTAAACAAGGTGATGTTGGGCGACGTAAGCTTGCTCAATTTACAAGATACTTTACGATAATATTAGGTTTCATCCAGGCGTTAGGTATGTCCTATGGATTTAACACCCAGTCAGGTGGGATGTTAATTGAAAATCCAGGTATAGGCACATACTTATTAATTGCGATTGTCTTAACTGCTGGTACAGCATTCTTGATGTGGTTAGGAGAACAAATCACTTCTAAGGGTGTTGGTAATGGAATTTCCATTATCATTTTTGCTGGGATTGCAGCTGGAATCCCCTCAACTGTTAACCAAATTTATGCACAACAATTTGAAGATGCAGGTGACCAATTATTTATTAAAATAGTGACGGTTGCCATTCTACTATTAGCAATTTTAGCTGTTGTGGTTGGAGTCATCTTTATCCAACAAGCACTTCGTAAAATACCAATTCAATATGCAAAAGGATCCAGTAATAAAAATATGGGTGGAGGACATACAACTCATCTCCCTTTAAAAGTGAATCCTGCCGGTGTAATTCCTGTTATCTTTGCAGTGTCTTTTATTATTACACCGCCAACAATTGCAGCATTCTTTGGTCCAAACGATGTCACAGATTGGATTCAGAAAACCTTTGACTACACTCAGCCTGTAGGTATGATTGTCTACATCGCTTTAATACTTGCTTTCACATACTTTTATACATTTGTTCAAGTTAACCCTGAACAAATGGCTGAAAACTTGAAGAAACAAGGCGGTTATATTCCTGGAATCCGTCCGGGAAAAAGCACGCAGGAATATGTTACAAAGGTATTATATCGTTTAACTTTTGTTGGTTCTCTTTTCTTAGCAGCTATAGCTGTTCTTCCTGTTTTCTTTATTAAATTTGCTGACCTTCCTCAATCTGCTCAGATTGGTGGAACAAGTTTACTTATCGTTGTGGGTGTTGCCTTAGAGACGATGAAGCAGCTTGAAAGTCAGTTAGTGAAACGTCATTATAAAGGCTTTATTAAATAATGAGGATATGGGAAATCCTTCCCATTCCCTCTAAATAGAGACTGAGGGGGGAATACAAATGAATCTAGTATTGATGGGTCTTCCAGGTGCTGGTAAAGGTACTCAAGCTGAACGTATTGTAGAAAAATACAATATCCCTCATATCTCGACAGGAGATATGTTCAGAGCTGCTATGAAAGAAGAAACAGAACTAGGTCTACAAGCAAAATCTTTTATCGACAAGGGTGAATTAGTACCAGATGAAGTAACAATTGGTATTGTTCGTGAGCGATTAGGCAAAAATGATTGTCAAAAAGGTTTTCTGTTAGACGGTTTTCCTAGAACAGTAGCTCAGTGCAGATGCGCTTGAGGGAATTCTATCAGAGCTTAACAAACAGATTGATTACGTTATTAATATTGAAGTGAACAAAGATATCTTAATGGAACGTTTAACTGGTCGTCGAATCTGTAAACAGTGTGGAGCAACGTACCATTTAGTATTTAACCCACCTGCTAATGAGGGCAAGTGTGATAAATGTGGTGGAGAGCTCTATCAACGTGCAGATGATAACGAAGAAACGGTTGCAAATCGTTTGGAAGTTAACCTTCAACAAACTCAACCTCTATTAGACTTCTATAACGAAAAAGGTTATTTACGAAACATAGATGGTGAGCAGGATATCGACATGGTATTTAATGATGTTGATCAGCTGGTTGGAGGACTAGGTGCATGATCATTTGTAAGACTCAGCGTGAACTTGATATTATGCGAGAAGCCGGCCGCATTGTGGCTTTAACTCATAAAGAGTTGAAAAAACATGTTAAATCTGGTATTACTACAAAAGAATTGGATGCAATTGCCGAAAAGTTTATTCGTGCAAATGATGCAATTCCTTCTTTTAAAGGGTATAATGGTTTCCGCGGAAGTATATGTGCTTCAGTAAATGAAGAACTTGTTCACGGGATACCGGGTGACCGCGTATTAAATGAAGGGGATATCATTAGTATCGACATTGGTGCGAATTATAATGGATATCATGGTGATTCTGCCTGGACATACGCTGTTGGCAAAATTTCCGATGAAGCCCAAAAACTGTTAGATGTAACAGAACAATCTTTATTTAAGGGCTTGGAGGAAGCAAAAGCTGGAGTTCGATTGTCCAATATCTCTCATGCAATTCAGACATTTGTCGAACAACACGGTTTTTCGGTTGTTAGAGAATATGTTGGTCATGGAGTAGGGCAGGAATTGCATGAAGATCCACAAATTCCACATTATGGTCCACCTAATAAAGGACCTAGATTAAAGCCAGGTATGGTATTAGCGATCGAACCTATGGTTAATGCAGGTACCCGATATGTTAAAACGTTGGCAGATGATTGGACTGTTGTTACAGTAGACGGTAAGTATTGTGCTCATTTCGAGCATACAATTGCCATTACTGAAAATGGCTTTGAGATTCTGACAATAGAGTAAATGAAGGTGACATTGCTTATTTTAGATCGGGACTTCCATTCCTGGTGTGTATGTGCTTGTCTAGCACCGACTGGATGAGCTATAATATATGCGCCAATTGAAAAGGAATTCGTTTTTTGACGGAGAAAAGCGAAAGTTTCTCTCTCTGATTAAAGGGATGATCATCATCAAGAATTACTAATTAGCGTATCTCCAGAAGTTCAGACAGTATAATGGAAACATGTCGTATGACAAATGGAAGTTTGTCGATGAGCAAGTTACTGATTTGAAGAAGGGAGAACAGTTCAATGGCAAAAGACGATGTAATTGAAGTTGAAGGAACTGTTGTTGAAACATTACCAAATGCAATGTTTAAGGTAGAACTAGAGAACGGTCATACGGTTTTAGCGCATGTATCCGGAAAGATTCGCATGCATTTCATTCGTATTTTACCAGGAGACAAAGTTACGGTAGAATTATCTCCATATGATTTAACTCGTGGCAGAATTACGTACCGTTTTAAATAATTTAGCACTCCGTACTACTAAGGAGGTATTAAAATCATGAAGGTCAGACCATCTGTTAAACCGATTTGTGAAAAATGTAAAGTCATTCGCAGAAAAGGCAAAGTCATGGTTATTTGTGAGAATCCTAAACATAAGCAAAAACAAGGTTAATCTATAAGGAGGTGCAAGCATAATGGCTCGTATTGCAGGTGTTGATATTCCTCGCGACAAACGTGTTGTGATTTCTTTAACATATATTTTTGGAATCGGACGCTCTACTGCTCAGAAAGTTTTAGCTGAAGCTGGTGTTTCTGAAGATACACGTGTACGTGATTTAACGGAAGAAGAATTAGGGAAAATTCGTGATGTAATCGATAAGTTAAAAGTTGAGGGTGACCTTCGTCGTGAAGTTTCACTTAATATTAAACGTCTAATCGAAATCGGTTCATTCCGTGGTATCCGTCACCGTCGTGGCTTACCAGTTCGCGGACAAAACACGAAAAACAATGCTCGTACACGTAAAGGACCACGTCGTACTGTAGCAAACAAGAAAAAATAAGGTAAAAGGAGGTTAACCAATAATGGCACGTAAAACGAATACTCGTAAACGTCGTGTAAAAAAGAATATTGAAAGTGGAGTTGCTCATATCCGTTCAACATTCAATAACACGATCGTGACAATTACTGACACTCATGGTAATGCAATTTCATGGTCAAGTGCTGGTGCGTTAGGTTTTAGAGGTTCTCGTAAATCTACTCCTTTCGCTGCACAAATGGCTGCGGAAACTGCTGCAAAAGCATCACAGGATCATGGATTAAAAACTCTAGAAGTTACTGTTAAAGGACCTGGTGCAGGACGTGAAGCTGCAATCCGTTCATTACAAGCTGCAGGCCTTGAAGTAACTGCAATTAGAGACGTAACTCCTGTTCCACATAATGGATGCCGTCCACCAAAACGTCGTCGTGTGTAAATTTTCTGTATAGATTTTGTATCCCTGTCAATAATGGGTTATGATACAGTATATAAGTTCTAGCAGAATTCACTCTGTTGTTGTGCACATTCGGGAACTTTTGAATGGGGAATTTCGGTTAGACGCTAGTTTAATGAATTGTCTAGCCGGGGTTTCGACGTTTTGAAGGAGGGTTTATAGATGATAGAAATTGAAAAACCAAAAATCGAAACGGTTGAAATCAGCGATGATGCCAAATATGGTAAATTCGTCGTCGAGCCACTTGAGCGTGGATATGGTACAACTTTGGGTAACTCCTTACGTCGTATCCTTTTATCCTCACTCCCTGGTGCCGCTGTAACATCGATCCAAATAGATGGCGTACTTCATGAGTTTTCAACGATCGAAGGTGTTGTTGAAGATGTTACTTCGATTATCTTAAACATTAAAAAGCTTGCTCTTAAAATCTATTCAGATGAAGAAAAGACGCTTGAAATTGATGTTCAAGGCGAAGGTAGTGTTACTGCATCAGATATTACTCATGATAGTGATGTAGAAATTCTGAATCCAGATCTTCATATCGCTACTCTTGCTTCAGATGCAAGCTTCAGAATGAGGCTTACAGCTAAGCGTGGACGTGGTTACACTCCAGCTGATTCAAATAAAAGAGAGGACCAACCTATTGGTGTTATCCCGATCGATTCGATCTTTACTCCAGTTTCACGTGTTTCCTACCAAGTAGAAAAAACTCGTGTTGGTCAAGTTGCTAACTATGATAAGCTGACTCTTGATGTTTGGACAGATGGAAGTACTGGCCCTAAAGAGGCGATTGCTCTTGGTTCAAAGATCCTAACTGAACACTTAAATATTTTTGTAGGGCTTACTGATGAAGCTCAGAATGCAGAAATTATGGTGGAAAAAGAAGAGGATCAGAAAGAAAAAGTTCTAGAGATGACGATTGAAGAATTAGATCTATCTGTTCGTTCTTACAACTGTTTAAAACGTGCCGGTATTAATACCGTACAAGAGCTTGCTCATAAAACAGAAGAAGACATGATGAAAGTTCGTAATCTTGGTCGTAAATCTTTAGAAGAAGTTAAGGCGAAATTAGAAGAACTAGGTTTAGGTCTTCGAAAAGACGACTGATGACTAGTTTGTAATAAACTAGCGTTTTCGTATGCTATCATTAGAGAATAGCTTTCAGCCTATAAATCCATGAAATAACATTCATTATTTAATGAAGGAGGGGACATCTCATGTCATACAGAAAATTAGGCCGTACTAGTGCGGGTCGTAAAGCTATGCTTCGTGACCTAACTACTGATCTAATCATCAGTGAGCGTATCGAAACTACTGAAGCTCGTGCGAAAGAATTACGTTCAACTGTTGAAAAGATGATTACACTAGGTAAGCGCGGTGACCTTCATGCACGTCGTTTGGCTGCATCATATGTACGTAACGAAGTTGCTGAGGTTGTATCTGTTACAACTGAAGAAGGTAAAACTAAGGATAAACCTAAATATGCTTTAGAAAAACTTTTCAGTGATATCGCTCCACGTTACGAAGACCGTCAAGGTGGTTACACTCGTATTATGAAACTTGGACCTCGTCGCGGAGACGGTGCTCCAATGGTCATCATTGAATTAGTTTAATATATTTATCACAAGGGCGTGACAGTTTCATAACTGGATCAATGCCCTTTTTTTATATGATCATATAGATTGAAAATCTTTTGTTATAGTTTTGGGGTTTATAGATATTTTAAACTTTGGCTATGCCCACGACATCCAGCTCCGAAGCATTGGATGTGCGAGTGCAGTTAGTGCGACAGGACGTCGCTTGTTTTGGCTGTCAGGTCAGCGCCTAGTCCCTCTAGGGTCTAGTCACAAATGAATTGAAGACAAAGAACGCCTTCTATTCATTTGCGCCTTATTTGCCCAAGGCTGTTCAAGGCGCTTACGCTTTAGTTATTAGCAAGAAAGATTAGGAGAGACGAGAAATGAGTGAGACAATCATCAGTGTGGAAAACATTACTTTTCATTATGATCAAACAGCTCCTCCTGCATTAGATGATGTTTCTATACAAGTTAAAAAGGGAGAATGGCTTGCGATCGTTGGACATAATGGTTCAGGTAAATCCACATTAGCAAGAATTTTAAATGGACTTTATCTACCTGACACAGGAAAAATCAACGTGTGCGGAATTGATTTATCGCAAGATACTGTGTGGGATGTTCGTAAACACGTAGGAATGGTCTTTCAGAATCCGGATAACCAATTTGTTGGAACTACTGTAAAAGATGATGTAGCATTCGGTTTAGAGAATAATGGAGTTAAAAGAGACGAAATGGTAAAAAAAATTGAATGGGCGACTAAAAAGGTAAGAATGGATCAGTTTCTAGAACATGAGCCACATCACCTTTCAGGAGGGCAAAAGCAACGTGTAGCGATAGCTAGTGTAATCGCTGTTCAACCTGATATTATTATCCTGGACGAAGCTACTTCAATGTTGGATCCTATCGGTAGAGAAGAAGTTATCCAAACAGTCCGTGAACTGAAAGAACAAAGTGACTTGACTGTTATCTCGATTACCCATGATTTAGAAGAGGCTTCAAAGGCTGATAGAATAATTGTCATGAATGGTGGGAAAAAATTCACAGAAGGTAATCCTGATGAAATTTTCCAATTAGATGATCAGTTGGTCAAAATTGGGTTAGATTTACCATTTCCACTTCAATTAAGCAAACGGCTAAGAGAAGCCGGTATTCCTATTAAGGATCATCATTTAACTGAGGAAGGGTTGGTGGAAGAGCTATGGACATTACATTTAAAAATGTAGAGCACCGATATCAGTGCTCGGACACCATTTGAAAAATTAGCGTTATATGATGTGAATTTATCCGTTAAAAAGGGGTCTTATGTATCTATTATTGGGCACACTGGTTCTGGTAAGTCAACAATACTTCAACATTTAAATGGATTGTTAAAGCCAACAGAAGGATCTATTCAAATTGGAGACCACGTTATTGAGGCAGGTAAAAAACAAAAGAATTTAAAAGAAGTGAGAAGACTAGTAGGAATTGTCTTTCAATTTCCGGAACATCAACTGTTTGAAGAAACGGTTGAGAAGGATATTGCGTTTGGACCAATGAACTTTGGTGTTAATGAGAAGGATGCATATGAAAGAGCAAGAGAGTCTTTACAACTTGTTGGTTTACCAGAATCAATACTTCAGAAATCACCGTTTGACTTAAGTGGTGGCCAAATGAGAAGAGTAGCCATTGCCGGTGTTTTAGCAATGGGTCCTGAAGTGCTTGTATTGGATGAACCAACAGCTGGATTGGATCCTAAAGGTCGAAAAGAAATGATGGATTTATTTTATCGTCTCAAAGAAGAGAGAAATCTTACAATTATCCTGGTCACTCATAGTATGGAAGATGCTGCGAAATATGCTGATGAAATGATAGTCATGCATAAAGGCACGATTGCTATGCGAGGTACCCCTAGAGAAATCTTTAGCCAAGGCGAAAAGTTAGCTTCTTACGGATTGGATTTGCCCGAAACTGTTAAATTTCAACAAAAGCTAAAGGATAAAGGGTTGGCTTTTGAGGAAATCCCTCTCACTCTAGATGAGGCTGTTATGCAAATAAAAGCTCTTATGAAAGAGGAGGATCATCTATGATGAATAGTATGATAATCGGGAAATATGTTCCAGGTGATTCTCCTGTTCATAGAATGGATCCCAGAGCGAAGTTATTAATGATATTCGCTTTTGTCTTTATCGTTTTTTTAGCTAATAATTTACTCACGTATATCCTTTTAGGTATCTACACATTAATTTTCATACTTATGACAAAGTTACCTATTCAATTTTTAATTAGAGGGCTAAGGCCTGTTTTGTGGGTTATTCTCTTTACTTTCCTTTTACATCTATTCGTAACGAAGGAAGGGAATGTATTGCTTGATCTGGGTTTTATGAAAATATTTGAAGAGGGATTGATCCAGGGAATATATATATCTCTTCGTTTCTTTTATCTTATATTAATTACCACGATCTTAACGTTAACCACAACACCTATTGAAATTACAGATGGGATGGAGAGCCTATTAGGACCTCTGAAAAAAGTGAGATTACCTGTACATGAGCTTGCTTTAATGATGTCCATCTCGTTAAGATTTATCCCAACCTTAATGGAAGAAACAGATAAAATCTTAAAAGCACAAATGGCTAGAGGCGTAGACTTCACTGGAGGTCCTATAAAGGATAGATTTAAGGCCATAGTACCATTACTTGTTCCACTCTTTATCAGCGCATTTAAGCGTGCAGAAGAGCTTGCTACAGCTATGGAGGCACGGGGATACAGAGGGGGAGAAGGAAGAACGAAGCTTAGACAATTACACTGGGGCCTTATAGACACAGTATTTCTTATTTTATTAGTCGTATTAGGGCTGGCTTTACTATATTTGCGTACGTAGGAGTAAAAGAATGAGGGTTAAATGTATTGTTTCTTATGATGGCACACACTTTAGCGGCTATCAAGTTCAACCGAATAAAAGGACAGTACAAAGTGAAATAGAGGCTGTTCTAACGAAGCTTCATAAAGGCCAATCAGTGAAAGTACATGCTTCTGGTAGAACAGATGCAAATGTACATGCGCTAGGACAGGTTATTCACTTTGACACAACATTAACAATTCCTCCTGAAAAGTGGCCATATGCCCTGAATAGTCTATTACCAATTGATATTGTCATTTTGGAAGCTGAGTATGTTGCAGATCACTTTCATTCACGATTTAATGCTAGAAAAAAGGAATATCGTTATAAAATCTCAACACAAAAAATACCCAATGTATTTAAAAGAGATTATACCTACCATTTTCCTTATGCTTTAGATATAAAATCAATGAAAGAGGCTTGTCATCACCTCTGTGGTACACATGATTTTACTAGTTTTTGTGTTGCGAAAACCGAAGTAGAGGACAAAGTTAGAACGATTTATTCAATAGATTTAATTGAAGAGGGAACAGACATTACTTTTTGTTTTACAGGGAATGGTTTCCTCTATAATATGGTCCGAATATTAACGGGAACATTATTAGAAGTAGGCCAAGGTAAAAAAACACCTGATCAAATCCCTTTTATACTTGAAGGGAAGGATCGATCCCTAAGTGGTAAAACAGCACCGGGTCATGGATTATATTTATGGAAAGTTTATTATGACAACTAAACCAGGTGTAACATTCCCTTGACATTAGGTTCTATACAGTATATCATATCTAATGGTATGTATTTCAACCCCACGAATAAGCCCCGGAAACTTATCGTGTTATGAAATAGAATAGGAACCATCTTTATTTTAATCATTAGGAGGAAAACACATATGCGTACAACGTTTATGGCAAACGCTGCAAATATCGAACGTAAATGGTACGTAGTAGATGCTGAAGGCAAAACTTTAGGTCGCCTTTCAAGTGAAGTTGCATCTATTCTACGTGGTAAGCACAAACCAACTTACACACCACACGTTGACACTGGAGATCATGTAATTCTAATCAACGCTGAGAAAATTGAATTAACTGGTAAAAAATTAACTGATAAAATTTATTACCGTCATAGCCAATTCCCTGGCGGATTAAAGTCAAGAACTGCATTAGAAATGCGTACGAACTATCCTGAGAAAATGCTTGAATTAGCAATCAAAGGTATGCTTCCAAAAGGTTCTTTAGGTCGTCAAATGGCTAAAAAATTACATGTATATGCTGGTAGCGAACATCCACACCAAGCACAACAACCAGAAGTTTACGAACTTCGCGGATAATTATAAGAGGAGGTTATTAATTTGGCACAGGTTCAATATTACGGTACAGGCCGTCGTAAAAGCTCAGTAGCACGTGTACGTTTAGTACCAGGCGAAGGTCGTATTGTTGTAAATAGTCGTGATATTAAAGAATATATCCCATCAGCAGCACTAATCGAAGATATTAAACAACCATTAAACTTAACTGAAACTGCAGGTAGCTATGATGTACTTGTTAATGTTTCAGGTGGTGGATATGCAGGTCAAGCAGGCGCTATCCGTCATGGTATCTCTCGTGCTTTATTAGAAGCAGATCCAGAATACCGTGCATCACTTAAGCGCGCTGGTTTATTAACTCGTGACGCTCGTATGAAAGAACGTAAAAAATACGGTCTTAAAGGCGCTCGTCGTGCACCTCAGTTCTCAAAACGTTAATTTTACGTTTCAAAGGCTCTCAAGCTATATGCTTGGGAGCTTTTTTATATATTGAGAAATTTCTCCATTAGTTAATCTTACAGTAACGTCATAGCGCTACAATTGAACTATGTACACTACTTTTGTCTTTAAGCAAGAAATCTATAAGAAAACCTCTAAAATTTCTCTTCATCATCTGTTTTAAAACAAAATAGGCTAATATTTAGTTTACTTTAATGGGTGACGTTCATAGTTTAAATTAGTCAAGACCCTAGAAATTGAAACTGGAGGCTTTTTATAAGAATGAGTAAAACGTTTATTTCCCTAAAAGACTATAAAAAGATACTGAATCTAATTGAAACGGAAAAGGCTATAAAAAAGTTAAAAGATCATTTTGAAATGTATTTATCAGAATCACTAAATTTAATTAAGATCTCAGCTCCGTTAATGGTAAGAGAAGGCCGAGGAATAAATGATAATTTAAATGGCGTAGAGCGGATTGTTTCTTTCGATGCAGCGGATTTTGGAAAAAGTAGAATAGAAATTGTCCAATCATTGGCCAAGTGGAAAAGAGTTGCAATTGGACGTTATGGCTTCAAGGTAGGTGAGGGTCTATATACAAATATGAATGCAATAAGAAGAGATGAACAGTTGGACCATCTTCATTCTTTGTACGTAGACCAATGGGATTGGGAAAAGTCGATTAGCCAGGAGGAACGCAATGAGGAAATGTTAAAACAAGAAGTAAACAAAATTTACGGTGCCATCAAACAAACAGAACTTTATATGTATGAACAATATTCCGAACTTCAGCCAACACTTCCTAACAAAATTGTTTTTATTACTACACGAGAGCTCGAACAACATTATCCTCATTTATCACCAAAGGAAAGAGAAAATGAAATTGCTAAAGAACAAGGTGCTGTATTTATTATGGGGATTGGAGGTACTCTGCCATCCGGTGAAAAGCATGATGGACGATCTCCAGATTATGACGACTGGACATTAAATGGGGATATCATCCTTTGGAATCCTATATTAAAAAGTGCATTTGAGATATCATCAATGGGTATTAGAGTTGATCGAAAGGCACTTTTGAAACAATTAAGAGCTTCAAATTGTGAAGAACGTAAAGCACTTGAATATCATCAAGCGATTCTGAATGAAAAACTTCCTTTTACAATTGGTGGAGGAATTGGACAGTCACGGTTGTGTATGTTCCTTTTAAAAAAGGCACATATTGGGGAGGTTCAAGCTTCAGTATGGAGTGAAGAAATAATCAAAGAATGTATAGAAAGAAATATTTCCTTGCTATGAATAAATGTTGATATTTTAGTATGAAAAAAAGACATCAAGAGATGTCCCTTTAATTTTTTCTACCACTATTTGCTTCATTATACGGTTCCTCTGTTTCTTTGCTTTTTTCATCGTGAGTTGGATGTGCCCCAGGATCTTGTCTAGGTAAGTCTTCATGGAAATTGCGATCTTCATACACAAAATTGCTATAGAATTGTTGTCCGTGTTTCCATGGAGTTTCCTTATTCTTTACAGGTTCTGTTTTTCCTTCAGGTGATCCGAAAGGACCTTCCGGATACTCCTCTGCAGTTAAAAAGGTTCTTTGAGTCTCAACATTTGAAAAGTCAGTGTAAAATTCATCCTCGTTTCTCAAAATTAATTACTCCTTTTAAAGTAGTGTGTCATCTTCATAATTTGACCAATTCTATAGTGAACGCAAAGCTTCATCCAATCCTTTATACCCATTCACATCTTTTGAGTTAGGCTCATCTGTTTCAACTGTCCATTCATTATTAGCAGCTAACAGTTGACCACTTTCATTTTTTAAGTATGGGGTATGTACCATAAAGGTTTTTCCATCTTTTCTTATTGTATATCCCATATGGTATTGATCCTTTTGTCCTTGTTCTTCAAAAACACCGATATCTTCAATGTCATATTTACTTATTAATGGTTGAAAAGCTTTTTGAAGATCATTCATTACTTCATCACGATTACTAAATTTCATTTTTAAAAACGTCCTTTCAAATTGTTTATTCTTAATATGCCTATCAAGCTGTTTTTTCATCATAAAAAGAAAGAAAAAGCATCTTGTTAAGAATTTCTTTCCCATTTATAAATGATAGATGAAAATACGTTTTTATTCTGATTAAATTGTCTTATTCGATGACCGTTTGCACCAGATGGGTGTGGAAATCCGAACAGATATACATGCTTGGTAAGGATTCCGCTTTTGAGAATATGTTGTAAAATCTCTTCAACCATTCTTCCTAAAGGGATAACCAGAGCACTATTTTTTATTTGATTTAACTCATCTACAAAATTCCCATAGGCATATGTTGTTAAAAGTGGAGACTGCTTTACTTTGGGTTTATGTCCAGTATAGTTTTTATTTTGAAAAAACACAGGGTATTTTATAACAGATGTTGTATGGATAAGATCTCTATTTACACCAAATAAAGAAGCGGCGTCTGATATATGAAGTACTTGAGAGAGATTAGTTTGGTCAAGCATATCAATCAAATTTTTCCTCATTGTTCCTGAAAAACTCGCGGCTCTTTTTGTTTGTTCTAAGATGTGATCGAGTGAAAGATCTTGTTTTAAAGCTAAGTATTGTTTTATTTGTTCAAAGGCTACCTTCATCTGGTGCCAGCCTGGAGTAATTCCAACTATGATGAGTTTTGCTTGATCATTTACATATTCATTATGCGGTGAGTAATACATGGATAATGCATTTTCACTTGCAATTAAAAATGCATCTGTTAATAAATCCTGTTTTGTCAATGGTTTTGTAATATCAAGTAATTGTATAGCGGGTAAAAAAGTTTGAAGTTTTGCTTCTTTCATCAATTTCCGCTCCTAATATAAATAATGTGTGTTTAATTTTTATTCTAAAGGTGTTTTTTATTACACCTCATTTATTGGAAATTGATTTTTAATTTAACCAATAACGTTTAATAACGTTCATTTCTTGGGAAATATTTTTATTTCTCAACTAGACCAATTCTTCTTATCTAGATGAAATTGGAAGACATTTAACGAATGATAAAAAAGGACTGATAAACAATAGATAGAAAGGGAGGTATAGACATTGACTGAGATCATTTCTTTAAAGCAAAAGAGACACCAAAAGGAATTAAAATATGAAAGAAAAATGCTCAAAGAATTAAATTTAACAGAGATTAAGGCCAAAATAGATCATTGTTTTAGAAGCTTTGAAGGAAAATTCAAAAAGACGATCATTGAAGACGGGTGTATTGACTTTGCAATAGAGGCATTTTTGCTAGGAGCAAAATATAGTCGCTTTGGTTATTATGGAGAATCGATGCAGTCTGCAAATAAACGTTGTCAGTTTGAAGAAAAAAGGTTAATTGATGATTTCTTTGACTATTTAATGACTTGGGGAAAAATAAAAGAAGGCGAATTGTCTATTGAAGAACTTTTTTTAGCGTGTGAGTATTTTATCCATTCGTGGTGGGAACAGGGCTATACAAAGGGGGAGAAACGATATAAATTGAGACTACATTAATAGTAATGAAAACCCATTGAACTTTATCATATTCCTTCCGGTTGTCCCATATATTTAACCTGAGGACGAGCAGGAGGGAATGAGATGAAGAAAAAAATAAAATGGGTGGCTTTTATAAGTGGCTTTATTGTGTTATTAATTTTATTTCAATGGCAATTTACGAACAATAATTCATGGGATTCTTGGAACTTACCACTAACAGGAAAAGTTATATATATCGATCCAGGTCATGGTGGCCCGGATGGTGGGGCTGTTGGTAATAATTCTTTAGAAAAGGATATCTCATTAAGTATTTCGTTAATTATAAGAGATTATCTTCAAGAGCAGGGGGCACTTGTGTTACTAACTCGAGAAGAGGATGTAGATCTTGCAGATGAGGATACAAAAGGATATAGCAGACGAAAAGGAGAAGATTTAAAAAAGCGGGTGAAGATCATTAATGAGTCTGAGGCTGATTTATTTTTAAGTATCCACCTAAATGCTATTCCCTCAGCAAGATGGAGTGGGGCACAAACGTTCTATAGCGGGAGATATATTGAAAATGAACATGTTGCAAAATTTATTCAAGATGAGTTAAGAAGAAATCTCGAGAATACAACTAGAGTTGCAAAACCTATAGATGGTGTTTACCTGCTTAAAAATGTTGAAAAGCCGGGTGCTTTAGTTGAAGTTGGCTTTTTGTCTAATCCAAATGAGGAAGAACTGCTTTCTACAAAGGTATACCAAGAGAAGGTTGCTGCATCCATCTATAATGGAGTTTTAAGATATTTTTCAAATGAGAAAAATCCACCCGAGTGAAGTAATCACTGATATTCTGTCTTTAAATTAAAATATGGTATACTAATGTAAACGACTTCATGATAAGGGTGGAATAGTATGCTAAAAGAAGAAGCACTGCGCACAGTAATTGGACAACTCAAAGATCCTTTCTTACATATATCATTAGAAGAGTTAAAAGCTATAGAGGAAATTAAAATTAAGCAAGAGAAAAAACACGTTAGTTTAAGAATAAGTATCTCAAAAATGAACACTCCAGAGCAACTACAGTTACAACAGCATATCGTTGCATTAGTAAAAGAAGAAGGTGCTGAATCAGTAGGTCTGCGCTTTCAGGAGCTGCCGCAGGATACAATTGAATCCTATTATGATAAAACCGAAGATAAATCAAATTCTTTATTATCACCTGGGAACAAAACAACGTTTGTTGCAATTGCCAGTGGAAAAGGTGGCGTTGGTAAATCAACAGTATCAGTAAATTTAGCTGTAGCTTTAGCACGCCTAGGTAAAAAAGTTGGTCTGATTGATGCAGATATTTACGGATTTAGTGTTCCTGATATGATGGGGATCACGAAACGTCCGGAAGTTATAGGAGAAAAAATCATTCCAGTTGAACGTTTTGGTGTCAAAGTTATATCAATGGGGTTCTTTGTTGAAGATAATGCCCCAGTCATTTGGAGAGGTCCAATGTTGGGGAAGATGTTAAATAACTTCTTTTCCGAAGTTGAATGGGGAGATCTTGACTATCTTCTTTTAGATTTACCTCCGGGAACTGGTGATGTTGCTTTAGATGTGCACTCTATGCTGCCTGCTTGTAAAGAGATTATTGTCTCCACACCACATCCAACTGCTGCGTTTGTAGCGGCTAGAGCTGGGGCTATGGCGCTTCAAACAGACCATGAAATCATTGGAGTTGTAGAAAACATGGCCTATTTTGAAAGTGCAAAAACCGGGGAGAAGGAATATGTATTTGGCCGAGGCGGCGGAGAAAAGCTAGCTGAAGAACTAAGAGTACCCTTACTAGGAAAAATCCCTTTGCAACAGCCTGATTGGAATGATGATGATTTCGCACCTTCTGTATATGCTGCAGATCATACGATTGGAAAAATCTATACAGATATCGGAAAGGAAGTCACAAAGATAGTACCTGTCAAAGCATAAAAAGCGCCCAAGGCGCTTTTTATATTTTTGCAAGGATGCAAGGGTTAACTTCCCCACCTGCACCCTGTTCTTGACCGCCGCCACTGCCTTGATCTTTTTCTTGGCCTTGTTGGCTACCACCTGATTGTTGCCCAGCTTCTTCTGCTGCTTTTAAAAGAGTCTCCTGGATTTTTACTTTGTAAAGTGGACTTGATAAAGTCTCCATTACAATGTCTTGTAAATGTTTTCTGAATTCCTGACTTTTTGCAGCCTCGAGCATACTCTTTTCCATCTCAGGATCTTTCAATACATCTATTAGCATCTTTTGATACTCAGGATCAGTCATTAATCCTTTAATTACTTTTTCATGTTCATCTTTAATGCTTGTTGCGAAGCTTTCGACAAACTTAGGATCCTCAAAGACCTTTTTCCAAAATTCTGCACCCTTGTCTGAGGTCATCGTTGTTTCAATTGTTTCTTTGACTACATTTTGATCCATGATTAGGACTTGCTTCATTTCTTCATCCTTCATTACTTCCTGTAATGCTTTTTTACCATCATCTGTTTTAAGTATATCGACAACCATTTTCTTTGTTTCTTCATAGTCCATTTGTGTTCCGGATTCTTCCCTTGGAGCACAGGCGGATAATGCCAAAATACAAACAATGAGAGTCATGAGGAGCGAGTATCTCTTCATGGTAATCCTAGCTCCTTTCAATATTTACTTACTAGTTATATTTTGATTTAGAAAAGAGAATTTATACGAGGAAAATAGCATTCATATGGCTTTTTTTGAAAAGGATTGGTAAAATCAAAATGGAGTAATGTGATGGAGGATGTAAACGTGAACAGTAGAAATTGGGTACGGTTGTTTTTAAGCACGCTGCTTGTTGGAGGATTAACAACAGGTGTAATTGGATTTCTTCTTAAGTGGGCAGAATATAAGGATTTATTTTTGAACTTTGATATCATTGAGATTCTCTCGGTTTTATTTTGGCTATTTGGTGTAGGACTTATATTTAGTGTCATCAGTCAGATGGGTTTTTTTGCTTACTTAACAGTTCATCGATTTGGACTTGGGATATTTAAGTCAGCTTCGCTATGGAATTTTGCTCAAATCATTCTTATCCTCTTCGTCCTATTTGATTTGGCCTATTTCCGTTTTCAATTATTCGCTAATGAAGGAGACACCTATATTTCGTACATATTTTTGGCCCTTTATGTGCTTATAGTTGGATTGATTGTTGCGTTCTTTAAAAGAAAAGATACAAATAAGGGGGCATTTGTTCCAGCCTTATTCTTTATGATTGTTGTCACTGTTATTGAGTGGTTCCCTGCTCTGCGTGTAAATCAAGAGGACTGGTTATTGCTAATGCTGATTCCTTTGCAAGTATGTAACGCATATCAATTAATCATGTTGCCTAGATTCACCCATACAAAAAAGAGTCAGCGCTAAGCTGCTCTTTTTTTACAGGTAAGGAAGTTTAAGGTTTATGAGTTAGTTCTATAAAGCATCGGCTGTTTATAGCTATCTGGCTTATGCTATTTAACTTCTGAAGACTTTGTTTCAGCATTTGCAATAAGTTCATCGACTGTCACATTTTGAAGCCCTTTACTTCTAATTTCTTTAATAATTGTTGGTAATGCTTGAGCTGTTTGTTTTGCGGAGTCTGATGCATGTAGAAGAACGATATCTCCACCTTTAATAGTAGATGTCGTATTTTTTATTATTTCTTCTACACCTGGATTTTGCCAATCGTCAGAGTCTACGCTGTAATGAACAACAGTCAACCCTTGTTGATCTGCAATTTTAAGTACATCTTTATTAAATCCTCCACTGGGTGGTCGGAGTAAAGTGATGTCCTTCATTCCTAATTGTGTAAAAACTTCCTTAGCCAATGCAAGGTCTTTTCTAACTTCATTCGGTTCTAAATCCCGATAATCTTCATAATTGTATCCCATACTTCCAATTTGATGACCATCCTCTTGAATCCGTTTTACAACATCCGGATGTCTTTCAGCCCAAGAAGCAGATAAAAAGAATGTAGCATTATTTAGGTTTTGCTTTTTTAATGTGTCCAAAACAGTTGCAGCTTTTGCATCTCCCCAACTAATATCAAAAGTTAAAGCAATTTCTTTATTCTTCGTTTCACCTCTATAGACTGCTTTTGGCCCCTCAGATGTTGAAAACACAGGATAGTTCAAAGTGTTCTCCACAAATAAGATACCTGCTGTAAAAAAAGCAGCTAGCATAATGAGTGCAAGTTGTTTAATTTTCTTCATATGAATGACATGAAATTGATTCATTACGATCCCCCTTAAAACAGCATACTCTTGAGACAAGTCTATGCTTGGACTTCAATTAAAATGATTAAAAACCCAAATAATTAGAAAGAATGTAAGGGGAGGTTTACAAAATGATTTATTACCTGTTACATGAAAAAGAGAAAATTGAACTTGAAAGCATAATTAGTCGTGAGATTAAGGAAGTTCATCAACTTATAGGAACTACTGATAGTTCCGATTGGATAAAAAGAAGAGCCCTTCAAGAAAGAATAAATGTTTTATTTAGTATCAAAAAAAAGTTTGAAAATTAGGTTGACCTTAGAAATTAAAGGTGTTATATTAATAAACGTCGCTGCTGAGCGACTATAGAAACTTCTTTAAAAAAATAACAAAAAAAGAAGTTGACACACAATTTACTAAGTGTTATATTAATAAAGTCGCTTCTGAGAGAACGACAAACAAATGATCTTTGAAAACTAAACAAAACCAAGCGTGCCAACGTTAATTTCGATTAACAAAAACGTACTATATAGTACAAAACTTTTATGAGCTATATCAAACACTTTATTGGAGAGTTTGATCCTGGCTCAGGACGAACGCTGGCGGCGTGCCTAATACATGCAAGTCGAGCGAATCTGAGGGAGCTTGCTCCCAAAGATTAGCGGCGGACGGGTGAGTAACACGTGGGTAACCTGCCTGTAAGATTGGGATAACTCCGGGAAACCGGAGCTAATACCGGATAACATTTCGAACCGCATGGTTCGGGATTGAAAGACGGCTTCGGCTGTCACTTACAGATGGACCCGCGGCGCATTAGCTAGTTGGTGAGGTAACGGCTCACCAAGGCAACGATGCGTAGCCGACCTGAGAGGGTGATCGGCCACACTGGGACTGAGACACGGCCCAGACTCCTACGGGAGGCAGCAGTAGGGAATCTTCCGCAATGGACGAAAGTCTGACGGAGCAACGCCGCGTGAACGATGAAGGCCTTCGGGTCGTAAAGTTCTGTTGTTAGGGAAGAACAAGTACCAGAGTAACTGCTGGTACCTTGACGGTACCTAACCAGAAAGCCACGGCTAACTACGTGCCAGCAGCCGCGGTAATACGTAGGTGGCAAGCGTTGTCCGGAATTATTGGGCGTAAAGCGCGCGCAGGCGGTTTCTTAAGTCTGATGTGAAAGCCCACGGCTCAACCGTGGAGGGTCATTGGAAACTGGGGAACTTGAGTGCAGAAGAGGAGAGTGGAATTCCACGTGTAGCGGTGAAATGCGTAGAGATGTGGAGGAACACCAGTGGCGAAGGCGACTCTCTGGTCTGTAACTGACGCTGAGGCGCGAAAGCGTGGGGAGCGAACAGGATTAGATACCCTGGTAGTCCACGCCGTAAACGATGAGTGCTAAGTGTTAGAGGGTTTCCGCCCTTTAGTGCTGCAGCAAACGCATTAAGCACTCCGCCTGGGGAGTACGGTCGCAAGACTGAAACTCAAAGGAATTGACGGGGGCCCGCACAAGCGGTGGAGCATGTGGTTTAATTCGAAGCAACGCGAAGAACCTTACCAGGTCTTGACATCCTTCGCTACTTCTAGAGATAGAAGGTTCCCCTTCGGGGGACGAAGTGACAGGTGGTGCATGGTTGTCGTCAGCTCGTGTCGTGAGATGTTGGGTTAAGTCCCGCAACGAGCGCAACCCTTGATCTTAGTTGCCAGCATTCAGTTGGGCACTCTAAGGTGACTGCCGGTGACAAACCGGAGGAAGGTGGGGATGACGTCAAATCATCATGCCCCTTATGACCTGGGCTACACACGTGCTACAATGGATGGTACAAAGGGCTGCAAGACTGCGAAGTCAAGCGAATCCCATAAAACCATTCTCAGTTCGGATTGCAGGCTGCAACTCGCCTGCATGAAGCCGGAATCGCTAGTAATCGCGGATCAGCATGCCGCGGTGAATACGTTCCCGGGCCTTGTACACACCGCCCGTCACACCACGAGAGTTTGTAACACCCGAAGTCGGTGGGGTAACCGTAAGGAGCCAGCCGCCTAAGGTGGGACAGATGATTGGGGTGAAGTCGTAACAAGGTAGCCGTATCGGAAGGTGCGGCTGGATCACCTCCTTTCTAAGGATATGAGGCATGCTTGGTATTTTGTTTAGTTTTGAGAGATCATATGATCTTTCAATAAGTAAGAAAACACATAGGAGTGAAAATGCATTTAGCATTTGAGTATCCTGTGATTTATGTTCCTTGAAAACTAGATAACGAAAACAATTCAAGTAATTCACTGAGTTTAAACGCTTAGTTTAGTGATTCTCTTAATAATAGAACGGATATTCAGTAAGTACTGATATCCTAAGGCGAAGGAGAAGCAAAGAGTACGAGGCGGCGAGTGTTTGAGGAGCGGAGTGGACGTATTTTGTCCATGAGCACCGCAGAACGCGAAGCCAACGAAGTAATCTGCAGCTTATCGTTCGCCGAAGGTTAAGTTGTTAAGGGCGCACGGTGGATGCCTTGGCACTAGGAGCCGATGAAGGACGGTACTAACACCGATATGCTTCGGGGAGCTGTAAGTAAGCTTTGATCCGGAGATTTCCGAATGGGGAAACCCACTGCTCGTAATGGAGTAGTATTTTCACCTGAATACATAGGGTGATAAAGGCAGACCCGGGGAACTGAAACATCTAAGTACCCGGAGGAAGAGAAAGCAAACGCGATTTCCTGAGTAGCGGCGAGCGAAACGGAATTAGCCCAAACCAAGAGGCTTGCCTCTTGGGGTTGTAGGACACTCTATACGGAGTTACAAAGGAACGGAGTAAATGAAGAGGTCTGGAAAGGCCCGTCAAAGAAGGTAACAACCCTGTAGTTGAAACTTCGTTCCCTCCAGAGTGGATCCTGAGTACGGCGGGACACGAGAAATCCCGTCGGAAGCAGGGAGGACCATCTCCCAAGGCTAAATACTCCCTAGTGACCGATAGTGAACCAGTACCGTGAGGGAAAGGTGAAAAGCACCCCGGAAGGGGAGTGAAAGAGATCCTGAAACCGTGTGCCTACAAGTAGTCAAAGCCCGTTAATGGGTAATGGCGTGCCTTTTGTAGAATGAACCGGCGAGTTACGATCCCGTGCAAGGTTAAGTTGATAAGACGGAGCCGCAGCGAAAGCGAGTCTGAATAGGGCGAATGAGTACGTGGTCGTAGACCCGAAACCAGGTGATCTACCCATGTCCAGGGTGAAGTTCAGGTAACACTGAATGGAGGCCCGAACCCACGCACGTTGAAAAGTGCGGGGATGAGGTGTGGGTAGCGGAGAAATTCCAATCGAACCTGGAGATAGCTGGTTCTCTCCGAAATAGCTTTAGGGCTAGCCTTGAAATGAGAGTCTTGGAGGTAGAGCACTGATTGGACTAGGGGCCCCCATCGGGTTACCGAATTCAGTCAAACTCCGAATGCCAAAGACTTATGTTCAGGAGTCAGACTGCGAGTGATAAGATCCGTAGTCAAGAGGGAAACAGCCCAGACCACCAGCTAAGGTCCCAAAGTATACGTTAAGTGGAAAAGGATGTGGAGTTGCTTAGACAACCAGGATGTTGGCTTAGAAGCAGCCACCATTTAAAGAGTGCGTAATAGCTCACTGGTCGAGTGACTCTGCGCCGAAAATGTACCGGGGCTAAACGTATCACCGAAGCTGTGGACTGTTCTTTTAGAACAGTGGTAGGAGAGCGTTCTAAGGGCTGAGAAGCCAGACCGTAAGGACTGGTGGAGCGCTTAGAAGTGAGAATGCCGGTATGAGTAGCGAAAGAGGGGTGAGAATCCCCTCCACCGAATGCCTAAGGTTTCCTGAGGAAGGCTCGTCCGCTCAGGGTTAGTCGGGACCTAAGCCGAGGCCGAAAGGCGTAGGCGATGGCCAACAGGTAGAAATTCCTGTACCACCTCCTCACCATTTGAGCAATGGGGGGACGCAGAAGGATAGGGTAAGCGCGCTGTTGGATATGCGCGTCCAAGCAGTTAGGCTGACAATGAGGCAAATCCCATTGTCACATAAGCTGAGCTGTGATGGCGAGGGAACTATAGTACCGAAGTTCCTGATTCCACACTGCCAAGAAAAGCCTCTAGCGAGGTGAGAGGTGCCCGTACCGCAAACCGACACAGGTAGGCGAGGAGAGAATCCTAAGGTGAGCGAGAGAACTCTCGTTAAGGAACTCGGCAAAATGACCCCGTAACTTCGGGAGAAGGGGTGCTTTTTAGGGTGAATAGCCCGGAAAAGCCGCAGTGAATAGGCCCAGGCGACTGTTTAGCAAAAACACAGGTCTCTGCGAAGCCGCAAGGCGAAGTATAGGGGCTGACGCCTGCCCGGTGCTGGAAGGTTAAGGGGAGAGGTTAGCGCAAGCGAAGCTTTGAACCGAAGCCCCAGTAAACGGCGGCCGTAACTATAACGGTCCTAAGGTAGCGAAATTCCTTGTCGGGTAAGTTCCGACCCGCACGAAAGGCGTAACGATCTGGGCACTGTCTCAACGAGAGACTCGGTGAAATTATAGTACCTGTGAAGATGCAGGTTACCCGCGACAGGACGGAAAGACCCCGTGGAGCTTTACTGTAGCCTGATATTGAATTTTGGTACAGCTTGTACAGGATAGGTAGGAGCCTGAGAAGCCGGAGCGCCAGCTTCGGTGGAGGCGTCGGTGGGATACTACCCTGGCTGTATTGAAATTCTAACCCACAGCCCTGATCGGGCTGGGAGACAGTGTCAGGTGGGCAGTTTGACTGGGGCGGTCGCCTCCTAAAATGTAACGGAGGCGCCCAAAGGTTCCCTCAGAATGGTTGGAAATCATTCGTAGAGTGTAAAGGCACAAGGGAGCTTGACTGCGAGACCTACAAGTCGAGCAGGGACGAAAGTCGGGCTTAGTGATCCGGTGGTTCCGCATGGAAGGGCCATCGCTCAACGGATAAAAGCTACCCCGGGGATAACAGGCTTATCTCCCCCAAGAGTCCACATCGACGGGGAGGTTTGGCACCTCGATGTCGGCTCATCGCATCCTGGGGCTGTAGTCGGTCCCAAGGGTTGGGCTGTTCGCCCATTAAAGCGGTACGCGAGCTGGGTTCAGAACGTCGTGAGACAGTTCGGTCCCTATCCGTCGTGGGCGTAGGAAATTTGAGAGGAGCTGTCCTTAGTACGAGAGGACCGGGATGGACGCACCGCTGGTGTACCAGTTGTCTTGCCAAAGGCATAGCTGGGTAGCTATGTGCGGAAGGGATAAGTGCTGAAAGCATCTAAGCATGAAGCCCCCCTCAAGATGAGATTTCCCATAGCGTAAGCTAGTAAGATCCCTGAAAGATGATCAGGTTGATAGGTCAGAGGTGGAAGCGCGGTGACGTGTGGAGCTGACTGATACTAATCGATCGAGGACTTAACCTAAATAGAAAAGCGGAAGAAGCCCGCTTAAATCCATAGGGCATTGGAGCGATCGAGTTGAAGTCGTTCTTTGACTTCGTCGAGAGAGTGAAATGACCGTAGGATTTGGCTTCTGTAGCTGGACAAAGTAAGAGCATAAACTCAGTTAGTGAATTGAATTGTGTATCGTTATCTAGTTTTGAAGGAATATAAAAGTTTCAAAAAAACACTTGAAATATTCTTCTAATTTAGTATAATAATTTTTGTCACAAATATCTGGTGATGATGGCGAAGAGGTCACACCCGTTCCCATGCCGAACACGGAAGTTAAGCTCTTCAGCGCCGATGGTAGTTGGGGGTTTCCCCCTGTGAGAGTAGGACGTTGCCAGGCTTTGATTATTCCGCAGTAGCTCAGTGGTAGAGCTATCGGCTGTTAACCGATCGGTCGCAGGTTCGAGTCCTGCCTGCGGAGCCATTGCTTCCATAGCTCAGTTGGTAGAGCACTTCCATGGTAAGGAAGAGGTCACCGGTTCGAGCCCGGTTGGAAGCTTAAGAAAACACTTATACGGCCCATTGGTCAAGCGGTTAAGACACCGCCCTTTCACGGCGGTAACACGGGTTCGAATCCCGTATGGGTCACCATTTAAAATTGGAGGATTAGCTCAGCTGGGAGAGCACCTGCCTTACAAGCAGGGGGTCGGCGGTTCGATCCCGTCATCCTCCACCATGAAATTTTAATACTCAAAATAATATATACTCTATTTACGCCGGTGTAGCTCAATTGGTAGAGCAACTGACTTGTAATCAGTAGGTTGGGGGTTCAAGTCCTCTCGCCGGCACTCTTTCTTCTCAATTCGGAGGGGTAGCGAAGTGGCTAAACGCGGCGGACTGTAAATCCGCTCCTTAGGGTTCGGCAGTTCGAATCTGCCCCCCTCCACCATTTATAATAAAATATAAAATTCATCTAATGAATTGTGAATACTTTCACTATTAAAGGGGAAAGTATTACTATCATAATTAATGGGCTATAGCCAAGCGGTAAGGCATCGCACTTTGACTGCGACATGCGTTGGTTCGAATCCAGCTAGCCCAGCCATTAGAGCCATTAGCTCAGTTGGTAGAGCATCTGACTTTTAATCAGAGGGTCGAAGGTTCGAGTCCTTCATGGCTCATAATGCGGAAGTAGTTCAGTGGTAGAACACCACCTTGCCAAGGTGGGGGTCGCGGGTTCGAATCCCGTCTTCCGCTCCAACGGCACCATGGGGCCTTAGCTCAGCTGGGAGAGCGCCTGCTTTGCACGCAGGAGGTCAGCGGTTCGATCCCGCTAGGCTCCACCAAAATTGTATATAATGATTTTACATATATTAAGCGATAAACAATGTTTATCGCTTTTTTGATGCACTGTTAATTAACATAACGGAAAAGAAATGAAAAGAAATAAAAGTTTTCTCCATACATCAACCAAAATTTGTTAAAATAATTTATGTGAAAAAAAATGAAACTTAGCAGCATCCTATTACGTATAAAAGATAGCCGCAGAGTGCGGGGGTATGATAAATATGGAGACACTGATAAAAAAAGAATTAAACAAGTAAAAAAGGGCGATCAAAATGCATTTGCTGAAATAGTAGATATTTATAAGGACAAAATTTATCAACTATGCTATCGAATGCTTGGGAATGCACATGAAGCAGAAGACATTGCACAAGAAGCGTTTATAAGAGCATATGTTAATATTCATACGTATGATATGAATAAAAAGTTTTCAACCTGGTTATACCGTATTGCAACGAATCTTTCTATTGACAGAATTAGAAAAAAGAAACCGGATTTCTATTTAGATGCAGAGGTTTCCGGTACGGATGGTTTAAACATGTATTCCCAAGTAGCAGCGGATGTATCGTTACCAGAGGATGAACTTGAAACATTAGAGTTACAGCAAACGATCCAAGGTGAGATTTTAAAATTACCTGATAAGTATCGAACGGTTATTGTCCTAAAGTATATTGATGAATTATCACTAAATGAAATTAGCGAGATTTTAACCATCCCTGTTGGGACTGTTAAAACTCGTATACATCGGGGCAGGGAAGCATTGAGAAAGCAATTAAGGCATTTATAAAGAGGTGAATAAAGATGAGCTGTTCTTCAGAATATGTACAACTTTTGCATAAATATTTAGATCATGAACTAACATCTGCTGAAGAAAAAGTTGTAAAAGAACATCTTCACAGCTGTGAAGATTGTTATCAGCATTTTCATGAACTTGAGAAAGCAGTAGCTTTTGTTCAGAGTACGTCACATATAGAAGCTCCATTAAACTTTACTGAAGGAGTTATGAACAGCCTTCCCAAAGAAAAAAGAACTGTATCATGGAATCGCTGGTTTAAAGGGCATCCGCTTTTAACTGCTGCATCCCTATTTATCCTTTTGATGGTAGGTAGCTTATTCTCTGCATGGAATGAGGATCAACACTTCAGCGTTTCAACACAGAAAAATCTTGTTGTTGAAAATAGTAAAGTCATTGTGCCAAAAGATGAAGTTGTTAAAGGTGATGTTGTTGTCAAAAATGGAACCTTGGAAATAGAGGGTACTATTGAAGGTAATGTAACTGTTATTAATGGAGAGCAATATATGGCATCTGCCGGAAACGTAACCGGAGATATTGAAGAAGTTGATGAATTATTTGAATGGTTATGGTATCACGTTAAAAGGATATCAAAGGACGTAGTAAGTTAACGGAAGGGTCATCGTTATGGTGGCCTTTTTACATACATCTATATAAAATGATATAATGGGATAGTTGTCAGAAAGTAATAAAGAATAAAGCTAACTCATGGAGGACAAGTGAATGGGGTATGAGGTTTTACCAATATTGAATGACATACCAATATTGCATTACCTCGGTATAGCTATTGATATTCTCCTTGTATGGTACGTTATATATAAATTAATTATGGTTGTAAGGGGAACAAAAGCTGTTCAGTTGTTAAAAGGGATAACGGTTATTATTGTCGTCCGTATGTTAAGTCAATATCTTGGTTTAAGTACTTTGCAATGGTTGATGGACCAAGCTTTAACATGGGGATTCTTAGCAATTATTATCATTTTCCAACCAGAGCTACGCAGAGCTTTGGAGCAGCTGGGAAGAGGTCGATTGTTTTCAAGGAGTGGCTTGCCGGGAGAAGAAGATCCTGAAGTCACTGTAGAAGCAATTGTAAAAGCAACAGATTATATGGCAAAAAGGCGTATTGGTGCACTAATGTCAATTGAAAAAGAAACAGGTATGAGCGACTATATCGAAACAGGAATTTCATTAAATTCAAGAATATCCTCTGAGCTCTTAATAAACCTGTTTATTCCTAATACACCACTACATGATGGTGCGGTTATCATACAGAAAAACCAAGTAGCAGCTGCTGCATGTTATCTACCCTTATCAGAGAGTCCTTTTATTTCTAAAGAACTCGGAACAAGACATAGAGCAGCATTAGGAATTAGTGAAGTAACAGATAGCTTAACAATTATTGTCTCGGAAGAAACAGGCAATGTGTCTGCTGCCAGAAATGGTGAATTACATCGGAACTTATCTCAAGATGAGCTAAGGGATATTCTCCAAAAAGAACTTTATACGCAAACGAAAGTTGTTTCCTCAAACCGTTGGCACTGGAGGGGGAAAAAGATGGATAAGTTGATGAATAATCATTGGGTTATGAGAGTGATCGCCCTGTTCTTAGCTTTAATGCTTTATGCATCTGTAAATATTGAATCAGGTACACAGGCAAATAAATCGACATCACCATTAAAAACTTCAACTTCTTCTTCACTAGAGACAGCAGTAGTTACAGATATACCGGTTGTTACATACTTTGATGAAGAAGATCTAGTGGTAACCGGGGTACCGGAAACCGTAAATGTTACTTTAGAAGGTCCAACTGGTGCATTGCTAAAGGCGAGACAGCAAAAAGACTTTGAAGTTTATGCAGAGTTAACTAATTTATCAATCGGTTCACATCGGGTGAATTTAAAAATTAAAAATTTATCCAGTGATTTAAAAGCAAAGATAAGTCCTTCAGTCATTACAGTTTCAATTGAAGAAAAGATATCAAAGGATTTTCCGGTTGAAGTGGAATATATAAATGAAGATAAATTAGAAGAGGGTTATTCACCTGATCAACCAATTGTTAGTCCAAATAGTGTCCGTGTTACTGCATCAAAAGAAATTATTGACCGCATATCAAAGGTTCAAGCGACTATTAATTTAGAAGGTGCAAAAGAGACAATAAATAAGGAATCCAGAATTACCATCTATGATAGTGACGGCAATATATTACCTGTCGAAGTGGAACCGTCTGTAGTCGACGTGACAGTTCCTGTAAAGAGTCCAAGTAAGGTTTTACCTTTTAAAGTTGTACGGGAAGGAGAACTTAAAAAGGGACTTAGCATTTTAAGTATGGAAACTAATCCGAAGGAAATTACAGCATATGGACCACTAGATGTGCTGGAAAATTATGATTTTATAGATGGGGTAAAGGTGGATTTATCCGAAATTGAAAAAGATACTGTGCTAGAAGTGGATGTTCCTCTACCAGAAGGAATTGAAAAGATAAGTCCAGAAACGGTGAAAATTGAAATAGATGTAGATGAACAACAAGAGAAATCATTCTCGGATAAAAAAATTGAAGAAGTCGGAATGGCAGAAGGAAAGGTGTTTGACTTTCTAGATCCTGATATTGGAGAATTGGATATTAAAATCTATGGTGCTCCAAGTGTAATAAACGAAATTAATTCTGCGGATATCGAGTTATATATAAACCTTTCCAATTTAAGTGATGGAGAACATGAAGTACAAGTTCAAGTTAATAGTCCACAAAATATTACTTGGTCATTAGAGCAAGAAAAAGTAAAAGTGAGAATTTCATCTGCCTCCTAGGCAGATAAAATAAAGGAGCGAAACCAATGGGAAAGTATTTTGGTACAGATGGAGTACGAGGAGTTGCAAATAGTGAATTAACACCGGAGTTGGCCTTTAAAATCGGGCGATTTGGCGGATATGTTTTAACTAAGGATAAAGAAAGACCAAAAGTCCTAATAGGTCGTGATACTCGTATTTCAGGTCATATGCTTGAAGGTGCTTTAGTGGCGGGGTTATTATCAATTGGGGCCGAGGTCATGCGTTTGGGTGTAATCTCAACGCCGGGTGTTGCCTTTCTAACGAAAGCACTGGGAGCTGAGGCCGGTGTGATGATCTCTGCGTCTCATAATCCAGTCGAAGACAATGGAATTAAGTATTTCGGTCCAGATGGATTCAAATTATCTGATGAGCAAGAGCTTGAAATTGAGCGTCTAATGGACGAAGAACAAGATACATTACCAAGACCTGTAGGAAAAGAGTTAGGACAAGTTAATGATTACTTTGAAGGTGGTCAAAAGTACCTGCAATTCCTAAAGCAAACAGTGGATGAAGACTTTACTGGTATCCATGTTGCATTAGACTGTGCCCATGGTGCAACGTCTTCACTTGCTACACATCTATTTGCTGACTTAGACGCAGATGTTTCAACAATGGGAACTTCTCCTAATGGGTTAAACATAAATGAAGGCGTGGGATCTACACATCCGGAAGCGTTAGCTGCCTTCTTAAAGGAGAAAAATGCTGATATTGGACTGGCATTTGATGGAGATGGTGATCGTCTTATCGCGGTAGATGAAAATGGAGATATCGTTGACGGAGATCAAATTATGTACATATGTGCAAAGCATTTGAATAGCGAAGGACGATTAAAGAAAAGCACAGTTGTTTCAACTGTAATGAGTAATTTAGGTTTCTATAAAGCACTTGAAGAGCAGGATATTAAAAGTATTCCAACAGCAGTCGGTGACCGTTATGTAGTGGAAGAAATGAAAAATAATGACTATAATTTAGGTGGAGAGCAATCAGGTCATATTATCTTTTTAGATTATAATACTACAGGTGATGGTCTATTAAGCGGTTTGCAATTAGTTAATATCATGAAGTTAACTGGTAAGAAATTGTCAGAGCTCGCAAATGAAATGAAAAAATATCCACAATTACTTATTAATGTAAAAGTAACAGATAAGTACAAAGTAACAGAAAATGAAAAAGTAAGTGAAATAATCTCTGAGGTTGAAAAAGAGATGGGTGGAAACGGACGTATTTTAGTTCGCCCTTCCGGTACAGAGCCGCTGGTACGTGTTATGGCTGAAGCACCGACAGAGGAGCAATGCCGTGATTATGTGGAACGAATTGTAGCAGTTGTTAAGGAAGAAATGGGATTAGATTAAGAGGCGGGTTAACCCCGTCTTCTTTCATTTTATTAAGGATGGTCGTTGTTAACATAATAGCTAAAAAAACATATAAATAAGGTATGTCGATTAATTTTAAACATTAAGGATGGTAAAAATTGATTGACGACTTATTTTCTTCTGTTGTATCATTAATTTTGTTGTTTTACTTATACTAACAGGAAGGAGTAATAGGAGATTTGTTTGTATTCACCTAAAGCGCCTGAACTAAGCGTGAACGTAACAGCTTAGTTGACGAGGATGGAGGTTATCGAAATTTCGGCGGATGCCTCCCGGCTGGTATGGTTACAGCCGTAAGCTTTTCCTTAAACCAAAGAGGTAACTTTTTGAACAAAGGGAAAAGTATAGCCTTCCAAAAAAATAAAAACATGTGTGAGGGGACAGTGATGTCTCCATTTAAAAAAATTGGCTCCTGTCCCTGGTTTCACACTATGGGAGGAAAAAAACATGTGCGGAATCGTAGGTTATATTGGAAACAATGACTCAAAGGAAATTTTATTAAAGGGTCTTGAAAAATTAGAGTATCGTGGATATGACTCTGCAGGAATCGCTGCAATGAATCAAGAAGGAGTTCACATTTTTAAAGAAAAAGGACGGATTGCAAAGCTTCGTGAAATCGTAGACGAAAAGGTTGAAGCTTCGACTGGGATTGGGCACACAAGATGGGCAACTCATGGTGTACCTAGCCAAATAAATGCACACCCACATCAAAGTACTACTTCAAGATTTACGCTTGTACACAATGGTGTAATTGAGAACTATTCAATTTTAAAACGTGAGCATTTGCAAGACGTTCAGTTAAAAAGTGATACAGATACTGAAATTATTGTTCAAGTAATCGAAAAGTTCGTAAAAGAAGGATTAGAGGTTGAGGAAGCGTTCCGTCAAACGTTATCAATCTTAAAAGGCTCATATGCAATAGCATTATTGGATGAGCAAAATCCTGACATGATTTATGTTGCGAAAAATAAAAGTCCACTTCTAGTTGGTTTAGGCGATGGAAGCTTTAATGTAATTGCGTCAGATGCAATGGCAATGCTTCAAGTGACAGACCAGTACGTGGAAATTATGGATAAAGAAATGGTATTCGTTGAACGCGAAACTGTTACAATAAAAGATTTAAAAGGTAATGTAATTGAACGTGCTCCTTACAAAGCTGAGCTTGATGCAAGTGACATTGAAAAGGGCACATATCCTCACTACATGTTAAAAGAGATTGATGAACAACCATTAGTAACAAGAAAAATCATTGCAAAATACCGCAATGAAGATGGTGGCATTACAGTTGATGCCGATATCGTCGAGGCAGTTAACAGCGCGGACCGTATTTATATCATTGCAGCAGGTACCAGCTACCATGCAGGATTAATCGGTAAACAATTTATTGAAAATTGGGCGAAGATCCCTGTTGAAGTGCATATTGCAAGTGAGTTTTCATACAATATGCCACTCTTATCGCCAAATCCACTCTTTATTTTCATCTCACAAAGTGGAGAAACAGCGGACAGCCGTTCAGTATTAGTTCAAATAAAAGAACTTGGTCATAAAGCATTAACAATTACGAATGTTCCGGGATCTACGCTATCTCGTGAAGCGGATTATACACTATTATTGCATGCCGGTCCTGAAATTGCTGTTGCATCTACAAAAGCATATACAGCACAATTAGCTGTCTTATCGATCCTGGCAGCTGTTGCAGCAGAAGCAAAAGGTCAATCTTTAGAATTCGACCTGACAAAAGAACTTGGTATTGTAGCAAATGCAATGGAAGTTTTATGTGACCAAAAAGAAGAAATGGAAGCAATCGCAAAAGAATTCTTTGCAACAACACGTAATGCATTCTTTATCGGACGCTCTGTTGATTACTATGTTGGTCTTGAAGGTGCATTAAAACTAAAAGAAATTTCCTACATCCAAGCAGAAGGATTTGCAGGTGGAGAGTTGAAGCACGGTACAATCGCTCTCATCGAGAACGGTACACCAATCATTGCTTTAGCAACACAAGAACATGTAAACTTAAGCATTCGTGGTAATGTGAAGGAAGTAGTGGCTCGTGGAGCTAATCCATGTATTATCTCAATGAAGGGTCTAGAAGAAGAAGACGATCGTTTTGTTCTTCCGAGCATTCATGAGGAATTAGCGCCTTTAGCTGCCGTTGTACCGCTACAACTGATCTCTTACTATGCAGCATTACACCGTGGTTGTGACGTAGATAAGCCTCGTAATTTAGCTAAGAGTGTGACGGTTGAATAATTTTAAAGCAAAAGTATAATAGTCAATATAAAACAAAAAAGCCAAACCTAGTATCAAGGTTTGGCTTTTTGTTTTGCCCTATTTTTAGAATAAGGTATTTGTATTTGGAATATTATGTTAGTATTTTAGGAGACATTGGAAATGCCCTTGATGATAATAAGTAAAGGGCGTTTTGAAATAAAGAAGTTGCATTATGAGTAGAATTACTATGCAATTATAAAATAGAAGACCAAACATTTAGTATGGTACCTATAGATAGAACTCTTAATAAGAGAGTTACATCTATAGGTATTTTTTATAAAATGAGATTTCAAACTAAATAGTTAAAAAACTGTATACCTTTGTTTGACTCCATTCGTTGTATAAGTATAGGGAGGAAAAAAGATGAAAAAGGAAGATGTAGTAGCCTCCTATCTTATCAGTGTAGGAGAGGAAGTGTTCAAGCTATTATCAGCGAGGGGAGCAAAAAAAGAGGACGCGGAAGATATCATACAAAATACATTCTACAAAATTTACACACTGTTGGATGACCTGACAGAGAGTACTATACGTCCTTGGTTTTTTAGGGTGGCATTGAATCAGTATATTGATTTAAAAAGAAAAAAGGAGCAGCAGAACATTTATTTATCTGAAGAAATTTATTCCAAACTAATGCAGGTAGAGGATGAATTTGTTGCCATTTTAAACAAAGATGAAATTGTGTATTTATTAAAAGATGTTAAAAAAGAATACAAAGAAATTTTTCTCCTAAAGTATTATTATGACTTTTCATATGAAGAAATTGCTCCTATTTTGGGCATTCAAGTTGATAGTGTAAAGCAAAAACTATATCGAGCACGAAAATTAATCCATTCGAAAATAGGAGGGAAATGTTAATGGACTCATCGTTAAATAATGCGTTAAAAAGGGCTAAACGAAAACAAATAATTAAAATGATTATTACTACAATCATTGTCGTACTCTTTCTATTACCGATACTCTACAAAACAGGAAACTACTTTGCAGCGAAAAGTTCTACAAGACTTCATGAACGACTCTTCTTACATAACGAAATTGCTGAACCAAATATCCAAATTGATTCCCAAGTAACAAGTAATTCTTCGATGTTTGGTGGTACTATCATTACGAATCGTTCCAAGAACATTAATGGCTATTTAGTGCAATGGAGCACACTCACCAGTTCGTATGATTGGATTCGACTCAAAATAGACCACAATGAACTAATACCGGGAACTTACTGGTCTGACAATGAGTTCTATGAATATGATAAACAAACAAAGAATAAAGTTGCGACATTCTATCATCCGTTTATTCAAGAATACTATGATGGAATTCAAAATGAACTTGATGAAATTTCTCAAATGGAGAACTATGTTGCTGAGGTCGCTATATCGTTTGATAAACCATATACTTTACAGGAAGTACAAGCAAAAATTCCGAATAACTTAAACATTGTATGGTTGTACATGACATCACCAATCACAGATGAAAGTAATGACCCTGCTGGTATGCCTGTATATGGTTTTGATCCATCGGATTCACCTAAAGAAGCATACCATCGTTTTATTGATGCGCTTGAAGAGTATGATGCTGATGGTAGTAACGAAACAATTAGGGAGTACTTGAAGGTAAATAGAAACAAAGAAATGACGGAAGTGAAAATATTGGGAGTCATGCTTACTGGCCAAACTGAAAACTTCAAAGCTTTGGAAAATCAAGATTTTATTCGTGGTGCATCAGTAGGTACTACTGCAGAAATAGTTCCTTACATAAAACCGGAAAAATGAGACCAAAAATTTGGTCTCTATTTTTTCACTAGCGGAAAGGGTTTTCCCTAACAACAAAGAAGTATGTATATACATACCCATAGTGATGAATGGAGGACGTAGTTGTGACAAAGAAATATATTCTTGCTTTAGATCAAGGGACAACAAGCTCAAGGGCTATTCTGTTTAATAAAAAAGGAGAAATTGTTGAAGTCGCTCAACGGGAATTCCCTCAATATTTTCCGCACCCGGGCTGGGTAGAACATAATGCATTGGAAATTTGGAGTTCTGTACTAGCGGTGATAGCTGAATTATTAGCAAAAACAGCTATCTCACCTAAAGAAATTGCCGGCATTGGTATTACCAACCAACGTGAGACAGCCGTTGTTTGGGAGAAAGATTCAGGGAAGCCTGTTTATAATGCGATTGTGTGGCAATCAAGACAAACAGCTGATATATGTGAAATGTTAAAGGAAAGCGGTCATCAAGATGTATTTCGCAAGAAAACAGGATTATTAATAGATCCTTATTTTTCAGGAACAAAAGTAAAATGGATTCTTGACCATGTCGAGGGAGCAAGACAAAAGGCAAATGAAGGTAAACTGCTTTTTGGAACGATTGATTCATGGTTGATCTGGAAGCTTTCTGGTGGAGCAAAGCATGTCACCGATTATACAAATGCATCTAGAACTCTTATGTATAATATTTTTGATTTGCAATGGGATGATGAGTTACTAACTATTTTAGATGTTCCAAAATCTATGTTACCGGAAGTTTGTTCTTCTTCAGAGGTGTATGCCGAAACGGTTGATTATCATTTCTTTGGGGAAGCCGTCCCGATTGCAGGTGTTGCTGGTGATCAACAGGCTGCATTGTTTGGACAAGGCATGTTATGAGAAAGGAATGGCAAAAAACACCTACGGAACAGGCTGCTTTATGTTAATGAACACAGGTGAGAAGGCAGTATCTTCAGATAATGGATTATTAACAACCATTGCTTGGGGCATTGATGGCAAAGTTGAATATGCACTGGAGGGTAGTATATTCGTGGCAGGTTCAGCAATTCAATGGCTGCGTGATGGATTAAGAATGATCGATAATGCTCCTATATCGGAAAAATATGCTGAAAGGGTTGAATCAACAGAAGGTGTCTATGTTGTACCTGCATTCGTAGGATTAGGGACCCCATATTGGGACAGTGATGCAAGAGGTGCCATTTTCGGTTTAACGCGTGGAACGACGAAAGAGCACTTTATTAGAGCTACGCTTGAATCACTAGCCTATCAGACGAAGGATGTTTTAAAGGCAATGGAAGCAGACTCACGTATCAAGCTAAAGAAACTTCGTGTTGACGGTGGAGCTGTAAAAAATAATATGCTTATGCATTTTCAGAGTGATATTCTAAATGTTTCTGTGGAGCGTCCGATTATCAATGAAACAACTGCTTTAGGAGCGGCTTATTTAGCAGGACTTGCCGTTGGATTTTGGCAGGATCGTAAAGAGATTGCATCACTGTGGAAGGTGGAACAATCGTTCGAACCAGGTATGGATGAACAACGACGAAATGAACTTTATGATGGTTGGCAAAAAGCAGTGAAGGCTACAATGGGGTTTAAACCAGATGAAAATAAAAGTAATAGAAGTTGAATCTGAGTTTAATAAAATTTCCGAGGGTAAACACCTAGTGGGTTTACCTTCGGAAATTCCCATGTTTTTCTATCTTATTTAACGGATTCTGATAAAAACTCAATCACTTGATCAGGAGTTTTAGCGTTAGCACTATGTAAATGGGCTAGTTTTTCACCATTTTTAAACACCAATAAGCTTGGAATTCCCATAACACTATGTTTCTCTGCAATTTCTGGTAGTTCGTCTTTGTCAATTTCATACATCGTCACATTACCAACCTCTTCAAAAACAGTTGGCAAAAACATATCCATACGTTTGCAATCAGGACACCAGTCTGTAACGAATTTTACTACTACAGGTTCCTCACTTGTAATCAGATCTTGAAATTGTTTGTCTGTTTTTATATGTTCCATCATGATCACCTCTAGTACTTATTTTACCCATTTCTTGATGAAAAAAAGGATTTTGTCTATAACTTATTAGTTGGTAGAGAAAATCAGAAAAGTTGACGTGATTTATCTCCAAAACGTATACTTACTTACAATAAGTAAGTTAAATGTTAAGGGGAGAAAAATGTATGATTGAAGCAATAAAGGAGATTCCTCTAAAAACCTTAGAAGATAAAATAAAGGCAGTATCCTATGAAGAGGGAATGACATATATAGTTGGCCCAATTAATCTGCCAATTCAATTAGATGATGAAACATTATTTTTTAAATGGTATTGCTGGCTGAATGTAGAAGGGGAACAAGATTTTTCGTTGGAAGTGTTAATAGATAGATTACCTACTCTTGAATTAGCTGGTCAGCAGCAATCAAGTGTTCTGGTATACGGTGATTTTGAAACAGAAGAATCTGCACTTATCCGGATGCACAGCATATGCCATACAGGTGATATATTTGGAAGTAAAAGATGTGATTGTGGTTATCAATTAAAACAATCGTTAAGAATGATAAAAGAACATGGTGCTGGAGCATTATTCTACCTGGCAAATCATGAGGGTAGGGGAATAGGTTTATTTAGCAAGGCCTTTGCGTATCTTCTTCAGGAGGATGGATTAGACACTGTGGAGGCAAATGAGCAATTAGGGTTTGCCGATGATATGAGAAGCTATGAAGAGGCTATACGAGTGTTAGCATCTCTTAGAGAATTACCTGTTACATTAATTACAAATAACCCCCTTAAGCTTGAGGCACTTCAAAAGTCCGGTGCAAATGTAGATGGACGAATACCATTATGGGGAGATGTATCACACTATAATCAGCGATATTTAAAAACAAAAATGGATAAGGCTGGCCATTTTAGAGGAGGCTTTACGATTGAGTGAACATGAGATTTATATGAAATTAGCCATTAATAATGCGGCTGCGATGAAAGGACAGACTGAACCAAACCCATTGGTAGGTGCTGTTATTGTCAATCAAAACCGTATCGTAGGCGTAGGAGCACATTTAAAAGCAGGTGGTCCGCATGCTGAAATTCATGCTCTCAATATGGCGGGTGATCTGGCAAAGGGAGGCACAATGTATGTTACCCTCGAACCTTGTTCACATCACGGTCGAACAGGTCCATGTGCAGTTGCAATTGTAGAAGCCGGTATCAAAAAAGTAGTTGTTGCAACTCTTGATCCAAATCCACTTGTTGCAGGGAATGGGATAAAGATCTTAAAAGATGCCAATATAGATGTGACTGTTGGTGTTTGTGAAGAAGAATCCATTATGATGAACGAAGTATTTAATAAATTTATTACAACAAAGATCCCGTTTATTACGATGAAATCTGCTACAACTCTAGATGGCAAAATATCTTCTTTTACATCTGATAGTAAATGGATCACATCAGAAGAAGCAAGAAGAGATGTTCATCAATTAAGACATGAGCATGCCGGAATATTAGTAGGAGTTCAGACTGTCATGAAGGATGACCCTGAATTAACAACGAGAATTGAACATGGGAGAAATCCTGTACGCATCATTCTTGACAGTCGCTTAACTACACCGCTTCACTCTAAAGTAGTGACAGATCAACAGGCTGAAACATGGATCTTCACATCCCAAAACTTTTCACACTCTGCTAAGGACCAATTGGAAGCTTTAGGAGTAAATGTATTTATTACTTCTGGTGTTAAGCAGGTTGATTTACATGATACAGTCAGAATACTTGGTGAGAATGGTGTCTCTTCTATCCTGATTGAAGGTGGAGGAGAAGTGAATGCATCTTTTCTAGATAAACAATTAGTTGATAAGATCGTATTATATATGGCTCCTAAGATGATAGGAGGAAAAGGTGCCCCCGGTTTCATTGGTGGTCACGGAATTGAAAAGATGGCAGATGCTATTACTATAAATCATCTAGATATAATGAAAATAGGAAATGATTTTAAGTTTACAGGTTATCCGAGTTATAAATAAAGGCTGTTTTTTCAAAGATTGTTGCTTATGATTATTATTTTAACTTTATAGCTCAATGGAACGAACTAATTTAACCCAGAAAAATGCTTTTTAAAAACAAAGTATGCAAAACAGCCTTAATAAAAAAGGATGAAGTCAAATAATCTTGGCATCATCCTTTTTTAACATCAATCTCTGGTTGTGTAAAATGAAGGAATAGGATAAAATGAAAATATAAAACCAAGTAAACTTATAAGAATAATTTAAATTAAGGTGTTTAAATAAAAGCAGTAAACCTGGGATCTAGTAAATATGTAGGTAATATTAGAAGAAATAAGGAGGCGGTCTATTATGAATAACGAATTGCATCCCGTTCTTTCAGGAGCAGAAAGTTTATTTTTCAAAGGAAATGAAACAGGAATTGTTTTATGCCACGGTTTCAATGGTACACCGCAGAGTATGGAATATATAGGGGAAAACCTTGCTAAATATGGCTATACAGTCTCTATTCCCAGATTAAAGGGACATGGTACTCATGTGAAAGATATGGAATCGAGTACCTATGAGGAATGGATCGAAAATCTTCAGAACGCTTATGAAACATTGAAGCAAACTTGTGAAAGGGTTTATATAGTAGGGCAATCAATGGGAGGAGCTTTAACACTTCAAGTAGCTTTTAGACAGTATGTAGATGGCATCTTCCTCATTAATGCCGCTGTTACAGATGTTGCATACAATGAGTATCGATTTGAAAATACATTGAGCATGATTGAAGAGGGTAATCCTGATATAAAAAAACATGCTGTACATGAAATTACGTATAATCAAGTCCCGTTAAAAGCTATTCATCAATTGCTTGATTTAATGGATCATACAAAAAATAAATTGAAACATATATCAATTCCAACTATCATTTTTAAGTCGAAAATTGACCATGTTGTTTCACCAACAAATTCTGATTATATATATAACAACATCTCTTCTTCAGAAAAGTTGCTAATTGAATTGAAAAATTCATACCATGTTGCTTCAATGGATTATGATGCACCATTTATTGTGGATAACATTCATGAGTCTATTACAAACCTTAAAAAAAATCATCCATTTCAAGTGATTGGTAGTAGTTCCGTTTAATAATAGTATGTGGATAACATAGGTACTTACCCACAAGTTATCCACATATCAACTGAATTATCAACAATTTTGTAAACACTTTCAGCATTTCAGTTATTTTATTATTGAGGTTTCCATCCTATTAGGGCAATCTCTATTGAAATCGTTTGCATTTTTATTCGTTTTATGAAAAATAAATGTTATAATCTGTAATTATCTACTAAACTTTTTATTAAAGAGGGATTTTATGACATTACAAATTCGTAGAATGAATGAAGGGGATATAGAGCAAGTACAACTTGTTGCTAAGTCAAGCTGGCATAGTACATATAAGGGAATTATACCTGACCATATACAGGAGAGTTTTTTTAATACCGCATATTCATATGAGATGTTAATGCAGAGATTAACGGAAACACTATTTCTTGTTGCTGAACAAGAAGGTAATATTATTGGTTTTGCAAATTTCACCCCTCTTAAAGATGAAAAAAAGGTTGAGCTTGGAGCCATTTATTTATATGAGGAATACCAGGGTAATGGAATTGGCACAGAACTTTTAAAGACCGGTCTAGAGGAGTTGCAGTGCTTAAGGAAAATGTACGTAAACGTGGAGAAAGATAATCAAAGTGCTGTAAACTTTTATAAATCAAAAGGATTTATGATAGAAACAGAATATGATGATGTGTTTGACGGGCATACATTAAAAACAGTCAGGATGATGCTGGAAAAATAAATGCTGAGCCTGGTGTGTGAAAATAAGAGAAAAGGATAAGCGTACAATCGTTGCTTATCCTTTGAGGGCCTTAACTGATTTGATTATGAAAATTGTTTGGTAGCTTCAGGTTTTACTGTTTGTGTTACTTTGTCACTTCTGGAAATATAACTATGTAACACCATACCGACCATAACTAATGCCATCCCGGAGAGGGAAAGAGAGGTTGGCAAAGCTGCTCCTAAGAATAGAATTTCACCTAATAAAACAAAAAGTACTTGAATCGACTGAGTTGCCTCGACTGCTGCTAGCTGTGCCATATTATGTTGTACCATATTCGTAGCTTGAAAGAATAGTAAAGTTGCGATTAAGCCTGAACATATGGCTACCCAAAAGGATTGGATTGTTTGTGTTTTTGTCGGCAGACCTGTTGTGGATAAAGCAAAGATGGCAAAAATAATCCATAAAGGCAAGCTGCCTAATGTCATTCCTAAAACACGCTGAAATACATCTAATCTACCATCACAAAGTGCCATCATTTTGCGGTTTCCAAGCGGATAGGCAAATGAAGCAATGAGAACTGGGATGATCGTTAGCAATACAGGTTTTAGTGATAAATGACTGGCATGTTCATATTGCATAACGGCAACACCTAGAAGAATGATCATTGACATGCTCAGACCTTTGAGAGGGATTTGTCCCCGAACTTTTAAAGGGCCATTCGCTGTTTGAATTTCCTTGAAAAAGAGCGGAGCAAGAAGTGAGCCTGAAAGAATTGTCATTTGCCAAGTTGCCGCAATTAACCAACCGGGGCCAAATGCACCTGCAAAACAGATCGGAGCATAAAATAAACCAAATCCCACTGTACCCCATAATAGCCATTGAGCTGGATGTTTTTTCATTTCCTTCATAAGTGGTGACCATTTTTTTGTCACTATGACAAAAAGAATAAGAAAAGGGAGCATGAAAAAATACCTCAAGGATGAACTCCATAACCAACTTCCTCCAGATAACTCCATAGAACGATTTAAGACAAATGTAAAGGCAAAAAAGAAGGAAGAACAAACTCCCAGTAGGATAGCTCTCAAAGTAAACACCCCCAACGATATAATTTACAATTTAATGGAAAGAGATTGATCATACTATAACATAATAATAATATAAAGTGTGATTTTTCTGTATTGTTCGAAAGTTCCTTTAGAAATATAATGAAACAAACGATAATCTTGTAATGGAGAGTGAAAAGGATAATGAAAAAAAATCTGCAGTACCCCATCGGCGAATTTGTACCTCCTGAAAATATTACTGAAAAGGATTTAAAAGGGTGGATTGATACAATAGAAGGGGCTCCTGAACAACTAAGGAAAGTCCTTGATTCACTGCCGGAATCGTTAGTAGATACTTCTTATCGGCCTGGAGGCTGGACCGTAAGACAAATTGTCCATCATCTTGCTGATAGTCATATGAACAGCTATATACGTTTTAAGTTGGCACTTACAGAAAATTGCCCGACTATAAAAGCATATGATGAAAATGCTTGGGCTAATTTACCAGATTGCCAGACTTCAATAGAGGTATCCCTTCAGTTGCTGGAATCTCTCCATAAACGCTGGTGTCATCTGTTAAAGTCTATGTCATTATCAGACTTTGAAAAGGCTTTTTATCACCCTGAAACTAAGCAAGATGTTAAGCTGTCAACAAATATTGCATTATATGCATGGCATAGTAAACATCATATTGAACATATTAAATTAGTTTCGGTGCATTAAATAGCCGTAGCATTCTCTTTTTAGGGAATGTTTTTTTATCGTCAGGAAATGATAAAATTCTTGAACTGTGGATAAGTGCGCGACATCCAGCTCCAGCGCCTAGCCCCTCTAGGGTCTAGCCACAAAGGAATTGAAGACAAAGAACGTCTTCTATTCCTTTGCGTCTTATTTGCCCGAGGCTGTTCAAGGCGCCTGCGCTTTTGTTCTGAAAAAATATTATAGTAAATATTGAAAGTGAAACTTAAAAAACTTAGCCTACATAAACTGGGATTTTCCTGAATATGATGTACAAGCATACATAATTAAATGGTTACATCAGATACTGGAGGTTTGGATGTTGAGTAGTTTATTTAGCTATGTTTTTCTAGGTGTATCTTTGGCAGCACCAATCGGCCCTGTCAATGCAGGTCAAATTGATCGGGGGATAAAAGGCGGATTTTTCCATGCCTGGCTGTTTGGACTTGGCGCTACAACAGCTGATGTCGTATACATGTTTTTAGTATACCTGGGCTTTGTTAATATTCTTCAAATCTCTATTGTGCAAACTTTTCTATGGTTATTTGGATTTTTTGTTTTGGTGTATACAGGAATTGAAAGTCTACTATCTGCTAAAAAACATACGATGATCAATGGAAGAGGAAGTGTAAGCTACACTAAATCATATTTTTCCGGTTTTTTTATGTCCTTACTTAATCCGTTGAGTATCTTATTTTGGATTGGGATATATGGATCTATCTTAGCAAACACCGTAGTAACTGAAGGTGCTGCACATTTTATTTTTTATTCTGCTGCTATTCTCTGTGGTGTATTATTATGGGATTTTATGATGGCGATTCTTTCAAGTTTTTTGAGAAAGTATTTAACACATACATTACTTGCAGCTATTTCAGTTATTTCGGGAATTTCGTTAATTTTATTCGGTTTGTATTTTGGTTATCAAGGAATAAAAGCGTTATTTTGATTTAAAGTGAATTGTGTTTATGAAGGAATGAATAGGGTTATTGATAAGGGACCGAAGATGGAGAAAGAGGTGCCGAAATTGATAAAATCCTTCAAAAAACAATTTAGTGTTCCAAAAGGATACTTAGGAAAAATTGCTGGGAATATCATGGCATTAGAAAATAAACGCTTAAACCATTGGACCCTATCGTTATTGAATATTAACAGTAATGATTATGTACTTGAAGTGGGGTATGGACCCGGTGTGTGTATGAAGAAAATCCTCCAAGATTATTCTGAAGTGACAATACACGGAATTGACGTTTCTGAAACAATGAAAGAGCAGGCTGAACATAGATTAAAAGAGTTTATCGAAGCTGAAAGAGCGAAGGTTTTGGTTGGAGATATAGAAAGAGCAGAGCTGCCAAATGATCGTTACAACAAGGTACTCTCAGTTAATAACTACACCATTTGGAAGCGACCAAAAAAGGGATTAGAGCGTTTGTATAAATCGATGAAGGAAAATGGACAGATTGCTATTACTATGCAGCCGAGAGAAGAAAATGCAAGTACAATAAAAACAAGAATGTTTGCGAATCAAATTTATCATGACCTATGTGATTGTGGGTTTAAAGATGTAAATATCTCTTATAAGCGGCTTTATCCAATCCTTGCCGTTTGTGTGACGGCAACCAAGGTATAAAAAATCATGATATGAAGAGATAACTTCATATCATGATTTTTTAAATATAGAGCTAACCAATCCTATTAGGATACCTAAACACGCGCCACCTGCAACTTCAGCGGGCTGGTGACCAAGAAGTTCATTTAATTCTTTTTCTTGTTTCACATGAAAAAGACCAGGCATATGTCCGGATAAAAGTTCTATATCTGCATCAAGATCGTTTACGATCTTTGCAATCTCACCTGTGTGTCTTCTTATTCCTTGTGCATCATACATGACAATAATTCCAAAAATAACGGCTAAAGCTGTTTCAACAGAGTGCACACCTTTTTTAGTTGCAACATATGTTGCGAGAGCTGATACTCCTGCTGAATGTGAACTGGGCATTCCGCCTGTTTGGAAGATTGGTCGCCAATCCCAAACATCATTCTCTTTTTTGTGTGTAAATATTTTAAGACCTTGTGCAATTCCAATCGCTGAAAGAGCGGTCCAAATTCCTCGATTCATTTCCCTCACCTCTATGTGAGTAGTGTTTATCAAAATGAAAACTATATGCAAAGGGAAAAAAGAAAACTTTTAAAGAAGTAGGGATATTGAGGTAAAACAAACATAGGTAGTTACCTATGTTTGTTCAGAAGTAATCCATTTTGTTAATAAAGGTGGTTTATACGTACGGAATTTATTGATAAGTTCTTGTGGATCCTGTTCGACGATCACCATGGAATGATATTCAGGTTTTAAAAATTCTTCTTGAATCATGTGGTTAAAGAAAGCCAACAGTTTGTCATAGTATTGATTGGCATTAATCATTCCGATCGGTTTTTGATGTTCCCCTAGTTGAGCCCATGTGTATACTTCAAAAAATTCTTCCATCGTACCGGGCCCCCCAGGTAGCACAATGAATCCATCTGAGAGTTGTTCCATTTTTGCTTTGCGTTCGTGCATAGTATTGACAACAAGTAACTCTGTTAGGTTTGTATGTGCAAGTTCCCTTTCCATTAACATTTTTGGAATGACCCCAATAACCTCCCCACCAGCTTGAAGTGCTGCGTTAGCTACTGAGCCCATCACCCCGAGTTTAGAACCGCCGTAGACAAGAGTTATTTCTTCTTTGGCTAATTGTCTTCCGAGTTTTTCTGCTGCTTCTAAATATAAAGAAGAAGCACCCGGACTTGATCCACAAAAAACACTAATTCGCTTCATCTTCTTCCCTCCATTTCTAAAATGCTAAGGCACCTTTTAGTTCAATTCCTTGTTTAAGAACTACTTACTCTCTAGTTTAGATTGTTTTTAGCAAGATGAACATAATGTTTACACCTTTTTTAAAATTAAAATGAACTACCTTTTGTTCTTATATCAATTTGATGTTTTTTTACATAATTTTCAAGTATAAGTGGGAAGTTAGAAGCGTACTTATGTATTTTAGGAGAGATGCAAAGATGACGTTAGGATTGAAATGGTTTGTTATGGATTCGCTTCAGTCGTATATACAGGAAAATGAATTAGGTAATGCTGTTGATTTTTATTACGAAAAACTAAAGGAAACAAAAGGTAAAGTCCTTGAATTAGGTCAGAATCATTTGCATTTGCTTCCGCTATTTATCGCTCGTGGTTTGAAGATGGAAGGTGTCATTGAATCTGAGACTGGGAAAAAAGATTGTTATGAAAAATGTACAGAGGGTAGCCAGTCTCCAAAATTACTGCAAGCAATGCTTCCTAATTTCAAAACAGCCTCGTTATATGAAGTTGTCATCCTTCCTTTTGGAGTTGTGTCTTCAACGTCAAGAAGAGTAGATGCAATAAAAATAGTGAAAAATAGTTATGATCATTTAAAAGAGAGCGGTATCTTCATTGTTGATCTTTTTTTACAAAGTGAACTTTCAGTTCTGCAAGCGGAAAACCTAGTTCTTGAAAAAAATGATAACTTGTTTGTTGGAGAATCTAAACTTGTAAAGCTGGACTTAATCGAACAAAAAGCGACATATACCTTATCGATAGAACATTGGAAAGAAGGACAAAATCCATATAAGGAAAGTAAGGTTCAAACATATACATGGTTTGGAATTAAGGAATTTAAGTTAATTCTTGAAAGAGTAGGGTTTTCATCTGTAACAGTCTATGCAGACTACTCCAGTAGCAATCATGATTTATCAGAAGGAAAGGTGTTTACGTTTTTCGCTCAAAAATAAAGGCAAAACCTCCTCGGAAAATTCTTATTCTAAACAGTGTCACCCTATAAAATGTTGGTTGTAAACGGATTATATAGTGACAGTGACAAGTTTCCCGAAAACTTATTACATAAAAAAGGAATCATTAATAACAATTTTGCCTTAAAGTGATAAAATAAGAATGATGAAAGAACTGAGGAGGATAATCTAGATGAAAATGAAATTAGGTCTTATCTATGGTGGGAAGTCTGCAGAGCATAATGTTTCCCTGCAAACGGCCTTAGCTGTTATAAATGCTTTAGATATGAGTAAATTTGATATACATCCTATATATATTAAAGAAGATGGAGAATGGGTAAGAGGTAAGGCATTAAATGCGCCTGTCAAGGAAGTGAGTTCATTAAGACTGCAGGGAAATGGAGATGTTATTTCACCTGTTTCTCTTAATTCTGATTTATTTCCTGCAACTGTAGCAGAACAAGATAAAATTGATGTCATTTTCCCACTTCTGCATGGACCAAATGGTGAAGATGGTACAGTTCAAGGGCTTCTTGAGTTATTAAACATTCCATATGTAGGGAACGGTGTATTAGCATCTGCAGCTGGAATGGATAAGGTTGTCATGAAGAACCTCTTTGCTCAGGCAGGCTTAGCACAGGCAGACTATGTATCTTTTATTAAAAGTGATTATGATCAGTCACCGGAAACTGCTTGTGAAGAAATCGAAAAAAGACTTGGATACCCTTGCTTTGTAAAGCCTGCTAATCTTGGCTCAAGTGTTGGGATCAATAAATGTCAGGACCGTCTTTCATTAGAGGGGGCAATTAAAGAAGCCTTTGAATATGATCGGAAGGTTATTATTGAAGAAGCAATTACAGGTAGAGAAATAGAAATTGCTGTAATCGGAAACGATCAACCTCAATGTTCAGTTGTGGGTGAAATTGCTCCGAAAAAAGAGTTCTATGATTATAAAGCGAAGTATGAAGATGGAGATACAGATTTAATCATCCCGGGAAATGTGACAGATACAGAGTATGAAATGATTAAAGAAATGGCGATCGCATCCTTTAAAGCAATAGATGGTTCAGGTTTGGTTCGTGCAGACTTTTTCCTAACAGAGGATGGCAGAGCATTAATAAATGAAGTGAATACAATGCCGGGGTTTACTCCATATAGTATGTTCCCGCTAATGTGGAAGCACACGGGACTAGAATATGCACAACTCATCGAAAAGTTAGTAGATCTTGCATTAGAACGTTATGAGCAAAAACAACAAATTAAACATTCTTTCTAAAATAAAAAAAGCGTTTATATAAGATGAATGAGGGGAACTGAATAAAGCACCAGTCAGTTCCTTTTTCCATTTAACAAAATAGGAGTGGGGATATGATTAAAAGATCGTTGCTTGATATAGAAAAAATGGTAGATGGATATGGTTTAGAGGAAGAATATAAGAACCTTTACATCTCAGGTGTTACAACAGATTCCCGTCAGGTTGGAAAAGACAGTTTGTTCATACCACTTGTGGGGGATATTTATAATGGTCATGAGTTTGGAGAAAAGGCTTTAAAAGATGGAGCCACAGCAGTGCTTTGGCAAAAGTCGGAGAAGAATCCACCAAAAGATGCTCCGGTGATTTTTGTCGAGGATACACTTACAGCATTGCAGGCACTTGCGAAATCGTACTTGAGCCAACTGCAGGTAAAAGTTGTTGGAATCACAGGTAGTAATGGAAAAACAACAACAAAGGATATGGTGGCATCTCTATTAGAAACCACATATAACGTACATAAAACAAAGGGTAATTTCAATAATCATATTGGATTACCATTAACTGTATTAAGTATGAGTGAAGAAACTGAAGTGGCTGTACTGGAAATGGGGATGAGCGGCAAAGGTGAAATAGAGCTTTTATCAAAAATTGCTCATCCAGATGTAGCGGTTATTACAAATATTGGTGAATCACATTTAATGGATCTGGGCTCAAGAGAAGGAATTGCAGAAGCAAAACTGGAAATTACAAAAGGATTAAAAAGAGAGGGCTTGTTCATTTATCATGGAGACGAACCTTTGCTGCAGGAAAGAGTATCAGACTTATCGTTAAAAACAGCTACATTTGGTGAAAAGTCAACAAATGATTATTATCCGGCAGAGATCACCCAGAAGCTAACTGGTACATCATTTAGAATGGGAAATGAGGAATACTTTATTCCGGTCCTAGGAAAACATAATGTTTGGAATGCTTTAGCTGCATATGCTGTTGCTGAACATTTAGGTGTAAAAAAGGAAGATATTAAGGAAGGCTTTTTATCGATTAAGGTTACGGGTATGCGCTTGGAATTAATTGAAGCAAAAAGTGGTGCGTCTATCATTAATGATGCGTATAATGCCAGTCCTACTTCAATGAAGGCAGCAATTGACTTAATAGAAAACCTAAATGGGTTTGGGCAAAAGTTTGTTGTTCTTGGCGATATGTTGGAACTGGGTGAGGAAGAAAAAGAATATCATCGTGAGGTAGGGAGAGCGATCAAGCAAAATAACATCTCACATATCTTTACCTTTGGACCTTTAGGTGCAGAAATAGCTGCAGGGGCAAAAGAAAATTTTGCTCAAGAATTTGTTCATCATTTTGAAGAGAAAAGTGCATTGATTACATTGTTAAAATCACTGGTTCAAAAGAATGATGTTGTGCTTGTGAAAGCATCAAGAGGGATGAAGCTTGAAGAGGTAGTGAACGCTCTTATTTAATAATAATTCCCTATTGGGAACTGATAAATATGGATTTTCTGATACCGTTCAAAGGAGGCTTTTAATTCTATGAAAGGCTGTCTATTTATTCATGGTTTTACAGGTGCCCCTTATGAGGTTGAGCCGTTAGCGAGCTATATTAAGGAAAAAACAGGCTGGGTTGTTAAGGTGCCAACCCTGCCTGGACATGGTGTAACTCTTTCCTTAAAGGGGCATACATATATGGAATGGATTACACATGCTGAACAAGAGCTTTTAACCTTAATGGATGAGGTGGATGAGGTGTATGTAATTGGTTTTTCAATGGGAGGGATCATTGCCTCTTATTTAGCAGCTAATTATAATATCCAAAAGTTGGTTTTGCTTAGTGCCGCAGCATATTATGTAAATCCCAAACAAATCTTCCTTGATTCAAAAGAAATGATAAAAGATTTAATGAATGGGAATATTAAAGATAATGAGCTGTTTAACCGGTATAAAAAGAAAATCATGCATACACCAATTAAAGCTACTATTGAATTTCAAAAACTTGTGAAGAAAGTAAAGCCCTATTTTCAATATCTCAACATACCAGTTTTGATTATTCAGGGTGAGTGTGATGGAATTGTACCGGTGAAAAGTGCTTATTATTTATATAACAGCATTCCTTCAAAACAAAAAAAGCTACACTTATTACCGTGTTCAAAGCATCACGTTTGTCACGGAGATGATTATGAAGACCTAAAAAACTATGTAGAAGAATTTCTATATAAAGAAGATAAAGTACTAACACAATGATCTTTTAGGTCTTTTGTAAGGTGTATATTTAACAGATTTTGTTTTTCTGGTTTTGACATTAAGTTGAAATACATGGCTGGTAGTGGTATGATTACATTTAAAGTGTTTGCGGGCTTTAAATAAGGTAAACTGCTGCCCTTCGTTAATAAAGGGCATTTTTTCTTGCAAATAATCAGAACGGTTTAACATGTATAAGGAAAACTTTGTCATAAGATATAACATGTTTTCTAACACACCTGACTGTTTTTTCATGATGACACAACAGTTGATAATCTTTTTTTATACTATTAATAAGCATATAGCATATGGAAGATAGTATAAGAAGAACGAAGGCTTTCGCCATTAAAACTTGTCGACAAGCCAAGTTTTTCTAATGTTTCTGGTAGTGACCAGAGATTAGGATTGAATATAAACATCGTTTCATTATGAAGACGATTTTGGATTACCTATAAGGTCTGTAAATATTTACAGCAAACGATATAAAAGGAGTATGAATACATTGACAATAACGTTTCAAGATTTAGGTTTAAGTTCGTCATTGATGGAATCTATTAGCAAAATGGGGTTTGAAGAACCTTCACCAATTCAAGCCCAAACCATTCCGTTAGCCTTGCAGAAGAAGGATGTTATCGGGCAAGCACAAACAGGAACTGGAAAAACAGCCGCATTTGGTATCCCTCTTATTGAGAAAATTGATGTGAAAAATAACAATATACAAGCTGTTGTTGTTGCTCCTACTCGTGAATTAGCAATTCAAGTTTCAGAAGAACTATATAAAATTGGTTATCATAAACGCTCTCGTGTTCTTTCTATTTATGGTGGTCAGGATATTAACAGACAAATTCGTTCTCTTAAGAAAAATCCACACATCATTGTTGGAACTCCTGGTCGTTTACTTGACCATATTAATCGTAAAACAATTCGCTTAAACAACGTTCATACGATGGTTTTAGATGAAGCAGATGAAATGCTAAACATGGGATTCATTGAAGATATTGAATCAATCCTTTCAAATGTACCTGATGACCGTCAAACATTACTTTTCTCAGCTACAATGCCTGACCCGATTCGTCGTATTGCAGAAAAGTTTATGACAGAGCCTGAGCTTGTAAAAGTAAAAGCGAAGGAAATGACAGTTCCTAATATTACACAATATTATTTAGAAGCACAGGAAAGAAAGAAATTTGATATCTTAACAAGACTACTTGATATCCAATCACCTGAGCTTGCCATTGTGTTTGGTCGTACAAAACGACGTGTTGATGAATTATCTGAAGCATTAACTTTAAGAGGTTACACAGCAGAAGGAATTCACGGTGATTTAACACAAGCTAAACGTATGTCAACATTACGTAAGTTCAAAGAAGGTGCGATAGAAGTTCTGGTTGCAACAGACGTTGCTGCGCGTGGATTAGATATCTCTGGGGTAACACATGTTTACAACTTTGATGTACCACAAGATCCAGAAAGTTATGTTCACCGTATTGGACGTACTGGTCGTGCAGGTAAAACAGGTATGGCGATGACGTTTGTTACACCAAGAGAATTGGATATTGTGAAAAATATCGAGCGCACAACAAAACGCAAAATGGAACGTATGAAGCCACCGACTCTTGATGAAGCAATTGAAAGTCAACAACAGATGACAGTTGAAAAAATGCGCTCAATTATTGAAAACGATAATTTATCTTTCTACAAGCGTACAGCTGAAGAGCTTTTAGAAGAGTTTGATGCACAAGTAGTTGTAGCTGCTGCCATCAAATACATGACAAAAGAGCCTAACTCTGTTGAAGTAAAATTAACGGAGGAAGCACCAGCATACTCTAAATCTAAAAACAAAGGTCGTTCTTCTAACAACAACAGAAGAAAAGGTGATTTCAACCGCAGAGATGGACAAAAAAACCGTTCATCATACGGAAGCCGTGACCGTAATAAAAGTGGCCAAGGTAACAAACAACGCCGCTACTCTAACTCAAAATAATAAGTTTAGGAAGACTGAATCGTGATTAAGATTCGGTCTTTTTTGCTTAGGAAACTAAAAATTCTTTGTAATGGGGATAAGCGGCATCCAGCTCCGCAGCACAGGACGTGCAAGTGCAGTCGTTGCGACAGGTCGTCGCGGGTCAAGCCAATTTAGAATTGAAGGCAAAGAGCACCTTATATTCTAAATAGCCTTATTTGTCCTGGGTTGTTCAAGGCGCTTGCGCTTTTTTGGTTTTATATGAAATTAATAGTTGGGGAAGCTAAGGGAAAATGGGTTAAAGAGGTGTAATGTAACATGACCATTATCCAATTAGGCTATGTAGCGATGAGTATGAATTTGCAAAATTGCTCTCCCTCTCAGACGATGACATATGCTCAATTTCAAAAAATTCAAGACAGAGAAGCTGTTATTAAGAAACTTGAAAAAATTGCAAGGTCAAATCTCTCAAATTGTCTGCGGTTATTAAAGCATAATCTTGCTCATGACATTCACTTTTTTCGGTTTAGCTCAAAACTAATTCCTCTTGCTAATCATGAAGAACTGAGTGACTGGAAGTACATGAGAAACCTTTACGGACCACTACAAGAAATAGCAGAGTTTATTGGACAACACCCTATGCGAGTTGGGTTTCATCCGGATCATTTTGTTGTCTTGAATTCAACGAAACCGGAAATTATGAAAATGTCTGTCAAAACATTACATATGCATGAAATGTTGCTGAAAGGCATAGGGGTGAATCCTGAACATCGGTGTGTTATTCATATAGGTGGAGCTTATGACGATAAAATAAAGGCGTTAGAACAGTTTATTCATAATTGGGGGCTAATTCCAGCCTCCTTACAAAGAATGCTTCTTTTTGAAAATGATGATACAACGTTCCATTTACAAGATGCCCTTTATTTATGTGAAAAGCTTGGAGTGCCTCAAGTGTTTGACTATCATCATCATTTAGCCTTCCATGAAGAACCGGAATGGGAGAAGCAGTGGGAGAGAGTTATTGGTACTTGGCATGCATCTCCACTACCAGTTAAAATGCATATTTCAAGTCCAAAAAATGAAAAAGATTTTAGAGCTCATGCGGATTATATAGATCCAAACATGTTTTTGAACTTCTTACATAGTGTAAAGGGAAGTGTTCAGCAAATTGACTGTATGATCGAAGCGAAACAAAAAGATAATGCCTTATTTCAATTGGTAACAGATTTACAATCGGAAAAAAGCATTGAATGGATAGATCAGTCATCTTTTAAAATACATTAAATCCCCTCTGAAGAATATAAGCTTACTGTGCTATAATAAAATGGGATAATTTTCTTTTTTTATTATTGGAAAGCATAAGAAAATAGTTAAAATTTAAGCTTTGAAGGGGAGAGAAGGTTGAGGAAACAACCGCAAAATCAGATTAGTCTAAGGGCGCTAACTGTATGGAGATTTAGTGCTTTGATAAGTGCCGGACTATCATTATTAATCTTGATTGGTCTGGGGATTGGTGCCTATTTTCTTGAGCTGTCGTACTGGTATACTGTTGGTGCAGCTGGGATATGGGTGATTTACTCAATCATTAGTATATTTATAGTCCCAAAGGTCAGACATCGAGTATGGAGATATGAAGTTCATGAGCATGAAATTGATTTGCAATTTGGCCTCTTTATTATTAAGAGGGTGTTAATACCGATGGTAAGGGTTCAGCATGTAGATACCCACCAAGGGCCGCTTCTTAGAAAGTATAAATTAGCGTCAATTGAAATCTCAACAGCTGCTACAAAGCATGAAATACCTGCACTTGATCTTGCAGAGGCAGATCAGCTAAGAGATCATATCTCAAGGTTAGCAAGGGTGACAGATGATGATGTTTGAGCCGAAGAGAATTCATCCTGTAGGAATGATTTTGAGCTTTGTTAACATGATAAAGTCATACATTATACCTGCAATTATCTTCTTTTTCGTTAGTAGTAATGAATCCTTCAATTTATATATTATTATTGGAGGATGTCTTCTAATTTTATTCGTTGTGGTGACCAGTATATTAGAATGGTGGAAATTCACCTATATCATTGAAAATGGAGAATTAAGGATTGAACATGGAATATTCGTTAAGAAAAAAAGATATATTCCCATTGAGAGAATCCAAACCATTAATGTAAGCGCAGGAGTTATTCAGCAAATTTTCCGCTTGGTGAAGTTGCAAATTGAAACGGCTGGAAGCGGAATGGAAGCTGAAGTGAGTTTAACTGCTATTAAGAAACAAGAAGCGGATCGAATTCAGGAGGAAATATCCAAGCATAAGCAGCTATCGAAGTTATCGATTAGTGAGGATGAACAAGAAGAAGTCCTACTTGATCAGCCAACCTATAAAATGACTACAAAGGATTTATTAGTTGCTGCTAGTACTTCTAGTGGAATTGGCGTAATAATCTCAGCCGTAGCTGCCTTCGTTTCTCAATTTGATGAATTTATCCCGTATGATCAAGTTATCGATCGCTTCGACTTTTTAACAAATGCAAGTATTACCCTCTATGCAATTCTAATTTTTATTGCTTTTTTTATCGCATGGATACTGAGTATCATTGGTGTAGTCTTAAAGTATGCTTATTTTACTGTCATTAAAGCTGAGGAAGAACTAAAAATATCCAGAGGGATTTTTGAGAAAAGACAAATTACCATTCCAACAAAACGTATTCAAGCGATCCAAATTGTTCAAAATCCTCTAAGACAGCTCTTAGGATACACAACAATTTATATTGAAAGTGCGGGAGGAAATTCAGGGGATGAAGGTCTTTCTACCATTTTATTTCCTGTTGTACCAAAGAGAAACGTTGAACAGCTTTTATTAGAGTTTCTACCGGATTTTAAACAGCAAAGTGACTTGCATCGATTACCAAAGAGATCAATGATCCGCTATTGTTTCCGAAAGACAATACCTGCTCTTTTCGTCATGATACCGGTAGCGTATTTTCTTCAACCTTGGGGCTATGTATCCATCATTCTTTTACCTGTTGCTGCTTGGTGGGGATATGCTACCTATAAGGATGCAGGATGGAATTATCACGGAGATCAATTAAATATTGTATTCCGTATCATTTCCAAAACACATGTGCTTGTTAATCGGAATCGACTACAGTCTGTTAAGAGTAAAACAACGTACTTTCAAAAAAGAGTATCCTTACAAACCTTTGAATGTACAATAAAGTCAGGACTACTGGGACGCAATTTTACAGTTAAAGATCTTGATCAACAGGATGTGGAAAAGATCATAAACTGGTATTCATATGAAAAAAGTTAATAAGCTAATTAAAGAAACAGACACAGCAATTGGCTGTGTCTGTTTCTATAAAAGCCTAAAGATTAGGCCCAGTAAAATAAGGATAATAAACAAAATCCAAATGATATGCTTAGGGCTGAAGTTAAGACTGAATTTAGTTCGACTGTAGCTTGGGCTGTAAAAGGATTGGTGTGAAAATTGAGCGCTTTTCCTGATAACAAAGGGAGCAAATATAAATCCACCAATCATTCCAAATATATGTGCAACAACATTAATGTTTGTATTGAAAAAGGTCATAACAAGACCGATGACTAAAATGCTGATGATCATTTGCGAATTTGCTTGATCAATGAGCCCTTTTCTAAAAACAACAATAAATAGATATACACCTAAAATGCCGAAAATAGCACCAGAGGCCCCTATATGAGAATATTGAAGCGGTTCAATTATAAACGTTGCTATATTGGCAACCACTCCAGAGCTGATATAGATCAAAATAAATTTTGCTTTTCCCAGCATTCTCTCTAAAGCTGGCGCAAATAAGATAAGAGAGATGGAATTAAAAAACAGATGACCAAACGCAATATGTAAAAAGATAGGTGTAATAAGTCTCCAATACTCTCCGTTTGCAATCCCGGCATTATATCCATCTAATAAACCTAATAAGATCTTGAGTTGAGGTATAGGTATCTGAAGTAGTAACCAAAATAAGATGTGAATACAAACAAGAAACGATACAACAGGGTATAATTGAAGAAACGTACGAAAGTTTTCAGATCTAGTAAACATGTGTCCTCCTTGCAGTTATTTATTTTTAAGCTGGCAGGCGAATAGCTTTTTAAAAAGGTAAGAAAGTATAAATTTTTGTACTTAGTGATGGTGTCCAGCTCCAGCACCTAGCCCCTCTAGGGTCTAGCCACAAAGGAATAGAAAACAAAGAACGTCTTCTATTCCTTTGCGTCTTATTTGCCTGAGGCTGATCAAGGCGCTTGCGCTTTTCTTATCTTTACTATTAGTTTTATACTAACACGAATATGTACAAGATATGGCAATTAGTACTATTAATAGGTTTGGAAGGTGTTGTTATACATATGATAACAGGAATCGGCTTGGATATAATTGAACTTGATCGCATAAGAAGAATTGTTGAGCGCCAACCGGGCTTTATAAAGCGGATTCTAACGATGAATGAAATTGAGAAGTTCGCAACTCTTTCGAAAGAAAGAAAGGTTGAATTTTTAGCAGGGCGATTTGCTGCTAAAGAGGCCTATTCAAAAGCACTGGGAACAGGAATTGGTGAGGGAATAGGATTTCAAGATATCGAGGTTATTAATGATGAAAAAGGAAAACCGTACATCAATATATTAAAAGAAACACCGGAAAACCCAAGTATTTTTGTTTCCATTACACATACGCGCCAATACGCAGCTGCTCAAGTGATTTTACAAGAGAGGTAAGGGAAGTAGTCCTTACTTCTTTTTTCTTTTTCCTGGCTAGTTTGCATATTCGATAGTGTTGTCTCATATATTGGGTAATGCGATAGGGAAGACAAGTTGTTTTCTTAGATATCATCTGTAGATAAACTTGAGAGTTATGGGATGAGGTCTAGTGAACATTCTTCCTGTATAACGTTATATGAGGCAAAGGGGTTGAAAAAGTTGAAAAAAAGCTTGGTGTTATTATTAGTAGGGCTTTTAACAGTACTAGTTCTAGCGGGATGTGGGGAGAAATCACAGGCTGATGTCGTCCAAGCATTGGAAAAGAAAATTGAAGAAATGTCAGGTTACAAAGCAAAGGGAAAAATGACACTTCAAACAGGAAGTGAACCACAGGAGTATGAAATTGAAATTTGGCATAAAGGACCGACGTACTATCGAGTAAATCTGAAAAATTCGCAAAAAGATCAAAGTCAGATGATTTTGCGTAATGATGAAGGTGTATTCGTGTTAACTCCAGCACTTAATAAGAGTTTCCGATTCCAAAGTGATTGGCCTCAAAACAGCAGTCAAGCATATCTCTTTGAATCATTAGTTAGTGATATTTTAAAGGATACAGAAGCGAAATTTAGTGCTGCTGAGGACAAATATGTATTTGAAACAAAAACAAATTATCAAAATAATAAAATGCTACCAGCACAGGAAATTACGTTTAATAAAAAAGATTTAGCTCCTACAATGGTGAAAGTTATGGATACTGACAGAAACCCACTAGTTGTTGTTGAATTTTCAAGCTTTGAATTTAATGCATCGTTTGATGACAACTCATTTGATGTAGAAAAAAATATGTCGAGTGCTCAAATTGAAGTTCCGACAATGGCAACAGGAGACCGTGAGCCATTTGCTGTAAAGTATCCTTTAGAGCAACCAAACGGTGTTAAGCTTCTGGAGGAAACGGAAGTCGAAACTGATAATGGTAAACGAGTGATCTTAAGCTTTGGCGGAGAAAAATCATTCACGTTAATTCAAGAGACTGCAGAGATTGCGACACCGGCATCAGCTTCAGCATCAACATATGTTGATGGATACCCTGCTGATTTAGGATTTACAATCGGGGCGATGTCAGAGAATTCTTTAACATGGTCACATGATGGCGTAGATTATATGCTAGCCTCAGAAGATTTAACGGAAGAAGAAATGTTAATGGTTGCCCAATCAGTCCAAGGTCAAACAGCTAAGTAAAAAATCGGGTGGTCATCCACCCGATTTTTCTCTTCAATTTATACCCCTCACATTTTACCACATGGATATTTTTACCCAATTTCCTCAAATTTTTCTCATCATTATTTGACATTACTGTCTCTTAATCGGGATAATCATTCTTAGAAGATAAGATGAGGAAGTGGAGTTATGCAAGTGGGTTTTTATCGTGATACATGGGTGGAAGTAAATCTGGATGCAATTGAACATAATGTTAGAAGGATGAAAAAACATATAGGTGAAAAAGTAAAATTAATTGCTGTTGTCAAAGCAAATGGTTATGGACATGGGGCAAAGCAAGTGGCTGAATCAGCACTTCAATCTGGTGCATCGATGCTTGCTGTTGCGTTTATAGATGAAGCCATATCTTTAAGGCAACAAGGGATTAAGGCTCCAATATTGGTGTTGGGGGCAATTCGTGCTGCTGATATTGAACTTGCCGGTAAGTTTGATCTTATTCTTACGTGCTTTTCAATTGAATGGCTTAAAGAGGCAAGTGAGAATTGTGAGTCACAGGGGATTCATCTTCATATTAAGGTTGATACGGGTATGGGGCGCTTGGGAGTAAGAGAAGAGCATGAGTTGAAGGAAATAGTTGAGTTTGTTGATTCTTCACCATACTTTCAAATTACAGGGATCTTCACGCATTTTGCAACAGCTGATGAAGATGAACCATCATATTTTTTAACCCAATACGAAAGATTTCAGCAATTTCTATCAGTTATTGATCATGAACAATTACTTGTTCACTGTGCAAATAGTGCAACAGGATTAAAATTTTCTACAAACTTATATAATGCAGTGAGACTAGGGATTTCGATGTATGGATTATCCCCTTCAGTAGAAATGAAAAATAAACTTCCCTTTACATTGGAAGAAGCTTTTAGTCTACAAACGAAATTAGTTCATGTGAAAAAGGTACCGAAAGGAACAAAGATTAGCTATGGTGCCACTTATGAGACGCAGCAAGATGAATGGATTGGAACGTTGCCAATTGGATATGCTGATGGATGGATAAGAAAATTAAAAGACTCAGAAGTATTAATTGATGGTAAACGCTTGTCACTAGTAGGAAGAATTTGTATGGATCAGTGTATGGTAAGGCTACCTTACGAATTGCCTATAGGTACTAAAGTAACGCTGATTGGTGAGCAAAAGGGACAAAAAATTTCAATAGATGAGGTTGCAAAGCGACTTGATACAATTAATTATGAGATTCCTTGTATGATCTCAACACGTGTTCCTCGTACGTATCTGAAAGATAAACAAATTTCGGAACAAAGCAATCCTCTTTTAACTAATATGTCCAAGGAATCCTAACTTTTGAAATGTCACCAAGATAATGAATAAATTAAATATACATGACGATAATAGAGAAGGGTAAACATTTAAGGGTAGTCACGATCTTTTCTTTTGTATAAATATCAAGGATGCAGACTAAAGCACTTGTGCTTTTCTTTATTCGGTAAAGAAATATATTTAATTGGTACTAAGTTTTAGTGTCTAGCTCCAACGCCTATCACCTTACAAACTTCAGATCATCTCCCTACTTTAAGTCAACATCGGTTTGCTTCGCCTACCGTGTTTAAATCTTTAGTCGATGCTTCTCCAGTTTGTGCGGCGATGATCAAGGCGCTTATGCTTTTCTTATTAAAATGCTTTGCATCTCGTAAAGTAAATGTTATTATTAAATGTGGAATGAATATAATAGGATGGTAAGTTTGGTGGAGGTGTATGTTTGTGTCTGAATCCAGCGCAACAACAGAAATTTTAATTCAGTTACCTCAAGCATTAGTATCGGAATTGGATGGACTGGTGAAACAGGAGAACGGAAACAGAAACGAGCTTATTTATCAAGCGACAAAAATGTATATTAGAGAGCGTAAAAAACGTCAGATTCGTGAATCTATGCGACGTGGATACATGGAAATGGCAAAGATTAATTTAAACATTGCATCTGAAGCATTTTTGGCAGAATCTGAAGCTGACCATACCGTAGAACGCTTAGTAAGCGGGGTTAATCATTTGATTGTTAAACGTGGCGACGTTTATTTTGCCGATCTTTCCCCTGTTGTAGGCTCTGAGCAAGGCGGAGTACGTCCGGTATTAATTATTCAAAATGATATTGGGAACCGCTTTAGTCCTACAGTCATTATAGCGGCAATTACGGCGCAAATTCAAAAAGCAAAATTGCCAACTCATGTTGAGATTGATGCGAAGCGTTACGGGTTTGAAAGGGATTCGGTTATCCTTCTTGAACAGATTCGAACGATTGATAAACAAAGACTGACTGACAAAATTACCCATCTTGATGATGAAATGATGGATAAAGTTGATGAAGCTTTACAAATAAGCTTAGGACTTATCGATTTTTAATGTATGTTAATAATAGAACCGCGAACTTAAAACAAAAGGGTGCCAATTAAAGCATCCTTTTTTGTTTTATTAGAAAGTTCTATGTATAAAGATCTATTTGCCTAAGGCTGATCAAGGCGCTTGCACTTTTGTTCACGTTTAGGAATTATAAATTCTTGAACTGTGGATAAGCGCTTCGACATCCAGCTCCGAAGCGCAGGATATGCAAGTGCAGTCGTTGCGACAGGACGTCGCGTTTTTAGAATTCCAGCGCCTAGCCCCTCGAGGTCATAAGCCACAAATGAATTGAAGACAAAGAACGTCTTCTATTCATTTGCGTCTTATTTGCCTGAGGCTGATCAAAGCGCTTGCGCTTTTGTTCTTAGCGTATATCTTTTTTTTAACTTCTAATAACTGTATAATTGACAATGATGACATGATCGTTAATTTTTAAGGAGGAGTATCAGAAACATGAATCAAGCTTCTAATCCATTTTTGGCGTTTATTCAAGGTAATAGAGAAGAACTTATAGAAAAATGGGAACTAAAGATGAAAAAGGAAGATGATCAAAAGCTATCATCTGTTATCTCAGATCATACTTATACTAATATTTGCAATGAATATATTAATATATTACTACATTCTTTCATGAATCCGGATGACGAGGCTTCAAGTAAGATTGGCGATTTTTCACAAAAGATTGTTCAGCTAGGATGGTCATTACGTTTTCTTACAACCAGCTTATCTGACATGAATAAAATATTATTTGAAATGATGACAATTAATAGTACTGAAGAAGAAAAAATGAGTTTAGTTTGGGCGTTTGATCATTGGATAGCTCCTATAAATAGTGAAGTTCTGCACCAATATGCTTCTTCATGGGAGAGAACGGTATCTCTTCAAAAGATAGCCTTACAAGAACTGTCGGCACCTCTAATTCCAGTGTTTGATAATATTACAGTAATGCCCTTAGTAGGAACAATTGATACAGAAAGAGCAAAGCGCATAATGGAAAACCTTCTACAGGGAGTTGTTAAACATCGAGCTGAAGTAGTACTAATTGATATTACAGGTGTACCTGTTGTTGATACAATGGTAGCGCATCATATAATTCAAGCTTCTGAAGCTGTAAGATTAGTTGGGGCAAAGTGTTTATTAGTTGGTATCAGACCTGAGATAGCCCAAACCATTGTGAATTTGGGAATAGACCTAAGTCAAGTAATCACAAAGAACAGTTTGCAAAAGGGAATAGAATCTGCATTAGAAATGACGAATCGTCAAATTGTATCCTTGGGGGAATAGCAAATGAATCCTAGAATACCGATTTTAAAATTATATAATTGTTTGCTCATATCAATCCAATGGGAGTTAGATGATCAAACAGCCCTTCAATTTCAAGAAGATTTACTTCACAAAATTCATGAAACAGGTGCTAATGGGGTAGTCATTGATCTTACTTCTGTAGATGTTATAGACTCCTTTATTGCTAAGGTTTTAGGTGATGTGATAAGCATGTCGAAATTAATGGGGGCAAAGGTTGTTTTAACAGGAATACAACCAGCGGTAGCCATTACATTGATCGAGTTAGGCATCCAGCTTGAGGATGTGCAAACAGCCTTGGATTTAGAAAAAGGTCTTGAAACATTACAGCGGGAGTTGGGGGAGTAAAGCATGGAAAACCAATCCTGTGTTAAAATTGTCACCGAATGGGACATTGTAGCAGCTCGACAACTAGGTCGGAATGTTGCTAAAGAGCTTGGATTTGGTACGGTTGATCAAGCGCGAATTACAACTGCTATTTCCGAATTAGCTCGTAATATATATCTATATGCAGGACAAGGGGAAATGCGCATTGAACGCATTCAGGACCTTGGAAAAAAAGGTTTAAAAATAATAGCCATTGATAGTGGACCGGGTATTCCTGATATACGTAAAGTTATGGAAGACGGCTTCTCAACCTCCGGGGGATTAGGAGCGGGTTTACCAGGGGTAAAACGTTTAATGGATGACTTTGATATTTCTTCCTCTGTAGGTGAAGGAACTAATATTCAGGCGGTGAAATGGCTTCGGTAGGAGGGTGTAAATGGATTATCGTGATGTGCTTGAACCGAAATATCGGGAACTACTTAGAAACTATTTAAATGAACAAACTGAAACTGCATTATATCAAGGTCAAAAATTCAGTAGGAAAACGATTGAACATCAAATTCCACCTGAAGAGATTATTAGTACTCACCGAAAAGTATTACAAGAGCTTTTCCCGGGTATACAAAAGGATGTTTTAGCTTCGTTGGACTTTTTGCTTGAGGTTATGATGGGATATGGCCTTGCTTATCAGGAGCATCAAAGTTTACGGGATCAGCAACTTGAGATCCGATCTGAAATACAAATTGCTGCAAATGTTCAGCAAACTCTATTAGAGACAACTGTGCCTTGTATTAATTCGTTAGATATCGGAGCAATTAGTGTCCCTGCTAAGCAAATGAACGGAGATTATCATCACTTTGTCCAAGATGATCAAGGAATTAGTATTGCAGTAGCAGATGTGATTGGAAAAGGTATTCCTGCGGCTTTGTGCATGTCGATGATTAAATATGCGATGGATAGCTTTCCTGAATCACGTAAAAATCCGAATCAAATCTTGGAAAATCTAAATCGGGTGGTTGAACGCAACGTTGATCCGAGCATGTTTATTACAATGTTTTATGGGATGTATAATATTGAAGATCATACGTTTACATATGCCTCAGCAGGACATGAGCCCGGCTTCTACTTTAAAGCTGATACACAAACATTTGAAGATTTAGATGCGAAGGGGCTTGTTTTAGGTATAGATCAAAATTATAGATACCTGCAATATCAGTCCAAGGTACAACCTGGAGATATGATTGTTCTATTATCAGATGGAGTAACAGAATCACGAACAGACGAAGGGTTTGTTGAAAGATCTGCCATTACAGAATTGATTAACCGATACAAAGATTTATCAGCTCAGGAAATGGTGGATAAAATTTACAGGCATTTTGAAAAGATGCAGGATTTCCAATTGAGAGATGATTTCACACTAATAATAATGAAAAGAATGGTTTAAAGAAACTTTTTACGGGGTATGTAATAGCATAAAAGTTCTTTTCGAGGTGATAACGGATGAATATAAAAGTTGATATAAATAATTTTGATGCTCAGACGGTCGTTTCCGTAGCTGGAGAAATTGATGCCTATACGGCACCAAAGTTACGGGAGGCAATTTTGCCATTAGCTGAAGAAGCGGATCCAAACATTACGATTAATTTGAAAGATGTATCTTATATGGATAGTACGGGCTTAGGAGTATTCGTTGGGTTGTTAAAGAGTGTGAGAAAAAACAACGGTCAATTGAATTTGGTTGAGTTGTCGGATCGTTTGGAACGCTTATTTACTATAACTGGACTAAGTGACATCATTGATATATCTTCAAAATCAGAAGGTGGGGTACAATGAAGCAACTAGTAGATTATATAGAGATGAAGGTGCCGGCTAAACCAGAGTATGTAGGGATTATCCGTTTAACACTCTCTGGGATTGCTAGTAGAATGGGATATTCATATGATGATATAGAAGATTTAAAGATTGCGACAAGTGAAGCTTGTACGAATGCTGTGCAACATGCTTATAAGAACAGTGAAGAAGGCGAAGTAGTAGTAGGCTTTGGTCTTTACGATGATCGTCTTGAAGTCATGATTGCTGATAATGGAAAAAGCTTTGACTTTGAAAAAACGAAAAATGAACTTGGTCCTTATTCTTCTACAAGCCCTGTTGATCAACTTCCAGAAGGAGGTTTAGGTCTCTATTTGATGGAAACGCTCATGGATGAAGTCCGTGTACTTGTTAATTCTGGAGTAACGGTCTTCATGGTCAAGTATTTAAGCGGGGAGCGAATTGATCATGGCACAACCATCTCAAAGTATGAAACTAACTAAAGAACAGGTAATTGAGCTTATTCTTGAATTTCAACGAAATGAAAGTGAAACAGCTCAATTAGCCCTTGTTGAACACTATACAGGATTAGTTGAAACATTAGCGAAAAAATATTCTAAGGGGAAAAGTTTCCATGAAGATCTAAGGCAAGTTGGAATGATTGGTCTATTAGGAGCGATTAGAAGATATGATCCAACGGTTGGTAAGCCGTTTGAGGCATTTGCTATCCCAACCATTATTGGAGAGATTAAAAGATTCTTGAGGGATAAAACATGGAGTGTACATGTCCCTAGAAGAATTAAAGAGTTAGGACCGAAAATTAAAGCGGCAGTAGAACAACTAACAAATGATAATCAACGTTCACCTAAGGTGCAGGAAATAGCTGAATACTTAGATGTGACAGAAGAAGAAGTACTAGAAACAATGGAGATGGGTAAAAGCTATCAAGCCTTGTCTGTTGATCATTCAATTGAAGCGGATTCTGATGGAAGTACGGTTACAATTCTTGACATTGTAGGCTCTCAAGATCAGGGCTTTGAGAAGGTAAATCAAAAGCTTATGTTACAAAGTGTATTGCATGTTTTATCTGATAGAGAAAAAGAAATTATCGAATGTACGTTTATCTTAAATAAAAGTCAAAAAGAAACTGGTGAGCAACTTGGCATATCACAAATGCATGTGTCTAGGTTGCAAAGGAGAGCTATTCAAAAGTTGAGAGAAGCGCTTTCGAAAGATATGCCGCCGGAGCTAAATAGATGATTGTAAAAGAGTTTAATGAACATGTTCATACATTGGCTTTTCAATTACCTAAGGAAGGTAAATCCTGTTGTGGTGATAGCTTTTATATAAAAACAACAGATAACTTTATGATTTGTGCTTTAGCCGATGGTCTTGGAAGTGGTGAGCGAGCTAACGAATCTTCTGCTGCAATTAGCTCATTAGTTGAACAAAACTATGATGAAGATGTGGATGCTCTGATGCGATTGTGTAACGAAGAACTCAAGGATAAGCGTGGAGCCACTGTTTCGATCTTAAAGGTCGATTTTCACTCTAAAAGTTTTACGTATAGTTCTGTTGGTAATATTCGATTTATGCTTTATGGGCCTTCAGGAGCATTTATTTATCCACTTCCTATTCTAGGTTATTTATCAGGTAAACCACAAAAATATCGAACACAAACATATTCCTATGAGATAGGTTCGAAATTTATCATTTATACTGATGGCTTAGTATTGCCAGGGATAAAAGCATTATTGAATAAAGGAAATTCTGTTGAAGATCTATCACGACAACTTGACATATATACGAAAAAAAGAACGGATGATTTAACATACATAGTCGGTCAGCTTTTTTAATTATTGAATTAGCTGGTCGGCTTTTTTGTACGATCAGAAAGTATTTAAATTTTTTTGGATGATAGTATAAGAAAAACTAAGGCTTTCGTCATTAGGGATTGGCGACAAGCCATGTTTATCTAATTTGCTTATATAGTAGAAGGTGAAAATTGGTTCCTTCCATTCTGCTCCCGCAAGGCCCCCGGGAGGAAGCGAAGCTTATTGGGGGCATATTTTATTAGCTGCAAGATATTTGGTAAAATGGTTATAAGTGTTTTCAAGTTTTTACATAGAAAAGCAGATGTCTTGTTTGGAGGATTAAAAATGATAGAAAGACAAGAACGTATTATGAATCATATTAGCAAGGAGCTGGGAATCAATCTAAAACAGGTGTCTAATGTGATTTCACTTCTGGAAGAAGGAAATACAGTACCATTTATCGCAAGGTACCGAAAAGAACAAACAGGCGCATTAGATGAAGTGCAAATTCGGGATATATCAGAAAAATGGACATATACTCAAAACCTAGAGAGCCGCAAAGAAGAAGTATTACGTCTAATTGATGAACAAGGAAAGTTAACAGAACAACTTGCAGCTGAGATTCACTCATCAATGAAGCTCCAACAAGTTGAAGATCTATACAGACCTTATAAGCAAAAGAGAAGAACAAAGGCAACCGTTGCAAAGGAAAAAGGCTTAGAACCTTTAGCGAAATGGATACTTACATTGCCTAATCAAGGGAGCATAGAGCAAAAAGCAGAGGGGTTTCTCAATGAAGAAAAAGGAGTAACTTCTGTTGAAGAGGCCATTCAAGGAGCACAGGATATTATCGCTGAGCAAATTTCTGACCAACCTAAGTACCGTCAATGGATACGCGATACAACATTTCGTAAAGGGCAAATCTCTTCTTCTGCCAAAGATGAAGAGAAAGATGAAAAAAATGTATATGAAATGTATTACGAGTATGAAGAACCTATCCATAAAGTTGTCCCACATCGAATATTGGCATTGAATCGCGGAGAAAAGGAAGAAGTCATTAGGGTTTCTATTCAGCCGCCTGCCGAACAAATTATTGAGTACCTTAAGAGAGAAGAACTTAAGCGAAAAACATCCATAGTTAATGAAGTAATGATAAGTGCGATTGAAGATGCATATAAAAGGTTAATTCAACCTTCTATTGAGAGAGAGATTAGAAAAGAATTGTCTGAGAAGGCAGAAGACCGTGCTATTCATATATTCTCAGAAAACCTCAGAAATCTACTCTTGCAACCTCCGTTAAAAGGAAAGATGGTCCTTGGAGTCGACCCCGCATATCGAACCGGATGTAAGTTAGCGGTTGTAGATGAGACAGGTAAAATGCTTCAAATTGGTGTTGTTTACCCACATCCGCCAGTTAATAAGAAAGAGCAAGCAAAAGAAAAAGTTATGGATGTGTTAAAGACATATCACATTGAAGTGGTAGCGATAGGGAATGGGACAGCTTCAAGAGAAACAGAGCAATTTATTGCAGATATATTAAAAGAATTGAATGGTGATACTTCTTATTTAATTGTTAATGAAGCGGGAGCAAGTGTTTACTCAGCGTCTGATCTTGCCAGAGAAGAATTTCCGGGTTTACAAGTTGAAGAAAGAAGTGCAGTTTCTATTGCTAGAAGGTTACAAGATCCATTAGCTGAACTTGTAAAAATAGACCCTAAATCAGTCGGTGTTGGTCAATATCAGCATGATGTTTCCCAAAAGAAATTAAATGACTCTCTAACCTTTGTTGTCGAAACAGTTGTTAACCAGGTAGGTGTTAATGTAAATACGGCCTCACCTTCTCTTCTTCAATATGTGGCAGGACTAAGTAAAGCAGTTGCAAACAATGTTGTAAAGAAGAGAGAGGAATTAGGTAGATTTTCAAATCGAAAACAACTAAAGGATATTCCCAGATTAGGTGCAAAAACATTTGAACAGTGTATAGGTTTCTTACGAGTAATCGATGGAGATCATCCTTTAGATCGAACAAGCATACATCCTGAACGATATGGTGAAGTAGAAAATCTTCTAAAACAATTGGATGCATCACAATCAGACTTAGGAACTGAGGAACTTAGGGAGAAAATTAAAAACTTGAATATGAAGGAAGCGGCTGAAGCTCTAGGTGTGGGAGAGTTAACGTTAAAGGATATTTGTGACGCTCTTATTCGACCGGAAAGGGATCCCCGGGACGAAATTTCTAAGCCGTTATTAAAAAAGGATGTCCTTAAGTTGGAAGATTTACAAAAGGGGATGGAATTACAAGGAACAGTAAGAAACGTTGTCGATTTTGGAGCGTTTGTTGATGTTGGTGTCAAACAGGATGGCCTTGTTCATATTTCAAAGTTAAGCAATTCTTTTGTAAAACATCCATTAGATATTGTTTCCGTAGGAGATGTTGTAACGGTCTGGGTTGATGATGTGGATTTCAAGAAAGGCCGTGTAGCACTCACGATGGTAAATAAATAAGAATATAGAAGAAACACTGCCTTATGAGCAGTGTTTTTCTCTATAAAAGAACCAGCATTGATTGAGTAATTTTATTTGGTAACGATTTTTTTCTAAAAATGCACGTTGCATTTGATTTTGTAACCATGATGGCATGGCTCATACCTCCTCAGCTATTATAATGGAGTATGGGTGTTTATAATGTATGCAGGTACAAGTTTGAGTGTTACTCGAAATGGGGGATTTTTTTGAATGATCTAATGCTGCAAAGTTTAGTTGAAGAAATATCATTAACTTATTTTAATAAAAAATTTAAACATAGAGCATATTTTAACAGCCGTCTTAGAACAACTGGCGGAAGATACATGTTACATAGTCATAATATTGATGTAAATCCTAAGTATTTTCAGGAGTACGGACTGGATGAGGTGATTGGGATTATCAAACATGAATTATGCCATTATCATCTTCATTTAGAAGGTAAGGGGTATAAGCATGGTGACCAAGATTTTAAATTATTGTTAAAGAAAGTAGGAGCTCCGAGATTTTGCCGCTCATTAGGTAATGAAACAAAAGTTCAGAAAACATGTTTGATATATCGATGTAGAGATTGTCACCAAGAATATAAAAGAAAGAGAAGAGTGGATACAACAAGGCTTGTTTGCGGGAAATGCTCTGGAAAAATCTATCTTTACAGAAAGGGTTGACTCTAAAGTTGATACTGTGTTAAATTATAAAAGCCGTCGCAGGTGACGGTTAAGAATGAAACTTTTTAACAATCTTAGTTGACAGGACAAACCCTAATTAATATAATTAAGGAAGTCTGTAAGGAAATATTCCGCAGTAGCTCAGTGGTAGAGCTATCGGCTGTTAACCGATCGGTCGCAGGTTCGAATCCTGCCTGCGGAGCCATATGGGGAAGTACTCAAGTGGCTGAAGAGGCGCCCCTGCTAAGGGTGTAGGTCGCGTAAGCGGCGCGAGGGTTCAAATCCCTCCTTCTCCGCCATATTCATTGTGGCCCGTTGGTCAAGCGGTTAAGACACCGCCCTTTCACGGCGGTAACACGGGTTCGAATCCCGTACGGGTCATATCATATCGCAGGTATTACTAGGAAGTGGGTGCACTTACGAAAGATAAAAGCCCACCTCCTATTTATTTCTCGAAACTTATAAATAAAAAATCTTGGTCCGGTAGTTCAGTTGGTTAGAATGCCTGCCTGTCACGCAGGAGGTCGCGGGTTCGAGTCCCGTCCGGACCGCCATTTATTTTGAAAAAATATCTTGTGGATTCAAGGTAGATATGATATAATTTAATTCTTGTGACTTTAATGTTATTGGGCTATAGCCAAGCGGTAAGGCATCGCACTTTGACTGCGACATGCGTTGGTTCGAATCCAGCTAGCCCAGCCATTTTTTTAGTTGAGAGTCATTAAAACAAGAAGGAATCAACTTTTACATCTCATTATAAAATGAGCCATTAGCTCAGTTGGTAGAGCATCTGACTTTTAATCAGAGGGTCGAAGGTTCGAGTCCTTCATGGCTCACCATTTACACACCGTGCGGGTGTGGCGGAATTGGCAGACGCGCTAGACTTAGGATCTAGTGTCCTTGTGACGTGGGGGTTCAAGTCCCTTCACCCGCACCATTATTTAGTTTCGCGGTCGTGGCGGAATGGCAGACGCGCTAGGTTGAGGGCCTAGTGGGGGCGACCCCGTGGAGGTTCAAGTCCTCTCGGCCGCACCAACAAACATTTAAGTTTTTAAAAAAAGCACTTGACTTTGATGTTTGAAGGTGTTATTATAGTAAAGTCGCTTATTGATAATAAATATTGCGCCCGTAGCTCAATTGGATAGAGCGTTTGACTACGGATCAAAAGGTTAGGGGTTCGACTCCTCTCGGGCGCGCCATAATACATTTACGGGAAGTAGCTCAGCTTGGTAGAGCACTTGGTTTGGGACCAAGGGGTCGCAGGTTCGAATCCTGTCTTCCCGACCAGACGTATCTTTTGCGGGTGTAGTTTAGTGGTAAAACCTCAGCCTTCCAAGCTGATGATGAGGGTTCGATTCCCTTCACCCGCTCCAATTTAAATGATCTTTGAAAACTAAACAAAACCAAGCGTGCCAACGTTAATTTCGATTAACAAAAACGTACTATATAGTGCAAATTTTTTATGAGCTATATCAAACACTTTATTGGAGAGTTTGATCCTGGCTCAGGACGAACGCTGGCGGCGTGCCTAATACATGCAAGTCGAGCGAATCTGAGGGAGCTTGCTCCCAAAGATTAGCGGCGGACGGGTGAGTAACACGTGGGTAACCTGCCTGTAAGATTGGGATAACTCCGGGAAACCGGAGCTAATACCGGATAATATTTTGAACCGCATGGTTCAAAATTGAAAGACGGCTTTTAGCTGTCACTTACAGATGGACCCGCGGCGCATTAGCTAGTTGGTGAGGTAACGGCTCACCAAGGCAACGATGCGTAGCCGACCTGAGAGGGTGATCGGCCACACTGGGACTGAGACACGGCCCAGACTCCTACGGGAGGCAGCAGTAGGGAATCTTCCGCAATGGACGAAAGTCTGACGGAGCAACGCCGCGTGAACGATGAAGGCCTTCGGGTCGTAAAGTTCTGTTGTTAGGGAAGAACAAGTACCAGAGTAACTGCTGGTACCTTGACGGTACCTAACCAGAAAGCCACGGCTAACTACGTGCCAGCAGCCGCGGTAATACGTAGGTGGCAAGCGTTGTCCGGAATTATTGGGCGTAAAGCGCGCGCAGGCGGTTTCTTAAGTCTGATGTGAAAGCCCACGGCTCAACCGTGGAGGGTCATTGGAAACTGGGGAACTTGAGTGCAGAAGAGGAGAGTGGAATTCCACGTGTAGCGGTGAAATGCGTAGAGATGTGGAGGAACACCAGTGGCGAAGGCGACTCTCTGGTCTGTAACTGACGCTGAGGCGCGAAAGCGTGGGGAGCGAACAGGATTAGATACCCTGGTAGTCCACGCCGTAAACGATGAGTGCTAAGTGTTAGAGGGTTTCCGCCCTTTAGTGCTGCAGCAAACGCATTAAGCACTCCGCCTGGGGAGTACGGTCGCAAGACTGAAACTCAAAGGAATTGACGGGGGCCCGCACAAGCGGTGGAGCATGTGGTTTAATTCGAAGCAACGCGAAGAACCTTACCAGGTCTTGACATCCTTCGCTACTTCTAGAGATAGAAGGTTCCCCTTCGGGGGACGAAGTGACAGGTGGTGCATGGTTGTCGTCAGCTCGTGTCGTGAGATGTTGGGTTAAGTCCCGCAACGAGCGCAACCCTTGATCTTAGTTGCCAGCATTCAGTTGGGCACTCTAAGGTGACTGCCGGTGACAAACCGGAGGAAGGTGGGGATGACGTCAAATCATCATGCCCCTTATGACCTGGGCTACACACGTGCTACAATGGATGGTACAAAGGGCTGCAAGACTGCGAAGTCAAGCGAATCCCATAAAACCATTCTCAGTTCGGATTGCAGGCTGCAACTCGCCTGCATGAAGCCGGAATCGCTAGTAATCGCGGATCAGCATGCCGCGGTGAATACGTTCCCGGGCCTTGTACACACCGCCCGTCACACCACGAGAGTTTGTAACACCCGAAGTCGGTGGGGTAACCTTTTGGAGCCAGCCGCCTAAGGTGGGACAGATGATTGGGGTGAAGTCGTAACAAGGTAGCCGTATCGGAAGGTGCGGCTGGATCACCTCCTTTCTAAGGATATGAGGTACGCTTGGTATTTTGTTTAGTTTTGAGAGATCATACGATCTTTCAATAAGTAAGAAAACACATAGGAGTGAAAATGCATTCAGCATTTGATTAACCTGTGATTTATGTTCCTTGAAAACTAGATAACGAAAAACAATTCAAGTAATTCACTGAGTTTAAACGCTTAGTTTAGTGATTCTCTTAATAATGAAAGTGACATCTTTGATGTCAAAGGTTAAGTTGTTAAGGGCGCACGGTGGATGCCTTGGCACTAGGAGCCGATGAAGGACGGTACTAACACCGATATGCTTCGGGGAGCTGTAAGTAAGCTTTGATCCGGAGATTTCCGAATGGGGGAACCCACTGCTCGTAATGGAGTAGTATTTTCACCTGAATACATAGGGTGATAAAGGCAGACCCGGGGAACTGAAACATCTAAGTACCCGGAGGAAGAGAAAGCAAACGCGATTTCCTGAGTAGCGGCGAGCGAAACGGAATTAGCCCAAACCAAGAGGCTTGCCTCTTGGGGTTGTAGGACACTCTATACGGAGTTACAAAGGAACGGAGTAAATGAAGAGGTCTGGAAAGGCCCGTCAAAGAAGGTAACAACCCTGTAGTTGAAACTTCGTTCCCTCCAGAGTGGATCCTGAGTACGGCGGGACACGAGAAATCCCGTCGGAAGCAGGGAGGACCATCTCCCAAGGCTAAATACTCCCTAGTGACCGATAGTGAACCAGTACCGTGAGGGAAAGGTGAAAAGCACCCCGGAAGGGGAGTGAAAGAGATCCTGAAACCGTGTGCCTACAAGTAGTCAAAGCCCGTTAATGGGTAATGGCGTGCCTTTTGTAGAATGAACCGGCGAGTTACGATCCCGTGCAAGGTTAAGTTGATAAGACGGAGCCGCAGCGAAAGCGAGTCTGAATAGGGCGAATGAGTACGTGGTCGTAGACCCGAAACCAGGTGATCTACCCATGTCCAGGGTGAAGTTCAGGTAACACTGAATGGAGGCCCGAACCCACGCACGTTGAAAAGTGCGGGGATGAGGTGTGGGTAGCGGAGAAATTCCAATCGAACCTGGAGATAGCTGGTTCTCTCCGAAATAGCTTTAGGGCTAGCCTTGAAATGAGAGTCTTGGAGGTAGAGCACTGATTGGACTAGGGGCCCCCATCGGGTTACCGAATTCAGTCAAACTCCGAATGCCAAAGACTTATGTTCAGGAGTCAGACTGCGAGTGATAAGATCCGTAGTCAAGAGGGAAACAGCCCAGACCACCAGCTAAGGTCCCAAAGTATACGTTAAGTGGAAAAGGATGTGGAGTTGCTTAGACAACCAGGATGTTGGCTTAGAAGCAGCCACCATTTAAAGAGTGCGTAATAGCTCACTGGTCGAGTGACTCTGCGCCGAAAATGTACCGGGGCTAAACGTATCACCGAAGCTGTGGACTGTTCTTACGAACAGTGGTAGGAGAGCGTTCTAAGGGCTGAGAAGCCAGACCGTAAGGACTGGTGGAGCGCTTAGAAGTGAGAATGCCGGTATGAGTAGCGAAAGAGGGGTGAGAATCCCCTCCACCGAATGCCTAAGGTTTCCTGAGGAAGGCTCGTCCGCTCAGGGTTAGTCGGGACCTAAGCCGAGGCCGAAAGGCGTAGGCGATGGCCAACAGGTAGAAATTCCTGTACCACCTCCTCACCATTTGAGCAATGGGGGGACGCAGAAGGATAGGGTAAGCGCGCTGTTGGATATGCGCGTCCAAGCAGTTAGGCTGACAATGAGGCAAATCCCATTGTCACATAAGCTGAGCTGTGATGGCGAGGGAACTATAGTACCGAAGTTCCTGATTCCACACTGCCAAGAAAAGCCTCTAGCGAGGTGAGAGGTGCCCGTACCGCAAACCGACACAGGTAGGCGAGGAGAGAATCCTAAGGTGAGCGAGAGAACTCTCGTTAAGGAACTCGGCAAAATGACCCCGTAACTTCGGGAGAAGGGGTGCTTTTTAGGGTGAATAGCCCGGAAAAGCCGCAGTGAATAGGCCCAGGCGACTGTTTAGCAAAAACACAGGTCTCTGCGAAGCCGCAAGGCGAAGTATAGGGGCTGACGCCTGCCCGGTGCTGGAAGGTTAAGGGGAGAGGTTAGCGCAAGCGAAGCTTTGAACCGAAGCCCCAGTAAACGGCGGCCGTAACTATAACGGTCCTAAGGTAGCGAAATTCCTTGTCGGGTAAGTTCCGACCCGCACGAAAGGCGTAACGATCTGGGCACTGTCTCAACGAGAGACTCGGTGAAATTATAGTACCTGTGAAGATGCAGGTTACCCGCGACAGGACGGAAAGACCCCGTGGAGCTTTACTGTAGCCTGATATTGAATTTTGGTACAGCTTGTACAGGATAGGTAGGAGCCTGAGAAGCCGGAGCGCCAGCTTCGGTGGAGGCGTCGGTGGGATACTACCCTGGCTGTATTGAAATTCTAACCCACAGCCCTGATCGGGCTGGGAGACAGTGTCAGGTGGGCAGTTTGACTGGGGCGGTCGCCTCCTAAAATGTAACGGAGGCGCCCAAAGGTTCCCTCAGAATGGTTGGAAATCATTCGTAGAGTGTAAAGGCACAAGGGAGCTTGACTGCGAGACCTACAAGTCGAGCAGGGACGAAAGTCGGGCTTAGTGATCCGGTGGTTCCGCATGGAAGGGCCATCGCTCAACGGATAAAAGCTACCCCGGGGATAACAGGCTTATCTCCCCCAAGAGTCCACATCGACGGGGAGGTTTGGCACCTCGATGTCGGCTCATCGCATCCTGGGGCTGTAGTCGGTCCCAAGGGTTGGGCTGTTCGCCCATTAAAGCGGTACGCGAGCTGGGTTCAGAACGTCGTGAGACAGTTCGGTCCCTATCCGTCGTGGGCGTAGGAAATTTGAGAGGAGCTGTCCTTAGTACGAGAGGACCGGGATGGACGCACCGCTGGTGTACCAGTTGTCTTGCCAAAGGCATAGCTGGGTAGCTATGTGCGGAAGGGATAAGTGCTGAAAGCATCTAAGCATGAAGCCCCCCTCAAGATGAGATTTCCCATAGCGTAAGCTAGTAAGATCCCTGAAAGATGATCAGGTTGATAGGTCAGAGGTGGAAGCGCGGTGACGTGTGGAGCTGACTGATACTAATCGATCGAGGACTTAACCTAAATAGAAAAGCGGAAGAAGCCCGTTTAAATCCATAGGGCATTGGAGCGATCGAGAAGAAGTCGTTCTTTGACTTCGTCCGAGAGAGTGAAATGACCGTAGGATTTGGCTTCTGTAGCTGGACAATGTAAGAGCATAAACTCAGTTAGTGAATATGAATTGTCTATCGTTATCTAGTTTTGAAGGAATATGCCTTCAAACTTTATAATATCTGGTTATGATGGCGAAGAGGCCACACCCGTTCCCATGCCGAACACGGAAGTTAAGCTCTTCAGCGCCGATGGTAGTTGGGGGTTTCCCCTTGTGAGAGTAGGACGTTGCCAGGTATTATTATTATCGCGGGGTGGAGCAGTCTGGTAGCTCGTCGGGCTCATAACCCGAAGGTCGCAGGTTCAAATCCTGTCCCCGCAACCAATTTAAGTTGACGACGCTACGTCGAATATTCTTCATAGCGAGGCAACATAGTAGTACTGAAAAGTGCAACCATTATGGTCCGGTAGTTCAGTTGGTTAGAATGCCTGCCTGTCACGCAGGAGGTCGCGGGTTCGAGTCCCGTCCGGACCGCCATATAATTGATTGCTTGCGAAACATAGATGTTTCGTTTTTTTTATGCTCTTTTTTAGATTGAAACACAAACTAAAAATTATATTAATTCCACCTTTAGAATTAATATGGTACGATAGAATGTGTCAAACTTGGTTAAACTAATTATTAGTTTTCTACGACAAAACCACTTCCTTAGGAAATACTCCTAAGGTTTTTTCATAGGTAAAATATTAAGAATATGGAGAACGAAATGGATGAATTTGATTTTATTAATAAGGTAAAACCAGATCGTATCTTTCAACAAAATGTAAAAGTTGCTATAGGTGATGATGCAGCTATATATGAATCTTCTCATGGTTTTCATCAAGTAGTTTGTGTAGATACCATGGTTGAGGGTGTTCATTTCCTTAGAAACCTATCTTCTCCTTTTGAAATAGGGTACAAGGCGCTGGCCGTTAACGTGAGTGATCTTGCTGCTATGTCAGCAATTCCTCTGTATTATTTCATTTCTCTAGCTGTACCTTCAAATTGGAATGAAGATGATCTTATTGAAATTTATGAGGGAATGAAGAAGCTATCAGAGGAATACAAAATGGATCTTTTAGGTGGCGATACAGTTTCTACCTCAGATAAACTCGTGATTAGTGTAACAGTCATTGGAGAGGTGGAAGAAGGTAGAAAAACTCTAAGGAGTAATGCTAAGAATGAGGATATTGTCTTTGTAACAGGAACAATTGGTGATTCTGCTGCAGGGCTAGCCATTTTATTAGGTCAAACTTCTTTACGTAATGAATCTTTAAAAATGTATTTTACAAAAAAGCATAAGATGCCAATTCCTCAAGTGAAGGCAGGAAGATTGATAGGCAAGTTAAAAAGAGCATCATTAAATGATATAAGCGATGGATTGGCAAGTGAATTAAATGAAATTTCTGAAGCTAGTCACGTCGGAATCACAATAGATGAAGATGATCTTCCACTAAGTGATGAACTTTTATTATTACAGTCAACCTCTCTTCTTCAAGATTGGGCCCTATATGGTGGAGAGGATTATGAATTAGTTGGGACAACTTCACCAGATTCATGGGAAAAATTAAAGAAAGACTGTAATGAACTAGGGATAAAAGTCACTAAGATAGGTTTCGTTGATTCCAGCCATAAAGAGGTAATGCTAAAATCAAAGAATCAAGAGTATATAAAACTTAAAAAATCAGGGTATAACCACTTCAAAAAAAGTTAAGGTGAGCAGAGTGGATCAAATTAAATTTATGACAAAAAGTACTGAAGATACTGCAACTATTGCGCAATCTTTATCGAAGATGTTAAACAAAAATGATGTGATTACTCTTGAGGGAGATTTGGGTGCAGGGAAAACAACTTTTACTAAAGCATTAGCAAAGGGGCTAGGGATAGGTCGAAATGTAAATAGTCCTACGTTTACAATTATTAAAGAGTATAGAGATGGTAGATTGCCCTTGTATCACATGGATGTATATCGTGTTGAAGATGCGGATGAAGATCTTGGTTTCGATGAGTATTTTCATGGTAATGGTATTACAGTCGTAGAGTGGGCACATTTAATTGAAGATCAGCTTCCAAATGAACGATTAGATATAAAAATTCTTTATGTGGATGATACAACAAGGACAATTATAATGACACCTAGAGGGTCTCATTATGAGGAACTATGTAAGGAGTTAAGTGATGAATGCATTAGCTATAGACACGACGAATAATGTGCTTGGAGTTGCCATTGTCAATGGTGAAACGGTTATAGGTGAGTATATAACAAATTTAAAGAAAAATCATTCTGTTCGAGCCATGCCTGCTATTGAGAGACTACTACATGACTGTGACTTTACACCGAAGGATTTAGAAAAAATAATTGTAGCGACAGGACCAGGTTCATACACGGGTGTTCGTATAGGTGTATCGATTGCAAAGACAATGGCTTGGGCTCTAAAGATTCCTATTGTAGGTGTATCTAGTTTAGAAACTTTGGCTGGAAATGGCCGCTATTTTGACGGACTTATTTCACCGGTTTTTGATGCAAGAAGAGGACAAGTCTATACAGGATTATATCAATATGATAATAGTGAATTAGTGACCGTTCATAAAGATCAAAATTTACTATTAACTGATTGGATAGGGCACTTATATAAGAGTGATAAGAGTATTTTATTTTTAGGAAATGATGTTCATATCCATAAAGATACCATTATTGAATTGCTTGGTGATCGAGCTGTAATAGGCAATGTTTCTTTACATAATCCAAGACCTGCAGAACTAGGTCTAATAGGGGTAAAAAGAGAAGCAACAGATGTTCATAAACTTGTACCAAATTATATCAGATTAGCTGAAGCAGAGGCCAAGTGGCTTGAGCAACAGAAATAAGATGGTGTCTACTGTGGAATATCAATTTACAATTAGAAAAATGCGAAGAGAAGATATTGACGAAGTTTATCAAATAGAATGTCAATCTTTTTCGGTACCATGGACAAAAGAGTCCTTACATTATGAGCTGGAGCAAAATTTATTCGCGAAATATATAGTTGTTGAACATGAGGAACAAGTGATTGGATACTGTGGCTTATGGGTGATAATGGATGATGCCCAAATTACCAATATTGCGGTCCATCCTAATTTTAGAGGAAAAAGAATAGGTGAAGCTCTGTTGAGATTTGCCATGCAATTAAGTAGGGAAATGAAGGCACAAAGATTGTCATTAGAGGTAAGAGTATCTAATCATATTGCTCAATCTTTATATAAAAAAGTAGGGTTTGAACCTGGTGGTATAAGAAAAAATTATTATACAGATAACCAGGAAGATGCTTTAGTAATGTGGGTGAATTTAATATGAGTCAAACTGATCAATATATATTAGGAATTGAAACAAGCTGTGATGAAACCGCAGCAGCCATTGTGAAAAATGGAAGAGAGATAGTAGCGAATGTTGTAGCATCTCAAATTGAGAGCCATAAGCGATTTGGTGGTGTTGTCCCGGAAATCGCATCTAGACATCATGTTGAGCAACTAACCATTGTCTTTGAAGAAGCTATGAAACAAGCCGAGCTTTCGTTTGATGATATTTCAGCTATTGCTGTGACAGAAGGACCCGGTTTAGTAGGAGCTTTATTAACAGGTATAAATGCAGCAAAAGCTTTAGCTTTCTCACATTCTATTCCATTAGTAGGTGTTCATCATATTGCTGGCCATATTTATGCAAATCGTTTGATTAAAGAATTAGAATTTCCTTTACTTGCCTTAGTTGTATCTGGAGGACATACTGAATTAGTTTATATGAAAGAACATGGACACTTTAATGTGATAGGTGAAACCTTGGATGATGCTGCAGGTGAGGCATATGACAAGGTAGCTAGAACAATTGGTCTTCCATATCCGGGAGGTCCTCATATTGACCGTTTAGCCCATGAGGGACAGGCAACTATTGATTTACCGAGAGCATGGCTTAGTGAAGGCTCGTTTGACTTTAGTTTCAGTGGACTGAAGTCTGCTGTAATTAATACATTACACAATGCTAAGCAAAAAGGCATTGAACTTGATCCAAAGGACGTTGCTGCTAGTTTTCAGGCAAGTGTTGTGGATGTATTAGTAACCAAAACAGGACAAGCTGTGGATAAGTATAAAGTGAAACAACTATTATTAGCAGGTGGAGTTGCTGCAAATAAAGGTTTGCGAACAGCATTGGAAAAGAAATTTTCTCAAAGAGATGAGATAGAGTTAATTATTCCTCCTTTATCCTTATGTACTGATAATGCAGCAATGATTGCGGCGGCAGGCAGTATTTTATTTGATAAGGGAATGAGAAGTGATTTAGCGCTTAATGCTAATCCTGGCTTAGAGCTTAACTCATATTAATTTGTACAAAATTGGGCAGGCCTAATTCAGGTTCTGTCCTTTTTTCGGTATTTTTCGACAAAATCTTGAATCTCCCTAGCAAATAAGTCAATGTTCACCGAAATTAGGTTAAAAACAGAGTTATCCACAGGATGTTCACTCATTTTTGTAGAAATGTGTAAAAGAACTAAAAAAGCTGTCAAATCAACGAAAAATCCTATGTGAATAACTTGGTTAAAAAAACGAAAATATGTGGATAATGTGTATAAGTCTGTTGATATGTTGAAAATAGAGGATTTATTATGTGGATAAATAAGTGGATTGTGTATAACATGATTTCAATCTATTTTGAATGTTAAGAAGTTTGTCGAAACAATTTCTTTATCAAATGCTGGAACAAAAAAACAGCGAAAATGATCCGCTGTTTTTAATGTAACTGTTCCCACTCAGTCATAAGTTGTTCTAGTTCGGAATTCAGTTGTTCATTTTCAATATTAATTTTTTGAACTTGCTCATGATCCTGATAAATAGAAGGATCGCAAAGTAGCGCTTCGTTTTTTTCTATTGTTTCTTCAATTTCACTAATGCTTTGCTCTATTTCTTCAATTCTTCGTTGCTTTTGACGTTCGAGTTTTTTTAGTTCTTTTTCCTGCTGGTAGTTTAGCTTTCCTTCTGATGCAGATGAACTGAATTTTTGAGAAACGTTCTTTGTCTCTTCTTCCGCAAGTCGCTCTAGCTCTAATATTTCTTCTTTCTTTGTTAAAAAGTAATCATAGTCACCTAGGTACTCAGATAGGTTATGACTTGATAATTCAAAGACCTTTGTGGCTATGCGGTTTATAAAATAACGGTCGTGTGAAACAAAAAGTATGGTTCCTGGAAAGTCGATTAAAGCATTTTCCAATATTTCTTTACTATCTAAATCTAAATGGTTTGTTGGTTCATCAAGAATGAGGAAATTAGCTTTTTGCAGCATAAGCTTAGAAAGTGCCAGCCTTGCCTTTTCTCCACCACTTAGTGTTGAAACAGGTTTTAACACATCATCACCTGAAAACAGAAAGTTACCTAGTACGGTTCGAATTTCTTTTTCTGTTTGTTGTGGATATTCATCCCATAGCTCGTCCAACACACGTTTATTTGACGTTAAATCAGCTTGCTGTTGATCATAATATCCAATTTGCACATGTGACCCTAATGAAAAGCTACCAGTTAATGCATCAAGCTTTTGGACAATGGACTTTAACAAGGTTGATTTTCCAATACCATTTGGACCAACAAGAGCGATTGAGTCACCTCTGGATATAGAAAAAGAGATATTTGAGATAATAGGGTGATGTTTATCGTAAGAAACAGAAATATCTGTTGCTTTTAACACATCATTTCCACTTTGTCTTTCAATATCAAATTGAAAGCTTGCTGATTTTTCATCTCCAAGGGGTTTATTCATTAACTCCATTTTTTCCAGCTTTTTTCTGCGGCTTTGTGCAAGCTTTGTTGTGGATGCTCTTGCTATATTGCGCTGAATAAAATCTTTAAGTTTTGCCACTTCATTTTGCTGTCTTTCAAAGCTTTTCACTTCTTTTTCATAGTTTTCAGCTTTTTGTTTTAAATAGTTGCTATAATTCCCAATGAACCTTGTGCTTGTATTTCTGCTAATTTCATAAACTTGATTAACAATTTTGTCGAGGAAATATCGGTCATGTGAAACAATTAAGATAGCACCCGGGTAATTTTGTAAATATTGTTCCAGCCAAGTTAAGGTTTCGATATCAAGGTGGTTTGTTGGCTCATCCAAAATCAATAGATCCGGTTTTGTTAACAATAATTTACCTAAGGCTAACCGTGTTTTTTGGCCGCCACTTAAAGAAGAGATTTTCGTTTCCGGATCAAAGCTGCTAAAACCTAAACCATGTAGGACGGAACGAATATCTGCTTCATACTGGTAACCGCCTTCCTCTTTAAATTTCACTTGAAGTTTGTCATACTCTTTTAATAGTTGTTCAAACTTTTGAGTTTCACTGTTAGGATCTACAGTTGCCATTCGTTGTTCAAATTTACGCATATCTTCTTCCATTGATTTTAGATGCTTAAAAACTAAATTCATCTCATTCCAAATAGATAATTGTGATTCTAAACCAGTATCCTGCGCCAAGTAACCAATTGAAACATCTTTCGGTTTAATAATTTCACCAGAGTCATAAGACATTGCACCGGAAATTATTTTTAAAAGAGTTGATTTACCCGCACCATTGCGGCCGACAAGAGCAATTTTATCTCTAGTTTGTACTTCTAGCTTAATATTCGATAAAATAGGATCAGCACCAAAGTATTTACTAAGTTGATTTATTTGTAACAATATCATTGTTTTTCACCTCTACTAATGTCTTTAGTGTAGCCTAATAATACCCTTATAGGCAACAGAGACTGATTTCATATTGAAAGAACCTAAAGGGAAACTCTTCTTAAGGGTGATGAAGACAAAAGTCGAAGAGATAGAGTAGGAAAGATCTCTCATGAGGGTGATGAAAGACAATTGTCAGTAGGTCACCCAAGTAAAGTTACTTTTAACGAAGGAAAACGAACAAAAAACAAATCTATTAATTGTCACAATAACAAAACAGACAGATGCAAAAAAATAGTGTATAGTCTAGGTATAAGGGGATCTGTATATGTCAGAGTTTACTCATTTTAATGATCAGGGCAGAGCAAAGATGGTTGATATTTCTGCCAAAGAAGAAACAGTTAGAACAGCTCTTGCTAAAACCAGCATAACTGTCACCGAAGAAGTATACAAGAAAATCACAAATCATGAGATAGGCAAGGGTGATGTTTTATCGGTTGCCCAGGTAGCCGGAATTATGGCTGCTAAACAAACATCAAATGTTATTCCAATGTGTCACCCAATTTCAATTAAAGGTGTTAACGTTGAATTTGAATGGATCGTTAACGATCCTGATTATACTTTATGTATTTCTGTTACTGTCAAAACAAAAGGAAGTACAGGTGTTGAAATGGAAGCGTTAACCGCTGCAAGCATTACAGCACTTACTGTTTATGATATGTGTAAAGCAGTTGATAAAGGTATGATCATAGGAGAAACCTATTTAGTTGAAAAAACAGGTGGTAAAAGTGGTGATTTTTTAAGAAAAGAAAAATGAGAAAATATATATGTCATTTTAAAAATTATGATTATACTAAGTTTGAGTGTCTAGCTCCAGCGCCTAGCCCCTCGAGGTCATAAGCCACAAATGAATGGAAGACATAGAGCGTCTTCTATTCATTTGCGGCTTATGCTTGTCGGGCCTGATCAAGGCGCTTGCGCTTTTCTTAAGTGAGGGATCAGATTGAATATAGACCAAACGAAAATACCGCAGGCAACAGCAAAGAGGTTGCCGTTATATTACCGTTTTTTAAAAAATTTACACTCATCAGGGAAGCAGCGTGTGTCTTCAGCTGAGTTAAGTGATGCTGTAAAGGTAGATTCTGCAACGATTCGGAGAGATTTCTCATATTTTGGAGCATTAGGAAAAAAAGGGTATGGTTATAATGTGAATTATCTGTTATCCTTTTTTAGAAAAACACTAGATCAGGATGAAACAACAAAGGTATGTTTAATAGGAGTAGGTAACTTAGGTACCGCCTTTTTACATTATAATTTTACTAAGAATAATAATACGGTGATATCTTTAGCTTTTGATGTAGCACAAGAAAAGGTTGGGACAGAAATTGGCGGAGTACCTGTTTTTCATTTAGATGATCTTGAAACACAGCTTCCAGATGATGTAACAGTGGCTATCTTAACTGTGCCGGCTGCAGTAGCGCAATCCATTACCGACCGTTTAATTACAAAAGGCATTAAAGGAATTTTAAATTTTACACCTGCTCGAATTAATGTTCCAGATGAAATAAGAATTCACCATATTGATTTAGCGGTTGAACTTCAGTCACTTGTCTACTTTTTGAAACATTATCCAAATGATGAAAAATAACAGCACACAAAGGAGATGGATTTAATGCCAAATGTAGGAATCGGAAGCCTCTTATTGATTGTTTTTGTTGCACTCCTTATTTTTGGACCAAAGAAATTGCCACAGCTGGGAAAAGCAGCTGGTAATACATTACGAGAGTTTAAAAATGCCACAAAAGGTTTAGCTGATGATGATGACGATGATCAAGATGCTAAGCAAAAGAATAAAGAAGAGGTAAAGTAAGATAGGATGGAACCCGATATGAAACACGATGAAATGTCGGTCATTGAACATATAACAGAACTGAGAAAACGACTCGTCATTGTTGTCGTTTTCTTTTTCTTAGCTGTTATTGCCGGTTTTTTACTTTCAGGACCGATCATTAAATATTTACAGCATACAGACGAAGCAAAATCATTAACATTAAATGCATTTAATCTGACAGATCCATTGATGGTCTACATGAAGTTTGCATTTATTATTGCATTTGTTATTACATCGCCAATCATTTTGTACCAGCTTTGGTCTTTTGTTAGTCCAGGTCTATATGAGAAGGAGAGAAAAGTAACCTTAAGCTACATACCGATCTCAGTTTTCCTTTTCCTATTGGGTTTGGCATTCTCATACTTTATTCTCTTTCCATTTGTCATTGATTTTATGGAAAGAATATCGAATGATCTGGATGTAAACCAGGTAATTGGAATTAATGAATATTTCTCTTTCTTAATTCAATTAACTCTTCCATTTGGATTACTCTTTCAATTACCGGTTGTTATTATGTTCTTAACAAGATTAGGAATCGTCACACCGATGTTTTTATCAAGTGTACGGAAATATGCTTATTTTGTGTTATTAGTTATCGCAGCACTTATTACACCACCTGAATTAGCTTCACACTTGATGGTTTCAATTCCTTTATTTATTTTATATGAAATTAGTATTTGGGTTTCAAGAATCACATATAGAAAATCACAAAAATTGAGATTTGAAGAGGAAAATAAAAAATGAGACTTTCAGTAGTCTCATTTTTTTATGTTCATTTTTTTGATTTTTCTAGATAAACGAAACATCCGAATGGAAACACCAATATCGAATGTAGCAATAAGCATCAATAAGATTGTCGGAAAAGTAAAAATGCCTTCTTTTGCACTGTTAATCGCTAAATAGATAAACAGCAACCCCATAATCAAATAAAAAACAGCCATAGAAATAGGGTTTGTTCTCATGTTAAAAAGCCTCCAATAATGACTTGCATTTGTTCCATCTGCTTCATCATTCTTTCAATATCCTCTTGAAACGCAATTTGAAAAACCACGACCATTGTATTCATTGAAACATGTGCAAAGATGGGAACGAGAATACGCTTGGTCTTCACATAAAGAAAAGCAAAGGTAAAGCCCATCGAACCATACAACAACACATGCTGTGGTTCACCGTGCAATAGAGAGAAGATAAGAGAACTGATTAATGCTGCAATGAAAAAGTTTGTTCTTGTATATAGTACGCCAAAAAGGATTTTTCGGAATATGATTTCTTCAAGAATCGGGCCTATAATAGATGTAACAACCATAACTAAAGGGAAAAGCTCAATTATACTTACAATTCTTTGGGTATTTTCAGAACCCGGGTCCACTCCAAAAATATTAACTTCGATATTAGCAGCTACACCTTGTACCAAAATAGCTAAGAAAAACCCAATAATTGCCCATCCAATGGAAGCACCTACAGAAGCTGGTTCTCCACGAAAACGGTTTTCCTCATGACGTTCGTTTCTTAGGAAAAAGAGAATAATTAAGAACGTAAGTGTAAAGCTAAAGATTGTCCAATAGGCAAATCTCTCTACATTTGTCTCCCCGATGTTCAATAAGTCAAATAGCTTGATTCCCAGATAGCCTGATAACTGAAGAATCATATAGGCAATCATAATAAACCAATAATGCTTTTTCATGTAAACCTCCTAAGTAAAGCACAAACGTTTCTGTTTAGTTAGTCAGGTATATTGTAACATACCCTAATGTCATCCTATGTATGATACCCCATAAGAATGAGACAAATTAGTGAAGAGGTCACTTTTTGGCAGCGCACTCATCCCAAATTTATAATTAGTAGATAAGTTGAAAACTTCTAATAAAAATTTTAACTTCATACTTGAAATTAAAAGAAAATTTATATATTATATTAATTGTGTTAGCACTCGAAGGTTGTGAGTGCTAATAAAAAGGAAAAATAATCATTTATTCAAAGAATTTGAGGAGGTTGTTTCACTTGTTAAAGCCATTAGGTGATCGCGTTATTATCGAGTTAGTTGAATCAGAAGAAAAAACTGCTAGTGGTATCGTCCTTCCGGATAGTGCGAAAGAGAAGCCACAAGAAGGTAAAGTAGTTGCTGTTGGTACAGGTCGTGTACTAGATAGTGGAGAGAAAGTAGCTCTTGAAGTAGCAGAAGGCGATCGTATTATCTTCTCAAAATATGCTGGTACTGAAGTGAAGTATGAAGGTACTGAATACTTAATTTTACGTGAAAACGACATTTTAGCTGTTATCGGACAATAAACAGCACACATAATAGATTAGTTAAAAATTTGAGGAGGTTATGTAAACATGGCAAAAGATATTAAATTTAGCGAAGAAGCTCGTCGTTCAATGCTTCGTGGTGTTGACGCTTTAGCAGATGCGGTAAAAGTAACATTAGGACCTAAAGGACGTAACGTTGTATTAGAAAAGAAATTCGGTTCTCCTTTAATCACTAACGATGGTGTAACAATTGCGAAAGAAATCGAATTAGAAGATGCATTTGAAAACATGGGTGCTAAACTTGTTGCTGAAGTTGCGAGCAAAACAAACGATGTTGCTGGTGACGGTACAACAACTGCAACTGTTTTAGCTCAAGCTATGATCCGTGAAGGATTAAAGAACGTAACTGCAGGTGCTAACCCAATGGTAGTACGTAAAGGTATCGAAAAAGCTGTAACTGTTGCATTAGAAGAGTTACAAGCTATTTCTAAACCAATCGAAGGGAAAGAATCCATTGCACAAGTTGCTGCGATCTCTGCTGCTGACGAAGAAGTAGGTCAATTAATTGCTGAAGCAATGGAGCGCGTTGGTAATGACGGTGTTATCACAATTGAAGAATCTAAAGGCTTCTCTACTGAACTAGAAGTAGTTGAAGGTATGCAATTTGACCGTGGTTATGCATCTCCATACATGGTAACTGATTCTGACAAAATGGAAGCAGTTCTTGAAAACCCATATGTATTAATCACAGACAAAAAAATCACAAACATTCAAGAAATCTTACCAGTGTTAGAGCAAGTTGTTCAACAAGGTAAGCCACTATTATTAATCGCTGAGGATGTAGAAGGTGAAGCTCTAGCAACTCTAGTAGTGAACAAACTTCGTGGAACATTCAACGCTGTTGCTGTTAAAGCACCAGGTTTCGGTGATCGCCGTAAAGCAATGTTAGAAGATATTGCGATCCTAACTGGCGGTGAAGTAATCACTGAAGAATTAGGCTTAGACCTTAAATCTGCAACAATCGATCAACTAGGACGTGCTTCTAAAATTGTTGTGACAAAAGAAAACACAACAATCGTAGAAGGTGCTGGCCAACCTGATCAAATCTCTAGCCGTGTAAGCCAAATCCGTGCTCAAGTAGAAGAAACTACTTCTGAGTTCGATAAAGAAAAATTACAAGAACGTTTAGCTAAATTAGCTGGCGGTGTAGCAGTAATCAAAGTTGGTGCTGCAACTGAAACTGAATTAAAAGAGCGCAAACTACGTATCGAAGATGCTCTTAACTCTACTCGTGCTGCAGTAGAAGAAGGTATTGTTTCCGGTGGTGGTACTGCTCTAGTAAACGTATATAACAAAGTTGCTCAAATTCAAGAAGAAGGTGACACTCAAACTGGTGTTAACATCATCCTTCGTTCTCTTGAAGAGCCAGTACGTCAAATCGCACACAATGCAGGTCTTGAAGGCTCTGTCATCGTTGAGCGCTTGAAAAATGAAAAAGTTGGCGTAGGATTTAACGCAGCTAACGGAACATGGGTAAACATGTTTGAAGCTGGTATCGTTGACCCAACTAAAGTAACTCGTTCTGCACTACAAAACGCAGCTTCTGTAGCAGCTATGTTCTTAACAACTGAGGCTGTTATCGCTGACAAGCCTGAAGAAGGCGGCGGCGGCATGCCTGACATGAGCGGCATGGGCGGCATGGGTGGAATGGGCGGCATGATGTAAGGCTTCCTGAGCCAAACATCGACTTCCATTCTGTGATGTAGTCATGTGAAAAACTTATATCAATAGCAATAACCACTTCCTATAAAATTTAGGGAGTGGTTTTTTGTGTTAATAAAAGTTTCTGTACCAGGACTTATTGGATAACTGGCCTTTCAAGAACACAAATAGAAAATCTATCAATAGTGAAATTTTATGTTTTTGTTCATTAGAGATAAAATTTCTAATGATTAAGTATGTAATGAATACTTCCACCAAATTTACGAACAAATAAAAATGTATATTTTTCCAACAATTTTTATAATTTTTTTATAATTAGCTTTTATTCTTTCCTTATAGGAGGGATAAAAGTGAATAAAACAAAAGTATTAGAGGTCAAAAATATAAGTAAAATTGTAAAAGGAAAAAGGATCCTTGAAGATGTATCGTTTGATTTATATAGCAGTGATATATGCGGGTTTGTAGGACCGAATGGGTCGGGAAAGACCACACTTATTAGAATTTTAACAGGGTTAATTCATCCCACAAAAGGAGCGGTTTTTATAAATGGAAAAAACATCAACGAGAGACAAGCATCTGCGTTGCAGAATGTCGGAGCGATTGTTGAGTCACCAATCTTTTTTTCGTACATGACTGGCAAACAGAATTTAATCAATTTAGCGAGAATCACTCATGGTGTCAATAAAGCAGAGATAAAAGAGAAAGTAAAAGAAGTGTTAAAGGTTGTTGGATTAGAGGATCGAGGAAATGACAAGGTTGGAAGTTATTCCTTAGGAATGAAACAACGTCTAGGTATTGCACAAGCATTATTGGGTGAACCGCGTTTTATTATCTTGGATGAACCCTCAAATGGATTGGATCCGTTAGGAATGAAACAATTAAGAGAACTTATTTTATCATTAAATAAGAACAAGGGAATCACATTTCTTATCTCTAGTCATCTCATAAAAGAATTAGAGGTGGTCTGTCACTCTTGGGTAATGATTAATAAAGGGAGTATCGTTTGGCAGGGCAAAAGCAGTGAATTAGGTGATAAATACGAGGATCTTGAACAGAAATTTATTGGACTAATGAGTCAATGAAAAAACTCGTTTATGCCGAATGGCAAAGAATGTGGATAAGAAAAAGCACCTGGTTATTCTTATGTATGATTCCCATGCTATTAGTAGCTACCTCTCGTTATTTGTCGAAACATAATAAACTGATTTCTAAAGATTCTCCTGATTATACGTATGCAAATTCCTTTCCAATCATGGGTTTAGCAGAACAGTTAACCTTTACCTTTAATATCATTTTATTAATTATTTGTATATTGGGATTTGCACAAGAAATTCATACAGGTCAGTTGAGACTAATTATCCAGCGTTCGTATTCATATCGAGATGTGATCCTAGCAAAGTTAATTAATGTTTTACTATTTACTTTGCTATTCTTGTCTATCTATTTTGTATGCAGTTATGTTGTTGGATTTTCATTATTTGATAATAAGGATGATATTCTTTTATTCTTCCATGAAACACCGAAATCAGCTGGTCATGTTTTTTTGTATAACCTAGCATATTATGGTCTAGTCTATCTTTCATTAGTTGCAATGGTTAGCGTTTACGCATTGTTTTCAATTATTAGTAAATCGACCACCAGTGCGATTGGGTTAGGGATGGCATTTCTTCTATTCTCTCTAGCATACCCAACCATTATTAATATGTCTGGCACTTCTTCACCCTTTGTGTTATTTAGTTCTCTGCCAATGATTCAATATCAAGGAATTGCCGTCATGTTAGCATCAAATTCTGTATTCTATTTTAACCTGTTCGTACTAATTGCCTATATAGCCATTTCAAATGCTTTTATACTGTATTTTACGAACAAAAAAGACTTTTTTCTTTGAGGTGAAATAATGGGTTTACTAGTCAAAAATGAGTTTCAGAAAATTTTATTAAGAAAAAAACAATGCTCCTCTTCATCATATTTACAGTAATTGTGCTTGGGTCGTGTTTGTTTTTAAATTATTATGGTCTAGGTAATCACACCAGTGACTCTCCACAAGTCAAAGTCAATAATCTGAATTTACCTGTATTAGTGGCGAAAGAGTCTTTCTTTGTTTTGAATTTAATCATTTTCCCACTGCTATTTCTAGATAGCTTTAGTGGTGAGCTAAGCTCAGGAGCATATAGGATGACACTTATCCGCCCGATATCTAGAGTGAAACTGCTTTTTTCAAAGTATGTATCTCAACTGATCATTGCTTTGCTATTTTTAGCCATTCCCTTACTTGTCAGTTACATTTATGGGCAACTTTTAAGTCCGCATGTGAGTCATGTTACGTATTCTAATCAATATTCAAAACTGAACGGATTAGAATCTGTTTTATATACAGTAAAGTTCTATAGCTTACTACTGATTATTGGGATCAGTATTTTGACGATTGTAAGTTTACTAAGCGCGTTCATTCCGAATACTCCTTTATGTTTCCTGTTCACACTTGGAGTAATGATTGGCTCCATTTATATAAGTGATACATTTTCATACTTCTTACTTTCTGGTGAATATGTTTATAACCAATTAAATAATCAAGGTATTACCTTCTTTTTAACAAATGGTATAATTATCCTTTGTGGAGGGTTAGTTAATTCACTTAGGTGGAGAACCAAGGACTTTTTTTAAATAGGCTGTTTTCAAAACCTTGCTTGCAGCGAGAGATGCTCACTTTCTGCTGAGAGGGACGGTGAGCTTTCTCATTTGTAATCACCTACTTAAGTCTTATCTGTTCTACGATTTATTTCCATCATGCTTCAGCACCTAAACCCTTCATGGGTCATATAAGCCACTTTTGAATGAAGTGAAAAGAACATCTCTTATCTAAGGAGTGTCTTACGACTGTCGGGGTTAAACAACCGCATATGCATTGTTAAGCAGGAGTCTTGCAATCTGCTTAACAACCTTAAACAGATTATGTCAAAGCACCTATTTAAAAACAACCATTTCAAAAAGGCTTAGATTACAATACCTCGATCAAGAACTCGATGAAAAATATGGGGGGAGTATCATTACGAATACCATTTTAGTCGTAGACGATGAACAGGAAATCGTTAATTTCCTAAAAGAAATTCTCTTATTAGAAGGCTATTCTGTTGTAACTGCTTTAAATGGAACGAGTGCCATTGAAATGCTAACAGATGAGATTAGCTTAGTGATATTAGACGTCATGTTGCCAGATATGGACGGATTTCATGTATGTAAAGAAATAAGGAAATCGTTGTCTTGCCCGATCTTATTCCTAAGCGCTGATGCCACTGAAAAATCAAAAATAGAAGGATTGATGATAGGTGGCGATGACTATATCCACAAACCCTTTAGTATAAGCGAGCTAAAAGCTAGAATCATAGCTAATTTAAGGAGAGTAAAAAACGCTGAGGATGAGGAACAAAAACATGTACTATCCTTTGTAAATATAAAAATAAATTTAAAGTCCCATGAAGTGTTTGTTAAGGATCAACCCATTCGTTTTACGAAGACAGAATTTGATTTATTAAAAACGTTTGCTTTACACCCACAGCAGGTTTTGACAAAGGAGCAATTATTTAATCAAGTCTGGGGATATAATAGTGAGTCTGATTTATTAACAGTTGTTGAACATATAAAAAAATTAGAACAAAGCTATCCTTACTTGATCCTGATTATAAATACATTGAAACGTCATGGGGAATCGGATACAAGTGGAGTATTACTAAATGCTGAGAAACCTATCTATAAAAAAACAACTACAAATCGGTTTTTTCTTTATTATGACAGGTAGCATCGTTTTAACATTATTCACGATGATTATAGGAATAAATTACTTAATTGAAAATAACGATAAAGTGAAACCGGCAAATTACTATGAACAACAACTACCAATCATTGAGGACTATATTAACAAAAAAGGACAAAAGTTACTTGATCAAAATGAGCAGGAAAGTTTAGAGCAAATTATACCGAGAGAAGGTATTACATATCAAGTGCTCGATTCTGAAGGAAGGATAGTATATGGAACTTTATCCATAAATCTTATTAGTCCTTCCAATCCTTTAATCCATAACATTAATGAAAAGGTTCATAGCAAAAGGGATGAAAATAACCTTACTTATTACGTTCCGCTCTTAAGCCAGAATAATAACCTAATAGGAGCTGTAGCTCTTAATTATGATATTAAAATGTCGTATTCTTCGACATGGCCACTCCTAATTGTCGTAGGGTTAATATCATCTCCATTTATCTATATTATTTTGCTAACCTTATTCATATCTAACATAATTGGGAAGAGGGTTTCGACCCCTATCCATAATTTAATTGAGGCATCAAATAGGATTAAGAATAAAGATTTAAATTTTAAAATTGAATACGATGTAAAAAACGAAATAGGCGATTTAACAAGTTCATTCGAACAAATGAGAAACGAATTAGAAATTAGTTTGACCCATCAATGGAAGCTGGAGCAGGATAAAAGAGATTACCTTAAAGCCATATCCCATGATTTAAAAACCCCTTTGACAATCATTAAGGGCCATGCAGAAGGTTTATTAGAAGGTCTTTGGAAAAATGAAAAGTTACTATTTGCTTACTTACAAACCATTACATCAAATGTCGATCGTACATCAAAGCTTTTAAATGATATAAATCTTGTTACAGAGTTAGATAGTTTCTCCTTTAAATTATTATTACATAGGGTAAAGATTAAACCATTCTTCAAAGAACAGTTAACGAACTTTTCCTATCTAGCAGATAAAAAACAGATAGCTCTTGCCGTATCGATTACAAATGATCATGATGTAGAAATATTTACATTGGATAAAGAGCGAATAAGTCAAGTGATTGATAATATTTTAATGAATAGTCTGCGATTTACTCCATACAAGGGTACAATTCAGATTGATATCGACATTTGCCCTGATGAGTTATCATTCCATGTCCATGATTCGGGTCCAGGGATATCTTTAAAAGAAAACATGACTAAAATCTTTGAAAAATTCCATCAAGAAAATCACTCTCAATCTACACATAAAGGACATTCGGGCTTAGGATTATATATTGCTAAAACGATTATCGAGAAACATAATGGATCAATTTCCGCTAGAAACTCTATTAAATACGGTGGAGCACACATTTGGTTTACGATACCTAATCATATAAATACGTAATAGTGGAGGAAATTGTAAAGTGTCTACCTTAACTGATAAAAGAATTCTAATCATTGATGATGAATTTGAAATTACTTCCATGCTACAAAATAGCTTTGAAGCAGAAGGATACAAAGTAGTGACTGCTAACAATGGTGTAGACGGGATTATTCAAGCCAGAAGAGCCAATCCTAATCTAATTATCATCGATATTACGATGCCTGATTTGAATGGCTACCAAGTCATTCAGATCTTAAGAGAGGAAATGAATATACCCATCATTTTATTAAGTGCAAAACAAACGGAAAAGGATAAAGTCTATGGATTAGGTTTAGGAGCAAATGACTTTGTTGCCAAGCCTTTTAGTATCTCTGAATTAAAAGCAAGAGTCTTGGCTCACTTAAGTAGCTTTGACCGTATTAGTAAAAACATTGATGTCATTTCAAAGCAAATTTTGAATTTTGATAAGATAACAATCAACTTTAATAAACAAATGATCTATTATGACTGCAAGGAAATCTCATTGACAAATAGAGAGCTAGAAATCATTAAATTACTAGCTCTCAATCAAGGACAGACATTCACAAGAGAGCAAATTTATAAAAATTTATGGGATGACAGTAATTTTTATGATGAACATATTATTACTGAGCATATAAAAAAGATTAGAAAGAAACTAAGCAAATTCCAATGTCAAAACTATATACAAACAGTATGGGGAGTAGGGTATAGATGGGGATGTTAAGAGCGGATGGAAATCCATATATGGTAATCCCTACTCTTTTTGGATTAATCAAGTGTCAAACAATCATAGAATAAAGAAGAAAATTTGCGGAACACATTTGCAATCACTTATTGATAGCCGATGTTCCGCAGATCTCATGGTTTTCTAAGTTATTGAGCTAAAGCATTGTAAACATCTAACACACCATGTCCAAAATATTCCTTGTTTTTAGGTAATCCCTTATTAACACCGAATTTATATAGATGCTTTTCAGATTTACTTGGTTGGTCCTTTAGATTGTATTTTTCAATAATTAAAGCTAACGCTCCAGAAACCTTTGGGGTTGCTACAGATGTACCCGCAGCGTAATAATAGGCCCCATCTGGTGAAGTGCTTAATACATGCTCTTGTCCCATAAAGGATTCCGACATCCACTTTTCAAATCCATATTTCTCATAAAGCCGATAATCCCCACCAGGAGCAGCGATATCTATGATATTTTTTCCATAATTTGAAAAAGTGGATAATTCATTTGTTGGTCCTATAGATGATACTGTTACTACTCCACTTAAACTTGCAGGCACATCAACCCCTTTTCCTTTGAATGTGATTCCATCTAGTGCCAACATCTCTTTTAAAAAGCTGTTCACTTCTTTTTTGTCTTTTATGTTTAATGAATCATTTCCTACTGCAGCAACGACTACACTACCTTTTTTTCTAGCATATGTAATGGCCTTTTCGTAGGCTTTTATTTCTGCCAAGTCTTGCTGGGTTTTTCCCTCAAAGCTGTACATAGCACCCTTAAGTAAATAACTACCTAAACTTAAGTTGATGACGTCTACATCGTCTTTTGCGGCTTCAATAATCGCTTTTATGATCCAAATGGTTTCAGCAGATGTACTTCCGAACACTCGATATGACCTAATTCCTACTTCTGGTGCAACACCTTTCATAAAACCATTTGCAGAGATTTGACCTGCTATATGTGTGCCATGTCCTGTTAGGTCTGTAAGTTGATCTGATTCTCCGGTTTCTTCGGGCTCTTCTCCATTAAATCCATCTTTAGGGACAAAGTTTTTTGAGCCTGGGACAATATTAGAAAGTAGGTCCCTGTGCGATGTAATCCCTGAGTCAATAATTCCGACGATGACATCTTTGGAGCCACTAGCTAACGAATAGCTTTTCCCATCATTCGTTACAGATTTCATATCCCACTGTAAGTCCCACAAAAAAGGGAGAGTACTACTAACGGTGTTAGTTGGAGTTATTTCAACATTTGGCTTTACTGTTCTGACAGAGGGATTATACATGGAAATCGGAGTTGTACTTTTTACCTTTTCTATCGATTGTTCATTCGCTTTCACTTGTACGACTCCAATTTCCTTCACCTGATAAATAACCTCAAGCCCCCTAGCTTCAATTGCTTTAATATGTTTATCCCAGTCTTTAGTCGTGTCTAGTAGGAGTGTATAATTACTTTTTTCACCAGAAGAAGCCGTCGATATAGTGGGGGCAATAAAAAATAGCACTGTCAAAGCCATCATAAACTTTAAGAGAATAGTATACTTCATATCTGTACACTCCTAGAATGTTAATAGTTTTAAACTATCATTAGTCAATTTAATACGAAAAAGCTAATGCTTATAATTTAATTTAGTAGAAACAATGAATCCCACTCTGTAAAGCTCTTTCCATTAATAGAAGCAAGTAACACTAGAAGGACACCAGTTGCGCCATCTAATAAACCTGCTTTATTAAGGAATGTTATATCTGAACCTGAATTTTCAGTATCTTGGAAACCAAATGGATAATTTTCATCATATGCATCCAATAGGAATTGTTTTAAACGAATTGATTCTGTTTTTATTCGTGTTGATCCTATTGATTGATTCATTAAATCTGTAATATGCAATAAACCACTTATTCCGTGACAAAACGTAGGAGAGTCTAATCCCCATTCATTTCGAGTTCTATGAAAAACTGATGTAATGGCTTGTTGAGAGCTAGTAATAAATTTGTTATTTCCTAAAGATATACCTGCTAAGTAAAGCGCTCTAGATACTCCTGGCGACCCATAACACCATGCATCTCTAGTCGGAGAGGTAGAATAAAGATTTTGTACTTCTTGTTCCCAACTGACCGTCGGTGGAAAGTAAAAGTCGGTATCAGAAATCATGCCTCTTCGATCTAAAAGCCAATTTCCAATCTTATGTATTGCATCTCTTTGCCCATTAACTTCCACACCATTTAGTAAAGCAATCGCTAAGAAAGCCATTGGTCCTGTGATTCCGTGCGACATCCCACAATTAAAATTACCAACAGGATTAATCTTTTTTTCAACTTCAAGAAATTGATTTTCGCTTGGAATAAACCAGCCGGGGACCATTTCTCTATTGATTAATACATCCTTAGATAATTTGACCATATACTCTAGAATACGTTCAATTGTCTTTCTAATCTCGGCATCTTCTTTGTAAAACAGTAAGTATCTTCCTATGCCTGATAATCCCTCAATTACATCATAATCTGCCATATGAACATGAGAAGGTAGACGATTCTGTATATCTGTTAACCTCAATGTTACTTTCTCAATTAATGCAGTATTGATATTTTGGATAAAATTTTGATATCTTGTTCCTTTTCGGGAGAGAGCCCTTGCAGCATAACCAATCCCGGCTAAGCCACTAAACGTAGAGGTAACCTCAACACCATCCTGTTGAATATGGTGTTGAATTTCAAGCATAAACGTGTGTCCTACAAGATCCCATTCGTCATTCGGATACATCCCATCTAATTCTCCAAATAATAGACATAAACCAGGTAATCCATGGGACATACTAAGGTTTTCCCATGGGATTATATCAATTCCTTCAATTGTAATGAGATTTTCCCTTGATTGTGAGATTTCCCTTACAGATGAAGGGTCAGATAATCTTCGACTAATCTTTAGAATAATAGATAGGAAGAGATCATTTATGTTTTTTTCTTCCACTATTGTGTTTACCTTGTTTGCCATATTTTCACCCCTATAACGCCTGTAAAGACGGTTCATGAATGTAAGGTGATGCTTGCAAATTATAAAGTTCTGAATATACCCCACTTTCTTGTATCAATTCTGTGTGGGTACCTCTTTCTATAATTTGACCATCATCCATCACAAGTATTTTTGTCGCGTGTTTCACGGTAGAAAACCGATGGGAAATATAAATCCCTAATTTGTTCTGAATTAACTCATGGAATTTTTCAAATAATTCTTTTTCAGCTTTAGCATCTAAGGCAGAGCTAGGTTCATCTAACAAATAGACGTCTGCATCCATCATAAGGGTTCTTGCAATTGCGATTTTTTGCCATTGTCCCCCTGATAGCTGATGGCCATCAGCAAACCATTTCCCTAATTGGGTATCAAGTTTATTAGGTAGAGAATGGATGAGGCCTTGTATACCAGAAGCTTGGATGGAATGATCAAGTGCAGCATCATTTGTAAGCTGTTGAAGATTTCCAAAGCCAATATTTTCTCGTACGGAAAGCTCATATTTTACAAAGTCCTGAAAAACAACACCAATTTTTTCTCGTAAACTCTGGGTAGTATAGGAATTAAGTGGATGAGAATTAATAAAGATTTCCCCTTCAAAGTCTTCATATAATCTAGTTATTAGTTTTACTAGAGTGGATTTACCTGATCCATTTTTCCCGACGATCGCAACTACTTCGCCTTTGTTAATCACAAAGTCTAAGTTTTTCAATGCATAATTCTCTTTACCAGGATATTTAAAAGAGACGTTTTTAAATTCAATCGAATTGATTTGCTCAAGAGTCATTAAACTTTTATTCTCTTTATCGATATAGCTAAGCTCTCGCTCCGGCACATCCAGGAAGGAGAAGAGTTGATCTATGAAGAGATTATTTTCATACATAGAAAAGATTTGATGCAATAATGACTGGGAAGAGCTCTGTGTCGTTGACAAGGCTTGTATATAAGTAATCATCGTTCCGATCATGATTTGTTTCGTAAACGCGGCAAGTAAAATGAATAAAGATATGCCTGCAACGATAAATTGATTAACAAAATTGAATCCTAATGAGATCATCGTTCGTTTTTTCAGTAAACGTCGATCTACCTTTATAAAGTTGTTATAAATCCCTTTATACTGATTTAAAAGATGTGAGCTCAAACGAAAGAGTTTTATTTCCTTTATATGAATATCTTTGGTTAGTAAATAACTTAAATACCATAGTTTCCTTCGTAATGGGGCTCTTTCCCATTCAATATTAAATTCCTTTTTACCTAATCTTAAAAAAGATGCAGCAGAACAGATTGGAATAACCAATAGAAGAAGAACGATCCACCATTTCCAGACAATTAAAATCATTGCTGTGGAAAAAAAGGTGATAAAACTATTGATTACTTGTAAAATTTGTTCGAAAACTTGATAAGGACGACTATCGGCTTCCATTTGCGCTCTCTGTAATTGATCATAGATCACATCATTCTCAAAATCACAAAGAGCTAATTTTGTTGATTTTTCCATAAGCATGATTTTTACATGATTTGATAGCTTTAAGATAAAGATCCCCTTGCAATATTCAGAGATTTGACTAAAGAAGAGCTGGGAAAGATAGACAACTGTTAAAATAATCAACCCTTTAACTACAATATCAATTCCTTCTTCCCAACCAATCGATATACTATTGATCAAAAATTGATTAGATAATAATAGGAGGGAGGGGATGATCCCTAGAATGATATTGATGAGCATAATGAACATTAAGGTTTTTTTATCTACATTCCATAATAATTTAAAAACCCTTGGCCAATTTCTAAATGACGTAAGTACCTCTTTAAAGGTTATTTTTGTTTGCTCATTCATTTAATCCCCTCTTTTAGGTATCTTAGGTTATATAAGGTATGTCTTACATAGGCCATAATTTTTGACTCTCGTTTTCTATCAATCCCTAATAATCTGTTAAGATGGAGATGGATAATGCTTCCTAGGATATCTTCCACACTGTTGTACAATTTATGAGACTCATTTAGAATGTTCATGTTCGTAACAAAATCATGGACAGCCTCATGACGGAGATTCAGATCACCCATTAGCTGATGATAATCACTATTTTCTTTATCATCTTTACTCCCTTTATGATTCAGACTCATTAATAGCTTTCGATGCTCTCTAAATTCTTCAATATATTCTTTTTGTGAAACCATTGTATTAAACCAATTAAGCTGCTGTTTGAAGGTTAAACCAAAGTTGTCAAGATAATGTAAAACACTTAAAGTAGCCACGATATCAAGACTAAGATTAGTTTCCTTTACTCTTTGTTTTTCAAGGAGTAATTCGACACACTGGCTATCACGATAAAACAATGTTTCAGCTCTGTCTATTAGTTGAGGACCACCGTATCTTTCAACTTCTCGATCATAGGTTGAAATATCAACAGTCGTAATGAGCCCTTCTTGTTCTAATTTGAAAAACCATTGATAAAGCTGTGGTAATACCTTTTGGGATATTAATTCTTGCTGCCCCTTAAACCTAAGCCTGATATGTTTATTCGGATCAGCATAACGCATAAAAAAGTACTTTTCGATTATTTGTTGATTTTCCAATTCTCGACAAAAATCTTTGATAAAAAATGCGAGTAAATCGTCTTCTCGCGAACCATTTCCATAAATTTTAAGATACAGCCACTCACTGCCTGGAAGTTTCCTTGCGATATCACTATGATTTTTTATCGGTTCTAAATAATGGGAGTTTTTCTGAGACCTTCCTGTTTCTCCCGCTGCTTCGATAGAACTTTTCGATATAAGAGGGAAGGCATACTCGATATTGTAACTATTACCTTCGATATCCTTTTCCCAATTACTGAGAGAGTATGATTCCTTTTCAATTAAGGTGAGACTTTCTTCCTCTTTAAGACCTTTAAATTGTGTAAATAATTCCTCTATATGTAGTGGATTCTCAATATCTAGTAAAATTCTATTGTCACCAATTGTTTGATAAACAAACCTTGGTACATTCCACTTTGCAGCCCATTCATGGAAGACGAGTGTCCACTCAGCCAAATCGTCGATATTCTTTTTATGTGTCATGGTTCGTTCATTTACATTCCATTTCGCTAGGGAAATAATGGACTTATTTATTCTTACCCGAGGTAAAAATGGAGATGAATCTAATGAATACCACATAAATGGTGACCAAAGTTTGACACCATCACTTGAAATTTCAGATAAAAATCGATATACATTAGGGGCCGAACGGTTATTTAACATATTTGTCACAGTAACAATTAGTTCTTTTCCTAATGATTTTGATTTTAAATAAAAAGCATCCATAGAAGCACCAACTAGAATATCGGATAAGTCTATTGTATATTTTCCTTCTTTAGATGAGTTTGTACCAATAACGATTTCATAATCTCGGTAATTTTTAGTTAGGGTTACATTAGCAGTTCTTCCGACCACAGGTAAGTACACTAATTCTGCATATATGACATCCTGTTTCTTTTCATTCTCATAAATGGATGCAAACTTATTAGTAAATGTTTCATCTTCAAGTATATCCAAGAAGCGGCCAAAGGTTTTACCAGCCCCATCTGATCCGCCACTTATTCCCATCGTAAAGCGATAGTTTCCCTTATCTACATCTTCCTGGCATTGAGCAATCAATGTTCCGTAAACCTCTAAGGAAGGAGGTACACTACTCATGTCAAGGTTCGTTGGCTCCAATTCCTTTAAGTCCTCATTTGTTAAGACCATCTCTGTGGAGTTGGCATTCAAGGTCTCTACTAATTTTTTTAACATGTACTTTTCTCTTTTTCTAGATCAGCATGTTGAATATGATCTACTTCCCTAGAGCTCACAGGGTTCATATAGGATGCAGGAGCTCCTAGTCCCCTATCTTCATCTAATAGTTCTAAAAGTGGTATTTCTCGATAGATTCCATATTTCTCGATAAACTCATTTCGATATTGCCTAATGTGTGGAAGACCTTTCGTACTGACAGACGTTTTCCACAGGAATTCTGCTGTTTTTGCTATCTCTTGACCAATCTCTTGATTTAAATAGATAGGGTGACTATCTAATTTTGTATCAACCTGTAGAAAGTATTTTGAATCAACAATATCGTTCATTTTACTTTTAATGATTTGTAAAGAATTTAGGCCCTCTCCTAGTTTCATATTGTTATATTGATCAATTGCATGACTTAATTCACATACTTGTGCATGTAATTCATCGAATCCTTCTAATAAGGAGATCTTCTTACGTAAATATGAAAAAGGAGCGATACTAGTTAAAGGAGGACGTAATTCAGTTAATAGGTACTCTTTCTCAATTAATTGACTCAAAATACCAGTAATCTGTTCATCCAAAGCCGATGGGAAATTCGATTTAACTACCTTAGCTACATCACTAAATGAAAGTGGCTCTTTACAAAGGTCCAAAATTAGTTCTACTACGGGGGTTTTGTTAATGGAAACGACTTCTATTGAATTAATTGTTGTATGTTGACCACACTGAGAATTATAAGGAAGCTTATACCTTCCACCACAGTCCATCGTAATTGAATTGGTATGTATGGTAATTTGCTTTAATACGGAAAGATCGGATTCTAGCTTATGGACCAAAGATAGAATCCATGCCATATCCGGTCTAGCTCTTTTTCTATGATCATGGGAAGGATTTAATTGCAATTTAGTTTTAGTATGAAATTCACCGTATGTTACTCCTGAATATAATCCGAAAGGAGTAGGTCTTGATGACATACGAATGAGATATTTATTTAATGATTGAATAATTTTCTTATCTTTTGATTTGTTCCCATATGACCAATCGGTGATTGCTTCATACAATGAATAACTTGAAACCATGATTGCCTCTTGAATAAAAGGATTCTTTGATAGCTCAAAAATTCTTGATGAAATTTCATCGATACTTCTAACATTCCCTTCAGGTGAATAAAACAAGCTCTTATAAAAATCGATTGGTAATAAAGGGGAACGTACCATAAAAAAATCTAAGGGTGAAAATAGTGTTGATTCCTCTACTAATAAATCCTTTTTTTCTATGACAGTTTTCACACTAATCCTCCTAGAGTAAGGTAAAAATTCTTCAAAATTCCAAAAAATAAGTATACAGAAGATATATTGCTAATCCACTGTATACTTATTATGTAGTCACAATGTTAAATTAAGCACATGTAATACAAGTTTTAGTGATACAGCAATTAGAATTTAATGTAGCATCACCTTTGCAAGTTTTCGCGCATGTACCAGGAGTACATAACATGTAACTTGTAATACGTGGTTCATTGTTAGTAGATTGTGATACTTGAACATCTAAATCGAACATACTTTTATTTGGCATAATTTTTCCTCCCCAACCATAATTTTGTAATTTGATGATATCATCGACCTAATTATATATCCCGATTTGTATAATATATCCATTTATTTATATTTTTTTAGATTCCTTTATTTTTAATTATATTTATGATTAAAGGTTACTATTATCAACTTTAGTATTTAAAGCAAAGATGTATAGAAGAGGAGGATAGGGGAAAATTCACGAAAGAATTTAGACTGCCATTATAAACATTCATGTTGGTGAAAAAGATTATCATTATTACGCAAAAGACAAAAAGATAGGTATTGAATAGGAATGTTTCCTACCTTATGAAAATAGGAAGTATGTTTTAATTGGGATGGATTATCGATAAAAGGCAAAATACAAAGGTTAACGTATTGCTCATTGGGATCAGGAATCACTTAATAAATGGATTGATGTATTTCAAAAGGAGAAGGTGCGACAGAAGCGAAGACTGATGATGCATCTGCAAGTGCAGGAAATCCATCTGCTGTAAGGTAACATCGCCCTAAATAGTTTAAGCCGATACAACCCGTATCGTAACAACTCATTCAGAGTCAAGTGCCAATAATCGTTTGACGAAGCCTAGTTCCTTCTGTAAAAGGACAAAATCATTTGTTAGATTCTAATAGTTTTTTGGTGAATGTTAATGTGTTCTAGTTGTTTAGATTAATATATATGAGATGCATGGTGTTTATTATAAAAGATCTTTATCAGTCTACTCAATGGTTTTGCGACCTTTTCATCACTTGGTAGATATGGGCGATATACCTCTTGCATATATCTTTAAAAACCTTCATATTGGAAGGAAGGAGGTGCGATATGCGACACGATATACAAGCAAATGAACGAGCATTCTCTTCCAAAGAGGTGGCGGAAGAAGTGGGAATTGCAACTCCCACAGTTCGAAAGTATGGACAAATTTTAGAGCGTAATGGATATGAATTTTTGAAGGATGGAGACCGGCGTATCTTTGTTCAATCTGACATTAGAGCACTTATAGCGTTACGCGATACGGACAAGCCCTTGGACGATACAGCTAGAGAGCTTGTGGTTCAACAAAAAGAAAGATTAGAAGCATCTGATGAAACAGATATAGCGATAAACGATACATATGAAAATTTATCATACGACCCTAATCAAGTAAAAGAAGCTCTAAGGTTTTTAGTGAATGAGCTTGCTGCAGCACGTGAAATGAATGTCCAATTGATAAACGATATATCACAGCTTAAAACACATGTTTCCCAACTCCAACAAGATCATCATGTAATAAGTTCAAGCATCGCAAATTCAGCACAAAGAACGAATACTAAAATTGAAAAGTTAACGGAACAACAAAACACCCATTACGAAACATTACTGGAACAAGAAAAACAAAGAAGTGAACACTTACAAAAAGAATTACAAAATATGAGGGAGGAACAGAAAAAAGAATGGAAGTTACAAAACGATTTTAATAAACGCTTAGAAGTTTCGATACAACAACCGAAAGAAAAATGGGGATGGCTTTTTACCTTATTTCGAAAATAAAATGAAAATGATGATATTATCTAATACTATTTTCAGAAATAGTATTAGATAAATAGCTGGATAGAGTGGCTCTTTTTGTTGTTGTATCGCTTGGCGATATATCTTGTGAATAAACCTAAAGCTTCATGTTTTAATAGAAATGGTGGATCTATATGCGGTATGTTTTACAAATGATAAAACGATCTTTTGTTACAAGAAGTTAGCAGTCGAAGTGGGGAAATATCACCTTGGTTGCCTGTATGATCATATCATAGGGTGATATGTATAGGATTAAACGTATCAGGGAGCGACATAGAGGTTGCAAACAAGTTATATTTACAAGGTGAGATAATCAAAAACAGAGATTCGTTTGTTCTGACAATTCAGATATACTTTTTTTCAAATTACAACAAATTCCCGGGAAATATCGGCAGATTCCGAGTCGATATTTGACAAAATAAGATATGGATAAAGTTTATTTTGTAAAGCTCACAAATGAAAAGAGAAGATTTTCCCTACTTAGGGCATAAAACTCCGATACGAGTTTGTGATATTTCAGCAAAAGTCATGTTTTCCTATATGAAATGCGACATGAACAGCGATATGACAGAAATATCGGCTTCGTTCTACTGCCTGCTCAAAGGAAACGGTGCACCTATATGCTAGGGAAATGGATACATAAACAACTAGCTTCCCAGATGTTAGATTTGATAACTGGTCTAGTGAAAGGAAGAGTGGAGATCCGGGAATTCTCTACTAAATGCCATAAACATGTACAAGCAATAATACGGATGCCGTGTCTCGTCAGAAAAATCAATATAGTATGAGATTATCACTCTCTGATGGGAGCCCATGTTTCCGCTGTTGTGAACCCACAGTTTCATCACATATTATTCCTTCCCTTACCCCAATAGTAGCTACTATAAATTTTATATTATCTAACCTTTTTCTTACTATATCAAAAAAAATTCAGTACTTTAAATGAATTTCTTTACTCTTTATACTATAAAAACAAGGTTGTTTATTGTTTGATTATTAAGATATTCACGAACAACTTGAAGGCTTTTTAAAACCTATTGATTTGCTCTCAGTCTTATTTAGAGAAATATAAACATTTTTTAGTGATTTATATCTTCTCTAGGAACAATTTTTTCCGTTATCAAACTAAAATTAATAGGAGTGTTTCAAAATGAAGTATCGTCGTTTAGGCAACAGCGGGTTGAAAATTAGTGAAATTGGGCTTGGAAGCTGGCTAACGTATGGGGAAACAGTAGGAAACCAAAATGCCATTGATTGTATTCATCAAGCATATGAACTTGGTATTAATTTTTTCGATACTGCAAACGCATACAATGGAGGAGAAGCAGAGAAAGTGGTTGGTGAAGCCCTTAAATCTTATTCTAGAGAAAGCTATGTGCTTGCTACGAAAGTGTTTTTCCCGATGGGAGATGGTCCGAATGACCGAGGCCTTTCACGAAAACATATCATTGAGCAATGTGATGCGAGTTTAAAACGATTAGGTGTTGATTATCTCGATCTTTATCAATGTCATCGATTTGATGAAGAAACGCCAACAGAAGAAACTTTACGCGCATTAGATGATTTAGTTCAGCAAGGTAAAATTTTATATTATGGTGTTAGTGAATGGACTGCTGCACAGATCACCGATGCAGTTCATATAACAAAAGAAAAAAATCTACGTCCACTTATTTCAAATCAACCAATCTATAACATGCTTGTACGTTATATTGAAAAAGAAGTTTTACCTGTTTCTGAAAAAGAAGGAATCGGACAGGTTGTCTTTTCACCGTTAGCACAAGGAATCCTTACAGGTAAATATAAACCAGGTCAAGAGATTCCTTCCAACACTCGTGCAGCTAACGACAACATCAATCGTTGGATTAAGAGCTACTTAAATGATGAAGTGTTAGAACGAGTTGCCCGTTTAGAAGGAATTGCGAATGATTTAGGTATTAAATTATCTCAATTAGCTGTTGCCTGGATCTTAAGACAACCTGGTGTTAGTTCCGCAATCGTCGGAGCAAGTCGACCAGAACAGGTAACTGAGAATGTGAAAGCCTCTGAAGTTGATCTTTCTAATGATGTATTAATTGAAATTGAATCTACTTTAAAAGAAATTGATGGATTTGTACCTATTTGGTAAAGGGTGAACGAATTCAGTTTACACTAGCTTTTTTTGCTAATTGTCAGGTTTAACTGAAGTAGTCTATTAGGAGTGATGAATCAATGGAATATCGTTATCTGGGGAAAACTGGTTTACAAGTAAGTGAACTTTGTCTTGGAACAATGACATTAGGTCGTGAAACCAATGAAAAGGATAGCTTCAGCATTTTGGACCGTTATGCTGAAGAAGGCGGGAATTTTATTGATACTGCTGATGTCTATACACGTGGTGTTTCTGAAGAAATCGTCGGTAAGTGGTTAAAAAATCAAAATCGTGATGACTATGTTGTTGCAACAAAGGTTCGTTTCCCTATGGGTGAAGGACCAAATGATGTTGGGCTGAGCAGAAAACATATTATTTCCGGTGTTAAAGAAAGCTTACGGCGTTTAGGAACTGATTATATTGATCTTTATCAGGTTCATGCATGGGATCCTCGAACACCTTTAGAAGAAACGCTAAGCACGTTAAATGATCTTGTTCGTGAAGGTCTTGTACGTTACATTGGAGCAAGCAACTTTAAAGGTTGGCAGCTTCAAAAAGCAATAGACTTAAGTAAGCAAAAAGGTTGGGAACAATTTGTTTGCCTACAACCTCAATATAATTTGTTATGTCGTGCTACCGAATACGAATTGATTGATGTTTGTGAAAATGAAGGTTTAGGCGTTATCCCATGGAGTCCGCTGCGTGGAGGATGGTTAAGTGGTAAGTTTACACGTGACATGGTTAGACCGCCAGAAGATTCTCGTATATCTGTTGCTGAAGAAAAAGGGTATAGTGAGACATGGGATAAGTATAATAATGATTTTACGTGGAATTTGTTAGATACGTTATATAGTGTTGCAGAAGAAGCCGGTAAGACTCCGGCTCAGACAGCAATCAACTGGCTTCTAAACAGTCGTGGTGTTACGGCCCCAATTATCGGTGCACGTACAATGGAACAGCTTGAAGCTAACTTAGGCTCTGCTGGATGGTCTTTAACGAAGGATCAACTCAAACACTTAACTGAAGCGAGTGAATTATTTGTAAGCTATCCTTATGATATTGATGCAATAAATCAACGCACTAAAGGTAGAGAATAAGAGGAGGTTGGGCAGGTTTTTTGAGCCTCCTCCCTAAAGAATAGTAATCAAGGCTTCTCAAAAGTTCACTGATCTTTTGGGGAGCTTTTTTCTTTTTACTCTTCTCACAAAGATAGGTTTTCGTAAAATTGCTAGTACAGGATGGGGAATTTAACTATAGATCTATATAGAATAATTCATTACCACTTTACTGTTTCTGGTAAAATAGGGAATAGGAGGAGTTGTTGACTTATGGAAATGCAAACGAAAGATCATTTGAACTTTACGAATCAGCTTCCAAAGTGGGCCATTTGTTGCCATATTGGGTTAATCTCCTTGTTCCTTTTAATGGGAATGGGTATGTTCTTTTTTACTGTCAAAGAAGTCCCAGAGACTGGGCTGGGTATCTCAATTCCTTTATTCCTGATTGGTGTTGTCTTTCTTGGACTTTCGTGGTTTAGTTATAAAAACTTACAAAAGTATTTAGACTTCATTATAAAAATCCATGTTGGTGAAAAAGGTTATAATTATTACGCAAAAGACAAAAAGAAAGGTATTAAACAAGAATTTTCCCTACCTTATGAAAATATGAAATATGTTTTAATCGGAATGGATTATCGATTGAAGGCAAAATACAAGTATAGTGTTCATCATGATAGGACCAAACTTATTCCAGTACGGTCGGCAAAAATATTAATCTGTGGTGTCAGTACCAATAATCAATTAGAGGTTACAAGTTTTGCTCATTGGGATGAAGGATCACTTACTAAATGGATTGATATCTTTCAAAAGCACGGGGTAGACATTTTTCATACAGATAAAGCATTAACAGCAACCCCAAACAATCCAGAAGTTATTGAATCAATTCCAAAAAAGAGGTTTGAGGGAACACTTTCCTTTGAAATTGGTTCAGAGGCAGACGGTTTGGATAATATCTTTTTAACAGAAAAGCAGCAAGAATTGATTGAGGAAAAAGAGAAAAAAGGACGAAAGAGCGGCCTTTACTATACAATTTTGTTATCAATTTCACAGATCATGATGATTTGCTTTTGGTTTCCTCATTGGGAAATAGTAGATAAGTCCTTCAGTGATAGTTCCGGGGAGTTTGTTGCTCTTTTATTTACTCTTCTTTCACAGCTTTTTATCTATATAAAAATGCGAAAGATCAAATGGTATGTGCCGATACGGGATATTTTCATCATTTATCTAGGCATCCTAATCGGGACTCAACTTTCACCAGATGAACGAACAACATTTCCATTCGCGGTTCAGGGTTATGCAATGATGACGATCTGTTCATTTTTGCTCCTCTACTATGGAGTGAAATTATCTTCTTGGTTTCAAAAAGTAAGAAAAAAACGATGAATATAAGCAGGCTGGAAACTTTAAGGAAACTTACCAAAGGTTAATTCGTATATTTAAGGGATGAAGAGGATTATATAACAAGAATTTGAAAGGATGAGGGCCATGACAGGAATTTTCATAGGGGTTATTGTAATGGGGCTCTTTTTTCTGCTGGGACGCACATTCGGTGCAGGGAGGAAAAAGTCTTTAAAGAATGACCTTATTCCAGAACAACTAGGTGTACAGGTAGTAGAAGCAATTCCAATTGTGAATAAGCTCGATCTGTCCCTATCAAACTTTTATATAGATAATGTGAAAAATCGTGTCCTACAGAGTCATCCGAAATGGAAGGATCATGAGTTTGACTGGGGAATGTTTGAGTTAAAACGTTATTTCTTAATGAATAGTCTTTTAAAGTCAGTCCCGATGTTTAGTCATCATGTAGATGAAATTTGGCATGAAATGCTCATGTTTACAAGGGACTATGAGAAGTTTTCGAAGGACTTTTACAATGATACACTACACCACACACCTAATCTGGATAGTACTCCGATACCAGGTGAACGTGCCTTTTTTGATTGGGTGTATATTAGCTTATTTGAAGTGACTGAGAACAGTAGATCCATCTGGGGGCGTCTTTTACAGAACCCAATTAAGCGTGAGATTCTAGAAGATTTCCGTTTATTATCTGAAGATGAATTACTATCGAAATATTTTAGAAAAAATGAAGAATGGCTGGAAGTAAAGAGATTTTTAATTCATAAAATGAAAAAGGAGATTCATGAGGCTGGGCTGCAAAATACAAATTCTAAGAAATTTGCTCCGCATACCTCAGCGGTAGACAGTAATCTATATACATATGCAGCCGGGGCTGCGGTCTTTTATTCGATATACAATGAAGATCAATTTCATGAGCATATGAGTGAAGTTGTTCCTGAAGAGTACCAAAAAGGTATATCGTCCGGTGGAGGATCTAGTTGTTCCGGCTTTGCTTGTAGCAGTGATTCAGGTGATTCAAGTGGTGGTGGGGATTCAGGGGGATCCAGCTGCTCCAGTTGTGGAGGAGGCTGTAGTAGTTAGTTGGAAAATTTAGCAAGATTGCACATTGTAATTATTCGATTAGAAAAGGTCTTTCGGCAGTATACAAATCGGTTTGGAGGCATTTTTGGAGGGCCTATAAACATGGACTTTCGTTAACATAAAGAAAGCAAATTTAGAGGTCAAGAACTGTTAGAAAGTTTACTTAACCCATTGTGTATGTGTCTAATATTCCGTAGCATTATGAGTATTTACATAAGGTCTTTCATTACTCACAGTGGAAGACTTTTTTCTGTGTTTTAGAAAGTTCGTTTGAGTCAGAATATTCATTCATGTATTATAAAATATAAATATCTCAAATTATATTATTTATTTAAAATAGTAGTTTGCAAGTAAACTGGAGGTCGATATGAAAGTTCAATTTACATTACAAACAAAAATTCTAGGTCTCATTTTCTTTCTGATTTTACTTGTTATTGGAGTTCTAACAGGAACATTTGCTTTCAATGAAACAAAAGAAGATGTTAAACAGGCTGAAGAATTAGCACTTCAAACAGCCCAAACTCTTTCATTTATGCCTGCAGTCCAGGAGACTTTTCGGGAACAAAATAACAATCAGCAAAAACTACATTTGGTTATTAATAAGGTGATTGACCAGGTAGATGCTTCACGCGTTCTTATTGAAGATCGAGAAAAGAACATAATAGCTGGCGAAGAGCCGCCTTCTCAATATCAGGATACGTATAAGGCACTTGTATTTGGAAGTACCTATGTTACTCGTGTAGGACAAGGCGAAAGTGAGGTATTAAGGGGAGTTGCCCCAGTTATTCTTGATTACGAAGATTATAATAAGGTAGAAGGCGCTGTAATTGTGGAGTTTCATATGACGGAAATTAGTGGCCGTATTTCTAGTAAAGTAAAAGAAATGGTTACGACCTCTGGAATAGTACTGTTTATAGGGATTATAGGAAGTGTCATTCTTGCACGAAATATACGAAGAGATACTCTTGGGCTGGAACCTTATGAAATCGCTTTATTATTTAGAGAACGTAATGCAATACTTCAATCCGTCAAAGAGGGTATCATTGCCATTGATCAATACGGCAAGGTTACGATGATGAATAAATCAGCCCAACAAATTTTAGATATTTCTAGTCGAGATGAAGTACAAAGAATAAATGAAATGATTACATCTGATCATATTCTAAAACTTATGGAATCAAATAAAGATGTTGTAAATGAAGAAGTACAGTATAAGGATCGGACCCTTATTGTTAATACACAGCCGGTCTTAGAAGAGGGGAAAAGAGTCGGAACAGTTGCCACCTTTAGGGACAAAACGGAAATGAAGAAGATGGTTGATGCTTTTTCTGAGGTAAAGCAGTATTCAGAAGATTTACGAGCACAAGCTCATGAGTTTACAAATAAACTTTATGTCATATTAGGTTTAATTCAACTTGGTAAAAAAGAAGAGGTCATACAGCTTATTCAAGAAGAAACAAAATCACAAGAACAGCATACCGAACTTATTTTTAATCATATTCAAGATGAGAAAATCCAAGCCATTTTATTAGGGAAACTAGCGAAGGCATCAGAAAAGAAAATTCACTTTCATATTGAAGAAGAAAGTTCAGTTTCACCTCTATCAGAAAAATTTCAACTTGCACCATTAATTATTATTTTAGGAAACATATTGGATAATGCGTTTGATGCAGCTGCTGATAGTGAAGAAAAAAAGTTTCCTTTTTTGTAACAGATTTTGGAAACGATGTTTTGTTTGAGATAACAGATAGTGGTAAGGGAATTCCAAATGGGTTGGAAGAAACGATTTTTCAAAAAGGTGTATCACTTAAGGGAGAAAAAAGAGGATATGGTCTTGCGAATGTTAAAGAGGAGGTTGAGCTTCTAGGTGGCTTTATTGAATTAATAAGTAGGAAAGATGAGGGGACTGTGTTTTCTGTATTTTTACCAAAGTAATAGAAAAAGAGGGGGAGTCGGGAATGATTAACGTCATAATAGCAGAGGATGACTTTCGTGTAGCCCAAATTCATGAGGCATATTTAGCAGAAGTGAAGCAGATGAACTTAGTAGGAAAAGCAAGAAATGCTAAAGAAACGTTTGAATTATTGGAGAAACTGGAAGTAGACTTAATTTTATTAGATGTATATATGCCTGATCGGCTTGGAACAGAGCTTTTGGCACAAATTAGAGAAAACTATCCTGAAGTTGACATCATGATGATAACAGCAGCGACAGATAAGGCATTTGTAAATAAAGCGTTAAACTACGGAGTAGAACATTACTTAGTAAAGCCAATTACAATTGAGCGATTTAAAGAAATAATGGGTCAGTATAAAAAGAAAAAAGAGTTATTGAAGTCTGTTTCAGACGTGAATCAGGACTTCCTTGATAGTCTTTTTGGATCAGGTGATAAGCAAATTGAAAAGCCATTGCTTCCTTCAGGAATTGATTATGTCACACTTAAGAAAGTCAAAGAAATTATTAAATATGAAACAGATGGAATAACATCGGAAAAAGTCGGCAAAAAAATGGGAGCATCAAGGACAACAGCTAGGAGGTATCTAGAATATTTAGTCGGAACAGGGGAAGCAATATCTGAACATGTATATGGAATTGTCGGTAGGCCAGAGAGACGCTACTACTCAGGAAAGGTAGAGTAGTGGCGTCTCTCTGCTACTTTGTGAACAAAATGAACAAAACATAATTTAATTTATTTATCACACAATATTTTGAAAACGTTTACATTTAAAAGCTTGATAGATAAGATATTCCTAGGTAAAGCACATATGGGTATGTGTAGCAAAAACCGTTAAAAGAGGGGTGTTAGTTGATATGAAAAAAATAGGGATTTTACTTTTATTGATGGCAATTTTAACAGCATGTTCAAATTCAGCATCAGGGAACAAGGAATTTCCAAATAAAAATATTGAAATCGTTGCTCCTGCATCACCAGGTGGTGGTTGGGATTTGACAGCCAGGTCTATTCAACAAGGTTTAAAGGATAATAAATTAGTAGATAGTAATATTAACGTAATGAATAAACCTGGTGGAGGAGGAGAAGTAGGGTGGAAATACTTAGAGTCTAAGGATGCTCATTTCTTAGCTGTTAATTCAAGCTTACTTCTGACGAACAACTTATTAGGTCAAAGTCAGTTAACACATAAGCAATTTACACCAATTGCAACGCTTGCTACTGAATGGATTTCGATTGCAGTTCCAGTTGATTCTGAATTTAAATCAGCTGAAGAAGTAATGAAAAAATTAAAAGAAGATCCTAAGTCATTAAAAATTGGAGTAGGCCCTGCGCTAGGGAATAACGACCATTTATCATTTGTTCAAGCCTTTAGTGAATATGGTGGAGATCCATCTCAACTTGACTTTCTTGTCTATGAAGGTGGAGGAGATGTTGTAACAGCGTTATTGGGAAATCACGTAGATGTTATAACAACTGCATTATCTGAAGTGAAAGACCAACATATTGCTGGAAAGCTTAAAATTCTAGCTGTTTCATCTGAGGAAAGAGTAGATGAGCTTGATGATGTTCCAACTTGGCAGGAACAAGGAGTTGACATGGTATTCCCACACTGGAGAGGAATCATGGGACCTCCTGATATGACAGAGGAAGAAATGGCTTACTGGGATGAAAAAATTGGTGAATTAGTAAAAACTGAAGAATGGCAAAAAGTTCTTAAAAATAATGATTGGGACGATTTTTATAAAAACAGCTCAGAAACAAAAAGCTTCTTAGAGGAACAAGAGAAAACTTATACAGAGTTGGTTAATAATTCTGGGCTCGTTAAATAAAGAATGAAAGGTGAAAAGAAATCAGTTAACCTTCCCCTAAAAGGGAAGGTTAACTTTTCATCAGAAATAGAGAAAAAATATGGAAAGGAGAGAAATCTAATGAAAATCATTAAAATGGGGATGCCAATATTTTTCATTTTATTAAGTTGTCTTTTTTTAGTTGGGTCTTTCAATCTACCAAAAGCAAATTTGGGAAATCCAAATGGTCCGCTATATTTTCCGATCGGATTAAGTTGTTTATTATTAATTTTTAGTATTTTGTATTTATTTCAGGAGCTCAAAATATTAAATAAAGAAAATAAAAAAATAACACTTTTGCTTGCTGGGCGAACTCCTAAACTTATTGTACTTACTGTTTTGTTAGGGGTAGGGTATGCGTTCATTTTTGAGATTATCGGATTTTTATTCTCAACTGTTATATTTTTAGGGGCATTATTATTTGTTGTAAATGGTAAACAAAAGTGGAAAGTTAATGTTATTGTAACGGTTTGTTTCTCATTTTTATCCTGGTATGCATTTAGTGTGTTACTGGGTGTTAGTTTACCTTAGGAGGTGACCTGAATGGACATGAATAATTTTTTTGAAGGATTAATGACATCCTTAGAACCGATGAATATAGTATGGGTTGTAATTGGTGGATTTTTAGGAACGATTGTAGGGATGTTGCCAGGACTTGGACCAGCCACAGCTGTAGCAGTATTAATACCTATTACATTTGGAATGGAGCCCATTAGTGCGATTATTTTAATGGCAGCAATTTACTATGGTGCCATGTATGGTGGATCGAGAAGTTCCATTTTATTAAATACACCTGGTGATGGATCAGCTATTGCCGCAACTTTTGATGGATATCCTATGGCTCAAAAGGGCCAAGCTGGTGAAGCAATGGCCATTTCAGCAGTAGCCTCCTTTATTGGTGGAATTATGGCTGTTATCGGATTTATATTCCTTGCCGAACCCCTTGCAAACTTTGCATTGAAATTTGGACCAGCAGAATATTTTCTTTTAATGCTGCTTACTCTTTCTGCCATTGTATCACTTTCAATTGGCAAAATGATAAAAGGATTTTTGGCCATGTCACTTGGGCTATTATTAAGCACAGTTGGGATCGATACACAAACGGGTGTTTATCGATTTACATTGGGAATCTCACATTTCAGTGAAGGAATTGATTTCTTAATTGTGATTATTGGGGTTTATGCTATTGGTGAAGTATTGTACAATTTCCTCACAATAGATCATCTTAAGAAGGAAAAGAAAAAGGTAGGGAAAATATGGTTTAGCAAAGAGCAATGGAGACGTTCAAAATGGCCAATTTTAAGATCTGGACCACTTGGCTTTATTATTGGAGTTCTGCCGGGAGCAGGTGGATCCATTGCTTCAATGATCAGTTATTCTACTGAAAAGCAAATGTCTAAAAAGTCGGATGAATTTGGTAAGGGTGCTGTAGAAGGGCTTGCTGCACCGGAATCAGCTAATAATGCAGCATCTGTAGGAGCAATGATCCCGTTATTAACAATGGGTATTCCAGGATCCGGTACAACAGCTGTCATGCTTGGAGCACTTATTATGCTTGGGATTAAGCCGGGGCCGCTTCTATTTGAAAACGACCCAACCACTGTTTGGTCTTTAATCAATAGTATGTTTATTGGAAATATTGCTTTAGTAATTATTAATATATTACTAGTTGGTGTCCTTGTAAAAATACTTGATACACCAGCAAAAGTACTTTATCCAATCATTGTATTACTAGCTTTCATTGGAACATATACACTTAGTTATAGTGCTATTGATTTCTTCTTATTATTAGTTTTCGGATTATTCGGACTTATGCTTAAAGTACTAGATTTTCCGATCGCACCTCTTGTTTTGGCCTTAATTGTTGGAGCGGACATGGAACAAAATTTCCGAAAGGCAGTTTTATCATCTGATGGAAGTATAGATATTTTTTTTGCATCACCGATTTCTATAATCCTTATCTTCTTAACGATCTTATCAATTAGCTATCCAGCTATTGTAAAATTCTTTCAAAGACGTAAAGCGAGAAAAGATATAAATATTAATATGTGATAAAAGAGGCCAGTGCTATTCTGTTTAACAGCAGAATACGCTGGATTTTTTTATTACGTATAAAAGTATTAAAATGATACTTGGCGTAGTAGTTAATATCAAATGTGAAGTAACCTTTATGTAGGAGTATGGACATAACAGTGCATAAATTTTTTTACTAGTAAATAGGAGAACATAAGTCCAAACAAAAGGCACCACCATTTAAGGGAGCATCCCTTAGTGAGCAACGACTTCCTTAAGTGCCTAAGAAAGACAATAATCAGAAAATTACTAAAAAAGACCGATTCATAAGCCGTATATTTTGATTAGGAGGAAAATATTGCTAAAATAAATATATCTTGAGTATGGAGGATTATAAATGGTGAATGTTTCAACTAACCGTAAACCTAATTTCGAAGTATCTCCTCAATTTATCAATCGTTGGTCACCGAGAGCCTTTTTGGAAAAGGAAATTCCGGAGAATGTACTTTTCAGCCTTTTTGAGGCAGCGCGTTGGGCTCCATCAGCTTCTAATATACAACCTTGGAAATTTATTATAGCTCGCACAAAGGAAGATCTTGAAAAATTCCATTCTTTTATTATGCCTGGAAACCTTGTATGGTGTAAAAAAGCACCTGTATTAGCTGTCATTGCTTCACAAAAAACTACTGAACGCGGCCCTAATGCTTGGCATGCCTTTGATGCAGGAACGGCTTGGGGACATTTGGCTTTAGAAGCACATGCAAAAGGTCTAGTTACCCATGCAATGGGAGGATTTGAAAATGAGAAGGCACGTGAAGTTTTAAATGTGTCAGATGATATTGAAATTCATGCAGTAATAGCGATTGGATATCAAGGCGAAAAAGTAATACTGCCAGAAAATCTACAGGAGCGTGAACAACCAAGTGATCGCCGTCCGTTGAAAGAATTGCTTTTTGAAGGTACTTTTGACAATATATAAAACAAATGAAAATAAGAGTGAAACCTACAAGGTAAGTAGGTTTCACTCTTAATATTTCTATTCTTCCTCCGGTTTCACACCAAATGCCTCCGGAATCATCGTAAATCCTTCAATTACAGTATCTTCTTCCACTTCAATCATTAGGTAACGTTTGCCGCTTAATTGAACTTGTTTTACGTACCTTAAATCTTGCGGGCTAATCGAAATGTTTGCTATTTTTGTATTGATTTTAATTGATTTTGAAGTGAACTTCGGCAAAACACTGTTTGCTTTTATCTCATATTTATCATCATCAATTATTTTCTTGAAGGAGGTTTCGACCTTTTCTGTATTTACATCTTCAAGTCCGCTCATCTTTAGAACACGTGCTACGTCTATTGAATCTAATTTCGGTTGTTCTTCCTCTTCATTTTCTACGATCATTCGGTTTATTTCTTCATATACATTGGAGAGAGTAGAGGTATTCAATTGATCTCCTGTAACATCTTTAATAATTTCCTCAAAAACGATTTTATCATCTTTTGCGGTCATCGTTTCCTCGCCATTTAATACCTCTTCAATGAATTGGTGATCAGGTTCATATACCCTGCCTGATGAATATAGGATGTGATTAACATCTGCTGCATGATCAGTAAAACAAGGAAACAGAAATCCGCCCATAGGTGCATTAAGGTTAATGATTGGATCAACAACAAAGTTGTATTTAAACTCTCTTTCAACATAGTCAAAAAGCAGTTCTTTTTTGGGCTCTTGAGTATTATTGATGCTGCATAAAATAAAGGGATGAGAGTAAACAGTATCTCGTTCACTTTCCTCAGCTTCGTCATTTCGACGTTTCGTTGGTTTTAAATATTCTCCACGAATGAATGTAACGACAATGTCCATCTCATATTGTCGGGTGAGGAGCATTTTTCCTACGATTTGAAGCATTTGTTCCTTCCAGCCTTCCACATCTGTACTGAGTAATCCTTGATGTAAAATAAGCTGACTGCTATTGGCGGCATCTCGTTGGAACTTTAATTCAAAGAGCTTTTCATCCAAATTGCCAGCAAGTAATTTTTTAAAGTTACTCATAAATAGCTCTTTTTGATCATCATCAAGCATTTCAAATGGCTGGCTTTGATGATGATAAATGTCACTAGATTCCTTCATAATATACACATTAAAAATGTCAGAGATTTTGAGTAAATCATTATTTATTTTGAATTGTTTTCGAATAGTTGCTACATCTTTTTTATTCATGATTTGTTACACTCCTAAGCCACTCTACTTTTAGTCATTCCTTTATTTTAACATACTTGTTTTCAGGATAATAAGTATCGTAAGTGTGTATAAATACCTTAAGTCTTTTCACCAAATTTTCATAATCGGGCGTTATAATCAGCTTTAATTAGGTCAAAGTTTATAAAGAATCTTTTTTACTGTTACTAACAGATAGGATAAGAATTCTCATAAAGACTTGGCGATAAGCCGAGTTTATCTATCTATGAACCTAAATCTTTGCTAAAATCATGACTAAATGAAATACGGAACAGGAGTGTCGTTATTGCCGAGAGTACAAAATATTGTTGCTTTGCTTTTGGTTGCAGGTGGTTTTTGGTATTTTTATGGGGATTCCTTTAATCAAGCCGGTATTCAAGGTGTAGTTGAAGAAGTTCGTACAGATATTACAGAAATAAAGGAAAATCCTGAAGTAGTTTCTGCAATAAATAAAGTGAGTAATGACGTTCAGCAATTGTTTCAGAGGTTCATTCAAAATTTAACGGAAAAGGAAGAAGGAAATCAACAAGTCGTAGAGCCTCCAAAGCTTGAAGCTCCTTCTGAACAGTCATTTTCAGTTTATAATATAGAAATTGGTGATACTCGGGAACAGGTCGAACAGCAAATAGGGACAGCAAAACGATCGTCTTTAAATGAGTATGGAGTTGAGTGGGTTGCATATCACGAGAATTACCAAAACTTTATTATGGTCGCGTATGATGATCAAGACCGGGTTGCTGGCCTATATACAAATCAGGACCTATTAACAACAACAATGGGAATTTCCTTCGCAAGTTCAAGGCAAGCGGTCCTTGCGGAGATGGATGATCCACTTACAAGTATTCAAAAAGGATTTGTATCTTATCAAGTTCAAAATAATGAGGAGTATGATATATTTCGGATTGATCAAAATTATGTGACACTCTTTTATGATAAGCATGAGGAAAATACTGTTACAGCTATTCAAATGATCAGTGAGGAACTGGAAAATCAAAGAGAAAACTTCTTTGCTGTACCAAGTGAAGAGTTGAAAGAAGGGTTTGAGTACCAGTTGTTTGATTTAACAAATGCTGCCAGAGTGACTCATGGTTTATCTGTACTGAATTGGGAGGAACCAGTTCGGCAAACAGCTCGTGATCATAGCAAGGATATGGCGGATCATAACTACTTTAGCCATACCAACCTTAACGGTCAATCTCCGTTTGATCGAATGACAGAAGACAATATTACGTATCGAATGGCTGGAGAGAATCTTGCTACAGGACAAATTAGCAGTGTCTTTGCGCATGAAGGATTGATGAATTCACTCGGCCATCGAGAAAATATATTACAAACAGATTTTGAAGGACTTGGTGTCGGTGTAGCGTTTAGTAGTGATTCACGTCCGTATTATACGGAGAACTTTTTAACGAAATGATATGTTTTCATGGTTTAAGAGTTTTGTAAGAACAACCATATATGATAGTAATAGACCCACTGTTTCTATAAGTTCTTGGGAAAACTAATTACTGGAGTGGTTGAATTGAATCGTGATCTTGATAAAGAATGGGTGTACTTAATTTTAGAGGCAAAAAAATTGGGAATTAGCATAGAGGAAATTAGGTTGTTCTTAAGAAGCATATAAAACCACAAACAATGTAACTTCAACCTCAAATGAAATTACATTGTTTTAATAGGGGCCACTAGCTGGTTATCATCGACTGATACAATTGTTTCAGGGACCTTTCTGGCATGATTCCTAAGTCCTCCATAAGTAAATTCTCAAATTCTTGATACAGTTTAATTGCCTCTGATCTGTATCCTTGGTGAATGAGAATTTGCATGCTTTTTCTAACATTGTTCTCCAAATAAGGATTTAACTTTAGCTGACGTTGAAGGTAATAAAAAGCTTTGTTTGGGTCTTTGTTTTCATAAAAGTTGATCAGTTTATCAAAAAGATGCATAATCTTCTCATAATAATAAGTAGACTTATCATGGGCCCATTCATAGTGGTTCATTTCTAAATAATGGCCTGTATATGTTTCAATTAACTCTATGGCGATGTTCTGATTAGAATCATCAAGAACCTGGACACTCTCTATTGTTTTGTCAAAATGAATCGCATCACAATGAATGGTTTCCAACTGTAATGAATAACAATTACTTGAAAAAGAAATACAATTTGGGTATCCTAATTTGCCTAACATTTTCCGCAAATATGTTAAGCAGGTATGTAGGTGAATTTTTGATTTTTTATAATCTTGATCGGGCCATAGATTTTCAATAATAATATCCTTGTGGATATATTGGTTAAAATGAGTGAGAAGGAATGCAAATAGTTCCTTTACCTTAGCTGTTTTAAAATGAATCAATTGTTGATCTTGAAACACTTGTAGTTCATTAAAACAATTTATGATCAAGGGTTGTGTTTCTGAAATCGTTTTAGACCTATTTTGACTACTTCCAACTATGCTAATTAGCCGATCAATCGTTTTTTCGAGACGTTTACTGGAAATTGGCTTTAATATGTAGTCAATAGAGTTTACCTCAAAAGCTTGGACAGCATACTTCGAGTGTGCTGTGACAAAAACAATATGTATAGAGGATTGGCTGGACAGAATGGCTTCAGCTATATCCAATCCATTAGATTTCCCCATTTCAATATCTAAAAAAACAACATCAATTTTTTCCTCAATGAGATCATGAAAGATCTGTTCTTGTGTAGAATAAGTTTTTATTATTTGAATGATTGGAAATGCCTGTAGTTTCCTTTTTAATAAATGAATAGATAATTCTTCATCATCCATTATGACTGCACGAATCATAAAAAATCATTCCTTTTCACACAAAATCTACCATTATTATACAATATTAATTTACAAGAGATTATCGGGGATATAAAAGCTAACTGTTGTCCCAATTTTGGGGATGCTTTGAATAATCAACCCTTTACCATATAACTGTTTTAAACGGCGATCAACATTTCGTAGTCCCACACTAGTGCGTTCAAGGGATTTTTTTCTATAAAGAGTTCACTTACCTCATTTGCTGTCATCCCTTTTCCGTTATCACTTACAGAAACCTTAATATGATCAGACTGTTTTTTTATATGGATATACACTGTCCCGCCATTTTTCCTTTTTAAGATACCGTGTTTAACAGCATTTTCTACAAGCGGTTGAACAGATAGTGGAGGTAGGAATACATCAAGATCTGTATCGATATCCCACTGTACCAATAAGCGATTTCCAAATCTGACTTTCTCGATATATAAATAAGAGCGGACCAAAGAAATTTCTTGATTTAACGACACGATTGGATCAGCATTACGGAAATCGAAGCTGAGACGCAAATAATGGCTAAACTCTTCAAGAAGTTCTTGCATTTTATTAAGATCAATATCAGCTAGAGCAGCAATTGAATTTAATGTATTAAAAATAAAATGTGGATGTATTTGGGATTGAAGCCAAGCACCTTCCATACGAATACGTTCTTCAATTGAAACTTTTAACCTTGTTGAAGCATTCACCCTTGCCCTTAATTCCAAAGTGTCGACTGGTTTTAAAATATAATCATTAGCCCCTGATTGAAAGCCTGTCATGATATCTTCTGTGTGTGACCTTGCGGTAAGAAGTAATATAGGAAGTTCAGAAATTGAAAATCGTTTTCTAATTAATCGGGTTAGTTCATATCCTGAAACTTTCGGCATCATTACATCCGTAATGACTAGATCGTAAGACTCTCTCTCAAGTTTTGCCAAAGCCTGATGTCCACTCGTTACAGTAGTGACTAGGTAGTCTTTATTTAAGATGGTAGCTAGTATTTTTAAATTAATAGGGTCATCGTCCACTGCCAGAATCTTTTTCTTCTCTGGAAATTCACTTTTGTCACTAGAAGGTATAAATTCAAAAGTAGCATCGACATTATCCATAATTTCTTTTTTTATTAATTGCGTATGTGTTTCTGCTAACTCATCAGACCCTTGAAACAAAGGAAGCGTAAAAGAAAATATAGAGCCTTTACCTGGCGAGGATTGAACGCATATTGTCCCTCGGTGAAGCTCAACTAGCATTTTGCAAATACTTAATCCTAGACCAAAGCCGCCACCTGCTCTTCCTACATTTACTAATGCCTGTTCATAAGGTTCAAAAATTTTTTGTATGATGTCATGACCAATACCAATTCCAGTATCCTCTATGTGAATATGAGCCATACCATTCTCTACTGTAGCTTGAATTGTAATGACTCCTTCATCTGTAAATTTCACTGCATTATGAATTAAATTAAAAAGAATTTGAACCAGTCGTGTTTCATCAGCCATTACAGGTGGAAATGAATCGGGTATCTCTTCTTTTATTTGAATTGGCTTGCCGTCAATTAACGCGTTAGCCAAAGCGAGAACACCTCTAATAACTGCTTTTAAATAAACTCTCTCTAAGTGTAATTGGACCGTATTTTCTTTTAGTCTTGTGCTGTCTAGCAAGTCATTCAACATTAAAGACATCCGCTTACTAATATTAAGTAGTAACGATAATTGATCTTTTTGATTCCAGGCTGGGGATGTTTTGTTTTCTATAAGCATTTGAATAATGTTCATCATTCCGTGCAATGGATTTCTCAGCTCATGTGAAGTATTTACTAGGAATTCATCTTTGCGATTGTTTTCACTTTGTAATTTTTCAGCAAGCTGCTTTGCTTCAGTAGCAATCCTGAAAAAGCGCTTAAACCAAAAGGCTGCAAAACAAAGCAGTGCAATAATTAGATCAAAAGGATAATGCATCATCTCTAATAGTGTATTGCTTTTTAGTGTAGACCAAATAATATTCATTCCGATGCTTGTACAGCCTAGTATCAGGAAGATGCTCTCACTTTTATCAACCTTTGCTAATCGTAGTTTAATGGTTGATAGAATAATAGGCAAAATAAGCACAGCTAACAACAAGACTTTAGAAGAAAACAAAATATATCTTGTTGGAGATACTAGTATGAATAGTGCGTATAAAAGACAGTAGGTCAAAAAAAATTGTAGTTTTATGTCCTTTTTATTTGTCGGATACAATCGGTTTATGATGAGAGGAATAAAGGCCCCAACACCAATGTATGATAAATATGTAATTTTCACTTCCCAGTCATATTGAACTTCGATCCATTTGTATAATAGCTTGTCATCAGAGCCTAGAACACTAACTAGGGCACATATAAGTAATAAGGAGAAGTAAAGCAAGCCTTTGTTTAACGAAGGTCTGATGAAGTATAGGATACATCCATATGCACTGTGTAATAACAAAATTACACAAAGCAATAGTTGCAACCCTACCGATAATTGCGTTTGATAGCGAATTGCCTCTATCGTTCCAAACCTTATAGGTTTGACAATTCCTCCATTGTTACGGTTACTTGAAACTTGAATCATAAGGTCAATTTCATTAGTAGTTGGTTTGATTAAAGCTGTGTATGGAATATTACTCCCTTTATGCTGTTCTTCTGTTGTACTGACTTTTCCTGAACGACCAATTTGTTGACCATTTACATATATAGCTGAAGCATTATTCAATTTATTAATTCTTATTCCGAATGTGTCCACGTCTTTGTTATCAATTAGAATACGAAGTCTATATGTTCCATATTGATAGAGTTGATCTTCTTCAAACACTGTTTTCCAATTATTAGGGACAATAAGGTGATTTTCTTTCTTCATGTTTATTTGGTCTTTAGATGACAGAAATGTTGAGGGGTAAAACTCCCATTCTCCGTTTAACGGAAGTGTCTGATGATCGGAATATTTCCACCCGCGCAAATCTAGTACACCTTGTTTAATAGTAGGAATTTGTGGATAGTCCAACTGTGTCAAAAAACCGATCCATGATAAGCGAATAATTGTTATAGATATAATAAATAAAATAATAATTAGAACCCATTTATATGTTTTTATATGTTTCATTATTCTAATCTCCATCCTTAATATTACTAATTTATAATATAGTAAAAAAGATGGAAAAACTAACATAAAAATGGATATACTGGTAAATTTTATTAGGTTTATGGTTAATAGGGTTATATTGGTATGTATGTAGGCTTGAAAGGGGGATTATACAGCTAGAGGGGTTAAGTTAACAGCTTAGCAGCTTTTAATTAACCATCCTCTATTTTGCCTCAGTTTACATCATAGCTTTTTCATAGGTAATTTCACATAAAATGTAGTTTGCCCGTTGTTAGACTCTACAACAATTCTCCCATGATAAGTTTCCACTATTTTCTTCACAATATAAAGTCCTTGGCCTCTAATCTTTCGTTCTGAATTTTTCAATTTCGTCGAATATCCTGGAATGAATAATTTCTCTTTTTCTTCTGTTGAGATAACGGGGCCTGTGTTTGTTACATAGAGTACATATTCTACGCTGTTGTCTTCACAGTAGATGTCAATTTTACGTTGGTCATGTGGTAATTCACTTGTTGCATCGATCGCATTATCGATCAAGTTAGATAAGATTTTAACCAGGTCGATGGATTGGATGGATTCAAAGGAAGAATTTGAAATATGAAATTGAATATCAATATTATGATTCTGTGCTTTAAGAGATTTTACTTGGAATAAAACAGATAATGCTGGATTTTTAGCGTTACTTGGCATTTGATAGATGACTTTGGCTTCTTCACGCATTAAATTTGAATAATCCAGAGCTTCCTGCTGTTTTCCTAGTTTAAGTAACCCATTTAAAACTTGAATGTGGTTGGCAAAATCATGACGTAATGAACGTACAGACTGTACTAATGAATGAATTTCAACATGATATGTTTCTTCTGTTTCGCCAATTTGGTTCATTAATTCACGCTTGTACCATTTTTGTATAATGAAAAAAATCATTAATAATAAAATGACTAACAGTCCACTTATGATAAAGCTTGGTATACTGTTCTCAATTACCGTAGCACCAATTTGATCAAGGGTTGTTGTTTCAATATCTATACTTAAAAATCCGATTGTTTCTCCTTGTTTGTTTTGAATGGGTACTCCGGCAGATATATACTCGCCATAATGTGGATCCTTAATTTTACCTGTTACATACGGCTTGTTCGCGAAGGCTTGTTGAATTTGATCCAAAGGAACCAAACAGTCCATACCAATCGTATAGTAATTTTGATTATCTTTTGGAAATCCGGCAATCATGACTTTGGGTCTTGACTTTGGATCCTGGAAAGATAATGTATAAACATGCAAAGCTGCCGTATGTTTTTGTGCTTCATATAGAGATTGTCTAATCTTCCAGTAATCCTTCTTTCTTTCAGGTTTTTTAAGAAAACGCTCATAGGCATCTGTATCAATTGTTTTCGCAATTGAAGCAGCCATGACTTGTGCGTTGTTCCCTACCGAAATTTCTGCTGCTTTTTTAGCAGTATAATAAGAAACCAATATATTTAGTGTAACTAAACAAAGGAGAGTTGTTATCGCAAGTATAATAATGAATTTAATCTTTTTACTCTTTTTAATGATGTTATACTCCTTTCGACAGAATGTTTAAAGGAAAAATACATTTCTACTATAATAGGTATCTAAAGAATTCTACCCAATATTGGCTATAGTTACAATAGGTAGTACCAGTTTGCAAAATTTGGGTAGTGCAGGCTGAGAAAATAAAGGAACCATTATAAAAATCCTTCAAAATATAGAAAAAGGAATGGCTCACATAGAAGAAAAACTCAATACTGAGCAAAAATATTATAAGTTTCATATTGAACATATAGAAAAATTGACACTTGAAAAAGGTGCCTCAGCTGTGAACTTCAGAAACAAGTTTCCAACAGATTTTACAAGTAACAAACAACACAATCAGGGTTTTGGGAATATTTTTGGAAATGAAAATGACATTCATGATATACAGTCGCTTATGGAAGAAAAGGATACAGTGGAGGTTTACTATGACAGTCAAGAGAAGCCTGATGATAAATGGATGGAAATGCTTTTGAAGAGTAAAGATGAAGAAATTCAGGAAGGCGGATAGACATATGACGATATACGCCTATCCACTTTCACATTAAACTACATTGATACTGTTTGTTTTTTGTTATTTGGGCCTTTTATAGAGAAATTTGTAACAATTCTCAAAACCCTCTCGATAGGACCCTGTTTAGCTATTCTAAGATATAATGTACTAGCAATCATTTGAATTATAAATATACCTATTGCAAGGGTAATGCCTTCAATTACAGAGGACTTTCCAAAATATCCAAAGCCATATCCATAATAGATTGTTGTACAAATGATTGTTTGCATAAGGTAATTTGTTAGAGAAAGCTTTCCGACACTTATGAATGCCTTTTTAATCATTCCCTCTTTTGAAAGGGTAAAAAGAAAAGCAAATAAAAAGATGTAACCAATTGATAATAAGTTCGCTCCTATGAAACTGAAGACCTCTGACCAATTGAAATCAGGGAAAAAGAGTGAACAACTTTTTAATACCAAACCGACAGGTACTAAAATCGAGCCAAGTTTGTATTGCTTTTTTTCTAATTGGGGCATTGTAAATAACTCTATTTTAGCGCTATAAATTCCTAGTAAGAATAGTGGTGCAGAAATTAATGGAGCCAGGGCTAGAATGAAGAGAAATAATCCATCTGATATGTCTAATGGTATCTCATTGTTACGGTGTTCTTTAATTTCCGAATAAGTTCCTGTGCTGTAGATGTCGATTGTATCTCTCACATAGGTCTCCATCTGCTTTTGTTCTTTCTTCGTTTCTTCATAACCTCCATAGCCTAATAAGGACGTCAAACAAAGTAATATGACTGCCCAGATGAGAATGGTGTTACTTTTTCGGTTTAAGAAAAGTAATAAAAAGAACCCCATCATTCCGTAAAAGGTTAAAATATCTCCCTCCCATAGATATGTACCATGCAAAATACCTAGTAGTAAAAGTGCAAGAAATCTCCTGACAAAGTAGCGCTTATATTTGAGGGCTTTGCCTTCCAATTTTTCTTTCATTTTTACCAGTGAAAAGCCAAATAAGAAGGTGAAGATTGGCATAAAGCTCCCCTCAATGGCAATTTTTATAACATGATAGGCTGTATGATTAGCTTGTGAAAGAGAGTAAAAGCTAATCTCATCTTTTCCCCATATCCCATATTGAAAAATGAGCATATTTGCTAGTAAAATTCCAAACAAACTTGCACCTCTCATTGCGTCAATCATATCAATTCTGTTATGTGCAGTAGTCTTCATAATAAATCTCCTTTTGATCATTTGTACTTTTAGAATATCTATACAGCCTTAACTCAACGAAAAGAGAAGATTAACAGATACTTAATTTTTAATAAGGGAAATTAATGTTTTGGTAATGTTTGTATGTTACGATCGTCCTGAGGTGAGATTTGGTGCAAGAAGCAAATATATTATTGGTTGATGACGAAACATCAATTGTGAAAATGGTTGAAATGGTGTTAGGAAAAGAAGGATTTACGAATATTTATACTGCACACACAGCACATGATGCGTTAAAGATCATTCAAAATTATCCGATAGATTTTATTGTACTTGATGTGATGCTGCCGGATTTATCCGGCTTTGAATTATGTCCGAAAATCAGGGAGATATCTGATGCTTATATTTTGTTTTTAACAGCGAAAGTATCGGATTTAGATGTCCTGACCGGCTTTGCAATTGGGGGAGATGATTATGTAACAAAACCTTTTAACCCTCTGGAGATTGCAGCTCGGATTAAAGCGACTCTAAGAAGGAGAGAGTCGCCTAAGAGAATGGACAAAAATCTAAAGAAAAACTCAAATCGATTTGAGTTTGGAAGGTTTAGTGTTGATGTTGATGCAGGGGAATTACTTGTAGACGGAAACGTAGTGCAGTGTCCGGCACAGGTATTTTATCTGTTGATCTATTTCTGCCAAAATCCGAATATTGTTATTTCCAAACAAAAATTATTAGAAACCGTTTGGGGATTTGAAAGATACGTAGATGATAACACAGTAACTGTCCACATTCATAAGTTAAGGGAGAAAATCGAAGTAGACCCAAGCAATCCGAAATACTTAAAAACAGTGAGAGGTCTGGGATATAAGCTCGTCAAGGAGAGAGAAATGTGAGAGTCGTAAAGAGAAGATTAACATTTCACTTTATCATCCAATACTTTGCCATAGCGTTGCTGTTAAGCGTGATAGTTGTAGGACTTGTTATATTGTTATTTTGGTTTATTGCAAATGAAGATATGAAGCGCAGTTTTCCTGCAGGTGCATTAAGTTCACTTGCTACTGAGATTAATATTGTAGATGGTGAAGCAACGATTAGTAAAGGCTGGAACGAGGAATTGAAAAAGCAAGAAATGTGGTTTCAAATTATCAATGAAGATGGAAATGAAATTGCTTCTAGTAATACTCCGGCAAATGTTCCAAAATCGTACTCATTTAATGAGTTATTAAAAATTGATGAGGAAAATCGCTTTAGAGATTATCATGTTTATACTGAAATTGATACGTTTTCATTTTCTGACCCCTATTATTATTTGTTAGGATACAAAGATCCTTCCTATGAACATCTAATCGCTCTTATGAACAAGTACAGTCAAGATGGAGAAATTGAAAGCAGTCATATAAAAAAGGTTAACAACGAACTCCTAAAAGAGGATGAAACATTACATATCGTTGATGTAAATGGGGAAATTATACAAAGGTTTGGTAGGATGCTTGAAATTCAGGAATATAAACCTCTTGAAATCTTATCAAGAAGAATAGATCAAGGTATGTATCCAACAAAGATATCTGTAATCTCCGATGAAAAATCAAATTTCACATGGGTTTTACATTCGAAAAATAAGTTAACAAAGGAATATTCTAATCCAACGTTTTTCCGAAATCTTTTAATCGCGTTTATAGTGGTGGCAATCATTGTTTTGGTGATTACAATTAGTATTGCTGTTTGGCACGGGTTTCGATATGGACGTCCGATCGTAATCTTTACTAGTTGGCTAGGAAGAATGGAACAAGGACAATATCAAGAAGTTCTAACTGAAAGAGAAAGGAAAAGAATCTTTCGGAAAAGTGGGAAGGTAAGGACAAGGTATCGTTTATATCAGGAGGTTTTTCAAGCTTTTTATAGTATGGCAGAAAGATTAAGCTCAGCGGAGAAAGAAAGAAAACGTCTTGACCAAACAAGGGAAGAGTGGATGACGGGGATCTCGCACGACTTACGAACTCCCTTATCAACAGTACAAGGATATGGGCATTTATTAGAAAGTGAAAAGTATGAATGGTCTAGGCTTGAGATTAAGGATATGGGCAAGGTCATTCGCGAAAAGGGAGAATATATGCTCGGACTTGTTGAAGATTTCTCTCTTGCGTTCCAATTGAAAAATAATGCTTTAGAGGTGTCAAAGGAAGAGGTTAATATAAACATATTTCTTAGAGATATTGTTTCAAAGTATAAGGAAGATCGTACACTGTTGGGAGTAAATCTCTCACTAGTTGAAGAAGTGGATCATGTACAATTAACTATTTCAAGAAAATGGTTTGAACGAATCTTTGATAACCTGATAATGAATGCTATAAAGCATAACCCGACAAGTACAATCATTACGCTTATTATTAAAAGGGGAACGTATCCAGATTCAATAGCAATAAAGATTAAGGACAATGGGGTTGGCATGGAAGAAGAGATGAAGGAAAAACTATTTGACCGTTATTATCGCGGAACAAATACGGAGGAGAAAGTGGACGGGGCAGGGCTTGGCATGAGTATTGCGAAGGAAATTGTAAAACTGCATAACGGTGATATTCATGTAAGTTCACAGGTCGGTGAAGGGACTGTTATTACGTTAACATTTCCTGTACAAGTCGAATTGGAATGATGTGCCTAGGATAAACTCCTTACTATTAGTGTCTTAGTTGATTAGTTCAATGGGACACTTTTTTTGTAGTACATATTACTAAATGCAAAAGGGTTTCGCTTCGTTTCTAAAGAATACTATAATAGAAGATAGATAGAATTTCACCGTAGGAGGAAAATGATGTCTCAAATTGAAGAAATGCATCCAAAACTCGGTCGAGTTATTCAAAATATAGAAAATGTTATGGTTGGTAAAAGAGATGTAAGTATTTTAAGTCTGGTGGCCATTCTGGCAAATGGACATGTTCTATTAGAGGATGTTCCAGGTGTCGGAAAAACAATGATGGTTCGTGCGCTTTCTAAATCAATAGGTGCTGAATTCAAAAGAATACAGTTTACACCGGATTTATTGCCCTCAGACGTAACTGGGGTGTCGATTTATAATCCAAAGGAATTAAAGTTTGAATTTCGGGAAGGTCCTATTTTTGGGAATATCATATTAGCGGACGAAATTAACCGTACCTCTCCAAAGACTCAATCAGCACTTCTTGAAGGAATGGAGGAAGGAAGTATTACAGTAGACGGTGTAACCAGAGTTCTTACTAAACCGTTTTTTGTAATGGCGACTCAAAATCCAGTTGATTATGAAGGAACATATCCATTGCCGGAAGCCCAGTTAGACCGTTTTTTATTTAAGCTTAGAATGGGTTACCCAACAAAGGCTGAAGAATTAGAGGTATTAACCTTAGCTGAAAGAGAGAGACCTATTCATAAAATTGATAGTGTGATTACAAAAGAAGAGCTGGTAGAACTTCAAAATGAAATGCAATTTGTCTATGTTGATGGGACGATTAAAAATTATATTATCGATTTGACATCAAAATCAAGGTTGCACCCATCTGTTTATCTAGGGGCCAGTCCCCGTGCTTCTATTGCATTAATGAAGGCTGCCCAGGCGTATGCGTTTATTGTGGGACGTGATTATATTATTCCTGATGATATTCAGTATTTAGCTCCTTTTACATTAGCTCACAGGATTATTTTGAGGCCGGAAGCCAAGTTTGAAGGGAAAAGTGCTGATGATATTGTGAAGGAAATTATTTCAAAAACGCCTGTGCCAGTGCAAAGGGCAATGAGTAAGTAAATGAGTGATGTCCTAAAGAGTTTAAAGGCTGGCTGGAAGGTTGTTTCCCTCTTGTTTTTTACGTTGATTGCGTTTAGTTATGCGATGTTTCAAGGTGGGTTTGTAAGCTGGTTTTTATTTTACAGCTTTCTTCCCTTTGCTATTTACTCCCTTTTATTAATGATTTACCCTATTCGTTCATTCCGGGTTACGAGACGAATTAATCAGGATCAATTTTCGGTTGGCCAGCGATTAATTGGCACAATTACAATTAAGCGATCATTTCCCTTCCCGCTATTTTACTTACTTGTTGAAGATGAATTAACTGAAAAGCTAATGGGTGTGAAAAGATTGGAAGAGCCTAAGAAACTCTTTTTCCCTTGGTTTAATAAAACAATGTCATTTAGTTATGCTCTTCTTGAGATGCCGCGTGGTGAACATCATTTTAGATCAATTCGTCTCAGAACAGGAGATCTTTTTGGGTTGATTGAAAAAGAAATAACAGTAGAGGCGGAAAATTATTTCTTAGTGTATCCTTCAACTGTTGACCTTGTCTATCATTCAAATCAAAAGCAATATGAACAGGGGGCGGCATCAACCTTAACAAAATATTGGCAGGATTCAACAATGGCAGTAGGAGTCAGGGAATACCAACCGGGTGACAAGTTCGCATGGATTGATTGGAAGGCAACAGCTAGAAGAGATTCAATTATGACAAAAGAGTTCGAACAAATGCAAAGCCATGATGTGGTTATCTTTTTTGATCGTACCCCTTCGCCATTATTTGAAACGGCTGTATCTTATGCAGCCTCTCTGATTCAAGCTATTACAAAAAGCGGAGCGAGAGTAGGGTTTGTTTCGGTTGGAGAGCAATCACAAGTTTTTCCAATGCAATTGGATGAACAACATAGAAGGAATTTATTCTATCATTTAGCCAAGGTTGATTGTGAAAGTAAAACCTCCTTTGCCACTGTCTTAGAGGAAAATAGATTGAATACGGAGGTAAAGCAATCTACCAGCATTGTTGTTACATCAAATCTTTCCCTTGATCTAACCAGAAAATTGGAGTTGTTGTCAGGACAGCAACGAATGTTTATCTTATACCTTGTAAAAGAAAAAAATGAAAATCTCTCCAAAGAGGAAAATGTGTTAGTCGAGAGGTTGGCTCAACGTCAAATTCAACTTCAAATTGTGAAAGATCAAAACTATAAAGAGGTGAGCAGCCCGTGAAGACATCTAATAGTTTTGAGGGAAAATCAGTTGCTCTTTTATACTATATGTTTGCGTTTATTTTGTTATGGGAATGGTTGAGACCTCTAAATGCATTTACCGATACGGGAAATACTTTTATCTTTGTGTTTTTTATTGGTGTCAGCTTTCTCATGACGTTTTTTCATACGAACTGGTATATTACATTTCCTGTGAAGATGTTCATCATTATGTTTATGCTGCATGGACTATATTTCGAAGGAGTATTTTTCAGTTTCTTATGGATAAGTGACTTAATACGGGATATTGGCTTTAATTTCTCTCTTATTCCAAGTGCAGATTGGATGGGAATGACGCCAAATTTTCGGACATTACTATTCTTTATCCTGCTTTGGCTCTTGGTCTACTTGATTCATTATTGGATTTTATATCAGAAGAGAATTTTATTTTTCTTTGTGTTAACTGTCGTTTATATTACGGTATTAGACACATTTACACCTTATGACGCTACCTATGCCATTGTTAGAATCGTGTTAATTGGTTTTTTTATGCTGGGTCTGCTTTATTTTGACCGATTAAAGAAGCTTGAAAATCTTAAAGTGAAACGAATCACTTCTTTACGTTGGATTATGCCACTTTTTGTTTTCATTGTCTTTTCAATGATACTTGCCATTCTAGCACCTAAAGCTTCACCGCAATGGCCTGATCCTGTTCCGTTTATAACAGCAGTCGGGCAACAAGATGGAGGTGGAGGGGATACAAAAAGGATTGGGTATAGCCCGAATGATGAATCATTGGGAGGATCATTTGTTAGTGATGATACTGAAGTATTTAGACATACATCTACAGACAGGCATTACTGGAGAGTGGAAACAAAGGATGTATACACGGGTAAGGGTTGGCAGGCTTCTGATCCTGAAGCAGTACAGGAAGAAATTAGCTCCATTCCGGATGAGCTAAGCTGGTTTGATGATAGAGTAGAGACAAAAAGCCTTGAATCCAGTGTTACGATTAATCAAGAATATCGTTATCTACATGTGATCTATCCTCTTGGTTTAACATCTGTTAAAACTGAATCGGGGTTACCGCTATTTCTTAATCGGAATTCGGAAATGATCTCCCCATTTCAGGAGGATGAGGGTTCCAGGAAAGATTTCCTGTCCTATGACGTCACATATGATCTCCCGTTATATCCATTAAATGAGATGAAGAAAGTACGAACTTTTGAAGATGTACCAGAAGGTTTTATAGAAAGGTATACACAATTACCTGAATCACTACCAGAGCGGGTTCGGGAGCTTGCGGTATCTATTACAGAATCAAAGGACAATCAGTTTGATAAAGCGAAGGCGATAGAGGATTATTTAGGTAGTGCTGAATATACCTATGATAAAGAAGAGATACCTGTTCCTGGTGCTGAACAGGATTATGTAGATCAATTTTTATTTGAGACATTTAAAGGCTATTGTGATAATTTTTCAACGTCGATGATTGTTTTATTAAGAGCCATCGATATTCCTGCACGTTGGGTGAAAGGATATACAGAAGGTGAGTTTGTAAGTACGGCAGAGAATAATGAAAGAGAGTATGTTGTGACAAACAATAATGCTCATTCTTGGGTGGAAATATATTTTGATGGTGTTGGCTGGGTACCTTTTGAACCAACGAAAGGTTTTGTTAATCCTTACACGTTAACGAATGATTATAGGGATGTAACAAAAACTGAGGATAAAGAGGAACCTGAGAATGTTTTAGAAGAAGAAAAAGAACCTGAACAAACTCCCGAAAAGCCTGAGGAAGTGGAAAAGGAAGAAACTGCGTCCTCAACGAACAACTCTGGAGTAAACATAGGTGATTTTCGTTTAGGTAGTATGGGCTTGTATATACTGTTAATTGTGGGAGCTTTATTGATCTTTATCGTCTATCGAACAAGAATGAAGTGGCTTCCGGGATTGATTGTAATGAAATATAAGAATCGATCAGATGATGATGTGTTTTTCCAAGCCTATGAATCCCTGTTAAAACAGTATGAAAGACGAGGGATTAAACGAAAAGAAGGTCAAACTTTAAGGGAATATGCGCGTTACATTGATGAGTATTTTCAAATGGTTCATATGACGGCATTAACCAAAAACTATGAAAAGGCATTGTACAGACAAGATGATGCAAAAGATGAATGGAGAAAATCAGTTGAATTGTGGGAAAATTTAATTAAAAGGACATCATCTTGACCAATTGCATGTGAGATTGATAGAATAAAAAAATTAATAGACCTTCATATATCCTCGATAATATGGATCGAGAGTCTCTACCGGGTAACCATAAATCACCCGACTATGAAGGCAGAATAAGTTCGTAATGTAACTAGAATTCTGCCTTCTTCAATTATTGCATCATAAAGGTGTAATATACATGGATGTATTGTCCATGATGAAGGTGGATTCTAGTTTTTTGCTATTTAGACGATGGATAGGTGTATTTCCTGGGTTATGAACCTTTTGTATGGATACTATGGTCTTTTTAGCATACTAATAAGTGCATGAAATATACGATGAGGTGACGATGGTGGCAAACATTCATGAAATGGTAGTAGTTTTAGACTTCGGAAGTCAGTACAATCAGTTAATCACAAGACGTATCCGTGAATTTGGAGTGTATAGTGAGTTACATCCCCACACTCTTACAGCAGAAGAAATTAAACAAATGAATCCAAAGGGAATCATTCTTTCTGGTGGACCTAATAGTGTGTATGGAGAAAATGCATTTGATTGTGATGAGAAAATCTTTGATTTAGGTATTCCTGTACTAGGTATTTGTTATGGAATGCAGCTTATGACACATAAACTTGGTGGTAAGGTTGTTCCTGCAGATCACCGTGAATACGGAAAAGCGACAATAAATGTGCATGGAAATCCGGCTCTTTTTACAGAGTTGCCTGAGCAGCAGGTTGTTTGGATGAGTCATGGTGATTTGGTGCAAGAAATTCCGGAAGGGTTCCATGTGGATGCTACAAGCACTTCTTGCCCATTTGCAGCAATGAGTAATGAAGATCGTAAGTTTTATGGTGTTCAATTCCACCCTGAGGTTCGTCATTCTGAATTTGGAAATGAATTACTTAAAAACTTTGTTTTCAATATTTGCGGCAGTGCAGGTAACTGGTCTATGGAAAACTTTATTGAAATGGAAACGGACAAGCTGAAGCAAAAGGTAGGAAATAAGAAAGTTCTATGTGCATTAAGTGGTGGAGTTGATTCATCTGTTGTAGCAGTTTTAATTCATAAGGCAATTGGTGATCAATTAACATGTATCTTTGTGGATCATGGCTTACTGCGTAAAAACGAAGCGGAGAGTGTAATGAAGACCTTTAGTGAAGGCTTCAACATGAATGTTATTAAAGTGGACGCGAAGGATCGTTTCTTAGATAAACTAAAAGGTGTATCAGATCCTGAGCAAAAACGTAAAATCATTGGTAACGAGTTTATTTATGTTTTTGATGATGAGTCGGCTAAATTGGAAGGTATTGAATTTTTAGCTCAAGGTACTCTTTATACAGATATTATTGAAAGTGGTACAGCAACAGCTCAAACCATTAAATCCCATCACAACGTAGGCGGTCTGCCGGAAGATATGGAATTCCAACTAATTGAGCCGTTAAATACTTTATTTAAAGATGAAGTTCGTGCTCTTGGAACAGAACTTGGTATTCCTGATGAAATTGTATGGAGACAGCCGTTCCCTGGTCCAGGATTAGGAATCCGTGTGCTTGGAGAAATCACGGATGAAAAACTTGAGATTGTTCGTGAATCAGACTATATCTTACGTGAAGAGATCAAAAAGGCAGGGCTCGATCGTGACATCTGGCAGTACTTTACGGTATTACCTGACATTCGAAGCGTTGGTGTAATGGGTGATGCAAGAACATATGATTACACAATCGGTATTAGAGCTGTAACATCAATTGATGGAATGACATCTGATTGGGCCAGAATTCCTTGGGATGTATTAGAGGTTATTTCAACAAGAATTGTAAATGAAGTTAAACACATTAATCGTGTGGTGTATGACATTACTAGCAAACCACCTGCAACAATTGAGTGGGAGTAAAATACGAACAAAACGAACATTATTTAAAATAATGTTCGTTTTTTTGTTGACTAAAATAAGGTGTGCTGATAAAATGAAGTTAGAATTAAATAAGTCGGAATACGTCGTATAATGTCGAGGATATGGCTCGAAAGTTTCTACCAAGCTACCGTAAATGGCTTGACTACGAGGTATTAATAGCATGGTTCGATTAAACCTGCCATTAATATTTTTTAGTCAAGCGCTCACGTAATGTTGGGCGCTTTTTTATTTGGATATTAATGGGGATAATAGTCGTATATGCTAATGAACTAATACTGAGGAGGAATACCTATTTATGAAAAAGTTTTTTCAGTTTGATGAATTAGGTACAAATTATCGACGTGAATTTATTGGTGGTTTAACAACGTTCTTATCTATGGCTTATATTTTATTTGTTAACCCGAACACATTGGCAATGACATCCATTCCGGATTTGCCGGCTGATATGAGAATGGATACAGGAGCCATCTTTACAGCTACCGCAATAGCAGCAGCAGTCGGGTCGTTGTTAATGGGTCTCATAGCGAAGTATCCTATCGCTTTAGCACCGGGTATGGGATTAAATGCATTTTTCTCTTTTACAGTTGTATTGACAATGGGAGTACCTTGGCAAACGGCATTATCAGGGGTTTTAGTGTCAGGTGTTATTTTTATTCTTCTAACCCTAACAGGATTACGTGAAAAAATTATTAATTCTATTCCGGCTGAGCTAAAGTTCGCTGTAAGTGCTGGGATTGGTTTATTTATAACATTTGTTGGTTTTCAAAACGCAGGAATTATCGTTAATAATGATGCTACATTAGTTAGCTTAGGTGATTTTACAAATCCTCAAACATTGCTTGCGATCTTCGGTATTTTTGTGACTGTTATATTAATGGTTCGTGGAGTAAAAGGCGGTATTTTTTACGGAATGCTTATTACAGCTATCGTTGGGATGTTCACAAGCCAAATTGCTGTACCAGATAAGGTGGTTGGAGCAATACCAAGCTTAGCACCGACTTTTGGGCAGGCATTTATGAATTTAGATCAGATCTTTACAATTCAAATGCTTGTTGTTATTTTAACTTTCTTATTCGTGGATTTCTTTGATACAGCTGGGACATTAGTTGGGGTTGCGAACCAAGCGGGACTAATGAAAGACAATAAATTACCAAGAGCAGGGAAAGCGTTGTTCGCCGACTCAGCTGCTACGGTTGTAGGTTCTATCTTAGGTACATCTACGACAACATCATATGTTGAATCTTCTGCAGGGGTTGCTGCAGGTGCACGATCAGGTTTTGCCTCTGTTGTAACAGCCATATTATTCCTATTAGCTTTGTTTTTCTCTCCGTTACTAGGAGTTATTACATCTGCAGTAACTGCACCAGCATTGATTATTGTAGGAGCATTAATGGTAGCATCACTTGGTAATATTGATTGGAATCGTTTTGAAATTGCAGTACCAGCATTTTTAACTATTATTACAATGCCATTAGCATACAGCATTGCAACAGGGATTGCTGTTGGTTTTATCTTTTATCCAATCACAATGATGATGAAGGGTAAAGCGAAAGATATCCATCCTGTTATGTACGGTTTGTTTGTTATCTTTATTCTATATTTTATATTCTTAGCTTAATAACGATTTGAGAAGGGAGCATTTGCTTCCTTTTTTTACTATCAGAAAGAATAAAATTTTGTACTTAGTTTTAGTGTCTAGCAATTTGGAATTGAAGAGCGAAGAACGCCTTCTACTCCAAATTGTTTTATTTGAACTAGGGCTGACCAAGGCGCTTGCGCTTTTCTAATGTAAAATTTATTGTTGACTATATGATGTGTAGCTGATATAGTAGTAAAAGTCATCCGGTAGGCATTCAGTTGCTTTCGATTGACGGAAAAAACATGTTGACTTCGTAGATGACTACATGTTATATTAATAAAGTCGCTTCTGAGAGAACGACAAACAAATGATCTTTGAAAACTAAACAAAACCAAGCGTGCCAACGTTAATTTCGATTAACAAAAACGTACTATATAGTACAACTTTTTTAAGAGCTATATCAAACACTTTATTGGAGAGTTTGATCCTGGCTCAGGACGAACGCTGGCGGCGTGCCTAATACATGCAAGTCGAGCGAATCTGAGGGAGCTTGCTCCCGAAGATTAGCGGCGGACGGGTGAGTAACACGTGGGTAACCTGCCTGTAAGATTGGGATAACTCCGGGAAACCGGAGCTAATACCGGATAACATTTTGAACCGCATGGTTCAAAATTGAAAGACGGCTTTTAGCTGTCACTTACAGATGGACCCGCGGCGCATTAGCTAGTTGGTGAGGTAACGGCTCACCAAGGCAACGATGCGTAGCCGACCTGAGAGGGTGATCGGCCACACTGGGACTGAGACACGGCCCAGACTCCTACGGGAGGCAGCAGTAGGGAATCTTCCGCAATGGACGAAAGTCTGACGGAGCAACGCCGCGTGAACGATGAAGGCCTTCGGGTCGTAAAGTTCTGTTGTTAGGGAAGAACAAGTACCAGAGTAACTGCTGGTACCTTGACGGTACCTAACCAGAAAGCCACGGCTAACTACGTGCCAGCAGCCGCGGTAATACGTAGGTGGCAAGCGTTGTCCGGAATTATTGGGCGTAAAGCGCGCGCAGGCGGTTTCTTAAGTCTGATGTGAAAGCCCACGGCTCAACCGTGGAGGGTCATTGGAAACTGGGGAACTTGAGTGCAGAAGAGGAGAGTGGAATTCCACGTGTAGCGGTGAAATGCGTAGAGATGTGGAGGAACACCAGTGGCGAAGGCGACTCTCTGGTCTGTAACTGACGCTGAGGCGCGAAAGCGTGGGGAGCGAACAGGATTAGATACCCTGGTAGTCCACGCCGTAAACGATGAGTGCTAAGTGTTAGAGGGTTTCCGCCCTTTAGTGCTGCAGCAAACGCATTAAGCACTCCGCCTGGGGAGTACGGTCGCAAGACTGAAACTCAAAGGAATTGACGGGGGCCCGCACAAGCGGTGGAGCATGTGGTTTAATTCGAAGCAACGCGAAGAACCTTACCAGGTCTTGACATCCTTCGCTACTTCTAGAGATAGAAGGTTCCCCTTCGGGGGACGAAGTGACAGGTGGTGCATGGTTGTCGTCAGCTCGTGTCGTGAGATGTTGGGTTAAGTCCCGCAACGAGCGCAACCCTTGATCTTAGTTGCCAGCATTCAGTTGGGCACTCTAAGGTGACTGCCGGTGACAAACCGGAGGAAGGTGGGGATGACGTCAAATCATCATGCCCCTTATGACCTGGGCTACACACGTGCTACAATGGATGGTACAAAGGGCTGCAAGACTGCGAAGTCAAGCGAATCCCATAAAACCATTCTCAGTTCGGATTGCAGGCTGCAACTCGCCTGCATGAAGCCGGAATCGCTAGTAATCGCGGATCAGCATGCCGCGGTGAATACGTTCCCGGGCCTTGTACACACCGCCCGTCACACCACGAGAGTTTGTAACACCCGAAGTCGGTGGGGTAACCTTTTGGAGCCAGCCGCCTAAGGTGGGACAGATGATTGGGGTGAAGTCGTAACAAGGTAGCCGTATCGGAAGGTGCGGCTGGATCACCTCCTTTCTAAGGATATGAGGCATGCTTGGTATTTTGTTTAGTTTTGAGAGATCATCCGATCTTTCAATAAGTAAGAAAACACATAGGAGTGAAAATGCATTCAGCATTTGATTATCCTGTGATTTATGTTCCTTGAAAACTAGATAACGAAAAACAATTCAAGTAATTCACTGAGTTTAAACGCTTAGTTTAGTGATTCTCTTAATAATGTAAGTGACATCTTTGATGTCAAAGGTTAAGTTGTTAAGGGCGCACGGTGGATGCCTTGGCACTAGGAGCCGATGAAGGACGGTACTAACACCGATATGCTTCGGGGAGCTGTAAGTAAGCTTTGATCCGGAGATTTCCGAATGGGGAAACCCACTGCTCGTAATGGAGTAGTATTTTCACCTGAATACATAGGGTGATAAAGGCAGACCCGGGGAACTGAAACATCTAAGTACCCGGAGGAAGAGAAAGCAAACGCGATTTCCTGAGTAGCGGCGAGCGAAACGGAATTAGCCCAAACCAAGAGGCTTGCCTCTTGGGGTTGTAGGACACTCTATACGGAGTTACAAAGGAACGGAGTAAATGAAGAGGTCTGGAAAGGCCCGTCAAAGAAGGTAACAACCCTGTAGTTGAAACTTCGTTCCCTCCAGAGTGGATCCTGAGTACGACGGGACACGAGAAATCCCGTCGGAAGCAGGGAGGACCATCTCCCAAGGCTAAATACTCCCTAGTGACCGATAGTGAACCAGTACCGTGAGGGAAAGGTGAAAAGCACCCCGGAAGGGGAGTGAAAGAGATCCTGAAACCGTGTGCCTACAAGTAGTCAAAGCCCGTTAATGGGTAATGGCGTGCCTTTTGTAGAATGAACCGGCGAGTTACGATCCCGTGCAAGGTTAAGTTGATAAGACGGAGCCGCAGCGAAAGCGAGTCTGAATAGGGCGAATGAGTACGTGGTCGTAGACCCGAAACCAGGTGATCTACCCATGTCCAGGGTGAAGTTCAGGTAACACTGAATGGAGGCCCGAACCCACGCACGTTGAAAAGTGCGGGGATGAGGTGTGGGTAGCGGAGAAATTCCAATCGAACCTGGAGATAGCTGGTTCTCTCCGAAATAGCTTTAGGGCTAGCCTTGAAATGAGAGTCTTGGAGGTAGAGCACTGATTGGACTAGGGGCCCCCATCGGGTTACCGAATTCAGTCAAACTCCGAATGCCAAAGACTTATGTTCAGGAGTCAGACTGCGAGTGATAAGATCCGTAGTCAAGAGGGAAACAGCCCAGACCACCAGCTAAGGTCCCAAAGTATACGTTAAGTGGAAAAGGATGTGGAGTTGCTTAGACAACCAGGATGTTGGCTTAGAAGCAGCCACCATTTAAAGAGTGCGTAATAGCTCACTGGTCGAGTGACTCTGCGCCGAAAATGTACCGGGGCTAAACGTATCACCGAAGCTGTGGACTGTTCTTACGAACAGTGGTAGGAGAGCGTTCTAAGGGCTGAGAAGCCAGACCGTAAGGACTGGTGGAGCGCTTAGAAGTGAGAATGCCGGTATGAGTAGCGAAAGAGGGGTGAGAATCCCCTCCACCGAATGCCTAAGGTTTCCTGAGGAAGGCTCGTCCGCTCAGGGTTAGTCGGGACCTAAGCCGAGGCCGAAAGGCGTAGGCGATGGCCAACAGGTAGAAATTCCTGTACCACCTCCTCACCATTTGAGCAATGGGGGGACGCAGAAGGATAGGGTAAGCGCGCTGTTGGATATGCGCGTCCAAGCAGTTAGGCTGACAATGAGGCAAATCCCATTGTCACATAAGCTGAGCTGTGATGGCGAGGGAACTATAGTACCGAAGTTCCTGATTCCACACTGCCAAGAAAAGCCTCTAGCGAGGTGAGAGGTGCCCGTACCGCAAACCGACACAGGTAGGCGAGGAGAGAATCCTAAGGTGAGCGAGAGAACTCTCGTTAAGGAACTCGGCAAAATGACCCCGTAACTTCGGGAGAAGGGGTGCTTTTTAGGGTGAATAGCCCGGAAAAGCCGCAGTGAATAGGCCCAGGCGACTGTTTAGCAAAAACACAGGTCTCTGCGAAGCCGTAAGGCGAAGTATAGGGGCTGACGCCTGCCCGGTGCTGGAAGGTTAAGGGGAGAGGTTAGCGCAAGCGAAGCTTTGAACCGAAGCCCCAGTAAACGGCGGCCGTAACTATAACGGTCCTAAGGTAGCGAAATTCCTTGTCGGGTAAGTTCCGACCCGCACGAAAGGCGTAACGATCTGGGCACTGTCTCAACGAGAGACTCGGTGAAATTATAGTACCTGTGAAGATGCAGGTTACCCGCGACAGGACGGAAAGACCCCGTGGAGCTTTACTGTAGCCTGATATTGAATTTTGGTACAGCTTGTACAGGATAGGTAGGAGCCTGAGAAGCCGGAGCGCTAGCTTCGGTGGAGGCGTCGGTGGGATACTACCCTGGCTGTATTGAAATTCTAACCCACAGCCCTGATCGGGCTGGGAGACAGTGTCAGGTGGGCAGTTTGACTGGGGCGGTCGCCTCCTAAAATGTAACGGAGGCGCCCAAAGGTTCCCTCAGAATGGTTGGAAATCATTCGTAGAGTGTAAAGGCACAAGGGAGCTTGACTGCGAGACCTACAAGTCGAGCAGGGACGAAAGTCGGGCTTAGTGATCCGGTGGTTCCGCATGGAAGGGCCATCGCTCAACGGATAAAAGCTACCCCGGGGATAACAGGCTTATCTCCCCCAAGAGTCCACATCGACGGGGAGGTTTGGCACCTCGATGTCGGCTCATCGCATCCTGGGGCTGTAGTCGGTCCCAAGGGTTGGGCTGTTCGCCCATTAAAGCGGTACGCGAGCTGGGTTCAGAACGTCGTGAGACAGTTCGGTCCCTATCCGTCGTGGGCGTAGGAAATTTGAGAGGAGCTGTCCTTAGTACGAGAGGACCGGGATGGACGCACCGCTGGTGTACCAGTTGTCTTGCCAAAGGCATAGCTGGGTAGCTATGTGCGGAAGGGATAAGTGCTGAAAGCATCTAAGCATGAAGCCCCCCTCAAGATGAGATTTCCCATAGCGTAAGCTAGTAAGATCCCTGAAAGATGATCAGGTTGATAGGTCAGAGGTGGAAGCGCGGTGACGTGTGGAGCTGACTGATACTAATCGATCGAGGACTTAACCTAACAATAAAGCGAATGCTTAGTGAATTGAATTGTGTATCGTTATCTAGTTTTGAAGGAATATATATTCTTTCAATCAAAGTTCATATTAAGAGGGTTTCGAGAAACGAACAGTTCAAGGAATCGATTGAGGAGACACCGGAGAGTACTTCAGTACGTGAGGATGTTGACGAATGAGATGACGCAGAAATGTGATGTTTATCGGAAGCCGTAAACTATATTATTTGGTGATGATGGCGAAGAGGTCACACCCGTTCCCATGCCGAACACGGAAGTTAAGCTCTTCAGCGCCGATGGTAGTTGGGGGTTTCCCCCTGTGAGAGTAGGACGTTGCCAAGTAAGAAGAGGTAGAAAGATCAGTAGAGATACTGGTCTTTTTTTGTGTGTTAAAAAACTATTGCCCAAAACCGAAGGTTTTCTGTAAAAATGTAGAGACAAAGTATAACTCCTAGCCTGAGGCTTGGGAGAAGCAAGAAGATCAAGGAAGCGCCGAGAGAGAAGACCGGAATGTGCGCAGTTGGCACATGAGGATCTGAACGAACAAGCTGACGCGGAGATTCGCCGCTTATCGCAAGCCGAAATCCGAACACGGAAGTTAAGCTCTTCAGCGCCGATGGTAGTTGGGGGTTTCCCCCTATGAGAGTAGGACGTTGCCAAGTAAGAAGAGGTAGAAAAAAGATCAGTAGAGATACTGGTCTTTTTTGTGTGCAAAGGGAAATGATAACCGAGGTTTCTCCTGAAAAAAGAACCAGGTAAGAAATTTTTTATTTTAACTCTCTTTAGAATATTTTCATCTAACTTTTTAGTATTTTTATCCTGATTTTGTAAATCTTAATAAGTACTATTAGATATTTGTTCACTAATTAGAGGTGTGGATGTTGCGTGTTAAAGAAATGAGGAAAGAGAAAGTTTTAATCTTATTGGCTTTATTTATTATCTGTATATATCTATCTCCATTATATTTTTTAGGAGAGAATGCCCATATTCGTGTTCATGACAATTTAGATTCTAATATGGCCTGGTATAAGGTTTTGAGGGAAAGTGGGCAACTATTAGGTTCAACTAATGCAACAATCTCTCAAGTGATTAATGGGCTTCCCAGAAATGCGTATGGTACTGAACTCAGCTTGATTGTGTGGCTGTATGTTATGTTTCCCACTATGGTTGCTTATGCACTCAGTCAAACAATTACTAGAATATTTGCTTTTATCGGGATGTATTTACTTCTAAAAGATCACTTCTTAAAAAATCAAGAATACCATCTTATTTCTGTTGGGGTTGCATTAGCATTTGCATTGACACCTTTTTGGCCTTCTGGAATGCTCAGCACATTAGGAATGCCACTTGCTCTATGGTCCTTTTTACATATAAGAAACGGAACTAGAACATGGAAGCAATATCTTGTTCTAACCCTTTTACCCTTTTACTCCAGTGTTGTTTTAGGATTTTTCTTTTTTTTATTTGGGATGGGTGTTTTCTGGGTTGTTGATTTTATTAGAGGAAAACGAAATTATTATTTTTTATTTTCACTTTGCTACATGACAGCACTGTATTTAATAGTTGAGTATCGATTAGTTTACTCTTTTATATTTGATGAAGAGCCAAATAGTAGAGATGAATATTTTCACGCAAGACTAACCTTGTGGAGAGTAATAAGATTAACATTTAAAAATTTTGTGTTAGGTCATACACATGTAATGACAGTTCATGGAATTTTTGTTCTAGCTGTTTTATTTCTCTCTCTTATCATCATTATTTCAAAAAGGTTATGGAAAGAAGAGAAGGTGTTTATATATTTCCTAATATTAAATTTCTTATTATCCGCCTGGTATGCGTTTTGGTTTTACAAGGGATGGTTACCTTTAACCAAAAAATTTCATGTCCTGGACACTTTTAACTTTGCAAGGTTTCATTTTTTAAGACCATTGATCATATATGTTGGGTTTGGGTTAGGGCTCAAAATAATTTGGAATCATAGAAATAGCTGGAAGTCGCTAGCAACATTTTTTATCATAGCTCAAGTTGTTATACTACTAGGCTTTAATGATGAGGTTATTTATCATAAAAAACCGTCAGTAAAAGAGTTCTATGCTGAAGAGCAGTTCAAAGAGATTAAGCAATATATTGGATTGCCACAAGAAGAATACAGGGTTGTGAGTATTGGTATTCATCCTTCCATACCACAATATAACGGTTTTTACACTCTTGATACATATAATAATTTCTACCCTTTATCATATAAGTACAAATTTAGAGCCATTATTGAAAAAGAGCTTGAGAAAAATAAAACGATACGTACCTATTTTGATGAGTGGGGGGCGATGTTATCTATTCACAGATGAACTTGGCAAACATTATATGTTTAAAAAGAATTCAAAGAAAACGTTAAAAAACCTTGAATTAAATACAGGAGCATTAAAAGACTTGGGAGGAATGTATATATTTTCAGCAGTACCAATTGAGAACAGCGATATTAATCAATTGGTACTTGAGAGAACATTCGAGTCAAAGTCATCCGCTTGGAAAATTTACTTGTATAAAGTCTTATAAAGCTGGAGGTTTTACCATGAATGATCCTATTTTAACAATTGTTGTTCCATGTTATAACGAAGAAGAAGTGTTACCAGAAACTATATCGGTGTTATTAGAGGAAATAAATTACCTAATTGGGACTAATACCATCTCCGAAGACAGTAAAGTTCTGTTTGTTGATGATGGAAGTAGAGACAGGACATGGTCGATCATATATAAAAATAGTTTGGAAAGTGAATTTGTTCACGGATTAAAGTTGGCAAGAAATGTTGGCCATCAAAATGCACTATTAGCTGGATTAATCACTGCAAGTAAAGCATCGGATTGTGTTATTTCAATTGATGCAGATTTACAAGATGATGTAGGTGTAATTAAGGACTTTATGCAAAAGTTTAAAGATGGATTTGATATTGTTTATGGAGTAAGGAAAAGAAGAGACACAGATAAATTCTTCAAAAAAGCTACAGCATTAGGTTTCTATAAACTGATGCAAAGGCTAGGGGTAAACCTTGTCTATAACCATGCAGATTTTCGGTTAATGAGTAAGAGAGCAGTTGAAGAGTTAGAAAAATTTGAGGAAGTTAATTTGTTTTTGAGAGGGATTGTTCCTTTATTAGGTTTTCCATCAACATCTATTTACTATAACCGTAAAGAAAGACTCGCAGGTGATACAAAATATCCACTAAAAAGAATGCTGTCATTTGCATTTGAAGGGATTACGTCATTCTCTGTTACACCTATAAGGTTTGTAATGCTGGTAGGAATACTATCTTTTATCACTAGCCTGTTATTTGGGACTTATTTTATTACATTAAAATTTCTTGGAGAAACACAAACTGGTTGGACATCACTTATTACATCTATCTGGCTAATAGGAGGATTGCAGCTAATTGCGATTGGATTGATTGGAGAATATATTGGTAAGGTTTATAAAGAATCCAAAAGGCGGCCAAGATATAGTATTGATGTTAATACTCTTAACTTGACCCAACAATTGATGGAGAGGAATTTAGAATCAAATGGTGGAGATCATAGAGAATTACTTTAATAAATCAAGTACTTTTATTAGGTACATTCTTGTTGGGGTGTTAAATACTATTATAGGAATATCAATCATATTTCTACTGTTTGAAGTGCTTAAATTATCATATTGGAGTTCAACATTTATCGGAAATAGCTTGGGGGCAGTAGTGAGCTATTATATGAACCGTAACTTTACATTTAAAAGTAATGTTGAAAATAAAAAGGGAATACTACTTTTTACTATAGTTATATTAGGAAGTTACTTTATATCGTATCCTATAGGGTATCATCTTTTGTTTAGGGATATATTTAAATCAACTATATTAGGAAGTGAGTTATCCATCTTACTTTCTGCATGTGTATATACAATCTTAAATTATCTGGGACAGAGGTATCTAACATTTCGTAGATGAACTATATTCCTAAAAATACCAGTTGATTAATATTAGTTTGGTTGGTAAGATATAAATCTAGTCGCAGGAAGTTAAAGTTCCCTGACTTAGTAAGATATATAAAATTTCAACTTTATTGTTGACGATGTTTTATGAATATGTTAAGATTTAATTCCGGTCGTAATTAAGGTACTGGACAAGCTGAAAATGATCTTTGAAAACTAAACAAAACCAAGCGTGCCAACGTTAATTTCGATTAACAAAAACGTACTATATAGTACAAAACTTTTATGAGCTATATCAAACACTTTATTGGAGAGTTTGATCCTGGCTCAGGACGAACGCTGGCGGCGTGCCTAATACATGCAAGTCGAGCGAATCTGAGGGAGCTTGCTCCCAAAGATTAGCGGCGGACGGGTGAGTAACACGTGGGTAACCTGCCTGTAAGATTGGGATAACTCCGGGAAACCGGAGCTAATACCGGATAACATTTTGAACCGCATGGTTCAAAATTGAAAGACGGCTTTTAGCTGTCACTTACAGATGGACCCGCGGCGCATTAGCTAGTTGGTGAGGTAACGGCTCACCAAGGCAACGATGCGTAGCCGACCTGAGAGGGTGATCGGCCACACTGGGACTGAGACACGGCCCAGACTCCTACGGGAGGCAGCAGTAGGGAATCTTCCGCAATGGACGAAAGTCTGACGGAGCAACGCCGCGTGAACGATGAAGGCCTTCGGGTCGTAAAGTTCTGTTGTTAGGGAAGAACAAGTACCAGAGTAACTGCTGGTACCTTGACGGTACCTAACCAGAAAGCCACGGCTAACTACGTGCCAGCAGCCGCGGTAATACGTAGGTGGCAAGCGTTGTCCGGAATTATTGGGCGTAAAGCGCGCGCAGGCGGTTTCTTAAGTCTGATGTGAAAGCCCACGGCTCAACCGTGGAGGGTCATTGGAAACTGGGGAACTTGAGTGCAGAAGAGGAGAGTGGAATTCCACGTGTAGCGGTGAAATGCGTAGAGATGTGGAGGAACACCAGTGGCGAAGGCGACTCTCTGGTCTGTAACTGACGCTGAGGCGCGAAAGCGTGGGGAGCGAACAGGATTAGATACCCTGGTAGTCCACGCCGTAAACGATGAGTGCTAAGTGTTAGAGGGTTTCCGCCCTT
>NZ_CM147865.1:4232500-4235000 GCF_055808295.1 Metabacillus sp. KJ11-3 | reverse complement strand
AGGAGTTAACAATAAATGATCTTTGAAAACTAAACAAAACCAAGCGTGCCAACGTTAATTTCGATTAACAAAAACGTACTATATAGTACAAAACTTTTATGAGCTATATCAAACACTTTATTGGAGAGTTTGATCCTGGCTCAGGACGAACGCTGGCGGCGTGCCTAATACATGCAAGTCGAGCGAATCTGAGGGAGCTTGCTCCCAAAGATTAGCGGCGGACGGGTGAGTAACACGTGGGTAACCTGCCTGTAAGATTGGGATAACTCCGGGAAACCGGAGCTAATACCGGATAACATTTTGAACCGCATGGTTCAAAATTGAAAGACGGCTTTTAGCTGTCACTTACAGATGGACCCGCGGCGCATTAGCTAGTTGGTGAGGTAACGGCTCACCAAGGCAACGATGCGTAGCCGACCTGAGAGGGTGATCGGCCACACTGGGACTGAGACACGGCCCAGACTCCTACGGGAGGCAGCAGTAGGGAATCTTCCGCAATGGACGAAAGTCTGACGGAGCAACGCCGCGTGAACGATGAAGGCCTTCGGGTCGTAAAGTTCTGTTGTTAGGGAAGAACAAGTACCAGAGTAACTGCTGGTACCTTGACGGTACCTAACCAGAAAGCCACGGCTAACTACGTGCCAGCAGCCGCGGTAATACGTAGGTGGCAAGCGTTGTCCGGAATTATTGGGCGTAAAGCGCGCGCAGGCGGTTTCTTAAGTCTGATGTGAAAGCCCACGGCTCAACCGTGGAGGGTCATTGGAAACTGGGGAACTTGAGTGCAGAAGAGGAGAGTGGAATTCCACGTGTAGCGGTGAAATGCGTAGAGATGTGGAGGAACACCAGTGGCGAAGGCGACTCTCTGGTCTGTAACTGACGCTGAGGCGCGAAAGCGTGGGGAGCGAACAGGATTAGATACCCTGGTAGTCCACGCCGTAAACGATGAGTGCTAAGTGTTAGAGGGTTTCCGCCCTTTAGTGCTGCAGCAAACGCATTAAGCACTCCGCCTGGGGAGTACGGTCGCAAGACTGAAACTCAAAGGAATTGACGGGGGCCCGCACAAGCGGTGGAGCATGTGGTTTAATTCGAAGCAACGCGAAGAACCTTACCAGGTCTTGACATCCTTCGCTACTTCTAGAGATAGAAGGTTCCCCTTCGGGGGACGAAGTGACAGGTGGTGCATGGTTGTCGTCAGCTCGTGTCGTGAGATGTTGGGTTAAGTCCCGCAACGAGCGCAACCCTTGATCTTAGTTGCCAGCATTCAGTTGGGCACTCTAAGGTGACTGCCGGTGACAAACCGGAGGAAGGTGGGGATGACGTCAAATCATCATGCCCCTTATGACCTGGGCTACACACGTGCTACAATGGATGGTACAAAGGGCTGCAAGACTGCGAAGTCAAGCGAATCCCATAAAACCATTCTCAGTTCGGATTGCAGGCTGCAACTCGCCTGCATGAAGCCGGAATCGCTAGTAATCGCGGATCAGCATGCCGCGGTGAATACGTTCCCGGGCCTTGTACACACCGCCCGTCACACCACGAGAGTTTGTAACACCCGAAGTCGGTGGGGTAACCTTTTGGAGCCAGCCGCCTAAGGTGGGACAGATGATTGGGGTGAAGTCGTAACAAGGTAGCCGTATCGGAAGGTGCGGCTGGATCACCTCCTTTCTAAGGATATGAGGCATGCTTGGTATTTTGTTTAGTTTTGAGAGATCATACGATCTTTCAATAAGTAAGAAAACACATAGGAGTGAAAATGCATTCAGCATTTGATTATCCTGTGATTTATGTTCCTTGAAAACTAGATAACGAAAAACAATTCAAGTAATTCACTGAGTTTAAACGCTTAGTTTAGTGATTCTCTTAATAATGTAAGTGACATCTTTGATGTCAAAGGTTAAGTTGTTAAGGGCGCACGGTGGATGCCTTGGCACTAGGAGCCGATGAAGGACGGTACTAACACCGATATGCTTCGGGGAGCTGTAAGTAAGCTTTGATCCGGAGATTTCCGAATGGGGAAACCCACTGCTCGTAATGGAGTAGTATTTTTACCTGAATACATAGGGTAATAAAGGCAGACCCGGGGAACTGAAACATCTAAGTACCCGGAGGAAGAGAAAGCAAACGCGATTTCCTGAGTAGCGGCGAGCGAAACGGAATTAGCCCAAACCAAGAGGCTTGCCTCTTGGGGTTGTAGGACACTCTATACGGAGTTACAAAGGAACGGAGTAAATGAAGAGGTCTGGAAAGGCCCGTCAAAGAAGGTAACAACCCTGTAGTTGAAACTTCGTTCCCTCCAGAGTGGATCCTGAGTACGGCGGGACACGAGAAATCCCGTCGGAAGCAGGGAGGACCATCTCCCAAGGCTAAATACTCCCTAGTGACCGATAGTGAACCAGTACCGTGAGGGAAAGGTGAAAAGCACCCCGGAAGGGGAGTGAAAGAGATCCTGAAACCGTGTGCCTACAAGTAGTCAAAGCCCGTTAATGGGTAATGGCGT
>NZ_CM147865.1:3947500-4230000 GCF_055808295.1 Metabacillus sp. KJ11-3 | reverse complement strand
TGACGCAGAAATGTGAAGTTTATCGGAAGCCGTAAACTATATTATTTGGTGATGATGGCGAAGAGGTCACACCCGTTCCCATGCCGAACACGGAAGTTAAGCTCTTCAGCGCCGATGGTAGTTGGGGGTTTCCCCCTGTGAGAGTAGGACGTTGCCAAGTGAAAAGAGGAAGAAAAGATCAGTAGAGATACTGGTCTTTTTTTGTGTGAAAAAATAAAAACCGAAGGTTTTTCCTTTCCCAAAGAACAAAGACAAATGGAATCTAGGGAGAAGTATAACAATGTAGATTTTTGGTGGACATTGGAGAATAGTTGGTAATTTAGGATAATCAAAGATAAATTAGACTTAACTCAATGTTAATGTACCAAAGGATTCATTTGATAACGAATGTGGCTTTAAATATAGATGTTGTTGTAGGGGAGATTGAACAAAGAAGATTGGTAAAGTATATTGCACGACAATATAAGCATATCAAGGCTTTTATTTTAGTCTCCCTTTACCGTTTTCTATCCTTCCGGAAAATACTTCAAACTATGATTTAAGACATTTTAGCGTGAATTACATGTGATTCACGCATTTCCTATTTAAAGATTATTGTCTTTCCATTTATATCTATAATTCCAGAAATAATTTCAAGTTGTAATTGTTGTTTATGGTAAAGAGATTGCAATTTAGGGACAGAAATGTTTAATGAAGAATAACTATTTGCAATTTGATTTAATTTTAATGAGAATTCTCAGGTGATTTTTTTCAACCAAAACAGTTAACATGATGTTTTTATTATTACCTTGGTAATCCATTAAAAGCTATTGTTTGATAAAAATGAATTAAGTAGTTGACAATAAACAAATAGTTAGTTATTATAAATATCTGCCGTTAATTGGCTGAATTAAAAATTTGATTTTAAAATACTTTTAAAAAAGTTGTTGACTTATTATGTTTCGAACGGTATACTAATAAAGTTGCTTCCGAAAAAGGAGTTAACAATAAATGATCTTTGAAAACTAAACAAAACCAAGCGTGCCAACGTTAATTTCGATTAACAAAAACGTACTATATAGTACAAAACTTTTATGAGCTATATCAAACACTTTATTGGAGAGTTTGATCCTGGCTCAGGACGAACGCTGGCGGCGTGCCTAATACATGCAAGTCGAGCGAATCTGAGGGAGCTTGCTCCCAAAGATTAGCGGCGGACGGGTGAGTAACACGTGGGTAACCTGCCTGTAAGATTGGGATAACTCCGGGAAACCGGAGCTAATACCGGATAACATTTTGAACCGCATGGTTCAAAATTGAAAGACGGCTTTTAGCTGTCACTTACAGATGGACCCGCGGCGCATTAGCTAGTTGGTGAGGTAACGGCTCACCAAGGCAACGATGCGTAGCCGACCTGAGAGGGTGATCGGCCACACTGGGACTGAGACACGGCCCAGACTCCTACGGGAGGCAGCAGTAGGGAATCTTCCGCAATGGACGAAAGTCTGACGGAGCAACGCCGCGTGAACGATGAAGGCCTTCGGGTCGTAAAGTTCTGTTGTTAGGGAAGAACAAGTACCAGAGTAACTGCTGGTACCTTGACGGTACCTAACCAGAAAGCCACGGCTAACTACGTGCCAGCAGCCGCGGTAATACGTAGGTGGCAAGCGTTGTCCGGAATTATTGGGCGTAAAGCGCGCGCAGGCGGTTTCTTAAGTCTGATGTGAAAGCCCACGGCTCAACCGTGGAGGGTCATTGGAAACTGGGGAACTTGAGTGCAGAAGAGGAGAGTGGAATTCCACGTGTAGCGGTGAAATGCGTAGAGATGTGGAGGAACACCAGTGGCGAAGGCGACTCTCTGGTCTGTAACTGACGCTGAGGCGCGAAAGCGTGGGGAGCGAACAGGATTAGATACCCTGGTAGTCCACGCCGTAAACGATGAGTGCTAAGTGTTAGAGGGTTTCCGCCCTTTAGTGCTGCAGCAAACGCATTAAGCACTCCGCCTGGGGAGTACGGTCGCAAGACTGAAACTCAAAGGAATTGACGGGGGCCCGCACAAGCGGTGGAGCATGTGGTTTAATTCGAAGCAACGCGAAGAACCTTACCAGGTCTTGACATCCTTCGCTACTTCTAGAGATAGAAGGTTCCCCTTCGGGGGACGAAGTGACAGGTGGTGCATGGTTGTCGTCAGCTCGTGTCGTGAGATGTTGGGTTAAGTCCCGCAACGAGCGCAACCCTTGATCTTAGTTGCCAGCATTCAGTTGGGCACTCTAAGGTGACTGCCGGTGACAAACCGGAGGAAGGTGGGGATGACGTCAAATCATCATGCCCCTTATGACCTGGGCTACACACGTGCTACAATGGATGGTACAAAGGGCTGCAAGACTGCGAAGTCAAGCGAATCCCATAAAACCATTCTCAGTTCGGATTGCAGGCTGCAACTCGCCTGCATGAAGCCGGAATCGCTAGTAATCGCGGATCAGCATGCCGCGGTGAATACGTTCCCGGGCCTTGTACACACCGCCCGTCACACCACGAGAGTTTGTAACACCCGAAGTCGGTGGGGTAACCTTTTGGAGCCAGCCGCCTAAGGTGGGACAGATGATTGGGGTGAAGTCGTAACAAGGTAGCCGTATCGGAAGGTGCGGCTGGATCACCTCCTTTCTAAGGATATGAGGCATGCTTGGTATTTTGTTTAGTTTTGAGAGATCATACGATCTTTCAATAAGTAAGAAAACACATAGGAGTGAAAATGCATTCAGCATTTGATTATCCTGTGATTTATGTTCCTTGAAAACTAGATAACGAAAAACAATTCAAGTAATTCACTGAGTTTAAACGCTTAGTTTAGTGATTCTCTTAATAATGTAAGTGACATCTTTGATGTCAAAGGTTAAGTTGTTAAGGGCGCACGGTGGATGCCTTGGCACTAGGAGCCGATGAAGGACGGTACTAACACCGATATGCTTCGGGGAGCTGTAAGTAAGCTTTGATCCGGAGATTTCCGAATGGGGAAACCCACTGCTCGTAATGGAGTAGTATTTTTACCTGAATACATAGGGTAATAAAGGCAGACCCGGGGAACTGAAACATCTAAGTACCCGGAGGAAGAGAAAGCAAACGCGATTTCCTGAGTAGCGGCGAGCGAAACGGAATTAGCCCAAACCAAGAGGCTTGCCTCTTGGGGTTGTAGGACACTCTATACGGAGTTACAAAGGAACGGAGTAAATGAAGAGGTCTGGAAAGGCCCGTCAAAGAAGGTAACAACCCTGTAGTTGAAACTTCGTTCCCTCCAGAGTGGATCCTGAGTACGGCGGGACACGAGAAATCCCGTCGGAAGCAGGGAGGACCATCTCCCAAGGCTAAATACTCCCTAGTGACCGATAGTGAACCAGTACCGTGAGGGAAAGGTGAAAAGCACCCCGGAAGGGGAGTGAAAGAGATCCTGAAACCGTGTGCCTACAAGTAGTCAAAGCCCGTTAATGGGTAATGGCGTGCCTTTTGTAGAATGAACCGGCGAGTTACGATCCCGTGCAAGGTTAAGTTGATAAGACGGAGCCGCAGCGAAAGCGAGTCTGAATAGGGCGTGCAGAGTACGTGGTCGTAGACCCGAAACCAGGTGATCTACCCATGTCCAGGGTGAAGTTCAGGTAACACTGAATGGAGGCCCGAACCCACGCACGTTGAAAAGTGCGGGGATGAGGTGTGGGTAGCGGAGAAATTCCAATCGAACCTGGAGATAGCTGGTTCTCTCCGAAATAGCTTTAGGGCTAGCCTTGAAATGAGAGTCTTGGAGGTAGAGCACTGATTGGACTAGGGGCCCCCATCGGGTTACCGAATTCAGTCAAACTCCGAATGCCAAAGACTTATGTTCAGGAGTCAGACTGCGAGTGATAAGATCCGTAGTCAAGAGGGAAACAGCCCAGACCACCAGCTAAGGTCCCAAAGTATACGTTAAGTGGAAAAGGATGTGGAGTTGCTTAGACAACCAGGATGTTGGCTTAGAAGCAGCCACCATTTAAAGAGTGCGTAATAGCTCACTGGTCGAGTGACTCTGCGCCGAAAATGTACCGGGGCTAAACGTATCACCGAAGCTGTGGACTGTTCTTACGAACAGTGGTAGGAGAGCGTTCTAAGGGCTGAGAAGCCAGACCGTAAGGACTGGTGGAGCGCTTAGAAGTGAGAATGCCGGTATGAGTAGCGAAAGAGGGGTGAGAATCCCCTCCACCGAATGCCTAAGGTTTCCTGAGGAAGGCTCGTCCGCTCAGGGTTAGTCGGGACCTAAGCCGAGGCCGAAAGGCGTAGGCGATGGCCAACAGGTAGAAATTCCTGTACCACCTCCTCACCATTTGAGCAATGGGGGGACGCAGAAGGATAGGGTAAGCGCGCTGTTGGATATGCGCGTCCAAGCAGTTAGGCTGACAATGAGGCAAATCCCATTGTCACATAAGCTGAGCTGTGATGGCGAGGGAACTATAGTACCGAAGTTCCTGATTCCACACTGCCAAGAAAAGCCTCTAGCGAGGTGAGAGGTGCCCGTACCGCAAACCGACACAGGTAGGCGAGGAGAGAATCCTAAGGTGAGCGAGAGAACTCTCGTTAAGGAACTCGGCAAAATGACCCCGTAACTTCGGGAGAAGGGGTGCTTTTTAGGGTGAATAGCCCGGAAAAGCCGCAGTGAATAGGCCCAGGCGACTGTTTAGCAAAAACACAGGTCTCTGCGAAGCCGCAAGGCGAAGTATAGGGGCTGACGCCTGCCCGGTGCTGGAAGGTTAAGGGGAGAGGTTAGCGCAAGCGAAGCTTTGAACCGAAGCCCCAGTAAACGGCGGCCGTAACTATAACGGTCCTAAGGTAGCGAAATTCCTTGTCGGGTAAGTTCCGACCCGCACGAAAGGCGTAACGATCTGGGCACTGTCTCAACGAGAGACTCGGTGAAATTATAGTACCTGTGAAGATGCAGGTTACCCGCGACAGGACGGAAAGACCCCGTGGAGCTTTACTGTAGCCTGATATTGAATTTTGGTACAGCTTGTACAGGATAGGTAGGAGCCTGAGAAGCCGGAGCGCTAGCTTCGGTGGAGGCGTCGGTGGGATACTACCCTGGCTGTATTGAAATTCTAACCCGCGAGCCTTATCGGCTTGGGAGACAGTGTCAGGTGGGCAGTTTGACTGGGGCGGTCGCCTCCTAAAATGTAACGGAGGCGCCCAAAGGTTCCCTCAGAATGGTTGGAAATCATTCGTAGAGTGTAAAGGCACAAGGGAGCTTGACTGCGAGACCTACAAGTCGAGCAGGGACGAAAGTCGGGCTTAGTGATCCGGTGGTTCCGCATGGAAGGGCCATCGCTCAACGGATAAAAGCTACCCCGGGGATAACAGGCTTATCTCCCCCAAGAGTCCACATCGACGGGGAGGTTTGGCACCTCGATGTCGGCTCATCGCATCCTGGGGCTGTAGTCGGTCCCAAGGGTTGGGCTGTTCGCCCATTAAAGCGGTACGCGAGCTGGGTTCAGAACGTCGTGAGACAGTTCGGTCCCTATCCGTCGTGGGCGTAGGAAATTTGAGAGGAGCTGTCCTTAGTACGAGAGGACCGGGATGGACGCACCGCTGGTGTACCAGTTGTCTTGCCAAAGGCATAGCTGGGTAGCTATGTGCGGAAGGGATAAGTGCTGAAAGCATCTAAGCATGAAGCCCCCCTCAAGATGAGATTTCCCATAGCGTAAGCTAGTAAGATCCCTGAAAGATGATCAGGTTGATAGGTCAGAGGTGGAAGCGCGGTGACGTGTGGAGCTGACTGATACTAATCGATCGAGGACTTAACCTAACAATAAAGCGAATGCTTAGTGAATTGAATTGTGTATCGTTATCTAGTTTTGAAGGAATATATATTCTTTCAATCAAAGTTCATATTAAGAGGGTTGCGAGAAACGAACAGTTCAAGGAATCGATTGAGGAGACACCGCAACGTACTTCAGTACGTAAGGATGTTGACGAATGAGATGACGCAGAAATGTGAAGTTTATCGGAAGCCGTAAACTATATTATTTGGTGATGATGGCGAAGAGGTCACACCCGTTCCCATGCCGAACACGGAAGTTAAGCTCTTCAGCGCCGATGGTAGTTGGGGGTTTCCCCCTGTGAGAGTAGGACGTTGCCAAGTAAGAAGAGGTAGAAAGATCAGTAGAGATACTGGTCTTTTTTTGTGTGTTAAAAAACTATTGCCCAAAACCGAAGGTTTTCTGTAAAAATGTAGAGACAAAGTATAACTCCTAGCCTGAGGCTTGGGAGAAGCAAGAAGATCAAGGAAGCGCCGAGAGAGAAGACCGGAATGTGCGCAGTTGGCACATGAGGATCTGAACGAACAAGCTGACGCGGAGATTCGCCGCTTATCGCAAGCCGAAATCCGAACACGGAAGTTAAGCTCTCAGCGCCGATGGTAGTTGGGGGTTTCCCCTGTGAGAGTAGGACGTTGCCAAGTAAAAAGAGGAAGAAAAGATCAGTAGAGATACTGGTCTTTTTTTGTTTGAATTAAATAAATGTAGAAAAACCGAAGGTTTCACGTAAAGAGGTTGGAACAAAATACACTTACTAGCCTGAGGCTTGGGAGAAGCAGATCAAGGAACTTCTACTAAGAGCGCCACGTCCTGTGGTAACGTAGAAGTCAGCACATCCTGTGCAAGTAAGGAAGTGCAGAGAGAGAAGACCGGAGTGTACGATTTTGGCACATGAGGATCTGAACGAACAAGCTGACGCGGAGATTCGCCGCTTATCGCAAGCCGAAATCCGAACACGGAAGTTAAGCTCTCAGTGTCGATGGTAGTTGGGGGTTTCCCCCTGTGAGAGTAGACGTTGCCAAGTAAAAAGAGGAAGAAAAGATCAGTAGAGATACTGGTCTTTTTTTGTTTGAATAAAACAATAGTCACAAGTCAAAGGGTTTAGCGAAATACCAACTTTTTACAAAAAATGTTATATTAAAGAAAACATATAGGCGGGTGCGAAATGGAGAGAAGAAATAATTGGGATGCGAATTTATATGATCAACATCATTCATTTGTCTCTGAGTATGGACAAGATTTAGTAGAGCTGTTAAATCCTATGCAAGATGAGAGAATACTTGATGTTGGATGTGGAACTGGCGATTTAATGAGTATATTGGATCGCTTAGGTGTATCTGTATTAGGTGTGGATCAATCTGTGCCGATGATAGTGAAAGCTAAAGAAAAGTATCAACAATTTAACTTTGAAGTTAGAGACGTGTTGGAACTAGGTTTTAAAGAAGAGTTTGATGCTGTTTTTTCAAATGCTACTTTACATTGGGTAAAGAGCCAATGGTAGCTTTAGAAAAGATGTTTGAAAGCTTAAAGGAAGGAGGACGTTTTGTTGCAGAATTTGGGAGTGCTGGTAATGTAGAGCTGATTTTTCAACGAGTTTAGAAATCAGTGTGAAAAGGAGGGGTATCCTGTAACAAGTGAATCGCTTCCATGGTATTTCCCTAGTATTGGTGAATATACATCATTAATGGAGAAAGTTGGTTTTAAGGTGACATATGCGGTACATTTTAGTAGATCAACAGCTCTCGATGGTGAAGAAGGGCTTAGATACTGGTTGCGAATGTTTATGCCGGATTTTCTAGGTTCATTGCCTGATGATGTAGAAACGAAGGTGTTAGAGAATGTAGAAAATAGCTTACGTTCCATTTTATATAAGAATCAGCAATGGGAAGCAGATTATAAGCGTATTAGAGTTATGGCTTTTAAGTAGGAGAATAAGTAACGTTTAGGTTTTATAACCTAACCAAAAGAAAAACTAAATATTGAATTTTTTGATATTGTGAATGATGATTAAGGATTTCCTTAGTTTATCATTCTTTTTTATTTGCTAAAATAATCACTTTTGATATAAAGGATATCTTTACATAAATAGTGGTAGAATGTAGAATACATAGAACTGTGAGCATGGAGGTAAGAGCATGACATCTAAGCCAAAAAAGAAAAAGTTTATTGTTGAGGAAAATGAAACAATTGATGATTGTCTCGACAGGATGAGTAAGGAAGGGTATATGCCGGTTAGAAGAACAGAACAGCCAATTTTTAAGGAGGAGATCCGGAATAATGTGGTTGAACAGGTCCCGTGTGGAAGAATGATTACATTTGAAGGAAAACTTCTGTAAAAACCGAACAATAAGGAACTATTAAAAAAAATCGTTCGATTTTACGTTGACATGGGATAGCTTCATTGTTAATATAAACATGTAAATAATTAATTTAAAATATACCTCATATATAATTGGGAATATGGCCCAGAAGTTTCTACCCGATGACCGTAAATTATCGGACTATGAGGGAAAGTGTATATACGAATCGGAAATAGACAAATCCGAGCTCGATATATCTAACTTTCTCTACTAGTTGAGAAGGTTAAATATCGAGCTTTTTTGTTATTAAGATTTTTTATAAAGGTGGGGAAAGAATGGATCCGATTGTTGGAGTCATAATGGGAAGTACCTCTGACTGGGACACGATGAAATTTGCATGCGAAATACTGGAGGAACTTAGTATTCCGTATGAGAAAAAGGTAGTTTCTGCACATCGTACACCAGATTATATGTTTGAGTATGCTGAGAATGCTAGAAGCAGAGGTTTGAAGGTTATTATTGCCGGTGCAGGCGGGGCAGCCCATTTACCAGGTATGGTTGCGGCAAAAACAACTCTGCCAGTCATTGGTATTCCTGTTCAGTCAAAGGCTTTAAATGGTCTTGATTCATTATTATCAATTGTTCAAATGCCAGGTGGTGTTCCTGTTGCAACTGTTGCCATTGGCAAAGCTGGAGCAACAAATGCAGGATTATTGGCTGCAGAGATTTTGTCCACAAATGATCAAGCATTAGCTGATAGACTAGATACGAGAAGAGAAGAATTACGATTAAAAGTTTTGGAGAGCAGTGATGAGCTTGACTAATCAAATGATTCTACCAGGCAGTACAATTGGCATCATCGGTGGTGGACAGCTTGGGAGAATGATGGCCATTGCAGCAAGACAACTAGGCTATCGTATTGCTGTATTAGATCCGACAAAAGACTGTCCTTGTGGTCAAATTGCTGATATCGAAATAACAGCCAGCTATGATGATCTTGATGCAATTAAAGAATTAGCTAAGGTAAGTGATGTTATAACATATGAGTTTGAGAACATTGATTACACAGCTTTACGTTGGTTAGAAGAGCATGCATCATTACCACAGAAGAGTTCATTGCTTTTGCTAACACAGGATCGTGAAACAGAAAAAGCTGCGATTGTAAATGCAGGTTGCCAGGTTGCGCCATATGAGATTATCCATTCCGCAGAAGAAATGCAAAAGGCAGTAGAAGTGCTTCAGTATCCATGTGTCTTAAAAACGTGCCGTGGTGGTTATGATGGTAAAGGACAAGTCGTGCTTCGCATGGATAAGGATCTCTCAAAAGCTGAGGAGCTGCTAGTTCACGGAACATGTATATTAGAAAAGTGGGTTCCTTTCGAAAAGGAAATTTCAGTAATTGTGACGAGATCGGTTAATGGAGAAACAAAGACGTTCCCAGTAGCTGAAAATATTCATAAAGACAATATTTTATACCAAAGCATTGTTCCTGCCAGAGTATCGGATCGTGTCATTCAGAAGGCGGAAGAGCTTGCTATTAAACTATCAAATAGTTTTGAACTTGTTGGAACACTTGCCGTTGAAATGTTTTTAACAGACAATGACGAAATTTATATAAATGAGTTGGCACCACGCCCACATAACTCGGGTCATTACACCATTGATCTATGTGAAACAGATCAGTTTGAACAACATATACGTTCTGTATGTAATCTTCCTTTAGGGCAAACAAAGCTATTACAAAGTGGTATGATGGTTAATCTTTTAGGAGAGGATTTAACAATAGTAAGTGAGCATCTTTCCCTGCTGCAACATGCTAAGCTTCATCTTTACGGCAAAAAAGAGCCTGCCTCTAAGCGTAAGATGGGACATATAACATTTATTATTGAACCAATTCAGGATAATATAGAAAAGATTAATAAAATATGGGGTCAAAATTGAACGGAGGCAAAAGAAATGATTGAACGTTATACAAGACCAGAAATGGGTGCAATTTGGACGGAAGAGAACAAATTTAAGGCATGGTTAGAGGTTGAAATTCTTGCATGTGAAGCCTGGGCAGAGCTTGGTGTTATTCCAAAAGAAGATGTGGCACTGCTTCGTGAAAATGCATCATTTGATGTGAATCGCATAAATGAGATTGAGCTAGAAACTCGTCATGATGTTGTAGCCTTTACAAGAGCAGTATCTGAGACTCTTGGCGAAGAGCGTAAATGGGTTCATTACGGTTTAACATCAACAGATGTTGTTGATACAGCTTTATCATATTTATTAAAGCAAGCGAATGATATCTTATTGAAAGATATTGAGAACTTTATCCAAATATTAAAAGAAAAAGCTCAAGAGCATAAATATACAGTTATGATGGGACGTACTCACGGTGTTCATGCCGAACCAACAACTTTTGGTTTAAAACTTGGTTTATGGTATGAAGAAATGAAGCGTAATTTAGATCGTTTCAAACGTGCAGCAGAAGGCGTTGAGTACGGAAAAATCTCTGGCGCAGTAGGAACGTATGCAAATATTGATCCATTTGTTGAAAAGTATGTTTGTGAAAAGCTAGGAACAAAACCAGCTCCAATCTCAACACAAACCCTTCAACGTGATCGTCATGCTGATTACATGGCATCCATCGCACTTGTAGCAACATCAATCGAAAAATTTGCTGTTGAAATTCGCGGTTTACAAAAAAGTGAGACTCGTGAAGTGGAAGAGTCCTTTGCAAAAGGTCAAAAAGGGTCTTCAGCAATGCCACACAAACGTAATCCGATTGGTTCAGAAAACATGACTGGTCTTGCGCGTGTTATTCGCGGTTATATGTTAACAGCTTATGAAAATGTTCCATTATGGCATGAAAGAGATATTTCTCACTCTTCTGCTGAGCGTATTATCTTACCGGACGCTACGATTGCTCTTAACTATATGTTAAATCGTTTTGGTAACATCGTGAAAAACTTAACGGTTTTCCCGGAAAATATGAAGCGTAATATGGATCGTACACAAGGTCTTATTTACTCTCAACGTGTCCTACTTGCTCTCATTGATACTGGAATGACTAGAGAAGAGGCATATGATCTAGTTCAACCAAAAGCAATGGAAGCTTGGGAAAAACAAGTACCTTTCCGTGGTTTAGTAGAAGCTGAAGAAAAAATTACTTCAAGACTCTCAGAAGAAGTCATTGCTGATTGTTTCGATTATAACTATCACTTAAAAGGTGTAGATACAATTTTTGAACGTCTTGGTCTTTAAAAAATAATAGCAAGGGCTAAACAAGTCCCTTGCTATCTCTTTGAACAAAAACATAGGTAAGAAAATCTGACAGAACATAATCTAAAGGTTCCCAATATTCAGTTTTAGGAGGGCTTTCATGAGCACAGAAAAGCTTGAGTTACTATATGAAGGTAAAGCTAAACAGATTTTTAAAACAAACGAACCTAATATTCTATGGGTCTCTTATAAAGATTCCGCTACTGCTTTTAACGGTGAGAAGAAGGAAGAGATTACTGGTAAAGGGCGATTAAATAACGAAATATCCACATTGATTTTTGAAAAGTTAACAGCAAATCATATTGAAAACCACTTTGTGAAAAGACTGTCATCAACAGATCAGCTTGTCAAAAAAGTAACGATTATTCCTTTAGAGGTCGTTATAAGAAATGTTGTAGCAGGAAGCCTTTCTAAACGAATCGGTATTGAAGAAGGAACAGAGATTAAGAATCCTTTAGTGGAGTTTTACTATAAAGACGATAACTTAGGCGATCCACTCATTACAGAAGATCACATTGCTTTATTAGAATTAGCTACGCCAGAACAGGTTCAAACACTAAAAACACTTGCCAAGCAGGTCAATGAAGTGCTTAAGGCTCATTTTCTTTCCTGTGATATACGCCTGATTGATTTTAAATTAGAGTTCGGTATGACAGAGGAAGGAAAAATTATTCTTGCTGATGAAGTATCACCTGATACATGCAGATTATGGGATATCAACACAAATGAGAAGTTTGACAAAGATGTTTTTCGTAGAAATATTGGTAGTTTAACAGATGCATATGAAGTTATTTTAACTAGACTTGGAGGCCAATCAACATGTACAAAGTAAAAGTTTATGTCACGTTAAGAGAAAGTGTATTAGATCCACAAGGAAGTGCGGTAAAGAGTGCATTACACAGCATGGACTATCAAGAAGTTCAAGATGTTCGTATCGGGAAATATATGGAGTTAACGATTGAGAAGTCAGATCGTGATTTAGATACAGCTGTTCGTGAAATGTGTGAAAAATTACTTGCTAATACAGTGATTGAAGACTTTAGCTATGAGGTACAGGAGGTTGTCACAAAGTGAAATTCGCTGTGATTGTATTCCCAGGATCTAATTGTGATGTTGATATGTATCATGCAATTAAAGATGAGCTCGGTGAAGAAGTGGAGTATGTATGGCATGATGAAACAGATTTAAGCCAATTTGATGGAATTCTTCTACCTGGTGGTTTTTCATACGGAGATTACTTACGCTCAGGAGCTATTGCCCGCTTCTCAAATGTAATGAAGGAAGTCGTGAAAGCTGCTGAAGCTGGTAAGCCTGTACTAGGTGTATGTAATGGATTCCAGATTTTATTAGAGGTAGGATTACTTCCAGGTGCAATGAAACGAAATGAAAACTTAAAGTTTATGTGCAGACCAGTTAATTTAAAGGTTGCAAATAATGAAACAGCCTTTACTTCAGCTTATGCTAAGGATGAGGTTATCTCAATTCCGATCGCACATGGAGAAGGGAACTATTATTGTGATGAGCAAACACTACAAACGCTTAAAGAAAACAATCAAATTGTGTTTACGTACGAAACGAATCCAAATGGCAGCCTAGTTGATATTGCAGGTATTACGAACGAGCGCGGAAATGTATTAGGAATGATGCCACACCCTGAGCGTGCTGTTGATGAGCTATTAGGAAGTGCAGACGGATTAAAATTATTTCAATCAATCGTAAAAAACTGGAGGGAATCTCATGTCACTACTGCTTGAACCAACTAACCAGATGATAAAAGATGAAAAAATCTACAGACAAATGGGTGTAAGTGATGACGAGTTTGCTCTGATTGAAAAAATTATTGGACGTCTTCCAAATTACACAGAGATCGGTATTTTTTCAGTAATGTGGTCTGAGCACTGCAGTTACAAAAACTCTAAACCCATTCTTAAAAAATTCCCTGTTACAGGTGAAAAAGTATTACAAGGTCCTGGTGAAGGTGCAGGGATTGTTGATATCGGTGATAACCAAGCCGTCGTATTTAAAATCGAAAGTCATAACCACCCATCAGCAATTGAGCCGTATCAAGGTGCTGCAACAGGTGTAGGTGGAATCATCCGTGATGTTTTCTCAATGGGAGCAAGACCGATTGCAATCTTGAATTCACTTCGCTTTGGAGAACTAGAAACACCTCGAGTGAAATACTTATTTGAAGAGGTTGTTGCAGGGATTGCAGGATATGGTAACTGTATCGGTATTCCAACAGTAGGTGGAGAAATCCAATTTGATGATTCATATGAGGGAAATCCACTGGTTAACGCAATGTGTGTTGGTTTAATCAATCATGAAGATATTAAAAAAGGTCAGGCTAAAGGTATTGGCAACACAGTTATGTATGTGGGTGCGAAAACTGGTCGTGATGGAATTCATGGTGCAACATTTTCTTCTGAAGAATTAACCGACGATTCTGGTGCAGATCGTTCAGCTGTTCAAGTAGGGGATCCATTTATGGAGAAACTTTTATTAGAAGCTTGTTTAGAAGTAATTAAGAATGATGCATTAGTTGGTATTCAAGACATGGGGGCAGCTGGATTAACAAGCTCTTCAGCAGAGATGGCAAGTAAAGCTGGTTCTGGAATGGAAATGGATCTTGATCTTATCCCACAACGTGAAACAGGAATGACTCCATATGAAATGATGCTTTCTGAGTCTCAAGAAAGAATGCTCCTTGTTATTGAAAAAGGAAGAGAGCAAGAAATCATTGATCTTTTTGAGAAGTATGATTTAGAGGCTGTTTCAGTTGGTAGAGTAACAAATGATAAAATGCTTCGTCTATTTCATAAAGGAGAAGTCGTTTGTGAGCTTCCAGTAGATGCTCTTGCTGAAGAGGCACCAGTTTATCACAAGCCTTCTAAAGTACCTGCGTATTATGAAGAGTTCCAAAAAATGGACGTAGCACCACTGCAAGTAGATAACTATAAAGAAACACTTATTAATCTATTAAAGCAGCCGACGATTTCTTCTAAAGAATGGGTTTATGATCAATACGATTACATGGTTCGTACAAATACAGTTGTTGCACCAGGTTCAGATGCTGCAGTCGTTCGTATTCGTGATACGAAGAAAGCATTGGCAATGACAACAGATTGTAACTCTCGTTATCTCTACCTTGATCCGGAAGTTGGCGGAAAAATTGCTGTAGCGGAAGCAGCACGTAACATTGTATGTTCAGGAGCTACTCCATTAGCGATTACGGATAACTTAAACTTCGGTAACCCTGAGAAACCGGAAATCTTCTGGCAAATCGAAAAAGCTGCGGACGGTATTAGTGAGGCTTGCCGTGTATTAAATACACCGGTTATCGGCGGAAATGTTTCACTATATAACGAAACAAACGGAACAGCAATCTATCCAACTCCTGTTATCGGAATGGTTGGATTAATTGAAGATACAGATTATATTACAACTCAAGATTTCAAAACAGCTGGAGATCTTATCTATTTAGTAGGGGAAACGAAAGCAGAATTCGGTGGTAGTGAGCTTCAGAAGCTTACACACGGAAAAATCTTTGGTCAATCACCTGAGCTTGATTTAGACAAAGAAAGCAAAGTACTAGGCCAGCTCTCAGCAGCAATCCGTGCGAAGTCTGTTGCATCTGCACACGATGTTTCTGAAGGTGGAGTCGCGGTTGCATTAGCAGAACCATTATTCGGCGGCAAAGGACTAGGTGCGGAAGTAGCTCTATCAGGTGATGCAACTGCAGCACTATTTAGTGAATCGCAAACAAGATTCGTTGTTTCAGTGAAAAAGGAAAACAAAGAAACATTTGAACAATTAGTTGAAGCGGTTTGTATCGGGGAAGTAACAAACTCTGGTAACCTAATTATTAAAAATGAACAGGATGAAACACTTGTCGATGCATCTGTTGAAGAATTAAAAGATGCATGGAAAGGAGCAATCCCATGCTTGCTGAACTCAAGGGATTAAACGAAGAATGTGGTGTATTCGGAATCTGGGGTCACCCGGAAGCAGCGCAAATTACGTATTATGGCTTGCATAGTCTCCAGCATAGAGGTCAAGAAGGTGCAGGGATTGTAACAAGTGATGGTGAGAAACTAACTGGTATGAAAGGGTTAGGGCTCATCAATGAAGTATTTGCAAACGGGAAATTAAAAGAGCTATCCGGTAAAGCGGCGATCGGCCATGTTCGTTATGCAACAGCAGGTGGAGGCGGATATGAAAATGTTCAGCCTTTGCTTTTTAAGTCACATAGCGGAAGCTTAGCTCTTGCACATAACGGAAACCTTGTGAATGCAACACAGGTTAAACATCAGCTTGAAAGCCAAGGGAGTATTTTTCAAACAACTTCTGATACAGAGGTATTAGCACATCTAATTAGAAGAAGCGGCTATCAGGATATGAAAGAAGCTGTAAAAAATGCCTTAACGATGATTAAGGGAGCATATGCATTTTTAATTATGACGGAAAATGAAATGATGGTTGCTCTAGATCCTAATGGATTACGTCCACTGTCTATTGGAGTCATGGGAGATGCGTATGTTGTTGCATCTGAAACATGTGCATTTGATGTGGTTGGGGCAAAGTACGAAAGAGACGTTCAACCTGGTGAGCTTTTAATTATCAATGATGAAGGAATTCGCTCTGAGCGCTTCTCTATGAATATCAACCGTTCAATATGCAGCATGGAATATATTTACTTCTCACGTCCTGACAGTAATATTGATGGCATTAACGTTCATACAGCACGTAAAAACCTTGGCAAACGCTTGGCTGTTGAATCAGAAGTGGATGCCGACGTTGTAACAGGTGTACCTGATTCAAGTATTTCAGCAGCAATCGGTTTTGCTGAATTAACTGGAATCCCTTATGAGTTAGGTTTAATTAAAAATAGATATGTAGGCCGAACATTTATCCAACCTTCACAATCATTACGTGAGCAAGGTGTAAAGATGAAGCTTTCTGCTGTTCGCGGTGTTGTTGAAGGGAAGCGTGTTGTCATGGTTGATGATTCGATTGTACGTGGAACAACAAGTAAACGTATTGTGAATATGCTTCGTGAAGCAGGGGCAAGAGAGGTTCATGTGCGTATCAGTTCACCGCCAATCGCAAATCCATGTTTCTATGGAATTGATACTTCTACACATGAGGAACTAATTGCTTCAAATCATTCAGTGGAAGAAATTCGGCAAATTATTGGGGCTGACAGCTTGGCTTTCTTAAGTGTTGAAGGCTTACTTGAAGGTCTTGGGCGGCCATATGAAGGTGAAACAAGAGGTCAATGCTTAGCTTGCTTCACAGGTCGTTATCCTACTGAAATTTATGCAGATACCGTTTTACCGCATGAAAAAGCGTAAATAGAAAAATGTGATAGGAATCGAATGCTCGATTCCTGTCTTACTTTAAAGTAAAAAATGGTCAGTCTCGCACTGATCTTTAATAAGATAAATAGATTAGTTTTTAGGAGGATCACACATGTCTGACATTTATAAGCAAGCTGGTGTAGATATTGAAGCTGGTTATGAAGCTGTGACAAGAATGAAAAAGCATGTTGCCAAGACAATGCGCGCTGGTGTATTAGGTGGACTTGGCGGCTTTGGTGGAATGTTTGATTTAAGTGAACTAAATTACAAAAAGCCTGTCCTTGTTTCAGGAACAGACGGTGTTGGAACGAAGTTAAAGCTTGCTTTTATGGCTGATAAACATGATACGATCGGAATTGATGCTGTTGCCATGTGTGTGAACGACATTTTAGCTCAAGGTGCAGAGCCTTTATTTTTCTTGGATTATCTAGCACTAGGAAAGGCAAAGCCGGAAAAAATCGAGCAAATTGTAAAAGGAATTGCTGACGGTTGTGAACAATCAGGATGTGCATTGGTTGGTGGAGAAACAGCAGAAATGCCAGGTTTATACGAAGAGGAAGAATATGATGTTGCCGGCTTTTCGGTGGGAGCTGTGGAAAAAGAAGAAATTGTAACAGGTGAACATATTAAGTCCGGCCATGTTTTAATTGGTCTTGCATCAAGCGGAATTCACAGTAACGGTTTTTCATTAGTTCGCAAGGTTCTGTTGGAGGATCAAAAGCTTGAACTTGATAAAGTTTATGAGCCTTTTACACAAAACTTAGGAGAAGTACTTCTAACTCCAACAAAAATTTATGTGAAGCCTGTCTTAGACGTGGTTAAATCCTATCAAGTTGATGGAATGGCCCACATTACCGGTGGCGGTTTTATTGAAAATATTCCAAGAATGTTACCTGAAGGAACAGGAGCAGAAATTGATCTTGGTTCATGGCCAAAGCCTGCAATCTTTGACTTTCTGAAGGAAAAAGGCCAGCTGGAAAGTGAAGATATGTATAATGTATTTAATATGGGAATTGGTTTTGTTCTTGCTGTGAAAGAAGAAGTATTGCAAGATGTGCTTGCAAAACTAGATGCAAATGGTGAAAAAGGATATGTCATTGGACGCGTCATTGAGGGCTCTGGAGTAACATTCAATGGAGGAGCATTTTAATGAAAAAGTTAGCCGTTTTTGCATCAGGGAATGGCAGTAATTTTCAAGCGATATTAGATGAAGTGAAAAGAGGAAATTTAGAGGCAGACATTAGCTTGGTTGTATGTGATAAGCCAACAGCAGGTGTCATTGCACGAGCTGAAGCAGCAAATATCCCGGTTTTCTGTTTTATCCCGAAAGAATATGAAACAAAGGCTCAGTTTGAACAAGAAATTTCAGCTGTTTTACAAAAACATCAAATTGATCTCGTTATCCTTGCGGGCTACATGAGGTTAATTGGTGAAACACTGCTAACGGCTTATGAGTCAAAAATCATCAATATTCACCCATCATTGCTGCCTGCTTTCCCAGGGAAAGATGCGATCGGACAAGCATATGAAGCAGGGGTAAAAGTAACGGGTGTAACTGTCCATTATGTAGATGCGGGCATGGACACAGGTCCAATTATTGCTCAGAAGGCAATAGACATTTCAGAGGAAGATACTGCCCAATCCATTGCTGAAAAAATCCATGCAGTTGAACATGTATTATATCCAAAAGTCATTCAAGAACTAGTTACCAAATAAAGCTTAGAGGTGAGGAATCATGTCAGTAAAACGTGCACTTGTTAGTGTTTCAGATAAAGCGAATCTTGTTCCTTTTGTAAAAGAGTTAATTGAATTAGGTGTTGAAGTCATTTCAACAGGTGGAACAAAATCATTATTAGAAGAAAACGGACTAAACGTTATTGGAATTTCAGAGGTAACAGGTTTCCCTGAAATTATGGACGGCCGCGTTAAAACCCTTCATCCAAATATCCATGGCGGTTTACTAGCTGTGCGAAATAATCCTAGTCATATGAATCAGCTGAAGGAAAATAATATTGAAACCATTGATATGGTTGTGGTGAATCTTTATCCATTCAAAGAAACCATTTCAAAACCTGATGTTCAATTCCAAGATGCGATTGAGAACATTGATATTGGCGGTCCTTCTATGCTTCGTTCTGCAGCTAAAAACCATGAAGATGTGACAGTGGTTGTTGATCCGGCTGATTATCAAAACGTATTAGATGAACTAAAATCATCAGGTGAAGTTTCATTAGCGCAAAAGCAACGCTTAGCTGCAAAAGTATTCCGTCATACAGCTGCATATGACGCGTTAATTGCCGAATTCCTAACGAAAACAATTGGTGAAGAAGATCCTGAAACTGTCACATATACATTTGAGAAAAAACAATCTCTACGCTATGGTGAAAATCCTCACCAAAGTGCAACATTCTATCAAAAACCATTCGTACCAACGGCTTCAATTGCAAATGCAAAGCAGCTGCACGGGAAAGAGTTATCTTTTAATAACATTAAAGATGCTGATGCAGCACTACAAATTGTACGTGAGTTTGCAGAGCCGGCAGCGGTTGCTGTTAAGCATATGAATCCATGTGGCGTTGGTGTTGGAACATCAGTAAACGAAGCATTTACACGTTGCTTTGAAGCAGATCCAACTTCTATTTTCGGCGGGATCGTTGCACTAAATGAAGAAGTTGATGTAGAAACTGCCAAGCAGTTACATGAAATCTTCCTTGAAATCGTTATTGCTCCATCTTTTAGCCAAGAAGCATTGGATGTTTTAACAAGTAAGAAAAACCTTCGTTTGTTAACAATTGATGTAAAAGCAGCATCTAAACAGGATAAAGTACTTCAATCTGTACACGGTGGTTTACTTGTACAAGATGAAGATACCCTTTCACTAGATGATGTTGAGGTAACAATTCCTACGAAACGTGAGCCTTCTGAGGAAGAATGGAAGGACCTTAAGCTTGCTTGGAAAGTAGTCAAACATGTGAAATCAAATGCCATTGTGCTCACAAAGGATGAAATGACAGTTGGTGTTGGCGCCGGTCAAATGAACCGTGTTGGTGCAGCGAAAATTGCGATTGAACAAGCGGGTGTTAAGGCACAAGGCAGTGCATTAGGTTCTGATGCATTCTTCCCTATGTCAGATACGGTTGAAGCAGCTGCAAAAGCAGGTGTAACAGCAATTATTCAACCGGGTGGGTCTATCAAGGATGAAGATTCTATTCGTATGGCGGATGAGTATGGTATTGCGATGGTATTCACAGGAGTACGTCACTTTAAACATTAAGAACAAAAGCGCAAGCGCCTTGATCAGCCTCGGGCAAATAAGACGCAAATGAATAGAAGACGTTGTTTGTCTTCAATTCATTTGTGGCTAGACCCTAGAGGGGCTAGGCGCTGGCAGTCAAAACACGCGACGTCAATCGCCATGACTGCACTTGCACATCCTGTGCTTCGGAGCTGGATGTCAAAGCGCTTATCCACAGTTCAAGGATTTTATAAATTCCTAAACGATCAACATGGAGCCAGTTGAACTGGCTCTAGAATGTTTTATAAACAAGAGCGGGGTGTGAAGATGAAAGTACTGATTATCGGGCAAGGCGGACGTGAACATGCATTAGTATGGAAGGCAGCACAAAGTAAACTTGTAGAGGAAGTTTTTGTTGCACCTGGTAATGATGGAATGGATGAGCTGGCTACACGAGTAGACATCAGCGAAACAGACAATGGAGCACTAGTTTCTTTTGCAAAAGAGAAAAACATTGATTTAACAATCGTTGGCCCTGAAGTTCCTTTACTAAACGGTATTGTAAATGATTTTGAAGCTGAAGGTTTAAAAGTATTTGGACCAAGAAAAGAAGCAGCACTTATTGAGGGCAGCAAAAACTTTGCTAAAGAAATCATGATCAAATACAATATTCCAACAGCTGAGTATCAAACATTTACAGATGTTGAAAAGGCAAAGACATATATTCAGGAAAAAGGTGCACCAATTGTTATTAAAGCGGACGGGTTAGCTGCAGGTAAAGGTGTAACAGTTGCTGAAACTCTTGAAGTAGCGTTAGATAGTGTGACAGATATGCTGGAAAATGCGAAGTTCGGTGATGCATCAAGTTCTGTTGTTATTGAAGAGTTTTTAGCAGGTGAAGAATTTTCACTAATGGCATTTGTTAAAGATGAACAAGTATACCCAATGGTCATCGCTCAAGACCATAAACGTGCCTATGACAATGATGAAGGCCCAAACACTGGTGGAATGGGTGCCTATTCTCCTGTCCCACAAATTTCAGAGGAAGTTGTGGAAACAGCAGTTGAAACAATTTTAAAACCGGCGGCAAAAGCGCTTGTTAGTGAAGGCCGTTCATTTACAGGAATTTTATATGCAGGACTCATCTTAACACCGAATGGTCCAAAAGTTATTGAGTTTAATGCTCGTTTTGGTGATCCTGAGACACAGGTTGTTCTGCCAAGATTGGAATCTGATTTGGTAGAATCATTATTAGCCATTCTAAATGATGAACCTGTAGAGTTAAAGTGGTCTGAACAAGCCGTGCTAGGTGTAGTTCTTGCTTCGAAAGGCTATCCAAATGATTATGCAAAGGGACAACCGATCGGTACTCTTACTGCCAAACATGAAGAAGCTGTTATCTTCCATGCAGGGACAAAAAAAGTGGATAATCAGTTTGTCAATAATGGGGGACGTGTGCTAGTTGTATCTGGCTATGGTTCAACCATTCAAGATGCACAAAAACAAGCGTATGAACTAGTAGAAAAAATTTCAGCTCCTGCATTGTTTTACAGAACTGACATTGGAAACAAAGCTATTAAGCACGTCGTTTCTTAATATAGACATATAGCAAGGCAACAATGCCTCCAATTAAGGCAATAAGAAGAAAAGACATATCTGTTAAATATTCTAAAAACATATGTAACACCTCCTAAAACGATAGAATAAGGGGCTGGCAAGGCCAGTCCCAATTTATTTAAACAAATGGTTGTAATTAGTTTAGTGTCTAGCTCCAGCGCCTAGACCCTCGAGGTCATAAGTGAAGAATTTGCCCTAGGCAGATCAATGCGCTTACGCTTTTCTTATTAAGAAGGATTATACGTAACTTCCTCCACATCTTCACCAAAATAATCTTCATCATCATCTTCAAAGAAATAAGTATTCCTATTTTCAAACAAATAGGTGATTGGGCAAAAACGCAGAATACCTTCTCCAACTTTCATTGCGCCAAGTATGATCGCAATAAGATAAGAATCTCTCCAAGGCTTCTTACAATATTTTGATGTAGCCCATGCTAATACAGATAGCCCACATGTAATCCGAATAAGCGCATTTACAATCCCTATATTTGGTCTAACCATCATAAGCCTCCCTAATTGTCATAAAATTGAAATAAAAACTTTAATGCGTTAATAAATTCCATATGTTAACATAGTATCTAAGTAGTAACTAGAAAATGGAGGGTTTTTTATGCCCGAGCAAAAATTTCAATGGAAAAATAGTCAGATACGAAAACAAATAGAGGTATTAACGAATCATTTAGCTCCAACAGTTGTGCTTAAAAATGCAACATATCTTAACTCATACTTAAGACAATGGATGAAAGCAAATATTTGGATCTATGAAGATCGCATTGTTTATGTGGGGGATAAATTACCTGAACATTCATTTCAAACGGAAGAAATTGATTGCGCTTCCAATGTAATTGTACCAGGATATATTGAACCACATGCACATCCATTTCAGTTATATAATCCCCAATCCTTAGCGAGATATGTGTCACAAACAGGAACAACAACATTTATAGGTGATAATCTTTTTCTTCTTTTGCAGTCCAGTAAAAAGAAAGCGCTTACTTTTATGGATGACATGGAAAAGTTGCCTTATCACTATTTCTGGTGGGCCAGGTTTGATTTGCAGACAGAGGTACACTCTGAGGAAAGTGTCTTTTCACATGATTTTGTTCGAAAATGGTTGGAGCATAAGTCAGTTCTTCAGGGTGGTGAGTTAACAGGATGGCCAAAGCTTGCTGATGGAGATGATTGGATTCTGTATTGGTTGCAGGAAACAAAACGAAGGGGAAAACGAATAGAAGGTCACTTTCCAGGTGCCTCTAATCATACGTTAACAAAAATGAAGTTATTTGGAGTTGACAGTGATCATGAATCAATGACAGGAAAAGATGTGATAAATCGTCTAAAGATGGGATATACTGCTGCATTAAGACAATCATCTATTCGCCCGGACCTGGAGAAGTTAATAAAAGAAGTGCAAAATGAGGGGCTTTCGGTATATGATCATGTCTATTTCACAACAGATGGTTCAACACCGACTTTTTATGAAAATGGAATGATAAATTCGTGTATAGACATCGCTTTGGACTGTAATGTTCCTGCGATTGATGCTTATCACATGGCCTCTTTTAATATTGCCAGGTATTATCAGCTGGAAGATCGCATCGGCGTTATTGCTCCGGGGCGTATGGCAACATTAAATATCCTTGAAAATATTGATAACCCTGATCCTCTTTCGGTTATGTCAAAGGGAAAATGGCTGGTGAAAAACAGAGAGGTTCAACAATATAACGATGATGTGGACTGGGGACAGTATGGGTTGGAACCTGCTGAAATAAAGTGGGATTTACTCATTGATGATTTGCAATTTTCGATGCCGATGGGAATGAAAATGCGTAATGCTGTCATAATGGAGCCTTATTCAGTTACAATTGACAGTTCCTCCGACGTACTTTCGGAAGATCATGATGAAAGTTTTTTAGCATTAATCGACCGTAATGGGGAATGGCGGATTAATACTGTGATCAAAGGCTTTTCAAAGAAAGTGCAGGGTTTTGCTAGTTCATATTCAACAACTGGTGATATGATAGTGATCGGCAAAAATAAAAAAGAAATGCTGTCAGCTTTTGCACGAATGAAAGATATAGGTGGAGGTATTGTATTAACGGAGAATGGGCGCATCATATTTGAAATGCCATTAAAGTTAAATGGTGGAGCTTCCCAAGAAGTACTAGAAAAGGTTATAACAAAGCAAAAGGAATTAAATATCTTATTAAAAGAGAGAGGATACCGATTTGATGATCCGATTTATTCTTTGCTTTTTTTATCATCTACTCATTTACCCTATATACGAATTACACCAAGAGGTATATTTGATGTGATGAAAAAAACGGTACTCTTTCCATCTATAATGCGTTAAAATATAAAAGTGGAAATTAGATAAGGTTGTGTTAGTTTGAGGAATGTAAAATTTGCGGCCGCTTTCTTTTCAATATGTGTATTTATGAGTGCCTGCAGTAATGATGAATCACAAGAGCAAAGGATTCCGGATAATGGTGAAGCATCCGAACAAATAGAAGAAACAGTAGTAGAAGCAGTTGAAGAAAGCGTTGTCTCGCCATTAACAGGATTAGAAACAGACGAACAAAATATAACACAACGTCCAGTTAGTGTGATGATTAACAATCACCCAGCCGCAAGACCGCAATCAGGGTTATCAAAAGCGGACATTGTCTATGAAGTCTTAGCTGAAGGAAATATTACCAGGTTTTTAGCTGTCTTTCAAAGCGACATACCTGATATTATCGGGCCTGTAAGAAGTGCAAGACCTTATTATATTGATTTAAGTAAAGGATATGATTCCCTTTATATTGCCCATGGCTATAGCCCGGATGCGTTAGTAAAGCTAACAAACGGTGAAGTCGATTCCTTAAATGGTATGGAATACGACGGAACGCTTTTTGGAGAGCTGAACATCGGAAAGCACCGCACAACTCCTATATATCAAAAGAAAATATTTTAGTAGGTGCTATTTCCAAACAATATGAAGTGGCAGCAGAAGTAGAACCCTTTGAATTTTTATCCGAAGAGGAAGTCCAAAATTTAAAAGGGGAACATGTTAACAAGTTTGTTATCAAATATGACAATTCCCAAACCTGGCAAGCAACTTACGAGTATAATCAAACTGATAAGGTCTATAGTCGCTATAGTGACACTCAACAAACAGTTGACCTTGAAAGTAATGATCCTGTTAAACTTTCTAATATTTTTGTAGTAGAAATGAAGCATAACATCGTAGATGACTATGGAAGACGCGGAATTAACTTGACGTCTGGAGGAAAAGCTTTATTACTTCAAAATGGTTTGATGCAAGAGGTAGATTGGGTAAATGAAGATGGTAGGATTTTACCTGTAAAAGAAGGGAACATCGTAAAGTTTGTTCCGGGAAAAACATGGATTAATATTGTACCAAATTTAGATATGTTTCTAATTCAATCGCAAGAATAAAAGGAGAATGAATTATGCAAATAGAAAAGCTTCGCGGAAAAGAGCTTGATCAGCTTTTTCAATCTATTTTGTCATTAAAAGACCTTGAGGAATGCTATCGTTTTTTTGATGATTTATGTACAGTCAATGAAATTCAATCTCTGGCACAGAGGCTGGAGGTTGCTAGAATGCTGCGTGAAGGCAATACCTATCATAAAATTGAAACAGAAACAGGTGCCAGCACAGCCACTATTTCACGTGTTAAGCGTTGCTTAAACTATGGAAATGATGCCTACACAATGGCATTGGAACGTGTTCATGGAAATAAGGAATCAGAAGAAGTTGAATAAATAGATAAACACCACAATATGTGGTGTTTTTTATTTGACGTTTATCCAGAAATTACGCTCGTAAAACTTCAAACATCTTCCTTCTCTTTTAAGTTTTTTGCTAGCATGTAATTTGCTATAATAGGGAAATGGATGTTTTGAATGGAGGAATCCAGCATGTACGATATTACCGAGTGGAAGCATGTGTTTAAACTCGATCCTGATAAAGAGATAAATGATGAAGAGTTAGAGAAGATCTGTGAATCCGGTACAGATGCAATTTTAGTCGGTGGAAGCGATAATATCACAGAGGATAATGTGTTGAACTTAATGGCGAGAATTAGACGCTATCTTATCCCTTGTGTTTTGGAAGTTTCCACAGCAGAATCCATCATTCCTGGTTTTGATTTGTACTTCATTCCAACTGTTTTAAACAGTAAAAAAACGAAGTGGATGATGGAACTACATCATGAAGCTGTTAAGGAATATGGCGAGATTATGAATTGGGATGAAATTCTTGTTGAGGGCTACTGTATTCTTAATCCGGAATGTAAAGCAGCAGCTTTAACAGATGCAAATACAGAATTGTCCATTGAAGATGTGAAGGCTTATGCCCGCGTAGCAGAAAATATGTATCACTTACCGATCTTCTATTTGGAGTATAGCGGTAAGCTTGGAGATATGACTGTCGTCGAGCAAACAAAAAAGGTGTTAAATCATACAAAGCTATTCTATGGCGGTGGAATTTCAACTCCTGAGCAAGCAAAAGAATTTGCTCAATATGCAGATGTGGTTGTAGTGGGCAATGTTATATATGAAAATTTACCAGCAGCATTAAAGACTGTGGATGCAGTTAAAGAATGATTGAAAATAATTTTTTAAAGGTATGAAAGTATAAATTATTAATTAGTTATAGTGTCTAGCTCCAGCGCCTAGCCCCTCGAGGTCATAAGTCAATTTGAAATTGAAGGCAAAGAACGCCTTCTATTTCAAATTGACTTATTGCCCTAGGCTGTTCAAGGCGCTTGCGCTTTTCTTAGTTGAAGGTTTTTTGTGATGACGTTAAAATAGAACATATGTTTTTATGAAGGATGGTGAGGATGTTGCAATTTTTATCAAATCAGTTATTAGCAGGTTTGAATGATATGCAACAAAAAGCGGTAAAAACAACAGACGGCCCTTTACTAATTATGGCCGGTGCCGGTAGTGGAAAAACAAGGGTGTTAACACACCGTATTGCATATTTAATGACAGAAAAACAAATTGCCCCGTGGAATATATTGGCGATTACGTTTACGAATAAAGCTGCACGTGAAATGAGAGAGAGGATCCAAGGGATCTTAGGTTCTGGCGGGGATGATATTTGGATTTCTACCTTTCACTCGATGTGTGTAAGAATTTTACGAAGAGATAGTGACAGAATGGGAATCAATCGTAACTTTTCCATTCTTGATACGACAGATCAATTGTCAGTAATAAAATCAGTACTAAAAGAGAGAAACTTGGATCCTAAAAAATATGATCCAAGAAGCATACTAGGATCTATTAGCAGTGCCAAAAATGAACTAATCACACCAGAAGAATTTGATAATCAAGCAGGAAGTCATTACGAGCAAATCGTTAGTGATATATACAAAGATTATCAAAAGAAACTCCGTAAAAACCAGTCACTTGATTTTGACGACCTTATTATGACAACCATTCAATTATTTCAACGTGTTCCGGAAGTGCTAGAGACATATCAAAGAAAGTTCCAGTATATTCATGTTGATGAGTATCAAGATACGAACAGAGCGCAATATATGCTTGTTAAGCTTTTAGCTGCAAGATTTCAAAATTTATGTGTTGTTGGAGACTCTGATCAATCAATCTACCGATGGCGTGGAGCAGATATTGCTAATATTTTATCGTTTGAGAAGGATTATCCTCAAGCAAATGTTATTTTATTAGAACAAAACTATCGTTCAACCAAGCTTATTTTAGAAGCCGCCAATGAAGTGATTAAGAAAAACTCGAATCGTAAACCTAAAAAGCTTTGGACCGAAAATCCGCAAGGGCCGAAAATTACGTACTATCGTGCTGATAGTGAGGCATCAGAAGGACAATTTGTGGCAGGGAAAATTAAGCAGTTGGTGGATTCAGGACAACGTAAGCTTTCTGATATCGCGATTCTGTATCGTACAAATGCACAATCCCGTATTATTGAGGAAGTATTATTAAAGTCAAACTTAAATTATACAATCGTTGGTGGTATTAAGTTCTACGACCGAAAAGAAATTAAGGATTTACTAGCATATCTTCGTTTAATTGCTAATCCTGATGACGACATTAGCTTGGCCCGTGTTATCAACGTACCGAAACGTGGTGTTGGTTCAACATCTTTCGATCGGATTGCAAATTATGCAATCGATCAAGATATCTCTATATTCCGGGCACTGGACGAAATAGAACATATTGGAGTAAGTGCCAGAGTTGTTAATGCATTGGTAGAGTTTCGGGAATTAATCCGAAACCTTGGTAATATGCAGGACTATCTTTCCGTTACTGAGCTTGCTGAAGAAATTATTGAAAAATCGGGTTATCGAGACATGCTAAAGCAGGAAAAAACTCTTGAGGCCCAAAGCCGCCTGGAAAATATTGATGAATTTTTATCTGTTACTCAAACTTTTGAGAAGCAAAATGAAGACAAAAGCCTTGTTGCCTTTTTAACAGACTTAGCTCTTGTATCAGATATTGACAAACTTGATGAAGAGGAACAGGAACAAAGTGATGCACTCGTTTTAATGACACTTCATTCTGCAAAAGGCCTGGAGTTCCCGGTTGTCTTTTTAATTGGACTTGAGGAAGGAGTTTTCCCACATAGCCGTTCTTTAATGGAAGAAGATGAGATGGAGGAAGAACGCCGTCTGGCATATGTAGGGATTACAAGGGCTGAGCAGGAACTGTTTATTACAAATGCCCAAATGCGTACATTATTTGGTAGGACGAGTATGAATCCGGAATCACGATTTATTTCCGAAATTCCAAGTGAGCTAATTGAGAACTTGAATGAACAGGTGAAAAAAGCTTCAACTTCATTCAATACTGCACGCAGACAGGAAAAACGCCCCCCAGTGTCAAGGCCTGTTGTTACACCATCTTCTACTGGAGGAGATGAACTACCATGGGCAGTTGGAGATAAAGCTGAACATAAAAAATGGGGTATTGGTACGGTTGTAAGTGTAAAAGGAGCAGGAGAAGGAAAGGAATTAGATATTGCATTTCCTAGTCCAGTCGGGATTAAACGTCTCCTTGCTAAATTTGCTCCTATTAATCGTGTGTAAACCAAAAGTTCCGGAAGAAAGGATTGGACATCTGAATGGATAAACAATCAGCAACAAAACGAGTTCAAGAGCTTCATGAACTACTAAACACTTACAACTATGAATATCATGTTTTAGACCAGCCAAGTGTTCCTGATGCAGAATATGACCGTCTCATGCAAGAACTTATAAAGGTCGAAGAAGAATTTCCTGAATTTAAAACACAAGACTCTCCTACCCAAAGGGTTGGAGGGGTTGTGTTGGAAGCTTTTCAAAAGGTTGTTCATCGAACGCCGATGCTAAGCCTTGGCAATGCATTTAATGAACAAGACCTGCGGGATTTTGATCGAAGAGTTAGACAAGCTGTCGGTGACGATGTCCAGTATGTTGTTGAATTAAAAATAGATGGATTAGCCGTTTCTCTTCGCTATGAAAGTGGTTATTTTATCCAAGGTGCTACACGTGGTGATGGAACTACTGGTGAGGATATCACGGAAAATTTGAAAACTGTGCGCTCTATACCGCTAAAGCTAAAATCGAATGTGTCCTTTGAGGTACGCGGCGAAGTATTTATGCCGAAGAAGTCTTTTGAAAAATTAAATGAACTTCGACTAGCCGCAGAGGAAGAGCCATTTGCAAATCCCAGAAATGCTGCTGCAGGTTCAATTAGACAACTGGACCCTAAAATAGCAGCCAAGAGAAATCTCGATATTTTTGTTTATAGTATCGCTGATTTAGGGGCGACTGGCATTCAAAGACATAGTGAAGCACTAGATTTTCTTGAGAAAGAAGGCTTCAAAACAAATAAAGAACGTAGAAAATGTGAAAATATTGATGAAGTGATTACTCTGATTGAAAACCTTCAGGAAAAACGTGCAACACTACCTTATGATATTGATGGGATTGTTATTAAAGTAGATTCCTTAGATCAGCAGGAAGAACTTGGGTTTACGGCAAAAAGTCCCCGCTGGGCTGTTGCTTATAAATTTCCTGCTGAAGAAGTTATGACAAAACTAATCAATATCGAACTAAGTGTAGGAAGAACAGGAGTTATCACACCGACAGCTATTTTAGAACCGGTGAGGGTTGCTGGTACAACCGTACAACGTGCGTCACTACATAATGAAGATTTAATTCGAGAAAAAGACATTAAGCTCGGAGATACAGTTGTGGTTAAAAAAGCGGGAGATATCATTCCCGAGGTCGTCAATGTTTTAGTGGAACATCGTACAGGTGAAGAACAGGAATTTTCAATGCCAACACATTGCCCGGCATGTGAAAGTGAGCTGGTAAGAATTGAAGGAGAAGTAGCATTACGCTGTATTAACCCACAATGCCCTGCTCAGATTCAAGAAGGTCTCATTCATTTTGTTTCACGGAATGCGATGAATATAGACGGTCTTGGAGAAAGAGTTGTTTCTCAACTATTCCTTGCAGGATTAATTAAAGATGTGGCAGATCTTTACCGTTTAACAAGAGAACAGCTCCTCGGGCTTGAGAGAATGGGTGAAAAGTCAACAGACAACCTATTACAAGCAATTGAGCAATCGAAGGAGAATTCACTTGAAAGACTTCTTTTTGGTTTGGGCATTCGCCACGTCGGATCAAAAGCAGCTAAAACATTGGCTCAGCAATTTGAAACAATTGAAAACCTTCAGAAGAGTACAGAGGAAGAGTTAGTAGCGATTAATGAAATCGGTGGAAAAATGGCAGATGCTATTACAACTTATTTTCAAAACCCCGATGTACAGCATCTTGTGAGTGAATTACAAGCATTAGGTGTTAACACAATGTACAAAGGCCCTAAACTGGTAAAAGCGGAAGACAGTGATTCTTATTTTGCCGGAAAAACGGTTGTGTTAACAGGGAAGCTTGAACAATTGTCACGAAATGAAGCGAAAGAAGGTATTGAAGCACTAGGTGGTAAAGTGACTGGAAGTGTTAGCAAAAGCACAGATCTTGTCATAGCCGGCGAGGCCGCAGGAAGTAAACTTAAAAAAGCGGAAGAGCTAAATATCGAAGTATGGAATGAGACTCAATTAATAGAAGAGTTAAATAAATAATCGTCAACCCGTCCCAGTGAAATAGGAAAAAATAAGAGGTGTGGACTTACATTGAAAAAGAAACTAGTTGTGGTGCTAACAGGCTTACTGTTTTTAACAGCGTGTGCACCTAATTTCGGAGAGCAAGAGGAAATCGTTCAGGAAACCGTGGATGAATCTAAGGAAACAGCGATCATTCCAAAATATAACATTTCAGATTCATATTACAAAATGATTTTACCGTTTAAGCAAGGGGAAGCAAGAGGCTTAGTTTCTGAGCAATTAAATACCCGACTAGATATAGATGAGTTTGAAACGGGATTAATGAGAGTTGCGCAGGAGACATTTTCAACAGATAAATATCTATACCAGGAAGGACAATATTTAACAAGTGATGTTATTACTAGCTGGTTAAAACGAAAGCTAACAGGAGATGCCTTGGAACAGGCCCAAGCAGAGGCGAAAAAAGGTGGAGAGAAATTTGTAGATCTAGGATTAAATCCTGCTCTCACTGGTGAAGGTGGACTAGAGCAAAAGAATGCTGCAAATCCTATTTATCTCGCACATATGCTTGAACATAACTATTTAATCCGTGAAGGTGATACCGTAGAGCTTGGCGGAGTTGTTATCGGGTTAGCGATGAATTCTGTACACTACTTCAATCAAGAGGCTGGTTATGCTAGAGAGCATAAAATTAGTAGAAGTGAAATCCTCTCAAAAGGAAAAGAAATTGCACAGGAAGTCATTAATCGTGTTAGAAACACGAGTGGTTTAGAAAACGTACCAATTGTTATTGCTTTATACGAACAAGAAGAGAAGTCCTCAATTGTGCCTGGTAATTTTATTGCGAAAACAACAGTAAAGCAGGGGACAAACAATTTAGGGAAATGGGAAGATATAAAGGAAGATTATTACTTCTTTCCATCACCGGAAGCAACAAAAGACTACAGAGATGACGCACAAATGTTTAATCGATTTAAGCAGGATATCGAAGAATTTTTCCCAAATTACACAGGTGTAATCGGAAAAGCATTTTACAAAAATGAGGAACTTAACTACCTGGATATTGAAATTCCAATGCAGTTTTATGGAAAAGCAGAAGTAGTGGCATTTACTCAATTTGTTACAGGGAAAATCATGGAATACTTTCCGGATTACATGAATGTGGAAGTTAATATTATGTCAACATCTGGTCAGGAAGCACTCATTTTGAAAGAACCAAACCAAGAGGAACCAACCGTTCATATTTATAAATAAAAAAACCGCTTGGAGATCTCCAAGCGGTTTTTTCTATTCAACATCACAATGAAAATACTCTATCTTTGTACCTGACTTTTCAATAATAGGAAAGCCACCCTGGTCATAGCAACTAGCAGAAAGTGATTGTACCTCTTTATAACTAAAGTAAAATTGAAAGAAAACCAATGATCCTACTAATATTAGTATGGTTGAAAGTGTGCATATAAGTATGGGCTTCTTTTGCCTGAGCATGTTATCCATTCCAGTAAAGCCGCTCATTTTGTGGTTGTTCATAAAGTGGAATTTCATCCTCTTTTAAATCCTGCGGTGATGTATTTTCTGGTTGTTGTGCTTGGGGTGATATACTATTTATTTTTTCATCTGAATCTTTGTTTGATAAAGTATGAATTAACTGAGATGTGAGGACATTTCTTTTTTCATATGCAGTTAAAAAGGCTGCAGTGGCAATAAGGATTCCTCCACCTATCAACGCAAATATATAAGGTCCGAAAGAACCAACCATTTGAAGTAACATAAAGTCGATTGACCCGCCATACATTTCTCTTTCTGCTTCTGCAGCTTTAAAGGTCATAGATATATGATTGATTAATCCACCTGCACCAAGGAGGATTAAAAATCCACCAAAGCCAATTAAGAATTTCTTCAATTTTACCACTCCTGACGAAATGATTCTCGTCCAATTTTACCATAAATTATTAGATATCTCCAGAAACTTGAAGATATAAAGTGGTGTTTTAGATAAGTAAATAGAGGGAAAAATAAATTATTATATCATGAAATCCTAGGTGCGGAAAGACATAAATCAGCAAAAAATATGTGGAAAAACGCAATTTTCGCGAACTTAATTTTATGAATTTTAATGAATAGATATAATTTATAATAGGATATTTTGACTAATTGATGCGTTTTTGTGAATAATTATGCAATTTCTATTTCGTGACCAAGACGGAAATTTGTTTGATCTGTCAGATTGTGTTAAGATGTTAAACGTCTCGTGCCTACTGTCAGTCTATTAGCCTATAAATATCTTTCATCATGAAATTGCATATGACTGCATAAGGATTTGTTAAAGCTAATTTAGGGGGTGTCCAAATGGAATTAACTTTAGCAACATGGTGTTGGCTGTTGATCCCAATGCCATTGTTAGTAGTACTATCGATTATTACTTATTTTACTGAGAAAAGGAGTGGTTAAAGAAAAATGGATATTAATATAGCCCAATTAACGGCAATTATTATTTATCTGATAGGGATGTTAGTTATTGGAATAGTTGCATCCAAAATGACAAGTAATTTAACAGATTACGTACTTGGAGGAAGACGTCTAACTCCGGGAGTAGCCGCTTTAAGTGCAGGAGCATCAGACATGAGTGGTTGGTTAATGCTGGGTTTACCCGGAGCCATGTATGCCAGTGGTATGGGAGGAATGTGGATTGCAATAGGTTTATCAGTCGGTGCTTATTTAAACTGGCAATTTGTTGCAAAGCCATTTAGGGTATATACGGAAGTTGCAAATGATTCAATCACGGTATCTGACTATTTTGAAAATCGTTTCCGTGATAAATCAAGGTTACTAAGAATTGTGTCTGCTATTGTTATTCTGGTATTCTTTACATTCTACACTTCATCAAGTCTTGTAGGAGGTGCCATTCTCCTTGAAAGTTCGTTTGGAATGGATTATAGACTAGCGTTATGGATTGGTTGTGGAGTAATCCTTTCATATACTCTCTTAGGAGGCTTCCTGGCAGCAAGTTGGACTGATTTTATTCAAGGAATTTTAATGCTTTTAGCTTTAGTCATTATACCAATCGTTGTTGTATATGAACTTGGTGGTTGGGGAGACACATTACAAAAGATTGGAAATATTGATCCATCTTATCTAGATATCAATACAGGAGCAACATTTATAGGAGTAGTTTCACTACTTGCATGGGGACTTGGTTATTTTGGTCAACCGCATATCGTTGTTCGATTTATGGGAATTAGATCGACTAAGGATATTCCAAAAGCTCGATTAATTGGGATGACATGGATGATTATTTCACTCTTTGGAGCAATTTTTATCGGGTTCACAGGAATTGCTTACTTTGCTGATGCACCGCTTGAAAACTCTGAAACAGTGTTTATTATGTTTTCACAAGTGTTATTTAATCCTTGGGTTTCAGGATTCTTACTTGCAGCCATTCTTGCAGCTATTATGAGTACAGTAGATTCTCAATTAATTGTTGCTTCAAGTGCTTTAGCACAGGACTTTTATAAGCAGCTATTTAAAAGAGATGCTACACAAAAGGAAGAAATGATTGTTGGAAGAATTGCTTGTCTTGTTATTGCGATCATTGCAATCTTCTTAGGTTATGATCGAGACAGTAAAGTTCTTGAGCTTGTAAGTTATGCATGGGCCGGGTTTGGTGCTGCATTTGGTCCACTTATTATCTTGAGCTTGTTCTGGAAACGAATGACCAGAAATGGTGCATTAGCCGGAATGATTGTTGGTGCACTAACCGTTATTATATGGTCTAAACTAACGGGTGGTATTTTTGATCTCTATGAACTGGCACCAGGATTCATCTTTTCTTGGATCACAATTTGGATTGTGAGTTTATTAGGAAAAGAGCCTTCTGAAGAAGTTCAAAATGAGTTTGATACGTTTAAAGCTGAATTAAGAAAATCTTAAAGCCTAAACATCCCCTTTCATTTAAGGGGGTGTTTTTTGATAGGCAAAAAAAGATTCGCTTCATAGGATATATTATTAAAACGTAAATGGAGGTTATAAAGAATGACTGATCCAATGAAGCTGATCAATGAGTTTTTTCAAAGCCGGCCTAAACGAACATTGCTGGATTCTATAGATGATGCATTTAGGAAATCAAACCCTGTTGCCGGTTTCTCCATAGATGTAAAGGAGACAGCAGATCATTTTATTATAATCGCGGAGCTACCAGGTGTCCCGAAAGAGGATATTCAATTGGAATTGCGTGGAGATGATGTGGTCATTAAGGTGAAGGAACAACGACATCAAAGCAGAAGAATCGGTGGAGTCAAGAACGTTTCGTTGCCTCATTATGTATTAAGGAAAAATATGAAGGCCATGTATAAACACGGATTACTGGAGATTCAGCTCGATAAAAAGAAGCCAAAGAAGATTGAGATTGAGTAGTACTTAAAGTCCCCCGCTAGTATACAGCTAGCGTTTTTTTATTGCCCAATTGTAGGTTTTTGTCGAAAGTCGATAAATTTGAAAAATCGAAGCTAAAGTAGAAGGAATCGGAGATATATCTTAATAATCGTAGATGAAATCCTCAGAATCGAAGATAATCATAAATTTGGTCTCAAAGTATGGCAGCTTTTCTCTACAATTGTTGATTAAATATATGTTCATTTGGTATCATCAGAGTATTGTGATTGTACGATTTTGTGGAGGTGAGTGTTAGATGTCTAGAATTTCAACTGATCAAGTAAAGCATGTTGCGAATTTAGCTCGTTTGGCTATTTCTGAGGAAGATGCGGAGCTTTTTACAAAACAATTAGATGCAATTATTACATTTGCAGAGCAATTAAATGAAGTCGATACTGAAAATGTTAAGCCTACTTCTCATGTATTGGATATGAAAAATGTAATGAGAGAAGATGTTCCGAAAAAAGGATTAGACAACGAAGAGGTTGTTAAAAATGCACCAGATCATGCGGATGGGTATATTCGTGTACCATCAATTTTAGAATAAAGGAGGGACAAGCATGGCATTATTTGATCATAAAATATCAGAATTAAAAGAACTTTTACATAAGAAAGAAATTAAGGTTTCTGATTTAGTGGATGAATCTTATCAACGCATCCAAGCGGTTGATGATAAAGTTGGAGCGTTCCTTGCATTAAATGAAGAACAGGCACGTACATATGCTAAGGAATTAGATGAAGCGTTAGATAGTCGTAATGAATTTGGGCTATTATTCGGTATGCCGATCGGGGTCAAAGATAATATCGTAACAAAAGGCTTACGTACAACTTGTGCTAGTAAGATCCTGGAAAACTTTGATCCTATTTATGATGCAACGGTTGTGAAACATCTTCAAAATGCTGAAGCAGTGACAATCGGGAAACTAAACATGGACGAATTTGCGATGGGTTCATCAACTGAAAACTCCGGTTATAAACCCACTCGCAATCCTTGGAATTTAGAAACTGTACCAGGTGGTTCAAGCGGCGGATCTGCTGCTGCTGTAGCTGCTGGTGAAGTTCCTTTTTCACTTGGTTCTGATACAGGTGGCTCCATTCGTCAACCGGCATCCTTCTGTGGTGTTGTTGGATTAAAGCCTACATATGGACGGGTTTCCCGCTTTGGTTTGGTTGCTTTTGCATCATCTTTAGATCAAGTTGGTCCAATTACACGTACAGTTGAAGATAATGCTTTCCTCCTGCAAGCGATCTCGGGTGTAGATGAAATGGATTCGACTTCTGCAAATGTGGAAGTACCGGATTTCCTTTCTTCACTAACAGGTGATGTGAAAGGATTAAAAATCGCCGTACCAAAGGAATATCTTGGTGAAGGTGTAACTGAAGAAGTGAAGCAGTCTGTTCTTGATGCATTAAAAGTGTTGGAAGGACTAGGAGCAACATGGGAAGAGGTGTCATTACCACACTCTAAATATGCTCTAGCAACATACTATTTATTATCTTCATCTGAAGCTTCTGCAAACCTATCTCGTTTTGATGGTGTTCGTTACGGCCATCGATCAGATAATGCTGAAAACCTTATTGATTTGTACAAGCAAAGTCGAGCTGAAGGCTTCGGTAATGAAGTAAAGAGACGTATCATGCTTGGAACATTTGCATTAAGCTCTGGTTATTATGATGCTTACTATAAAAAGGCACAAAAAGTACGTACATTAATCAAAAAAGATTTTGAAGATGTTTTGGAAAAATATGATGTCATTATTGGACCAACAACACCAACACCTGCCTTTAAAATCGGTGAAAATGTAAAAGATCCATTAACTATGTATGCAAATGACATTTTGACGATTCCAGTTAACTTAGCAGGTGTACCAGGAATCTCTGTACCATGTGGTCTATCAAATGGATTACCACTTGGTTTACAAATTATTGGTAAGCATTTTGACGAAAGCACGATTTACCGCGTTGCTCATGCGTTTGAGCAGGCAACAGAACATCATAAAGCAAAACCTGAACTGTAAGGGGTGAGGAAACAATGGAATATGAAACGGTCATAGGACTTGAGGTCCATGTTGAGTTAAAAACTGAATCGAAAATCTTTTCAAGTGCACCAAACCACTTTGGTGCTGAGCCGAACACAAATACAACCGTAGTCGAGCTGGGCTATCCAGGTGTATTACCTGTGTTGAATAAAAAAGTTGTTGATTTTGCAATGAAGGCATGTATGGCGTTGAACTGTGAAGTTGCTACTGAGACGAAATTTGATCGTAAAAATTATTTTTATCCGGATAATCCGAAAGCATACCAAATTTCCCAATTTGATAAACCGATTGGGGAAAATGGGTGGATTGATATTGAAGTAAATGGTGAAACAAAACGTATCGGCATCACACGTATTCATATGGAAGAAGATGCAGGTAAATTAATTCACTCAAATGACGGCTACTCTTTAGTTGATTTAAACCGTCAAGGTACACCTCTTATTGAAATCGTATCTGAACCTGATATCCGTACACCTGAAGAAGCTTATGCTTATTTAGAAAAGCTCAAAGCGATCATTCAATATACTGAGGTATCGGATTGTAAAATGGAAGAAGGATCACTACGTTGTGATGCGAACATCTCATTACGTCCTGTAGGACAAGAAGAGTTCGGAACAAAAACAGAGCTTAAAAACTTAAACTCCTTTGCATTTGTTCAAAAAGGACTAGAATATGAGGAAAAACGTCAGGAAAAAGTTCTTCGTTCCGGTGGGGTGATTGACCAGGAAACTCGTCGCTATGACGAAGCAACGAAGAAAACGATCCTTATGCGTGTTAAAGAAGGTTCTGATGATTACCGTTATTTCCCTGAGCCGGACCTTGTTGAACTTTATATTGATGATGAATGGAAGAACAGAATTCGTGAGTCCATTCCTGAGCTGCCGGATGCACGACGCAAACGATATATTGATGAGCTTGGCTTACCTGCGTATGATGCACAGGTATTAACGATGACAAAGGAAATGTCTGATTTCTTTGAAGCTACACTTACAGCTGGTGCTGAAGCAAAGCAAGCATCAAACTGGATCATGGGTGAAGTTTCTGCTTACTTAAATGCTGAAGGGAAAGAGCTACATGATGTCGCTCTTACGGCAGAAGGTTTAGCAGGGATGATTAAGCTAATTGAAAATGGAACGATTTCTTCAAAAATTGCGAAGCAAGTATTCAAAGAGCTTATCGAGAACGGTGGAGACCCTGAAACCATTGTAAAAGAAAAAGGCTTGGTTCAAATCTCCGATGATGAAACATTACGTAAATTTGTTAACGATGCGATCGATGCAAATCCACAATCTGTTGATGACTTCAAAAATGGTAAACAAAAAGCAATTGGCTTCTTAGTTGGCCAAATTATGAAGGCAACAAAAGGACAAGCAAATCCACCTATGGTAAATAAACTATTGATGGAAGAAATTCAAAAAAGATAAAGCAAAAAGAGAGATCTGCTATGCACGGGATCTCTCTTTTACATGGTATCTTGTTGTAATAAATGATGAAGGATGCGATCTTTGTCATCGAAAAACTGTTTCATTAATTGATAATGGTTTGTGTCCTCAAGCTTTGTTTCACGAATCCCTACTTCTGATAATTCATAAATTGTTGCCTGAGGATAAGCCATAATAATCGGTGAATGAGTGGCGATAATAAATTGAGAGTCATTTTGAACGAGTTCATCAATTCTCGAGAGCATCGACAGTTGCCGTAAAGGTGAGAGAGCCGCTTCAGGCTCATCCAGTAAATAGATACCTTGTCCACGAAATCGGTTCTTAAAAGTGGCAAAGAAGGACTCACCATGTGATTGTTCATGTAAAGATCGTCCTCCATATCCGTCAATGACCCTGGGCCCTCCACCTTCCTTGTCTAATTCTTCAATATTTGAAGCAACATTATAAAAGCTTTCAGCGCGTAAGAAAAAACCGTCCTTAGGTCTAATTGTTCCTTTTATTAGTCTTAGGAAGTGATCAAGGTTTGAGTGAGAATCATAGGTGGAAAATGTAAAATGGAGTGAGCCTCCTTCAGGATTAAAGCCTATACCAAGGGCAATAGCTTCTAATAATGTCGACTTACCCATTCCATTTTCTCCAACCAAAAATGTAACATTTGGATGAAGGGATATTTCATCAAGAAATTCTACACTTGGCAGATTAAAGGGATATTGCTGAAAAGAAGGAACACAATCCCTTAATAGTTGAACACGCCTAATATACTGGTCATTCAGCTCGTCCATATGTATACCTGCTTTCCAAATGATTTGCTAATAATTGTAACAAAAATGCGAACAGGTTCATACTACTTCTGCATGGGAAATGGAATGAAAAACTTTACTTTTATTATAAAACATGGTGATAATGGTAGTTGGGTTAAAATGTTTTGTACCCATAAAAATGGGAGACAATGATAATAGTATATAAATGATTTTAAAAAAGACTTAAATGTCATTTCATGAATATAGGATGATGTGTATGAAAAGAGCTAGAATTATTTATAATCCAACCTCGGGACGTGAGCTTTTTAAAAAGAATCTTCCAGAGGTATTACAAAAATTTGAACAAGCAGGCTATGAAGCGTCTTGTCATGCTACAACATGTGAAGGAGATGCCACAAAGGCAGCAAAAGCTGCATGTGAACGTGACTTTGACTTGATTGTCGCAGCTGGTGGAGATGGAACAATCAATGAAGTCGTGAATGGCGTGGCTGATCAAGAAAATCGCCCTACACTTGCCGTTATTCCAGTTGGAACAACAAATGATTTCGCGCGGGCTATCGGTATTCCGTTAAACAATGTGCTTCAAGCAGTTGAAGTCATATTAGCAGGAAAGGCTAAAAAAATTGATATTGGTAAAGTGAATGACCATTACTTTATTAATATTGCTGGTGGAGGTCGCCTGACAGAGCTTACCTATGAGGTTCCAAGTAAGCTAAAAACTATGGTAGGACAGTTGGCTTATTATTTAAAAGGAATGGAAATGTTGCCTTCCATTCGTCCTGCTGAGGTAGAAATTGAATATGATGGAAAGCTTTATGAAGGAGAAATCATGTTGTTTTTAGTATCTCTTACAAACTCAGTTGGCGGTTTTGAAAAGCTTGCACCAGATTCAAGATTGGATGACGGAATGTTTGATCTGTTAATTCTAAAAAAGACAAACTTGGCAGAATTTATCCGAATAGCCGGCTTAGCATTAAGAGGCGAGCATATTAATGATGAGCATCTTATCTATACAAAAGCGAACCGTGTTAAGGTACAAAATAAAGATAAAATGCAGCTCAATTTAGACGGTGAATATGGTGGATTACTGCCTGGAGAGTTCGTTAATATGTACCAGCATATTGATGTCATTATGTCAGCTGAAAAAGTAAAACAAATGGAAGAATAAGAAACTTGGCACAGGGTAAGAGCCAGGTTTTTTACTTTCATTGTACTATGATAAAATAGTGTAAATTATTGTACGTAAAGGAAGAACGACATGTCAAAAATTCAAGTACCTGTTGCAAAAAACGAATACTACGATGTTACCTTTGAGGATTTAACACATGAAGGCGCAGGAGTTGCTAAAGTGGATGGCTTTCCTATCTTTGTTGAAAATGCTCTGCCAGACGAAAGAGCAAAAATAAAAGTCATCAAGGTAAAAAAAGGTTTTGCCTTTGGTCGATTAATTGAAACGTATGAACAAAGTAAACATCGTACAAATGCACCCTGTCCCATTTATTCACAATGTGGAGGCTGTCAGCTTCAGCATCTTAGTTATGAAGGGCAACTCGACTTCAAGAAAAAACAAGTGGAACAGGTCTTAACACGAATTGGAAAACTGGATTTAACAAAAGTTCATGTACATCCTACATTAGGAATGAACGACCCCTGGAACTATCGAAACAAAGCACAGGTCCCTATTGGTGAACGTGAAGGTGGACTTGTAGCGGGCTTTTATCAGAAAAGAAGCCATGACATTATCGATATGGAAAGATGTCTCATTCAGCAAGCGGAAAATGATGATATTGTACAAGCTGTAAAGAGTATATGTGAAACCTATGGAATCCGGGCATATAACGAGGAAAAGCACAAAGGCTGGCTGCGTCATATTATGGTTCGCTATGGCCATATTACAAAGGAAATGATGGTTGTATTTGTCACAAAAACAGCAGATTTTCCTCATAAGAATGATATTTTAAAGGAAATAACAACTAAATTTCCACAAGTAAAATCAATCGTACAAAACATTAATAACAAGCGAACCAATGTTATCTTTGGTGACGAGACGAAGGTGCTTTGGGGAGAGGAATATATTTACGATAAAATTGGTGACGTGAAGTTTGCCATTTCAGCCAGATCTTTCTATCAAGTAAATCCGGAACAAACAAAAGTCTTATATGACAAAGCTCTTGAATATGCCGGTTTAACGGGTGAAGAATCTGTCATCGACGCCTATTGTGGAATCGGGACAATTTCATTGTTTCTGGCTCAAAAAGCAAAGCGGGTTTTTGGTGTAGAAATTGTACCTGAAGCAATTGAAGATGCGAAGAGAAATGCCGATCTGAATGGAATGACAAATGCTGAGTTTGCTGTTGGTGAAGCGGAGGTTGTTATTCCGGAATGGTACAAGCAAGGGAATACAGCAGATGTCATTGTTGTGGATCCTCCTCGTAAGGGCTGTGATGAGGCACTGTTGAAGACCATTATAGAGATGAAGCCTAAACGGGTTATTTATGTGTCTTGTAATCCCGGTACGTTGGCAAGGGATTTGCAGGTGCTTGAGTTAGGCGGGTATGAAACGGTTGAAGTGCAGCCTGTTGATATGTTTCCGCATACGACACATGTTGAAGTTGTGACGAACTTGAAATTGAAAATGTCTACCTAAAAGTCCGACTCTGTTCTCGTGAAAATACTTTTGCGATTTCGGGGTCTTTTTCCTGTTAAAACCATGCCAATACAGTGTTCTCCCAATTTTCTAATCAGTTTTTTATCAAAACTTTATTTTAACTCTATTAGTGGAATGCTAGTTGATAGGGTGGATTTCCACAGTTTGATAAAAAGTGCTTTAGCATGGTATAAGTGTAATTGGACATATTGCTTTTTATTCTTGGGATAAGGGTTTTACCTTGATATCCCGTAATGAAAGGATTTGAAATTTGAAGATGATAGATAATTTTTGGCGTGAATTACCACGACCTTTTTTTATATTAGCACCAATGGAAGAAGTGACGGATGTTGTTTTTCGTCATGTAGTGAGTGAAGCAGCAAGACCTGATGTGTTTTTTACAGAGTTTACAAATTCGGAGAGTTATTGTCATCCAGAGGGAAAAAAGTGTTCGTGGTCGTTTGACTTTTACAGAGGATGAACAACCGATTGTAGCCCATATATGGGGGGACAAGCCTGAATACTTTAGGCAAATGAGTATTGGTATGGCGGAACTTGGGTTTAAGGGAATCGATATCAACATGGGTTGTCCTGTGCCTAATGTGACGCAACATGGAAAGGGAAGTGGTCTTATCCTCCGTCCGGAAGTTGCTGCTGAATTAATACAAGCAGCAAAAGCAGGAGGATTGCCTGTCAGTGTAAAGACAAGGCTTGGATTCACGGAAGTAGACGAATGGCACGACTGGCTGGCACACATATTGAAACAAGATATTGCGAATCTTTCCATCCATCTACGTACAAGAGACGAAATGAGCAAAGTACCTGCTCATTGGGAGCTAATTCCGGAAATTAAGAAACTTCGTGACGAGGTGGCACCAGATACACTCATAACGATTAATGGGGATATCCCAGACTACCAAACTGGCTTAAGGCTTGCCCAGCAATACGGTATTGATGGAGTTATGATTGGGCGTGGTATTTTCCATAATCCATTTGCTTTTGAAAAAGAGCCGAAAGAACATAGCAGTGAGGAGTTGCTTGATCTCTTAAGACTGCATATGGATCTTCATGATCAATATTCAGGTTTAGAGCTGCGTCCGTTCACGGCTCTTCATCGATTTTTTAAGATCTATGTCAAAGGTTTTCGAGGGGCAAGTGAATTAAGAAATCAATTAATGAGTACAAAGTCAACAATGGAAGTGCGTGCATTGCTTGATAACTTTGGATCAAAAGAATCTTGATGGCATTGGAACAGTAATTCTCGTGCACAAATAGTTGTAACATAACTCACTTTTAACAAAGGCAACGAACCTAATTCCAGGTTGTTGCCTTTTAATCTTTCTTAAATTTATAAACTGGAATACTGCTAAATATTTCAAATGATTTTATAATAGAAGTAAACAATTACTATGTTGGAGGAAACTATGTTTTTCATTGGTCTAACTGTATTTCTAATCTTGCTTATAGCGGGTATTGTTCTTCTTATAGAAGCTTCTTATTTGATTGGAAGTATTTTATTAGGATCAGCCATTATTTTATTGATTTTTTTAATTAGGTATTATCGCAAAAGAAGTCATAAGAAAGAAAACAGTAGTTCGGACTGTTTAGATTGTAACTCATCAGCAATGAATTGTCCTGATTTCTCCTCGATGAAAAAAATGGATTGTGATTGCGATGGAAATAAAGGCTTTGATTGTGACTGCAGCCCAAATTAATTGTCAGCATGGGAGGAAAAACAATGAATGAAATTTTATATATAATCCCATGTCATCGTATGCCTGAGAGGTGTTTGCATTTTAAGGGGAAACCTATGCGTCTTTGTGCTAGATGCTTTGCCATGTTGCTTGGCTATATGTGCACTCCGGTTGTTGTAGCTATTCATATGGTTCTTCCTTTTTGGATTCCAATTATTATGGCAATTCCACTATTAATTGATGGATTTACACAAAAATGGGGCTGGAGGCTAAGTTCAAACTCTATTCGTTTTATAACTGGAATTCTATTTGGTATCGGTCAATCAATCTTAATATCAACTATTGTTTGGACTATTGCCCAGTATGTTAATTGAATAAAGAAATATTGCTTCTTATATGCATCAGGTGCAATCAATCATCAGAGGGGAGTATCCCCAGCTGATGATTGATCACACTTTAAAAGCCGTATCATTAGGAGAGACATTCGCTTCTGATGCTAGTCTTTTTCGAAAAACAACTTTGCTTAAGGTAACACTCAATTCGTACAAAAGCAGCAAAGGAATAATAACTAGAACGTCTGATATAAAATCAGGAGGGGTAATTAAAATCGAAATAACAATTAGAGAAAAATAGGAGATTTTCCGCGCCTTTACTAGTTTTTTTGGATTAATAATTCCTAACTTTGTTAAAAACATGATAACCGCAGGCATTTCAAATAAAAAACCGAAAGGTATTGTCAGATTAAACATAAACTGAAAGTATTTTTCAGCTGTAAAGAAAGTTGCAAATTGATCATCTATGAGTCCTGTTAAAAATGAGAGGACAATTGGAAACAAAATTAGGTAACCAAATGCAATTCCGATAATGAATAGGAAAAATAAGGATGGAATAAAGGCTAAAGAGTGTTTTTGTTCCTCTTTAGTAAGGGCAGGTTTGACAAACTGCCATATTTGGAATGCTGCAATCGGAATCGTGGCAGCAATAGCCATTACTCCAGCAATCATCATGTAAATCCAGATAATATCCCCAGGCCCCAGTAAAGCTAACTTTCCATCAAGATCTTTCACTAAAAATTGATAAATATCTTTCACAAAAATAAAAGCTATTATAAAGGAAAGAATAAAAGAAATACTTGTGATGATTAGGCGTTTACGTAATTCATCTAAATGGTCAATGAGTTTCATTTTAGTTTCTTCCATAAATAAACTCCTTTTACAAGTGAACGATGTAGGCAGATTTAAAGTATGCCTACATCGTTCAGTGTGTTTAACTACCGGTCTTACTATCTGTTTTCTCAATTCCGACTAGCTTATTTTTTTCTTTCGTAGAATTCTTTTGTTCTTGATCATTATCTCCGTTTACCAGATCGTTGGTTGCTTTTTTAAATTCTTTTAATGTGCTTCCGAAAGCTCGTCCGATTTCAGGTAATTTGGAAGGACCAAAAATAATCAAAGCGATGACTAGAATGAGAATAAGGCCCGGTATTCCAATGTTTGATAACATTTTTTCACCTCCAGATGAATTTTGGTCTGGTTAAAGAATAGGCATTCCATGACGCTCTAGTGCTGCTGCTTCTAAACGGGACATTCCTTGCTCTTCAGCAAAAGAGAGAAGCTTGTCAGAAACAGCAGGTGCTAAAGATTCTGGTGGTGCGGCAAGTCCCATTGCACGTTGGCGTGCAGTATTTCTGCGGGCGAAAGGTCCCCAGATCGCAAAGGTAATCCCAGGTGTTTGCATATTAACAAAGAACGTTTTTCCATCTGGTGAAAATGTAGGTCCTGCGAACTCAGAGCCGTTCATCATATTTTCTGCAAATGTATAAATAGTGCCTTCCGGTGTTAATCCGACGATGCGGTCATTTCCGCCGCCATCTTCGGCAATCCAAAGGTCCCCCCATGGAGTGATCGTGATATTGTCAGGCATTTCTAATTCATTTTTTGCAGTAGATTCATAGAAAAGCTCAAGTGTATTTGTCGCAGGGAAATAGCGATACACACGGCCAAGTTCTTTAGAGCCGGCACTTGTGTCATCAAACCAAAATGTTCCTGCAGAAAAATAAGCTCCTTCTAAGCGGCTAAATTGAATACAGCCTAAATCCTTGGCATCCTGCTGAGCACGCTCCGGGTTTAATTTTTTCCAGACGATACCAAACTTTTGTCCGCTGTTTAGCTGACTAGGTGAAGAAGTAGAAATTTCATCAATCGCTGCAGCTTCAAGAATTCCACCCTTTTGAAGTGAACCAAGCGTTTGGCTGCGGTCATGCGGAGTAAAACGATACAGGAAGCTTGGGCTGCTATCTTCTGTTAAATACCAAATACCGGTTGAGGGATCCACAGCGCATGCTTCATGTGAGAAATAGCCCATATCACGAATAGGTGTTTTCGACATTTCGTTCTCAGGATCTAGAGGATTTACTTCAAATACAAAGCCATGACCTAATTCTCGTGTTTCTTCACACGTTAACCAAGTGCCCCATGTAGAAGCGCCACCAGCACAGTTACGGATTGTTCCTGAGTTGCTTACATACTCATCAATGACTTCCCGGTCAGGTGTCACAATCAGAGTTGTCGTACCGCCAGCAGCTCCTTTGCTCCAAGGGTTTTTTCCGTTTACAGGAAAATCAGAGTTTGTTCCATTCTCATGGTTACGGACAAGGATTGTCGTATTTTTCTCACCCTTATATGCGGCCATTCCATCAAGCATAGCAGGAACCAAGTCTCCGTTAGGCATTGGATCTCCTGTTTTTGAAATGATTCGATATTGAAACCCTCTTGGAAGATCAAGAATTCCATTCGGATCCTTTACTAAAGGACCAAACCCTTCAAATCCACTGGTTGCTTTTCTTGAATTACTTGCTGCTGCAACACTCTCAGGTCCTCCTGTTAATGACAATACTCCCGTTGCTCCTAGTGTTAATGCGACAGTACTCATTCCACCGACTTTTAAGAAATCACGTCTGTTCAGTTCGTTTTTCCCCAAATTCACCACATGTTCCTCCCTATTATTTTTATGAGGATGTATCATCTATGAAACTAGCTCTAGTAGAAAAGTTAACAGGAAATTATAAAGGGTATGTTAATTTAATGTAATTTCCTAAAAAATCTATGAACATGTTCCTAAAGTATGTAGTAATGGAAGATAAAGGATAAGTTGAATTAGTCATTTAGTCGTAATGAATCCATGTTAATTCATTATTACGTACCCTAGTAGGGAAAAAGAGAGGGATGAAGTACTAAGTATTTAGTATAGGTAAGATAAAATGATCCATGAAAAATATTAATGCTTTATTAAAAATGTAAAGGCTATGTGAATAAACAACAACTTTTGAGAAAACAGTCTATTTGAAAGTAAATTTAATGTAAATATTGTTTACTGAAAATTAACATAAAATGGAACAAATTATGGTATTTGGAGAAAATAGAAGGAAACTGGAGAAACTTGTCTCTAAAATAAATAATTGTCAATTTATGAGGTTTTTCAAGTGAAAATAGATTTCTTTATAATGCAGGTGTGTTGTTCTTTATTTTGCTTATAGATTCTTAAAAAAGAACAATGGTTCACTAATCGTTATCAAAAGGAAGGGAGCTCACTCACCGTACACCTAGAGGCAGATGTCAATTAGTTGAGATGGAAATGGTAGATTTGATCGTGTCTTTAGAATTCTTAATATGATTATGGGGAGGAAATGAAATGAGTATTAAGAGTAAATTAGGTTTAGGTGTAGCAACAGCGGTTTTGGGGATGGGATTGATCGGTGGAGGTACGTTTGCCTATTTTAGTGATACAGCAGAAGCTAGTAACACTTTTGCCGCAGGTACGTTAGATCTCGCAGTAGATCCTGAAGTAATTATTGATGTGGATGACTTAAGTCCAGGGAGTTGGATGATTCGTGCTTTTGATTTAGTAAACAATGGATCGCTTGACATTTCTGAAGTTCTTTTATCGACAAGCTATGAGGTCGAAGATGCAAAAGGTGACAATACAGATGATTTTGGTAAACATATTCGAGTGAATTTTCTTGAAAACAGTGATAAGAGTGAAGAATATGGCCCTAATGATATTATTTTTTCAACAACTCTATATGAATTGCAACAAATGACTCCGGATGCTGTTGAGAAAAACGTAATTGGATTTGAAAATGAAGGTAGTGGATTGCCGGCTGGTACGCAAGACACAATGTATGTTGAGTTTGAATTTGTGGATAACGGTGAAGATCAAAATCAATTTCAAGGGGACAAACTAAGTCTCAAATGGGCTTTCGAGGCTAGATAATATTTTTATTTAAGTAGAAAGGGAGAGAAGCATATTCTCTCTCTTCTACTATTTTTATACTAACAGAAAGTATATGTATTTTAAGGATGATAGTATAAAAAAACTAAGCTTTCGCCATTAGGACTTGGCGACAAGCCAAGCTTTTCTAATCTTAAAATACTATGAGTCTAGTATTCATCATGAGATTCAAAGTGAAAATCTTATGTTTGGAGGAACTAAAAATGAGTCTTAAACGAGATATAGCATTAAGTTTCGCAACAGCAGCACTAGGGTTAACATTCATATCCGGAGGTACTGTTGCTTATTTTAATGATACAAAATTAGCAAATAATACGTTTACAACCGGATTATTAGAGCTTGGGATGAATAAAAATACCGTTATCCAAGTTGAAGACATAGTGCCGGGGGATACAATGCATGGTAATTTTGTCCTTACTAATGATGGAACAGTTAATATAAAAGAAATCATTTTACATTCTTCCTATGAAGTCGTGGATAAGGGGAAGTCAAATCAAGATGATGATTTAGGTGATCATATAAAAGTGAAGTATTTATATAATGTAAACACTAGGGAAAGAGTTATTGTCGAGAAAACGTTATCTGAATTAAAAGATAATCCCCAGCAAATTTTGAAAGAACTTCCTGTTGGAAGTAAAGAAGAGAAGTTTGCCGTTCAATTTCAATTTATCGATAACGGTGAAGATCAAAATCATTTTCAAGATGATGAATTATTACTCAATTGGAATTTTGAAGCTGTACAAAGAGATGGGGATCCTGACCTCTAAAAGAGAACAACTAAGTTTGAAATGAAGCAAGGTGGAGATCGTTTTGAAGAGTTACCAAACTATAGTAATTATAAAAATAATGCTTATATGGTATTTACTGTTAGTGTCAGCTGGATTATTAACAACAAGTACTGGTGCATATTACAGTAATCAAAAAGAAGCAAACGGAAGTATGACCATTGGTACTTGGGAAAGTGAACATGAAAAAGAAAAAATGGAGAAAGAGATTGAAAGAGCTAAGGAAATTGGAGAAGAGCAAGAAATTCAGTTAGAAAGTGCTGCTGAACATACTACTGATGAATAGGAGGGAGATTGAGATGGAATTTTTAAAATGGGTGAATCGTATGGTTACGTGTATATTGGTGCTTTTACTAGTGAGTGTAGCAGGACTCGTGCTTTCCACAAAACTTACGAATGGCGAACCATCGGTATTTGGCTACCAATTAAAAACAGTACTGTCGGGGTCAATGGAACCAGGGATTCAAACAGGATCAGTTATTGCTGTGAAGTCAGTTAACGAAGAGGAAAGGGAAAACCTCCAAAAAGGGGATGTTATTACTTTTATAGAAGAGAATAGACTTGTTACCCACCGAATAGTTGAAGTTATACAGACAGACAGGCATATTCAATATTTGACCAAGGGGGATCATAATAATGCGCCAGATACAAACCCTGTTTTAGCTGAAAATGTTGAAGCAGTGTACAATGGATTTACGATTCCTCTTTTGGGTTATTTCATAAATTTTGCACAATCTCCAAATGGGAGTATTTTGTTTATGATCATACCTGGTATTTTGTTACTAGGGTACTCTATATGGACTATATGGAAAACGTTGAGACATTTAGAAGATAAATATAAAAACAACCCAATCTAAATAAAAGATTGGGTTGTTTCAGTGTTCGGTTTAATTATTCATCTACCAATTATTCTAGCCTATATTGTCTCAATACTCGTCTCTCGCAGAATAAAGAGGATTTCTGCCTATGGGTTAATTACAGAATAGATTAAATGGTGATTTATAGTTATTAAATATAGTTTGGTGAATTTAATGAATAATTTGAAATAATATTGACATTAACCTGTTAAGACTTTATATTGAAAACAGTTCTCATTATCAATTAAAGGAGCAAGTTAAATGTCAAACATATTAAATAAAAAACAATCTTTATTTACGTTTGTAATCGTGCTAATTCTATCCCTATCTTTACTAGGGTGTTCAAGTGAATCAATAAATAATTCGGGAGATTCTTCAAGTGAAAGTGAAAATATACTTACTTTTGCTTGGCCTAGAGATATCGGTGATTTAAATCCACACCTTTATAATCCATCTCAATTATTTGCTCAATCTATGGTATTTGAACCATTAGTTAGTTACCAGGAAGATGGTGAATTAAAGCCCCATTTGGCTGAATCGTGGGAAATTTCAGATGATGGAAGAGAATATATTTTTAACTTGCGTCAAAATGTGAAGTTTTCTGATGGCACAGTTTTTAATGCTCAAGTTGTGAAAAAGAACTTTGATGCTATTTTAAATAATATAGATTTACACAGTTGGTTAGGATTTATTCCGAAGGTTGCTCAAACAGAGGTAGTAGATGAGTATACATTTAAATTAACATTAACAGAACCTTATTATCCTACTATTCAGGAGTTAGCTGTTGTTCGGCCAGTTCGATTTTTAGGAGAAGCAGGTTTCCCTGAAGATGGAGACACATCTAAGGGAATAACAACACCGGTCGGTACAGGACCATGGGTATTGGATGAATATAAAGTAGATGAATATGCTATTTTTAAACGTAATGAAAATTATTGGGGTGAACTACCAAAAGAAGAGAAGATTAAAGTAAAAGTCATTCCAGATGCTGAAACACGTGTACTTGCTTTTGAAAAAGGCGAGTTAGATCTTGTATATGGTGAGGGTGTGATCAGTTTAGATTCCTTTAAACAACTAGAATCGACAGGTTCCTATGAAACTAGTATTTCTGAACCAATTGCTACTAGACAATTAGTTATGAATACAAACAAGGAACAGCTATCCGATATACGTGTTCGTCAAGCATTGCATTATGGGTTTAATAAAGAAGCAATGGTCGAGGGAGTGACATCTGGATTAGAAGAGAAGGCTGACTATATTTTACCTACTAACTTCCCTTACACTTCAAATGTCAGGGCAACCACGGTTAATTATGATAGTGAAAAAGCGAAACAATTATTAGATGAAGCAGGCTGGAAGTTACCTAAAGGAAAAGACATTCGTGAAAAAGATGGCCAACCACTTGAAATTGAATTAATGTATAACTCTGCTGAATCAATTCAAAAAACAATGGCAGAAACATTACAATCTGAGTGGGCGGGGATAGGTGTAAAATTAAATATTGCCGGAGTAGAGCTCACGACTCAAGTAGAAAGATTTAAAGCGAATGAGTTTGATATGAATTTCTTTAGCAATTATGGCGCTCCATATGATCCACATACTTTTGTAAATATCATTGCAACAGAGGGGTTCGGATTTAGGGAATCTATTTCGGCTTATCCGAATAAAGCGGAGTTGCTGACCCAAATAGCTGAAGTTCAACAAACCACCGATGAAAATGAGCGTCAAAACCTTTACACAGAAATATTGGGTTCACTACAAGAACAAGGGGCAATCGTACCAATCTCTTATATTAAGCAAGTAGCAATCTATCAAAAGAATGTTTCTAATTTCACATTCCCTGCTAATCGAGATGAACATCCATTCACAGGTATTAGTATCGAGAAGTAAGCGTTAGGAGATTTATTATGGGCACTTATATCCTGAAAAGAATTATAACAATCATTCCTATATTCCTTTTAGCTACTTTATTAACATTTGGTATGATTCACTTATCACCGGTGGATCCCGCTGAAGCATATTTAACTGCTGCACATATCCAACCAACAGAAGAAATACTTGCCCAAAAAAGACATGAGTTTGGCTTAGATCGACCGCTTCTAGTTCAATATATGAACTCCATTGTAAAGATTAGCCAACTTGATTTTGGAACCTCTTTTGTATCAAATAAACCCGTATGGGAAGAGGTTTCTTCTCGAATACCAGCGACCATTCAATTAACTATAGGCAGCATCATCATCGCGATCTTAGTTAGTGTTCCTCTTGGATTTTTAGCGGGTATCAAAAAGAACAGTGGAATCGACCATTTCAGTCGATTCCTCTCATTTTTAGGGGCTTCCATCCCTTCTTTTTGGCTTGGATATTTATTGATTTTTTCTTTTCTGTAAAACTTGATCTTTTTCCAGTTGAAGGGATCGGAACATGGAAACATTTGATTTTACCTTCCATCACGTTGGCTTTACCTTTAATTGCGTTATATACCCGGCTGTTACGTGCAAGTGTTCTTGAAAACTTACAAGAACCATATGTTCTTTTTGCACGGACGAGAGGAATTCATGAAAGAGTCATAATGGGAAAACATGTGTTAAGAATGGCCATTTCTCCTATGATTACAGGACTTGGAATGAATATAGGTAAACTAATGACTGGAGCAATTATTGTAGAGGCAGTCTTTTCCTGGCCGGGATTTGGCCGTTATTTCATTGAGGCTACATTTAATCGTGATGTTCCTGTTATTCAATGCTATGTGCTATTGGCTGCCGGGTTATTCTTAATAAGTAATTTGGTTGTAGATATTATCCAAATGTATATTGACCCACGTATTTCAAGAAAAGGAAGGCAACACGAATGATTGCGAAGTTACGGGATAATTTTAAAAGTAAAAAAACGATTGTTATTTGTTCTCTTATCATGCTTGTGTTATTTTTTATCACACTCTTTGCTCCCTGGCTTGCACCTAATGATCCCATTGCGGTTAATTTAGCTCATAAACTTCAGTCGCCTTCTTTGAATTACCCTTTAGGAACAGATCACTTAGGTCGATGTACGTTATCCCGTATTTTATACGGAGCTCGGATTTCGCTTGGGTTTGCTACATTGATATTTATTTCCTCATTAAGCATCGGTTTAGTGGTTGGGATCATTGCTGGGTTCAAAGGTGGTTGGGTGGACCAGTTATTAATGAGGTTGGGCGATGGTGTGATGGCATTTCCAAGTCTTTTGCTAGTACTTGGGTTAGTCGGTATTTGGGGAGCGGGTCTTAAACAAGTGGTATTAGCATTAATTCTCGTCCAATGGGTCTATTATGCAAGGGTAATTCGAGGACTTGTCTTAAGCCTTAAAGAACAAAATTATATTGCTGCAGCCAAAATAAGTGGTTCTTCTCAATGGAAGATTATGAAGAAACATATTATTCCAAATGTACTTCCACCGATAGCTGTAATGGGAACATTGGAAATGGGATGGGCGATTATGGATTTATCTTCTATGTCCTTTCTGGGGTTAGGTGTGCAACCACCTACACCGGAATGGGGGGCAATGATTCATGAAGGGAAGTCATATATAAGAACGAATCCTACCTTAATGATTTATCCGGGCTTAATGATCTTGTTAGTGGTCGTTACCTTTAACTTATTAGGAGAAGCACTATCAGAACGATTTGGAATTAAACGTCGACAGTGAAAAGGATTGTTGAATAATGGAGATAAATAATTCAGATATTCTACATGTAAAAGACTTGCATGTAAAAGTAAGAACCGCGGATGGTGTAGTAACACTTGTTCAAGATGTAAATTTCGAAATGAAAAGAGGCCATATTCTTGGTCTTGTTGGGGAAAGTGGTAGTGGAAAAACCGTTACTAGCATGTCAATTTTACAGTTGCACGATAGAAAAAATATGAATATCGAAGGAAGTATTACATTGCAGGGTAAGGAATTGAATGGATTAGGTAATAAAGAAATGCAAAAAATACGAGGGAAGGATATTGCCTTTATTATGCAAAATCCGATGAATTCTTTTACCCCCGTTTTTACAATTGGCCAACAGTTTGTTGAAACGATTCAAACTCACACCTCATTAAAGAAAAAGCAGGCTAAGGAGCTTGTTATTGATGTGATGAAGCGAGTCAATTTGCCTGATCCTGATAAATTATTAAAAAGTTATCCTTTCCAATTGAGTGGCGGGATGCTCCAAAGAGTGATGATTGCTATGGCTGCGTGCTTACATCCTTCCCTTATTATTGCTGATGAGCCAACTACAGCACTCGATCCTCATAACCAATTAATCGTCCTTCGGCTATTAGATAAAATTCGATCTGAATATGGAACATCTATTTTACTCATTTCTCATGACCTTGGAGTTATTTCTGAAATGGCAGATGATGTAATTGTAATGAAACATGGAAGAATAGTAGAGAGCGCCAATGTGATTGAATTATTTGATAACCCACAGCATGAATATACAAAAAAGCTGTTAAGAACAAGGCCAACCTTATACTTACAAAAACATCCTTATACCTATATGGTGTGATTACGAATTCAAGGAGGGATAACAATGAGCTTATTAGATGTAAAGCAAATAAATCATAGCTATCATTCTAACAGGTTTTTTAAATGGAAAGAAACATCAAAAAAAGCGCTTGTTGATATTTCCTTTTCTATTGAAGAAGGATCATGTTTAGGATTACTTGGTACAAGTGGTGCGGGGAAAAGTACGTTAGGAAAAGTAATACTTGGCATGCAACGTCCAGAGCAAGGTCAGGTGTTGTTTCAAGGGCATGATATTTATAAGATGGATAAGCTTACTCGTCAAAAACTACGTCGAGATCTTCAAGTTGTTTTTCAAGATTCCTATTCCTCAGTTAATCCCCGAATGACAGCTGAACAAATAATAAGCGAGCCGCTAGAGAACTATGAAAAGCTGACCATGGGAGAGCAAAAGAGAAGAGTTGGAGAGTTAATGGAAAGAGTTGGCCTAAGTGAAAGGGATATGAAAAAATATCCACATCAATTTAGCGGTGGTCAATTACAAAGGATTAATATTGCCAGAGCAATCGCTCTTAAGCCAAAGTTAATCGTCCTGGATGAATCAGTTAGTAGCTTGGATATGGTTACACAAAGCTTAATCTTAGATTTGTTAAAAGAACTAAAAGAAGATTTTGGATTATCTTATTTATTTATTACCCATGATATCAAGGCAGCTTTTACAATCTCAGATCGATTGGGTGTTTTAGAAAAAGGAGAGTTAATTGAACTTTACGATTCAAAAGATCAGTTTTTTTACTCGAAAAATCCCGTCGTATTACAAATGAGGGAATCTATTCTTGCTGAACACCCACGCTTTCGTTCAATTTCAAAAAGTGAAATTAAATAGGCAATGAAATTTTTAATTGTGTTGATGTAGACTCTGGATTAGGCCACTCCATTATGGAAGTGGTCTTTTTTAAAAGTTAACTTGTGTTCCATTTTTTTACTTCATGTAGCCTTCGATAGTCCTCACATCATTTGTTTAAATAAAATTTTTTTTCAAGATACTACATTTCCACTTGCTTCTCACGTTACGTAAGGTTTTAAGATAAGTATAGAAACATAAATGGAGGGATCATTCGTGACGGAGAGATACTCAATTGGTGAGTTTTCCAAGAAAACAGCTACAACGATCAGAACTTTACACTATTATGATGAATTAGGTCTACTAAAGCCTTCTTATGTAACAGAAAAGGGCAGACGCTTTTATACAAATCATGATTTCATTATTTTACAAAGAATCCTGACATTAAAATTTTTAGGATATTCTTTGGAACAAATTAAGGAGTTTTTCCAAAAAGAAACATGGGACTTAAAGGACACTCTTTCCTTTCAAAGAAAAGAAATGATCAAAAAGAAAGAACATATTGAAAATGTAATAAAGGCATTGGATCGTGCTCTTCATGTTTTAGAAGATCGTAAGGAAATAGTCCCTTCTGTTTTTATTACACTTATTAATACTATTCAAATGGAACATGAACAAAAGGAATGGTTAAAAGGATATATAGACGAAGAGCTTGTTGAAGTAATTTATGATGTTCCTGAGAGCAAGCAATTGGAACTGGAAAAGAAGTGGGTCGAAATATCAACTGAATTAAAAAAATTAAGTGACCTTGCTCCGGAAGATGATCGTGTTCAAGATCTCATTGGTGAGATGATGGCCCTTGTAAAAGACTTAACGGGAGATGACCTTGCTTTTGTTCAAGAGATTGCTGATAAAGAAGTAGACGATGATACATGGCTTTTCCATTCCCCTTTCTCTAGCGAAGAGGAGGATTGGATAGCGAGTGCGTTAAATGCCTATTTAAAAAAGAAAGGAGTGAATCTAAACGGTGGAGATGGAACAAAAGAGTATTCCTAAAGCAGATCATATTCGAGCATTTTGGTCATTAATTAAAAAATCCAAGCCGCCTGTAAAAATATTTTGTGTGGCTGCTATTCTAAGCCTGCTTGAGACAGGAGCAGGCCTAATTGTTCCTCTGTTTACAAAGTCATTGGTTGATCAGCTTTCCCAATCTACTCTAGAATTGTCCATTATCTTTTTATTACTGTTTGCATTTATTTTACAAACTGTCTCATCAGGTCTGTCTTATTATTTTATGACCTATTTAGGGGAATCAATTGTAGCTTCAATTAGAAAAAGACTTTGGAAGCATGTTCTTCATTCCCCCATCCCTTATTTTGATCAACAAGAGTCGGGTGATACGATGAGCAGGATTACTCAGGATACGAATACGATCAAAACACTCATCACACAGCACTTAATTACGTTTATTTCCGGGTTAATTACCATTATCGGCTCGATTATTATTCTGTTTATTATTGATTGGAAAATGACATTGATTATGCTCATCGCTGTACCGATATCCATCGCAATTATCATGCCACTTGGACAAAAAATGTATAAAGTATCAAAGCTAACTCAAGATGAAATGGCAGGTTTTTCTGCAAATTTAGGAAGGGTTTTGTCTGATATCCGGCTTGTAAAAGCATTTCATGCTGAGAAAACGGAAAAAACAAAAGGAGATGAACGAATAGACCAATTATTTCAATATGGTCTTAAGGAGGCGCGGATACTTGCGATTATTTCTCCTTTAATGTCATTTACTATGATGCTCGTACTGGTTCTATTAATTGGGTATGGCGGTGTTCGCGTAGCATCTGGTGCTTTATCTGCAGGTTCTCTTGTAGCGATTATTATTTACGTGTTTCAAATTGTTGTTCCCTTTAGTCAGATGGCTGGTTTTTTTACAGCATTTCAGAAGGCGATGGGAGGTGCGGAACGAATTCAACTCATCCTGTCGCTTGACAAGGAAACAAGTGAAGATAACCTAGTAGTCCAAAACTCCTCTCAAGATATTCATTTCAAAGATGTTTCCTTCAGTTATAAACAAGGTGACTCTATACTGAGACAAATGACATTATCCATTCCCACTGGAAAAACAACAGCATTTGTCGGTCCGAGTGGCAGTGGAAAAACGACATTATTTGCTTTACTTGAAAGATTTTATGTACCTAATACAGGTGAAATCTTACTTGGAAATACAAATATTAAGCAATTTAATTTGAAGTCATGGCGTAGTCAATTTAGTTATGTATCTCAGGAAAGCCCGCTCATGTCAGGGACAATTCGCGATAATATTATCTATGGTATGGAAAGAAATGTGTCAGAAAAGGAAATTGAAGCAGCGGCAGAACTCGCAAATGCAATAGAATTTATTTCCCGGCTTCCACAAGGATTTGATACAGAGGTCGGTGAGCGGGGCATAAAGCTATCAGGTGGACAGAGGCAGCGAATTGCAATCGCCCGGGCATTAATACGTGATCCGAAGATTCTCTTATTAGACGAGGCAACTTCTAACTTGGATAGCGCATCAGAACTTCTTGTTCAAAAGGCACTTCAACATTTAATGAAGGATAGAACCACACTTGTTATAGCACATCGGTTATCAACTGTCGTAGACGCTGATCAAATTGTTGTTTTAGATGGCGGAAATATTACGGGTATTGGCACACATCAGCAATTAGTTAAACAACATGAATTATACCAAAAGCTTGCAAAACAACAGCTGCAGGATTCTGATATGAAGAACCATACAGTTGCTTTTTAAAGAACATATTTTGATATAGACTCGTCTTGAAATATCCAGCTGTTCCATAGGCCATGTATACTGTGTATACTATTCACTAACGTACCTGTTGCTTTTTAAGTGACAGGTTATTTTAAAAAAACTAATGTTAATACAGGTGATGGCATGATACATACATACTTAGGTGAAACAATACATGTTGAGATAAAGTACAAAAATCGGAAATCTATAGGGATTTCAATTGATAGCCTTGGAAAAATTGAAGTGCAGGCTCCGAAAAAGACACCTGATGAAAAAATAATTCGGACAATAGAGGAAAATTGGGATCTCATTCAGCAAAAAATAAAAGAAAAGAGCGAGAGGATGAAGGGTCCTCAGAAAAAGATATATGAGAATGGTGAGAGCTTTCTTTATTTAGGGGAAACCTATCCAATAAACATCATTCATGATGTAAAGATAACCCAAGATCATGTTGTGTTTGAAGGAGAAAAGCTGTATGTCTATGTGAAGCAGCTTGATGATGATAAATATAAACAAGCTTTAAAACGATTTTATTCCCAGCAGTGTAAGGTATTAGTAGAAAAAAGTGTTTCTTTTTACAAAGGTAACTTTAAAACAAAACCACGTTCTATTCGTATTACGGACAGTAAAACAACTTGGGGAACCTGTGATTCAAAACTTCAATTAACATTTAATTGGAGGTTGGCAATGGCGCCACCGGATGTAATTGACTATGTAGTTGTACATGAGATGTGTCACATGGTCCACTTAAACCATGATCGTTCCTTCTGGCGCCTGGTTGGAAAAATAATGCCTGACTATAAGGAAAAGGAAACTTGGTTGTCACTAACAAACTGGAAGATGACCGTTTAAAAGCTAAAGGAGCTTAATCCATTGTGGATTGGCTTTTTTTGTGTTGGGAATGAATATTCTAAGTATAGATGAGAGCATAAAAGTACAAAGAATATCTCTATGAGCGGAAATAGGCTTCAATTTATGTTAAGGTAGTATAGGTAATTCTTTTTTGTCAACATTTTTTTGTTCCGGTATCTATAAAGTTTTATTAAGTACATAGTCTAACACCCTGGAAATCAGTGGTGATTAAGAAATCATCTCCTGATGGAAATGTTGTCGTGATTAAGGGAATAGTAATTATAAAGAAGTTTTTTAAAGAAAAAGATTATGAAAGAAAGGAACATTCGATGAAAAAAGTATCAAACGTGTTTTGGATCACTGTTGCAATTGTTCTTGCAGCAGTAATATTTGGTGTTTCAGCGCCAGAAAGTTTTGAAGAAGCTACCGGGAATCTGCAGGCCTTTCTGACATCAACTTTTGGTTGGTATTATTTAATATTGGTTACAGTCATTGTTGTATTTTGTGTTTTTCTTATTTTCAGTCCGGTTGGAGCCATTAAACTGGGGAAACCTGATGAAAAGCCCGAATTCTCGAAAGGCTCTTGGTTTGCTATGTTATTTAGTGCCGGAATGGGGATTGGTCTTGTATTCTGGGGAGCTGCGGAACCTCTTTCCCACTTTATGGATCCACCGTTAGCAGAGGGTGGAACAGCTGATGCTCATAAAGAAGCGATGAGATATACCTTCTTTCACTGGGGATTCCATGCCTGGGCCATTTATGCAATTGTAGCCCTTTCGTTAGCTTACTTTCAATTCCGTAAAGATGAGCCAGGTCTTATTTCAGCAACATTAAAACCTGTATTAGGAAAAAGAGTGGAAGGTCCACTAGGAACTGTTATCGACGTTCTTGCAGTCTTCGCCACTGTAGTTGGGGTTGCGACAACGTTAGGATTTGGTGCAGCGCAAATCAATGGCGGTTTATCATTACTGTGGGGAGTGCCAATTAATTTCACTGTTCAATTAATGATCGTTGTGGTTGTTACAGTCCTTTTTATGATCTCAGCTTCAACTGGTTTGGGGAAAGGAATCAAATATTTAAGTAACGCAAACATGGTCTTAGCAATTGCCTTATTTGTTTTAATGTTTATTGCAGGTCCTACAATCCTTATCTTAAATATGTTCACTGATACATTAGGGGAATATATACAAAATATTGTACAGATGAGTTTCCGAATAGCTCCACTTAATGAAGAACATCGCTCTTGGATTAACGGGTGGACCATTTTCTATTGGGCATGGTGGATTTCATGGTCGCCGTTCGTTGGAATCTTTATTGCCCGTGTTTCAAGAGGTAGAACCATTCGAGAATTTATTATTGGTGTTTTATTACTGCCGGCACTCGTAAGCTTTATCTGGTTTGCTGTGTTTGGTACATCAGCGATTGAAGTTCAAAATGCGGGGAATATCGATTTAACAAGTTATGCTACAGAGGAAGTCTTATTTGCGATATTTAGTGAAATGCCATGGTCGACACTTCTGTCCATCGTAGCAATAACGCTTGTTTGTACATTTTTTATTACATCTGCCGACTCAGCAACATTTGTGTTGGGAATGCAAACAACTTATGGTTCACTTACACCACCAAATTCAGTAAAACTAACATGGGGAGTTGCGCAGTCAACTGTAGCATTAATTCTTTTATATAGCGGTGGTTTACAAGCTCTGCAAAATTCATTAATTGCTGCTGCCTTCCCGTTTTCAATTATTATTGTGTTAATGATGATTTCTCTGTATCGCTCATTAACAAAAGAAAAGAAAGAACTTGGTTTATATCACAAACCAAAACCGCGTAAAAAACAAGCTTGAATGTTGAATAAAAAAACAAAGGTGCAGTTCCGATGAACCGCACCTTTTGTTTTGGAATTTTATCGAACGCCTTTCATAAAAACCTGAATTTTCGGTGAGAACAGGAACAGGATGATCGCAAGAGCGATGGCTACTCCTCCAATTGTACCAAAGTAAAGGTTCTCCGTTTCAGGCGTATAAAAGCCTACAATTTGTGCATTAATCGCTTGGGCAGCTGCACTTGAAAGGAACCACAAGCTCATCGTTTGAGCTGAAAAGGCATTTGGCGCTAATTTCGTCGTAGCTGAGAGTCCTACAGGTGATAGACATAGCTCACCAAGTACGACAATGAAATAACTTAGAACAAGCCATAATGGGCTAACTAATGCACCTTCACCAGTTAAAGCACCAGGCACAAGAATGACAATAAAGGATAAACCGGCAAACAATAATCCAAGTGAGAATTTTTGAGGAACTGTTGGCTGGCGGTCCCCAAGTTTCACCCAAAGACCAGCAAAAAACGGTGCTAAGATGATAATAAATAATGGATTTAAAGATTGAAACCAAGCAGGTGAAATCGTGAATCCTAAAAACTCTAAATCTGTACGTTTATCTGCATAATGAGCAAGAATAGTGGAACCTTGTTCCTGAATAGCCCAGAACATAACAGCCGCAATAAATAACGGAATATATGCGATAATTCTGGAACGCTCGGTTGCTGTTGTTTTTGGACTGCGATACATAACAATAAAATAAATCGTTGGAATTAAGATTCCTAAAATACCAATAAGAGCAACAAATGTATCGATGGTAAGAATACCCATTGAGATAGTAATCGCAATGATTGCTGCTAATATAACAGCACTTATTCCTATTATGGCAAAAACTTTTGTCTTTTCAGTTGGTGACAATGGATTTGGAACAACCGTACCAGCTAAGCCAAGGTTTTTCTTCTTTGTCAAAACAAACACTAGTAATCCGAAAAACATCCCGACTGCCGCTATACCAAAACCTAAGTGGAAGTCATGCTTCATTCCAACTTCTCCAACAATTAGTGGAGCTAAGAATCCACCAAAGTTAATACCCATATAAAAGATACTAAAACCGGCATCACGGCGATTATCAGTCTCGCTGTAAATATCACCAACAACACTTGAAACATTTGGTTTTAATAAGCCTGTCCCAATTACGATTAAGACCATGGAAACAAAGAACATGGATAAGCTTCCAGGTATTGCTAATGCAATATGACCAAGCATAATGAAGATTCCACCATAAAAAATGGCCTTGGATGTTCCAAATATCCGATCAGCGAGCCATCCTCCAATAATTCCTGACATATAAACAAGTGATCCATAAATAGACATGATTGCTAAAGCAGTGCTTTCTTCAAGGCCTAATCCGCCTTTTGATACTTCGTAGTACATATAGAAAACGAGAATAGCTCTCATTCCATAATAAGAAAAACGTTCCCAGAACTCTGTAAAGAAAAGAGTGAATAGTCCCTTAGGATGTCCAAAAAATCCTTTTTGTGGGACACTTTCCGCAATTTTCTGTTTATTTAGGTCTGACATTTTACTACCTCCTTTGTTCTATTAATATAATATATTTTCCGTTCTTATTTTGTCAAAAAACTGAATATTTATAAAATATGAGGAATTTTAATTATAAATAATACTATTCTAGTAAAATATGAACGTTTTGATGTAAGCGTTATCTAAAGTTGTGGGACCAAGTACCTGTCGTGCCTTAGAAATAGTCACTTATCATGTGTGATATGTTTCTAAAGATTCAAAAAAGATGTCCTATATGAGTTTGTAGTAGGTAACTGAAGCTCCCTGACATAAAAAACTAAATCGTAAATAATATGTAGGATGGGAAGGGGTTTTTGAAAAGGGGTGGAGAATGGAGAGTAAAAGAAGTGAGAGAAAGGTTAATTGTTATATAAGATCCACCTTCCGGGCTCTAGTGCAGGCGATTATTCCACCAACTCCATGCTTGATAGATTTATCTGGAGTTGTTTTTCATCCGGGAGCATTGGAATTCAAGGTCTATAGATATGTGATTTGGATATTGAATCATTCAATAGATTATCCTGTAAAATTGAAAATAAATGTCCAATCAATGGCTTTGGCTACTGCTGAACTGTTGGATCATGGAGCAGTTCAATTGATAAAGACCAGTCAGAATGTTTACCCCGTAAATATTATGAGTTTCCCTCATGGCGGATTGTTCTCCAAGTTATCGCCGATTGACCGCTTAAGGGCACTTACTCTCATTGACAGACTTGAAATAAATATTAACTATATTAACCACCCTTATAAGAATAATCCTGATCTCGTCCGCCAAATGACCGCTGTATTAAATCAACTGACAATGTTTGGTTTCTATTCAGAATGGACAGGGTACGGAACAACCAGTCAATGTCCTCCAAATCAGAGAAGGGTAGAATATTTTCCGCCAGGGTGGATTTTGGCCAAATATCCAGGTCCATCTTATGCATACCGTGACTTTCGGGGTTTCTTAGCCTATATCACACATGAAAAGGAGAAAAACTAATGGACTATCAGGATGTGATTGTCATTGGAGCAGGCGGAGGTGGAGCTGTTGTTGCAAAAGAATTGGGGGAAAAAGGATTGAACGTACTAGTCCTGGAAGCAGGACCATGGTTCGGGAACAAGAGGTGGCCGAATCCAAATGGTGCACCTGGAGATACATGTAGCTCTACACCAGCTGATTTGGATGTAGTCTTATATAAACAATTAATAGATCAAAATGAAATGAACATGAATGATTTGGTTACTGGAAGATATCGTTGGGGGCCGGCTGACCGCAGACGAGCCCAGTGGTTTCGGGGTGTGAGCCAGAAGGGGATGATTTGGCAATGTGCTGGGGTTGGAGGAACGACCCAAGTCTATACAGCCAATTGTCCCCGTGCCTATCCAATTGCAATTGATAATAAATGGCCTCTATCTTATCGAGAACTTATTCCTTACTATGAAAATGTAGAAGCTGCATTGCCGGTGAATTTCGCGCCTGTAACCGCCAAGGAGGAATTATTTTATTATGGAGCCAAGAAGCTCGGATTGCCCATGATCCCTACACTTGATGTGACAGCCCCTGGGTATAGACCGCAGCCTAATGCCATTTTACTACCCAATGAAAAGATCAATAACCCTATTATTTCAAATGAACAATTATCATGGATGGAGGGATGTACACTTGCCGGACATTGTATCAATGGATGTTCAAATGGACCATCTGTAGATAAAGTTGCAAAACGGTCAACAAATGTAAGTTATGTCCCTTTAGCTTTAAAAACAGGAAATGTTAGGATACGTCCTAATGCATTTGCTGTTAAAATCCTTACTGAAAAAGATGGAGCCACTGGGCTTAGAGCCAATGGGGTAAAAATAAGGAATACATGGACAGGGGAAGAGGAGGTAGTAAGAGCAAAAGTCATCGTAATGGCTTCCGGAAGTATTGAAAGTCCGCGTCTTTGGATGAATTCAGGATTACCGGAAAATCCATGGGTAGGGAGAGGATTAGTCAATCATTATATGGACTGGGTAACGGGGATTTTTGAAGGGAAAGATTTATTTTCAATCATTGGAAATACAGAGATTAATCCCTTTGTGGGAAATACATGTGGAGCAAGGCTGGATTATCCAGGTTTGGGTGCATTGCAGTCAGTGGGGATGAGTCCTGGTTTAACGGCTTCTTTTTATGGAATCAGTGAATCTGGATATTCCTTCTTACATCCTCCTAAACCTGGTGATCCATGGGATGTGAAGGGAAGTCCCTTTGGGTATGAGTTAAGTGAATGGATGGACGCCTATCGTAGATCTTTAAGTATCTTAGTATCAACAGATGATGATGTGGATCAGCGGAACGGAGTGACTGTAAATCCTCAGATTAGTGATGAAAATGGGCCTGTTCCAATCGTGAAATATTCTCCAACGTTCCAATCAGTTAAAAAACGCAGTAAGTTGATGAAATTAGCTGCTGATCTTTTACGTAAAGCAGGAGCAAAAGAATTATATGGTCCAATTGGCCGCCTGGCATGATGATTCATATAGAGGGCACGATGAGAATAGGTTTTGTTGTTGATGAGAATTGTGAATCACTGCAAGTAAAGCGGCTATATATTGCTGATAATAGTATCCACTATAATGGTTTGGGTGGAGCGAATCCGACTCTTACTACACAAGCGTTAGCTGTACGTACTGCTGAAAAACTAATGGAAAGTTATTTTTATTAGCATTTTTCCTAATAAAATGGAAAAAATACCACCATAACAAATTATATCCAAGGATTGGTGGGAATTTTATATATGAGATTTTTTGAAGTGATTCATGATGCATTTGCACCTTTTATGGACGGAGAAAAAAGACCATTGACTGTAATGGAAGTATCAAACCTTTGGTTTTTTCTTTTAGGTACTGAAACAACATTACGTAATGAAGAATTGGGGATTAACACAGCTCAAGATCCGGAATTAAAAAGAATATTGACGGATACAAAAGAAAGTTTACATATTCCACTTAGAGATGAGCTAATTGAATTTCTAAAAAAAGAAGGTGTCCCATTACCCAATTCAACTCCAGAAAAGTCACTGGGAGATTTTCAGAGTATACCTGAGGGGGCAAAATTAAACGATGAAGAATTGGCTAATTTAATGTCCTACAATCTTTCCCAAGGAGTAACTTACGCCGCTAGAGGACTTTCAGAGTCCATTCGTGCCGATGTTGGCTTGATTTTTTCGAAAATCATCTACAGAAAGACAATGGCCGGTTTAGTCGTCAAGCAGTACTTGGATAAGCGGGAGTGGCTTCGTATTCCACCTTTTTATAAAGCTTAGTCTATAATTGATATAGTATTAGAAGAACTAAGGCTTTCGCATTAGATTGGTGATAAGTCTTAGTTCTTCTTAGAATCTTCTTGGAGTAAAAAGGTCCTGTTTTTATAATTGCGCAACCATAGATCTTAAATTTAACCAGGTCCATAGGCTTTGTTTGGAGGAGAGGAAAGGGGGATGTCCACTTATCATTGCTGTTACAATAGGGATAACGTGTTATTTTTTGGGGAATGTACATTTATACATAATTTGACAATTTAACTAAAAATTTTTTAAACTGTTTTTATAGACTTCCTTGAAAGATTGATAGAAATGAGCCATTGAACTGAAGAATGGAGTCTAGAATGAAGTGGACAATTGTAAAATGATTATGCAGAAGTGTGGGGCGCTTTCTGATCACAGCTGGAATGGTACAAACGGCTAAAGCGCTAGCAAAGAAAAAAGGAAAAGATTACGCTGCAAAATGGTAATCATATATGAAATTGAGGGAGGGGAAAATATCTATTTTTTCCCTTTCTTGTTTGTGAATAAGGAGAAAATATGATTAATAGAGAGATTGTTCGAGCGAATATCTATTTAACATATAGAAGAAATCTAAATAGGCTTCTGTTCTTTTTTCCAACAGGGGAAAGATTGCTGAAACAAAAACGGTTATACCTTATATTTATTGGTCTTTTCGCTATGTACCAATTTATTATTTATCATTTAGTTTCGATTATAGGGTCATATTTTTCTACTAGTATGATTCATATTATTGTAAATTTAGTTATTTTTTGGTCTTTCATGAATAGTCTGAGGTCTTCTACAACTACACTACAAAGATACGCTTTTCCGGAAGACTATGTCATTCTATATACAGCTAGAGCAAATCCATATGAAGTACTGTTTGTCAGGTTTATGACATCAATTGTATTACATGTTCTTTTTTCTTATATCCTGATTTTGCTTCCTGTATTATTTTGGATTGCAATGTATCTTCATCTCACCTTTAAACAAGGCATCCTTCTGATGGTTGTGTTCGTCTGTTTTACCATTTTTTTGATAGGAATGATTTCTTTATATTCATCTATTACATACATAATCTATATTAGAATTATTCACTATGCTCTAAGCTCTTTAGTAAAAAGAAGTCTTACGTTAGTTTTTGTATCAGCTATGTCAGCTATTACGACACTGGTGATCGGTTGGGGAGGTTATCATTATTTTGGGAACCAGGATCTCTTTTTAGCGGTTACTCAATTTGTAGAGACCTTTTATTTAGATCGAGTTTTCACTAGTGAATACCTACCGACAAACTGGGTGTTTAATCTTGTGGTGAATGATAATCGTGTTATTTATTATGTAAGTCTTTTCTTGCTTATTGGCGTTAGCTCGATATTTATAGCTAATCAAGTTGTATTAAAAAAAGTGAAAATACAAGATGTTGCCACGTTATCTGAAACCAGTAGAGAGCTTTTTACACAAAAAAGAGGTATTATCTTTAAGCTTAGTCGAAGGCTCGAAAGAATCATGCCGATCAATTTGGTCGCGATAATGAGAAAAGATCTGTTGGCGATCAGCAGAGCGAATTTTGTTATCAAAAAACGATTATATTTAGCAGCGTATATGCTCGCTACCGAGATAGGGGCATTAATAGGGTTAAGTGTGTTGCAACAATGGTTTGATTTTCCGAAACTACTAATCATTTATCCGATATTGTTTGCAATAACCTATAATGTGTCATTATTAGGAGATGGTTTGCTTGGGATCACATCTGCTGATGCCGAGAGGGAAAATTTATTTTTGTATAAAAATAGTGGCGCCTCACTCTATCAACTAATTACTGCGAAAGCGACTATTCATGTAGTTATTATTTTAATAATGGTGAATTGTTTGTTTATAGGGGTGTTAGGTGGCTTTAGATTAGAGGCTCAAACAGCTCTTATTATATTTATAGCGATTAATTCTATGACTCTGATTCTAAGTTCAGCACAGGTTATTGGTACATTTCTATACCCTAGGCTTGATTGGGAGAACTACGAAGACATTGGGTCATCACTTAAAGCTTCTGTCTTTGAGCATTCCATTCTTGGGATTGTGTTAACATTGAATTTAAATATATATGGAGTGCTTGGTTTTTTATTATGGAGAAACTTCATCGGAACCAGCACTTTCGCTGTTATTACTTGTGTAAGCTCAATCAGCTTGCTTATAGCCTTTTTTGTATTTTACTACTATTGGATTAAACGAATCGGAACGACAAATTGGGAGGTTAAGAGGTGATTGTTCATAATGTTGCGAAAAGCTATGGGAATCAAAATGTTTTAAATCAAGTGAATGTAACAGTAAAAGAAGGAGAAATTTATGGTTTGCTTGGTCCTAATGGTGCAGGGAAATCTACACTAATTAAATGTATACTAGGTATGGTTAAGCAAGATGAAGGTGAAATTATCATTAGAAATTGTAAGGTTGATGCAAAAAGGTCTGATTATTTGAAGAATATTGGGTATGTTCCTGATTCACCTTTTTTATATAATTATCTAACACCTCGAGAATACCTAGAGTTTATTTCTGATTTACAGGGAGTACCGGCTGGACAAAAGCATAACAATATTAATTACTTGCTCGAGCAGTTTTCGTTACTGGAACGTCAGGAAGATATGATTTCAACATTTTCTCATGGGATGAGGCATAAGTTGTCAGTAGCAGGAGCGATTGTTCATAAGCCGCATGTTTTATTGTTAGATGAACCATTGAGCTCTTTTGATCCTCCCACAACTAAGTTTATGAAAAGCTTTTTAAAGGACTATGCTAGCAAAGGGAATATCATATTTATGTCTACGCATCTAGTAGATATTGCCCAACACCTATGTGATCGGGTTGGCATTTTGCTAAATGGGCGTATTTTAAAAGAATACGAACATTTAGAGGACCTAAGGGATTTTGAAAATCTCATCATTCGTGATATGGAAACTACAAATGCAGATATTTTTTAAGCGAAATAGTAGAGTGTTAGTAGTAGCGAGTAGTTGCTATGTTGTGGGACTGTTATTAGGAATTATATTTAGTAATGTCTTACCGGTTGATCAACCTGTAACTAGTGAAAACCCTACGATTATGGAGTTTTTTATTCATAACTTAGTAGCGGATTTACTCATTAGCTTTACTATTTTTACTTTTGGTATTTTTACGATGGTTCTTCTTGTCATGAATGGCTTTCTTGTTGGCCTATCCGCTGTTCATAGCTTAGAATTAGGCAATAGCATGCCATATGTCTTTGTCGCCTTATTACCGCATGGAGTTTTTGAAATTCCGTCTATGATTGTAGCAGGGGCTATTGGGTTTAAACTATTAGATACAGTTATGATGAAACTGAAAGGAAAGAGTAAAATCTATCTAATCCAAGATATTAGTATCTTTCTTGTGATCATTGTCTGCTTCACCCTAATAGCTGCTGTAATAGAGGCAACAGTAACCCCATTTTTATTAACATTACTTTAATGGAAAAGGAGATTGTCATGTTATTTAAAAAATTAAAGGTAGATCAGCTGTTGAATGAAACAGAAGAAGAAAGTACTGGGAATAATAGTACAGCTTATATAGCCATATTTTTTATTTCTATAGTTGCTGCTGTTTGTATGGTTTTTATTAGGGTGGAATATTTCCTGCTTACATTGTTCGCTCCTGCAATCCTAATAATGGTGATCCGACCACCTTTTCAAACGAAGAAAGGACTATTTCGGGTGGTTAGCTTGTTGTATCTATTGTTTCTCCTTTTTATTACGATCTTATGGTCTTCGCAATAATGAAAGATTGAATATATTTAAGATAAAGGATTATATAAACACTGTAGCGGTTTATCGACATTGAATAAACCATGTTGTTTAAGAGAGGAAAGCCCCCTTCACAATTTGTAGTGAAGGGGGTTTTAATGCTGATTTTCTAAGTTTTTTAAGAGAATAAATCTAAACTATTTATTTTTGGGACAATGAACCTGTCCCTCCGTCCCATTCGAGTTTTTTACCTTTTTCCAAAAATTACAAAGTAGTTAAATCAACTATCTTGGTATAGCTTTTGAGAAAAGTGGTTGGTTAGATAAGTACCCTGTTGATAGAAGCGTAGAAAGGAGAGTTTTTAAACATAAAGGGACAAAGTAACGAATTCATCCTTGTTTCGTGAGTTGCTATATTAATATTTTGAAATAAATAAAAGTAATATGACAAATACTTTAATAGAAAAATATTATATAAAATATAATATTTTTTGAAGATTCACTAGACGAAATTTCATCATTTAAAGTATGATTATAACAAAATATGTAAGAGTGCAAAGGTTATTATCTGAATAATTAAAATCTTGTTTTTCCTAATCATATCGGAGGTAACATGAAGTTTAAAACAAAGCTTTATATGAGTATAGTGTCATTGCTGCTGCTCATTTCAATCATAGTTGTGATATTAATGGGCATGCTTGAGCATTCAACAGTTAATATGAATGTAGTTGTAAATGATTTAAATAATAGAATAAATTTGGCTACAAATATTAAGTACGAGACTGCAAATATTGATAGACATTTAAGGGAACTTACTGCCCTTAATCAGTCATCCACAAGCAATAGAGAAGTACTAAATGCTTGGGAAGAGTCACAGACGAATTTAAAGCAGTCGTTGGAGGAACTTGAAGAAAAAGATACTCAAGAGAAATCCAAAGAATTAATTGTAAAGTATAAAACATTACAAGAGTCTTATTTAGCTATTGTTCAGCAACTTTTATCAGCACAAGAAACTGAAGTCAATTCCTCGCTATGGAATGAAGCAGATCTTATAAGAAAGAGAATGATTCACATTGCGGAACTTCTTCAAGGACTACAAGAACAAGAAATGAAAAATGAACTTTTAAGATCGAGAGATACATATAATTGGGCTGTTAAAAACATTTATGTATTTTTAGCCATTGGCTTACTTATTGGAGTTGGATACACGATTTGGATTATCAAACGGATGACAAATAATCTTAATCATGTTACTTCAGTAATGAAAAGTGCTACAAATAGTCATTTTGATCATTTACCTAGAATTGAGATAACTCAAAAAGGTGAAATTGGTGAAATAGCCATTGCGTTTAATAAAATGGCCATTGCCTTAGAGAATCATAGTAAGCTCGAAAAGAAATTAAAGGAAGAAGCAGAGGAAAATAGCTGGCTTAAAACGAAGTTTGCCGAAATAGCTACGATGTATCCTGAAGTTGAAAATATCAAGATGTTATCAGAAAGGTTGATAACGAAGCTTGTTCCTATGGTAGGAGGAAGTTTAGGTGTTTTTTATGTTAAGGAAGTGAAAAATAGTGACAAATATTTAAAGAAAATGGCTTCATATGCCTTGTTTGATGAAAATAATACATTAGAGTATTTTCGTTTCGGAGAGGGGCTTATTGGGCAAAGTGCAGCTGAAAAAAGACCAATTTTACTTAAAAGTATTCCAGATGATTATATAAATGTACATTCAGGCTTGGGAAAGGGAACACCTAAAAATATAATGATCCTGCCTGTTCAATTTGAAGGTAATGTGTTAGCAGTTATAGAGGTTGCCTCATTTAATGTATTTAGTAGTCCTCATATTAAACTTCTAGAAGAAGTGAGTAGTAATATAGGCATTACAATTAATAGTATTATGAACAGGATGAAAGTAGATCAATTGTTACAAGAGTCACAAGCACTTACAGAAGAGCTCCAAGCGCAATCAGAAGAATTGCAGGTTCAACAAGAAGAATTAAGAACGACAAATGAAAAGCTTGAGGAACAGTATGAAACTTCTGAGCAGAAGAAACAAGAAGTTGAAAGGATTCGAGAGGCACTGGAGGAAAAAGCCCAACAACTAGAGATAAGCTCGCAATATAAATCTGAGTTTTTGGCGAATATGTCTCACGAATTAAGAACGCCGCTTAATAGTTTATTAATATTAGCAAAAATCTTATCAGAAAATAGTGATGGTAACCTTACTCTTAAACAACAAGAGTATATTAGTACGATTTTCTCTTCAGGTAATGATTTATTGAAACTCATTAACGATATTTTAGATTTAGCAAAAGTTGAGTCTGGAAAGTTAGAGGTAATACCTAAAGAAGTAAAATTGCAAACAATAAAAGAATTTATTATTGGGCAATTTTCTCCGATTTCTCGTCAAAAAAATGTAGACTTTAAAATTGAGTTACATGCTGATTTACCAGAAATTCTTTTAACAGATGAACAAAGATTACATCAAATACTAAAAAATCTTTTATCAAATGCCTTTAAATTTACTGAGCATGGTAGCATTTTATTATCTGTTCAAAAAGTAAATAAAGAAAGTTTAAAGCAATTTCATATAGGAAGTAACAAAGTAACAACCTTGATTGCTTTTTCTGTTACTGACACTGGAATTGGAATTGATGAAGAAAAACAAGAAGCAATTTTTGAGGCGTTTAAACAAGCAGATGGAACAACGAGTAGGCAATACGGTGGTACTGGACTGGGACTTTCAATAAGTAAAAATATAGCGCACTTATTAGGTGGATTTTTAGATGTGAACAGTAAGAAAGGAAAGGGGAGTACCTTCACGTTATACTTACCTTATGTTGAACAGAAAAACACGATGATTGATCGTTTCTCGAGAGAAGAGGCTGCAGTGACACGTGAAGAAAACTACACGTTGGTAGTGAATAATAACGAGAGTGGGGATATGGAACATCATATAAAGGAAGAACAAGGGAAGTCATTACTCAAAGGTAAGAAAATCCTTATAGTTGATGATGATATTCGAAATGTATATGCGTTAACTGTAGCTCTTGAAAAATATGAGCTGGATATTGTTATTGCAGAAAACGGAAAAGAAGGGATAGAAGAGTTACTAAATAACCCAGATGTGGATTTAGTTCTTATGGACATTATGATGCCGGAGATGGATGGATTTCAGGCAATGAGAGAGATCAGGAAAATACAAAAATTTAATCATATACCAATTATTGCATTAACGGCAAAGGCGATGAAACATAGCAGAGAGCAATGCTTAGAGGTTGGAGCGACGGATTATATTAGTAAGCCTATTAACCTGGATCAGTTATTCTCTTTAATGCATGTTTGGTTGTACAGCAAGGAGGGTTAGGGATTTTAGGAAAAGATATTCAACATCACTTACTAGTTAATGAGGTCGAGGAGATAGAAATAGATTTACTATTAGAAGCTGTTTTTCGTTATTGTGGTTATGATTTCAGGAACTATGCCTCTCCCTTTATTCAAAGGAGAATCGTGCAACGAGTGAAAAAGGAAAATTTGAGTAGCATATCCGCATTACAAGAAAGTGTGCTTCGAGACAAAAATGCGATGGAAGATCTAATCTCGGATTTTTCCATAAATGTAACAGAAATGTTCAGAGACCCCCAATTTTTTAGCAGCTTCCGAAGAAATGTAATCCCGATTGTAAAGAATTTACCTAAAATACGGATCTGGCATGTGGGGTGTTCTTCGGGTGAGGAAGTTTATTCTATGGCAATCTTGTTACAAGAGGAAGGACTATATGATAAGACGAGGATTTTTGCTACAGATATAAATGTTCATGTTTTAGAAAAAGCAAAAAGCGGCATATTTTCAATAGATGGAATGCAGCTCTACACAAAAAATTACTTTGAAGCAGGTGGAAAAAGATCATTTTCTGAATACTATAAGGCAGTTGATGATCAGGTCTTTTTTCACCCCTTTCTTCTAAAAAATGTTGTGTTCGCACAGCATAATTTAGTAACGGATCATTCATTTAACGAGTTTGATATTATTATTTGTCGAAATGTCCTAATCTATTTTAATAAACGTCTTCAAAATGATGTCCATAAGCTGATTTATGATAGCCTGAGTGTTTCGGGATTTCTTGGTTTAGGTAAAAGAGAGGGGATTAAATTTACAAGTTATGAGAACTGTTACGGAGAATTTGATGGTCAGCAAAAGCTGTATCGAAAATATAAATAATAAACCTAGTAGAAAGGTTAATATTTTAATGGTGGATGATCATCCCGAGAATCTACTAGCATTGGAAGCCGTACTAACATCTCCAAACTATCATTTAGTCAGTGCAACTTCTGGGAAAGAGGCATTAAAATGTATGCTGAAACAGGATTTTGCTGTTATCTTACTAGATGTTCAAATGCCTGGTATAAATGGTTTTGAAACGGCAAAGCTTATTAAATCACGAGAGAAAACAAGAAATATACCGATTATTTTCGTCACAGCTATAAGTCAGGAAGTAGAGCATGTAAAACAAGGCTATTCTGTCGGTGCAATTGATTATATTTTTAAGCCTTTTCATCCAGAAACGCTAAGACAGAAAATTGAACAATTTGTTCGGCTTCATCAAAATCATGAAGAAACACTAGTTGAAAATGAAAAGAAACAAAAGGCTGAAATGAATGAAGTTCATAACAGATTAGACCGGGTGAAAATAAACTTACAAAGATCTGAGGCTTTAACAAAAGTAATAGGTGAAACAATACTAGACACAATTATTACATTTGATGAAGAGGGATATATTTTATCGGTAAACCCAGCTGTTGAGAATATGTTTGGGTATTACCCCGATGAATTAATTGGAAAAAACACAATGATGCTTTTTAAGACTGAAGATGAGTCTATCAAGACTAAGCTTTCTTCTATAAAAGGTTCAATGGGAAAGGTTATAGAGGTAGATGCCTTGCGTAAGGATAACCGTTCCTTTCCTGCTGATATTCAAATTGGGAAAACAATAGTGGAAAATCAGCTAATATTTGTTTGTACAATACGTGATGTTACTGAGAGAAAGCAAATGGAAAAATTGAAAGAGCAAAAATTCAACTATATGGAACACATCGTAGAAAAACGTACAATGGAACTCGTTATAGCGAATAAAGAGTTAGAAAAAGAAATCAAGGAACGAAAAAAAATAGCGGATGATTTATATCTTTCCCAAGATAGATTCCAGAAGATCTTTGAATCTAGCCCATGCTTAATGGCTATTTACTCATTGAAATACAGGTCAATTCTTGATGTTAATACAAACTGGGTAATGTTCACTGGGTATTCTCTTGATGAGATAATGAAAACCAAAGGCTTAGATTATGTAGTTGATTCTGAAAAAAATCAAATCGATCTTGAGCTAACGTTCCGAAACGAAAAGATTTGCTACAAGACAAAGAATGGTGATGTGCGTTATGGATTAATGTCCACAGAAATGATAGAGATACAAGATGAACCATGTACACTAATTGTCGTAACAGATATAACAGAAAGACTTCACTTGGAAAAGGAAATGTATCGATTAGATCGTTTGAATTTAATAGGAGAAATGGCTGCTGGTATTGCTCATGAAATCCGAAATCCAATGACAACAGTCCATGGATTTTTACAATTAACGAAAAATAGCAGTGGTTTTTCAAAAGAAATTCTTGATTTAATGCTTGAGGAATTAAATAGGGCTAATACAATAATTACTGAATTTCTAAATCTAGCTAAGAATAAGGTTAGTCTTAAAAAGAAGCAAAGTATAAATAAAATAATAAATGCCTTATCTCCTTTAATCAAGGCTGAGGCATTGCGCTCAAGTAAACTCACTATCTTAGAATTAAATAAATGCAGTGATATTTTTATTGATCAAAAGGAAATTAGGCAAATGATATTAAATATTGCCTTAAATGGACTTGATGCGATGGATTCAGGGGGGCAACTCACGATAAAAACCTATGAAAAAATGGGTGAGGTCATCTTGGAAATTAGTGATCAAGGTGTGGGAATTAGCCCGGAGGTACTAGAGAAAATAGGAACCCCATTTTTCACAACAAAAGAAACTGGTACCGGCTTGGGGTTAGCTATTTGTTATAGTGTTGCGGAACGTCATAATGCGGAAATAAATATACACACAGGTGACAGGGGGACAACGTTTTCCGTTCACTTTAAAGTGAATGAATGAAGAACAAAGGTCAAGCAGCCTTTGTCTTGCTCCTTAAGATAAAAGTATAAAGATAAAGAATGTAGAGAACTTATTATCATTATAAAAAAGGTGATCTTCAATGTGTTTAAGAGTTAGGAGGGTGGAGATCTTTGAATCAAAAAAGGAAAATTTATCTCATCATTTTAAGTTTCATTATTATCGGAACTGTAGGTATCATATCTAAATCATTTGCAGATGAGAAGCCGAAGGTTGTAGTGGTTCTAAAAGAAGTAAACTCTGAATATTGGAAGATTATTAAAGCAGGAAGTGAAAGGGCTTTTCAAGACTTTGGAATAGAGGGTGAAGTTATTGCTCCTAAAAATGGAACGACAGAAGAACAGCTCTTATTATTGGAAAGAAAGTTAAAGGAAAACCCAGATGTATTAATAGCTTCACCTGTTGAACCAGATAGAGTCATTCCGATTTTAAATAAGTTTGTTGAAAAAGGTGTGCCAACTTTGCTAGTAGACACTGATGATCCTTGGAAGAATAAGACTTCTTATATTGGTACTAATAATATAGAGCTTGGGAAAAGAGCGGGCCAATTATTAGCTTCCCAGTTACAACCGGGAGATAAAGTAGCTTTGTTTGGGGGAGATGTCGGAGTAAGATTAATAAGTGAGCGAATAGAAGGGGCTGAAAATAGCTTAAAAGAAGTAGGAATTGATGTTGTGACCACAATAAATGTAAGTGATTATCGTAATGAAGAAAAACTTGTAAAAAAGGGCATGGAAGAATTGTTACAAGAGCACCCAGACCTTAAAGGGGTGATGGCTGTTACTGACACAGTAGCCTTACATGTACAAGATGTTCTAAAAAAACATGGACTTAGTATTCCTGTAACTGGAGCGGATGGAATAACTGACATGCTAGAGTTAATAGAAGATGGGACGTTATCAGGTTCCGTTTCTCAAAATCCCTATGATATGGGATATTTAAGTGTAGAAGCTGCAGCGAAAGCTATAAAAGGTGAAAAGGTTGAAAAAAACATAGATAGTGGTGTTGATATTATTGTTAAAGGGAATGCAGCACAGAGATTGAAATTTCTAAAAGATGCATTAGAAAAATGAAAAGATGCCTCATTACTTCTTGAATCATTATCAACTTTCCTTTTGTATTCGAGAATGGTTTGCAATTGAGATCATTGCTGAATTTCAATTACTGAAATTGGCATCGTTAAGTAGTCTCATAGGAAAAACCCCTTCACAAATTTATAATTGTGAAGGGGTTTTTTAGCAATAATACTTTTCTAGTTCCTTTTAATAGATAAGAAAGTGTATAAATTTGTATTTTAGCTTTAGTGTCTAGGACCAGGGCCAAGCCCTTAAGCCCAGGACGTGCATGGACAGTCGTGGAGATTGACCTCTCGATTTTAACCGAGAAGGCAAAGAACCCATTTTCGCACTAGGCTGATCAAGGAGCCTAGTGCTTTTCTATTGTGATTAAGTCTAACTTTTTACTTTTGGGTTTTGGGACAATGAACCTGTCCCTCCGTCCCGCTTGCCTTCTTTACGCTTTTTTGCGTATTCTGCAGTTGCTGTGTAAAGGACGTCTGAGGAGGAGTTAAGGGCTGTTTCACAAGAGTCTTGTAATACACCGATAATAAATCCTACTGCTACGACTTGCATGGCCACATCGTTTGAGATTCCGAATAAGCTGGATGCTAATGGAATGAGTAAAAGTGAACCACCAGCTACACCTGAAGCACCACAGGCAGAGATAGCTGATAAAATGCTAAGGATGAGTGCTGTACCCATATCAACTTCAATACCTAGAGTATTTACAGCAGCAAGAGTCAACACAGAAATTGTGACAGCTGCTCCAGCCATATTAATTGTTGCACCTAATGGAATGGAGACAGAATACGTATCTTTATCTAAATCAAGTTTTTCACATAGCCTCATATTAACAGGGATGTTTGCTGCCGAACTACGTGTGAAGAACGCTGTGATTCCACTTTCTTTTAAACATCTAAATACAAGCGGATATGGATTTTGGCGAATGTTGATAAACACGATAATTGGGTTTACAACAAGAGCGATAAAGAACATACAGCCTAGTAAAACTAACAATAATTTTCCGTAATCAAGCAAAGCTGACAATCCATTAGTCACAAGAGCTTCAAACACAAGTCCCATAATACCAAGTGGAGCTAAATTAATGATCCACTTTACAATTTGGGAAATGGCATCTGAAAAGCTAGCAAGCATATTTTTAGTAGAATCAGGTGCATGCTTTAATGCGATACCAAGTAGGATAGCCCATGCAAGAATACCGATATAGTTAGAATTTATAAGAGCATTAACAGGATTGTCGACAATGTTAAAGAGCAATGTCTGAAGTACCTCGGTTATGCCGCTAGGAGGTTCAAATCCTTCGGCCCCTGTTTTAAGTGTTAAGGTTACAGGGAAGATAAAGCTTGCCACAACAGCGACAAGACCTGCAAGAAATGTACTTATTATATATAGGATAATAATAGATTTCATGTTTGTTTGCTGGCCGCTCTTATGCTTAGAGATGGCATGCATGACCAAAAATAAAACCAATACAGGTGCAACAGATTTTAATGCACCTACAAATAAAGAACCAAAAATCGTAACCCATTTTGATCCATCAGGGACTGTTAAAGCAAGGATAACACCGATGATAATCCCCACAATAATACGAGTTACCAAGCTGAGTTGGTTCCATTTGTGAAATAAACTCTTCATTTTTGTGTGCCTCCGATTCTATGTTGAAGTCTTAGAAGTCCTTCATTGCGTTGATACATTAATACGTATAATCATACATAGAAGTTAGTTTAACACGAATAATGTCGATTGTGAATGCAAGGAAAAAATTGTTTTTTAGAATTTTATGAAAAAATAGATCATTGAAGTCAATTGATAGATTTTTGGTCGAAGTTAATAGATTAATAGCAGAAGTTGAAAGATTTATGGGAACAAATACTATAGTAAGATTATTTCCAAGATTTTCTTGACTCTATTAAGGAAAGGGATTATATTTTAATTAACAATATGTTAATTAATTGGTGGTGCTAAAAATGAGTAGAAAATCGACTGGGTTTATAACACCGGATGGATATACGAGTGATGTTGCTGTTTTTACCATTACTTCTGAGCATAATGGAGATCACAAGCCTCCATTAAAAAAGCTTAAAATCATGCTTATTAAACGCAGTGAATCAGACCATGAGGGTAATCCAAATATGGAAGCGGGGAAGTGGGCATTACCGGGAGGGTTCGTCCGTTCTACCGAAACTGCATTACAGGCAGCAGAACATAAGCTTGAAGAAGAAACAGGTGTCAGCGGATTGCGGATAAAACATTTTGGGACGTATGATTCTCCAAACAGAGATAATCGGGGATGGATCATTTCAAGTGCTCATTATGTCATTGCGAAAGAAGAAGCATTGAGAAGTCGTAAGACAACAAATGATGCATCAGATATTCAACTCTTTACGATCAAAGAGGCTCTAAGCCTTCCTCTTGCTTTTGATCACCGTACGATTATTGATGATGCACTTTGGTTTATAAAAAAAGATATGGCTCTTACAACACTTGCCCAACACTTTTTACCAGAAGAGTTTGTGTTATCTGAATTACAAGGTGTTTTGTTAACCATTTTAGATGATTCATCCATATCTACCGATGCTGCTTTTTTTAGAAAGGCACCAAAGCTGCCGTTTATTGAAGCAGTTACGGAGGATGGTCAATTGAAGAAATCAAATCGATACTCGAAAACACCTGCTCAGCTATACCGGTTTACTGATTTCCAGCCAATGGTTTCAATCTATAACCAAAAACTTAAAGGATAAAGGAGAGGTGTTTGAATGTTAAGAGATTGGACATTATTTGAAAAGTTATGGCTGCTTATTTTCACTACTGTTAATGTTTATCTTTTCTTCGCTTGGTCTGATTCACTTATTGGGTTAATTTCTTCTATAACAGGAATGCTTTGTGTTGTGTTAGTAGCAAAAGGAAAAATTTCAAACTACTATTTTGGGATTATTCAAACATCAACCTATGCGTATATTTCTTATGGGTACGGTCTATATGGAGAGGCAATGTTAAATGGCTTATTTTATCTACCGGTCCAATTTATCGGGATCTATCTCTGGAATAAGCATAGAACAAATCAAGGAGTAAGTGGTGAGGATATAAAGGTAAAGCGGCTCTCAAAGGCGGGATGGTTGTATACAATATCAACTGCTGTAATTCTTATAATCAGCTATGGATTTTTTCTGAAGTATTTAGGCGGAAATAGTATTTGGGCTGATTCAGCGACAAATGTATTGTCTATAATGGCACAAATATTAATGTTAAAACGCTTTGCTGAACAATGGTTACTGTGGATTTCAGTCAATATTCTATCTATTTATCTATGGATAAGTGTACTCCTTTCACAAGGTGGGAACGACTTCTCAATGCTGGTTATGTGGACAGCGTTTTTAGTAAACAGTATTTATGGATATATCAATTGGAGAAAGTTATATTCAAAGCAAAATACGGAGGTGGAGTGAATGACAGTCGGGTTTATAGGCGGAAAATTTCTGCCGCTTCATCTTGGGCATGTTTATGCCATCATTCATGCATCTACAATGGTCGATGAACTTTATGTTGTATTGTCTCATAGTAAAAAGCGTGATACAGAACTATTCTCTGAGTCAAAAATCGGATATATACCGCCTCAAGTTCGAATGCGTTGGCTATCCCAATTAACAAGAGATATGCCGCAGGTTAAGGTTATTTCAATAGAGGATGAACATGGAAATGATGATTATAACTGGGCAGAAGGTGCCGAGTTAATAAAAGGAAAAATTGGTAAACAGATTGACTATGTATTTAGTTCTGAGTATGAGTATGGAGAGATATTTCAGGAGCTGTATCCGAACTCCAAGCATGTGTTGATTGATCCGGAACGTCATTCAGTCAGCATATCTGCGACAAAAATCCGTCAAGAAGGTGTATTTAATCATTGGGAGTTTATACCTGATGTAGTGAGACCCTATTTTGTAAAGAAGATTGTTATCGTTGGCACAGAGAGTTGTGGAAAATCAACCCTGACCAGAAACCTTGCAAAATTATATAACACAACCTATGTATCTGAATATGGTCGTACCGTTTGTGAGGAATTAGGCGGGTGTGATGGGGTCATCGCCAAGGAAGATTATCATAAGATTGCGTATGGTCATAAAATGGAGGAATATAAGGCGACAGAAAAGGCGAATAAACTTGTCTTTATTGATACAGAGGCAATAGTTACACAGTTTTACTCTAACCTTTATAATCAGGAACATCAACCTGTTCTGGATGAAATGGCCAAATTGCAAGACTATGATCTTTGGTTATTTTTAGAGCCAGATGTTAAGTGGGTTGATGATGGTTTAAGGGTTCATGGGGAAGAAGCCATGCGAGTTCATAATAATGAATCCTTAAAAGAATTACTAGATAATCAAAAAATCACTTATAACATTTTGCGTGGTGATTATCATAAACGTTTTACCTCTGCTGTTGAATTAATTGAAGAGTTGCTATAAAAAGGGTTCAAGTTTTCTTATTGTACTGGAATCGTCTGTTTTAAAAGGAATTTAAAAACTTTATTCATGGTGAGATGAATTAATGAGAATAACTAGGTCAATTTTCGCTTATATTTCACTATACTTTGGTATAATTTTTTGAAGTGTAGAAGTTACTTGAAGTATCAGAATTTATTTATATGTTTTGTACTTAGTTAAGGTGTCTAGCTCCAGGTGCCATCGTCTCGAGGTCATAAGTCGATAGACGGGCACCTTGCGCTTTTACTTAGCAAACAAGAAGTAGAGGAATGTTCACTATGAATAAAGTGTTTACTGAAAATGCAGATGAAGGCTATCTTTTAGCTGAAAAGCAAGCATCTCATTATTTTTCATCATTATATAAGCAGCTGTCACAGAAAACATATGTAACAACGTTAACGAACGATTTTGCTCTATGGAAACAGCATCATCTTGGGACTAACAGGTTATTATCTTTTTTTCTCGTTGGGAGCAAAAAGATGATACAGAGAATTACAACAAATATATTCAATGGATGGAGAAGAAAGGGAAACTCAATCATTACCTGGAGAGAAGCGTTTCATACATTTATATGCGGGATCTGGGCAAGGCGTTGTATGAGCCTGAAACAAAGTCCAGGATTCAACATGTTGTTCAATCATTAAAAACCCAACTTACGCAAACTTCTAACTCGTTAGAGGAGAAGTTTGACATGTCCTCTTTATACCGATGGGCTAAGAAGGAAGGAATTGAAACAACCTTCATCTGGCTGATTCATAAACTTAAAACGGTATCTCATCATATTCCCAAGGGGATGGATGCGACTCATGCTCAAAGGAAGTTAATCAAAATCATTGCCGGTGTGGTCATGCATGCAATTGAGGAGATGGAGGAGGATCTTTTACCGACAGAGCGGTCTCGACAGCTTAATGAGGCCATTCGACTTGGATATGCTTATGGTCTAACCTACCCTTTTATTGATGATCTTCTGGATTCCAACGTTTTATCCGAATTTGAGAAAAGGGCGTATTCTGAGTTAATACGGACAACACTTGTTACAGGATCAGTACCTGATTTGGGAGAGTGGAAAAGTGAAAATAAAGAATTAATGACATTTATCCATTCTGAACTTCAACAAGCGTTAGATTATATTAAGGTCTATCAGAGTCCCGAAAAAATGTCCTCCTTCTTAGAGCAGTCATATGTGTTTTTTCATTCTCAGGAGGAGGATCGTAAGAAGGATCTTGAGAATGAAAAGTATACAAATGAGGAGTTGTTCATCCCCGTTATATTAAAATCAGCTTCATCCCGTTTAATCGTTCGGTCCGTATTGAACACACCTGAAGATGAAGGATTTGAAAGCAGAACATTTTATTATGGAATTTATAATCAATTGGCTGATGATTTTGCTGATATGTTTGATGATATGAATGCTGGAGCGGTCACTCCCTACACCTATTATTTAACCTACCATGATAAACGGGACGATCTTATTAACCCGTTTGAATTGTATTGGACTGTCATTTCTCATTTGATCCATAATATCTACCATTCTGATCCGATGACATGTGAAGTCATGCTTGATCGTGCGATAAATGGATTAAAGAGGTTTAAACAGAGAAGTGGAACAAAGAAATACAATGAAGTAATGAAGGTTTTTACTTCTGACATCACTGAGTTCAATCGTATGATTCAACAATTCGTCAAAAAAGCAACAGATGTGGACTTTTTTGATAAGTTGCTCAGAGATCATATTATCACAACGATAAACAGTAACCGTGAAGAACAGGATAATTTCATCAAGACCGTCCGTGAAGTCAGAAATAGGATCAATCCAATTTTACAGCTACCTTATGAAACGTCTACTTCTATCCAAGAGAATTCTATTGTTGAGGCAGCGAATTACAGCCTTGAAGGTGATGGAAAGCGATTAAGACCAATCATGACATGGGTAATTGGAGTGGATGTCTACGGATTGGATATGACAGCCATTCAGCCGCTATTAAAATCGTTAGAATATATGCATACCGCATCACTCATATTTGATGACTTGCCTGCTCAGGATAATGCACCTATTCGCCGAGGGCGTCCTACTCTTCATCAAATGTATACAACAGCTACAGCAGAGTTAACAGGACTTTTTCTTACTCAAAAAGCAGTGAAGGAACAAGCATCTTTAGACATGTTTGAGCCAAAGACAGTCTTGAATTTGATTCAATATTCTGCACAAATTACAGCGGATATGTGTAAAGGACAGGCAATGGATTTAGAATCAAAGGGAAAGAAGCTGACGTTGGAGCAATTAAATGAAATGTGTTTTTATAAAACAGGTCTAGCCTTCGAAGCTTGCCTCATTATGCCAGCCATCCTTGCTCATGCAGATGAACGGGAGATGGCGGATTTAAAAACCTTTGCCTATCATGCAGGCATAGCTTTTCAAATTAAAGATGATTTGCTTGACTTTGAGGGAGAATCCAATCAAATTGGAAAGTTAGCAGGTATTGATGCAGAAAATGATAGTTCAACTTTTGTATCTATTCTAGGTGTTGAAGAGGCAAAAAAAGAGATGTGGGAACACTACTGTTTAGCTTTGGATGCATTACAGGAGATGCCCCGTCATATTCCTTTTTTGAAACATTTATTATCTTATTTTGTAAACAGAGACCGTTAACTTTAGAAATGGACCTTTAATTGGGTATAATAGAATGAACACAAGAGAAACTAATTTTGAACCGAATCTGACAAAAAATTGTAAAAAAGGAGATCCATCCAAATGACAAATAATAATGTAGAAAAAGCCGGATGGAATTTAGATAATAGCTATGCCCGTCTTCCCAAAAATCTGTTTAGTCATCAACATCCAACTCCTGTAAAGTCCCCAACACTCATAAAGCTTAATGAGACATTAGCTAAAGCACTTGGCTTAAACGTGCAGGAGTTGAAAAGTGAGGAGAGTTTAGCTGTTTTTGCGGGTAATCGAATTCCAGAAGGAGCATCCCCTCTTGCACAAGCTTATGCAGGTCATCAATTTGGACACTTTAATATGCTGGGGGACGGTCGAGCTGTTTTGCTTGGCGAACAGCAGGATCCTCATCATGAAACATTTGATATTCAACTGAAAGGGTCAGGCCGTACACCGTACTCTCGTGGAGGAGATGGCCGTGCAGCCCTTGGGCCGATGCTTCGTGAGTATATTATTAGTGAGGCAATGTATGGACTTGGTATTCCAACAACCAGAAGTTTAGCTGTTGTCACAACAGGAGAATCCATCCAACGTGAAACAGAGCTACCCGGGGCTATTTTGACCCGTGTAGCAGCAAGTCATATTCGTGTGGGAACATTTCAATATGTAGCTCAATGGGGCACAGAAGAGGAATTAAAAGAGTTAGCTGATTATACGATTGCCCGACATTATTCAGAACTAACATCAGATGAGAACCGGTATCTTTCATTTCTGAAAGCTGTAGTAAAACGTCAGGCAAAGCTTATTTCGAAATGGCAATTAGTTGGATTTATTCACGGGGTAATGAATACGGATAACATGACAATCAGTGGGGAAACAATTGATTATGGTCCATGTGCTTTTATGGATACGTATAACCCTGCGACAGTGTTCAGTTCTATTGATGTTCAAGGTCGTTATGCATATGGTAATCAACCGAACCTCGCCGGTTGGAATCTTGCCCGTTTTGCAGAAACGTTATTACCTCTTCTTCATGATGATATAGAAGAAGCGGTTAAGATTGCCCAAGGAGTTATTTCGGAATTCCCTGATCTGTATGACTCGTATTGGCTTCATGGAATGAAAGCAAAATTAGGAATTTTTAATAATGAGGAAGAGGATCTTGCTCTTGTTGAAAATCTCTTAAATATTATGCAAAAATACAAAGCTGACTATACAAATACGTTTAGAGCCTTAACATTTGATACCATTGAGGAAACTGATTTAGCTAGTAAAGAAGATTTTAAAAAATGGAATGATCAGTGGAAGGAAAGACAAGGCAGACAGAAGGAATCAGAGCAGGAAGCATTAGAACTGATGAAACGAAGTAATCCAGCGGTTATTCCGAGAAATCATCGCGTGGAAGAAGCATTGGATGCGGCTGTTGAAAAAGGAGATTATCTCGTGATGGAGCAGTTACTTGAAGCTTTATCAAATCCTTATGAACACACACCTCATCAGGCTAAATATTGTACAGTCCCTTCTGATTCGGATGGTACGTACAGAACCTATTGTGGAACATAAAATAAGATATAGAATGTTAATACCATATAAAAATGCTGCCCTCTAATATTGAGGTGGCATTTTTGCGTTGAAAGCTGTTAATTCATTCCAGTAATGAATAGATTCCATAATTGTTTATAGTCCTTTATACTAGTTTAGTATGTGTTATGAAGGTAAAAGACTCGTTTGCAGTCGTTTTTATAGATTCGTAGTGAAAAGGAGGAACACAATTGACCATATCTAAAGGTGAAATGATGGTGGCTGAAATTAGCCATTTAGATGAAAAGGGCTCAGGTCGAGCAGAGGTTTGGCGAAATAATGAATTGGGAAATCCGAAGAAACTAAAGCTGACCATACCAATGACACTTCCAGGAGAGAAAGTGCGCGTGACGGTTGACCAGCCTGAAAGAAAAAGAAGAAAGGCGATGCCTGATGAGATTGTAGTGGTGCACGAGGATCGAACGGCACCACTTTGTCCGCATTTTGATAAATGCGGAGGATGTGTATGGCAGCATTGGAGCTATCCGGCTCAACTAAATGAGAAAACGAAACATGTTCAGCATGCGATCCAGGCTCAAGGGTTTGATCCTAAACTAGTGAAAGAGACAATGGGAATGGACGAGCCTTGGCGCTATCGTAATAAAATGGAGTTTACATTTTCTCCTGAAGGTGCACTAGGTTTACATGAGCAAGGCAACTTCCGTAAAATCATTTCCCTTGAAACTTGTTTAATTGCAGGAAAAGAAATGGTAGAAGCAGCAATGGAAGTGGCAGAATGGGTGAAAGTTCATCAATTGAAGGGGTATAATAAGGACCTTCATGAAGGTTTGCTTCGTCACTTGATGGTGAGACAATCCTTTGCAACAGGTGAAATGATGCTGGCTGTTTTTGCCACAGAATCACCACTGGAACATCAAGAGGCGGTTCGTGACTTGGCAGAACGTATTGAACAGAAGTTCCCACAAGTTAAAAGCTTATTATGGCTTGAAAATACAAATTGGGCTGACCGAACGCAAGCTGAGAAAAGTCATATCTTAGCTGGCCGCGATTTTATTCATGATGAAATGGATGGATACAAATTCCGTCTTTGGTTTGATACGTTTTTCCAAACAAACCCTACTCAAGCACAAAAATTAGTTGATCTAGCCATCGAAATGGGGAAACCGCAGAAAACAGAAAAAATGATTGATTTATTCTGTGGGGTTGGAACGTTCTCTCTTCCGTTTGCTAGTAAAGTAGGAAAGCTTGCGGGAATTGAAATTGTAGAAACATCGATTGAGTCAGCAAAAAGAAATGCAGAGGACAATGGGATTTCAAATACGGAGTTTTTAGCGAAGGATGCACGAAAAGGAATTGACCAGGTATTAGAGAGCTTTGGTCACCCGGAACTTCTTCTACTTGATCCACCTCGCTCAGGTGCCGGTGGTAAAGTGATGAGAAGAATCGGACGCTCCAAACCGGAACGAATTGTTTATGTATCATGTAATCCTGATACATTTGCTACAGACATTAAAGAGCTTGAACCATTCGGTTATCAACTAAAAATGGTACAGCCTGTTGATCTATTCCCACATACTGTTCACGTGGAATGTGTGGCATTACTGGAACTTCAATAATTTTTAAAGATAAAAGGAGGGAGAATTTCTCCCTCTTTAGTTGCATCAAATTTTGTCGAAAATTCCCGAATAGTGAATAAATCTGGAAAATCGAAAATAAATGAGATGGAACAATAAATAAATTCAAATAATAGAAAATAAATTAGAAAAATAGTAAATAAAAGCTCAACCTAAAGATTTTCCATTAGTCGTTTCGCGATTTTTTCGTAATCATCCCGATCAATTCCAGGTGCAAATTCCTCAGGTAATTCTTCTAAGTTCGGAATTGGTGCCCCTTTTGGAGCTCCCTCTTTTACAGTGAGCCGATCTCCGCTTTCAGGATTCGTGCCTTTCCAAATTTGTCTTATATCAGCATAATCCCCTACATCATTCCATGTATAAAGGATGTTACCCAGTCCCTGATCTTCAAACTTGCGGGCATGATCAAATTTTCGGTTGGATAGATCAGGGATCGGGACCATCTTTTTGACATCTACGCCGGTTGCGATTTCCAGTGCCTTGGCATAGGCTAAAACATGTGTACCGCCGCGAACTAGCAAGTATCCAATCATTTCTCTGGCTGTTTCATGCTCGGTCATTTCATAGACTCTCATTTTATGAGTTCGTGCACCTACTTCAAGGAAGAAGTTATGAAGTAAGTCAAGCACCAGGTTTCCGCTACTAAAAACATAGTCACCATTCCATGGGCGCCCCATTGAATCAGCGGCTAAGGCGGTTTGGGCTGTAGCGATAAAGTGAAGAGTGTTTCTGCTGTCTTTTCCTTCTCGTAAAGGAGTGACATCAGGGTCTCCTGTATAAAAAGTGTTACCCTTTGATAAGAGATTGATCGTGTTGGAAACAAGCTCAACATGACCAAATTCTTCCGCTGTAATACTGGCAACAAGGTCATAAAATGGTTTTAGCTTATCTTTTCTCCGGAAGTTAAAAGATTGATACATATAGTTGTTAAGTGTGGACATTTCACCAAATTTTCCACCTAACAGCTCCTGTACGGCAGCAGCTGCGTTAGGATCTCCGTGTTCTGGGACAGGCAGGGCAATCAGCATTTTGTTTTCACGTTTAAACATCGTACTCCTCCTTTACCCTTTTGGGATAACCCAGATAATTTGTTGAGTACGAATATAGAAAGGAGAACCGCCGGATTCGACAACAATATGGTCAGGCATAACCGTTTTAAGCTTACCGGAAACTGATCCGCGGATTGTTTGAACAACAACGAAAGCACCTGTGATACCTTGAAGAGTTTGATACACATACGGATCGACGTGACTAACAAAAGAAGGGGTTTGTTGATTCATGATGTTGATATCACTCCTTTGTTGAGTTGACTATTTGAACAGTTCAATATATGAAGGAAGTAGGAGAGTTATTACATGGGTTCAAAAGGGAAGTGGAGGATTAACCCAAAAAGGCCGACCTTTTATGTCAACCTCAAGTAAGTTAAGTTGTATCGCCCCGAATCAATTCAACATCAACAACAGTGTTGTTGACAAAATCTGTTTTTTCACTTTCAATCTGATCAATTAATGCAGAACAAAGGGCTTTACCAATGCGATCTAAAGGCTGTTTTACTGTTGTAAGTTTGGGATGCTGCATTAGTCGTGTAAAACTATGATAATCGTAGCCTATAATTTTTAGTTGTTCAGGTACTTTTATGCCATTTCTTGTGGCGTATACATAGAGGGTATATGCCATGATATCGTTACTGCAAAAAACACCATCATAATTTCCTAACTGTGGCGATATTACCTGTTCAATAAAATCCCAATTATCCTGGAATGCAGCTTTAATGTGAGCGCCTTCGATAATAGTGAAATGAATATTGTTTTTCATGCATGTCAATTGAAAAGCATCGCTTCTTCTATTTGGCAACAAGTCATATTTTAGGGGACCTGAAATGTGAAGTAAGTTTTTGCATCCGTTTTCAATCAAGTGTTTAGTTGCAATTTCTCCACCTTTGTAATTATCACCTGCAACATAGGAAATGGAAGATGAAATAATTCGATCAAATGAAACGATTGGCATAGATACCTTCAAATAAGATTCAATTTCTAGGGAATGGCTGCACATGATAATGCCATCAACCCTGTTTTGTCTAAGCATACTAATATAATTTGCTTCTTTATCTGAATCTTGTAGAGAGTTGCAAACAAGAATTTTGTAATTTCTTTCATTGGCGTACGCCTCAATCCAATTAATTAATTCTGAAAATAGTGGATGACTTAGATCTGGTACAATGACGCCGATTAAATAAGATTGATTTTTTAATAGTGCTCGAGCTATTTGATTTGGATGGTAATCTAATTGTTCCATTGCCTTTTCAACCTTCTGACGAGTCTCGCTCCCGATATATCCTCTGCTATTTAGTACTCGTGAGACGGTTGTAATGGAAACCCCAGCCAGCTCTGCTACATCTTTGATGCTTGCCATCTTTTTAAACCCCTTTAAAATGAAATCCCTACTTTATTTATATCGAATATACTGTAACTTGTAAATGTAAATTAGAAAGCGATTGCAAAAATGTTTTACCTATAACTTTTTTAAAAGCTATAAAATAATTATTGGAAACATATCATATAGAAAGAAAATGTGTCAATCGTTTTCATATAAAATCGAAAATTTAGAGTTGAACGGTTAAAGAGAGGATTAGATATATGAGAGATGTAGGGGGTTTTTGAAAAGATTTTGAAAAAAACTTTATGAAAACGTTTGACACAATTATAGGGAGGTAGTACAATAACTCCTGTAAGCATTTACATTAAACGCTTTCTAAAATTGATAGAAAAAAAGACTAACAGAAGAAAATAACATGTATATAAATGAGCCAAATGCTGCAAGTTATTATTATTACAACATTTTTTATCAGTTTAGGCAAGCGGTTGCATCAAATTTTATCTACTTTATAGGAGTGAACAGGATGAAGAGTAAAAAGTTATATTCTAAAATAGTTTCAACTTTAGCGGTATCTGGATTGCTTTTGGCTGGGTGTGGATCTGGTGGAGACGCTGGTAATGGTGCAGCTTCAAAGGATCAAATCACAATTGATATTTTTCAAGGGAAAGTTGAGTTTAATGATCAATTTAATGCATTAGCAGAAAAGTATGAAAAGGAAAATCCTGGCGTGAATATTAACATCACAAGTGTTGGTGGTGGAACAGATTATATTAGTTCATTAAAATCTCAGTTTTCATCAGGTGAAGAACCAGAAATCTTCAGTATAGCCGGTCCTTCTGAGGCAGATCAATTTAAAGAGTATCTAACGGATTTATCGGATACAAAATCTGCTGAAGCAGCTCTTGAAGGTACATTAACTGCCGTTACTGAAGGTGAGAAAGTATTAGGATTACCATTTAACCAAGAGGGTTACGGTCTTATCTATAACAAAGCTATGTTTGAAAAAGCGGGAATTAATCCGGAAGAAATTTTATCATATGACGATTTAGAAAAAGCAGTAAAAACATTAGATAGCAAAAAAGAGGATTTAGGTATTGAAGCTGTGTTTGCATTACCAGCTAAAGAAAAATGGGTAGTCGGTAACCACCTTGCAAATGTATACTTCGCTCCGGAATTTAATCATGACGTTTTAGAAGCATTCAATGCTGAAACAGTAGGTTTTGAAAAAGGCTCTGAAATGCAAAAAATGCTTGATTTACAGAACAAATACTCTGTTCAGCCTTCATTAAGTCTTGATTATTCACAACAAGTTGAAGAGTACTTCTCTTTAGAGCAAGTGGCAATCATTCAACAAGGAAACTGGATCTACCCATCAGTTTACGAAATGGATTCTGAATTTGCAGAGAACAATGTTGGCATTTTACCAATCCCGGTTGAAGGGTTTGAAGGCAGCCTTCCAGTAGGTATTCCTAACTATTGGGCTGTAAATAGCAACAGTGATGAAAAAACGGTACAAGCTTCTAAAGATTTCTTAGATTGGTTGTACACATCTGACACTGGTAAAGAAGCAGTATTGAACGACTTTAAATTTATCCCTGCATATGAAGGGTATGATACATCAAAAATTTCAGATCCTATTTCAAAAGAGATTTATGAGTATGCATCAGCAGGGAAAACGATTGGATGGGTGTTCCTAGGCTACCCTAGTGCTTGGGGAGATGATCTTGGAGCTAACATGCAAAAATACCTGAGTGGTGAAATGACTTGGGAAGAACTTGAAACGAATTCAATTAAGAAATGGGAAGAAAAACGAAAATAATAAAAGTAAAAAGCAGCTAGCAAAGCGTGTGATTGCTTTGTTAGCTGTTATTTCAAATGTAGATACCCGTTTATTATTTAGGTTTTAAAAATCCCTGAGAAGCTATCTTGAAGTGAAGTCTTATGTAGAAACAATTTTGGAGGGATTAGCATGCGAAATCGAGATTTATCATTCTGGTTATTTTTGTCACCGGTATTACTAGGTTTAGGGCTGGTTGTTATTGTGCCATTAATCATTGGAATTTACTATTCTTTTACAGACTGGAATGGACTAAATGCATCGCAGTTTTTAGGATTTGAAAATTACATTAGAGTATTCCAGGACGAGAGTTTTCGGTCAGCCTTATGGTTTACTATTAAGTTTTCAGTCGTAACTGTTATATTGTTAAATGCACTAGGTTTAGGTCTAGCGATATTAGTTACAAGAAATATAAAATCGAATAATTTCTTGCGTACAGTGTTCTTTATGCCTAACTTAATCGGTGGGTTAATTCTTGGATTCATTTGGCAGTTTATTTTTATAAGTGTGTTTGATGACATTGGAAAGGCCCTTGGAATTGAAGCATTAAGTGGTTGGTTGTCAACAACAAATACAGGTTTCTGGGGATTGGTTATTTTAACATGCTGGCAAATGGCCGGTTATATCATGATAATTTATATCGCCTATTTAGAAAGTATTCCACATGATTTAATTGAAGCAGCGCAAATTGATGGAGCGAACAGTTTGCAACGATTTAAAAACATTACGTTCCCGCTTGTTGCACCTGCTTTTACGGTTAGTATGTTTTTAACATTATCAAACTCATTTAAGATTTATGATCAGAACTTATCATTAACAAATGGTGGTCCATTTGATTCAACGCAAATGGTAGCGATGGATATCGTAAAGACGGCTTTTACTAGTAATGAGATGGCTTTAGGTCAAGCAAAGGCTGTTGTGTTCTTTATTATTGTTGCATTAATTGCTATTACACAGGTTTACTACAACAAGAAACGGGAGGTTGACATGTAATGAAGAGCAATAAACGTAATTTATTTTTAATTGAAATAGTTGGTCTCTTGCTCGGACTATTATGGCTCTCACCGTTTTACTTAATGCTTGTTAATGCTTTTAAAACGAAGAAAGAAATCTTTATGAGTGTCCTTAGTTTCCCTGAAGCATTAGCAACAGAAAACTTTGTTCGTGCATTTGATGATTTGGACTTTGTTAATTCACTTGTGAACTCTTTGATCATTTCGGTTTGTAGTATCGCTGTTATTGTCATTTTCTCTTCGATGGCAGGATATGCATTAGCTCGTAATAAAAGCAAACTTAGTTCGGCATTGCTATTAGTGTTTGTTGCTGCGATGCTTATTCCGTTCCAATCTGTTATGATCCCGCTTGTTTCACTCTTCGGTAGTGCGAATATGTTAAATCAAGCCGGCCTAATCTTTATGTATTTGGGCTTTGGTTGCAGTTTATCAATTTTCCTATACCACGGAGCGATGACAGGGATCTCAAAATCTCTTGATGAAGCTGCTATCGTGGATGGAGCAAATAAGTTTCAAGTCTTTTGGTTTATCATTTTCCCATTGCTAAAACCAATCTCAGTTACTGTTGCAATCCTTAATGTCATTTGGATTTGGAATGATTACTTATTACCATCGTTAATTTTAGGTGAATCAAGTGCTACCATTCCTTTAAAAATGTTCTTTTTCTTTGGACAGTATACAAAACAATGGCATTTGGCTTTAGCTGGTTTAACATTGGCGATTATTCCGGTTATTATCGGTTACTTCTTTGCGCAAAAGCAAATTATAAAAGGTGTGGCAGAAGGGGCCGTTAAGTAGTAAAGAAATGACGTTATTGTTGATTACATGGTTTACATCTTTTAGGTGCAAAGAATGGTACTTGAAGTTTGTAAACCTGTATATCTTTTTCTTGGAGGTGAATGAATTGAGAGAATCTGGAATTATGGGTGGTCTTCATTATCTTAGTGTATGGATTATGAGGCTGGGAGTAATAAATATCTTATGGTTTCTAAGTAATCTCCCAATCATGATCATTAGCTTTATTCTACTATTTGCAGAAGATATGGGTGTTGTTCTGGTCTTATGTTTGCTTCTATTTATACTCGCTCCGTTTATGTTATTCCCTTCAACAGCTGCACTTTTTTCTTCCGTTAGAGAGTGGCTGGTCATGAAAGAAGATCAACCTCCCTTATTTAGTGGTTTTATAAGATTTTATAAAGAGAATTATAAGAAAAGCTTTGCGGCAGGATGTATCATGTCTTTACTCTGGATGATATGGTTGGTCGATTATTATTATTTCAGTCAAAAAAATGTCATTCTGTTCATGGTATTTCTTATGATGGGAATCATGTTGTTTGTTGGAACGATTAACTTTTTTTCTGTGAATGCTCACTATAATATGACTGTACTAGGTACATTGAAAAATGCCCTTATTTTAACTGTAGGAAGGCCAATTTTAACGATTATTATTATATTTAGTAGTTTGTTAATCGGATATACAAGTTTAGTTAAGATACCTCCATTAATTCCTTTCTTTTCGATGTCTCTCATTGCATTTATCTCCTTTTCTTCCTTCTATAGTTACTATTTGAAGGTCAAGCAAGCATTATCATAAAGGGTCATATCGATGGGAGAGTGTGAATCATGAACAAGCACCAAGAAATGATAGAGAAAGCGCATGAAGAACTGAACAAGTATAAGAAAAGTGTGTCTGATCATGAGTGGAGTTTGCAATATCATGTTATGCCGCAAGCAAACTGGATGAATGATCCAAATGGATTTTCAATGTTTAATGGGGAATACCATTTGTTTTATCAGCATCACCCATATTCACCTAAATGGGGTCCGATGTACTGGGGACATGTTAAAAGCAAGGATTTGGTTCATTGGGAACACCTCCCGATCGCTTTAGCTCCCAGTGAGCCGTATGATATTGATGGGTGTTTTTCAGGGAGTGCGATTGAAAAAGATGAAAAATTATATTTGTTTTATACAGGTAATAGGTGGACAGGTCCTGACCAGGACAAGGATTTGAAACAAGTCCAATGTCTGGCTGTTAGTGACGATGGTATTCATTTTGAAAAAATAGCGGAAAATCCTGTGATAGAAGCAGCACCTTCTGGTGATATACATCCATTTCATTTTAGAGATCCAAAGGTTTGGAAAGAAGGAGACTATTACTACTGTGTGTTAGGTTCACAAACAAAAGAGCGAATTGGGCAGGCATTGCTTTATCGTTCACCAGATTTATTAAAATGGGAATTTGTTAATGTGATGGCAAGAGGAACTGGGAATATGGGCTATATGTGGGAGTGTCCTGATTTGTTTTCTCTATCTGGGCAGGATGTGTTAGTTATGTCACCACAGGGAGTGAAACCTGAGGAGGATCTATATCACAATTTGCATCAATCGGTTTATGTGTTGGGGAAGTTGGATTTGCAACAGGGGAAGTTCCAATTTGATCAGTTTCAGCTCTTAGACTACGGGTTTGATTTTTATGCACCACAGACAACAGTAGATCATCTTGGAAGAAGGATTTTAGTTGGTTGGATGGCAATGTGGGAAAGTGAGATGCCGGAACAAGAGCATGATTGGGCAGGAGCTATTACGATCCCACGTATCATGTCTATCGAAGAGAATCGTTTGAAATGTGTTCCTGCTCCGGAATTGGAAACTCTGCGTTTTAATCAGGTTTCGTATTCTAATGTGTTAATGGATGGAAGCAGAATTTTTGAAGGTGTTGATGGAGATTGTTTAGAGTTGAATGTATTACTTGATATGAAGCAAGCATCACAATTCGGGATCAATCTTCGTATGGATACAGCAAGTACCGAAAAAACAGTGCTAACGTTTGACTGTCAAAATTCAAAATTGACTCTTAATCGTGATCACTCTGGAAAGGGACCTGGTGGTGAACGAAAAGCACCAGTTGAACTAAATAAAGGAAAATTACAGCTTACATTGTTTTTGGATAAATCTTCACTAGAGGTCTTTATCCAAAATGGAGAGAAAGTCATGACGGCAAGAATTTATCCTGGTGAGCATTCAAAGGGGATTGAATTTTTTTCAGATGGAGAAGTCGAACTTCTCAAGCTTGATAAATGGTCGTTAGGAAGAAGTATTTCCTAAATTCTTATACTTATTGGAAAGGAGGTTTTGATATGGTTACGATTAAAGATGTGGCAAAGTTGGCAAATGTCGCACCATCTACTGTTTCGAGGGTGATTGCGAATAATCCAAGAATTAGTGAAAAAACAAAAAGGCGCGTTCGGGAAGTTATGGAGGAACTAGGGTATCACCCTAACTTTCAGGCGAGAAACTTAGCATCAAAGAGCTCAAAATCAATAGGAGTCATTATGCCGAATTCTACATATCATGCCTTTCAAAACCCATTTTTCCCGGAGGTTTTAAGAGGGATCAGTATGAATGCTCACGAAAACCTATTCGGCATATATCTATCCACAGGTTCTACGGAAGAGGAGATTCATGAAGAAATTGTTTCAATGGTTCAAGGGAGACGAGTAGATGGTATTGTCATGTTGTATTCACGAGTGAATGATCAATCAATGAGATACTTACATGACTGTCAATTTCCATTTACTGTTGTAGGAAGGCCTTATGAAAATGAGGATAGAGTGACATTTGTGGATAACGACAATATTTATATAACAAAGCAAGTGACAAATTATCTTATTCAATTAGGACATCGGGATGTTGCGATTATAGGTGGCAGTAAAGAATTTGTCGTTACTCTTGATCGCATTAATGGATATAAAAAGGCGTTAGAAGAAGCTGGTATTCCTTTTCGCTCTGAATTTATTGTCCATGAAGATTCAACAGAGAACAGTATTAAAACAGCTGTTACAAAGCTAATGGAGCTGCCATCGCCCCCAACTGGAATTGTAACAATGGATGATATGGTTGCATATGAGACTACTAGTCATTTAGAAAAGCTTGGCCTTCTTGTTCCTAATGATATTTCGATTGTTGGATTCAACAATTTAATGTTATCAGAGCATTCGAAACCGCCGCTAACGTCTGTTGATACATCTACTTATGAGCTGGGGTACCATGCGGCAAATTGCTTAATTGAAAAAATTAAGGAACCAAGCGTGCTGGCCAAAAGAATCACGATCCCAACTAAGTTTATTGAACGAAAATCTTGTGCGCAAAGAGGAGCTCATAATATCTAAATTTTTATCTTGGTTGGTTTCGCGAAGATTATTGCACATGAGTAATATTATTACTCTATAGTGAAATGGAGCGGAAGACACTTGACTCCTGCGGGAAGTAGAGGAAAGGCTGAGACCCCGCAGGCGAAGCTGAGGAGGCTCAGGCTTCCTCCCCGGCGAATCTTGTGTCTGGAGCGCAATGGAACGAACTAAATTTTCAACTTTAATAGTTTAAATAATAACAATGTATGCAAAGATAACTTTAATTTTTAAGTGATAATATTGAAATTTTATATATAAATTTGAAAAAGTGAGGTCAATCATCATGAAGAAACATTGGTGGAAAGAAGCAGTAGCCTATCAGATATACCCAAGAAGCTTTATGGATACAAATGGTGATGGAATTGGTGATTTACAAGGAATTATCTCTAAGCTTGACTATATAAAGGACTTAGGAATTGATGTGATTTGGATCTGTCCGATGTACAAATCTCCTAATGATGACAATGGCTATGATATTAGCGATTATCAGGACATAATGGACGAATTCGGGACAATGGCTGATTTTGATCAATTATTAAAAGAAGTGCATAACAGAGGGATGAAACTGATTATCGACTTAGTTATAAATCATACAAGTGATGAACATCCCTGGTTTGTTGAGTCCCGCTCTTCTAAGGACAATCCAAAGCGTGATTGGTATATATGGAGAGATGGAAAAAACGGTAAAGAACCGAATAACTGGGAAAGTATTTTCAGCGGATCTGCATGGGAATTCGATGAGGAAACAAAGCAGTATTATATGCATATTTTCTCAACGAAACAACCTGATCTCAATTGGAAAAATCCAGAGGTTCGCCATGCATTATACGATATGATCAATTGGTGGCTTGATAAAGGTATTGATGGTTTCCGAGTTGATGCCATAAGTCATATTAATAAAGAAGAGGGACTTGAGGATATGCCCAATCCAAAAGGATTAAAGTATGTTCCGTCTTTCGATAAACATATGAATGTTGAAGGCATCCATACTTATTTAAAGGAATTAAAGGAAGAAACCTTTGCGAAGTACGATATTATGACAGTCGGTGAAGCGAATGGGGTCAAAGTAGAGAATGAAAAAGATTTAGAAGAATGGATTGGAGAAGAAAAAGGAAAGTTTAATATGGTTTTCCAATTTGAGCATTTAAGTCTATGGAGTGCTGAAAAAAGAAAAAGCTCGATATCGTGGGTTTAAAAACAGCCCTGACAAAATGGCAAAAGGCTCTTGAAAATAAAGGATGGAATGCCTTGTTTATTGAAAACCATGATCAGCCGCGCAGGGTTTCGACTTGGGGAAATGATAAGGAATATTGGTATGAAAGTGCAACAGCATTAGCAACAATGTACTTTTTGATGCAGGGAACACCATTCATCTATCAAGGTCAGGAAATAGGAATGACGAATGTGAAATTTGCCTCTATTGATGAGTACAACGATGTGGCAGATAAGAATATGTATCGCTATAAACGTGAAGAAGGTATATCACATAAGGACATCATGTCCATTATATGGGCTTCAAGTCGTGATAACTCAAGAACCCCAATGCAATGGTCTTCAGAAAAAAATGCTGGTTTCACTTCAGGAACACCATGGCTTGGATTAAATGATAATTATCAAGAAATCAATGTAGAGGATCAGCTGAAAGATAAGGGATCCATTTTAAATTTTTATAAGAACATGATTAAGCTTAAGAAGAGCCATGATGTTTTTACGTATGGGGTGTATGATTTACTCTTAGAGAATCACCCTCAAATATATGCTTATACTCGCACGTTGGACGATGAAAAGGTAGTCATTATCTCAAATCTTACAGATGAAACGGCGGAAACAGGAGAGTTCCCAATCTCTGTTTCCAGTGAGAAATTACTGCTGTCAAACTATAAGGTTGAGAATCATGGGGAAGTTGACCGATTCTCGTTAATGCCTTTTGAAGCGAGAGTTTATCGAGTTTAATCTAATGAAATGAATGAAGAAAAGGAAAGGTACAAGTCAGGAGAATAATCGTTATAGAAACTTGTGCCTTTTCTTATTATTAGGGAGAGATAGACAGGGATTTCCTAATTCATTCACTAAACGATATACTTGATTAGTAGAATTTTATTAGGAGGAATTTTCTTTGCAACAAAACCCTAAAGCCATATTTTTAGATATGGATGGAACGATATTAAATCACCAAAATAAAGTAAGTATTTTAACAAAAGAAATAATCGATAAATTAAGGGCGAAAGGAATATATGTTTTCATTGCAACCGGTAGAGCACATGATGAAATAGAGGAAATAGTTCCTAAAGGATTTAAAGTTGATGGTGTGATATCTTCGAATGGGATGGCGGGTTATATAGATGATAAAGCTGTTTTTGAACATTCGTTATCCCGGGAGTTAGTTGATATTCTTATTGAAAGAGCCAGGGTTAACAAGGTATACTATGAGCTTTTTCCTTATCGGGCAGCACGAATATCGTTAATGCAGGATCAACGATATATGCTTGATGAAATTCAAGATCCAAAGCCTGATAGTGTTGGAATTAATGAATGGTTATCTCGTAAAAAAGCGATTAAGGAAGAAATATCCTGGGAAACAGAAGTGTCGGGGGATAAGTTTTCGAAATTTTATTTTTTTGCCAGAACAAAGGAACATATTCATCATTGGAAAGAAGAGCTTGAACAATTAAAGAGAGAAATTGATTTTACTATGTCAGTATCCTCAGAACATAATGTAGAAGTTATGGTAGCAAATGTGAATAAAGCAACTGGCATTCAACAGATGATAAAGTCTTTTAATGTAAAGATAGAAGAAGTAATGGCTATTGGTGACAGTGATAATGATATCCAAATGCTTCAATCTGTTGGTTACCCGGTAGCAATGAAAAATGCACCTGATCGGATAAAGAAGATGGTTAGTGATGTGACGGATTTCACTTGTGACGAAGATGGGGTTTATCATTATCTTTGTAAGTGTTTTACATAATAACCTTGGGCCGGTAGCTTTTTGCTGGCCTTTTTGGTTGATACAAAAATGGAATTCTTTAAAATATGTAAGTTTTTATTAAAAATTTATATAGATTGAAATCAAACTTTTCTATTATAATAATAGAAAATAGGTAAAGCGCTATCATTTATAAGAATTTATTTTCGGGATGACGTTTTATATAGGTCTTAATCATTATCATGTTGTTTAAAGGTATAAAAGAAAATATTAATGATATCCCCTTGACTTTTGAAGGAAAATAGGTAAAAATTAAGTAAAATATTTTACTAAATGAATCTATGTTTCATTTGGGTTTATATAGCATCTACTTTGTTTTGAAGTGAAAAGGGGTGGTTGGAATGGCGAAAATAAAAGATGTGGCTGAAGAAACAGGGTTTTCGATTTCTACAGTTTCCCGTGTGCTGAATAATGACCAAAGCCTTTCTGTGCCGGATGAAACGCGTGAAAAGATCTTTGAAGCGGCAGAAAAATTAAATTATCGTAAAAAAACAGTAAGGCCAATAGTAAAAAATATTGCTTTTTTATATTGGTTAACAGATAAAGAAGAACTTGAAGATGTGTATTTTAAATCGATGAGGCTGGAAATAGAGAAGTATGCGAAAAAACATAATATTGAGCTAACTACTTACAAAATTACTGACGGGATTAATGCTATACCTGAAAACATAGAAGGTTTTTTAGCGGTAGGGACTTTTTCTGATAAAGAACTGGCACATCTGAGAGGGCTGACACCGAATGGGGTCTTTATTGATACAACGCCGGATCCGAATCACTATGATTCTGTAAGACCTGACTTAGCTCAAATCACAATGAAAACAGTTGACTTTTTAATTGAAAAAGGTCATGAAAATATCGGCTTTGTAGGCGGCACCTACCATAACCCGAATACTGATGAAGATGAAATGGATATACGTGAGAAAACATTCCGGCAATATATGCAGGAAAAAGGTTTACTGCAGGAGCATTATATTTATTGTCACCGCGGGTTTTCGGTTGATAACGGCTATAATTTAATGAATCAGGCAATTGAAAAACTTGATGGTAAGTTGCCGACTGCGTTTTTTGTTGCTGGTGATCCAATTGCTGTAGGCTGCCTGCAGGCGTTGAATGAACAAGGGATTGCGATTCCGAATCGTGTAAGTGTTGTAAGTATTAATAATATTAGCGTTGCGAAGTATTTATCGCCTCCTTTAACTACGTTTGATATCGATATGAAGGAGATATGCAAGAATGCTATTGAGTTTCTGCTGGAAAGAGTATTGGAGAAACGGAAGATTGTGAAAACATTGTATATTGGTTCAGAGTTAATCATTAGAAAAAGTACAAACTGATAATATGAAGTTTAAAGGGCGATCTCCCATGTATTAGTGGAGATTGCTCTTTTTGTCATTTAATAGCTTTCAACATTGTGGTTAGTAGAAAAGTAATAGTTTTTGTTGTTTTCGTAAAATATTTTACTTATTAATAGTAAAATATTTATTTACATATTTCCTAAACGGTGATATATTTATCTTGTGAAACGCTTTCACCTAGAATGTTTGAAACTTACTTGAAAGGATGATTTTCAATGAAGAGTTATAAAAAATATGCTGGTGTTTTTAGTACTATCGCACTAAGTTTAGCTTTAGTTGCTTGTGGACCTCAAGAAAGCAGTGAAGAAGGTTCAGGTTCAAACGAAGCAAATACAAACAAAGAATACGATTTACTAGTTTGGGAAGATATTGAAAAAGCAGGCGGGATTGAAGATGCTGTTGCGAAGTTTGAAGAAGAACATGATGTAACAGTAAAAGTTGTGGAAAAAGCATATGCCCAACAAATCGAGGATCTACGGTTAGATGGTCCTGCCGGAACAGGTCCGGATGTATTAACAATGCCTGGTGACCAAATTGGTACAGCAGTAACAGAAGGATTAATTAAAGAACTGGACGTTTCTGAGGATGTTCAATCTATTTATACAGAAGTTGCGATGCAATCACAAAAAGTAGACAACAAGGTTTATGGATTACCGAAAGCAGTAGAAACAACAATGCTTTATTATAATAAAGATCTTGTATCAGAGGAAGAATTGCCAACAACTTTAGACGAGTGGTACGAAATGTCTAAAGAAATGACAGATGGAGAAAAATACGGATTCCTGGCATTATTCGATCAAATTTATTATGCACAAAGTATTTTGAGCGGATATGGCGGATACATTTTTGGTACTGATGAAAACGGCGGATTTAATGGTTCTGACATTGGTTTAAATAATGAAGGTTCTGTTGAAGGTGCTCAATATATTCAGAAGTTTTATAAAGAAGGTTTATTCCCGGCAGGTATCATCGGTGAGCAGGGAATCAACGTGTTAGAGTCATTGTTCACAGAAGGTAAAGCAGCTGCGATTATCTCTGGTCCATGGAATATCGATCCATTCACAAAGGCTGGAGTAAACTTTGGTGTGGCGAAATTACCTGAGTTAGCAAACGGTGAAAACATGAGTTCATTTGTTGGAGTAAAAAGCTACAATGTAAGCAGTTATTCAAAGAATGCTGAGCTTGCTGAAGAATTTGTAGAGTTCGTTGCAAATGAAGAAAACTCTAAAACAAGATTTGAAGTAACAAAAGAAGTTCCAGCTGTACAAGCTTTAGCTGATGATCCGGTTGTAGCTGAAAGTGAAGCAGCCCAAGCTGTTGCAGAACAGTCTCAATTCGCAGAATTAACACCAAACATCCCTGAAATGAATGAAGTTTGGACGCCTGCAGATGCGGCATTACAAACAATTGCAACTGGCAAAGCTGAGCCGAAAGAAGCGTTAGACCAAGCGGTTGAAACGATTCAAGGGCAAATCCAAGCCAAACATGGCGGTAAATAAGTAGAAATGAATAATGGTGTCAAACAATGATGATGTTTGACACCATTTACTATAAGGGCATAGTTTGGTGAAACGAGTTGATGTCCGTTCTTATAAAGAGGTGAAAATAGTGCAACATCGTAGAATAGCCTTACTATTATCAATCATTCCGGGCCTTGGCCAATTCTATAATAAGCAATGGATAAAAGGTCTTATGTTCCTTATTCTTGGGGTGTCGTTCTTTGTTGTATTCGGAGATCTGTTGAATATGGGATTTTGGGGCTTATTTACGTTAGGTACAGAGGTACCGCGTGATAACTCTGTGTTTCTTTTGGCAGAGGGGATTATCGCATTGATTGTTACATGCTTTGGTCTAGCTGTTTATTATCTTAACTTACGTGACGCATTTAGAAATGGTAAATTACGTGATGAAAACAAAGATTTAAGTTCTTTGAAAGAGCAGTACCATAATTTGATTTCACAGGGATATCCTTATGTGATTAGTGGTCCATCTTTGTTTATCTTAATCTTTGCGGTTATTTTCCCTATTCTATTTAGTTTTGCATTAGCATTTACAAACTACGACTTATATCACTCTCCACCTGCTAATCTAGCTGATTGGGTAGGCTTACAAACCTTTGCTGAAATTTTCACAGTTGATATTTGGCGTGCAACGTTCTTTGATGTATTAGCATGGACGGTTATTTGGACGCTGGTAGCTTCTACACTTCAGGTTAGCTTAGGTATTTTCCTGGCAGTATTAGTGAACCAAAAAGAAATTCGTTTTAAAAGGTTCTTCCGTACAATCTTAGTGTTGCCTTGGGCAGTACCTGGATTTGTAACCATCTTAATTTTTGCCGGTTTATTTAATGATAGCTTTGGTGCAGTGAATAACGACATTCTTGCTGCATTTGGAATCGATGCAATTCCATGGTTAACAGATGCAAACTGGTCAAGAGTAGCCCTGATCTTAATGCAGGGATGGTTGGGTTTCCCTTATATATTTATCGTAACAACTGGTGTCCTTCAATCAATCCCTGATGATTTATATGAGGCGGCAACAATTGATGGAGCATCAATGTTCGCGAAATTCAAAAATATTACATTGCCAATGATTTTAATCGCTATGGCACCAATTATTATTACGCAATATACCTTTAACTTTAATAACTTCAATATTATTTATCTATTCAATGGCGGAGGTCCTGCGGTTCCTGGATCAACAGCTGGTGGAACAGATATATTAGTTTCTTGGATTTACAAATTGACGATGCAGTCAAGTCAATATTCTTTGGCAGCAGCATTAACAATTCTTTTATCAGTCTTTGTCATTGCGATTGCACTATGGCAATTCAGAAGAACCAATTCATTTAAAGAGGGGGCTTAAGTGATGTTGACAAACATGAAGAGAAAAAAATCAATCAGTCTCCTAATTTCTTACACAATTTTAGCGTTTATGACTGTTATCATCATTTATCCCTTACTTTGGACAGTTGGTGCAAGCTTCAATCCAGGTAATAGTTTAATTAGTACATCAATTATACCGGAAAATCCAACTCTGGATCATTATAAGGAATTGTTTGCAGGAAAAGAAAGCTTGCAATATGGACAGTGGTATTTAAATTCCTTGAAAATTAGTGTCTTTACAATGATTGGAACGATTCTAAGTGTTTCATTTACTGCATATGCCTTTTCACGCTTCCGTTTTAAAGGAAGAAAAAACGCCTTAACACTATTTTTATTGTTGCAAATGATTCCACAATTTTCAGCGTTAATTGCGTTATTTGTCCTTGCGCAGATTTTAGGAATGATGAATAGCCATTGGTTATTAATTCTTCTTTATATCGGTGGGCAAATCCCAATGAATACGTATTTGATGAAGGGCTATATGGATTCGATTCCAAGAGATTTGGATGAAAGTGCCATGATTGATGGGGCAAGCAATACAAGAATTTTCTGGCAAATTATTATGCCATTATCAAGACCAATGATAGCAGTAGTTGCGATGAATGGATTTACTGGTCCATTAGGAGATTTTGTTCTTTCTTCTACCATTTTGAGATCTCCTGAAGCTTATACATTACCAATCGGTTTATATAACTTAGTTAACGATGTAATGGGAGCAAGCTATACGACGTTTGCGGCAGGAGCCATTTTAATCAGTATTCCAATCGCCATTATCTTTATTCTTTTACAAAAGAACTTTGTATCAGGTTTAACAGCAGGTGGAACAAAAGGATAAGGAATTTCTTTTTAGAGGGAGAGAATTATGTCAAAGATTGAAAAGACTTATACAACAAAAGCAAACTTTATGCTTCACGGCGGAGACTATAACCCTGATCAATGGTTAGATAGACCTGACATCTTAGCGGATGATATTGAGTTGATGAAGCTTTCACATACAAATACATTTTCTGTCGGTATCTTTGCATGGAGTGCACTCGAACCGGAAGAAGGAGTTTATAACTTTGAATGGTTAGACCAAATTTTTGAAAACATCCATGGAATTGGAGGCCGGGTCATCTTAGCTACTCCAAGTGGTGCCCGTCCTGCTTGGATGTCTCAGAAATATCCTGAAGTTCTACGTGTGAATGGCAGCAGAGTGAAACAGCTTCACGGTGGAAGACATAATCACTGTTTTACGTCTGAAGTTTATCGTGAGAAAACTGGGCAAATGAATCGTCTGTTAGCTGAAAGGTATGGAAATCATCCAGGTTTGTTGATGTGGCATATCTCGAATGAATATGGTGGGGAATGTCATTGTCATAAGTGTCAACGTGCTTTTCGCAATTGGCTAAAAGAAAAATATAACAATGACCTTAAAGCATTAAATGATGCATGGTGGGGCCCGTTCTGGAGTCATACGTACAGTGATTGGTCACAAATTGAATCACCATCTCCTATTGGTGAAAGTGCTGTGCATGGCTTGAATTTAGATTGGCGTCGATTTGTAACAGATCAAACCATTGATTTTTATAAAAATGAAATTGTGCCGTTAAGAGAATTGACACCGCAAATTCCAATCACAACAAACTTTATGGCAGATACATTTGACCTGATTCCGTTTCAGTCACTTGATTATAGTAAGTTCGCTATACATCTGGATGTCATTAGTTGGGATGCCTATCCTGCTTGGCATAATGATTGGGAAAGCACAGCAGATTTAGCAATGAAAGTAGGCTTTATTAATGATTTATATAGAAGCCTAAAGCAACAACCATTCTTATTAATGGAATCAACGCCAAGTGGTGTGAACTGGCATGAAGTGAATAAAGCAAAACGTCCGGGAATGCATTTGCTTTCCTCAATGCAAATGATTTCACATGGCTCTGATAGTATTTTGTATTTCCAATGGAGAAAGTCACGCGGATCATCGGAGAAATTCCACGGTGCTGTTGTTGATCATGACAATAGCTCAGAAAACCGTGTATTTAAAGAAGTTGCTAAGGTGGGGCAAACACTGGAAAAGCTATCTGATGTAGTTGGAACAAATCGACCGGCAGATGTTGCCATCCTTTACGATTGGGAAAGCAATTGGGCCATCAATGATGCACAAGGATACGGCTTGAAAACAAAGCAGTATCCACAGACATTACAGCAGCATTATCGACCATTCTGGGAAAAGGATATCCCTGTAGATGTTATTACAAAGGAACAGGATTTTGCTGATTATAAATTGTTAATTGTACCAATGCTCTATTTAGTAAGTGAAGAAACGATTGCTCGTTTGAAAACATTTGTACAACATGGCGGAAAATTAGTCATGACCTATATCAGTGGTATTGTGAATGAGTATGATCTCACATACTTAGGTGGATGGCACAAAGATTTACAAGAGGTATTTGGAATAAAGCCTGTTGAAACAGACACATTATATCCGAAGAATCGTAACCGTGTCATGTATCGTAATCAATCCTACGAATTGAAGGATTATGCAACTGTCATTGATGTGAATACGGCAACTGTTGATGGAACATATGAAGAAGACTTCTATGCAACGACACCTGCTGTAACGAGCAACAACTTTGGTAACGGTGCATCCTACTATATTGGCGGCCGTTTAGATGAACAATTCCATCATGACTTTTACCAAGAGCTAATAGATGAGCTTCAGCTTAAACCTGTTCATACAGTAAAACATGGTAAAGGTGTATCTGTGCAAGTGAGGCAGGCACCTGAAAGTGATTACCTGTTTGTGATGAACTTTACTGAGGAGAAACAACCTATCAGTCTTGATTATAAGGTTAAGGACTTGGTGAGTGGTGAAGAAGTCACAGGGGATCTGACACTGGATGTATATGAAGTAAGAATTCTGGAAAAATCCAAGTAAAACGATATGAAACAACAAAAGAGAACGAGAATGACTTGATCATTCTCGTCCTTCTCTATGCCTTAATTTCATCATTGTTGAGCACATTAAAGGAAGCGCTTACCATTAACGGATAGATTAATAGGGAGATGAAAATGGATGAAAAGAAAAAGAATGTGGTTATCAATATTGTTAACCATTGTTATGGTTGTGAGTACATTACCATTTCAAAATCAGAGAGGTCTCGCAGCAACAGAGGAACCGAATCTTTTAATAAATGGGGGATTTGAAACAGATATTTGGGATGGCGACTCATGGACTATAGATAATATAGATTGGGACCAAGCTGAGGTTATCCATTTTCCGTATTCTGACGATCCCTACATCACTAGTCATGAAGGACAATACGCATTTAAATATTGGATCAAAGACACTGCAACAGGAGATCAAACATTAACAGTGAAACAATCCATTGACTCATTACCGGCAGGAAGCTACATGCTGACTGTTAGTGCGATGGGTGGTGATGGGGCTGAAGCAGCCGATATTACATTATTTGCGGGGGAACAAAAGATGGAACCAGTTGCCACGAAAGGCTATAATAATTGGGGCAAAATTACATATTCTTTTGAATTAACCGAGGAAACAAACAATGTAGCAATCGGTGCTACGATTAATGGTGCTCAGAATGCATGGGGGTACTTAGATCAATTCCAACTTAGCTCACAGGATGTTTCGAGCCAACCTGTTGAAGCGGATATCTTTGTGGAAAAAGTGGATGGATTAAGTGACGACTTTATTAAAGGAGTAGACATTTCCAGCATTATTTCATTAGAAGAAAGCGGCGTGACGTTCAAAAATGAAGCTGGAGAACAGCAGGACATTTTTCAAACGATGAATGAAGCTGGTGTGAACTATGTTCGTGTACGAATTTGGAATGATCCTTATGATTCTGAAGGCCGAGGTTATGGCGGAGGAAATAATGACTTGGAAAAAGCGATTGAAATTGGAAAAAGAACGACAGCAAACGGAATGAAGCTGTTAGTGGATTTCCATTACTCTGATTTCTGGGCAGACCCTGCTAAGCAACAGGCACCAAAAGCATGGCAGAACTTAAGTTTTGAAGATAAAAAGAATGCCGTTTATACCTATACGAAGGACAGTCTACAAGCCTTACTAGACGCAGGCGTTGATATTGGTATGGTTCAGGTTGGAAATGAAACAACAGGCGGGTTTGTTGGAGAAACAGACTGGACAAAGATGAGTGAATTGTTCAATCAAGGCAGCAAAGCGATTAGAGAAATTGATTCTAGTATTTTAGTAGCTTTGCATTTTACAAACCCTGAGAGTACAGGGAGATATACGACGATTTCAAAAACACTTGATCAAAATAATGTAGATTATGATGTTTTCGCGAGTTCCTACTATCCGTTCTGGCATGGAACTTTAGATAATTTAACATCAGTTTTAAAAAACGTAGCAGATACGTATGGGAAAAAAGTGATGGTGGCCGAAACTTCATATACGTACACAGCTGAAGACGGAGACGGTCATGGAAATACAGCACCAAAGGATTCAGGTCAGACATTAAATTATCCGATTACTGTTCAAGGACAAGCGACTGCTGTTCGAGATGTAATTGAGGCAGTTGCAAATGTAGGAGAAGCGGGTATTGGCGTTTTTTATTGGGAACCTGCTTGGATTCCTGTTGGTACGAATCTAGAAGAAAATAAAGTGAAATGGGAAAGAGATGGTTCAGGTTGGGCTACAAGTTTTGCAGCTGAATATGACCCGGAGGATGCAGGTCACTGGTATGGAGGCAGTGCAGTTGATAACCAAGCATTATTTGATTTCGAAGGAAAACCATTATCATCTTTAAACGTCTTTAAATACGTCAATACAGGAGCAAAAGCACCACTTGAAATCGATGTGATAAAAGATATTTCCATCAGTGCTGTTTTAGGGGAAGAGATTACTCTACCGGATCGAGTAACTGTTACTTATAATGATGGAAGTGAAGGAACCGCTACTGTTACGTGGGATCAACCTGCATTAACACAAGCAATCAATAATGGTATTGGCACATATGTAATAGAAGGTGAAGTTGAAGGGGGAGGAAAAGTAAAGGCGAATCTCCAAATCAACCCTCAAAACTTTGTGTTGAATCCAAGTTTTGAAGATGAAGATCGCAGTATGTGGAAGATCATCCATAAAGATGAATCTGCCCCACATGCTACTTATCAACAAAAAGCTTCAGATGCCAAATCCGGGGAATACGCTGTTCATTTTTACTCAGATAATGCGGTAGATTTTAAAGTTGAGCAAACGATTACTGGTTTAGAGCCTGGCTACTATAACCTCTCTATGTTCGTACAGGGTGGAGATGCTGAAGAATCGAATATGTTTCTTTATGCTAAGACAAGCAGTGGTGAAATGACGGAAGAGACAGCCGTAAATGGCTGGGTGAACTGGAGTAACCCTGCAATTGAGGAGATTTTAGTTATTGATGGAACACTAACAATCGGAGCAAATATTGAAGCAGATCCAGGGGCATGGGGAACAGTGGATGATTTCTCCTTAACTAAAGTAAAAGATTATGAAGAAGATAAAGAAGAAGATCCTCCTCTTCCAGAAGAAGACCCAACAGTTTCAGATCCAAACGATCATGACAACGACCAACCGATAGAGAAAGAAACGGATGAAGACAGTAATAATCAGAAAGAAAATAACGTTCCAGTCACTCCGGATGATGATGCTGAGCCTTCAAATAAACAACTAAATGAAGGAAAACAGCTGCCGGAAACTGCAACAACTTTATATAACAGACTATTATTAGGTGTTCTATTAATGGGTATTGGCTTTGTCACGATGATATGGATAAGAAGAAAAGGTATGGTTAAATAAAGAGTAGGTACTTAAAAGGTTGCCACACATGTGTGACAGCCTTTTAGCATTTATTTAATTTCCTTTTTACGTAAAATAAAGAAGAAATCACCGGCAGCTAATACCCTTAATCCTATCAATTAATAGATAGGTAGATACTCTCACATAGAGTTTATTAAATTTTTCCATTTGGGATATAATTCTAGTTCAAATATGCTATGATGAAAGAAAAATCTAGGTGAAGAGGATAACGGGATGAATCGATCAGGACAAATAATTCTGGTGTTAATATCGATATTGTTTACAGCCTATCAAACAGTTATGGAACAGGAACCATTTTTTACAGTGGATTTTTTTATGTTTACAATTATTGCATTTTTCGTAGGAAGACAGTATGACTTAGCGAGATTTTATGCAAAAAAAGCAAAGCTAAAGGATGAAAGTTATAAAAAGCTGATCGATTCATTTCCAGAATCGATTATTATTCATGACAATTTTAAAATGTGAACTATGCAGCTGTGAAGATGATAGGGGCTGGAAGTAGAGAAGATTTGATTTATCGTTCAATCCTGGATTTCATAGTTCCAAAGTACACAGGACGTGCTGAAGAAAGAATCAAAATGATTAAAAAGAAAAATTCTCCATTGAGTTGCATTGAATATGAATTAATGCGAGGGGATGGAACAACATTTTTCTTTGAAGGTTCATCGATGAACATCTCGTATGGAAAAAGTGAAGCAATCTTAACAATTGGTAAGGATATTACAGAAAAGAAGGAACAAACAGAAAAGCTGTTGCTAAAGTCTGAAAAACTGGCGTTGTTAGGTCAAATGGCAGCTGGAATTGCTCATGAAATACGAAATCCGCTTACATCCATAAAGGGATTTATTCAATTGTTTAAATCAAACCATCTACAAGAAGAATATTATAATATTGTGTTGTCAGAGCTTGATCGTATTAATGCAATAGTTGGCGAATTCCTTGTCCTTTCCAAACCAAGTGCCTCCATTTTCGTTGAAAAGGATATTAATGAGTTAATTAAAGATGTGATTACATTAATGAGTACACAATCCATATTAAATAATGTGCAAATCTTTTCAGAGGCTGACTCGGATTTACCTATGATTTGTTGTGAAGAAGCACAATTAAAGCAGGTATTTTTAAATCTGTTTAAAAATGCAATTGAAGCAATGCCTGATGGAGGAAATATCTATCTGAAGATAAAGGGAAATGAAAAAGGTACCATTGTTATTCAGGTAATTGATGAGGGGGTAGGTATTCCTCCTGAGCGAATTCCTACACTAGGTGAACCATTTTATACCACGAAAGAAAAAGGAACCGGTTTAGGACTCATGACCTGTTATAAGATCATTGAATCACATAAGGGACAGTTATCGATACATAGTGAAGTAAACAAAGGCACAACAATAGAAATCGTGATTCCTACAATGACACAACCGTTATTAAAAAGGGAATTTGTATAAAATAACCGCATAGATAAGAATCTATGCGGTTATTTTTGTATCTCCTTCAGTTTTTTTACTAACTCATGGAAAAGCCCTTCGTTCCGATCATCAAGTGCCTTATTAATTTGACTTTTTAGTAAAGCAATTTCAACAACAAGGTCGGTAGCTTTTGCGTCTTTTTCAGATTGCTCAAATTGTTTGATAGAATGAATGCGATGTGTTTCAACAAGTTGTGTATAACGATGATCAGAATGTTTCCCAAAATAGTGAAGAATGAAGTATATCTTATCTGCCGGGTTATTCATTAACGAACCAAAAGCTCTTGAAACATCATCGGTTCTGAAGCCATTGGAATAGTAGTGGAAGCCGGGTTCATCAGAACTAATACTGGAGATCATGATAGTGCGTTCTTTAGGGTGTACTGTTTCGGTAAAAGATAGATTCTTGAGGAGATGATGATTCTTTTGAATATATTCTATGAGTCTCCGCGCTTCCTTGTTTTTTAATTGATGATGATCTAAGAACCATTTTAGAAATTCACCTTTTTTAGTGGTTGATATCCAATTCATTATAGCCCACCTAACTATCAATCTTTTTTTTATACATTAAGTAAGTTTAAAGGATGAAAGTTTAAGAAAAGACATCGACATCTGCCATTCTTGGCGGAAAGTCGTGTTTTTCTAATCATAACATACTGTTGCAAAGGAGAAAACGAATGGCTGAAAGGACATATGACAGGTTACTTAACATTGATACAGATGATGAACAAAAGGGATTTCATAAATCCTTTCATTATCACCGGTATGAACCTACTCCATATCAAGGACTGGAACAATTATTTCAGCACTATAAGCTGACAGAAAGTGATCGCCTAGTTGATTTTGGTTGTGGCAAAGGGAGGTTACCGATATTTGCCCATTACTTATTTCACACACCTGTTGTAGGAGTTGAAATGGATCAACTTTTTTATGAAAATGCTGTAAAGAACCGTACCCGTTATATCACGAAAACAAAGCGGAATGGCAATCAGATCATTTTTCATCATTGTTTAGCAGAGGAATATCCAATAAACCAAGCAGACAATCGTTTTTATTTTTTTAATCCTTTTTCCGTTCAAATCTTTATGAAAGTAGTCCGTAACATTCTAAAATCGGTTGAAAAGAGAAACCGTAAAGTCGAATTGATTTTATATTATGCAGCAGAGGACTATCTTTATTATTTGGACAACCAAACTTCTTTCGTATTAAAAGAAGAAGTGAAAATAAATGGACTATATGAGCATAACGCCAATGAGAGGTTTTTAATTTATCAATTAGAAAGGTATGAAGTCTAAGAAGCCTTGGTACATGTTTACATCTTTAATATGAAATACTAACAAAAAATTTTGTATTAGGGATGTGTTATTGTGCCTGAATTACCTGAGATGGAAAATTATAAACGGATTTTTGAAAAAAGCTTGTCGGAAAAACTATTCAGTCAGTAGAAGTGACGAGAGAGAAGTCGATCAATAAAGCGGTTCCTGCTTTTATAGATGAAGTAAAAGGAAGAAAGCTAGTTGCAGTTGAGAGACGGGCAAAACATTTGGTTTTTAAATTGGACTCGGGTGGTCATTTATTGCTGCATCTTATGCTGGGAGGGCTCATGTATATCGGAAATGAGCATGACAGTCCTGATAGAACAAAACAGGTCACCCTCACCTTTGACGACTGCCAATTGTTTTTTATTGGGCTAAGATTAGGGTACCTTCATCTTCTTACTGCTCAAGAGGTTGAACAGGAATTTCTTGATTTAGGTCCTGAACCCCTTGATCCGGGTTTTCAATTATCAGAATTTGATGAACAGCTTAAGAAGAAACGCGGGACATTAAAGTCGACACTTGTTAATCAAAAGTTTATTGCTGGTATTGGTAATCATTACTCTGATGAAATCTGTTTTGAAGCAAAATTGTTACCTATGAGAACAGGAGATGAACTTTCATCGAGGGAAAGAGCTTCACTATTCCATGCGATCCAAACGATATTAAATAGAGGTTTGACATATGGCGGATATATCGAAATGCCTGTGTTTAATGGAGACGAGTTAACAGGGAAGTATAATGAGCATTGTTATGTTTATGATCGGGAAGGTGAGCGGTGTCCTCGCTGTAGCTCTACTATTGTTAGAGAAGAGATTTCCTCGAAAAAATCATTTTACTGTCCTCATTGTCAAAAATGATCGAAAACAAATCGTCACCCCTTAAGGGATAAACCATAGGAACCAATACGGACATTTCCCAATATCCTATATAGAGGGGGGAAATCCTATGAAAGAAAAGGAATACCGATTTGCCACTAAGGCAATTCATGCAGGCTATGATCCAAATGAGCATCAAAATAGCTTAACCCCGCCAATCTACCAAACATCAACATTTACCTTTCCCACAGTGGAGCATGGGGCAAACAGATTTGCAGGCATGGAAGAGGGGTATATTTACTCAAGATTAGGTAATCCAACGGTGACAGTATTAGAAGAACGAATCGCACAATTGGAAGGTGGAGAAGCTGCCCTGGCGTTTTCATCAGGAATGGCTGCTATTTCAGCTGTTCTTATCGGCATAACAAAAGCAAATGATCACATCATTTGTTCAAAAGGGATTTATGGATGTACGTTCGGTTTATTACAGCTCTTAAAGGAAAAGTACAAAATTGACCATACATTTTCTGAGCTAAGTTCAGAGGAAGATATTCTTGCACAAATAAAAGAAACGACAAGCTGCATATTTATTGAAACTCCTATGAACCCTACAATGAACTTAATTGATTTAGAAAAGGTTGTCTCGGTTGCCAAGGAACGAAACATCAAGGTGGTCGTAGATAATACGTTTTGTTCTCCATATTTACAAACACCTATTACGCTTGGATGTGATCTGGTTATCCATAGTGGAACAAAATATATCGGTGGTCACGGAGATGTTATTGCGGGCCTGGTAGTAGGGGACAAAATTACGATTGATTCCTTAAAAAAGACTACACAAAAGGATATAGGTGGAGTTATCTCTCCATTTGATGCCTGGTTACTACTTAGAGGTTTGAAAACATTGGCTGTTAGAATGGATCGTCATTGTGAGAATGCAGAAAAAATTGCGATAAAACTAAAAGAGCATCCAAAGGTTAAAACCATTTATTATCCAAAGGATCCTGATCATTTTCAATATCAAATCATGAAAAGACAAATGAAAAATGGCGGAGGCTTACTATCATTCGAAGTAAAAGGCACATTTGAGGATGCTGTAAAATTTGTGAATCACTTAAAGTTAATACCCATTGCTGTAAGCCTAGGTGATGCAGAAACATTAATTCAACATCCTGCTTCAATGACCCATGCTGTTGTCCCTGCACAAATAAGGAAGGAAATGGGGATATCAGATATGTTGCTGCGACTCTCTGTAGGTCTTGAAGCCTGGGAGGATATTTGGGAAGACATACAATCAGCATTAAATCATATATAGCTAGTGGCATCATGCTACTAGTTTTTCTCGTTTATTAGAAAAAACAAAAAGATAGATTAGGAAAGATTTTAGGACTTATAGGCACATACTTATGCATCCATAAGTAAATAGAAGGACAGGGTGTTCTTGATTGACGCTTGCTCATAGAAGATCTGTCCTATAAATTAACTACATGACTTTAAAAGTAACTGTGTTTCTAGTATAAGTCTGTCTAATTCCTCGCTGTACTTTATTGTTTCAGGATTGTTCATTCCTTTTGCCTGGGCAGTAGCGATCATTAATCTTCTCACTAAATCTATTTTATGACCCAGATCTTGGTTCACATTATTCATCATTTTTCATTTCTCCCTATACTTAACAGATCGTATATACCTATTATTATTGATTTTTTCCCATTTTGGAATGGCTTCGACAATCCTTCTATCAAATAGACAAAATTTTTATTGTTTTAGACATAATTTATCTGTATGTGCACGGATCGTTTGAGTGTCCAAAAATAAACACAGAAAGATTTTGGTTCTTTCATACTAAAAAAACCACATTTGTCCATAATAAACCATATATTAGAAGGAGTAAGTATCGTGGTTGATTAGTAGTTCGTTTTAACTTAGTTTTATCATTTCAAATATGGTTAAGGTGTGTAGCCAATGAGAGCTGTTATGTTTCTTACAATTTTTTCCTGCTTAGCTTATTGATTGCTCAGATTGATGCGTATCTCTATAGCAGTAATTTAATTAACCAATATAAAACACTTTTAGCGATGGATCCGGGATCTAATAAATGGATGATCTATGTTTTTCTGCTAGTTGGGTTTCTTTATTCGGTAGGGAAAAGTGTGAAAGAAAAATTGCAAAAGCTAAAAAACATAGGAAGTAAGTAGAGTAATGAAGCAACTGGTAGAGAAAATTTCACTCTGGCAGCTTTATATCCTAATTGTTTGTTTTCAAATTGGTAGCGCCGCTTTAGTAGGAATAGGAAATGAAGCAAAGCAGGATGCTTGGATTGCTGTGATCATTGGAACTTTTTTTGGAATGGCTATTATGCTTTATTATTTGTTTCTCCTTTCAAAAGTACCTGGTAAGAACTTATTTGAGCTATTTGTCTTTTGTTTTGGAAAATACATCGGCAAATTTTTCACACTCTTATATGTTATCTATTTCTTTTATGTATCTGCCAGGGTGTTAAGGGATTTTTGTGAACTCTTAGTTTCTACAATTTTTGAGGTAACACCACTAGAAGTTATCTCTATCACGATGATGCTTGTAATCGTTTATATCTTTCAGCACGGCTTAGAAGTACTGGGGAGAACAAGTGAAGTATTCTTTCCATATGTTGTAGCATTCATTGTTATGACAGGTTTAGGTATATGGTTCTCGGGTGAGTTTGAAATGAGCAATATCCAGCCGATCTTAGCTGAGGGATTTAAACCTATTGTTAACGCGCTTTTTCCGCAGCTAATTACTTTTCCTTTTGGAGAAGCGGTAACCTTTATGGTCATAAGCGCCTATATTGGCACAAAGAAACATATAAAAAAGGTGAGTGCAGCGGGTGTTTTTACCAGTGGTGTATTACTTGCATATGGAGCTATCATCCAAATATCAACTTTAGGAGTTGATTTAAAGGAACGTGCAAACTTCCCTTTATTGAGTGCTTCACGTGAAATATCCCTATTGAATTTTATTGAACGAGTAGATTTAATTATTGTGTTTTTCGTTATGTTCGGAATCATCGTAAAGGTGGGGATCTTTTTTTACGGAGGTTTAAAGGGTCTAGAACTAATTACGAATAAACCATATCGAAGTATGACACTTCCAATGGGATCCCTCATTGCCTTTTTCTCAGCTGGTATTAGTCATAACTTTGTCGAACATCTTAAGGAAGGGTTAGTGTTTGTGCCATTCTTTATGCATATCCCTTTTCAATTCGGTATTCCTCTGCTTCTACTGCCCTTTATTTTATGGAAAACAAGGAAAAGAAAAAAGGAGTCTAGCTCATGAGTAGTTTTTCATCTTTGTTTACAAGAAGAAAAAACAAAAATAGAGGAAGAACCTCTGAAAAAGAGATATATGATCAAGAGGGGATACCAAAGCATTATGACAGTAAGCTGGATCGAAATTTATGTAGTATTCAAGAGTTATTTAAACAAACGACTGATTATGAAGAAATCCATATTAAAGTTGGAGATCTAAGGGGATGTGTTTGTTACTTAGGTACAATGTTAAATAAAAGCGAGCTGAATATGCAGGTTTTAGAACCACTGAGAGACGCATTTAAGCAGCCGAGAACAGATGCACACAGAGATTTAGACTCTTTAAGAGAAGCCTTTTTCCCGGCGGTTTCTTATGAATATTCAGAAACACTTCATCAGCTTGTTTGGCAAATGTTAAACGGTTATGCTGTTGTCATGATTGATGAGCATAGTAAGGCCTTAGCGTTAAACATAGGCGGAACAGATAAACGTTCCATTTCAGAGCCGAGTACTCAGACGATTATTCGTGGTCCAAAGGAAGGGTTTATTGAAGATATTAACACGAATATAGGTCTAATTAGAAAAAAATAAAAAGTCCCCGACTGATTTTTGAAGATTTTAGAGTTGGAAGTGACTCAAATACAAAACTATCGATTGGATATATGAAAGGAATTGTAAATGAAGATATTCTAAGTGAGGTAAAGCTAAGGATAAATAAGATAAATGCTTCAGGTATCCTTGATACTGGGAATGTCGAGGAGTTTATTACAGATGAAACCTTAACCTTTTTCCCTCTTGTTTATAACAGTGAACGACCTGATAGCATTAGCGGTAATATTTTGGAGGGGAAAATTGCCATTCTCCTTGACGGTTCACCATTTGTGTTGATTGTTCCCTCTGTTTTTACAGATTTCTTTCAGTCTACAGAGGACTATTATCAACCATTTTTTATGACAAGCTTTATAAGAATTATCCGATATGTGTCCTTTATGATTACTCTAACATTTCCCTCTCTATATGTGGCGATTACGACTTATCATCATGAGTTAATGCCAACGCCGCTTTTAATAAATATACAAAGTCAGAGGGAAGGGGTACCATTTCCTGCAGTTATTGAAATCTTAATGATGGAGCTTACCTTTGAAGTATTAAGGGAAGCAGGAGTTAGAATGCCGCGGGCTGTTGGCCAAACATTATCTATTGTAGGTGCGCTAGTTATTGGACAAGCTGCAGTCGAAGCCGGTTTGGTTTCGAATGTTTTAGTTGTCGTTGTTGCATTCTCTGCCATTGCAAGCTTTGTGTCGCCTATTTATAATTTTTCCATTGCAGCAAGGTTGATTCGATTTATTCTGATTATTATGGCTGCATCACTAGGTTTATATGGAATTCTTTTATCACTTATTGTTATGGTTATTCACTTAGTAAGTTTGCGAACATTTGGCATCCCGTATTTAACTCCTGTTGCTCCGTTCAAACTAAAAGATCAAACAGATGTGTTTGTCCGTGTCCCAATTTGGGGAGACCGGTATCGCCCTTCATATTTGATGACTAAGGCACCGGTGAAAAATAAAGATATTTCTAGGCCATCTTCTCCAGATCAAAACACTGGGGGTAAGAAGGAAAATGACTAAAAAAATCCTATTGCCATTTTTTGCTCTACTATTATTTCTAACAGGGTGTTGGGACCGGGAAGAGCTTGATGAGATAGCGATTGTCACGGGTATTGCAGTGGACAAAGGAGAAGAAAAAAAGTATCGAATGACAGTAGAGGTTATTAACTCTGCAGAATTTGGAAAACAAAGTGCACAAGGAAATGCTCCTGTTAACATCTACACATTAGAAGGGAATTCTCTCTCGGAATTATCAAATAAAATGAATGTAGGTCTAACCCGTAAGCTCGTATTTTCACATACAAGAGTTCTTTATATTAGTGAAGAAGTGGCAAGAGAGGGGATATTTGGGTTTTTGGATTTCCTTGATCGAAGTGGACAGTTCCGAAATGACTTTAGTATTGTTATCACAAGTGGTTATCCTGCTTCAACTTTCACAAAAATTACCTATCCTGTGCAAAAAAGTCCTTCATTGAAGCTTAGTACTCAAATTGCGACGCTAACGGACGAGTGGGGTGGAAATCCTGATGTTCAGTTATATGATTTCATTACATCCCTTATTTCAAAGGGAATTAATCCTGTTGCCGGGATAATATCCATTCGAGGAGATCCTGAAAAAGGGCAATCTGTAGATAATAATAAAGAAATTGATCCTGGTGCATTGGTTCTTGCCGATGGAATGGCTGTTTTTAATGGTGATAAAATGGTGGGGAAACTTTCACTAAATGAAACTAGGGGATACCTTTGGACGAAAGAGTTAAGAAGTACGAGTTTGAGTATTGCATGTGATTCAGAAGATGCTAATACGACAAATAAAGGTGAGTTTTTTTTAGATGTTCGAGTCATAAGATCAAAGGTGAGATTAGAATCTAAATATGAAAATGATCGACCAAAGATCAAAGTGAAGATTAATGCGGAAGCTAAGATACAAGGAACACAATGTCCAAAAGATTTGACAAAAATTAATGTTTATTCAGACCAGGAAAAACTAGTTGAAAAATTCGTGAAAGCAGAAATATCCCAGCTAATTAAAAAAGTCCAGAAAGAATACGAAGTAGACATCTTCGGATTTGGAGATGCTCTTAATAGACAGGATCATACTAAGTACAAAGAAGTTGAGGACAGATGGGATGAAGAATTCGCAAAAGCGGAACTGAACGTTGAGGTTGATATTCAGCTATTAAGAGCAGGAATAAAAAGCAAAAGCTTTAATGCAGATATAGAGGAATTAAGTCAGTAGTAATAGCCAATCACACCGCCAATTCACAGATGTGAATTGGCTTTATACTTGAAAAAAACAAGTATAATCTACTATGATGGTAACCAATGAAGGAAGAGAAGGAGAATATCATGTATTTAACAGTTCAAGAAACAGCAGAATACCTGTCTTTATCAGAAGAGCAAATTAAAAAACTGGTCCTTGAAAAAAAGATTAGAGCACTCTTTGATGGAAATCAATATTTAATTAATAAGGAACAATTTAATACCCACCTAGAACAAATGGAAAAATATAAAAAGGTAGTGGAAGAGTATATGAAAGAACCAATTCCTGAGGATATAGACGTAAAAGACGAAGACTAATTTTTCTCACTTAAAAGATAATGACAATTCTCTGGAAAGATGTTATCATTATCAATAATGATAATAATAAAAAGGGGATAAGTCTATGAGCACAATTCGTGAAGAAGAGGTCTCAATCATTCATGATATAACATTGAAGGGGACAATGGCCTTTCCATCTTTAGAATCGGATAAACACCCTGCTATGATCTTAATTAATGGCTCAGGTAGTTCAGATCGGGATGGAAATATGAAGAAACCTGCGATTCAATCAGATTTATATAAAGAATTAGCTCATTTTTTAACGGGATTAGGCTTTATTACGCTAAGATATGATAAAAGATCTGTCGGGGAAAGTGAAGGTGATCCGATCAAATCCGGTATGCTGGATTTGGTCCGTGATGTGCAAGAAACCATTCGATATTTAAAGAATCATCCAAAAGTAGACCATGATAGGATTTTGCTATTAGGTCATAGTGAAGGATGTATTATTGGAACAGTCGCACATCAACAATTCCCGGTTGCCGGTTTAATATTGCTTGCCGGGACAGCAAGTAATATTGAAGAGTCAATGGCTTACCAAAATAAACAAGCTATAGAGGAAATAAAGCAGTTAAAAGGCTTGAAAGGTATGATCTTGAGAAAACTTGTTACAGAATCGAAGTTGGAAAAACAAGCTGCTAATTTAAAAAGAAGAATCGTGCAATCACAAGGTGATACAATGAGGTATCAATTGAAAAAGATGCCGGTAAGATGGTTTAGAGAACATTACTCTTTTTCAACAGAAATGATTATTAATATCCTTAAAGATGCTCAATGTCCGATTTTGGCTATTACAGGTGATAAGGATGTACAGGCAAATCCGGAAAATGTAAAAAGAATTAAGCAACTGGAAAAACCGAACGCAACTGCAATTGTTATCGAAAACATGGATCATATGCTAAAGGAATTTCATGGAGAAAGAACAATCTTAAACCTTTTAAAACAATACAAAAAGGAAGCGAAAGATCCAATACATCATAAACTTAAAGAAGAATTGAAGGATTGGCTGATCGTAAATTATCTTTAATGTGTAGGGAACTCAGTGTGAATTATGCACTGAGTTTGTTCTTTGTAGGGAACGTTTCTCCTTATTTAGACTTCCTGATGAAAATGTAATTTTGTAATGGAAATTTTAGAAAGATGGACGATTTGTATGATTGTCGAATAATGTAGATATTTCTTATAAATATATAGCATGTGGTTGGATTGTTCGCTATAATGATGTCAGATACTGAACAATCTGTAGGGAGAGAAAAGAATGATGCAACAATCGACACAACTTAGATTTATTGGGATAATAGCAGTGATTGTTGGAATTATCTTTATTAGTATAATTGGATTTAAGATGAAAGATATCATCTCAGAAGCTGTTTCAACTGGAACCGACGGGAAAACAAAGGTGACAATCATAACATCAGATGTTATTGTAGATCAAAGTTGGGGGAGTTTAGCATATAAAGGAAAACTGAAAATGGAAGAGCTTTTTCCAGTTGACGTAACTCTATATAGTGAAATTAATACAGACAAACTAATAAAGGATACAATTGAAGAAGCAGTTCAAAACCAATCACAAGTGATTATCGGTCATGGTCGAGAGTTTTCGGACGTATTTACAGAATCAGCAAAAAAGTACTCAGATATTCACTTTATCACTTTGCATGGTACTTCAAAGTATCCGAATCAATCTGTTTACACATTTGATCAAGGGGAAATCGAATACTTTGCTGCACTTGCAGCAGCAAAAGTGACTGAAACAAATAAAGTTGGCGTAATTGATTCTTATGAAGCAAGAAACAAAAATCCGGAGTTTGAATCAGGGTTAGCTTATTATAAACCGGAGATAAAATTCTATTATCGTCATGTTAATAGCAGAGACGATGGTAAAAAAGCTTCCAAAATACTTCAACAGTTAATAGATGAGGGAGTAGATGTTGTTTATAGTAAAGGCAACTCCTTCAATAGAGATGTCATAGATTTGGCGAAAAAATCAGGAATATATGTCATTGGCTATCTTGACGATCAATCGTATATGGGGAAGGATCATGTCATTACAAGCGTGAAAAATGATGTATCACAAGCATATGTTGTCATGATGGAAGATTACTTTAGTAAGGATGGAATTCCTCATGGACAAGTGATGTTAAGCGCTGAGCATGGTGTGTATAGCCTAGCTCCGTTTGGACCGATGTTATCTGATAAAGATAAACAGTTTATAGAAAATGAAAAGAATAAATTCGATAAAGGAGAGATTAGCTTTCCTTCATTAAAGTAAGGAGGATTACGTTGAGAAAATTATTGAAACTTATGTCATTTCGAGCAAAAATTCTCTCAATCCTCCTCATTTTGACTTTTCTGTTAAGTGGTTTTTCCTACATTTTGGTACAATCAATTGAAGCTGTTAAAGAAGTGAGTAACAAAATAGAGGAGAAGAACGTACCTGAGGTCTATTGGCTTACACAATGGGATAAGGATCTTGCCGTTAAAGAGCTGGTTGTAAAAGAGTACTTAGGAGAAAATTTATGCTGTGATTTCGTTGAAGTCTATCAGTCTTATCAAGATGAAGAAGAAAATAAAACGTCTGATCAACCTCCTGCTGTACCTTCTTCCTTAATTAGTATAAAAAAAGATATAGAATTACTAGACTTTATGGTCATTAATAATATTCAAGGATTATTAGCATATGAAGAGTATGATGATGCCCGTACATATATACATTCAGATTACTTGCCGCAACTTGAAGAATTACGGACAGAAATAAATGAAGAGAAGGAACTGGTCTTTACAAAGTTCACTGTATATTCGGACGAGTTTTCGAGTATTATCTCAAATGCACTCTGGCTGCTCATTAGTATTACAATAGTGGCTATTTGTTTGTCTATTATGGCTGCGTATCGAATAAGTGCAAATTTGACGAAGCCAATTGAAACAATGGTTGATAAAGTTGACCTAATTGCCAGAGGCCAGTACGGGCTTACTCTGCCACCCCTGAAACAGGTCGAATTTGAAGAATTGGCGAATTCCATAAATCAAATGTCCAAGAGTCTAAAAGATTCATTTACAACTATTTTGAATGATAAAATGTATCGTGAGCAAATCGTGAATTCTTTGCCAATTGGTATTATAACAATAAATGATGAGTTGTCAGAGCTCAAAATTAATAGAGCAGCTGCTGATATTTTACACTATAACGAAGACAGAATAAGTAAGTTTATGAATGAACAGATTTATGATGAAAACGAACAGTTTTGGAGTATCTTAACTCTTGATTCAAACTTTCATCATAGAAAAATTAATTATAAAACTGCAAAAGAAAATAAGGTCTTACTCGTATCTCAAACAGGAATGCACGATCATCAGTGTCAAATTATTGGAAGAATGATTAACATTGTTGATATGACAGAAACCGAAGAACTAGAGAAAAGAATGTATCAATCTGAGAAGTTAGCCATAGTTGGAGAAATAGCTGCAGGTGCTGCACACGAAATCCGGAATCCCTTGGCTGTTGTCCAAGGCTTCTTATCGTTGATGAATCAATCACTGGGGGATAAAGAGAAAAACCAATATCATATGGCTCTACTGATGAAGGAACTTGAACGGATTAACAGTATCATTGAGGAAATGCTGCTTTTATCAAAGCCTGGAGCACCAATTAAAAAAGAGGTATGTCTTCAAAGTGTATTGGAGGAATTTTTACCGTTAATTATTGATTCCTCTGAAGATATTACCATTCATATCAACCTGATTCATAGAACTGTACCAATTGATTCAAAGCAAATGAAGCAGGTTTTTCATAATCTTGTTCGGAATAGTATTGAAGCAATGCGCGGCCAGGGAGAAATACGTATATATTCTCAAGTGTCCGATCATTACTTTCAAATTTATGTTAAGGATAATGGTCCGGGAATACCGTTTGATCTAAAGGAAAAGGTTTTTGATCCGTTCACAAGCTCAAAAGAAGATGGAACAGGCTTAGGGTTAATGATTGTCAAAAGAATTATAGAAAACCATGATGGATATATTTCCGTCCACGAGACCTCTTCAGACGGTACAATTTTCTTAATAGAGCTTCCATTATAAAAGAAGATGGCTTACGATTGCCATCTTCTTTTTATACTATCAGAAAGTATTTAAATTTTATGGATGAAAGTATAAGAAAAACTAAGGCTTTCGTCATTAGGACTTGGCGACAAGCCTTTGTTTTTCTAATAATGTCACTATTTTAATTTAAAAGAACTTTTCAGAGACACGATCCGATTGAATACCGTTTTTTCTGCTGTTGTGTGCTTAGGATCCACATTAAAGTATCCATGGCGGAAAAATTGAAATTTGTCTTGTGGCTGAATATCCTTCATATTCGGTTCAATAAATCCTTGTAAAACTTCAAGAGAGTTTTCATTTATATAATCAAGGAACGTTTTTTCTTCTGAAGACTCAGCTTCATCTTCACCTTCTTCGTCTTTTTGCTTATCAAGGATAAGTGGCTCATATAAACGAAATTCCGCAGGCAATGCATGTTTAGCATCAACCCAGTGTAATGTCCCTTTTACTTTACGGCCAGTAAAGCCGGTACCACTCTTTGTTTCCGGATCGTAGGTACAATGAATCTCAATCACATTTCCATTTTCATCTTTGATAACCTCTTCACATTTAATGAAATAAGCATGTTTTAATCTTACTTCATTTCCAGGGAACAGGCGGAAATACTTTTTGGGAGGGTTTTCCATAAAGTCCTCTTGCTCGATATAAATTTCACGGGAAAATGGAATTTGTCTTGTTCCCATCTCAGGTACTTCGGGATTAATCTCTGCATCAAGCATTTCAACTTGATCTTCCGGATAATTTGTAATGACAACTTTCAAAGGCTTCAAGATTCCCATTGTTCGAGGAGCTTGAAGTTTTAAGTCTTCACGGACAAAATGCTCAAGCATCGCTTCATCAACTGTAGCAAATCCCTTTGAAACACCAGTCTCTTTTACAAATTCACGAATAGCTTTTGGTGTATATCCTTTTCTACGTAACCCGGAGATGGTTGGCATACGCGGATCATCCCATCCATCAACAACCTTCTCATCAACAAGTTGTTTTAATTTTCGCTTACTCATCACTGTATTCGTGATACCTAAACGACCAAATTCTATTTGCTGTGGTTGATGCTCCATTTCACATTCTTCAATAACCCAGTTATAAAGAGGGCGTTGGTCCTCGAACTCTGTTGTACATAAGGAATGTGTAATGCCTTCGATTGCATCTTCGAGTGGATGAGCAAAAGCATACATTGGATAGATACACCATGTATCACCAGTATTATGATGAGTAGCATGTGAAACACGGTAGATAACAGGATCACGTAAATTTATATTTGGTGATGACATATCAATTTTTGCACGGAGAACTTTTTCTCCATTGCCAAATTCTCCATTACGCATACGCTCAAATAAATCAAGGTTTTCCTCAATAGAGCGAGTTCTGTATGGACTTTCTTTACCAGGCTCAGTCAATGTACCACGATATTCTCTAATTTCATCCGCTGTTAAATCATCTACATAGGCTTTACCTTTTTTGATAAGGAGAACGGCACGATTGTACATTTCTTCAAAATAATCGGATGCAAAGAATAAACCGTCCCAGTCGTAGCCTAACCAAGCTACATCTTCTTTAATGGATTCTACATATTCTGTATCCTCTTTTAATGGATTTGTATCATCAAATCGTAAATTTGTTTTTCCATTAAATTCATCTGCTAATCCAAAGTTAATAACAATCGATTTTGCATGACCAATATGAAGATAGCCATTTGGTTCCGGCGGGAAGCGAGTGTACACATAATCCCGTTTTCCTGTCTCAAGATCCTCTTTAATAATGGTTTTAATAAAGTTTGAGGAATTGTGTTCCAAATCAGATCAAACCTTTCTTTTATATGTAAGAATAAATTCTACCCTCCATTATACCAATAGATAATAAAAAGGTTAATTTACTTGCGGTATTTATTTGTAATAGTATATATAATTGCTACATGAATCAATGTGTATACAAGAATTGAAGAAAAGATAAGCTGTTTTCTGAAAGAATTTCATTTAGATCCTAGTTTGAATCGGTAGTGGAGCGAAATGGAACGGACTAAATATTACATGTAACTTTATTAAAAGACCATAGTACGCAAAATAACTAAAAGAAAGTTAAGTGCATGCATCTTAATCAGTTGTGTAAAATAACACAGTCTGGTAGGAGGTGAGAGTATGCCAAATAGAAACGATAATAAGTTCAGAAAGATTGAATCTGAAAGTCAAAAACAAGGTAAATCCCAGGAAGAATATGCTGCAGAGTTAGCTAACAACAAAATGAAAGCACAGAAAAGAAAGTAATAATTCACATGGGCAAGCATGGATGCTTGTCTTTTATATTGAAAAAAATGTAAGCCTTTTATTATAAAGATATAATAAATTCTGATATTATAAATATTCAAATAATGGTTGACATTCATTCTATACCGGATTAAAGTATATATATTGTTATTTTACTTAATCGCATAAAAACATCTCTTATCAAGAGTGGCAGAGGGACTGGCCCGATGATGCCCGGCAACCGTTCTATTTTCGAATAGAATTGGTGCTAAATCCTGCAAAGCTGTATATAGCTTTGAAAGATAAGAGAGGAGACTCCTATTATTGTGGTGAAACCTCTCTGTCTAAGAGAGGTTTTTTGTGTTACCAGGACTTGTGAAATTAGAGAGAACAAGTTCAAGGCATGAGTAAATCATATTCTATTAATTGAGGGGAGCAATGCAGCTATGAAGAACAAACTATTTAACACATTATTTATTTTAACATTGGTATTATCCATATTTGTTTCAGGGTGTTCATCCAGTAATGGCGGAGCGAATGAGTCGACAAAATCAAAAGGGAATCCTGACGTGTCACTCGATAATGTGCCTGAAAGATTTAAAGATGGTGAAGAAGTGAAAATTAAAGTAATCCGCAAAATTGGCGGGGATGATCATACAGCTCAATTTCTAGCAGGAGCTAAAGAAGAAGGGGAAGCATTAGGCTTCCAAGTTGATGTATTCACAGCAAATGGTGACACAGCTAAATTCCATGATGCCATCGCACAAGGACTTGAAGAAGATTATGATGGATTTATCATATCTCATGGCGATGATGAAGCAACAATTAATGCTGTGCAAAAGTTGGTTGATGCAGGTAAAAGTGTTGTTACATTTGACTCGATTGATGGATTATCAAAAATTAATGGAGTGACATTAACTTCACAAGATGATGAAGCACTGGCTAAATTAGCTTTAGATCAATTAGTGAAAGAGACAAAAGGTGAAGCGAATATCGTATACCTTTGGGTTGACGGTTTCCCTCCAATGGTTAGAAGAAACGCTGTTTACCAAGATGTTTTAAAGAATAATCCGGGAATTAAAGAAGTAGAGCGCTTTGGTATTGCATCTGCAGATACATCTGTTCAAACGCAAAATGCTGTTGCTTCTATGCTTAATAAGCACCCGAAAGGTGAAATTGATGCGATCTTCGCAACATGGGATGCATTTGCAATCGGTGCTGCACGCGCAATCAAAGAAGCTGGAAGAGATGAAATTAAGATTTACGGCATTGATGTTTCCAATGCAGATCTACAAGAAATGCAAAATGAAGCAAGCTCATGGAAATACACGGCAGCTGTTGATCCAAAGCTTATCGGTGCCGTGGACATGAGAATTTTGGCTAAAAAACTTGCTGATGAAAAAACACCAGAAACATATAATCTTGAAGCTTCACTTATTTCACAAGATGCGTTACTACAATCGAATGAGCCTATTAATATGGTGAATTTAGCTGACACTGTGGAAGGTTGGGGTCAGTCAGATGCATTTGAAGAAGACTGGATGAAAACATTAAAAGAATATTATAAGAAATAATATCTCTAGTAGAGACGGGTGGAGTCTTAGTTCATACTCTCGAAACACCCGCCTCTTTCCTTTTTTCCTCTATATAAACCTCCAAATAAATATTCCAATAAACTAAGAACAGATCAATAAGGAAGGAGGAAGGACAATGAATACATCTGTATTAAAAATGAAAGAAATATCCATTGAGTTTCCTGGAGTAAAAGCACTTGACTCTGTTAATTTTACGATGAAAAGCGGTACGACTCATGCACTAATTGGAGCAAATGGTGCCGGAAAATCGACTCTAATGAAAGTTTTATCAGGTGCTTACAATCATTACACAGGACAAATTCAAATAAATGGCAAAGAAGTGTTAATTAAAGACCCTAAGGATGCACAAGTACAAGGTATTCAAATTGTTCACCAGGAAGTGGATACAGCCCTTATCCCATATTTAACAGTAGGAGAGAACATTATGCTCACCAAAACAGTGAGTGAGATGGGAAAGAGGCAATTCATTCGCTGGAAGCAAATCCATCAACAAGCAACTGAAATTTTAAATAGCTTAAATATAAAGGTGTCATCTAAAAAGCTGGTAAGTGAACTGACTCTTGCAGAAAAACAGATGGTGCTGATTGCAAGAACAGTCTCGTCAAAATGTAAATTCCTTATCCTCGATGAGCCGACTGCACCATTAAGTCATGCTGAGACAAAGGAGTTATTCAGGATTATTCGTGATCTAAAGGAGAAAAATGTCGGAATTATCTTTATTTCACACCGTCTTCCTGAAATATTTGAGATTTGTGATGAGATTACAATCATGAGAAATGGAATGCTTGTCACACATGAACGTATTCGTGAGACAACTCCTAATAAAGTAATAGAAAACATGCTTGGCAGAGAGCTAGAAGAGCAGTTTCCGGAGAGAACATTTCAAATTGGTGAAACGATCCTGGAGGTCAACCATCTGTATGATCATGAAAAACTATCAGATGTTTCCCTACATGTAAGACAAGGTGAAATTGTCGGAATCGCAGGCTTAGTAGGAGCAGGTAAAACAGAGCTATGTAAAACCTTGTTTGGTGAAAAGAAACGTACATCAGGAGAAATAAAGCTACATGGTAAAAAACTAAAAATGGACAACCCTTATCAAGCAGTTAAACAGGGGATTGCCTTGGTACCTGAAGAAAGACGAAAAGAAGGGATCTTGGTAGAAGAGTCCGTTGTAACGAATTTAACCGCTGCAAACCTGGGAGCTTTCACAAGTGCACTTAGCTTTGTAATGCGTAAAAAGGAAAAGCAACAAGCTGTTGAGCTGATTAAAAGCCTTGGAATAAAAACACCATCAGATGAAACGAAGGTGAAAAATTTATCCGGTGGAAATCAACAGAAAATTGCGATAGGAAAATGGCTTATTACTGATGCAGATGTTTATATTTTTGACGAACCTACAAAAGGAGTAGATGTAGGAGCCAAAAAAGATATTTTTGAACTCATTTGTGAGTTGGCAAAAAGAGGAAAGGCTATCCTATATGCCTCTTCAGAATTAGCCGAAATCATCGGGATTACAAATCGCTTATATGTCTTGTACGACGGTAAGGTTGTTAAAGAAGTAAATACAGATATAACGAACGAAGAAGACCTATTATTTTATTCAACAGGAGGCAACTAAGATGACTGAATTAAATCCTGTGCAAACCAATAAAGGAAAAAGATCATTTGATTTGTTTCAATTTTTGTATAAATATGGAACAATATTAACGATCTTTATTCTTATCATCGTGTTTGCAGTTTCTAATCCAACCTTTATTCAAGGGAATAATATTATTAATATTTTACGATCAATATCTATAGTAACGATAATCGCAATCGGAATTACCATTTCACTTTCTGTGAATGGGTTCGACTTATCTGTAGGGTCTGTTGCTTCATTATCAAACGCGATTGTTATTTCAATGTTTGTCTGGTTCTCACAGAACACACTCATTGCCATATTCTCAGCTATAATAGCTTCATTATTAGTTGGGGTTCTAAATTCATTTTTTATAGTAAAATTAAAAGTTCCCGATATGTTAATAACTCTTGCAACGATGTTTATTGTGCAGGGAATTGCTTTAACATATACGAAAGGTGCTACTGTATCACAAAATATGGTCATGCCTGACGGAACATTTGCAACAGGACTTATTAGTCCGGTTTTTGAGCATATCGGACAAGTACCTTGGATTATTGTCATTATGGTGGTCGTAGTGATTGCTGTTCATATTTTTTTAACATACACAAAGCATGGCCGTTATATGTATGTAATCGGCGGGAATATTGAAGCTGCAAGATTATCAGGAATTCCTGTTAATAAATATAAAGTAGCTGCTTATCTTTTATCAGCTCTTTTTGCATCAATCGGAGGAATTGTTTTGGCATCAAGGGTCATGACAGCTGAGATCAACGCTGGAGCACCTTATTTAATGGATTCAGTTGCCGCTGCATTTATTGGATTCTCTGTGCTAGGTGCAGGTAAGCCAAATGCTTTTGGAACATTTGTCGGTGCCGTCTTAATTGGTATATTACAGAATGGACTTGTTATGATGTCCGTACCTTATTTTGCAATGGATATTGTGAAAGGAACGGTTCTGGCGTTTGCCCTTGCCCTTACTTACTACAAGCAAAAATAGCTGCTGATTGAATCAGCAGTTTTTTTGTTGCTCAGGAAACTATAAAATTCTTTGAACTGTGGATAAGTGCGCGACATCCAGCTCCAGCGCGTAGCCTTAGATCGCACAGGACGTCTCGTTATTGACTCCCTCTACGGTCTAGCCACAAATGAATTGAAGACGAAGACAAAGGACTTTTCAATTCATTTGCGTCTTATTTGCCCGAGGGCTGATCAAGGCGCTTGCGCTTTTGTTCTGAAAAATGTCGAATTCCTCAGACAAATTATTCGTATATTTCCCAGGAAAGGAATTTTTCTCTGAATTTTAGACAAGCCTTGCGTTATAATTGGAAATAATTGAAATAGTTAGGGTGGAGGCTATGAATATATTATCAATTAGCGATTTAGAAAAGCATGAAGGCAATGCAGTTATCTTTCCGTCTTTCAGTTTGACAGTCGATGCGGGAAATGCTGTTGCCATTCATACGAATATGGATGTGCAGAAAATAGTAATGAGTATGCTGTTAGGAGAGCTTCCGATCTTGGCAGGAACAATAAAGGTGAATGATATAAGCATTGCTGCTTCAAAGAAAAAATATTTACAGCATATCGGAGTTTTATCCTTGAATGACGGCCTATATGAGAGGCTGACTGTAAAGGAGTATCTATCATTTTATCAAAAACTGTATGATTCTAAATCAGCACTAGAACAAATTCTGCTAACTGTTCAACTGGAAGAACAGAAGAATACAAGAATTGGAAAGTTAAGTTTTTCGGAGAAAAAAGAGTACATCTGGGTAATTTGCTGCTCAAACCAGTATCTCTTTATGTATTAGAGGAACCTGACCAAAACACGGATCTGGAAACGAAAAGAGTCCTTAATATGGTCGTACAGGAGTTAATTAGCAAAGATAAAGCAGTAGTCATTCTAACCGGCAATATGGAAAGCGCATTGACCCTAACCGACAATGTATATCGTTTAGATAGTACTGGTCTTTTTAAGCTTGATGTAACCGCGGAAGAATCTGAACAGGAGACCGATATGGAAGCCGTTACTCAGCCTGTCAGATTTGAAAAAATTCCAACAAAAGTGAATGAGAAAATTGTTTTATTTGATCCCCCCGAAATTGATTATATCGAAAGCAGTGAAGGTCAGTCACTGCTTTATATTAAAGGGGAAACTTATCAAAGTATGTTCACTCTGAATGAGTTGGAGGAGCGACTGCAACCATTTGGTTTTTTCCGCTGTCATCGTTCGTATATCGTTAATTTGCAAAAGGTGAGGGAAGTTGTAACATGGACGAGAAACAGCTTTACACTTATCCTAAATGACGCTAGCAAATCCTCGGTTCCGCTCTCGAAGGCAAAAATGGCGGAATTAAAAGGGATGCTTGGCTTAAAATAGTGCTCCATTCACGGTGAATATGCGCCACCTACATAGCATTTTGCTCCTTTTGCGGGCTTTTTACTGCACCATTGTGACTCCTCCTATATGATGAAGTCATATCACAGAGCAATACAGGAGGATGACAATGAAAAAGATAATAGAAGTAAAGTCATTGGCAAAACTGTTCGGTAATCAGCGTGCACTTGAGGATGTTTCATTTGAAGTAAATAAAGGAGAAGTATTTGGTTTTCTCGGGCCGAGTGGTTCAGGAAAGACAACGACTATAAAAATCTTAACAGCCCAACTGTCACAAACAGATGGAGCTGCACTAGTGTTCGGGGAACCTGCTTTCCAATTGAAAAATCCGATTAATAGAAAAAAATCGGGATTATTACTGACAATAGTGGCTTGTATGAACGCTTATCGATCTATGACAATTTAAAACTATATTGCGGGCTTTATGATGTGAGTATTTCACGAATAGATGAAGTACTGGAAATGGTTAATTTAAAAGAAGAAAGTAAAAAGATTGTTTCAAAGCTTTCAAAGGGGATGCTGCAAAGAGTGACGCTTGCGCGGGCATTTCTTCATAAACCGGAGCTGCTGTTTTTAGATGAGCCTACATCAGCTCTCGATCCTGTTAATTCCCGCCATATTTATCGCGGTTTACAGGAACTAAAGGAGAATGGTACAACAATTTTTCTAACAACTCATGATATGAATGAAGCAGAATTATTGTGCGATCGTGTTGCATTTCTTCATAACGGCTCCATACAGCTGATCGGACCACCGAAGGAATTGCGCAAGAGCTATGCAGATCATACACTTACGGTCGAATTAACGGACGGTACAACAGAAGTCATTTCAAAAGGGGAAGATGGTGCGGAAAAGCTGTATCGCTTTATGTCAGAAAATAAAGTAGTGTCGGTTCATACAAACGAACCAACCTTAGGGGATATATTTGTTGAGATAACAGGGAGGAAATTATCATGACATTTTCATTAAAAAGGACCTTAGCCATTTTTCAGAAAGATTATAAAGATATTTCAAAAAATATGTATGTATCCTTTACGGCTATTATCCCGTTATTTATGGCACTGCTTTACGGTTCACAGGGAGAATTGACGATTGATATGCAATATATTGTTATTAACATGACATTGTCTCTTGTTGCTGCGTTTATTCAATGCTCGCTTATTGCTGAGGAAAAGGAAAAGAATACATTGCGCGGATTAATGCTGTCACCTGCCAGTACGGTGGAAATCTTGGCTGGTAAAGGGATGCTGACATTTATCACCACTATTTTTATTATTACTGTTTCTTGTTTTTTAATTGAGTATAAGCCGGAAAATGTCATGATCATCGCTGTTGCAATTGCGTTGTCTACATTATTCTACATTGGTTTAGGAACCTTTCTCGGCTTGATGACAAAATCAGTCATGGAAGCCTCAGTTGTGATTATGCCTTTTTTCTTTCTATTTACTTTTAGTTCATATGCCTTACTGCTTGCTGAAAAATTCCCTATCTTAAAGGCTGTGGAATATATGCCAAACACTCAGCTTGTCGAACTGGCTCGAGAGGTACAATCAGGTGCAGGCATTGTAGATGTATGGAGTAACCTTGTTGTCATAATTATTTGGATCATCGTGATTTTTGCTCTGGCATATCGGATATTTAAAAAACGTATGACGGACTAATTTATCCCATTCTTAACGGCCAGTAAGACTCCGACTTCAAGATTAGAGAGAAATAAAGATGATAAGTGGGAGATAACTGACCGTAAAGATCGGATAAGTTTCGCTAACCATCATTGGGGAATGAAGAAAACCCCCATTGATGGTAGTCTCACTTTAATTGAAAAAAACATGACAACCCTCTAAAATGAAATTAATAATAAGGAGGGATCGTTATAATGAATTTACTTGATTGGTACAATAATGGTTTAACAAAAGAAGAGTATATAAATGGAATGAACGTGAACAAATCAGAAATGATGGGGATTTATGATAAGTTTTCATTAAATGAAACACATAAAAGCCGCTTATCTTCGTTAAAAGATAAAGAGCTAAAAGCGATCGTACTGACGGAAGACTGGTGTGGCGATGCAATGCTGAACAATCCTATCCTCCTTAAAATTGCTGAAGAAATCAGCATGGAAGTTCGCTTTGTACTTCGTGATTCAAATTTAGAGCTCATGGATCAATATTTAACAAATGGTACATCTCGTGCGATTCCCATTTTTATTTTTCTAAATAGTGAAGGGGAGGAAGTAGCAGTATGGGGTCCCCGCGCAGCAAAAATGCAGGAGTTTGTAATGGAGGAACGAAGCAAATTACCATCTAAGGAAGATCCTGCGTTCTCTGAAAAGCAATCGGCAATGTACAAAAAAATAACGTCCGCTTATCAGGAAACTCCTGGTTATTGGGATGTGGTGGCGGAAAGCATTATCGTAAAATTAACTGCATAATGATAAGAGCCGGCGGTTCGGTTTTCAAATACAAAACATTGATTAGCACGCCAATAGCAGTCCATTTCGCAACTAAATTGGACTGCTTCTTTTTAACTATTATTATATTTGTGAGGAGATAAATGAAAGCCTTTTTAACTAAAATTCGAAAACCAATAAATATATCACTATCAAGGCAAATTTTATATTCTGCTTTAATACTTTTCGCAGGTATTCTTTCAGGCATAATTTCCAAGGTACTTGATGAAACTCCCAGTAATGTATTACCATATTTCCTTGAAATGTTGGATTTAAGGAACTTCTTTTCTCGTATAGGAGTTTGGATTTTCCTTGCGATGCTTATTTCTGTGTATAGCAAATCACCTGTTAGGTCTGCCGTAAATGTTTTTTTGTTTTTTGTAGGTATGGTAGGTAGCTATTATCTTTATACTGTTACGATAGCTGGTTTTTTCCCTAAATCATATATGATAATCTGGGTTTTCATGACTGTTATTTCACCATTTATGGCTTTTATATGTTGGTATGCAAAAGGGAAAGGTATTATGGCAATTATTATTTCATCTATTATATTTATGTTTATTTCAAGACAGACATATGCATTTGGATTTTGGTATGTAGATATTATTAATATCGCTGAATTTATACTCTGGATCGTCACATTAGTTGTTTTATATCAGTCCCCAAAACAAATAGTTATAGTGGTATTGGTTGGATTGCTTCTTTACTTCGTTACCGCTCAAATCAGTTTACTATGGGGAATGTTGTAGGTTATTAGTTAGCGTGAAAGGTTTCACTTATGTGTACAATAACACATGAATATAAAGAAAGCTCAGTTCTTTTTAGACTCTGAGCTTTTTGGTATGCTCTGCTGGCTTTTTAAGGGGATCACTCAAGACTGTCTCCTTTAAAAGGACAATTGTACATCATATAAAGAAAACCCTTGATTAATTGAAGAAAACAGAGGATAATAGTGATTAAAATTTGACTGAAAATTTTAAATAGTAGGAGATGTAGAAATGAAAGTTGTAAAGTTCGGTGGTTCCTCTTTAGCTTCAGGTGAACAATTAAAAAAAGTGTTGAATATTGTTGAGTCAGATCCAACTCGAAAGGTTGTTGTTGTTTCTGCACCTGGAAAACGGTATTCAGATGATATAAAGGTAACTGATTTATTGATCGAATGTGCGGAGAAACATTTAGCAAATGAAAATGCTGAGGAAGTCTTTCAAACGATCATTGAAAGGTATGCAAGTATCGTAAAGGAATTATCGATCCCTCTGGATATTGTAGAAACCATTTCAACTGACTTAAAGGTATTATTATCAGGAGACAAAAGTAAGCCTGAAAGTTACCTTGATGCCGTAAAAGCAAGTGGAGAGGATAATAATGCAAAGTTGATTGCCGCATTCTTCCGACACAGCGGGCTTAATGCCGAGTATGTTAATCCAAAAGATGCCGGTTTACTTGTCTCAGATGAGCCTGGTAACGCTCAAGTACTACCTGAATCGTATGAGAACTTATATAAACTTCGCGAAAAAGAAGGGATCGTTGTATTCCCAGGGTTTTTCGGTTACAACAAAAAAGGTGAGGTCCTAACATTTTCAAGAAGTGGATCCGATATTACAGGATCAATTTTAGCAAATGGTATCAAAGCTGACCTGTATGAAAATTTTACAGATGTTGACGCGGTATATTCAGTTAATCCAACGTTTGTTCAAAATCCTAAGGAGATTAGTGAGTTGACATATCGTGAAATGCGTGAGCTTTCATATGCAGGCTTTTCTGTATTCCATGATGAAGCATTAATTCCTGCATTTAGAGCAGGTATTCCTGTAAATGTGAAAAACACAAATAATCCTTCAGCACCTGGAACAAGAATTGTAAATGAGAGATCAAATTCTAACGGGCCAGTTATTGGTATTGCAAGTGATAAAGGTTTTTGTAGTATTTATGTGAGCAAATACTTGATGAACCGTGAAATCGGCTTTGGACGTAAACTATTACAAATTTTAGAGGATAATGGTTTAACATATGAACATGTACCATCAGGTATTGATGATGTAACAGTTATTTTGCGACAAGATCAAATGGATGAAGCACTTGAAGTGAAAATAAAAGAACGAATTATGACAGAGTTGCATGCAGATGAAGTCATTATTGAACACGACCTTGTTTTGATTATGGTTGTTGGTGAAGGAATGCGCCATAATGTTGGGACAACAGCTCGTGCCGCAAAAGCTCTTGCACACGCTGACGTAAATATTGAAATGATCAATCAAGGTTCCTCAGAGGTTAGCATGATGTTTGGAGTAAAAGAGCCTCAGGAAAAGCGAGCTGTTCAAGCGTTATATAATGAATTCTTTGTTGCAGTACCAGTCTAAAAAATATTCATAAGGGGATAGTCTGCAGGCACATAAAAATGTGGTGTCGGGACTGTCCTTTTGTTCTTCCTTACAATAAATATCTATTATTTATAAAAGTAGATTGTGTATACTTATAAGTAGTTTACATAAATATGAGGTGAAGAGGATGGCCAGGTTATTTTCAATTGGAGAGGTTTTAATTGATTTCATTCCAGCTCAAAAGGGAGTTGCTCTAAAAGAGGTAGTTTCGTTTGAGAGGGCTCCAGGTGGTGCCCCGGCAAATGTTGCAGCAGCCGTTGCAAAAGCTGGAGGACAAGCATCAATGATTACAAAGCTGGGTGAGGATGCGTTCGGTGATTTCTTAATAGATACGTTGAACAATGTTGGTGTCAATACAGAGTATATTTTGAGAACCAAAAAAGCAAACACAGCACTTGCTTTTGTCTCTCTAAAAGAAGATGGAGAGAGGGACTTTTCATTTTATCGAAATCCATCAGCAGATCTTTTGCTATCAGAGGATGAGATAAGCGACAACTGGTTTAATGAAGGAGATATTCTTCATTTTTGTTCTGTTGACTTAGTCGAAAGCCCGATGAAACAGGCACATGTAAAGGCAATAAAAGTGGCGAAAGAAAAGGGAACTTTGATAAGCTTTGACCCTAATGTGCGATTGCCGTTATGGGAAAGCGCTGAAGAATGTCAAGCAACGATAAGAGAATTTCTTCCACAAGCGCATGTAGTAAAAATATCAGATGAAGAGCTGGAATTTATTACAGGAATCAAAGATGAAAAAGAAGCAATACACTCTCTATTTACAGGTGATGTGAAAGCGGTAATTTATACAAAGGGTGCAGCAGGGGCTATTCTTTATGTGAATGAAGAAAGCTTCTCATCAGCGGGTTATAAGGTTACTGTACAGGATACAACAGGTGCAGGGGATGCATTTATAGGCGGTTTTTTATCTAAATTAATAGAAAAAAATGCCACGATTTTTAATCTTGAATCACTATTAAAACAAGAGCATGTAGATATTTTATCTTATGCAAATGCAAGTGGAGCCCTTACTACTACTGGTAAAGGAGCAATTTCCGCTTTACCTTCAAAACAGGAAATTTATGATTTCATTGAGAAACAAAAGTAATGACATATCGGACAGTCCAAGAGAATAGGGCTGTCCTTACATACATTATTCACTAGTAATAGCTGTATTTTTTCTTGATCTTCCTTTGAATTTGCTTTGTTTATTTAATTTTAGATTTTGAGATCGTAACCGGTTTGCCGGAATATTATTATTTGGGGCCGCTTGTTCGTTCCAATCACCCATATAAAATCATCCTTTACTCTTCAATTTTCTTGCCTCTCATGATGTTTTCAAATGCAGCCATTGATGGATCCTGTTTGATTTCGTGATCAAAAGGGTTTTTTTCTTGAGTGAACTCAGGGTCGGCTTCCAGACGAATTCCCATTTGTGAACCAGCTGTTGATAAGGAATCATTAATAATAGATTCTTGTTTCCCGTCTTGATGAGGAGTTACTTCCGAATGTTGGTTTCTTCGATCCATATTATCACCTCGGGTATGTTAATACGTACGATCTTATGATTTCTCTAATGGTAGGAACTATACTAACAGATAGCTGGGTTAAATCTGTTGCGGAGTCGTTAGAATAATGTTAATATTTATAAGACTAATTTCTTGCTGTTATTAGTTAATTTCTTAAATACAATTCAATTTCAAATGATACATAAATATAAATAAACCTTAAATGGTAAATGGAAGAAACTATTTTGATAATAGCCCGTCTTTCCATGGCCTAACTTCTATATGGAGTTAGGCCTTTTTGTTTTTTATTGACTTAGACCTAGGGGGAACATATGAATGAAGAATACAAATAGTTACTACCAGGAAGATCTTCTTCTGCTAAGTAGTACTTTAAGTAAGATTTTAAAACGAAGGTTTGGAAAAGGGCCTGAAATGTGTTCTGTCACGTTACATTCAAATAGAATCATCGCTTTTGTACGTAAATATATCACTCCGGCTGAGGAAGTATTACTAAAAAATGATAATGTAAATTTGGTCTATAAGTTCCGATCGGCAGTAATGGAGGATGTTGTTGATGAATTCATTGGGGAAGTGAAAGATTCTCTGGGAATGAGTTTCGATTCTTATTTTGAGGATTGGAACTTTAACAGAAATACTGGGATGCTGATAGTAGAAAATAGTCATTCCAGGAATTGGATGAATACGGATATTCACCCGGCTTTTAAAGAAAAGCTATTTGAAGGTATAAGTGTGGTAAAGAATGAAATTTATAAAGCACCAACAAGTATGGAAATTATTAAGATCAATCAAAACATGTATGCTGTAGAATGCCGTAATACATTAATACAAATGGAGAAAATTTTATATAATAAGGGATATTTCGGGCTATTACAAGAACGTTCAAATGATATTAAAAATTCCTGTTTTTTTCATAAGGGGAAATTTGATTCTATCTTTGAGACAAGGGTAGAGGATATATTTTTATTTTGGGACTATAAAAATGATAGAAGTTATATGTTTTTCTATTTACTTTAAAACATCTATATACAATAATTTCAATTTTTAATATGATATATTAAACGAATTATTTATAAAAAATAATGATAGTACTTGAAGTCATTTAAATAATCTTGGTAGATATTAGAATAGTTAGCTAAACAAAAGCCAAAATAGCAAAAAGACAGAAAACTTTTTGCTATTTTGGCTTTTTACTTTTTGGGGATATTAATGATTGGGTAGTAGGATGGTGGAGCAAATGGAAAATTGTTATGAATATTCACAATCATTAAAGGTAATGACCAAAATGACACCTGTAAAGTTGAGTGAAATTTGTAGTCTGCTAAAAGAAATAGCTGAAACTTTTCACGATTATAATAGTAAGGTGGAAAACAAACATATCATTGAAATAAAAAATAATCTATCTGATCTACGTAATTTAATGGAACAGAGCATGATATTATTAAAGGATGTCAGAATAGAAAAGCAGCTATTAATTAATATGGTTGTTTCTATTGTTGAGTTCCTTTGTAATATTATCGAAGAGTTAGATTCGTTACAAAGCAAGCTTGATGTCATACCAACATCTCATCAACTAACATTGAAGTATCAAATAGCTTATTTACATACGATCATAAAAGAAATAATAAAATAAGGAAATGAGTGAAGTGAATGAATCAAGAAATATTAAATTCAATTAGTAGCTTTACAAGTAAAATCCTTAGAAAGAATTTTGGAAGAGGTCCTCAATTATGTCAATCGACTTTATCTGACCGATACTTGGTTGTTTACATCAGAGGTTTCATATCACCTATGGAGGAAGTTCTTATTCAGCAAGGTTATAGGAATCAGGTAGAAAAAGCTAGAACCGTTATTATTAATTATGCCATTGAGGAATTAAAAGGAGTAGTAGAGATTTCATTGAATCAAGATGTTGTTGACCATTACCATGATTGGAATTTGCCGAATAACACGGGGATGATGATGTTTGTATTAGATGAAAGAGTAGGCCGTGAATGTATGCCGGAAGAACACGTTAATCTGAAGTTGTTGGAATCGGAAGTGGCTAGAATTAGTCTACTAGTAGAAAAAGTCCCAGATCAAATAAAACTATATCCATTATCTAAATCACTTTATGTAATTGAAAGAAAAGGAATTTTAGTTCCTATTGAAAAATCTCTTATTCAGAAGGGATTTGCAGATGAATTGAAAATGACAAAGGATGAATTAGAGAAAAGCCACTTTCATCGTAATGGCAAATTTGAAGAGGTTTTTCAGACTAGTGTCAAAGATATATTTATTGATTGGAATTTTAAAGAGGATAAATCTTATATGGTCTTTATCTTAGATAATGAATCTTCAGTCATTTTAAAAACAAAAGGATAGATAAGCCAGAAGGTTTTCTGGTTTATCTATCCTTTCGTTGCAGCCAAATCTAATCTAATATTTTAATTTTTACGGTTTTACGTCCCCACTGAAGTGCTTTTGCACTTGAAGGCATTAACACATCTATTTTATGTCCAATAATAGCTCCACCTGTGTCACCTGCGATGGCAACGCCATATCCTTCTACCCAAACTTTTGAGCCGAGAGGGATGACACCGGGATCAACGGCAATAAGCTTCATATTCGGGTTCTTTTTAATATTATAACCGAGATAAGTTACATCATTTTTCGTATCTTCATGACTGTATGCAGTCGCAGAAACATACAATTCTTTTCCTGATTTAGATGAAGTGTCACTGTCTTTTTTCGTTGTTTGTGTGTTTGTTTGTGTAGTTGTTTGTTTTTTTGGCGCTGTTGGCGGTGGAGCAACTGTTTGTTGTACAACAGCTTCTTCCTTTGCTTTTTTAGCTTTAGCTAATTCAACAGCTCTGGCTTTTGCAGCTTCCTCTTCTTTTTTAATCTGATCTTGAATTGTACTTATCTTAGATTGAATCGTTGACTTCTCTTTTTCTGCTAGAGTAATTTCAGCTGACAATGATTGATATTTATCTTGTAAGGCAACAAGTGCCTGATTTCTTTTTACACGTTTTTGCTCAAGCTCAATTCTTTTAGTTTCTAATTCAGCCTGTTGGGAAACTAAAAGTTGTTCTTGTTTATCGATTTCTTTCTTTTCTTCTTCAATTTGATTTATATCTGCTTGTTGTTGTTCAACGATATTTTGATCGGCATCCAATATTGTGGCAACGGCCCCAACACGTTCAAAGAAATTACCGATGCTTTCAGAATTAATAAGTGTATCGATAACGATTGTTGTACGATCACTATGCTGAAGAGCAACTAAACGCTTTTCCATAATATCTTCGCGTGCATATACCTTGTCCTGAAGAAGAACAATCTCTTCTTTCTTTTGTTCAATTAATTTTTGGATCTCTGATATCTTTGTTTCAACATCAGCTAGGCTTTGTTCACTGCTTGAAATTTCCTGATCAAGAGCTTGTACATTTTGTTGAATAGTATTCACTTCTTCATTTATGGCTTGCTGTTCTTTTTCCTTTTGAAGAATGGTTTGTTGATTCTGCTCTAGCTGTTCATTCGCACGATTTAACGTGTCATTTGTTGATTCTGCTTTTGCCACATATGTAATAGGTAAGGATAATAATAGGATTCCAACTGTGGCAATTGTTTGTTTCAAAGCTCGCATAAAGCAACCCCTTTCTCATCTATCTAGTTATAACATAGAAATATGACTCGTAGGTTACAAATAGATTAAAAGTTCTGGTAAGTTATGTAAGTTAGACTACTATTTTCAAATAAAAGAAAGGACAAATCCCAAATTTTATGGAATTTGTCCTTTGATTTTTTTCAGTTAGTTTGTCTGTTGCCATTCAGTTAATTTGCGATCAGTTGGTAATAAAAATGCTAATAAACCAAGTAATGGTAGTAAAGCCACACCGATCATGGTTGTTGTTAAGCCGATCCAATCGATTAAGGCACCCAGGGCAACTGAACCGATTGCTCCCATGCCAAATGCCAACCCAACTGTTAACCCTGACATTAATCCGATTTTACCAGGAACAAGCTCTTGTGCATAGACAACGGTAACAGAAAAGCTGGACATCAAGATAACCCCTATTAGTGCAAGAATAATTATAGATAGAGTTGAACCTACAAATGGCAGCAATAATGATAGAGGCGCTGTTGCTAGCAAAGAAATCAGGATAACTGTACGTTTTCCAAAACGATCAGCTAACGGCCCGCCAAGAAACGTTCCAACAGCTCCCATTAGTAAAAAAGTAAAAATATAAATCTGAGAACTGGCAATCGTGAGCTCATATTTATCAATCGCAAAAAAAGCATAAAAGCCTGAGATGGCACTCACATACCATGAACGAGCAAAAATCAAAAAGATAATAATAATGACTGCGTTACGTATAGACTTTGATAAAGCTTTTGTATTGGTATTTTTAACTTTTATTTTTTTAGTAGCTTTGCTCTCTTTTAGTTTACGAGAATACCAGTTTGCAATATAAAATAAAAACCCAACTGCCAAGGCAGCAACAACTGTGAACCAAATGGCTCCAAATTGCCCGAGAGGAACGAGTATTAAAGCTGTTATTAATGGAGCAAGCGCTTGACCGCTATTACCTCCAACCTGATAAATCGATTGGGCTAAACCTCTCCGGTTTCCGGCAGCCATATAAGCAACACGTGAACCTTCAGGATGGAAAATGGCCGATCCTAACCCAATAAAAATAACCGATAAAAGGATTGTTAAAAATGATGGAGCGAATGCTAAACCAAGTACACCTAACATGCTGCTCGTTAATCCGATTGGTAAGGCGTAAGGCATCGGCTTTTTATCCGTGTATAAGCCGACAACAGGCTGCATAACTGAAGAAACCATGTTCAATGCAAAAGCTATAAGTCCAAGTTGTGTAAACGAGAGACCCATCGATTGTTCTAAAATGGGAAACATTGCGGGAATAACTGACTGAATGCTGTCATTTAAAAGATGACACAAACCGATAATAAACAAAATGTTATACATTGTTCCTGATTCTTGTTGGAGGGAAGCAGGTTTTTTTGAAGTGATGCGGTTGCCATGAATTTTATCTCCCTTATGTAAAATTGTTTCGATGCACGAAATAGATCTAATATTCATATTATTGTCATCACTTGGAAAAAATTCAAGTGAAATATGTACTTCATTTTGAGAAATATAAGTGAGTCAGTTTTCTGCCCTTAGTTTACAGATTTTCTCGACAATCACTCTGATGAAAATAGCTAACAAAATATAAATAGGAAATGAATAAAGATTTGACCAAATTAATGGTCTGTAAATTCCTAAATACATGGCAATCGGTTCAAAAGCAAATGCGAATATACCGGATAAGAAAATAGAAGCAAAAATAAACGCCTTCCATTTTATAAAAAATTGATACAACATCATGAAGAAGAGAGAGATCATTAAATCAATGCATATAACTCTTGGACCCCAAGGTAACACCATTTTTGGGTATTCCCAAAGTTGCAGCTCTCCACCGAATGTATCAAGAACTGTAGCTATGTTAAACGTAAGTAGCCCATATAATAAAATTGGGAATATTCTGCTTTGATCAAGAAGTCGGATCCAGACAAAAAAAGAAAGATAAGAAATATGAGCATAAACCACCATTGAGGTGTAAAAACAACTTCATCACGCCAATAATACCAGCGTAAAGTAGAAACTTTTTCTTGAGCTTTCATAATATCTTGCATAGAAGGATTCATTGGATACCTCGTTGAAGTTTTATTCTAATTTTTAGTATGGTCGATATACGTTGTCACTATTAAGTTTTTTGATATTAAAGCGAGTTAATACATAAAATCAATAGTACATTCTACTCGGCAAGTGATGTAATAATTGATAAACTATTTTTATATTCATTTTTCACTATATATTTTTTGAAGAAAGCGAGTGTCTGGAGCGCAATGGAACGAACAACTTTTACACTAAATCTTATACTAAATACTGTTTATTTTTATAATTTATAAATTACATAGCTTTTTAGAAAAATGAAAGCCCTTTCCATTTCCATATAGAGTAGTATTTAAGAGTCTGGAGGATAGATACAGTATGATAAAATTACGATCAATTTTACAACCATATCGAATATCCGTAATGATTGCATTAGCATTAATGCTTGTCGAACTAACTGTGGAGCTTTTGCATCCATTATTAATGGCTAAAATTATTGATGATGGAATTTTAAAAGAAGATATGGACGTTGTCATGGTTTGGGGAGCAATTATGGTTGGAATATCACTGCTTGCTTTCGCTTCAGGTATGATTAACTCTTTTTATGCCGCACATGTAAGCCAAGGCTTTGGATTTGACTTAAGAAAACAGCTTTTTGTAAAAGTGCAATCCTTCACCTTTGAAAAATTAAGTAAATTCCCTGCAGCCTCACTTGTTACACGAATGACAAATGATATTACCCAACTTCAAAATACCTTATTTATGGGTCTGCGAATTATGTTACGAGCACCGCTCCTTATTATTGGCTCTGTTATCATGTCCTTTATTGTGAATACACAAATTGCGTTGATTTTTGCCATAGTGATTCCATTGGTCATAGGTATACTCGTTTGGATTATGAGGAAAGGGAGCAAGATGTTCCATTATGTCCAATCAAAATTAGATCAAGTAAATGATGTATTACGTGAAAATTTAATCGGAATGAGACTGATTAAAGCTTATGTTCGCAGAGAACATGAAGTGGATCGTTTTAAAGAAGCATCCTCGTCACTAAAAGATAATACTGTGAAAGCATTACGAATGATTGAAACCTCTATGCCTATATTGTTACTGATCATGAATTTGGGTATCTTGTTGATTTTATGGATAGGTCAAGCTCAAGTTACAGGAGGAAATGTTCAGGTAGGTGAAGTTGTTGCCATTGTCAATTATGGACTAAGAGTTACATCTGCTTTATCAATGTTTTCTTTTATTATTATGTTTTTGTCCAGGTCACGTGCATCTGCTTCAAGAATTTTGGAAGTACTTGATGTAAAGGAAGATGTAAATCATGAGGGAGAGGTATCTGGGATTTCGGATGGAAAAGTGTTCTTTGATGATGTGTCGTTTTCTTATCCGGGAACAGAGGAAACTGTGCTTAAAGAAATTTCCTTTACAGCGAATGCTGGGGAAACAATTGCTGTGATGGGAGGGACAGGTTCAGGGAAATCTACTCTTTTTCAGCTTATTCCAAGACTTTATGAAGTGAATTCAGGCATGATCTATATAGATGATCAACCAATAAACACCTTGAATATGGAGTTTTTACGTAATCAAATTGGTCTAGTTCCACAGGAAGCAGTGCTTTTTTCTGGAGAAATAGAGAATAATATCGCTTGGGGAAACAGTCATGCGACAGATGAACAAATAATTAGCGCAGCTAAAGCAGCCCAAATACATGAAACGATTGAAAAGCTTCCGAAAAAGTATAAAACAAAAATTGGACAAAAGGGAGTGAATCTCTCTGGAGGACAAAAGCAGCGTTTGTCTGTAGCGAGAGCATTAGTACGAAAACCAAAAATACTTCTATTGGATGATAGTACAAGTGCACTTGATGTGAAAACGGAAAAGAAACTATTGGATGCCCTTGAAAGCTACTCCTGTACGACAATGCTGATCACTCAAAAAATCAGCACAGCAAAACTGGCCGATAAAATTCTGTTATTAGATGAGGGAAGGTTAGTTGCTGAAGGAACTCATCTGGATTTATTGAAAAACTCACCACTCTATCAAAAAATCTCTCAATCACAAATGAAAGGAGAGATGGCAAATGTTAAAACAGCTAACTAGTCCGTTTAAATATAAAAGGATCGATGTGAATACAAGTGTTCAAAACAGCAAGCGAAAGCAAAGAGTGGGACTAAAAGAAGGTCTTCATACAATTTTAAAACTCTGGAGGTATTTATCTAAAAAGAAGGGGCAGTTTCTTTTAGTGTTGATAATGGTTTTGATTAGCTCTGCATTAGCATTATTAGGGCCTTATTTAATCGGAAAAACCATTGACGATTATATTGTGTCACAGAAGAGCGACGGGCTAGGGGTTTTACTTGTAGGGATGGTACTTGTTTTTGTCTTTCATTCACTTTCTTTATTTTTACAAAATTTCTGGATGATCGGAATTTCCCAATATACTGTGAATGAAATGAGATCAGATTTAGTTCAACATCTTCATCGATTACCGATTTCTTTTTTTGACAAGAAACAACATGGTGAATTAATGAGCAGGGTCACAAATGATATTGAAAATGTTAGTTCAACATTGAACAGCTCGGTCATTCAAGTGTTCTCCAGTCTTTTAACTCTCATAGGCACAGTGACAGTCATGCTGTTGCTAAGTCCGATGCTTACGGCTATTACCTTATTAATCATTCCTTTAATGGTTTTGGGAATGAAATGGATTACGAAAAGAACAGGGCGGTTATTTAAATATCAGCAACAGAATTTAGGGGAACTTAACGGGTATATAGAAGAAGTGATATCAGGCCAAAAAATGGTTAAGGCCTATTCACAGGAAGAGCGGGTCATAAAAGAATTTATTGTTAAAGGTGAGCAATTAAGGAATTCAGGCTTCTGGGCTCAAACGATTTCAGGTTTTATTCCAAAAGTAATGAATATGTTGAACAACTTAAGTTTTGCCGTTATTGCCGGTATTGGTGGTTTGTTTGCTTTAAACGGTCTGATTACAATTGGGGTAATTGTCATCTTTGCAGAGTATGCACGACAATTTACCCGCCCGTTAAACGATCTTGCCAATCAATTTAATACATTGTTATCTGCTATTGCAGGAGCAGAACGGGTCTTTGATATTCTTGAAGAGGAGATAGAAAAGGATGATCAATCAAATGGGGAATACTTAGATATTCAAGGTGAGGTCACTTTTGAAAACGTATCGTTTGCATATGAAGAAGGAGAAGATCAACAAACGATCCATTCTGTTTCTTTTCATGCTTCACCTGGTGAAGTAATTGCCTTTGTTGGTCCTACTGGAGCTGGAAAAACAACGTTAATTAATCTTCTTACACGCTTTTACGATCCAGATGAGGGAAGCATATTAATTGACGGAGTTAATATTGACAGGATTGGAAGAAGTACCTTACGAAAGCAGATGGCATTTGTTTTACAGGATACGTTTTTATTTCAGGGAACAGTTATGGATAATATCCGTTACGGGCGATTAGATGCCACAGATGAAGAAATTATCGAAGCTGCAAAACTGGCAAACGCAGATTCATTTATTCAGAAGCTACCAGATGGATATCATACCCAAATTCAACATGATGGAAATGGAATTAGTCATGGACAAAAGCAGTTACTAGCCATTGCCAGGGCAATGCTAGCAAATCCGGTGATTCTGCTGTTAGATGAAGCAACGAGCAGCATTGATACAATAACGGAATTACGTATTCAAGAAGCTCTCTCGAGATTAATGAAGGGAAGAACAACGTTTGTCATTGCACATCGATTAATTACGATCCAGCATGCTGATCAAATTATTGTCTTAAAAGATGGAGAAATAATTGAAAAAGGAACACATGATGAATTAATAGAGAAACAAAAGTTTTATTACGAATTACAGACTCAACATTATTCAGTTAACTGAGAAGATTATAGATAAATATAGTCTTCTTTTCTGTATGTTTACAAAGAATTTATATTAGATTAACAAAAATATACAGAATCTTTATTCTACCTTTATATTCCGTTGGTAAGATAATGCTGTGAAGGACATGTCGATAGCCGCAACAATGGAGAGGAGAAGCCATAAAAAGAAATAGGTGAATTACGACTACGTAAACCCTGTGTTTTTTTATGGTTTTTTATTATGCCTACCAGTCTTTCTTACACGAGGTTGTCGGGTATTCATGTTATTAGGAGGTTAAGTCTATGAAGCAAGTTGAGCTAAGAAATGTGTCCAAATCTTATGACGGGAAGTCTCAAGTGTTAAAGGGAATTGATGTCACGATCAAACCAGGAGAGTTTTTCGTTTTAGTTGGACCATCGGGATGTGGTAAAAGCACAATGCTGAGGATGATAGCAGGTCTTGAAGAAATTTCGGGTGGGGACCTGTATATTGGAGATGCTTATTCCAATCATAGTCCGCCAAGCAAAAGAAATCTATCAATGGTCTTTCAAAATTATGCCCTTTATCCCCATTTAACAGTAGAACAAAATATCTTGTTTGGATTACATACAAAGAAAATTACAAAAACAGAGCAAAAGAAACGGTGTAACGAAACAGCTGAAATGCTTGGTCTTTCAGAGTTGCTAAAACGTAAGCCCCGACAGCTATCAGGTGGGCAGAGGCAAAGGGTAGCGTTAGCAAGATCCATTGTTACACATGCTCCGATTTGTTTAATGGACGAGCCTCTCTCAAATCTAGATGCAAAGCTGCGTTCAAAGATGAGATCGGAAATTAGACAAATTCAAAAAAACTTGGAATTACTATGATCTATGTGACTCATGATCAAACAGAGGCAATGACAATGGCTGACAGAATGATGATCTTACATCATGGACAAGTTCAACAAATTGGTCGTCCCATAGATATTTACAATTTTCCTTCTAATACGTTTGTTGCCTCATTCATCGGGGCACCGCCTATGAATCTATCACAAGTAAGTTTCAGAGACCGTGAAATTGTTCTTGATGAACAACGATCTCTTTCTATCAGTGAAGAAATGGCTCGTTCAATTCCTATTGAGGAGAGGATCATAGCTGGAATCCGCTCAGAACATATTAAGCTTGCAAAAGGTGGGAAAGTTAGCTTTTTTGCGGAAGCAGTAAATGTGGAAGTACTGGGAACGGAGACTTTAATTACGTTTATCGTTGGAAACAAGCAGTGGATCGCGAAGTGGAGTGGGCAATGGAATATTTCAATAGGTGAAAAGCTGCCATTATATATTGATTGCGCTGATCTATATTTATTTAAGCAGGAGACAGGTGAATGCATTTGGCACCAGTCTAATCGTGATGATCAATTTTCTCTTAAGGAGGCGATCTTTTGAGTAGCCTGCCAAATCTCTCACCATCAACAATCGAGGTGAAAAAGGAGAAGGCAATCTATAGAAAAAGAGAAGGATCCAATCTATTAATGGGATTACTCTATTTAGCGCCTTCAATCATCCTATTTGGGTTATTTCTTTTTTATCCAATGATTCGAACATTATATTTAAGCTTTTTTCTAACAGATGGCCAAGGTGTACCAGTTTCCTTTGTCGGCTTTGAAAACTTCACATATCTTTTTCAGTCTGCAAGTTTTCAAAAAAGTATGACAGCAACCATATTATTTGTTTTGTATACAGTTCCACTAGGTGTCATTCTAGCTCTATTTCTTGCTATTATCGCAAATGAGAAAGTTAGAGGGATAGGATTCTTCAGAACGATGTTTTCTTCGACTATGGGCATGAGTGTAGCGGCTTCATCTGTTATTTGGATGTTTATGTACAACCCTGCGATTGGAATCTTTAATAAGCTGGTTGTTGCGGTGGGTGGTTCAGAAGTGCAATGGTTGCTTGATCCGAAGTTTGCCTTACTTTCTGTTGCCGTTTCAACCATCTGGATGAATACCGGATTTTCGTTTCTTATCTTATTAGGCGGCTTGCAAAATATAGACGAGAATCTCTATGAAAATGCCGACATTGCAGGAGTGAGTTATTGGTACAAGCTTAGAAAAATAACAGTTCCTTTGCTATCACCGACTTTGTTTTTTATAGTGACCGTTTCATTAATCAATTCATTTCAAACTTTCGGCCAAATTGATATTTTAACAAAAGGCGGTCCGATTGAATCAACAAATGTCATCGTCTATTCAATTTATAAGGATGCCTTCGTAAACTACAATGTCGGTTCGGCAAGTGCTCAGGCAACGATACTATTTTTTTGTATTTTATTTATTACGATTCTTCAATTTAAGCTTGGGGAACGGAAGGTGCATTATCAGTGAGTATTACTAGAAAAATTATTTTATATAGTCTGCTAATCATTTCAGTCATATTTATGATGTTTCCGATTTTTTACGCATTTATGATCAGTTTTATGCAGGGGGAGAGATATTAAGAGGAAATTTTATTCCCGATTCTTTCACATTTGCTAATTATCAATCAGCTTTTGAAAAGGTTCCTCTTTTTCGGTATCTATGGAATAGTTTTTATGTTTCAGCCGTTGTTATGATAGGGCAGTTACTTGTATCAAGTCTTGCAGCATATGCATTTGTATTTATGACCTTTAAAGGGAGAGATTTTATTTTCTTTGTTTTTATCTCGACGATGATGATCCCTTGGGAAGCAACAATGGTCCCGAATTTTATTACGGTGCAAAAGCTTGGATGGCTTAATTCTTATTCAAGTTTGACGATTCCATTCTTTGCGTTAGCATTCGGCACGTTCTTACTAAGGCAACAGTTCAAAACGATTCCTAAGGAATTATTTGAAGCTTCCCAAGTGGCAGGGATAAGTCGTTTTCGCTTTTTTTGGAATGTTGTACTGCCTGTATCCAAGACAAGCTTAATAACATTAGGAATTTACAGTTTTTTAACAACATGGAATATGTATTTATGGCCGCTGCTTGTTACAAATAATGAAAGTGTCCGGACGGTACAAATTGGTCTTAAACAGCTCCAATCACAAGAAATTTCAACTGAATGGGGGGTGGTTATGGCAGCAGTTGTAGTCGTTATACTCCCAACTCTCATTCTTTTATTTATTGGACAAAAACGTCTTCAAAATGGATTGACTCAAGGTGCAATTAAGTAGAAAGAGCTTAACTTAAATTGAGGAGGAATGAATCATGCAAAAGAAAATACTTATTGTCTTATCTGCTTTATTTTTAATGCTATTAAGTGCTTGTTCCAGCTCAAATTCATCTACAAGCGGTTCCCAAACTGAAGGTGAAAGTACAAGTGGTGCAGGAGCAGAAGAAACATCTGGAAAGCAGGAAGTTGTGTTCTGGCATGCAATGAGCGGTGAACTGGAGACGGTGTTAAATGATATTGCGGCTGACTTTAATGAGTCTCAAGATACTATCGAAGTAAAGCCAATTTTCCAAGGAACGTATGAAGAGGCATTAACGAAATTTAATACAGTTGCCGGTACGGAAGATGCACCAACGATCATGCAGGTTTTTGAAGTTGGGACAAAGTACATGATTGATAGCGGACATATCCAACCTGTTCAGAAGTTCATTGATGAAGAGAATTATGATACATCACAATGGGAAAAAAATATTTCAAATTACTATACAGTTGATGGAGAACAGTATTCAATGCCATTTAACTCTTCAACACCTGTTTTAATTTATAATAAAGACGCATTTGAAGCAGCCGGTCTTGATCCTGAAAAGGCACCAATGACTTATGGTGAATTAAAGGATGCTGCAAAAAAACTAACAAAAGCTGAAGGTGGAGAAACAAGTCAATATGGATTCTCCATTTTAAACTATGGATGGTTCTTTGAGGAGTTGTTGGCAGAACAGGGTGGTCATTATGTAGATAATGAAAATGGCCGGGCTGGTAATGCAACAAAAGCAACATTTAACGATGATTTAGGTTTGAATGTTTTTCAGCTGATATCAGACATGCATAAGGAAGGTACATATTATAATGTTGGTCAAAACTGGGATGATATGCGTGCTGCATTTCAATCAGGTAAAATGGCCATGTACTTAGATTCTTCTGCAGGTGTAAAAACAATTGTTGATAATGCAGACTTTGAGGTAGGTGTTTCATATCTTCCAATTCCGGATGATTCAGAAAGGAATGGCGTTATCATCGGTGGTGCTTCCGTATGGATGTCAAGTGGAATTGCTGAAGAGAAGCAAAAAGCTGCATGGGAGTTTATGAAATACTTAACAACTCCTGAGGTACAAGCAGAATGGCATGTAAAAACAGGGTATTTTGCCATTAACCCTGCTGCTTATGATCAAGATGTTGTTACACAAGAATGGGAAAAATACCCGCAGTTAAAAGTAACAGTTGATCAATTACGTGATACAAAAACAAATACAGCAACACAAGGTGCCTTAATATCTGTGTTCCCGGAATCAAGGCAAAAAGTAGTAACAGCCATGGAGAGTTTATATCAGGGAATGGATCCTCAAGAAGCTCTGGATCAAGCAGCTGAAGAAACAAATCGTGCACTTGAAGTAGCAAACAAAAAACAGGGCAACTAAGAGAAAGCATAGTCATTTAATACATTGACCCTGGAAGGAACTTAACCTTCCAGGGTCTTTTTGCTTATCGGGAAAAGTAGAATAAGTCCAAAAAAATAATAGAGTTGACGGTTGATTGCACAATCTATTATTTTCATAATAGCAATAAAGTAAAGGTTATCAATTAAAGGTTGATCTAATTTGGGCAATGAACAACTTCACCGCGTTAAAAAACCCATGTACAACAGTTGTCAGGACTGATTATTCAAATAAAGTTTTCTTCGGAAAATTAAATTTTTATTATATTTTTAGAACAGGCAATTTATTTTATTAAAATAAAATTAAATTGTGAGATCCTCTTACATTTATATTGTGTTATATGGGCACATTGATTATAATCTCCTTAGAAAGAAAATTCTGTATTTTCAAAAAGGGGGTAATGCATTTGGAGGAATTTGTTACGGCATTAAACGGCATTTTATGGAGTACACCTGTTATTTATATTTTACTTGGTGTTGGTCTATTGTTTTCAATCTTAACTCGTTTCCTGCAAGTAAGGCATATTAAGGAAATGGTCATTCTTATGTTTAAAGGTAAGAGCTCTGAAGCTGGAGTTTCTTCTTTCCAAGCATTAGCGTTGGCACTTTCTGGACGTGTAGGAACAGGTAATATCGCAGGGGTAGCAACTGCAATTGCTTTTGGGGGACCCGGGGCAGTATTTTGGATGTGGGCAATTGCTTTTATAGGTGCTTCCAGTGCGTTCATTGAGTCTACTCTTGCTCAGATTTATAAGGTTAAACAAGACGGGCAATATCGAGGTGGTCCAGCCTATTTTATTGAAAAAGGAATTGGATGGAAATGGTTTGCTGTTCTTTTTGCATTTGCAGCACTCATTGCCATGGCGGTTTTAATGCCCGGAGTTCAATCTAATTCCATTGCAGTTGGAATGGAAAATGCATTTGGGATTCCAAAAGCAGCAACTGGCTTAGTTGTTATTTTATTATTAGCATTTATTATTTTCGGAGGAGTTAAACGAATTGCTACAACTGCACAGCTTATTGTGCCGTTCATGGCTTTAGGGTATATAGCTTTATCACTCGTTATTATTTTAATGAATATTACAGAATTACCTGGAGTTATTTCTCTTATTTTCCGCAGTGCATTTGCATTGGATTCAGCCTTTGGTGGTTTAATCGGTATGGCCATTTCTTGGGGAGTAAAGCGGGGTATTTACTCAAACGAAGCCGGTCAAGGTACTGGTCCGCATATGGCAGCAGCAGCGGAGGTTTCACACCCTGCCAAGCAAGGTTTAGTTCAAGCTTTCTCTGTTTATATTGATACGTTATTTGTTTGTTCAGCAACAGCATTTATGATCCTTTTCACAGGTTTATATAATACTCAGGCACCGGACGGTTCCTTTATTGTGAACAAATTAGAAGGTGTTGAAGCAGGTCCTGGATTTACACAAGCTGCAATTGATAGTGTTATCCCTGGGTTTGGGGCTGGATTTGTAGCGATTGCATTATTTTTCTTTGCATTTACAACAATTATGGCGTATTACTATATTGCTGAAACAAATATTGCCTATTTACTTCGCGGGAAAAATAACAAAATTCCAATGTTAATTCTTAAGTTTATCTTATTAGCTGCAACTTTCTATGGTGCTGTGAAAACGGCAGGCCTTGCATGGGCTCTGGGAGATGTCGGATTAGGACTGATGGTATGGCTGAATGTTATCGCAATCTTAATTTTGGCTAAACCTGCTTTACTTGCACTAAAAGATTACGAGCGACAAAAGAAGGAAGGGAAAGACCCTGTCTTTGATCCAAAAGCATTAGGAATAAAAAATGCAGACTATTGGGAAACAGAATATAAAAGTGATCAAGATCAAGCTTCATAAAAAAATGGGTTAGCCAATAGTGGCTAACCCATTTTTTGTTGCTTATGACACTATAAAATTCTTTTGAACTGTGGATAAGTCTCGGCATCCGGCTCCAGCGCCCAGCCACGAAGCACAGGACGTCGCGTTGTTGACTGCCTCTAGGGTCTAGCCACAAATGAATTGAAGACAAAGGACTCTTCTATTCATTTGTGTCTTATTTGCCCGAGGGCTGATCAAGGCGCTTGCGCTTTTATTGTGTAAATTTCCTAAAAATGCACAATATAAAAAGACGTAAGGAGGGGATAACATGTCCAAGCAAGGAAAGCAGAATGCTGAGCAAACAAGTCAGCAATTAGCAAAGCAAAAAGCAAAAAATGATGTGGAATTTGGTTCTGACGTACAAGTTGGGAACAGCAAGCACCAAAGTCAGAAAAAAAGCGGTAAACAAGTTAATAAGAAATAAGGAAAAAACAAAGAGGACAGCCCCAATATAATGTGGGAACTGTCCTTAACAACTACTGAACCTGACTCTTTATCTCTTCTGGTAAATGTTGAGTGGGAATAGATCCGTACCATACATTTCCATCAGTTAACGTAAGCTTAACATAGTACATGTTTTCTTCGGAGTACTCAGAGAAATGATAGATGATTGTAGAAAGTGTTTCTTTATCTGAAATTGTTGCATGTTTTTCGCCACTTTCATATATCTCTTCTGTCATAAAGACATCCTCTTGTGAATTATGAGGTACGTATGTCACTTCTGCCTTCGTAATATCATCTTCATCCACTCGAGCTTTTTCTAGATAATCATGCTCCTCTAACCATTTTGTAACATGAGTATAAGATTTCTTCCAATCTACCATATATCCGTCAAGCATATAATTTGTATCAAAGTTTGTTGGTTTATATCCCATTTCGATATAAGCCCATGGGGTAGCTGTGCTTACAACATCATCTGCAGACTGTGATAGAAAGTCTTTTTCTATTGCTTTTTTGAATTCCATAATTTCTTTTTCATCAGTAATCATAACAGGGTTGTGCTGATTGCTAGGGCCGTAAGGAACAACCTGAATATTGATAACATCATCTCTTTGGAGTTGTAGGTATTCAGGTAAATTCATTTTATAGTCGCTTGCTTCCAATATTGGTTTAAGTTCATCCTGCAATGTGTTAACCGGGATTTGATACTCGCGTTTCAGCTCTTTCCCATTATTCAACCTGTACACAAAAACCGCTGAAAGTTGGTGTAAATGAATATTATCTTTTTGCTTTTCAATAAAATCTCTTTGTTGAATAATTTCCTCGTGCAAGTTTCTTATATCCTGGATATAAAGTTTTGAGTCAGAATAAGGATCTATATTTATATCACTGTCCTCTAATTCTTGTAAATAGTATGATTCACCAAAGTAAACCTCTTCTATTTGATCCATTCTAGGAAGTTTTGTTTCATAATTGAATACATCTGTTTTAATACTAAAAAGAATGGTGACAAACACGATACTATAAACAGCAAAACCTGTTAAGAAACGAAGGTGAAAGATACGCCAAGTTTTTTGCAGTATCATTTCTGAAGCCGTGTATCCAATTAAAGCACCGATAATATAACCAAATATGATCCAATTCCAATTTAAGGACCCTGAAACTGAAAAATAGGTTCCTCCCAGAATCATAGCGCAAAAGGTAACACCATACTTAAAGATTGGCCTCAAAAATGAGAAAGCAAGAACTTCGGTTGCTCGTTCAAGTTGTCTATAACGATAGAAGATTAACCCCAATACAAATGACAAAATGGTTATCCCTGAATAGATGATCAATTCGATCATTGAGTATGGTTCACTTTCTCCCCAGTTTTCAATAAAACGTATAAAAGGAGACAAATACATTAACTTATCTTCAATGAAAATAGGTGTGAAGCCAAACAGTAAATAAGATAGATTATATGAAACTAATGAAACCAAGCCAATCGGCAAAAATAAGAATACATATGTTAGAATTGCTTGTGCTGTTGTCATACCTGTTATTAAGCCGACGGCTACAGGAAAAGCAAACATCATGCATGTTAAAAGAATAGTTAAACCTGTCCACGTTAATAAATCCGAAAAGGTTAAAATCCCATCAAAACCTTCAATAGAATTTGCGACGAAAAATGTAATGATGGCAGTTATCAAGATCGGAACAATTAATAATAGTAGACCACTGATAATATGGCTAACATATAAGGTTTCTCTCCGTATGGGCAGACTGTGCATCATATCTACTGATGATTCGCTTTGGATATATCGGAAAAGTAGTAAAGCAGCTGCAACAGGGATTGAAAAATATAATAACACCTGGATTTCAGTATTGACCTTCAGGTAATTATCGTAATCTGTAAATAAAATGTACTCTTGTGAAGCGAGCTGTAGAATTCCTAAAGGAACAGCGAATAGTAAACCGAGAAAGTAGACGATGCTAACCCAGCCATGCTGTCTAAAATCTTGTTTAATCACTGCAGGTTTAAAGAAGGATTTTTTCGATTTCATAGCCTACATCCTCCATTTCATAAATGAAAATTTCTTCTAATGTTAACGGTAATAAATCATAGATGAGAACAGTGGATGAGTGAATAATTTTGTTGATCTGCTCTTCACTGCCCCGAACGATTAAGAGAGAAACACTTCCACGTTTCTCATGATGTAAAATGGTTAATTGATTTAATATGTGCTCTTCATGGGTTGGATCAGCTAAGGCTAATTGAATTTTGTGAGTATCCGATTTTATATCATCAATTTCCTTTTCGATGATGATTTTGCCATTATGCATGATTCCAACATGATCACATAAATCTTCAATTTCCCGTAAGTTATGTGATGAAATAATGACCGTCAGCCCTCTCTCAGCTACATCTTGGAACAGTAAGTTCTTTACTTTCTGTCTCATAACCGGATCCAAACCGTCAATAGGCTCATCAAGGATAAGAACATCAGGCATTGCAGATAATGCCAGCCAAAAAGCGACCTGTCGTTTCATTCCTTTGGACAATCGGTGAACTTTCCGATTTAATTCAATATTAAAGGCGGAACTCAGTTGCTCAAAGCGTTCTTTACTCCAACCTGGATAATATTCTTCATATTGAGAAGCCATCTGAGCAACAGTAGCTTGAGGAAAGAAGTAAATAACATCAGGAATAAAGACAACCTTTTCTTTTACAGCTAAATTTTCATAAGCAGGTAAATCATTAATCTCAATCGTACCTTTATCAGGTCGATTAATGCCTGCAATCATTTTTAATAGTGAGGTTTTACCCGCACCGTTTGATCCGAGTAAGCCGTAAATGGAGCCTTTTTTCACTTGGAGTGTTAGATCATCTACAGCTAAGTGCTTGTTGTATTTTTTGCTTATGGATTGCACTCTAATCATTTCTTCTTTCCTCCTTTTGTTTGTTGATGTGCTTCATCAAACAAGACATATAGATCCTCTTTTGTTAGCCCAAGGTATATGGCTTCTGCAATAAGCTTTTGGATATCTTTTTTGAGATCCAACAGGTTTTGTTCATTTGTCATTTGTTCAATTGCCGCAACAAAGTTTCCTTTCCCTTTAATGGAATATAAATATCCTTGGTTTTCAAGCTCCCGGTAAGCTCTTTGAATGGTATTCGGGTTAACGGTCAATTGACTGGATAGCGCCCTTACCGAGGGTAATTGCTCATCAGGTCTTAAGATGCGGTGAATAATAAGCTCTTTAATCTTATCGACTAACTGTTCGTATATAGGCTTTCTGCTTCTCACATCAAGCTGGAACATTTGCAGCTCCCTTTGTGTTAACTGTATTAATAATGTTAGTACAGTTAATATAGTATATGTTCGTTGAGGTGAATGCAATCGTAAATTAAGAAATATTTTCTAAAAAATTTCTGCTAATTTTGACATGAAGAAGAAACCCTTGATATGTCTATTGCGACACATTGCTAACAGTTGCTTGTGCTTTTCTAATTACAAACTACCTGTTATTCTATACAGAGATAAAAACTGTGAAGGATTGGATAAGATGAGTATATTACAGGTAGAAAATTTATATAAAACATATGGTGAGAAGGTTTTATTTGATCATATTTCCTTTACGATTGCAGAGAAACAAAGAATCGGATTAATTGGTGTGAATGGTACGGGGAAATCGACATTATTGAAGGTAATAGCCGGAATTGAATCAGCTGACTCAGGGGAAATGACTCACTCTAATTCAATACGTATTGAGTATCTGCCACAGGAGCCTGAGCTAACAGAGGGCTTGTCGATCTTAGATCAAATATATTTCGGAGATGCACCAATCATGCAGGTTATGAGGGAGTACGAACTGGCTTTAAGTGAGTTGGAGAAGGATCCGGAAAATGAATCAAAGTTAAAGCAGTTAATGAATATGCAGCAAAAAATGGATCAACAAGATGCCTGGGAGGCAAATACTGTCGCAAAAACAGTTCTGACGAAACTTGGAATTACAGATTTCCAAAAACCTGTTACTCATTTGTCAGGTGGACAGAAGAAGCGGGTAGCGATTGCGAAAGCCCTCATCCAGCCGGCAGACATTTTGATTTTAGATGAACCAACAAACCACCTTGATAATGAAACAATTGAATGGCTGGAAGGTTTTTTAGCACAGTATAGAGGCTCAATTGTGCTCATAACTCATGACAGATACTTTTTAAATCGAGTAACAAATCAAATCTTTGAGTTGGATCAGGGACAGCTTTACACATACTCAGGTAATTATGAAGTATTTTTAGAAAAAAAGGCAGAACGAGAACTGAATGCCGAACACGCAGAAGAAAAAAGACAAAACCTATTAAGAAGAGAATTAGCTTGGCTTAGAAGAGGGGCAAAAGCTAGAACAACAAAGCAAAAGGCGCGTATTGGCAGGGTTGAAGATCTACAGGAACAAAAAGGACCACAAGCAAAGCAGGATTTAGACTTTGCAATAGGTTCAACGCGATTAGGAAAAAAGGTGCTTGAGCTTGAAGGGATATCAAAAGCATATGACGGCAGGCAGTTAATTAAAGACTTTAGTTATTTAGTAAACCCTGGTGAAAGACTCGGAATCATAGGTCCTAATGGTACAGGAAAATCAACTCTGTTAAACATTATGGCAGGACGAATTCAACCGGACGAGGGAACGCTTGAAGTAGGAACAACTGTGAAGATCGGTTTCTATACACAAGAACAGGAAGAAATGGACGAAGATCTTCGAGTTGTTGAATACATTAAAGAAACGGCAGAGGTTGTTTACACGATTGACAATCAAGTCATCACGGCGGAACAAATGCTTGAACGGTTTTTATTTTCGAGAGCTGCTCAGTGGACGTACATTCGCAAGCTTTCCGGCGGTGAAAGAAGAAGACTGTATCTACTAAAGGTTTTAATGGAAGAACCAAATGTTCTCTTCCTGGATGAGCCCACAAATGATTTGGACACACAAACATTAAGTGTTTTAGAGGATTATTTAGATCAGTTTCCAGGGGTAGTGTTAACTGTATCACATGATCGCTATTTTCTAGACAGAGTTGTGGACCATTTAATTGCATTTGAAAATAATGGTCATATCTCAAGGTTCCAAGGAAGCTATTCGGAATACATGGAAGAGAAAAAGCTACAGGAAATGATGAAGGAAAAAGAGGCTCCCTCACCAGAAAAGGCTGTGTATAAAAAAGATAAGAAAAAACGCCTATCCTACAAGGAACAACAGGAATGGGAGCAAATTGAAGATAAAATTGCTGAACTCGAAGAGCGGAAAACACAGCTTGAGCAGGAAATCGCCGCTGCAGGAAGTGACATCGGGAAAGTAACTGAGCTATATAAGGAACAAGAGCAGGTTGAAAATAAACTAGAAGAAACAATGGAAAGATGGGAAGAATTATCACTTCTTGTTGAAGAAATTGAGCAAAGTTAATAATTATTAGTAAGGCCTAAAGCAATTATGTGAAATTGTTTTAGGCCTTTTTTATAAGGTATGATACTAGTGTTAACATAAAAAAGGAGTTATTGAAATGACGACAAAAGATGAAATAAGACATAAGGTGTGGAAGAAGCTCACAGACGAAAAGAATGGACGCTTTCCTTTTCCATTAGTAAACCGAATTCCAAATTTTAAAGGAGCAGAAAAAGCCGCAGCACATATTGCTTCAATGTCTGTATATAAAGAAGCAAAGGTTGTAAAAGTAAATCCGGATGCTCCACAACTTCCATTAAGAAAACAAATCCTTATAGATGGGAAAGTACTACTGGTCCCAACTCCACGTCTCAAAGCAGGCTTTATTATGGTAAAACCGGAGTGGGTTCCAACTGGAGAGGAAAGAAAAGCTGCCAGCTTAAGCCATATAAAATCGTACGGAAAAGAAATACCATTAACCGAAATTCCTCCTATTGATTTAATGGTCGTAGGCTCAGTTGCAATCCACCCCGATGGACGACGACTTGGTAAAGGAGAGGGCTATGCAGACAGGGAGTATGCTATTGTACGTGAGCTTGGAAATCCCCCGGTTCCAATTATTACGTCCATTCATAGCACACAGTTAGTTCATGAAGACATCCCAAGAGATACATATGATTTAACAGTTGATTGGATTGCGACAGAAAAAGGAATGACAAAAACAAATACATCTTACGAAAAACCCAATGGAATTGAATGGGACCATGTTTCTAATGAAGAAATGGAAGAGATGCCTGTGTTAAAGGAGCTTTGGGATCTTAAATATAAACAATGAGTATTAAAATTGGACGAGAGCGTAAAGGAAAAGTTTGATGCATTCGACCAAAATGAAGAAAGATTATAAGAGGTGGCCAAGTGGTTACAAACACAAAACAACTAGAACAAGAGGCGATTGATTTCCTAAAAATTGCTTATCATGAGCTTGAAAAGTCAGATGCAGAGTTAGAAATGAGAATACAAGATGTAAAGGTGCAAATTGCTGAAACCGGCTATTATGAGCATACATTTGAAGAGTTGGAGCATGGTGCTAAAATGGCTTGGCGAAATAGCAATAAATGTATTGGAAGATTATTTTGGAACTCCTTAACCGTTTTTGATGAACGAAAAGCAAAAAAAGAAGAAGAGGTGTTCAAAGCATTACAGCAGCATATCTCATTTGCTACAAACTCAGGGAAGATTAGACCGACAATCACAATTTTTAAGCCTTCACGTGGAAACACGGACCGTTTACGGATTTGGAACCATCAGCTTATTCGTTATGCAGGGTATGAAAGAGAACATGGAATAATCGGAGATCCAGCCTCTATTGAATTTACAAGAGAATGTGAAAAGCTTGGGTGGAGAGGGGAAGGCACCAATTTTGACCTATTGCCATTGGTTATTCAATGTGATGATCGTAATCCAAAGTGGTATTCTTTAGAACATGAAGATATTCTAGAAGTACCGATTACTCATCCGGAAAGAGAAGAGTTTAAGGACTTGCAGATCAAATGGTACGGAGTTCCAATCATATCCGATATGATGCTGGAACTTGGAGGAATTGTCTATTCGGCTGCTCCTTTTAATGGATGGTATATGGAAACAGAGATAGGGGCAAGAAATCTCGCAGATTCATTTCGTTATAATCTGTTACCTAAGGTCGCTTCCATCATGAACTTAGAAACGAAAACACATGCAACGCTATGGAAAGACAGGGCATTAGTAGAATTAAATGTAGCGGTTTTGCACTCATTTAAAACAGCGGGAGTAAGTATTGTTGACCATCATACAGCTGCACAACAATTCAAGCTGTTTGAACAAAATGAGCGTACAAGCTGTAGAAAGCTTACTGGTGATTGGACGTGGTTAATCCCGCCAGTTTCCCCAGCGACTACTGATATTTTTCATCAAAGGTATGAAAATAAGGTGGTAAAGCCAAATTATTTTTACCAACAACGCCCATATTAAAAAAGGATGACTCCATCTGTGTGAGTCATCCTTCATTCATTTGGAAAATGCTCATTTAGTAAGTACTGCGGATGGGTGACCTCATCCAGCTCCAGCGCCTAGCCCCTCGGGGTCATAAGCCGCTCAGGAATTCAAGACAAAGAACGTCTTCTATTCTTAAGCGTCTTATGCTTGTCGCCGATAGGCGGGCGCCTTGCGCTTTTCTTATTACTTAGAATGTTTTTCAAGTAGATTAGCTAGAAAATGTTTTTTATAGCTTTCGAGTTTTCTCTCTTCATGACGGCGAACACCCATTTTCTTCAGTTCGTTCACATACCATCCTTTGCTACCGCGATGCATTGAAATCACCCTTTCAGCTTTTTTTAGAAAAAACTTATCATCCCAAACAGACGGGACGAAAATAGCCCCTACTCCGTCATCGGAATAGAAGCTATGTTAAGTTTTGTGGTGTCATTGTAACATCCATAAAAAGCTATGAAAAGGGGTTGAATTTTACTAATTTAGTAAAAAAAGCGCTATAGAGGGAAAGGGGAAAGAAAAATATTTCAATGTTACTCATTTTCTATCTCACTAGCTCAATTCAACTTTTTCTATCACTTTCGTTTCTGCCCTCTTAAACATCGCATAATATAAAAATCCACTGAAAAATGCGAACAAAGCAAGAATGATAAATGTGGTTTGATATCCAAACCATAATGACATTGGAATAGCGATCGGTGCAACTGTTCGGCCGATTGTATACCGCAGGCTTGCCGCAGCGAAATACTGGCCGCGCATATGCTCAGGTGCAAGTTTTGACACAAATGTTTGCTGAATTCCGGCCGTCATGAGTTCTGCAAGCGTAAAGATCGCCATGGCAATGATGAATAACCAGATAGACTGTGTAAATCCAAAAACAAGCATGGAAAAACCATAGACAATGGAGGAGAGTATAAATACATTTCTTTCTTTGTATTTCGTCATCCACTTTGTGATAAAAATCGTAAATAAAGCAACAAGAAAACCATTTTCAGATAAAATAATGCCGAATACCTGCTCACCATCTAGAGAAAGTGACCAACTACCAACTGAAAGCATTTCTTGTTGATGGATGGTATCTGTAATATAGACAGGGAGAATCATGTCCAATTGCATAAAGGTAAGTGCAACAAGAACTCCTGCTATAATATATAATAAAAATGCTTTATCACGAAAGATAATTTGATAATCTCGAACTTGTTTAATGATGGGGCTGAACCATTTAGCTGCTTCTTCATTCGTATCTGTTTTGTAGGCGGGAGCTGTTTCTCTTGTTTGTTTTGCAAGTAAAAGAGAAAGGAAGATACAGACGACCCCTGCTGCAACTAACACCTCAAATGGATGATTAACATAGAAAATAGTACCTAAAATCGGTCCGATGACAACAGCTATATTAATAGATGTATAGAAAACAGCAAAAACACTGCTTCGATGCTTTTCCTCCACAACATCTGCGACCATCGCCTGTGAAGCAGGCCAATAAAAGGCACCGAAAACACCTGCAAAAGCAAAACAGATAAATCCTAAGATCGGTATTTCAAGCCAAGGGGAATTTGAAAAAGCAAAAAGGATAAATGCAATGCCTTGACCAAATGCTGCAAGTACCATCATTGTTTTTCTCCCAAAACGATCAGCAAAATACCCTCCCATTAAGTTTGCAAGAACAGAGAACACTTGCGATATAATAAGAAAGAGACCAGCTTTTTCTTTGCCGAACTCACCTGCAAAATAGATGGTTAAAAAGGGGAAGAACATCCAATAGGTAATGTTCATTAATGCTTCACCAAACAAACGTATTTTAAGGTTAGTATCCCAGTCTTTAATTCTCACCATTTTAAACCTCAATTCTTTAATCCTATCGTTCATCATACTCTTTCGGGACTCGTAATACAACGAAGATTTAGTATTTTAAAAAAATAATAATTACAAGGAGTGAGACCATGGATCTGTTTTCAATCATAGCGGAGGATAAGATAAAAAAGGCAATTCAAGAAGGCCAATTTGACAACCTCCCCGGTCAAGGAAAACCCTTGAAATTGGATGATCTGTCACATATCCCTCAAGAATTACGAGTAGCATACAAAGTACTTAAAAACTCAGGTATGCTTGATGATGTTGACCAATAAAAAAAAGACATCAGCTCCATCGAAGACCTGCTTCTTGCCTGTGATGACTTAAAAGAATCTGAAGTTTTAGAACAGAAAAAATGGGAAAAACAATTAAAAATAGAAACACTAATGAAAAAAAGAAACCCACTTAACTCCCCAGCCTCATCATTTTATAAAAATAAGATTTTGGACCGGTTTAAATAAGGTATTGTGTTAGCTATTTTTAAATGTGTTTTGGGGAATTTCCATTCTTTCATACTTATTTAAATGAAAATAGTGAAATGGAGCGGAAGACACTTGACTCCTGCGGGAAGTAGAGGAAAGGATGAGACCCCGCAGCCGAAGGCGAGGAGGCTCAGCTTCCTCCCCGGCGAATGGAGTGTCTGGAGCGCAATGGAACGGACCTTGTATGTAACTTAAATTGACTATTATTTTTAGGTACTGAGAGCTATTTTTCAATAACCACTAATAATTTTCCCAAAGAACGTGCAAAATGGACAATACAACCAAAACGAGGAGGGCTAACATGAACAAAACCATTTCCGCTTTTATTCTAATTGGCCTGCTTCTCCTATCAGGCTGCCAACAAACAACCGAAGAGCAACCTGAACGAGCAGAAGAGTCAGAAGAAACAAACCCGGAACAAGAAAGCAATCAAAATCAAGACACTCCTGAAAAATCGGAAGAACAACTGGTCCAAGAAAAAGCCGATAAGGTAATCTCCCTCATAAAAGCAAAAAATGCCGAAGAACTTACAAACTATGTTCATCAAGAGAAGGGGGTAGTATTTTCTCCTTACGCTCATATCGAAAAAGATGCCATTACCATGAAAAAGGACGAAATAGTCAACACTTTTCAATCAAAGGACAAGCAGACATGGGGCACACGAGATGGAAGTGGAGAACCAATTGAGCTAACACCTTTAGAGTATTTCAATGAATTTATTTATGACGCTAACTTCGCTGAAGCAGATGAAGTTGTGCTAAATCCAGCAAAGCCAAGAGGAAATACAATTAAAAATATTCAAGACTTCTTCCCGGATGCCCATGTGGTGGAGTATTACGTAAAAGGGACAGAGGAAAATGAAAACATGGACTGGAAAGCATTAAACCTCGTGTTCGAAAAAGACTCAACAGGTGAGTGGAAGCTTGTCGCAGTCGTTCATGATCAATGGACAATATAATAAAAAATCCTTCGCGAATGAAATTGTACCACCCTTCGTGAAGGTTTTTTTTGTAATGATGTATGTGTAAGATTGTTGCCTTTAGGTACTTTAAACTTAGTGGAATGGAGCGGAAGAAACTTGACTCCTGCGGGAAGAGAAGAAAACTGAGACCCCGCAGGCGTTTACGCCGAGGAGGCTTAGCTTCCTCCCTGCGGAAAGCAAGTTTCTGCGGCGAAATGGAACGAATCAATTCTCAAGTATATCTGGATTTATAACACGTAATTATGGGAAAACACCCAAATTAGTTTTCACACCTTCTAGCCTTTTAAATAAACTATAAAAAAGCCTAGAAGGGAAGAGAAGTTGATGGTGAATTGGATTATCTGGATTGTGCTAAGCTCCTTATTAATGTTTTTAATCAGCCTTTACCTCGTAAGCCGGCTGCTTCTTTCACCGAAAAAGGTACCTTATGAAAAAACATATAAGCTTGGCATTCAAAAAGGTGAAATAGATGATCGCTTGTTCCAGGAAAAGAAAAAAGAAGAACTTTTTATTCCATCTTATTATGGCTATAAACTCCATGGGATGCTGTTTCCTGTGGAAAATAGCAGGAAAGTAATGATCATCGCACATGGTATAAAGTGGTCATTATTTGGGAGTTTTAAGTATGTCGATATGTTTCAAAGAAGGGGTTTCAATGTTCTGTTATGTGATCATCGATTTCATGGATTAAGCGGAGGAACATACACATCATTTGGCTATTATGAAAAAGATGATTTAAAAGCATGGATTGATTATTTTTGCGCTGAAATGGGTGAAGAGGTTTTTATCGGCTTGTTAGGTGAATCATTAGGTGCGGCTTCTGCGTTGGAGGCAAGTAAACGAGATCATCGAGTGAAGTTTTGTATTGCAGACTGTGCCTTCAGTGACTTTTCGACATTATTACGGATCAGGCTGAAGCTTGATTTTAAACTGCGTTTTTATCCGATCATTGATTTGGTGAGCTTCGTCATTAAGCTCAGACACGGATGGAGCTTTCCTGAGGTTTCTCCTATAAAAGGTTTGGAAAAAACCAAAACGCCAATCTTATTTATACATGGAAAAGAAGATCGTTTCATTCCTTTACAAATGACTTTAGACATGTTTAAAAGGAAAAAAGAAAACAAAAAGTTGTACTTGGTTCCACATGCAGGTCATGCAGAAGCCTTCAATATAGATCCTAAAGGGTATGAAAAGAAGGTTATTGATTTTATTAAAGAAATTGAAGGTGTAAAAGCCAACTTATGTTAAGTTGGCTGTTCGTTTTTTCTTAGTCAGGAAATTATTAAAATAAACGATGGATATGCACATCTACATCCAGCGCCTTCTATTCTAAATTGGCTTATTTGCCCGAGGCTAATCAAGGCGCTTCCGCTTTTGTTTTTAACCTAAGTTCCATTCCTCATTCAGCTTCGGTACATCTGAAATGAGCTGCTGGGTGTATGGATGCTGCGGGTTTATTAGAACCTGGTCTGCACTGCCCTGTTCAACAATTTTTCCTTTTTCCATAATGTATAGGGTGTCGCTTACATAATAGGCTAATCCTACATCATGTGTAATAAAAATAATTGTCATATCATTTTCATCTCGTAGCTTTAGTAACATATCAAGTATGGTAGAACGGGAGCATGCATCAACCATGGATGTTGGTTCATCAGCGAGAAGTACCTTTGGGTGAAGGAGAAATATTCTCGCAATCATGAGCCGCTGCATTTGTCCGCCCGACAGTTCAAATGGATATTTATTATACAATTCTTCAAACTTAAGATTTACAAACGTACAGGCTTCTTTCATTTTTTCGAATCGTTCTTCTTTTGAGAGCTTTAGTCCTTGCAGATCTATACAATCGTTTAATAATTTTTCAACCTTGTGAAACAAGTTGAAGGAAGAAAACGGATCTTGGAAGATCGCTTGGATATCTTGCCAATAGGCTTTTCGATCACGATGATTTTTCAGTTTACGAGGCTGCCCTTTATAGGTAATTTCTCCACTTGTTTCTTTTAATAGTCCCATGACAATTTTAGCTAATGTGGTTTTTCCGCTACCGCTTTCACCAACGATTGAAATGATTTCACCGCGGTGGAAGGCAAAGTTGACAGAATCAACAGCAGTATTTTTGCTTTTACCATATCCAAAGACCTTGGTGATATCTTTGCCGCTGATTAATAGCTCCTGATCAGGCTTCATTTGCGTACCACTCCTTTAGTGTGTCACTGTCAATTCGACATCGATACAAACGGTCACCAACATGTGTGGTCGTTATTTTGCTGCTTCTGCATTCATCTGTTGTGTAAGAGCATCTGTCTGCGAATCGGCAGCCTTGTAGTTTCTTTTTTAAGTTTGGTGGAGCACCTGGAATGGCTGCTAATTTATGGTCTTTCATTCCTGATTCAGGAACGATAATGGATCCCATCAGTTTCTTTGTGTAAGGATGTATCGGGTTGAAGATGACATCTTCCGCTTTTCCTCTTTCTACGATTTCCCCCGCGTACATGACCATGATTTCATCTGTTACATGATAAAGCAAAGGAAGCTCATGTGTGATAAAGACTAATGAACGAATGAATTTTTTATCTAATAAATCTTTTAAAAGCTTGATCACTACTTTTTGTGACGTAACATCCAGGGCAGAGGTTGGTTCATCGGCAATAAGAACCTTAGGGTTTAAAATCGTTGAGATCGCAATAACGGTCCTTTGCTTCATACCGCCGGATAATTCATTAGGATATGAATGTAATACTTTAGAAGATAGATTTAATGTCTCAAATCTTTTGGAAGCCATTTCATAGACTTGCTTTTTTGTTAGTTCCGGACGGTGCTCCTTCATAATATCTTCAATGAATTGAATGATTTTAATTGTCGGGTTTAATGCATTCATTGCAGCTTGTGGAATATAGGCAATTTCCCGTCCCAGTACCTGTTTTCTAAGTTTTTCTTTTTCCAGCTTCATAATATCAACATCATTGATTGAAATCGTTCCGCTCCCAAAGTGTAGGGGGAAAATAAAATCCCATTAAGCTTAGTGCCAATGTTGATTTTCCGCAGCCTGATTCACCGGCAATTCCGATCGTTTTTCCATCTTCAAGATGAAAATCAACACCATCCACAGCAAAGACTTTTTCTTTTAATCTAGTTTTATAGTAGGTTTTTAGATCCTTTACTTCTAAAATGTTTTTACTCATTTATCTTAGCTCCTTATCTTAGGATTGAAGATTTCATCCATACCTGTGTTCATCAAATAAAGGGAAAATGTAATGATCGCAATGGAAATCGCGGCTGGTATAAAAGCCCACCATGCCCCGGAAACAGGAGCTTCAAAGGTTAACGCCCAGTTCATAATAATTCCAAGTGATATCGTATTATATGGTCCTAAACCAAGCATGGAAATGGAGGCTTCTGAAAGAATTCCTGATGCTGTTTGCAACACAAATGCCATCACGACGTAAGACATGATATAAGGAAGAATCTCAAACGTAATGATTCTTGGTGTACTGTGTCCTGAGATTTTGGCGATATTCACATGATCTCTGTTCCGAAGAGAAGACGTTTGTGCTCTTACCGCACGAGCAGTCCACGGCCAGCTGGTAATCCCGATGACAATCGCGGTAATCAATGTACTCCTTGAATCAATGCTTACTGAGATCAAGATTAAGACAATAAAAGAAGGAATAACAATGAAGATATTTGTTACCGCTGTTAAAATATCATCAACAATTCCACCGATGTATCCTGCTGACAACCCGATAATTAACCCAATGATGGTTGCACTTAAACCGGCAACTAAACCTACGAAAATGGAAGTTTTAATACCATGGACAAGCTCCAAAAATAAGTCTCTACCGAAGTTGTCGGAACCTAATAGTAACTCAGCACTCGGAGGTTGAAAGGCTAATGCTACCATTTCTGTCGGATCACTTGTATTAATTAGCGGATATATCGTGACAAATGCAAGCATTAATAAAAAGGAAATAGCACCAATTAGAAATTTAGGGGAGCGAATTAATATTTGAAAAGAACTATTCATATTATTCTTCCTCCATTTGTGTCGCTTTGATTCTTGGATCAACTAAGCCATAGATGATCTCAATTGTAAAGTTCGCTAAAAGAACAGAAATCGCGATTAAGAGAGTGGCACCTGAGATGAGCGGGTAATCCAGTTGGCGAATGGCTGTAAATAGCCATGTCCCAATGCCGGGATAACTAAAGACAATTTCAGTAATTAACGATCCGCCAATCATCGTACCAATTGATAATGCCAGACCTGTAATCTGCGGAAGCATTGCATTTTTAAATACATATCTAGCAATTGTGGAATCTTTTATTCCTAATAATTTGCTATAAAGGACATAATCTGTGTTTAATTCATAGATAGACATCTCTCTCATTCCGATAGCTTGACCACCAATTGTGACTAAAACAATTGATAAAAACGGAAGAAAGTGATGGCTTATTACAGATCCGATAAATTCAAAACTTAAGTTTGGCGTCATTTGATAATTGTATCCGCCAGATGTAGGGAACCAATTAAGAGTTAATCCGAAGATGTACAGCATAATGATCGCAAGGATAAAGAATGGAATAGAATTAATAAACAGGAATGTCGGAAAAAGTACTTTATCAAAAATACCTTTTCGATAAGCAGCAATAGCTCCTAAGGCATTTCCAATTATCCACCCAACTAGAATGGCAGGAAGTTGTAAGGCTAATGTCCAAGGTACAGCTGATGCAAGAATTGATGTAACAGGTGTTGGATAAAGTCCAAATGATGTTCCCAAATCACCCTTCACAAGATTTCCTAAATAAATAAAAAATTGCTGCCATAATGGCTTATCGATTCCAAACTCCTCGGCAAAGGTATCATACACTTTTTTTATGGAATCACTGTCAGTCATTCCTTGTGTCATTTGGCCAGCAATTACACTGACAGGGTTTCCATCGATAAGTCTTGGTAAGAGAAAGTTTAATGCTACGGCTATAATGAGCGTCACTAAATACCAGAGGGACTTTTTAAAGAAAAATTTCCGATAAGCGTTCATGTATGTTCTGCACCCCCATATGAATTTTTCTAATTGAAAGTTGGGGGAGAAATGTCCCCCAACTACCTTTCTGATAGGAAATTATTTATTTTTAATTTGATAGAGATCTTTTATTCCCGCTCCGTCTATTGAAATTTGTGGAGGAATATTGCTTCCGTCTCCATCAGTTGCAAAACCTTCCCATACTGATTCATTCACTGTATGGAATACCCAAGGTCTGTACATGAGTGGAATAGTTGGAACGTCTTCTAAATAAATCTTCGTAAGCTCTGTGTACATTTCTTTTAGTTTGGCTTCGTCTGTAATAGTAGGAATTTCTTTAATTAACTCATCAGCTCTTTCGTTTTTATATCTTCCCCAGTTCCAAAACGCCATCTCGCCAATTGGAGCAACACCTTCAGAGTACATGATGGTTCTTGCTCTGTTCCAAGGTTGGCTCGGGCTTACAGCACCGGCAGGGGTATCCATGATAATATCGAATTTTCCTGTTTGACGGTTATTTGTCCACACAGGAGCTTCAGGGAAATTGGTTCTAATTTCAATACCGATAGCTTTCGCGTTTTGAGCGACGATCTCAAGAGAAGCATTCCAATCTGACCACCCGTATGGAGCTTCAATTTCCCAAGGTCCAAGTCTTACTCCATCAAGGACACGTATGCCGTCAGCACCTTTTTTAGCTCCGATACTGTCAAGCAACTTATTAGCACCCTCCACATCTGTTGTCCATTGAAGGGATTTAATGGCTTCCTGATCAACGAATTTTGACTCGGAAGGTGTATCCAGGGTAATGGATGGCTTCATTTCACCGGAATATCCACTCATCGCTAATTCAGAAATTTTATCGTAATCAATTGCCATTGCAATCGCTCTTCTAACATCAGGATTATCAAGGCCTTCCTTCGTTGTATTAAAGAAGATCGACGGCATTGAACCAGGCAGATAGTATGGTTTGTCTTCTAAGTATGTTTTAATTGGGGCTCCATCTTCCCACATTTTCCACACTTGAGGAATGAATTGCTGAGATACATCTACTTCACCTTTACTGAAGGCAAGTGATCCGGCAGCATTATCTTTATAAATAACATGGCTTATATATTTAGGTGCCGGTAAACCTCCAAATAGCTGTTGACCCCAATAATTGTCATCTCGTATTAACGTAATTTTTTGGTTATCAAATATATGCATTTTGTAAGGACCTGTTCCAACAGGTTCAGGGTTTACTTCCTCACGGATGGCAGCTATATCATTGTTATGTGTTTTTTCAATTTCTTCCCAAACATGCTTTGGCATCATAGGCACTAATTGAAGACTGTCTAAAACAGTGAGTCGATTAGGATTATCTTGTTTTAAGTTAATATTGACAGCATTCTCACCGTCAGCTTCAACACTTTCAATGGCTTCCCAGAAATTACTCCAGGAAATAGGGTATTTGTTTCCGAGCTCGTACGAATAAACCACATCTTCAGACGTAAAGGCTTCTCCGTCATTCCACTTTGCATCTGGATTTAGCTCAATGTGAAGAGTTGTATCATTTGTCCATTCATAACTTGTACCAAGTAAAGGCTCCAATGCACCATCAAGCATGTTAATCATAAACAGATTTTCATAAACGAGTGATCTCGAGTTTGCATAAGCAACAGGGAATGATGGATTCCCGCCTAATGGACTAAATGTTGAAGGTGGTCCCCACTGTAATCCATTTACATATAGTGTTTCATTTCTTGGAGTCGAACCCTTTGAAGTATCTTCTTCTTCTGTTCCAGGCTTTTCAGTTGTTGTATCAGTTGTAGCAGGCGGCTTTACGTCATTACTACAAGCACCAAGTAAAGCAAAAATCATAATCAATCCAAAAATTAATCCTAAAACCTTCATAAATCTCATAACCAGTTCCCCCTCTTGTTATTTATAGAAAGCGCTTCCAATGATAAATATATTAATTATATGGGAAACAAGAACTACTTTTTGTAAAAAATATTTATTAAGTGAATTTTATGGATAAAAAGTTTAACCTCGGCTTGTCCGGGTATTGATGATATATACAAAAATTGAAGGAGGATGAACAGCATGTCAAAAAAAATCGCTGTTGTGTTAACAAGTTCTTTTGAAGATTCCGAGTATACTGAACCAGCTAAAGCCTTTGAAGAAGCTGGCCATACTCTGACAACTATTGAAAAAGAAAAAGGGAAAACAGTTGAAGGAAAACAGGGTGAAGCAAAGGTGGAAATAAGTGCTGGTATTGATGAGGTGCGATCAAATGAATTTGATGCGTTATTTATACCAGGAGGTTTCTCCCCTGACATTTTAAGAGCAGATGATCGTTTTGTGAATTTTGTAAAAGAATTTATGAATGCGGAAAAACCGGTATTTGCAATTTGTCACGGTCCACAGCTGCTCATTACAGCTGAAACCTTGGAGGGACGAGATGTGACTGGCTATAAATCCATTCAGGTTGATCTGAAAAATGCCGGTGCAAATTTTCATGATAAAGAGGTTGTTGTATGTCAGAATCAATTAGTGACCAGTCGGACGCCAGAGGATTTACCTGCTTTTACGAGAGAGTCATTAAAGTTATTAGCTAATTAAACGTTTGTTTAAAGATGAAGAAGGGCTGTCTCTAAAAAGAGACAGCCCAAAAACAACCTATTTTTCTATTTCATCGTCAGAAGGCAATGGGTCGATACGATTGGAGTCTTCTGCATTTACGGCACCTTTTAAGGCATATAAGACAAGTACAATGGCGACAATGAGGAATCCACATATACTGAGTGTTCCTAACCACCAGCTTAGCATAAAAATCCCCCTCCTTATTTACATTCATATGTAAGTAAGAAGGGGGGAAGAATCATTTTATGATCCTTTTCTAACAAGGTAAGAAAAGATAAAATTCTGTTCTTAGTGTAAGTGTCTAGCTTCCAGCGCCTCTGTCCCTAGGCTGACAAGGCCTTACGCTTTTCTAAGGTTTCCAAGCTCTTCAGCAATAGCCTGCATTTCATTTGGGCTAAATGAGTTTCGTTTCATAACATGTTCATAAATATCCTTTAGCTCTTCATACATTTCTTCGTCAAAGTGAGAAGGTTTGATGGCTCCTAAGTTTAAAACTCTTAGTTTTTCTTTAATTTGTTCAATCATGTATTCAACATTTTCAACCGACTTTTCAGTAAGGTTCATGCCCTTCATCCTTTCCCAAGCTAATTACTGTCTATTTTAACATGAAAAGAGATTATGCATTCAAAAACTTCATGATCTCCTTGAAACATATTATAATATGGTCAAGAAAATAAACTCAGGGAGGATATCATGATAAAAGTTTTATTTATATGCTTAGGAAATATCTGTCGTTCACCAATGGCAGAAGCGGTAATGAGGGATTTGGTAAGGAAAGAAGGCTTAGAGGACAAAATGACCATTGACTCTGCCGGTACTGGAAATTGGCATGTTGGAAAATCTCCTCATGAGGGGACGCGTCGCATTTTAGATCGTTATAACATATCTTATAAAGGTCAAAAAGCAAGACAATTAATAGCAGAGGATTTAACTCAATATGATTATTTAATCGGCATGGATTCTGAAAATGTAGGGAATATTAGACGTCTAGCCGGTTATCTAAAATCCGGTACAATCCAAAGGCTCCTTGATTACCTAGAAGATTCTCCCGTAGCTGATGTACCTGATCCTTATTACACAGGTAACTTTGAAGAGGTTTATGAAATGGTTAGTAAAAGCTGTGTGAACTTATTAAATGAGATCAAACAAGTACATAAACTTTAGTAGGGGGACATGTTTTATGACAAACGGCAATAAACTGGTAAGAGGAATGTTGGTTGGAGCTATAGTAGGAGCAGTTGTTTCATTGCTTGACAAAAAAACTCGTGATGATGTGATCACAACGAGTAAGAATGTATCATCAAAGATTAAAGGATATGTAGAGGATCCAACGGTCCTGACGAATGAAGTGAGAGAAACAATTGATTCTGTCAAAGATACAGTTCAAGAGGTATCAGAGGATATTACATTTATTAATGAAAAGGTGAAGGAGTTAAAGGAAACGACTCCACAAGTGATGAGCCTAATTCAGGAAACAAAGGAGCGGTTCATTCCAAAACGAGATTAATCGTGAGGTGAATTCTTTGTTGAAAAAGGGATCTTTTATAAAGGAGTTAGTTTCTAGATTCTTAAGTGATGAAGTGCCAGGATTATCTGCCCAATTATCGTACTTTTTCCTATTATCACTATTTCCGTTCCTTATTTTTTTAATTACGCTAATAGGATATCTTCCCATTTCACAAACCGAGGTCCTAAACACAATAGTTGAATTTGCTCCCGGGCAATCCATGCAGCTGATCAATACTACGCTGGATGAAATCTTGAATAATCGAAATGGCGGATTGCTCTCTTTTGGTATTATTGCAACACTATGGTCTGCTTCTAACGGAATTAATGCGATTGTTCGTGCCTTTAACAAAGCATATGATGTAGATGAGAGTCGTTCGTTTATTGTTGCTAGGGGAATGGCGATTTTACTGACGATTGCCATGGTTTTTGTCATTATTGTAGCACTTTTATTACCCGTGTTTGGGAAGGAAATTGGTGTATTTATTTTTTCTAATTTCGGATTTTCTGCAGAGTTTTTAACGATATGGAATACTCTCAGATGGCTTGTGAGTGGTCTCATCCTATTCATCGTGTTTACAGCTCTTTATTTTGTTGCACCTAACAAACGATTACATATAAAAGATGGACTACCCGGTGCATTTGCGGCAACTCTTGGTTGGATGGTCGTATCGTTGGCCTTTTCCTATTATGTAGGTAACTTTGCAAATTACAGTGCAACATACGGCAGCATCGGGGGAATTATTGTTCTGATGATCTGGTTCTACCTATCCGGAATGATCATTATTTTAGGCGGAGAATTAAATGCAATGTTATATAAAAGAAAAACAATCGGTTAATTTGTTACCAATTGATTTTGTTCATAGTCAAAACTCATCGCGGGAATAGTAATCAAGAAGACAAAAGTCTTTACTATTTAAAAGGTGGGGATTATGATGACAAAACATACAAAAAAAGGCGGAAGCCATAACAAACAAAACTCAAAACAAAAGCCAAAACATAAAACAAGTGGTAGTGCAAACGGACAAAACGGCTACCATTAAACAAAAAGCTGACTGGTATTCGTATCCCAGTCAGCTTTTTATTACTCTGAATGCTCCATTAAATCTTGATAAATACCACTATAAATATGTTCGATATCAGCATCTGTCATAAAAAGAAACGAGTTCCTATCAATATCCTTCATTCTCTCAATAAATTCAATCATATTCTTTCGTTCCTGCCTGTTCATTATCCCATCTCCCTTTTTGTTGTTATGATACAGTTTATCTTATTTATTTGTATTATATAACAGTTAACTGTGACGGTTCAATCATTTTTTTTATTTGGGCAGAAAAATTTAAGTTAATTGGAGCGGAAGGTGGGAGACTCCTGCGGGAGCAGCGTGACAGGTGAGACCCCGCAGACGTTACACGTCGAGGAGGCTCACCGCACGCCCCGCGGAAAGCGAGCATCCTGAGCGGAAATTAACTCACTAAAACTACAAAGTATCAACAAAAAGCCGACATAGATAAACCTATGTCAGCTGGATATATTTTGCGAAGATGCAGCAGGCATGCTGTTTGTTTTTGAAAATGTTACAGCGACAGCTATGAAAAGAAGCATTGTACTAATAATCATAAAATAACTAATATTCGTTGTGTATTCAATAAAAAGTCCGCCAAAATAAGGACCGGCAAGGCTTCCGACACTAAATGCAATCCCGCATAACAAATTCCCGGTAGGAAGTAAGTTTTTCGGCATAAGATCTGTCATATAACTGATCCCTAATGAAAATGTTGATCCAACAACCATACCGGAAATAAACAAACAGATCATTAGAGCTATCAGTGACTCCTCTAAAAAGCCGGCCGCCGTAAAACTTAAAAAGCCTATGAAAAGAATGGACATCAATACCGTTCGCCTGCCTAGTTTATCACTAAGAATTCCGAGTGGAAGTTGAAAAGTAATCGCCCCTATTGCAAAAGTGAATAAGAGAACAGATATGTTTGGTACATCAAGGCCTATACGCAATCCGTATACAGGAAAGCTTCCATTGAGAGAGGATTCTAGGAATCCGTAGCCAAATGGGGGTAAAAAAGCAACCCAACTATATTTCCACGCCTGTTTAAATCGTTTTAACGTTTCTTTCATCGAATTTACTTCAATTGTTTGTTCGGGATAATCATTTTTCAACAAAAATACTAACAACCAGCCAACAAAGCAAAGCACCGATGAAATAATAAATGGGAGTGCTTCATTTATTGTAACCAATGGAGCGAGAAGAGGCCCTACTGCAAAACCCAGCCCAAAGAAAAGACCGTAAAGAGAAATATTGCGCCCGCGTTTTTCTTCTGATGAAAAGGAAGTGATCCATGTTTGTGAAGCAAAATGTAGGGCATGGTCACCAATTCCGATAAACAATCTCAGGAAAAACCAAAACCAAAATGTTTGCCACAAAGGAAACAGGGCAAGTGATAAGGCTACAATTAGCCCGCCAAATATAATAATCGGTTTATATCCAAATCGCTTTAATGGATATTCCATAAAAGGAGATACCAACAGAATGCCGATATAAAGTGCAGTAGCATTTAGGCCGTTAAGGTCAGATGACAACCCGGTATTTTCAAAAATAACCGCGATCAGCGGTAACAGCATACCTTGGCTAAAGCCAGATATTCCTACGACTGAAACTAAAATCCAAAATCTTAATCGGTGAGTATTCATATGCAACCCTCAATTTCCGTATGAACTAAATTCATCAAATGCCAGTAATACTTTATACTGAAATAGGAAATTTAACAAGAGCAAACACCTTTAATGAAATACAGTTTTCAGATACAATAACTTTAGAAAAGCGCAAGGCGCCCGCCTATCGGCGACAAGCATAAGGCGAATAGGAATAGAAGGCGTTCTTTGCCTTCAATTCCTATTTGACTTATGACCTCGAGCCGATGGCGCCTGGAGCTAGACACTAAAACTAAGTACAAAATTTTATGCTTCTTACTTAAAAAAGATGAGGTGAATCAAAATGAATTTTAAAATGAAAGAAGAAGAAGGTTTTACAACAACAACTGAATTTGGTGAGCTTCATGTAGCAGGTGACGAACAGTATGGTTATCGTCCTTACCAATTAATGGTTGCATCCATTGCTGTTTGCAGTGGCGGTGTGTTAAGGAAAATTTTAAAGAAAAAGAGAATTGATATAGAGGATATCGCGATCTCGACAAATGTTGAAAGGAATGAAGAAAAAGCAAATCGAATTGATAAGATACATATTCATTATAAAATCAAAGGGCAAAATTTAAATGAAAAGAAAATTCATCAATCAATCGTATTAGCAAATAAAAATTGCCCAATGGCACAATCTGTTGCTGGAAGCATCGAAATTGAAGAGACGTTTGAATTACTCTAGAGTTTTAATAGGTTAGTAAAAGGGAACTTCATTCATAAAACAAGTAGTTTATATAAGGATATTTTTTCCTTTAATGTGAAGAATAACTTCATAAACTATGTTCAGGAATGGAGAGTTCAAATGGTTAATCGTATTTTCACAATCTTTGTATTAATGGGATTGCCTCTATCGATAGCTGGAAGTTTGATGCATTGGCCATCAGTTCTTATGTTTGTGGTGTATTGTTTAACGATCATTGCTCTTGCAGGGTTTATGGGTAGAGCCACGGAAAGCCTGGCGATTGTAGCTGGTCCAAGAATAGGCGGGCTGTTAAATGCAACCTTTGGGAATGCAGTTGAGCTCATTATATCCATTTTTGCCTTAAAGGCCGGACTTGTAGGTGTTGTGTTGGCATCGTTAACAGGTTCAGTCGTGGGAAATCTGCTTCTTGTTGCAGGCTTGAGCTTTTTTATCGGGGGGCTAAAATATAAGCGCCAAGAATTTAATATTTATGATGCAAGACATAATTCAGGCTTATTAATATTTGCTGTCATTGTTGCTTTTGTTATTCCGGAAGTGTTTACAACAGAAATGGATCCTGCAGGTACAATTTCTTTAAGTGTGGGAATCTCAATTATCCTAATTATTCTTTATTTAGCAGCATTGTTCTTCAAATTAGTTACACACAGGGGCGTTTATCAGCAAAAAACAGATGAAGTGGAAGTACATGAGGAGCCAGAGTGGAAAAAAGGAAAAGCCATCGCGATTTTGTTACTTGCGACAGTAGCGGTAGCATATGTATCTGAAAATTTAGTCCATACATTTGAGACAGTTGGAGAAAGGTTTGGCTGGTCTGAATTATTTATAGGAGTTATTATTGTTGCCATTGTGGGTAATGCTGCAGAGCATGCTTCAGCCGTCCTTATGGCTTATAAAAACAAAATGAACATTGCCGTAGAAATCGCAGTCGGATCAACTTTGCAGGTCGCGATGTTTGTAGCTCCATTGCTTGTATTAATTTCACTTTTATTTACAGAGAAAATGGCGCTCGTTTTTACATTACCTGAGTTAATATCAATGGCAACAGCTGTCTTTTTAACCATCTCGGTCACAAATGACGGTGATACAAACTGGTTTGAAGGGGCAACCTTACTAGCGGCATATATTATCATTGGAATTGGATTTTATTTACTACCGGGCTAATCAAAAAAAGAGACTCTGTGTATGATTACACAGAGTCTTATAATTTGTGTAGGACGAAACAGATAACTAGAGAAATTGGTAACGCTTGCAAAAAGCATCATTAAAAACTCAGATACCTTTCGTATAATTTTATTTTACAGCATATGTGCTAATTTGTAAATCTTCTGTTTATTTATTTTTGAAATTGTTTTAAAGTTATGGTTGTCCTCATATTTTAATTAACATCTACATGGGAAAGGAACAAACATAATCATGAAAATAAGAGTCTTTTTTTATTTAATCGGTTTGTTTTTTATGGGACTTGGTGTGACGTTCACAATAAAAGCAAATTTAGGAGCAGGAGCATGGGATGCGCTGAATGTAGGGCTTTCGAAAGTGATTGGTCTAACAGTAGGAAGCTGGGTATTTGTGATCGGTGTTATCTTGATGTTTATAAATGCTTTCATAACAAAAGGAAAACCGAAATTTTTGGCCATCATTACAATCCTATTAATTGGCTTTTTCGTTGATTTTTGGATGCTCGTTGTGTTTAAAAACATGTTTCTTGATGGAATATTAAAACAAGTTGTTTCTTTATTATTAGGTATCTTTTTCATCGCTCTTGGGGTTTCAATGTATTTACAAACAAAGTTCCCGGCTAATCCTATTGATCAATTAATGATCTCCTTACATGAAAGATTTTCTCTTAATTTCATGGTGGCTAAAACAATAGGTGAAGTCGTTGCGTTAATATTAGCATTTATCTTTCAAGGTCCGATTGGAATAGGAACAATTATTATTACATTTTTAATCGGCCCGATTATTCAAATGTTCTCAAAACCCGTATCAGCACGCTATGACTTGTTGTTGAAAAGATAAACGTATTTGTTGAAAAAACTTCCAAATAAACGAAGGGATTTTTCTGGATAAACAGTAGTACACTTGAAAACAATATGGATAAGCATGTTGAAGGGAGTAAAGAAAATGAAAAAGAGATTGCTCGTTTCTTTCGTTTTGCTTTTATCATTTAGTTTTTCAAGTGTTGTTTTAGCAGAAGGAAAACCTCAAAAACCGAAAATTCCCGGCTCTGTCATGGAAATATCGAAGGAAAATACGTATCCAAACCCGACTCAAGACTTACCGTACTTACAACCAAGTGAGTTAACACAGCAGCTGATCGACACAGCCGAGGTTCCGATTGAAAACCCTGATTTAATTCGTATTTTAAACGAATCAACGATCTCTGATGCACCATTGGCTTTTGGCTACCGGGCAACAATTTACTTGGGAGAATGGGCGTTGAATTATGAATCATCCGAAACGGCGACAAATTGGGAGTATCAAAAAATAAATACTAATTATCAGGATAATCGCGGTGGAAAATCACAAATTCAAATGAGTTATCGTCAAGAAGCACAAAAATCTGTTAAAGGCGGTTTAACAGCAAAAGTTCCTGAAGCAGAACATGTCAAGAAAATGATGCTTCTTAAAGCAATGAAGAAAACAAACTTACCACTTGCTTTTGAGACCATTATTGGAGCTGGAACGAAGAAAGACCAGGTCTATAATGTTCCTCCAAAAAAGCTGGGTTATCTCTATGCATATGCACCGGCTGTCAATGAAAAAGGTAAAGTTACGTATGGTGAAGTATATCTGGTCTTAAAGGGAAATAAGAGAAGTATTGTGGTGAAAAATATCACTTCACAAGGAATCGGTGCGTGGATTCCTCTGCAAGATCATGCTTCATTTGGATTTGTCACATCTGACCGCCCAAGATAAAGAGGAAAGAGCTTTCCAATTCATTTAGTTGGAAAGCTCTTTTTCACTTTGGTCTATAAGTACACGTGATTCCGCAAGTTTAATATTAGCGTCAAATAAAGCTTTAGCAATTATTCTCCGTGCTCCTTTTGCTGTACTCCAATAAAATTGATCATCAACTAAACCGATAATCGTGTATTCATAGCCGCGAAATTGACCATTAAGGGATGTAATGCCGAACACTTGAAAAAGCTCGATTATTTCATTAACGGAATCTCTTTTTAAACAAGATTCAAATTCCATATTGATTTTTTTGCATGCTTCCTCAAGGACTTGCCAAACAGTGTCCGGATCCTCTCGATAGCTAATAACAACACGCTCAATGACCCGCATCCGGTCTATATTGTAGTTGTGAATTTGTTTTATCTCACCATTACTGATCGTTAAAAGCTTTCCGCTCCATTCACGAATCTTTAATGACCTAAGACCGATTTCCTCAACAGTTCCATGAAACGTATTATTTATCGTAATAAAATCACCTTGATGAAGCTGTTTTTCATAGATAATAAACATACCTGCAAGAATATCTTTAATAAGGCTTTGAGCACCGAAGCCGATGATGATTCCAGCTACACCGGCTCCGGCTAAGATGGAGCCGAAATTATCAACAAATTGAGAAAGAAGATACAAAATAAAACTAATGGTAGCGGTATATTTCGTTAATGACCGAATCAAGCTTTCAATTGTTTTTTCTTTTCGTTCTTCAATGAAGTTCGTTTTCTTGAAAAACTTACCAACAATAAAATTAATCAATGTCACACTTATTACTAAAATGACAGCAACTAGTATGATTTGAACGACTTTTAATCCCAACAGTTCTTTTATTGTTTCCATTTTGTCACCTTAGATCTTTGATTTTCGTTTCGTAAAGTCAATATCTTGATAATAACTATTCTTTACAAGTACATTCGGACCTAGACATTGAACAGCCGGACAATGACAGTTTAGTGATTTTGCTATAGTAGAATCCATCCATTTTGAATAGGCGGATTGAAGGGTGTTATCCTTTATATTTCCAAGAGCAGGTGTATCACCGAAATCCGTCACGATAATATCTCCGTTAAAAATATTCACATTTAAGCGTGAGCGGCCATCAGGATCATTGCGCACAGTGACATTTTTACTTTCTCTTAAGCGTTGAATAAGTTCGATATCTTCCGGGTTTTCACTGCAAGCGTAGAAGGGTAATGTACCAAATAGCATCCATGTGTTTTCATCTCTGATATCAAGTAAATGATGAATGGATTTTCGCATTTCAGAAAGTGACAAGGTTTCCAATGCACTCGCAAAATCACTTGGATACATAGGATGAATTTCATGACGCTGACAATGCATCTCGTCTACGACCTGCTTATGGATTTTCTCAATATATGGAAGTGTTCGCTTGTTTAACATCGTTTCTGCCGATACAATTACTCCGGCTTTTACAAGAGCACGGCTATTTTCAATCATTCGTTCAAACAATTTAGCTCGTTGTTCATAGGTTGGTTTTCGGTCCATCACAGCAAAACCAACTTCAACAAATTCATCAACTGTGCCCCAGTTATGTGAGATATGTAAAACGTCTAAGTAAGGAATAATCTTTTCATAGCGTTTCAAATCAAGAGTTAAATTTGAATTTATTTGTGTACGAACACCTCGTTCGTGGGCATACTTTAAAAGAGGAACAACATATTGGTCGACTGATTTCAAGGAAAGCATCGGCTCCCCGCCTGTAATACTGAGGGAACGCAGGGTTGGTACCTCATCCAATCTCTTTAATAACAGCTCTATCGGAAGTGCTTGCGGATCTTTAGGCTGCAGTGTATAACCAACAGCACAATGTTCACAACGCATATTACAAAGTGTTGTTGTGGTAAATTCTATGTTAGTTAACGTCATTTGCCCATACTGCTGTACATCTAAATAAGCTTCCCATGGATCATATGACGTTGTAATAGGGTTTGCAGATTTTAGTGCATTCATTTGTTTATGCTCCTTTTTTTAAAGGTAGGAAAGTTTGAAATTTTGTACTTAGTGTTGGTGTCCAGCTGCAGCGCCTAGCCCCTCGAGGTCATAAGTCAATTTGGAATTGAAGGCAAAGAACGCCTTCTATTCCAAATCGCCTTATGCTTGTCGGGGCTGAACAAGGCGCTTGCGCTTTTCTAGAAATAAAAGCTATAAGAAAATAGCATACCTTTCATTTTAACATGAACATGTTTTTTACACATCCTGTGAGTGAACAATAGATACTTGTCAAACAATTTAAAATAGTCTACGATACACTTATCTGAAAGGGGCGAAATAATGGGTAACGCAGTACATGACAAGGATTCCCAACTATCTTATTTGAAAAATCGATTAAATATGTTTTTAGAAGTTCTGGACTCAATGGATCCGGAATCTACAGATGTTGATGATATTGATCGATTAATTCAAATGCTTGATGATCTTGAGATGAAACAAAATCAATTTAAAAAAGATTGGGATAAGTAAGCTGACACAAGGGGTGTCGGCTTTTTTGATTAAATCTTGAAAACGCTTTGATTCGACTTTTCAATAAATAATCTTACGAGTATAATAAAAATTGTGGGAAAAACCTGAAAGTTTATGAAAGAAATAGAGTAATAGATTTGACCGAAGCACTGTATGCACATTTATTAAAGGTTTAAGAAACTTTATTATATCGGAACAGGGGTAAGCGCTTTGACATCCAGCTCCGAAGCACAGGATGTGTAAGTGCAGTTGTTGCGACAGGACGTCGCGTTTTTCAACTGCCAGCGCCTAGCACCTCTAGGGTCTAGCCAATTTAGAATTGAAGGCAAAGAACGCCTTCTATTCTAAATCGTCTTATTTGCCCGAGGCTGTTAGAGGCGCTTACGCTTTTGTTCATGGGGGGAAATCGAGATGAAAAACTTTTATGAAAGTATGTACCAATTAGTTGTTGAAACTTCGACCAATTTACCAAAAGACGTAAGAAGAGCGATTGCTCAAGCAAAGCTAAAGGAAAGTGCCGGGACACGTTCTGCGATGTCATTAGCAACAATTGCAAATAATATAAAAATGGCAGATGATAATATTTCTCCAATTTGCCAAGACACCGGCTTACCGACATTTAAAATAAAAGTGCCTGTCGGTGCAAACCAACTTGAAATGACCAAAGACATTAAACGCGCTATTGAGCAGGCGACAAAGGATGGAAAGCTCCGCCCTAACTCAGTTGATTCCATCACAGGAGGGAACAGCGGTGATAACCTTGGTGAAGGGACGCCTGTAATTAAATTTGAACAATGGGAAAATGATTATATAGATGCCCGCCTGATTTTAAAAGGTGGCGGCTGTGAAAATAAAAATATTCAATACAGTCTTCCCTGTGAACTTGAAGGCTTAGGAAAAGCCGGACGTGATCTGGACGGAATTCGTAAATGTATTATGCATTCTGTTTACCAGGCACAAGGACAAGGCTGTAGTGCAGGGTTTATCGGAGTTGGAATTGGTGGAGACCGGACAAGCGGATATGAGCTTGCGAAGAATCAACTTTTCAGACGTGTTGATGATGTCAATGAACGTGAAGAACTGCGTCAGTTAGAAGAGTACGTAATGAAACATGCCAATGAACTTGGTATTGGTACAATGGGATTTGGTGGAGAGACGACGTTACTCGGTTGTAAAGTTGGCGTTATAAACCGTATACCGGCAAGTTTCTTTGTATCTGTTGCATATAATTGCTGGGCATATCGCCGTTTAGGAGTCCATATTAATCCTGAAAGTGGTTCGATCAATGAGTGGCTATACCAAGATGGTGAGGATATTGACTTTTCACAAGGTGAAGTAGCTGCAACTGAAGAACAAGCGACAGATATAAGAGAAGTTGTTCTTGAAGCACCAATTACAGAAGAAAAAATAAGAGAGCTAAAGGTTGGGGACGTTGTTCGTATTAACGGAATGATGTACACAGGCCGTGATGCGATCCATAAATACCTCTCTGAAAATGACTCCCCGGTTGATTTAAATGGACAAATTATTTATCATTGTGGCCCGGTTATGTTAAAAGACGAAGATGGGAACTATCATGTAAAAGCGGCAGGTCCGACAACAAGTATCCGTGAAGAGCCATATCAAGGCGATATCATGAAGCGATTTGGCATTCGGGCTGTCATCGGAAAAGGCGGAATGGGACCTAAAACGTTGAAAGCATTAGAAGAACATGGCGGAGTATACCTAAATGCAATCGGTGGAGCTGCTCAATATTATGCAGATTGTATTAAGTCGGTTGAAGGTGTAGATCTCATGCAATTTGGGATTCCTGAAGCGATGTGGCATTTAAAAGTTGAAGGATTTACAGCAGTTGTCACAATGGACTCTCATGGAAATAGTCTTCATGCTGATGTGGATAAAAGCTCACTTGAAAAATTGGAGAATTTTAAAGAGCCGGTATTTAAATAAACGTTTAATTCGGAGGAAGATTCGCAAAATTGCGGGTCTTTTTTTATATTTTGAGGATTTATCAGCGATTCTGGGATTTTATCGGCGATTTTGAGAATATATCAGCGATTTTAAAAATTTATCTTCGATTCTGAGATTTTATTTTCGATTAGACTTTTTTCGACAAAATTCGCACCAACTCGCATAAAAGAGGGGAATTCCCATTTTTTCTCAGTATTGAATTCCTCTCTTAATCAACACTATAACTAATTATGTGAAATGAGGAGAGAACTGTCATGAAAAAATGGTCTATGCTTTTGACTCTTTTTTGTCTTCTTTTTTTAACGATAAATACAGCACAAGCAGTATCGAATAAGCCGATCCACTGGGGATTTAAAAAGAGCCAAAATCACGAGCCGGCTTCAGCAGGTAAGGAATTAGATGAGCTTTTAGCTAAGTATGGCTCTTTTTATATGGGGGATACGTCAAAAAAAGAAATCTATTTAACGTTCGATAATGGATATGAAAATGGATATACAGAAAAGGTATTAGATGTGTTAAAAGAACGGAAGGTGCCGGCGACCTTTTTTGTGACGGGGCATTATTTAGACACTGAACCTGATTTGGTAAAGCGAATGGTAGATGAGGGACATATTGTGGGAAACCATTCATGGTACCATCCTGATTTAACAACACAAAGTGATGCTGAGTTAAAGAAGGAGCTGGAATCTGTTCGCATTAAAGTCGAAGAACTTACAGATCAAAAAGGGATGAGCTATCTGCGTCCACCACGGGGTATTTTTAGTGAAAAAGTAATGGCTGATGCAAAAGAACTTGGTTACACATCTGTTTTTTGGTCGTTAGCTTTTGTTGATTGGAAAGTAAATGATCAAAAAGGCTGGAGATATTCATATGAAAACATTATGAGACAAATTCATCCGGGATGCATTTTACTGCTTCATACCGTATCAAAGGATAATGCCGAAGCATTAGACAATGCGATTGTGGAATTAAGGAAACAAGGCTACACCTTTAAAAGCCTTGATGATTTAATGCTCAATAAAATGCTGGAAAATCCTTATCTCATTTCCCTTTGAGTTCCATTCAAAGGGTTTTTTCGTCTTTCATTTAGATCAGTGTATGGAATGGTATAATAATAGGAAAAAGGTGAAAAGGAAGAAAAATCAATGTGGATGGAAATAATAAGATGTAAAGGTCCATACAATTTTGACTCGGTTTTGGACAGGTTATCAATGGATCCACTCATATCATTAAGTAAGAGTGAAAAGGTAATAAACGTCCCTTTGCTTATTGAAGATAAGCCTAACGTCATAACAGTCAAAGCGATCGGTACGATAGATGAACCTGTTTTTGAAGTGAGCGGAAAAGATGAAAAGACAAAAGAAGCTGCACTAAAACGAATAAAGAGTATCTTTCGTTGGGATTTCTCACTTGAGGATGTAGCTATGCACTTTGAGAAGACAAATATTGCTAAGATCTTTGAACAACACAAAGGAACGCCAATTGTGTTAGAATTTGACCTTTATAACTGTTTGGTCAAGTGTATCATTCATCAGCAGCTAAACCTGGCTTTTGCTCATACATTAACAACAAGGTTCGTCAAAAGGTACGGTTATGAAGTTGAGGGTGTTTGGTTTTATCCTAAGCCTGAAGTTGTTGCCAAACTTCAATACGATGAGCTGAGAGAACTTCAATTTAGTAGAAGAAAAGCTGAATATTTAATTGATACCTCAAAGCTTATTGTTGAAGGTATAGTGAATTTTGATGAGTTGGCACAGCAGTCTGATGAAGAAATAATGAAATCCTTGATTAAGGTGCGCGGAATTGGTCCTTGGACTGTACAAAGTCTTTTACTAAGCGGTCTTGGACGACCTAACCTTTTTCCAAAAGCAGATATAGGGATACAAAGAGCCATTCAACAACATTTTAATCTTGAAAAAAAGCCATCACATGATGAGATGGATCAATATAGTGAACAATGGTCGCCTTATTTAAGTTATGCAACATTGTATTTATGGAGAAGCATTGAGTAGAAACGGAGAGTATATCGATGAAAGAAAAGAAGCAGCAGGCAAGTAATATTAAAATTTCGAAAGGACAAACCTTTCCGCTTACGATTAAACGGTTGGGGATTAATGGAGAAGGTGTTGGTTATTTTAAAAGACAAGTCGTGTTTGTCCCTGGTGCCCTTCCTGGAGAGGAAGTCTTAGTTGAAGCAACGAAAATTCAGCCGAAGTTTGCAGAAGGAAAGGTAAAAACTATCCGAAAATCTTCACCGTTCCGTGTAAAACCACCATGTCCAATTTATGAAGAATGTGGCGGCTGCCAGCTTCAGCATTTGGCATATGATCAACAGTTAAAGGAAAAACGGGATATTGTTCTTCAATCATTGGAACGTCATACAAAATTAAAGGTAAACCAACTCGATATTCGCCAGACAATTGGCATGGAAGAACCTTGGAATTATCGTAATAAAAGTCAATTCCAAGTAGGTCAGCAAAAAGGAAAGGTCATTGCCGGTCTATATGGACTTGATTCACATCGTCTCGTTCCAATCCAAAATTGTATGGTTCAGCATCCGTTAACAAATAAGGTTTCTGAGGGAGTTAAACAAATCTTAGAGGATTTTCAAGTTCCCATTTATGATGAGCGGAAAAGAAAAGGTATTGTCAGGACAATTGTGACGCGTGCCGGTTTTCAAACTGGTGAAGTACAGGTTGTATTAATTACAACTCAAAAAGAAGTTCCTCGGAAAAAATTAATTATGGCCGAAATTCAAAAACGCTTTCCAGAGGTCAAATCACTTGTGCAAAATATTAATGGAAATAAAACATCCTTAATTTTTGGCGAAAAAACACTTCATCTAAGCGGAGAAGAAGTGATTCAGGAAACACTTGGTGATTTAAGCTTCGAACTATCGGCAAGAGCATTTTTTCAACTAAACCCGGTTCAAACGGTCAAGCTTTATGATGAAGTCAAGAAAGCCGCTAGTTTAACTGGAAAAGAAAAAATAGCAGATGCCTATTGTGGGGTCGGCACAATCGGGTTATGGCTTGCGGGTGACGCAAGCGAAGTGCGCGGAATGGATACAATTGAAGCAGCTATCATTGATGCACAGGAAAATGCACTTAAACATGGCTTTACAAACACCACTTATGTAGCGGGAACAGCTGAGCATTGGCTGCCTAAATGGGTAGAAGAAGGATGGAGACCGGATGTCGTGGTCGTCGATCCTCCAAGAACAGGCTGTGATCGGAAGCTTTTAGATGCGATTAAAAAGGTAAAACCGAAGAAATTTGTGTATGTATCATGTAATCCAAGTACATTGGCAAAAGATATTGATTATTTAAGTAAAGAGTTTAAGGTTGAGTATATTCAGCCTGTTGATATGTTTCCGCATACGGCACATGTTGAGAGTGTTGCGTGTTTGAATTTAAAGGTGTAAGAAAATATAGATATAAGGGTTGTCCTCCAAATCAGTAATTATGATTTGAAGGACAACCCTCTTTTTATTATGAAAATTTTAATAAAACTAATCTGCAGATATTTCAGATTCCGGTTTAACCCAGTCTTGAGACCAATTTTCAATAGCTCTTAAAATAGGTTCCATGGAATGTCCTTTTTCCGTTAAAGAATACTCAATAATGACAGGTGTTTCCGGTATCACCTCACGTTTTACCACCAATTCGTTCTCCAAATCCTTTAAACGATCGGATAATACCTTTCCACTTATACCAATGGCAGATTGAATTTCATTAAACCTTTGCGGTCCCAATAATAATTGATAGATAACCAATGCTGTCCATCTCTGACTTAATAGTAAAATTGCCTTTTCAAATTTAGGGCAAATTGTAGGTCGCTTCATTCTTTACATACACCTCTCTTAGCCTCTATTATACCATAAAATGTATGATTAATTACAAATTATAAATTAATTACTTGACATAACTAGATTATATAAATATACTAACTTACATAAAGTAACTAACTTATAAAAGGAGAATGAGAAGTGAGAAAACAAGAAATTGGGAAAGTTATATTAAGAGCAGTTGTAGGTCTTTTATTTTTTATACATGGCTTATCAAAGTTCCAAGGTGGAATTTCAAATACAGTTGGTTTTTTTGATAGTTTGGGAATTCCAGGTTTTATGGCATATGTAGTTGCTGTAGTTGAATTACTGGGAGGTATTGCATTGTTTCTAGGATTAGGAACACGGATCGTTACCTTGTTATTTGCACTTATTATGATAGGGGCTATTTTTACCGCAAAACTTTCACTTGGCTTTTTAGGTAATGGGCAAATGGCTGGATATGAACTTGACCTTGTTTTATTAGCTGTATCCATCTATTTTGTTTTTGCTGAGAAATCAAAAATATCTTTAGATCATTTGCTTTTTAGATCATAAAAAAACACACCAGGAGGGGTATTTATGGGATTTCATACGAAACCAACAACATTTATAGGACATGTAAAAGTAAAGGTAGAAAATTTACAACGTTCAATCGAATTTTATAGAGATGTCCTGGGATTCAATATTTTAGAACAAACAGCTTCAACAGTAAAACTAACAACTGATGGGAAAACAAGTTTTTTATCTATAGAACAACCTGAAGGTGTTATGCCAAAACAGGGAAGAACTACGGGTTTATACCATTTTGCCATTCTATTACCAGATCAATCATCTTTAGCGAATATTGTTGTTCATTTGGTTGACAAAGGAATTCGCTTTGGATCTTCTGATCATCTTGTCAGTGAAGCATTGTACCTGCACGATCCGGATGGAAATGAGATTGAAATTTATCGTGACAGGTCACCGATTGAGTGGAATTGGAAGGGTAAGGAAGTGGAAATGGCTGTTGATCCATTAGACTTTGAACATTTACTAAAAATTGCTACACCGGATAAGCCATGGAAAGGGATGCCTGCTGAAGCGGTAATGGGTCACATTCATTTACACGTGTCAGAACTAAATAAGACAGAAGAATTTTATACAAAAGGATTGGGAATGGAAGTAGTCAACCGATTTGGAACACAGGCATTATTCCTATCTTACGGAAAATATCACCATCATGTAGGGGTTAATACATGGAATGGTGTAGGGGCTCCTGCTCCGTCTAAAAATAGTGTAGGTCTCGAATCGTTTACACTCATTTTTGATAATGAAGAGTTGCGTGACCAAACAGTAAACAATTTGAAACAGATTGGTGCGGAGGTAGTAGAAGAAAATAATATTATGATCACCTTTGATCCTTCTGGAAACGCAATACAACTAGCTGTATAAGACAGGAGGTATTCAGTTGGCTTCGGAAGAAAAGACAGGTATGGAAATTGGGATTTACACACTTGCGGATATTGGTCCAAATCCCCTTACAGGAAAGACGATAGAAGGTAAGGAAAGAGTAAAAGAAATTATTCAAGCCGCACAACTTGCTGATGAGGCTGGGCTAGATGTATTTGGAGTAGGAGAACACCATCGTCTTGATTATGCTTCTTCTTCACCTGCAGTTTTATTGGCTGCTATTGCACAAGTAACCAATCAAATTAGATTAGCAAGTACTACAAGTGTTTTAGGTACGCTTGATCCTGTTCGGCTATTTGAAGATTTCTCTACTTTGGATTTACTTTCAGATGGCCGGGCTGAAATCATGGCTGGTAGAGGAGCATTTATAGAATCATTTCCTCTTTTCGGTTACAGTACAAACGATTATGACGAACTGTTTGAAGAACATATGGATTTGCTAATCCAACTGAATCATCATGAGAAAGTCACTTGGTCAGGAAAATTCCGTTCATCTTTAAGAGATGCTGAGATTGCACCAAGACCGATACAAGAAAAATTACCAGTTTGGATTGGAGTTGGAGGAACACCTGAGAGTTCCGTACGTGCTGGAAGACTTGGAGTGGGAATGGCTTTGGCTATCCTGGGTGGAAATCCAAAACGTTTTAAACCACTTGTTGATCTATATCGGCAAGCTGGAATAGATGCCGGACATGCACCTGAAACATTAAAAGTGGGTGTAACCGGCCATGCTTACCTTGCTGAGACAACCCAGCAAGCAAAGGATGAGTTTTATCCTTATTACTCAAACTACTGGGAATATGTAAACCGTCAGCGTGGGATGGGAACAAGGATGTCAAGGGAAGATTTTGACCATATGGCCAGCCCGGATTCCGCATTGTTCGTGGGGAGTCCACAGCAGGTCGCCGAAAAGATTCTTCAACAATATGAACTCTTTGGACACCAACGTTTCCTTGCTCAGTTAGATATAGGCGGTCAACCTTTTAAGAATGTGAAAAAAGGGATTGAATTGTTAGCAACGAAAATTGCTCCAATCATTCGTAAAGAAACAAGTAAATAGTTTATTAAGGCGGTGTTAATATGGGCTTTTTAGAAAAAATATTTGGGAAACAAACCAAGGAGGAAGAAATCATGACTACTAATAAATTAAACATTGGAATTATCCTGGGAAGTACTCGTCAAGGACGTGTTAGCCCTCAAGTAGGAGAATGGATAAAAGGAATTGCTGACAAACGTGGAAACGCAAATTATGAAATTGTCGATATTGCTGACTTTAATCTTCCGTTTTTAGGAACAACAGATGGAACAGAGCCTGGTATTGCTGCTTGGAATGAGAAACTCGCAAGCCTTGATGGATTCGTATTTATTGTTCAAGAGTACAACCACAGTATTACAGGTGCATTAAAAAACGCCATCGACTTTGCTCGTGAAGCCTGGTACAACAAAGCTGCCGGTATCGTAAGTTATGGTTCAACTGGAGGGGCACGTGCTGCTGAGCATTTACGAGGCATTCTTGCAGAACAGAAAGTTGCAGATGTTCGTACACATCCAACTTTAAGCTTATTTAATGACTTTGTTAATGGAACCGAGTTTAAACCACAAGATTTACATCTTGATAACGTAAATACTATGCTTGGTGAAGTTGAGGATTGGAGCAAAGCATTAAAAACATTACGTTAAAATACATGATAAAAGTCGAAGTTTCCTGAACCTCTTTAGGTAACTTCGATTTTTTTATGGTTAAAAATCCCGGTTTTTAAGTTTATTTATGCTAACTGATGAACCTGCATACATCAAATATATTGAATTTAATATGGGAATGCTATACATAATAGAGAAAATAGGAGGACTCATTTTGGGAAACAACCATGACCTGATAAAGTTAACTTCTGCGGAATTGTCCTATTTATGGTCAACATATCTCTCTGATAGCCATGGCTATATGTGTACTAAAGTATTTTCTCGAGCTTGTTGATGATGAAGATATTAAGTCACTTGCAGCCCATGCATTAAAGTTATCTGAAGAACATGTTAAGTTTATAAGAGAAAATTACTCAAAGGAAGAAATACAGATTCCACAAGGATTTACGGAAGATGATGTGAATTTAAAAGCAGAACGTTTATTTTCTGATGTTTTTTATTTAAGGTATATAAGAAACATGGCCAAGGGTGGATTAGTTACTTACGGAAGAGTGCTGCAAAATACATATCGACAAGATGTTCGTTCATTTTTTGCAAAGTGTTTAACAGATACAATTGAACTTGATACAAATGCAGCTGTCCTTTTATTGGAAAAGGGGCTTTTACAACGGCCGCCTGCTATCCCTTATCCTGAAAAGCTTGAATTTGTCCATAAACAATCATTCATTTTAGAAGGGTTAGGGAGAAGGGAGGAGCTAACAGGAACAGAGATTACAAACCTATACGCAAATATACAGACCAATTATTTAGGAGTATGTTTGGCGACTGCGTTTAGTCAGGTGGCTAAATCTGATAAGGTACGTAAGTATTTTTTAAGGGGAAAAGAAATTTCATTAAAACATATTAAGGTTTTTGGCAGCTACTTAGAGATGGCTTCGTTACCCTTGCCCGCGTCTTTTGAACAAGAGGTTTCTGAATCACAGGAAACACCTTTTTCTGATAAAATCATGATGTTTCACTTTAGTTTAATGATTTATGCAGGCATTGGAAACTTTGGTGTGTCTATTGCTGAAACTCAAAGAAGTGATTTAATTGTAGATTATTCACGTTTAGTAGCTGAAGTTCTGAAGTTTTCAGAAGATGGGGTCAATGTTATGATAGCGAACGAATGGTTAGAACAGCCCCTTTATCAGCAAACCGCAGGAACTTATCAAAAGGGTAAAAACAAATTAAACAGTTATTTATGTTTAAATATGGTAATATAATCTTGAAACCTTTACAACTTATAAAGGGGTACGTCCTCTTTATTTGGGAGAAGAAGGCAGAGAAACCTTTTAGTAGGTATTTTCTGCTTTCTTTGATGGGTTTTATTTTTTTATATAGGAGGAGTTTTATAATGAGCAACTTATCGAAAACATGCAAGAGACAAAATCCAAGTTTGGGGGTTATCTATTATGAACCATAACATCCCTCAGCACAGAGAACACTTAGTACAGCAAATGGTTTATATTGATGAGAACATAAAGGAGCTTACAAACCTTTACAATGCTTCCACTCCTGTGCAAGAACAATTAAAAAACTTTTTTCATTTATATTTACTGGAACTGGAGGAGTTGTTAAGTGCTGACCAGAAGAGCAACCTAACTTCTTCGCTTCCGAAAGTTTATATCGGTACAAGGGTTACAGTATTGTTTGATGATGAAAATGATACAGAGGATTTTGTCATCTGCTTCCCAGAAGAGTCAGATCCCGACTCTGGATGTATTTCTTTTTTATCACCAGTAGGCAGACAGCTTTTACTAAAGAAAATGGGTGAAAAAGTCATGCTCAAAGTCCCAACAGGTGAACTTCCTGTAGTGATCAAAGAAATAACATATGTTGGACATCTTTTTGATGGACAACAAAATATGAAAGAGGCTTGATGGGATATGTTGAAAGCGTTTTAGTATAAATTAGTAATATAATTGAATAGAATGATAGTAGTCCCGGTTTTTCTGCATTGTGCTCGTAATAGTGATTCGCAATGAAATGCCGGGACTATTTTAAAAGCCATCTAAGTGAAGGTTCGATGCCAATAAATAAAAAGGAGGATACGATGAAGAAGTTTTTTAGTAAACCCTCAAAGGTAGCATTATTTTCCTTAATGACCACAATGGTTGTAACCATTTTACTTTTATGTGTCTTGAGTTTAGCGGGAGTAGATTCAAAAGTTGTCCATCTGATAGGCAAAGTAACAGTCGTCATTTCCTTACCCTTCTTAATTTTGAACCCTCTAGCAGGCTTTATCTATTCATTTTTCATCAAAGGAAAAATCAAAATCGTATTTATCCTCCTGCATTTGGTTTGTATATGTACGATATCAGTATTCGCATTCATATCTTTTATGTTTAGATATTTTGTTCCTTTTGCTCCATAGCTGGGACAGGGGGACAGGTCCCTTGGCCCACTAATTAGATAAGGCTATACAATTTGTTGAAAAAAGGGACGGGACAATAAACCTGTCCCTTTGTCCCAAATATGGAGGGAATCCGAAATGATGAATATGCTTATCAATTTTGCGAAGAATGATGAGAGAATCCGATTGGTCACTCTTGAAGGGTCACGAACCAATAAAAACATTCCCAGTGATTCATTCCAGGATTATGATATATCTTATTTTGTAACAGATATGGATTCTTTTAAAGAAGATGATCGTTGGCTGGATTTATTTGGTAATCGGATTATGATGCAAAAACCGGAAGATATGGAGCTTTTTCCTCCCGAGCTGGGGAATTGGTTTTCTTATCTCATTCTTTTTGATGATGGCAATAAAGTGGACTTAACGCTTATTCCGATCAACGAAGTTGAAGATTACTTTTCTAAAAGTGATGGTCTGGTAGAAGTGCTTCTTGATAAAGATTCTCTTATTGAGAATCCGGTGATTCCGAGTGACCGTACATATTGGATTAAAGAGCCAACAGCAAGGGAGTTTGATGATTGTTGTAATGAATTTTGGATGGTTTCAACATATGTAGTAAAAGGGTTAGCCAGAGGAGAAATCTTATTTGCCATTGATCATTTACATGAAATTGCAAGACCTAATTTATTGAGAATGATGTCTTGGAAAATCGGCTTAGAACGTGGCTTCACCTTTAGCCTCGGGAAAAATTATAAATTCGTTAATCATTATCTTCCAGATGATGATTGGGAGGCTCTGCTTTCAACTTATAACCAGAACAGCAACCAAAACATGTGGAAAGCATTATTCACTTGCTATGATTTATTTAGAAAATATTCTAAACAAGTGGCTGAAACTCTCAGCTTTACATATCCGGAATATGATGCAGCCATTACAAAGTATACACTGGGACATAGGGACAGGAACCTTGGTCCAATAGATCAAGGGTAAGGATGTACGAGATTAGGTTAGACCATTTGTAAATTGGCGGGGCAAGCGGGACAATGGACCTGTCCCCCTGTCCCTACTTTTTAGATAGTGTTTCCCGGTCTTCAGCTAATGGGGGTTGTTCCAGCCATCCATGTTTTATTAATAGTTCTGCTCCATCTTCAGCGTATAGTCCAACTTCTGCCATGAGACGTGTGTATTGTATTGATAAGTCCCTTCTTTGTGAGACGGATATAGCTGCTCCGTAATAGCCTATAGCAGCCGATATTAGAATGACAATATGATTTAGCATTAATTTATCGGAGTAGGGTGGAGTTGTGGAATTTGTTACTTCTGACACCCATGAAGCAGGTGATGCTAAACCATCCTTCGTTAATGTATTACTAAGTATACTAAACTGTTTTTCACATAGTTTTTTCTCTCTGGAAATATTTCCTTACATCTTCTTTTTGACAAACTTGTGCAAATCCGACCTCTAACACGACCTTCACGATGATTTTTACCATATTGAAGCTAAGACCGCTAATTTCAACAGCACTTAAAGGACGTTTTTTACCAAACCAACCAGTTAAATAACGTTGGTTATCGACAAAATCGACTTCTTTAGGAGTGTTAATTCTTGGAGCCTTGCTGTATAACCCTTTATTCAACATGACATTTGCAATTCGTTCATATAATTCCATTGTTTCCTTATTACATTGAACAAAGTAGTTGATTTGGTCTGGACGGGAAGAAGTAGCTACTGCCCCGGCGTAACCTGTTAGTCCAAGTAAGGTCATGACATGCATATAACTTAACATAAAGGTGTCAGTAAATAAGGAAGGGGCATTCATATTAACATCCTCTTTTACTGAAAAGCCCTTAGGAATTGGGAAATTTTCCTTTTCAAAGGTCTCTGTGATTTTTGCGATATGGGATTCAGCAAGACTGCGGGCAAATTCCAAAATTTCCTTTACTTCTTCATCTTTTGCTTTTTCAATAGAATGAGCAAGAAAACAGATTGATAAAGAATCATTTATATACTGAGTCCAAAGATTTGCAATCTCTGATGAAGTAAGTTCAACATTATGGCTCATATTGTCCACCGAAAAACCTCCATTGATCATGTTATCTAATCATATGTATTTGCTCTAATTGTATTTATAGTATTGATCAATGCTGGATTTTTATGATAAAGATGGTTATCTGTTTCTGTAAAAGTTCTATTAAGTATAGTAAAAAGGTGCCAAATGACGCCTGGAGGACTAAGTTTTTGAAGTAATAAAATAGATAATATTTGCAAAAGTATGAATGACATGATCTATGTGTCACCGTTATGAGTGATATCGAAACTTTTGTAAATCTTAACCGTAGTTATATGTGTGCGAGTCTGATTTAGATAAAGGAGGAGAAGTATTGGATTCAAGAATAAAAGGATTAATAGATCTTACGAAAGAGAAATTTGGATTGCAAAACTACTACTTACAAACACATGAGATATATAGAAGAGTTAACTTTTTCAGCGACACGGTTTATACATTATGTATGGAGTGGTTTCCAAATCATGAAACGGTTGAAGATGATGGCTCAAATCCGGACGGGACAGCAGTTATTGAAATAGATATACATACTCATACATTCACGAGTGCAATTTTTGTTAGTGGTAAAACATATGCACATAAGGGGGTATCGTTTGCCAATTCAACTAAAAATGACATCATAAAATGGATTGAACAGGAAACAGGATTGATTTATGAAAAACAATTCAAATTGCATAGGGAAGAAGAGGGAGAGCTTCATTTTATGGAGTGTATTGACGGTACAGCTGTTTCACCTTCAGGATATATTGAGGTTCATTATGATGAAGAGAGAAAGCTGACCTTCTTTTCAAATCATGGTCACTATCCTTCGAAAGAAATGGTTCTTGAAGAAACTTATTCTCTAACTCTTGAAAAGATCGAACAGTTGGCAAAAGAGCAATTGAAGCTGCTTGAATATCCTTCATATGAGCAGAAACGTTTATTTCCTCTTTATGCGGTTGAAGAAATTTATATTAGAAATGATCAAAGCTACACGATTCCCTTTGAGATGTTTGTTGCAGATGTAAACTCATATCGGGAAATAAATCAAATGATGCACTGGGATAAGCCACTTAAACAAACGTTTGATCGAAAAGAATTGAATTGGAATGAGGAGGTATCTGTAGAACAAGCATATGCAGCTGAGCCATCACCTGATTCTTTTCCAATAACAAGGGATGAAAAAGAGAAATGCACATTATCAGTTAAAGACTTCTTACGAAAGGAATATTCGAATGAATCTGGTCTATGGGTTCTAAAAACACTCCATCGGGAAAATGGGTATATCCATGCCATGTTAAGAGCAACTAAACAAGTCAAGCGTTTCTTTCAAAAAAAGGTCATGCTAATGATTGATCCAAAAAGTTTTCAAGTAGTTAACTATATGGACAATAAATTCATGTTGGAACTATTTGATGAATTTCAAGCACCTGATAGGATTACAATCGAAAAAGAAGATGCCTTTGAAAAATTGAAAGACTTGTTCGAACTAAAACCCTATTATGTCTATGATTTGAATAAACAACGATATGTTCTTTGTGGAAAAATAGACTGTGAGTACAGCGTGAATGCATCAACCGGAGAAGTGATTATGTTAGATAATTTGTAGTTGTAGCCGGTGCAAAACATTATAGAGGGAGATGAGATATAAATGAGCTGGGAATTAAAAGGTACAAATGTTTTGCATATATATGCCCAAGATGCATGGCATCAGGAAGCCTATATTGTTGGGAATAAAGAGGGGTTATTGGAGCTTCGAAATGCAATAGATGAGGCGCTAAAATCAAAGGAAGCTGTTGCAAATGTATTCCCCACAGATGGTGAAGGCTATGATGCCTATGTGTTGTTAGTTGATGAAAATGAGGAAGATAAGTTTCACTCTTTAAAACTTCCGTACACAGGGAAAAATATGAGGTTTGAGATTGAATTTGATGATGAAAAAGTAAATATTCATCATCCACATGTTCTTGTTAAAAATACATAGGCCGTCCCAACATAACCTTTAGTGAAGCAAGTAGCAAGATGACTAAATGCCCATAGGATATATGATAAAGGTTATGAAGAAAAGGGGTGGCACACAATGTATAATTATAGAGCTAATCAAAGGGTTGTGGCATATGGAGTAGGTGATGTGACTGGTGACAAAGTTCCTGATCACGTTTATTTAACAGGTATAAAAACACCTGATAGTCCATTTATTCAACAAATCACACTTCATGTTCAGGATGGGAGAACAGGCAATATAACAAATGTTCCACTGCCCAAAAATGCGAATGCAGGGTATAATCCCTACTTGTTTCTTGGGGATTTCACCGGGGATGGAGTGGCTGATATTTTGATTAGCATTGCTACAGGTGGAAGTGGAGGGATCATGTATCATTATCTGTATTCCTTCTTAAACAATAAGCCAACACTTCTTTTTGATTTTAATAAATATAACGAAGAATACACGTACGAAGTGATCTATCAGGATAACTACAAAGTAAAGGTAGTCAGTCAAAAAAATAATCAAACATATTTGATAGATCTATCAATGAGAGACCCTGAATATTTAAACGAAATATATGATGAGAATGGAAAGTTAAAGAATTCTATTACAGGTTTTGTGAACCCTCTAAGTGGGTTATATCCAGTAGATTTTGATTATAATCATGTATTTGAGTTAGTAGCTTATCAAAAAATTGCCGGAAGATATAATGCTGATGCCTTAGGATATGTGTTAAACACATTAAGCTGGGATAATAAGAAGTTTTATTTACAAAATCAATATGTAGCTATATTTGGATCTTGAAGATTATAAATCTTCAAAAAACAATGTCACAAAATATAACATGAATGTGGAATACCTCTTTTATCTTTTATATAGTAAAGATAACAAAAAGGTAAAGGGGCTGCTGACATGAAAAAATCTAGAGTTGGCTTTATCACATTTTTAATCTTAACAGTAAGAACTGTATTCACATACTAATATGACACGGACACAAAGAGGATGAGAATCCTCTTTTTTTACAGGTTAGAAAGTATAAAGTTTTGAACTTAGTATTGGTGTCTAGCCACTCAGGAATTAAAGACAAAGAACGTCTTCTATTTCTAAGCGTCTCATTCCTGTCGGGGCTGTTCAAGGTTCTTGCGCTTTTCTTATGACAAAATTGTTTCCTGCTCCAATGTAAAGTAAAATAAAAGACAAATTCCACGAAGAAAAGGTGTTTTATTTTGAAGAAAATTATTGTCATTGGAGCGGGAATTCTTGGGGCGTCAACTGCTTATCACTTAGCAAAAGCTGGTGCTTATGTTACGGTCATTGACCGGAAGGATCGGGGACAAGCAACAGATGCTGCAGCTGGAATTGTTTGTCCATGGCTATCTCAGCGACGTAACAAAGCATGGTACCATCTCGTGAAAAATGGTGCTCGTTACTATCCCGAATTAATAAAGAAACTTGAAGAAGATGGAGAAAAAGAAACAGGATATAGTCGAGTAGGCGCGATAAGCTTACATCAAGATCCTGAGAAATTAGAAAAAATGGCTGAACGTGCTCGGAAACGCAAAGAAGATGCACCGGAAATTGGTGAAATTACAATTTTAACTCCTAAAGAAACAAAAGCATTATTTCCGCCACTATCAAAAGAATATGGTGCTGTGTATGTGAGTGGTGGAGCAAGAGTTAACGGTAGAGCTTTGCGTAATGCTTTAGTACAAGGAGCGAAAAAGAATGGCGCCACTTTCATTGAAGGAAATGCCATTTCACTTATTCGGGAAGGTCATACCATAAAGGGCGTAGAAATAGAGCATAATCGATTACCGGCTGAGCAGGTTCTTATTACTGGCGGGGCTTGGTCAAACGAATTAATCCAGCCATTAGGAAAGAAATTTCAAGTTTCGCCTCAAAAGGCTCAAATTGTTCATCTTGAAATGTCAACTGAAGATACAAGTACATGGCCGGTTGTCATGCCTCCAAATAATCAATATATTTTAGCTTTTGATCAAGGAAGAATTGTTGTAGGGGCAACACATGAAGATGAAGCAGGCTTTGATGAGCGTGCTACTGCAGGAGGACTTCATGAAATTTTGACAAAAGCACTGGAGATTGCCCCAGGCTTACATGACAGCACACATCTTGAAACAAGAGTTGGATTTCGTCCATTTACACCAGGTTTTTTACCTGTCATCGGTCCACTGCCTGAATTTGAAGGACTCCTTCTGGCAAACGGATTAGGTGCCTCAGGTTTAACAAGTGGTCCATATCTAGGAATGGAGCTCGCAAACCTTGCATTAGGGCAAGAACTGGATCTTGATTTAAGTCTATATCCAATTGAAAATGCTGTTGAATAAGAAAAAAAGGATGAGCCGAGTTGCTCATCCTTTTCTTATCAACTTTATGGAATAGTCTGGAAAATGATGTCTGCAAAAATAACGGAAAAACTGCAAGATTAATCTGTAAACTGCAAAAATATGCGGAGGATTGCAAAAATAAAGTCAAAGTTGCAAGAAAATCTATAACTTTGCAAAATTGTCTATCTCAAAACGAATTTCCTTGTGAAACAACAACGTAATAAGCAGATATCTCTATCCTTACATAGCATAAACCATCACTTTTACAGTAAAAACACTTAATTGATAGAGAAAATAAATACTAAATGCTACAAATGTAAAGAAAACTAAAAAGATAGCAGGAACAATACGTTTTACCATCATATAAACCTCGCAATCTAGTAAGATAATAGCAGTATGGTCAAAAAACATTTTTTTATACGCTAAGTGAAAAAAGTTTATCCAATAAATAAATAAAAACTAGTAAAATTAATAATGTAAACGTATAATATTTAGTAAATATATTAGAAATAATGGTGAGTACTTACTAGATTAAATTATGGCGAACAGTAGTTTACTTCGAAAGAATAAAGGTGAGGTCATGGCAACGATTAAGGACATAGCAGAAAAAGCAGGAGTATCACCGGCTGCAGTTTCAAGAATTTTAAACAATGATACAACTTTGTCTGTTGGAGAAGAGACAAGAAAGAGAGTATTAGAGGCTGCGGCGGCTCTAAATTATAAACCAACAAGAAAAAGAAATGTTAATAAAACAGCAGAAATGTATGAAATCGGCATAGTCTCTGCCACTTCACAAGAGGATGAGGTCTCGGATCCGTATTTTATGGCTATTCGTCTGGGAATCGAAATGGCATGCTCCAAACTTCCTTTTAAGATAAAAACAATGATTTATGCTGGTAATAGCTCTTCATTCGAAGAATTAAAGCAGCTGGATGGAGTCATTGTCATCGGAGGAATTGAGCCTTCATCTGTTCAGGAATATTGTCATGGGCATAAAAATATCGTCTTTATCAACCATTTACCAGAAACAGGTGAATATGATGTGGTTGCATCAGGTTTGGATAAAGCAATAGAAGATGTTCTGAAGTATTTAATGGATAAAGGACATACAAAAATTGGATTTATCGGCGGTTATGACATGTACAACAGACTAAATGATAGTCAGAGTTTGGGAGAAGTCCCGGATATTAGAAATATAGCTTATGAGAAAGTCATGAAGGAAAAGAAACTCTATCGGCCGGAGTTGGTACAAATTGGAGAATGGGGAGCAACAGGTGGCTATCAGCTCATGAAAAGGTTCATAGAAGCCGGAACACTCCCAACGGCCTTAGTTTGTGCAAGTGATCAAATGGCTATCGGGGCAATGAGAGCATTACATGAAGCAAACATTCGTGTCCCACAGGATCTATCCGTTATCGGGGTGAACGATATAGAGGCAGCAGAATTCCTGAATCCTCCGTTATCAACGGTTAGAATTCACACTGATGAGATGGGTAGGACGGCAGTAAAACTATTATACGACCGATTGAAAGGAAGAGAAATTCCAATTAAAGCTGTGCTAAGTACAAAATTAATGATAAGAGACAGTTCCTCCACTCCTAATAAATAAGCTGTAAGAAGGAACCTCAAATGTAATATAAATAGAGGTTCCTTCATATATTTTTTGATGGGAAGAGGATAATAGATTTATTTTTTATAAGAAAATAAGGATTGTTCTTGATCTTCTGCTACCATTCATTATATAATGACATCAAAGTTAGTTAACCGTTTAACCGGAGGCAAAATGAAGCAGAAAATAACGATAAGAGATGTAGCAAAACATGCCGGGGTTTCACCAGCAACTGTTTCCTATGTGCTTAATGGTATAAACAAGGTATCAGAAGAAACAAAGGAAAGAGTTATGCTATCTATTCGTGAGCTTAACTATCAGCCTGATTTTACGGCAATTAGTTTATCAAAAAGAAAATCAAATATGATCGGTGTCATTATGCCGCTCGTAGGTGATACGCTTGCGCCCATTCTTAAGGACAATCCTTATTTTAGTGAGCTTCTAAGCGGAGTCGAATATTTCTGTCGTAAAAGTGGTTATGATTTTGTTATATCAGGCATTTCCAATGCGGAAGAATGTAAAAACTGGATTATGAAGAGAAATTTAGATGGACTAATCGTTTTAGGGAAATTTCCTTTATCTTTATTAGAAGAAATGAAAACGCTGTCTATACCTCTGGTTTTTATTGACTCCTTCGAGGATTATACAAATCATTATCATAATATACGTATAGATGATGAACTAGGTGGATATCTGGGCACAAAGCATTTAATAGAATTAGGTCACCGTAATATATGCTTTATCCCCAATGGAAAAGTTGATTATGCGGTAGATGGCCAGAGATTTTTAGGATTTAAACGGGCATTAGCTGAAGGGAATATACCCCTTAAAGACGAAATGGTATTGGAAGGAAGATACAATTCCTTTGAAAACGGCTATTTAATTGGAAAAGATCTCGTGAAAAATAAAAACATAACAGCAATCTTCACTTCATCAGATATTACGGCATTAGGGATTATGAAGGCTGCGAATGATTCTGGTCTAAGAATTCCTGATGATCTATCAATTGTCGGTTTTGATGATTTGATGATCAGTCGCTACTCTTCACCAAGCTTAACAACGATTCGCCAAGATGTTTTTCGTAAAGGGGCGGTTGCAGCTGAAACAGCCATCCATGCAATCGAAAATGAAGATGTTAAGACAGAAGAGATTATGCTTTCTGTTGAATTAGTAGTCCGAGGATCTACTAAGGAAAAATAGCACTTTAAGGAGGTGAACTCATCTAATCTCATTGTGTAATGATGAATTGTTAACCGGTTCACTAAATGTATGAAAAATAAATTTTGATTAGGGTGATATAAATGACAAACGTAACAGTATGGAATGAAAATAGACATGAACAGAAAAATCCGGTCGTAAGTGAAATTTATCCTAAAGGAATTCACGGTGCGATTGCCGAATTTTTACAAGAAGATAATTATGAGGTTAGAACAGCTACATTAGATGAGCCTGAGCATGGGTTAACTGATGAAGTTCTGGAAAATACAGATGTACTAGTATGGTGGGGACATCTTGCCCATCATGAAGTGGATGATTCAATTGTAGAAAAGGTTCAACAAAGAGTACTTGATGGAATGGGACTTGTTGTCTTGCATTCAGGTCATTTTTCTAAAATTTTCAAAAAGTTAATGGGGACTAGCTGTGATTTAAAATGGCGTGAAGCGGATGATAAAGAACGTCTATGGGTTGTAGATCCTAGCCATCCAATTGCTGACGGTGTTGGAGAATACATTGAACTTGAAAAAGAAGAAATGTATGGTGAGCACTTTGATATTCCGGCTCCGGACGAATTAATTTTCACAAGCTGGTTTGAAGGTGGAGAAATCTTCAGAAGCGGCTGTGTATTCAAACGTGGTAACGGAAAAGTATTCTATTTCCGACCGGGACATGAAACATATCCTACGTACCACAATGAACAAGTTCAACTTGTCATTAAAAACGGCGTAAAGTATGTAAGCCCTGTCAACCGCAAGCGTCCAGTGTATGGAAATGCAAAACCGCTTGAGGCTATTTCAGCAAAATAATCTTAGATATACACTTTGAAATCATAAAAAAGAAGGGGAAAGCTCCCCTTCTATAAAAATGGAGGAATGTAAAATGGGTAAATTACGAGTTGGAGTTATTGGGTGTGGAAGTATTGCACAATATCGTCACCTTCCTGAATATGCATCAAACCAGAATGTTGAACTAGTAGCAGTATGTGACATCGTGGAAGACCGTGTAAAAGAAGTTGCAAATAAGTACGGTGCAAAAGCATTTACTGACTATAAGGAACTTATTGCAAGTGGTGAAGTAGACGTAATTAGCGTGTGTACGCCAAACTACCTTCATGCACCTGTCTCAATTGAAGCCTTAAACAATGGTCTTCACGTATTATGTGAAAAACCGATGGCAACATCTCAAGAAGAAGCAGATGCAATGATTGAAGCAGCGAAAAAGAATGATAAAAAACTTATGATTGCTCATAACCAACGTTTTGTACGTTCTCATGAGCTTGCGCGCCAGCTAATTGAAAGCGGTACACTTGGAAAGATCTACAGCTTCCGTACAGCATTCGGTCATCCGGGACCAGAAGGCTGGAGTATCGATGGAAGAGAAAGCTGGTTCTTTGAAAAAGAAAAAGCATATATCGGTGCAATGGGTGATTTAGGAGTTCACAAAACAGATTTAATGCGCTATTTACTTGGAGAAGAAATTGTTGAAGTTGGTGCATTTATTGAAACAACAGCAAAAGAAGGTGCTGATGTGGATGATACAGCTGTTTGTGCCCTTAAAACAGAAAGCGGAATCATTGGAACTCTTGCAGCAAGCTGGTCTTATACAGCAAAAGAAGATAATTCAACGATTATCTATGGTGAAAAAGCGATCCTTCGCTTGGAAGACAATCCAACATATTCATTAGTTGTTCAATACACAAATGGTGAAGTTGTGAACTATGAATTAGGTAAAATTCAATCAAATGATGAGGGTGGCCAAAACACAACTCATGTGATTGATAACTTTGTCACATCCATTGTGGAAAACACAGAGCCGCCAATTAATGGTGAAGAAGGTATGAAGTCATTAGCTGTTATCCTAGCCGCCATTAAATCAAATGAAACAAAAACAATTGCTAAAGTATTTGAGTGATAAAAATGAGTAAACTACGTATCGGAATCATTGGTGTTGGCGGAATTGCTCAAGGCCGTCATATTCCAGCATTTCAAAGCTTTGCTGATGACTGTGTAATTACAGCAGTCAGTGATGTAAATATAGAGAGAGCACAGGAAGTTGCAACAACACATAAAATTGAACATGTAGTAGAAGATTATCGTGAACTTTTTCAGCATGTTGATGCAGTATGTATTTGTACACCGAATAAGTTTCACGCTGAAATTACAATCGCCGCTTTAGAAGCGGGAGTAAATGTCCTTTGTGAAAAGCCAATGGCCCTTTCTGCACAAGAATGTGAAAGAATGCTGGAAGCTTCAAAGCATACAGGCAAAGTATTAGCGATTGCGTATCACTATCGTTTTATGAAAAACTCTCAAGCTGCTAAGCAATTAATGGAAGAAGTGGGAACGCCGCTTGTCACAAGAGTTCAAGCTTTGAGAAGAAGAAAAGTTCCTGGCTGGGGTGTGTTCACAAACAAATCCCTTCAAGGTGGAGGTAGTTTAATAGATTATGGCTGCCATCTATTGGATCTTGCCATTTGGTTAATGGGAAGTCCGAAACATGTTGAAGTAAACGGCAGCACATATAATGTGTTAAGCAAAACGCCAAATGGTGTCAACCAATGGGGTGCCTTTGATCATGAAAGCTTTGATGTAGATGATCATGTGACAGCATACATTAAATTTGAAAATGGTGCTTCACTCTTATTGGAAACATCATGGGCAGCAAATATACTAGACGATCAGGAACATCTAAGTATCTCAGGAGTAAATGGCGGTATAAGTGTATTTCCTCTTGAGCTCTACACAGCCAAAAACGGCATGTTAATGAATAGCCAAGCTGCTTGGGTACAAGGTGAAGATAACCCCGGAATCGCTCAAGTGAAAAACTTCATTGATGCTTGTCGTGGAGAAGCTGAGTTAGTCGTAAAACCTGAAGAAGCATTACAAGTTTCACAGATTATCGATGCAATTTATCAATCTGCTGAAAGAACTAAGGGATAAATAAGTAAAGCTTAATTCTTATAGGTTGTTGCTTTAGAATACTATTTTTATAAACTTAGTGGAATGGAGCTGAAGACACTCGACTCCTGCGGGAAGTAGAGGAAAGGCTGAGACCCCGCAGGCGTAGGCGAGGAGGCTCAGCTTCCTCCCCGCGGAAAGCGAGTGTCTGGAGCGTAATGAAACAAACTTGTTCATAGAGATTAACTATTATTCGTTAAAAGTGTTCAACCATAATCTAAATTATAGGAGGAATTCCAATGAAATTAGGCGTATTTACAGTACTTTTTAATGACAAATCCTTTGAAGAAATGTTAGATCGTGTGAAAGCATCAGGGCTTCACGCAGTAGAAATCGGTACGGGCGGATATCCTGGAAATACTCATTGCGAATTAGATGCTCTACTGGAAAGCGAAGAAAAGCGTAACGAATACCTAGCGAAGATCCAAGAGCGCGACCTCATCATCAGTGCATTCAGCTGTCACGGTAATCCGATTTCACCAGACAAAGAATTGGCAAAAGACCATCATGAGACAATCATGAAAACAATTAAACTAGCTTCACTAATGAATGTACCTGTTGTTAATACATTCTCAGGTACACCAGGTGACAGTGAAGATGCAAAATATCCTAACTGGCCTGTCACACCATGGCCGAATGAATATGGTGATGTGTTAAAATGGCAATGGGAAGAGAAACTAATTCCGTACTGGAAAGAAGTCGGAGCATATGCACAAGAGCATAATGTGAAAATTGGCTTGGAATTACACGGCGGATTCTTAGTTCACACTCCATATACATTATTAAAACTTCGCGAAGAAACATGTGATGCAATCGGTGCTAACTTAGATCCAAGTCATCTTTGGTGGCAAGGTATTGATCCGGTAGCAGCGATCAAAATTTTAGGAAAAGCAAATGCTATCCACCATTTCCATGCAAAAGATACATACATTGACCAAGACAATGTAAATATGTATGGATTAACTGACATGCAGCCATACGGCGAAGTTCAAACAAGAGCATGGACTTTCAGATCTGTTGGTTGTGGACACAGCCTAACAGAATGGAATGATATCATGAGTGCCCTTCGCACATACAACTACGATTATGTTGTAAGCATCGAGCATGAAGACCCAATTATGTCAATTGACGAGGGCTTCGAGCGAGCTGTTACAAACCTGAAAACAGTATTAATCAATGATCAGCCATCTCAAATGTGGTGGGTATAAGATAAAGGTGCGCCCCTCTAGTACAAGAGGGGTTTTCTTTTTTTGTGAAAAATCTGTATCATGGAGAATAGATTCGTTTGACGGAAATAAATGAAGCATAGGTGAAAAGATGGCAAATCCAATTCAAGTACAGATAAAACCAAACTATGTAAAGCAATTTAGATCAGGTTATCCTCTTATCAACAAAGAGGCAATCAAAAATACTGAAGTTCTAAAACAAGAGGGTTCGATTATTGATCTTGTTGATGAAAGAAATCAATTTATAGCTAAGGGATACTATGGAATACAAAATAAAGGAAGAGGTTGGATCTTAACTTATAACCAAAGGGAAGTCATTGATCAATCCTTTTTTGAGAAAAAAATAAAAGCTGCGGTTGAAGATCGCCGGTCTTTTTATCATGATCCTGATACAACTGCTTTTCGCGTTTTTAATGGTGAAGGAGACGGTATCGGCGGATTGACGATTGATTGCTTTGAAGAAGGGTATTATGTGGTCACTTGGTATAGTGAAGGAATCTATTCTTTTAAAGAAGAAATTATAAAGTCTTTAAGCAATACTGTTGATTTTAAAGGAATCTATGAAAAGAAACGATTTGATGTTAAGGGTACTTATATGGAAGATGATGATTTTGTTACAGGTGAGCGTGCCAGCTTTCCGCTAATTGTGAAGGAGAATGGAATCCGTTTCGCAGTTTACCTAAATGACGGGGCAATGGTAGGGGTTTTCCTTGACCAGAAAGATGTTCGCAAAGCAATCCGTGATAAATATGCAAAAGGAAAAAATGTATTAAATACATTTTCCTATACAGGAGCCTTTTCTGTTGCAGCAGCACTTGGAGGAGCAGCAAAAACGACAAGTGTGGATCTAGCAAATCGCAGTAAAGCAAAAACAATTGAACAGTTTAGTGTAAACTCTCTTGATTATGAAGCACATAGTATTATTGTTGAAGATGTATTTAACTATTTTAAATATGCTGTTCGAAAAAAACTGTCATTTGATATGGTCATCCTGGATCCGCCAAGCTTTGCAAGATCAAAGAAGCATACCTTTAGCGCAGGAAAGGACTATCCGGATCTATTGAAACAGGCGATCCAAATAACAGAGAAACAGGGAATCATTGTTGCTTCCTCTAATTGCAGTACTTTTGGAATGCAGAAGTTTAAAGGATTTATTGAAAAGGCATTTCAGGAAATGGGAGAAACGTATAAAATTCTTGAAGAATTTAGTTTGCCGAAAGATTTTAAAACAATAAAGGAATTTAAAGAAGGAAACTATTTAAAAGTTGTTATCATAAAAAAATTGTAAGCTAAAAAACTGACATTCCCCGGAATGTCAGTTTCTTTAAGCTAATGAATAATTAAGTAGGATTTATATTCTTTAATAATGTCCCCGCGTTTTCCTAGAAGTGTTTTGTATTCCCTTAATAAATCTGTATTACTTCTATCTTTTACCCACGCAGAAAATGCACGCTCACATTCTCTCGAAATGGCTGACAACTCATTGTTAATTTCATTCAATTTCTTAATATGAACATGCGTAACCATCGGGAGCCACCTTTCTGTTACTTTTTCATATGATAATTAGGTGATACCCTAAATTTCTATTACGTAAACATAAAAATTAAAAAATATTTAACGAAGGGGTAGAGAATTTTGAAGAAAATTATGGTTATAGGGGTATCAGCAGGAGCGGGAAAATCGACATTTGCCAGAAAGCTGTCAGACATTCTTCAAATAAACGTGCACCATCTAGATACGATGTACTGGGAGCCGGGATGGGTTGAAGCAGCATTTGAAGATTTTAAATCCAGTGCAACAGGAAGTTATCAATCAACAGGCATGGATTATTGAAGGAAATTATCGTAACACCTTTGAAATGAGAGTAGAAAAGGCAGACACTATTATTTATATTGAAAAGCCATTGACAGTCTGTTTATATCGGGTCTTGAAAAGATGGCTAACGAACATAGGGAAAGATCGACCTGACCGTGCCATTGGTTGTAACGAAAAGATAGACATGGCTTTCATCAAATTTATATGTAGCACATATTTTCAACGTAAGAAAAAAGTGAGACAACAACTTCAAAACCTAAAATCTAGTAAACAAGTCTTCATTCTTACATCAAATACAGAAATTGACTCATTTTTACGAAGACTGGCGAATTAGAATTATTTCTGGGGAAATATGACGAATTATGGATTCATATATTACACTGGGTGGAAATTAGCTATACTATAGATAGTGGTGAGAAAGGTTAGTTGCTATGGTGCTGTTTTCGTTTAGATAGTTTTCTTTAGAATCTTAATTGTGAAAAATGATAGTGGAATGGAGCGGAAGACACTTGACTCCTGCGGGAAGTAGAGGAGAGGCTGAGACCCAGCAGAAGAAGCCGAGGGGACTCAGCTTCCTCCCAGCGGAAAGCAAGTGTTTGAAGCGCAATGGAACGAACCCCGTGCTTTCTATAAATAAACAGCATTAAGTGTATTGAAAATAATGAACTCTTAACATGAATACATACAGAAGTTAGTGGAGGAGATAAACAAATATGTCAGAACAAAACTTTTTACAAGACGCAGAACCATTTTTACAAAATAATTGGGAAAAAGCAAAATTTCCAGAACCTACAGCAATCCAACTAAAAGCAATCCCTCCAATCCTGGAAGGAAAAGACGTTATCGCTGAATCCCCTACAGGAACAGGAAAAACCCTTGCATATGTGCTCCCGCTTTTAAACAAGGTAGAAGTTAATAGGAAATCAGCACAAATCGTAATATTAGCACCATCAAGAGAGCTTGTTATGCAAATATTTGAAGAAGTAAAGAAATGGTCAGAAGGAAGTACCATCACAAGTGCCTCTTTTATTGGTGGAGCAAATATTAAAAGACAGGTTGAAAAACTAAAGAAAAGCCCTCAAGTAATCCTTGGAACACCTGGAAGAATCCAAGAATTAATAAAAATGAAAAAGTTGAAAATGCATGCAGTAAAAACAGTTGTACTAGATGAAGGTGATCAACTTTTAACTCCTGAACATAAAAAGACAATTCAGGAAATTATCAAATCAACATTAAACGAACGTCAAGTTGTCTTGTTCTCAGCTACCACAAATGAAAGCACCGAATCCAGAGCAAGAGACCTTATGAAAAAGGATCCTGAAATCATTAAGGTGAGCAGAGATGAAATTCCGGTTGGACAAGTTGATCATGTGTATCTTGTTTGTGAACAAAGAGAAAAAGCACACATCCTTGAAAGATTGGCCAAAAATATACCGATGAAAGCTTTAGGGTTTGTAAAGGATATCGGCAACTTAGATGTATTAGGAGAAAAGCTTGAATATAACGGAGTAGATGTTCATCTTTTACATAGTGATACAAAGAAAGAAGAACGTGAGGCTGCACTAAAAAGCCTTCGATCAGACAAACAGGGACTTTTACTTGCTACTGATGTGGCAGCGAGAGGCTTGGACATTGCTGAGCTATCACATGTTATCCACTATGACCTGCCGGCAAATGCTTCCCAATATGTTCACCGCTCAGGCAGAACAGGACGTCAAGGGGCATCAGGTACGGTTATTTCAATTGTAACAGAGAGGGAAGAAAGAGAACTAAAGAAACTGGCTAAAGAGCTGGACATTACTCTTGTAAAGAATGAATTGTACAGAGGAGAATTAGTTGAAAAATAAAAAAGAAATTTTGTACTTAGTGTAGGTGTCTAGCTCCAGCGCCTAGCCCCGAAGCATAGGACGTGCAAGTGGCAGTCTTTGCGACAGGACGTCGCGTTCTTAGACTGCCTCTAGGGTCTAGCCAATTTGGAATTGAAGGCAAAGAACGCCTTCTATTCCAAATCGCCTTTTTCAGGTCAGGGCTGGTCAAGGCGCTTGCGCTTTTCTTAACAAGAAAGCACGCCACTCTATATGAGCAGCGTGCTTTTTCGCTTCATGATGTGAGTACTGTGATGTACTAATACTTTATGTTGCAGAAGGAATTGTTATACATCTTTTTCACATGAAGTTTTTACAGATTTTTTCTGGTGAGACTTGTGCTAGTCATCTAATTCCATTCTGATATACTTTCTTGTATTTGGTCCGTAGATTCCATCATCTTTAAGTGCTGCATACATGGATTGAAACCTTCTTACTGCATCTTCTGTTCGGGGACCATAAATCCCATCTACCGTACCCGGATTATAGTTTATTTGCTTGAGGGCTCTTTGCAGTTGTCTAACAGATTCTCCTTGATCTCCACGTCTCAAAATACCGCTTGGTAGAGGAAAATCAGGTGCAGATACTCTTTGTTGATTCACCTGCTGCAATTTGGATAACGTGACTTGCCCAACTAAACCATCTACAGCTAAATGATGATCTCTTTGAAACCTCATAACCGCATTTTCAGTCTCTTCTCCAAACACACTATCTGCACCGTAGCGGGGTAATCTGTATCCTGCTTTAATGAGCTGTTGCTGAATATCTCGAACAAATGCACCTGAAGCACCTTCCCCAATCGGTAATTTCACAGTGGAGCCTTTTGTTACCCGATTTGGGGCCGGAGCTGTTTGCTGTGGAGGTTTGCTTGGCTGACTTGGTGTTTTGGCACCATTAAAGTTTCGAAGAGCTTCAGCGACATCATCAATAAACATCGACCAAGATATGCCGTGTGTTCTAAGGATTCCAACTGGATCTGTTCTTCTTGAAGGATCCAGAGTGGCGTGAGCAACAATATCGGATTTAGGATTCAGATTAAATCTGTCACATAAATACGCATGATACCAAACATATCGATCATATGCAGCATCAAAATTTATTTTACCGCCATGGCATAATTCTACCCCGATCGCTGCACTATTGGCATTAGCTCCATAAAGTCTGTTATCTGCTGTAACATTTGAACGGACATGATAGGCGATCTCGGTTAAAGGAATTATTTCTAAAATATATTTATCATCAATAAAGGTATGAGCAGAAGCGGATGGTTGTTGTCTATCAAAATAATTGCGATTTCCATAAGCTGTCGAGCCCGGGTTTCCAGTGTCATGACTTACAATGAAGCGTACGGTGTTTATTCGTTGCCCTGAACGGGAATTTCCGGTACGAATATAATCTTGTGTTATTTCATAAGCCAACTATTAACACCCCTGTCTATATTTAATACAAAGTAATACACTGTAATATATGTTTTTTATGGGGAAATGTCACTTTGAAAAGTTATTAACAGTTCCCACAATATACACAGGAGAGGATTTTTGAAGAAAGTATGTAACTTGTGGATAATCAAAGCCTTTTTTTAGAGATATTAACATATGTATCCACATTATCCACAATTTTAATATTGATTTATCCACAGAGTTTTCCCCAAATAGAAAAGGAAGTGGAGTTATCCACTTCCTTTCTTATTAAGAATTGCGGTTTGTACTTTGTCGTTGATTGGCAGCGTTTGCTCTTGCCTGAGCCTCTAGATCAGCCTGATCTGCTAATTCTCTCGAAAATTCTTCATCTACACCGTCTCTTTTTAAGTTTTTAGGTGTTTGTGGAAGAGTTGTTGAGTTCTTATCACGTGCTTTATGGTTATGTTGATGACCTCTGCCCATGAAAAAAAGCCCCCTTAATCAAATTGAACTTTTGGTTCAAGTTTAGGATGGCTTAATTTCGTTATTTCATGTTGGAAGTTAGTGACTATTTTTGCTTATGTATCCACCAGCACGATCAGCATTTTTGAATTCTCTAGAGTATGTCACTTCCTGCATACTGGAAAGTGTACTTTTTGATTTATCTCGTCTTTTCTTTTCTGATGCCATCATAATCATCCTTCCAAAATATAGTATTCAAGATTTAGTTTTGACAAGGGGGAGGGATTCATACAAATTGTCTTTAAGTTTAGATGGAGTGGAAGAAAAAAAGTCGGTCAATTTTTGTCGGAAAATGTCTAATAGTAAATATATTCTCAGAATCGTTAATAAATCTCCAGAATCGAAAATATAACTTCAAAACCGGAAATAAATCCACAGAATCGAAAATATGTACTTTACTCAAAGTTCCTCTCCGAATAAAAAAGGCGGGATTCAATAGAATCCCACCTAATTAAGCCTCTTTCAGCTGCTGATCATCAACTTCAGATGCATTATGGTATTTATAAATTGTATATTGATCTCTAGTAATTTCAAACAAATGAAAAATGTCTTCTCCATTGTTAATTTGTTCTAGTAAATGTGCTCTTGTTTCATTGGCATTCACAACATAAGGTAGTTTTTCTGCGGCTCTAGTTGAGCGGATGTTTTGTTTGCGAATTCGCAAGAAGATTGTTTCGATATCTAATTCGTAGAATAGCTCGTTAAAGAAAGCGTCTTTTGCCATCTGATTATAGCCTTTGCCGTGATACGGTTTACCGATCCAGGTACCTAAAAAACCTGCTTTGTCTTGGATATCAAACAAACTGATTGTGCCGATTGGAGAGCCCCATTCATCTAAAATGGTACGTGAAATCAATTCACCTCGTTCTTCAGCTTCAATCGTTTGTTTTGTTAGAAATAGATATTCTTCAAAAGAATTTGCTTTATGACGCACAAATGGGAAGACATCAGGGTGAACCATGTGTTCATAAAGTGTATGACTATCATAAATATCACGTTTTTTTAGCATCTGGACCCCTCCAACCTGAGGGCAGACTCCACGTGATATGGTCGTCCTCACCCTCGAAATTTTTTATGTTGATTTACCTTCAAAAAATTTCGGGGTGGGAATCGAACCCACTAGAACCAGTAAAGCTGGTGGCGCACCATTTGCCTTCCCATTACTAGATTTAATTGTGTTTTCATATAAAAGCATTGCTTCCATGAAGTATCATACGGCATTTTAAATGAAAAAGATACTCCTTTTTTGTCGAATAAAAAAATATTTTTTTTATCGTACAATAGTTGTTGATTTAGCCAACATTCTGATATCCTGGTAAATTATTCTGCTTGGAAAACATACTAATATCATATGTTTTAGTGCGTTAAATCAAAAGAGCTTCAAAGAAGGCTGACGAAAAACAAAACAATAGTAAGATAATATTATTTTGTCACTTTTTATACACGACGTCACCGCTAATCATCGTTAGTTCCGGCTTTGCAAGATAGTGGAAGGGGTGGTAATTCCAAATAACAAGGTCTGCGTCTTTACCTACTTCTATACTACCGACTCGTTCATCTACTCTTAAATTGCGTGCTGCTGTTATTGTGATCCCTTCCAGTGCTTTTTGTTCATCAAAACCTTCTCTCACTGCAAGAGAGGCACATAGATTTAAATATTGAATCGGAGTATAAGGGTGATCGGTTGTGATAGAGACTTCGACACCTTTTTCAGATAGTGCTTGATAGGTTTCCCATGTTTTGTTTTTTAATTCTATTTTTGATCTCCTGGTTAAAGTGGGTCCCACACATACTTTCATTTTCTTCCCTACCAATTCATCTGCAATGAGATGTCCTTCTGTGCAATGCTCAATTCGATAGTCTAAACTGAATTCCTCTGCAAATCGTATAGCACTCATTATGTCATCTGCTCTATGAGCATGGATGCGTACCGGGATGTCCCTCCGTAATGCTTTTTTAATAGGAATGGAACGAAAATCTTCTTTTTCATCACAATATTTTGCATGGTAGAAAGCCTCACGAAGCATACCCATTATTCCCATTCTTGTAATAGATTCTTTATTACCGTGGCTATGCATTCGTTTCGGATTCTCACCAAGTGCAATTTTAAGTCCGGCTGTTTCCTGCAGGATCATTTTTGAAACATTAATACCATATGTCTTAATAACAGAAGTGGTTCCTCCTATCACATTTGCGCTTCCCGGCATCACATGTGCGGTTGTGATACCGTATTTAATGGCATCCTTAAAAGCAGGATCCAGTGGATGAACACCATCTAATGCACGGATATGCGGGGTAATGGGCTCGATCGTTTCATTGGCGTCATTGCCTGCCCATCCAGTTCCTTCGTCATAAAGACCTAAGTGTGTATGAACATCAATAAATCCGGGGAATAAATATTTATCCTTACATATAATCGTATCCGTCGATTCAGACGGGTCTAAATTTTTTCCGATAGCCTTAATCTTACCGTTTTCTACAAGAACATCGGTCTCATAAACAGGAGGAGAGGTTATCGGATAAACGGTTGCTTGTTTAAAAAGTGTTGATTTCATCTTTCGATACTCCTTGTTTTCCACCATCTTTAAGATGATGTTAAAATATCTTGTAACGCTTTATCAACATGTGGATAAGTAAATGTGAAACCATCTTCTAACGCCTTTTCTGGTAATACTTTTTGACCTTCCAAAATAAGTAGGCTCATTTCACCTAACATTATTTTTAAAGCAAAGGCGGGAGCAGGAAGCCAATGAGGACGGTTAAGGACGTTGCCTATTGTTTTTCCGAACTCGTTCATTGTCACAGGTCTTGGAGATACAGCATTGACCGGTCCTGAAATCGTTGAAAAGATGATATGTTCGATTAGACGGACAAGATCCATCACATGAATCCATGACACCCATTGTTGTCCGGAACCAAGGCTGCCACCTGCAAACAATTTATACGGCAACACCATCTTCGATAACGCTCCTTCATCACCTAACACAATTCCAAATCGAGTGAAAACAGTACGAACATTGAGCTCTTGGATCTTGCTTGCTTCCTTTTCCCAGATTTCAACTGTTTTTGCAAGGAAATCTGAGCCAGTTTCATTTGACTGTTCGGTAAACGTTTTTGTTAAAGAGGTACCGTAAAGGCCGATTGCACTTGCATTAATGAATACTTTAGGCTTTTCATTTAAAGAGGAAATGATCGAGTAAATCGCTTTTGTTGATTCAACTCTGCTAGCAATTATTTGTTTTTTCGCCTCTTCGGTCCAACGGTCATTAATGGACTTTCCAGCTAAGTTGATTATGACATCAACTCCTTCAAGAGACCGAACGGGATTTGCGGTTTCTGTCATCCATTGAACAAAATGTAAGTTCTTTTCAGCAGAAGTTTTTTGGCTTCGTGTTAAAATATACATATCATGACCTTTATTTAAAAAATACTGTGTTAAATGCTTTCCAATAAAACCAGTACCACCTGAGATGGCAATTTTCACTAACACCACTTCCTGTTCATGTGTATTATTCTATAGTTCATTAATACCATTTATTTTGGAAATATCCTCTTTTGAATGTGTTTGTTATTAAAAAGTAGTAGGTGAGAACAAGAATGGCTTTGATTACAAAAATTACAACCCAAAAGCAATCAACAGAACGTTTCAATATATTTTTGGACGACGGTCAAGGAGAAAAGTATGCATTTAGTGTTGATCAAGATGTTCTCATTAAATACAATCTCCAAAAAGGCCAAGAAATTGATGAGCTTGAAATCCATGAGATCCAATATGGAGATCTTAGTAAAAAGGCTTATAATAAAGCTTTAGAGTTCTTAAGTTATCGTATGCGATCGATAAAAGAAGTGGCCGAACATTTAGCAAAAAAAGAATTTAATGAGGCAATTATTCAAGACGTCATCTACAAATTAAAAGAATACAACTATGTTAATGATTTGGAATTTGCCATCGCCTATGTTCGGACTCAAAAACAAACAAATGGAAAAGGACCAAGTGTTTTAAAAAGAGAGCTAATCGGAAAAGGCATTAATCAGGACTTTATCGAACAAGCGCTTCAAGAGTACAACGATGATGATCAGCTTCAAGAGGCAATAGATCATGCAGAAAAACTGTTAAAAAAGAATAACAAGATATCCACAGTCCAGATTAAGCAAAAAATTGAACAGCACCTAATGAGGAAAGGTTTTCGATACGATATTATTTCTAAGGTATTAGATGAAGTCCAATATGAACAAGATGAATCAGAAGAATGGACAGCTCTAATGAAGCATGCTGAAAAAGCACAAAGAAAATATCAAAATGAAGATCCTTATCAGTATCGAATGAAGATGAAACAATTTTTATATAGAAAAGGGTTTTCCATTGAGTTGATTGAAAAGTTTCTTGAAGATGAAGAATGAGGGGGATAAAAAGTGTTAACAAAGCGTTATAGTGAAATGACGGAGTATGAATTGAAAAATGAAATAGCGGGACTTAAGGAAAAAGCAAGAAAAGCAGAGCAGCTGGGAATTATCAATGAGTTTGCAGTTTTGGAAAGAAAAATTACGATGGCAAAATCCTATTTGTTAGATCCTAACGATTATAATCCTGAAGAAGTTTATGAAATTGAAGGAGCACCAGGTGAGACATTTAAAATTAACTATATGAATGGCATCTTTGCATGGGGATCTCGTTTATCAACACCTGATCATGAGGAAGCTTTGCCAATTTCCATGTTAATGAAAAAGGTGACTCAATAGAGAACTATTGAGTCAACCTTAAACTTGTCGTTTAGGAAATTGATAAGCGCTTCGACATCCAGCTTCAGCGCCTGGACCCTCTAGGGTCTAGCCACAAATGAATTGAAGACAAAGAACGTCTTCTATTCATTTGCGTCTTATTTGCCCTAGGCTAATCAAGGCGCTTGCGCTTTAGTTGTTACGATTGCTTTCTAACTTGTCTTTTTAAAATGATGAGGTCTTGTGTTTGTTGTGTTTGCCCATTTACTTGAGCATGTGCATGTTTTGGATTAGCCCAAGGCTGATTGAATGGATTTGCATACATATTGTCGTAAAATTTTTTATGACTGTGTGAACCCATTATTAAGCACCTCCACAAGTTTGGTTTAGCGTTTTAAGAGTAAGGATTTTCACGTTGACCTGATGCTCTCATCCGTTCTTGCGGGTGAGAGTTAATTGTCCCGTTTGCTCTTTTTGAAGCAAATTCATCTTTCGCTCTTGGTTCGCCTTCAAACTTGTTGTTGCCCATGTTTGGAAATCCTGATGCTTTGTTTCGCAACACAATCCCCTCCAAATCATCATTTATTAGCTTCACTAAATGAAGCGTATTAATAGTATGGTTGCTAAATGGTGAAATATAAGTAGAGAATCCTGCCTAGAGGTGAGAATAATGGAAGATTATTTTGAACGATTAACAAATGAGCTACTAAGCAAAAATAACAGTTTATCCTATGCCCAAGCACGAACATGGGTAGAACTGCTTTGGGAAGACTTCGAATCAACCCAAGCCAAAACAGGAAATACTTATCAAGGAAAACAAGTAACAGAAACAGTTGTGAGACAATTAATTACGCATTATGGAGATAAGTTGCATGATTTTATTGCAACTAATCCAACGTATCGTGACTTACTGAATAAGGATGATTATTTAAAACATTAAATACTAAGGGTTTTTACTATATCAACTTATTAGTGGAATGGAGCGAAAGGGAACGAACTTAATTTACACCTTTTCTAAGTGATACAAAATAGTAAGAGGATGACTAAACGTCATCCTCTCACTATTTTATTCGGGAATAAGCTCAAGTTTTTTACGCAGCTTTTCTTCACTAAAAATCCAGCCTGTATAAGAGCTGACAATATTTAAGTCTGTGTCTAATTGGACAATGGCGACAAAAGGATAATATCCCTTACTGCGATAACGAAGATCGATAAATCGAACCTCGAAATGATCACTGAATTCATCAACCTCCCAGCGATAAACCGGTGAAAATGATAAAAAAGCTGAAATATTATCATCCTCCTCTGCCGCCTTAATGACTTCTGTTTGTGGAACAGGCACACGCTCAAACTCATCCAACAGAATAATCTCTTCGTTAACAGAACGAGCAACATGAAAAGTTTTATCAGTCATGATTGCAATATGCCATTGACGAAACCTCATTGTCGGTGAAATGATGATCTGCTCAATATCTGGGATGATTTTGTGTAAACGACGGACAATATTTCTCTTCATAGCAAAACGAATCAGGTAATAGCCAATCAAAATGATATAAATGCTCAAAAATGTGTAACCTGGATGAGCACCGAAAACCCAAATCACAATTCCGATAATATGCATGAAAAAAATAAAAGGATCAAATGTATTAATCGTTCCTAAGGCGATCCATTTTTTTGTGAACGGCCTCAATGCTTGAGTTCCATAAGCGTTAAAAATATCAACAAAAACATGAAGAACGATCGCGAACAATGTCCAAAGATAAAGATGAAGCAGATTGCTCTCAGGAATAAAAATCGTCAACATACCTGTAATCAAAAAAGACCATATAAAGATAGCCGGAATTGAATGTGTAATCCCTCTATGATTTCGAATATATTTCGCATTATTTCTTAGTTTTAAAATGGTATCCAGGTCAGGAGCTTGTGACCCAATAATTGTGCCGAACATTACAGCTGTAGCAGTGGGATTATCAATGCCAACGACCGGATCAAGAGTCGCTAACCCGCCAAGTGCAATGCCCATGACCACATGTGTTCCAGTATCCAATGAATGTACCTCCTTGTTTTAACACCCGAGGATATAACCCAAGTTTTCTAAGTGATTGTCCATAAAAGCTCTATTTCATAAGTTCTTTGAAAATATATGATGCAATAATGTCCAATGTGAACATTTCTGTTTATTTTTAAACATCAAGACTTTATCTATAAATGAACTTGTACTATTCTAACAGGTAGAAAGTGTGTTAAATTTAGAATTTAGTCTTGGTGTATAAGCTCCAGCGCCTAGCCTCAGATCGCACAGGACGTACAAGTGCAGTCGTAGAGATTGATGTCGCGATTTTAGACTGCCTCGAGGTCATAAGATGCAAATGAATTGAAGACAAAAAGTTCTATTCATTTGGATCTTATTTGCCCTAGACTGATCATGGCGCTTGCGCTTTTCTTATTACCATATATTTTCCCGATTATGAAGTAAATTAACATCCGGAGGAAAAATAAATGATAAATGAAGTGAAAGATAAGCTGGAAAGCTTTCAAATACATGATTTTCAGCATGATTTAATATCATGGTATAAACATGAAAAAAGAGATTTGCCTTGGCGTAAAGACCAGGATCCCTATAAAATTTGGGTATCTGAAATCATGCTTCAGCAAACAAGAGTAGATACCGTTATTCCTTATTTTAATGCATTTATAGGGAAATTTCCTACTATAGAAGCACTTGCAACTGCAGATGAGGAGGAAGTTTTAAAAGCATGGGAAGGACTTGGGTATTACTCACGGGTTAGAAATCTTCATTCGGCTGTTAAAGAGGTTGCGAATTCTTATGCAGGTGTTGTTCCGAATACACCAGAAGAAATTTCAAAATTAAAGGGTGTAGGACCATATACAAAAGGAGCAATATTAAGTATTGCATATAATATTCCGGAGCCGGCGGTTGATGGAAATGTGATGAGAGTATTTTCAAGAATATTATCGATCTGGGATGATATTGCAAAACCGAAGACAAGGAAAACCTTTGAAGAGGCCACATATAAATTGATTTCCAAAGAAGATCCATCTTCTTTTAACCAGGCGGTAATGGAACTTGGTGCGTTAATTTGTACCCCTACATCTCCTTCTTGTTTATTATGTCCGGTCCGTGAGTATTGTTCAGCTTTTGCGGAGGGAGTACAGGCTGAGCTTCCGGTAAAAAGCAAGAAAAAGAAGCCAAGACCATTACAAATGGCTGCAGTTGTTCTTTATGACGATCATGGCAGACTATATATTCATAAACGTCCTGGTACAGGGTTATTAGCTAATCTTTGGGAATTCCCGAATATGGAGATCAAAGCAGAAACAAAAGAATCATATCGGGAACAAGTAAAGCAGTTTATAAAAGAAGAATACCAAGCTGAGGCAGAAATATCCGAATTAACAGGAACTGTTGAACATGTGTTTTCCCATTTGATTTGGAATATCTCTGTGTTTATCGGAACATTAACTAATATCCCCTCAGAGGATTTATTACCTGTAACAGAAGAAGAAATGAAAAAATATGCTTTTCCTGTATCACATCAAAAAATCCATAAAATTTTCCAGGAAGAGTCTGTGAGATAATATTCGAGTTCTTCAGATTAGTGATGAGGGATATATTTGAAGGTTTTGACACTAGTTATGCCCTTCATACCAGTGATGAAGGACATTATTGAAGGGTTTGACACAAGTAATGTCCTTCATACCACCTTTTTAATTATTCATAAGAAACTCTAGTGCCATGTGTATAATCTGCTTCATTTCGTTTTAGCCCGCCGCGTGACGTAATTTCTTGAACGATCTCACGGTGAATGGTTTGTCCCTCTACATTAAGGTACGGAACCATTTGTTGAAGAGAATGATGGAAATAGGCGAGCTCTTCTTTTTTCCATTCGTTTTTGGGCATCATTGATAACTCAGTCATATCACGACCAACGTACATATATATCCTCCTCTACTGGAAAAGAGTCTTTAGGTTGTACATGAAATTGATTTTGGGAACACCAACAAACATAGAAGTTTCACTATATTATTTGATACAATGATGACATCTATGCGATTAGATACATATAAGGAGATGACAAAATGACCCAAGTAAATAAAGTAGCACTTATTACAGGGAGCAGCCGTGGAATTGGAAAAGCTGTTGCCCTTCGTTTAGCAGAAAAAGGATATGATATTGTTGTTAATTATGCACGAAGTAAAACAGCGGCTCTAGAGGTTGTGGAGCAAATTGAAAAGCTTGGTGTAAAAGCGATTGCTGTTAAGGCGAATGTTGGAAAACCGGAAAAAATTAAAGAGCTTTTCGCTACTATTGAGGAAGAATTCGGTAGATTGGACGTATTTGTAAGCAATGCTGCTTCAGGTGTTCAAAAACCGGCAATGGAGCTTGAAGAAAGCCACTGGGATTGGACGATGAATATCAACAGTAAAGCATTACTATTCTGTGCTCAAGAGGCTGCAAAGCTGATGGAGAAAAATGGTGGAGGGTTTATCGTTAGCACGAGCTCTTTAGGATCAATCCGCTATTTGGAAAATTACACAACAGTCGGTGTTTCAAAAGCAGCGTTAGAAGCTCTGACAAGATATTTAGCAGTTGAGCTTTCTCCGAAGAATATCATCGTAAATGCAGTTTCAGGCGGAGCGGTTGACACTGACGCATTAAAGCACTTCCCGAACCGTGAAGAACTTCTTGAGGATGCAAAGAAAAATACACCAGCAGGAAGAATGGTTGAAATAGAGGACATGGTCAATGCAATTGAATTTTTAGTAACAGAAAATGCTTCCATGATTAGAGGCCAAACAATCATCGTCGACGGCGGACGTTCTTTGCTTGTTTAAATAAATAAATTTTTTCTTAAATTTTGTGGATATAAAAATCACCTCTGGGACAATCTATATTTCGTGGAGGTGATATCGAATGGCACAAAACAACAAAACACAATCAGGTACTAACATCCAACACGTAAAACAACAAAACGCTCAAGCTGGCCAATCTGGTCAATTTGGCACTGAATTTGCGAGCGAAACAAACGCTCAAGAAGTAAGACAACAAAATGCTCAAAGTGCTCGTGGCAGCCAAGCTGGCCAATCTGGTCAATTTGGTACTGAATTTGCGAGCGAAACAAACGTACAACAAGTACGTCAACAAAACCAACAAGCTGAGTCTAACAAAGGTCAAAACTCTTAATTAGCTTAGCTTAAAGACACCTCTCTATTCACTAGAGAGGTGTCTTTTCTATTGCTCTTTTTTAGAAAAATGAATGTATTAAATACGTTTTATAAGCATAGAATATTCAGGTTGACTAATCTTACCATCATTCCAAACGACAAAACTTCTGATTCATCTACATAAGTAGTCAAAGGATCGATTGAGCAAATGGCGAATTTAATAGTACAAACTTTGGTTTGAGAAATAAGGACTTAAATCATTAGTACTTAATTTAGGTGGCTAGCTCAAGGCGCTATCAGCTAGTCATATAGGAATCGAGAGCAAAAAGCGCCTTCTATTCCTATTCGCCACCTTCCGCTTTTCTAAGAAAGGAGAGAAAAAATGAATTTTGATCAATTGGTAGGAGAGCAATTAAAAACGATGGATAAATTATTATATTTACAATCGGAAATTGAAAGATGCCAGGATCTTAAGAATCAATTGGATATCTTACAGGACGAAACGAAACTTCAATCCATTCAGGATGAAATAGAGAACATGAAAGAAGAATTATATAAGATTCAACAAGTATTCGAAAAACAAACACAAGAAGTTATCCAATCCTATGAAGACCAAAAGTTCGAAACGGTTTCATAAAAGACAAAATAAAGGAGTCATTTCTTCGGGTAAGTCGTTCCGTTTTGTGAATAAACATAGTAAATAGTATATGATTAGCATATCAATTTGGGCTGTAATTGGTATGCTATTTTAATTGTCATTTTATCCGAAAAAGGAAAAGTTTATGGATAAAAATGTTAAAATGAGTAAGGAACATCTAAATAATCTCAGTTAGAGAGGAAGGTAATATGGAGGAAGTACTATTAAAGTATATGGCTGATTTTACTTCACTCAGTGAAAATGAAAAGCGGGCAATCTATGAAAGCTTACAAATTGATGAATATATAAAAGGGAAATACCTTCTTAAACAAGGAGAACTTTCTGCTAATAAATGTTATTTCGTATTAATGGGGTGTGTTAGGCAGTTTTATGTAAATGAATCAGGTAAAGAGGTGACCTCAAATTTTTTCACTGAAGAACAAGCTATTCCAATTAACAACGAACAGACACAAGGTGATGTATCAAAGTATTCATTAGTTTGTGTCGAAGACTGCATATTAGTTGTTGGAGACGTTGGTTCTGAAAAAACGATGTTTACCAAATACCCGCAACTGGAAACCATGATACGCAAAATGATGGAGATCAACCTTGGTGAAATCCAAGAACAATTCGGAGAATTTATCAATTCTTCTCCAGAGGAACGCTACGAATCCATTTTAAGGAAACGTCCACAGTTAGTTGACCGTGTACCACAGCATCAATTGGCTAGTTATCTTGGAGTTACTCCTGAGTCATTAAGCAGAATTAAAAAGCGAATGTTAAAATAGATGCCATCCACATTTTACAATCTTCCCTATTCTTTAGCAGCAACAAAATACCGAAGCTTAACTCACAAGCATTATTGAGCTTACTTTTTTGTCATAACCACCAAAAAAATACTCTAAAATCTCTAGAAATTGATTTAAGTCAATGAAAGGTTTAAATCTCCTTGTTAATATTAAAAAAAATTAGTGTAAGGAGATTAGAGTATGGATAATTTCGGAAATAAACAGACAAATCCTTTAATGAAAGCAATCGTTTATGAAAGATATGGTTCACCCGATGTACTTGAATTAAAAGAGATAAAAAAACCTTTACCTACTGAGGATCAAATATTAGTGAAAGTTCATTCGGCTTCCTTGAACTTTGGTAACTTTGTTCTTTTGAAAGGCAAACCCTTTTTAGCCCGTTTTGCCTTTGGACTAACGAGACCAAAATATTCTATTCCGGGAGGTGACATAGCTGGTACAGTTGAAGCTGTTGGTAAGAATGTTTTGCAATTTCAGATAGGTGATGAAGTATTTGGCGACCTCTCTGGTTGTGGCTGGGGTGGTTTTGCTGAATATGTAACTGTCCCCGAATATGCTTTAGCCTTAAAGCCAGCCAATATCTCCTTCGAGGAAGCAGCTGCGACTCCTATGGCAGGTGTGACTGCCCTACAGGGACTTCGTGATAAAGGTAAGATTAAACCGGGACATAAAGTATTAATTTATGGGGCATCTGGCGGAGTCGGTACGTTCGCGGTACAAATTGCCAAATCATTTGGAGCTGAAGTAACAGGTGTATGTAGCACGAGAAATCTAGAGATATTACGTTCAATTGGAGCCGACCATATCATTGATTATACAAAAGAGGATTTCACCCAACATGAGAAGTGTTACGATTTAATTCTTGGTGTAAACGGTTCTAATTCCATTTCAGCTTATAAACGTGTATTAAAACCAAATGGGATTTTCGTTCATGTAGGAGGCTCCGAATCCCAGTTTTTTCAATCATTATTTCTTGGACCATTTATTTCAATGACTGGAAACAAGAAAATAAGAAACCTGTTACAGAGAGCCAACCAAAAAGACTTAAATGATGTAAAAGAAATACTTGAGACTGGCAAAGCAAAACCAATAATTGATAAACAGTATAAATTAAGTGAAGTAATTGAAGCTTTCAACTATTTTCAGGAAGGTCACGCTCAAGGTAAAGTAGTAATTACTGTATAACAGGATGCTTTAATTAAGATCTTTCCGCATTAAAGTAAAAAGCTTGAGGTTGAAAATTTTTCTCAAGCTTTTTTGTGTGCTAATTATACTGTTATGAATGTTGCTGATTCATTTTGGATTTTCTCTACGTTATCGGAACTACTTATTCTTCGGGAAATGACTCTTTTATTTTCCTTTTCTATTCACAAACGTTATAATAAGAACAACTATATTAGGTGAATACGTTTGTGAAAGAGGTTTCACGAAGCAACCGACTGAAAGAAGGGGAGAAAAGTGGGCTTTCCCAGGGAAGGAGACAAAATACAAATTCATAGTTATAAGCATAATGGCTACATCCATAGAGTCTGGGAAGAATCAACTGTTTTAAAAGGGTCTCAGCATTGTATTATTGGTGGGAATGACCGAACAATTGTAACTGAATCGGACGGAAGAACATGGGTGACAAGAGAGCCGGCAATATGCTATTTTCATGCCAGACACTGGTTTAATATAATTGGTATGCTAAGAGAAGATGGAGTTTATTACTACTGCAATATCAGTTCACCATTTGTTTGGGATGACGAAGCTTTAAAATATATTGACTATGACCTTGATGTAAAAGTATACCCTGATATGACGTTTACCATATTAGATGAAGATGAATATGAACTTCATAGCAAGATGATGAACTATCCTGAAGTCATTGATCTTATTTTAAGGAAAAATTTGGACACGCTACTCCGATGGATTCGACAAAAGAAAGGACCGTTTGCACCTGAATTTATCGATGAGTGGTATGAACGCTATTTAACATACGTAAAATAAATATACAGTGGCAAGGGTGACTCTCGTGCTTACTCAAGGTTTGAGTAAATGATGAGTCAGCCTTTTTCACATTATTAAAGGGAGAAACCGACCAAGGCGCTTGCGCTTATAGCGGATAAAACACAGTAAAGAGGTTTTGTCTTAGTGTTGGTGTCTAGCTTCAGCGCCTAGGCCCTCGAGGTCATAAGTCAATTTGGAATTGAAGGCAAAGAACGCCTTCTATTCCAAATCGCCTTATGCTTGTCGGGCCTGACCAAGGCGCTTACGCATTTCGAAAAGGGGGATCTATTTGGGGGCTGTAAGACGATATATGGCTTTTGTAAAGCCTTATCGCCTACAAATTGTAGGAACAATTATTATTGGTGTCATCAAGTTTTCGATTCCATTGCTAATGCCTTTGTTAATTAGGCATGTGGTGGATAACATTATTGGCGGCACTGGGACAGATGCTGAAAAGACAAAAGAATTATTGACCATTATGGGGATCATGTTTGTATTATTTGTCGTGATTCGTCCACCTGTGGAATATTACCGGCAATATTTTGCACAATGGACTGCAAGTAAAATCTTATATGATATTCGAGATCAATTATTTACTCATTTACAGAAATTAAGCTTGCGTTATTATGCAAATACGCGGGCTGGAGAAATTATATCTCGTGTGATAAATGATGTTGAGCAAACAAAGAATTTTGTTATTACAGGTTTAATGAATGTTTGGTTAGATATTGTTACGATCATCATTGCTGTAGGAATTATGATGTCTATGAACGTGAAATTAACGCTCGTATCCATTATTCTTTTTCCGTTTTATGGATTGTCGGTGAAGTATTTCTACGGGAAATTAAGACATTTAACAAGAGTGCGGTCACAGGCTCTTGCTGAAGTACAAGGTCATTTACATGAAAGAGTGCAGGGAATGCCTGTTATTCGAAGTTTTGCGACTGAAGAGTTTGAACAAGGACAATTTGCGAAGGAAAATTCTAATTTTCTTGGAAAAGCACTCGACCATACAAGCTGGAATGCAAAAACATTTGCGATTGTTAATACGTTAACAGATATTGCTCCGTTGATTGTCATTAGCTTTGCTGGTTATCAAGTCATTCATGGAGATTTGACGATCGGGACGATGGTTGCGTTTATTGCCTATATCGAACAGCTGTACAATCCGCTTCGAAGACTCATCAATTCATCGACAACCTTAACACAGGCGTTTGCATCTATGGACCGTGTGTTTGAATTTATCGATGTTCCTTATGAAGTTGTTGATAAGCCAAATGCGATAAAAGCTGATCAAGTAAAAGGTGAAGTTGAATTTAAACACATTTCTTTTCGCTATCATGAAAAAGAGCCACTTATTATTGAAAATCTTTCTTTGCGTGTCAATAAGGGAGAAACAGTGGCACTTGTAGGGATGAGCGGTGGAGGAAAATCAACACTGGTAAGTTTATTACCCCGCTTTTATGATGTAACAGAAGGGCAAATTCTTTTAGATAATAGAGATATTCGTGATTATGAAGCACAGAGTTTACGTGAGCAAATTGGTATGGTTCTTCAGGATACATTTTTGTTCAGCAATACGGTAAGGGAAAATATTCTCATTGGAAAACCTGATGCAACAGAGGAAGAAGTGGTACAGGCAGCTAAGGCAGCAAATGCACATGAGTTTATTTTGAAATTACCAAACGGCTATGAAACAAAAGTGGGTGAAAGAGGTGTGAAGCTTTCCGGTGGACAAAAGCAAAGGGTATCAATTGCAAGGGTGTTTTTAAAAAATCCGCCGATCCTCATCCTTGATGAAGCAACATCAGCACTTGATTTAGAAAGTGAACATCTTATTCAAGAGGCACTTGAAAAGCTTGCGAAAGAACGCACAACCTTTATTGTGGCTCATCGTCTTTCAACCATTACACACGCAGACAAAATTGTCCTCATTGAAGATGGGAAAATAGTTGAGCAAGGTACACATCAGGACTTAATGCAAAAAGAAGGCCACTACTATAATTTATTTCAAATTCAACAGCTTGATTAACCAAAAAGGCACATGTCTCAAAAATAGAGATATGTGCCTTTTCTTATTCCTCAGAAAGCTTAATCTCATTATCATCTTTGTGATAATGATGAAAACTGTAAATTAACGTATCTAAATGTTCTAATTGCTCACTATAATCGATGATCGAAGAAATGAGCGGCAATAGTGAATAGAAACAATCGGTATCGTGTTGTTCATGATACCTCATGAACATAGAAGTAAGTTGTTCCTTAGTAAACTTGCCTTCCTCAGTTATTTCCGTAGAAGGTTGAGCCTTTGTTTTTCCGATAAATCTAAGCAAAGATTCTTCATGAAAATATAGAAGGTAATCTAATTCTGTTACAAGAATTTTTTGAAAATCCTCAGGCATTTGATTTAAGTCATTTTCTAAGCGATGCAATTTTTTTAATGTTTCCAACGCTTTGTTTGTTGTGACAATCATTTGCCGGAAAAGAACGAGCTTTCTTGATTTTGCATAGCTTTCACGCTTAAAGTAATTTCGTTCTTCTTTATAATGTAAATAAAGCTGATCCAACTTGATCATTTTTTCTTTTAATTTTTCAATATCGTCTTTTAAAACATTATGTTCTGAAGCATGGCGGATGTTGACTCTCATCCATTTGATAATATCTTCTGTGTTTTCGGCAATTCGGTTGTAAAGCTTTGTTTCGTATTTCGGTGGAAGAAATACTAAGTTGACAATAAAGGCTGCGAATACTCCGAGTAATATTGTGGAAAAGCGAATCAAGGCGATTTGAACAAAATCGTCACCAGGGCTTTCTAATATGGCGATAACCGTCACGAGAGCAACAGGAATTGTGCTTTCGGCCTTCAATTTTATATTGATGGCAATAACAATAATGGCTGTGAGACCAATGATGATCGGATTTGAGCCAAAGATTATTCCAAAGGTGATGGCTAATGCGGCACCAATGACATTTGCTTGAACCTGTTCGATAATAGAAATATAAGAGCGATAAATAGTTGGTTGAATGGCAAAAATCGCTGAAATACCAGCAAAAGCAACAGAAGGCAATTCCAATGCTAGTGCTAAAAATAAAGCTAGTGTAATGGCTATCCCTGTCTTAAGGATGCGTGCACCTAGTTTCATGTATGCTTAAAACATTCCTTTCGTTTTTTAAATGACAACTCTAAAAAAGTAGTTTGAATAGTGGATTTTATAAGTTGTATATAGTTTTCACTGTCTAGCTCAGGCACCTAGTCCGAAGCAAAGGCTAACCAAGACGCTTGCGCTTTTCTTATAAATCAATATCGTACTATACAGCCTTTTATTCCCTATTACAAGAAGTATTTACCCTATTTTACGAAAATGTAAATCGTCCATATTTTCTGAAAATAGTCTTTAATAGAAAAAGGAAGAGGTTGACTCTTGGGCTATGCCCTTGGAAGGAGTCTTCCTCTTCTTTTATATACTATCTCAGTTCACTAAATGCTCGTTCAACAGCTTTTAATGTTACTTGGATATCTTCTTCAGTATGTGCGGTTGTTAAGAACCAGGCTTCGTATTTTGAAGGAGCAAGGTTAATTCCTTGGTGCAGCATGAGCTTAAAGAATTTCGCAAACATCTCACCGTCTGTGTTTTCAGCTTGTTCGTAGTTGGAGATTTTTTCGTTTGTGAAATAAATGGTTAATGCACCTTTTAGTCGGTTGATCGTTATCGGAATATTATATGTACGAGCATGCTGTAATATTCCTTCTTCAAGGATTTTTCCTAATTTATCAAGGTTTTCATAGACATCTTCTTGTTTCAATACTTCCAGACAAGCTATTCCGGAAAGAATGGAAGCAGGATTACCGGCCATTGTTCCGGCTTGATATGCAGGTCCTAATGGTGCAACTTGTTCCATAATTTCTTTTTTACCGCCGTAAGCCCCGATCGGAAGACCGCCTCCGATAATTTTCCCTAGTGCTGTTAGGTCAGGATACACACCGAGCAGATCTTGAGCTCCGCCATACATAAAACGGAACGCAGTGATGACTTCATCATAAATAACTAAAGCTCCAGCTTGGTGGATAAGATCATTTACTTCCTCTAAGAAACCAGGTTTCGGTTCAACGATTCCAAAGTTTCCTACGATTGGTTCAACAAGAATGGCAGCCACTTCATCTCCCCACTTATCTAAAGCTTCTTTTAATGGTTCGATTTCGTTAAATGGAACAGTAATAACTTCTTGGGCAATGCTTTTTGGAACACCCGCAGAATCTGGAGTTCCTAATGTTGAAGGGCCGGATCCTGCTGCGACTAAAACGAGATCTGAATGACCGTGGTAGCAGCCCGCAAATTTAATGATTTTCGTGCGGCCTGTATAAGCGCGTGCTACCCGGATTGTTGTCATGACAGCCTCTGTACCAGAGTTCACAAAACGAACTTTGTCCATTGCAGGCATTGCTTCCTTCAGCATTTTCGCAAATGTAATTTCATGTGGAGTTGGAGTCCCGTAAAGAACACCGGTTTCAGCCGCTCTAGTAATCGCCTCTGTAATATGCGGATGAGCATGTCCAGTAATAATTGGTCCGTATGCTGCCAAATAATCAATATATTGATTGCCGTCAACATCCCAGAAATAAGCACCTTTTGCTCTTTCCATGACAACAGGTGATCCTCCGCCAACAGCTTTATAAGAACGGGAAGGGGAGTTAACTCCGCCTACAATATGTTGTAAAGCTTCTTCGTGTAATTGTTGTGATTTTGAAAAATTCATCAGTATCCTCCTACTAAGTAAAACATGAAAAGACTATGGTTATTCTAACACGAATCTTTGAATCTAAAAAATTTGAAATTAGGTGCTTACCATTTGTTGAATGAACACATTTTAGATAAACTAAGTTGTGGTCAGATTTGGAGGGAGTAAAATGACAAATATCATTGAAGTAAACCAATTACGCAAAGAATTTAAATCATACTCGAGCAGACAAGGCTTAAAGGGTGCGTTTCGCGATTTATTAAATAGACAATACAAAACAATTCCTGCAGTGAATGACGTAACCTTTACTGTGAAGCAGGGGGAAATGGTTGGGTATATTGGTGAAAATGGAGCGGGGAAATCCACTTCCATTAAAATGCTGACAGGGATTTTAACACCGACGTCAGGGAAAGTTTTAGTCAATGGGATGAATCCTCATAAAGAACGTGAACAGTTTGTACGATCGATTGGAGTCGTATTCGGCCAGCGTTCACAGCTATGGTGGGATATAGCGGTGCAGGAGTCATTTCGTTTGTTGAAAAAAGTATATAAAGTGTCTGACAAAGATTATAACGAGCATATGGAGCATGTGATTTCGACGCTTGATATTGGTCCTTTGCTAGATAAGCCTGTTAGGAAGCTGTCACTTGGACAAAGAATGAGGTGTGAGCTTGCCGCAGCACTTATTCACAATCCGCCTCTATTGTTTTTGGATGAGCCGACAATCGGGCTTGATGTTCTTGTAAAGCTGAAAATCCGTCAATTCCTAAAAGAAATGAATGAAAAATACAAAACAACGATTCTGTTAACAACCCATGACCTTTCAGATATTGAAGCACTTTGTGAGCGGGTCATTATGCTTGATGAAGGGAAAGTCATCTATGATGGTGCATTAGCAAAGCTGCGTTCTCATTGGGGAGAAGGAAAGCAAATTGAATTTCAATTTGAGCAGGAAGTACTTGAAGAACAGCTCAGCTTCTTAACTCAGGATCTTGATGTTGTGTGGCAAAAGGGAGATAAATTGCTTTCGTGGAATGCTCTCGTTAGTGATAAGGAATCACAAATGTCTGAGTTAATTGGTCGGATAGTAGGGACACATCAAATTACAGATGTAAGTGTGAAAGAAATTTCCACTGAAGAGGTTATTCGTAATATCTATGAAAAAGGAGAGGCCCTTTCAAGCTGAGGTGAAAACATGGATAAGTATATTGAAATGATAAGAATCCGCTTTTTAATGATGCTCGCGTATCGAACCAATTATTATAGCGGAATTTTGATTTATAGCATAAATATAGGTGCCTATTATTTTTTATGGACCGCGATATATGGTGGGAAAGAATCAATCGAAGGATTATCAGCCGTTCAAATGACAACATATATAGCTGTCTCATGGATGGCGAGGGCGTTTTATTTTAACAATATTGATCGTGAAATTGCCCTAGAGATAAAAGAAGGAAAAGTTGCAGTTGAACTTATAAGACCTTATAACTACCTTGGCATGAAAACGATGCAGGCATTTGGTGAGGGGATTTTCCGGTTGGTATTCTTCTCGGTGCCGGGGATGGTCATTGTTGCCCTCGTTTTTCCGATGGAGTTTTCGACAAATGGATTAACATGGCTTTTATTTGCAAGCTCACTTGTGTTTAGTTTTATTGTGAATACCCAGATCAACTTAATTACGGGGATGTTAACATTTTTCTTGTTTAATAATGACGGATTAATGAGAGCGAAACGGGTGATTATTGATCTGTTCTCAGGTCTGTTATTGCCAATCAGTTTTTACCCGATGTGGGCCCAGGATATAATGGTGTATTTCCCATTTCAGGCGATCAGCTATATTCCCAGCATGATTTTTACTGAAGGAATAAAAGGCAATGAAGTTCTTCAAGCTATTTTGTTGCAAGGATTTTGGGCATTCGTATTGTTCCTCCCAATTCAGGTTCTTTGGGCTATCGCAAAAAAACGAATGATCATTCAGGGAGGATGATGAGATGTTTTATTTTTCAATGTTCACCCAATATGTAGGACAATATATGAAAACAAGAATGCAATACAGAGCTGATATGGTTGTGGAATTGCTGTCAGATATGTTGTTTCAAGTAACGAATTTGGTTTTTATTCTTGTCGTATTTGGTCATACGCAGTTTTTAAGCGGCTGGACTCGTGATGAAATCATCTTTATTTACGGGTTTTTCTTAGTTCCGTTTGCGGTGTTTGGTGCATTTTTTAATATTTGGGATTTTAACGAGCGGTATATCGTCAAAGGGGAAATGGATCGTATTTTAACAAGACCGATTCACAGTCTGTTTCAAGTGATTTTGGAACGGATGGAGCTTGAGTCTTTGTTTGGAGCAATTACCGGTATTATTATTATGGGGTATGCGTCGATTCAACTTGGCTTAAGTTTTCATTGGTATGATATCATCTTTTTTATTATCTTTGTGATAAGCGGGGCCCTTGTATATGCGGGGATTTTCGTTTCCTTAGCAAGTATCGGATTTTGGTCAGATGCCCGTACTTCCCTTATGCCGATGATGTACAATATCGGAAACTATGGCCGTTATCCTGTTGATATTTATAATTCTGTTATTCGCTTTGTATTAACATGGATCCTGCCGTTTGCATTTGTCGGTGTGTATCCGGCAGCTTATTTTCTTGATAAAGAAGAATGGTATGTGTATTCCTTTTTGACCCCTGTGATGGGAATCGTGTTTTTTGTGGTTTCTGTATTTTTATGGAATCAAGGAGTGAAAAGGTATAGAGGTGCGGGAAATTAAATTAGGCTACACAAAAGGACTTAGCTCTTTCATGCTAAGTCCTTTTTATTATTTTTTCATAACCGGGCATAGGCCTGTATATATTGTATAAAGGACAACCTTAAATAGGGTGGGGGAAAATGTGGGCCTTCTATTTGGTATATGTATTGCCGTCTGTATCTTTATGAGTTTTAGATATGTAGTGATTGTTTGCTTTCAAAAGAATTTTTTATCAGTTGAAACAATTATTATGATTATGTATCTATATATATCCCTTTTATTAGGGTTCGGGGTCATCTATTTAATTTGTATTCAAAGCAGTATTCCGGTCTTGCAAGAAGCTGGGAACGTCACAACGGGAGGCTATTTTGATAACCTATTTACCTCTCTATACTTTAGTGCAGTGACATTGTTTTCATTAGGTTATGGTGACGTTGTTCCGGTTGGCATAGGTCGGTTTTTAGCAGTTATAGAATCTTTAATTGGCTATGTCCTTCCAGCTGTTTTCTTAGCGCGTACCGTTATTGGCATCGAAAAGTAGTTCAGAGTTGTAGGATGACAAAAAGTTGGTTACGCTTATGAGAGAACGAAAAAGTTGGAGGGATATTTATGTCAATTGAAGTTGGTAGTCATGTACCTAATATAGAATTAGTAGCAGACAGTGGAGAAAAGGTAAGTTTACCTGATTATAAGGGGAAATATGTTGTATTATATTTTTACCCGAAGGATATGACGCCGGGTTGTACAACTGAGGCATGTGACTTCCGGGACCAGCATCAAAGCTTTTCAGACGTTAATGCAGTCATCGTCGGGGTAAGTCCTGATCCACAGGAAAAACATCAAAAGTTTAAAGAAAAACATGACTTGCCTTTTCAACTATTAGTTGATGATGAACACCAATTAGCAGAAGCTTTTGACGTGTGGAAGCTGAAGAAAAACTTTGGCAAGGAATATATGGGGATTGAGCGCTCTACTTTTATTATTGATCCTGATGGGAAAATCATCAAAGAATGGAGAAAGGTAAAAGTAAAAGATCATGTTGAGGAAGCTTTGAATTACATAAAAGAAATTCAATCTTAATAAATAGAAGGTGTCATGATGAGAGATGAGAGAATAAAAAAACTGGCCGCGGTTCTTTTAAATCACTCGGTGAAAGTGAAAAAAGGGGAAAGAGTGTTGATTAGGGGTCACTTAAATACAAAACCTCTTATAACGGAAATCATTGATCAAGCATATTCATTAGGAGCATATCCTTATGTGGAAATACTTGATGATGAGATTACACTGCATCTAGCCAAGAACTATCAAAAAGCTCAATTGGAAACGCAAGCAAAATGGCAAATGCAAACATATCAAGATGTAGATGCTGTGATTGTCATTATTGGGGAAGAAAATGATGCGGAAATGGCTGAGGTTCCTGCAGAAATGCATAAACTCCGTGGAGAAATTATGAAGCCGGTATCTGAATTCTATGTAAATCATCGTAAGTGGGTGCTGTTGAATTATCCGACAAAGGGATTAGCTCAGAAAGCAGGAATGAGCACTAGTTCCTTTGAAGATTATCTATTCGATGTGTGTACAGTTGATTATGACAAAATGGCTAGTGCTGCAGGGCCGTTAAAAGAATTAATGGAAAAAACGGATACTGTAAGAATTACAGGACCTGGTACCGATTTGCAGTTTTCTATCAAAGATATTCCGGTGATCCCATGTACGGGTGAAGCAAATGTACCTGATGGCGAAATCTTTACGGCCCCGATCAAAGATTCGGTTAATGGAACAATTTCCTTTAACACACCTTGTCCTTATCACGGAATTACATTCCGCGATGTAAAACTTACGTTTGAAAATGGAAAAATTGTTGATGCGGTTTCAGATCAAACCGAAAAATTGAATGAAATTCTGGATACTGATGAGGGTGCAAGATATATTGGTGAATTTGCATTAGGGTTCCATCCTTATATAGAAGAGCCGATTGGTGATATCTTGTTTGATGAAAAGATTTGCGGAAGCTTTCATTTTACACCTGGTGAAGCATATGAAGAAGCGAATAATGGAAACAAATCGGCAATCCATTGGGATATGGTGTTAATTCAAAGACCTGAGTATGGCGGGGGAGAAATTTATTTTGATGATGTGCTTGTTCGAAAAGACGGCCAATTTGTTCTTCCAGAGCTAAAGGGCTTAAACCAGGAAAATCTTAAGTAAAATATTGAGCCTATTTTTAAAACGTAAGGCAAACGTCCAGCCAAATTTATAGATTGTGCGTAGATTATTAGGGAAGGCATTACCTCCTCAAATGTTAGCGCCGGATTGGAAGTGCGGACTAAGGTCCGCACTCTTTTTTATTTTAATACTTTGTATCTAGGCTTTCCTACCACAGGAGTCTCACATATCTGCTCCAAGCAACCAAAGCAGTTTTGTGTACAGAACATAAGGGAAACGTTTAACGAGCCAATTTTTTTGAAACTTAGAATATACAAAAAAGGGGAAAATAATGGTGAAGGTATTATCTACAGTTAAGCTACCAGAATATATGAAAGAGGATTTACGTCGCGCTTATCCTGATGTTGTGTTTTATCATGATAAAAAAATAAATGAGGCACTTGATTTATTACCAGAGGCAGATATTATTTTGACGTATGGAGAGGATATGACAGAGGAACATATTAACCTGGCGAAGAATCTGAAGTGGATGATGGTTGCGTCTGCAGGGATTGATCAACTTCCTTTTAGTGTGCTTGAAGAGCGTGATATTTTAGTGACGAATTCAAAAGGTGTGCATGCTATTCCGATGGCCGAGTATTGTATCTCTATGATGCTTCAAGTTTCAAGACAAGCGGAAGTGTTAGCTGAAAATCAGCGATTACATAAATGGGATCGACGTGTAAGAATGGAAGAACTATACGGGAAGACAGTGCTTATTATAGGAACAGGAGCAATCGGAACGGCGACTGCAAAGCTAACTCAAGCATTCGGGATGAATGTATGGGGTGTAAATAGTGATGGAAGAGCTGTTGACCATTTTGATAAAACATATAAAATGAGTGAAGTGGAAGACCCGTTGTCTCATGCTGATTTTGTCATTTCCGTTCTCCCAAGCACAGATCGAACAAAAGGACTACTTAATAAAGAATTCTTTCAAAATATGAAAAATCATGCTGTGTTTATCAACATTGGAAGAGGTGACGTGGTCGTCGAAAAGGAGTTAATTGATGTGCTTAAATCAAACAATTCCATGCATGCTGTTTTAGATGTATTTGAGACAGAGCCACTACCAGCGGAGCACGAGCTTTGGGATATGGACAATGTTACGATTACACCTCATCTATCGGGAATCACGAAAAGGTACCTACCCAGAGCGATGGAAATTTTCAAAAGCAATCTTGCTGATTATATAAGCAATGAACATAAGCAGATGAAAAATAAGATTTCATTAGGTAAAAGATATTAAATAAGCGCATGAGTGAAAGATTGTGGTAAATAATACATTGTATAAGTAACGTTTGACAAAAGTCGTAGTAACAATGTACACTAATTATAAACATTATAATGTAAGAATTTTTATAGAAGTGAGGTGCATGGCGGATGTCTGAACATCAATTAAAGGATGCATTAGATACCCTGAAACAAACTGGAGTGCGTATTACACCTCAACGTCATGCTATACTTGAATTCTTGGTCGATTCCATGATTCACCCTACAGCCGATGATATATATAAAGCATTAGAAGGAAAATTCCCTAATATGAGTGTTGCTACTGTTTATAACAACTTAAGGGTATTTCGTGAAGTTGGACTTGTTAAGGAATTAACGTATGGCGATGCATCTAGTCGTTTTGATTTTGTAACGTCGGATCACTATCACGTCATTTGTGAAGGTTGCGGAAAGATTGTTGATTTTTCTTATCCGGGACTTGATGAAGTTGAGGCTTTAGCTGCACATGTAACGGGATTTAAAGTTAGTCACCATCGTATGGAAATTTACGGATTGTGCAATAGTTGTGAAAAGAAAGAAACACATTAAAACAAGCTAGGCTTTATAGCTTGTTTTTGCATTGACTAAAAAAAGAACGGCAGAATTTAGCCGTTCTTTTCTGTGTGCTATTTAAGCTTCTTACGATTATAGCTTTCATCAAATTCTTTACCTTCAAGATCCTTGTCCAATGTGAGAGGTTCCTTACAGTACATACACATATCAACACGTCCTAAAATCTTTGTGTGTTTCCCGCAATTGGGACATGTTACTTGAACAGCTTTTGTTGAAAGCATACCGATCCAGAAATAAACAACCGTACTTGCGATAATCGACAGCATACCCAACATCATGAAAATCGTCATCACCCACATGTTCGTGCGGAAGAAAACACCGATATACATAATGATAAATCCAACAAAGATTAAGCTTAAAGCGAAAGTTCTTATTTTATTGATTTTACTTGTATATTTACGAGCCATACTTTGCCCTCCTAATGACGATAAATCGAGTTTAGCGCTTTCTATCCTTATGCTTTTTAATCTTATCAGAAATGATATTTTTTTGGTACTAGTTTTAGAATAGTAGGAATAGAAACTCGCTTTATCCCATTCTTAACAGGCAGTAAGACTCCGACTCCAAGATTCGAGAGAAACAAAGATGATAACTGCTTATAAAGATCCGATAAGTCTCGCTAATCATCAGTGGAGGATGAAGAAAACTCCGATCTGATGGAAGTCTCTCTTTAATAGAAGAGGATTTTGTAAGACTGATGTAGAAAGATTATGAAAGCCAATATAATGGAGGATGATGTTGATGGAAGATATTCTCCGTCCAATTTATCAAGAACGTGCAAGCCACCCAAATACTTTAGCAATTGTGATGATTGAAAAACGAAACCAAACTTCACCATTAACAGATAATCTTGATGTAGCTTTATTAGTCATTGTGTCAGAACTGAATCACCCTTTGTATGTAAAACATTATGAATATGATGATAAAAAAGCTTCTTTGACTGTTATGTCAAAAGATGATGTGAACAAATCCATTCTACTTGGAACAAATCGCAGAATGGTTGATTGGATTTTGAATGGAAAGGTCCTATTTGACCGAAATGAATACATAGCTGAACTAGTTGAGCGTCTGAGAACATTTCCGTTTTCGGAGAGAAAGTTAAAAATAGGGATTGAATTCGCCAAGCTGATTCGACGTTATTTAGAAGGAAAGGTATTCTTTGAATCAAATCAATTATTAGATACATACAACCATATTGTTCATGCGCTTCATCATTTAGCGAGATTAGAAGTCATTGATAGGGGCTTTTACCCTGAAGTAACGGTTTGGAATCAGGTTAAACAAATCGAGCCGCAAATTTATAAGCTATACAAAGAGCTTATTGAAGGAGAAGAATCTCTTGAAAAAAGACTGGAGCTTTTATTCTTGGCAAGTGATTTTCTAATCCATTCAAAAACAGAAGTCGGTGCAGGCCATATTCTATCCGTTATGGCTGAAAGAGACTCGTGGTACTTCCATGAGTTATATCAACATCCTGAATTACAACATTACTCCGTGGATTTAAGTGTTTTATTGGAGTTTTTAGTAGAAAAGAAATATGTATCTATAGAAAGACAACAAACAAAAGGTAAGGGAGTTTTTCATAGAGTATATTTTGTTAATAAAAAGTGTTGACTTAGGTTTTTGTAGATGTTATATTATTATTCGTCGCTGTTACTTATAACGCAGCGGCGATCATTTTGTCTCTGACTTGATTGAAAAAAGTTTTTTGAAAAAGTTGTTGACGATACGAGTTGGAAATGGTATATTAAGAAAGTCGCTTCTGATGAAACGACAACAAATGATCTTTGAAAACTAAACAAAACCAAGCGTGCCAACGTTAATTTCGATTAACAAAAACGTACTATATAGTACAAATTTTTTATGAGCTATATCAAACACTTTATTGGAGAGTTTGATCCTGGCTCAGGACGAACGCTGGCGGCGTGCCTAATACATGCAAGTCGAGCGAATCTGAGGGAGCTTGCTCCCAAAGATTAGCGGCGGACGGGTGAGTAACACGTGGGTAACCTGCCTGTAAGATTGGGATAACTCCGGGAAACCGGAGCTAATACCGGATAATATTTTGAACCGCATGGTTCAAAATTGAAAGACGGCTTCGGCTGTCACTTACAGATGGACCCGCGGCGCATTAGCTAGTTGGTGAGGTAACGGCTCACCAAGGCAACGATGCGTAGCCGACCTGAGAGGGTGATCGGCCACACTGGGACTGAGACACGGCCCAGACTCCTACGGGAGGCAGCAGTAGGGAATCTTCCGCAATGGACGAAAGTCTGACGGAGCAACGCCGCGTGAACGATGAAGGCCTTCGGGTCGTAAAGTTCTGTTGTTAGGGAAGAACAAGTACCAGAGTAACTGCTGGTACCTTGACGGTACCTAACCAGAAAGCCACGGCTAACTACGTGCCAGCAGCCGCGGTAATACGTAGGTGGCAAGCGTTGTCCGGAATTATTGGGCGTAAAGCGCGCGCAAGGCGGTTTCTTAAGTCTGATGTGAAAGCCCACGGCTCAACCGTGGAGGGTCATTGGAAACTGGGGAACTTGAGTGCAGAAGAGGAGAGTGGAATTCCACGTGTAGCGGTGAAATGCGTAGAGATGTGGAGGAACACCAGTGGCGAAGGCGACTCTCTGGTCTGTAACTGACGCTGAGGCGCGAAAGCGTGGGGAGCGAACAGGATTAGATACCCTGGTAGTCCACGCCGTAAACGATGAGTGCTAAGTGTTAGAGGGTTTCCGCCCTTTAGTGCTGCAGCAAACGCATTAAGCACTCCGCCTGGGGAGTACGGTCGCAAGACTGAAACTCAAAGGAATTGACGGGGGCCCGCACAAGCGGTGGAGCATGTGGTTTAATTCGAAGCAACGCGAAGAACCTTACCAGGTCTTGACATCCTTCGCTACTTCTAGAGATAGAAGGTTCCCCTTCGGGGGACGAAGTGACAGGTGGTGCATGGTTGTCGTCAGCTCGTGTCGTGAGATGTTGGGTTAAGTCCCGCAACGAGCGCAACCCTTGATCTTAGTTGCCAGCATTCAGTTGGGCACTCTAAGGTGACTGCCGGTGACAAACCGGAGGAAGGTGGGGATGACGTCAAATCATCATGCCCCTTATGACCTGGGCTACACACGTGCTACAATGGATGGTACAAAGGGCTGCAAGACTGCGAAGTCAAGCGAATCCCATAAAACCATTCTCAGTTCGGATTGCAGGCTGCAACTCGCCTGCATGAAGCCGGAATCGCTAGTAATCGCGGATCAGCATGCCGCGGTGAATACGTTCCCGGGCCTTGTACACACCGCCCGTCACACCACGAGAGTTTGTAACACCCGAAGTCGGTGGGGTAACCGTAAGGAGCCAGCCGCCTAAGGTGGGACAGATGATTGGGGTGAAGTCGTAACAAGGTAGCCGTATCGGAAGGTGCGGCTGGATCACCTCCTTTCTAAGGATATGAGGTACGCTTGGTATTTTGTTTAGTTTTGAGAGATCATACGATCTTTCAATAAGTAAGAAAATACATAGGAGTGAAAATGCATTCAGCATTTGAGTATCCTGTGATTTATGTTCCTTGAAAACTAGATAACGAAAACAATTCAAGTAATTCACTGAGTTTAAACGCTTAGTTTAGTGATTCTCTTAATAATGTAAGTGACATCTTTGATGTCAAAGGTTAAGTTGTTAAGGGCGCACGGTGGATGCCTTGGCACTAGGAGCCGATGAAGGACGGTACTAACACCGATATGCTTCGGGGAGCTGTAAGTAAGCTTTGATCCGGAGATTTCCGAATGGGGAAACCCACTGCTCGTAATGGAGTAGTATTTTCACCTGAATACATAGGGTGATAAAGGCAGACCCGGGGAACTGAAACATCTAAGTACCCGGAGGAAGAGAAAGCAAACGCGATTTCCTGAGTAGCGGCGAGCGAAACGGAATTAGCCCAAACCAAGAGGCTTGCCTCTTGGGGTTGTAGGACACTCTATACGGAGTTACAAAGGAACGGAGTAAATGAAGAGGTCTGGAAAGGCCCGTCAAAGAAGGTAACAACCCTGTAGTTGAAACTTCGTTCCCTCCAGAGTGGATCCTGAGTACGGCGGGACACGAGAAATCCCGTCGGAAGCAGGGAGGACCATCTCCCAAGGCTAAATACTCCCTAGTGACCGATAGTGAACCAGTACCGTGAGGGAAAGGTGAAAAGCACCCCGGAAGGGGAGTGAAAGAGATCCTGAAACCGTGTGCCTACAAGTAGTCAAAGCCCGTTAATGGGTAATGGCGTGCCTTTTGTAGAATGAACCGGCGAGTTACGATCCCGTGCAAGGTTAAGTTGATAAGACGGAGCCGCAGCGAAAGCGAGTCTGAATAGGGCGAATGAGTACGTGGTCGTAGACCCGAAACCAGGTGATCTACCCATGTCCAGGGTGAAGTTCAGGTAACACTGAATGGAGGCCCGAACCCACGCACGTTGAAAAGTGCGGGGATGAGGTGTGGGTAGCGGAGAAATTCCAATCGAACCTGGAGATAGCTGGTTCTCTCCGAAATAGCTTTAGGGCTAGCCTTGAAATGAGAGTCTTGGAGGTAGAGCACTGATTGGACTAGGGGCCCCCATCGGGTTACCGAATTCAGTCAAACTCCGAATGCCAAAGACTTATGTTCAGGAGTCAGACTGCGAGTGATAAGATCCGTAGTCAAGAGGGAAACAGCCCAGACCACCAGCTAAGGTCCCAAAGTATACGTTAAGTGGAAAAGGATGTGGAGTTGCTTAGACAACCAGGATGTTGGCTTAGAAGCAGCCACCATTTAAAGAGTGCGTAATAGCTCACTGGTCGAGTGACTCTGCGCCGAAAATGTACCGGGGCTAAACGTATCACCGAAGCTGTGGACTGTTCTTACGAACAGTGGTAGGAGAGCGTTCTAAGGGCTGAGAAGCCAGACCGTAAGGACTGGTGGAGCGCTTAGAAGTGAGAATGCCGGTATGAGTAGCGAAAGAGGGGTGAGAATCCCCTCCACCGAATGCCTAAGGTTTCCTGAGGAAGGCTCGTCCGCTCAGGGTTAGTCGGGACCTAAGCCGAGGCCGAAAGGCGTAGGCGATGGCCAACAGGTAGAAATTCCTGTACCACCTCCTCACCATTTGAGCAATGGGGGGACGCAGAAGGATAGGGTAAGCGCGCTGTTGGATATGCGCGTCCAAGCAGTTAGGCTGACAATGAGGCAAATCCCATTGTCACATAAGCTGAGCTGTGATGGCGAGGGAACTATAGTACCGAAGTTCCTGATTCCACACTGCCAAGAAAAGCCTCTAGCGAGGTGAGAGGTGCCCGTACCGCAAACCGACACAGGTAGGCGAGGAGAGAATCCTAAGGTGAGCGAGAGAACTCTCGTTAAGGAACTCGGCAAAATGACCCCGTAACTTCGGGAGAAGGGGTGCTTTTTAGGGTGAATAGCCCGGAAAAGCCGCAGTGAATAGGCCCAGGCGACTGTTTAGCAAAAACACAGGTCTCTGCGAAGCCGCAAGGCGAAGTATAGGGGCTGACGCCTGCCCGGTGCTGGAAGGTTAAGGGGAGAGGTTAGCGCAAGCGAAGCTTTGAACCGAAGCCCCAGTAAACGGCGGCCGTAACTATAACGGTCCTAAGGTAGCGAAATTCCTTGTCGGGTAAGTTCCGACCCGCACGAAAGGCGTAACGATCTGGGCACTGTCTCAACGAGAGACTCGGTGAAATTATAGTACCTGTGAAGATGCAGGTTACCCGCGACAGGACGGAAAGACCCCGTGGAGCTTTACTGTAGCCTGATATTGAATTTTGGTACAGCTTGTACAGGATAGGTAGGAGCCTGAGAAGCCGGAGCGCCAGCTTCGGTGGAGGCGTCGGTGGGATACTACCCTGGCTGTATTGAAATTCTAACCCGCGAGCCTTATCGGCTTGGGAGACAGTGTCAGGTGGGCAGTTTGACTGGGGCGGTCGCCTCCTAAAATGTAACGGAGGCGCCCAAAGGTTCCCTCAGAATGGTTGGAAATCATTCGTAGAGTGTAAAGGCACAAGGGAGCTTGACTGCGAGACCTACAAGTCGAGCAGGGACGAAAGTCGGGCTTAGTGATCCGGTGGTTCCGCATGGAAGGGCCATCGCTCAACGGATAAAAGCTACCCCGGGGATAACAGGCTTATCTCCCCCAAGAGTCCACATCGACGGGGAGGTTTGGCACCTCGATGTCGGCTCATCGCATCCTGGGGCTGTAGTCGGTCCCAAGGGTTGGGCTGTTCGCCCATTAAAGCGGTACGCGAGCTGGGTTCAGAACGTCGTGAGACAGTTCGGTCCCTATCCGTCGTGGGCGTAGGAAATTTGAGAGGAGCTGTCCTTAGTACGAGAGGACCGGGATGGACGCACCGCTGGTGTACCAGTTGTCTTGCCAAAGGCATAGCTGGGTAGCTATGTGCGGAAGGGATAAGTGCTGAAAGCATCTAAGCATGAAGCCCCCCTCAAGATGAGATTTCCCATCACATTAGTGAGTAAGATCCCTGAAAGATGATCAGGTTGATAGGTCAGAGGTGGAAGCGCGGTGACGTGTGGAGCTGACTGATACTAATCGATCGAGGACTTAACCTAACAATAAAGCGAATGCTTAGTGAATTGAATTGTGTATCGTTATCTAGTTTTGAAGGAATATAAAAGTGAAAAAACACTTGAAATATTCCCAACATATAGTATAATAATTTTTGTCACAAATGTCTGGTGATGAAGGCGAAGAGGTCACACCCGTTCCCATGCCGAACACGGAAGTTAAGCTCTTCAGCGCCGATGGTAGTTGGGGGTTTCCCCCTGTGAGAGTAGGACGTTGCCAAGCTGTGATTATTCCGCAGTAGCTCAGTGGTAGAGCTATCGGCTGTTAACCGATCGGTCGCAGGTTCGAGTCCTGCCTGCGGAGCCATTTTGGAGAGCTGTCCGAGTGGCCGAAGGAGCACGATTGGAAATCGTGTATACGCTAACCGCGTATCAAGGGTTCAAATCCCTTGCTCTCCGCCACAATTTCTATTATACATAAGGCCCATTGGTCAAGCGGTTAAGACACCGCCCTTTCACGGCGGTAACACGGGTTCGAATCCCGTATGGGTCACCATTAAAATCGGAGGATTAGCTCAGCTGGGAGAGCACCTGCCTTACAAGCAGGGGGTCGGCGGTTCGATCCCGTCATCCTCCACCATATATATTATCGCGGGGTGGAGCAGTCTGGTAGCTCGTCGGGCTCATAACCCGAAGGTCGCAGGTTCAAATCCTGTCCCCGCAACCAATTTAAGTTGACGACGCTACGTCGATTATTCTTCATAGCGAGGCAACATAGTAGTGCTGTAAAGTGCAACCAAATAATGGTCCGGTAGTTCAGTTGGTTAGAATGCCTGCCTGTCACGCAGGAGGTCGCGGGTTCGAGTCCCGTCCGGACCGCCATTATTTTTAAAAAGTTTTACTCATATATTATGTATAGAGTAAAAGGGTTTCAATAAGCAAGAAGGTCGAAGAAGTGACTGAGCGAACACCGCAGCGTATGACCATACGTGAGGATGTGAGCGATGGAGCTGATGAAGAGATTCGAAGCTTAGTGGAAGCCGAAAACTGTATTGGCTCGGTAGCTCAGTTGGTAGAGCAATGGACTGAAAATCCATGTGTCGGCGGTTCGATTCCGTCCCGAGCCACCTTTTATTTTTAATTTAATGCCGGTGTAGCTCAATTGGTAGAGCAACTGACTTGTAATCAGTAGGTTGGGGGTTCAAGTCCTCTCGCCGGCACTCTCTAAAGTGGAGGGGTAGCGAAGTGGCTAAACGCGGCGGACTGTAAATCCGCTCCTTAGGGTTCGGCAGTTCGAATCTGCCCCCCTCCACCATTTTCATTTGTAAATAAACCTTCATTTAGGGGCATAGTTTAACGGTAGAATAGAGGTCTCCAAAACCTTTGGTGTGGGTTCGATTCCTACTGCCCCTGCCAATTTCAATTATAGTGGCGATTGTGGCGAAGTGGTTAACGCATCGGATTGTGGTTCCGACATTCGTGGGTTCGATTCCCATCAGTCGCCCCATTTATATAGCTAAGTAAATAGGATACATTCGATCAGTTGATCTTCAAATTTAAATCCAAAAAACACTTGGTTATCGATAGATTTCATGAAGAAGATTCGAAGAAGCTTATTCAATGGGCTATAGCCAAGCGGTAAGGCATCGCACTTTGACTGCGACATGCGTTGGTTCGAATCCAGCTAGCCCAGCCATTTTTTTAACACATTTTTAGTCTAATTGCATAGGCTAAACCATATAGATAAGTAAGATCGCGGAAGTAGTTCAGTGGTAGAACACCACCTTGCCAAGGTGGGGGTCGCGGGTTCGAATCCCGTCTTCCGCTCCAATTAAAATGGCGGCATAGCCAAGTGGTAAGGCAGAGGTCTGCAAAACCTTTATCACCGGTTCAAATCCGGTTGCCGCCTCCATTTTAACACCCTTGCCGGGGTGGCGGAACTGGCAGACGCACAGGACTTAAAATCCTGCGGTAGGTGACTACCGTACCGGTTCGATTCCGGTCCTCGGCACCATTTGTACTTAATCCTTTGCCAGTGTGGCGGAATTGGCAGACGCGCACGACTCAAAATCGTGTTCCTTCGGGAGTGTCGGTTCGACCCCGACCACTGGTATCTAAATGCTATATAATCAAGGCTCCAACATATGTTGGGGTCTTTTTTGTATTTTTTCTACACGACTAAAATAATCGAAAATCGTATGCGGTGAGTCGTGTGCGTAGGAGGTTGTTTATGAGAAGACGTGTAGAATTAACAGAAGAAGAATTAAAGATTATTAAAAAGAAAATTAGTGAAGAGGAAGCTTTCGAAAAGTTCTTTAAGGAATGCTACCTACGAAATTTAAGACCAGCGACAATCGAATATTACAAAAATGAATTTCATGGTGCAAAGAAAATCATTAATAAACAATTAGTTGAATGGAAACAGAAAGAATAGAAGATCTAATCCTTCAAAGCAAACAAATAATGAAAGTTACTACAATTAATACCCGATTACGTGCATTCAGAGCATTTTACACTTTCTTATATAAGAATAAGCTCATCGAAAATTAACTTCGTTCCATTTAATACTAGAGCGACAAATAATTACTCTGAAAGAACCTCAACAGCATACCTATTAAACAGATTTATGAACCCAAATGAAAGTCAGTTCTTTTCGTACAGAGGAAAAGAAGTGAACGAAGATTTTTTAGCTATTTCTGATTTGATACAACTCTTGTTTAGAGGATGTATTAGAAATGATAAACCAATGTATTGCTACTTTTCGTCATCAAGAATGAGAAAGCTTTTAAATCAATGGATAAACTTCGAAATTTAAGACACTTTTAATAGGTGAAAAACCAAGAGGGACATTAGAGTCTCTCTTGGCTAAGTGAATATTACTTTTTCTTAAAGAATTTTACTAGTTTAAAAACTAAAAATCCTATTAAAGAAACAATAATTAAGAATAATAGGAGTCCTACTGGACTGAAAGTGATCATATTTTCTCATCCCTTATAATGCATATAAACTAAATGAACCGCTTGTGGTTGTAATTCTAGTATAAGCATTTGTGTAAGTATATCCAACAGCAAGAGCACTATATTTTACAGTCTCATCCATAGACCAGGAAGTTTTCGTTTCTTTGCTGCTACATTTAGAACCACCATAGACTATAGCTACATAAGTACCACTATATACTATAGCTACATAAGTACCACTATTACCTAAAGTTCCATAAGCAACATTTGTTAGACAAGTCTCTATTTTTTTCACCCTTGAAGATCCTGCTTTAATCCTACTAGTCATCTTTCCTCGATAACTATGATTTAAATAATTAATATTTCCATAAACTGTTCCGGAAAAACTAACTTTAACATTATAAGATGTGATTGGTACCTGAACCTAATTTGATTGCATAGGTCTGAATTGGACTAGTTTGTGCATCGTTATTGTTAGATTCAGTGTTAAATGTAGAATATGCCCTTACAAATTCAGCGTCTTCTTCCGAAAAAGGTTCATTTAATTCATAGGTTGAATTAATTTGCTCAAATCTTTTAGAAATTTTGAAAACAAAACAAATTTTGATATACAAAGTACTCAGAAAACTTCTATCACACCATCATGAGAAAGCGTATACATTAAAGAGGATATATTACAATTACATTACAAAAATGTATGGAGTTGAAATATTTATTATAGGCCATTAGGAGGTTAAAGATATGGTATGAAATGACTAAAAGTCATCAATGTCAGTACATATAATTGATGCTCTTAACTAATTGTAAAAAATTTGTAAAAATTTTATTTCAAATCTTCAAATATGTTAAAAATTTCATGTGCTTACATTAGTTGACATTTCCTGTGACGGATTGTTTAATGAAATAGGAATTTTGTGCTAGGCCTACACAAGTTCAAATATACCAAAGGAGGAATAACAATTGATTTATACTTCAAGAGAGTCTGCAGTAGCTGTTTTCGAAGAATTATTTACTATTTTAATTCATGATGAATACGTTAATTCAAAATTGAGAGAAGCAAATTTGGATGTAAGGATTGTGCATAAAAACCCTGATTTTGAAGTGTATTTTTCTCCTGATAAAGTTCTTGTTGATTCAGATATTAATAATGCCGCGATTTCTATTAAAATGTCATGTGATACTGCCCATTCACTTTGGCGGGGGGAACTGTTAATGCCTTTAGCGTTAGCAATGGGAAAAGTAAGAATTAAAGGGAGCATTCCTAAGGTATTAGAATTTGTACCAATGTTAGAGCCAGCATTTAATAGATACGATGAAATTTATAACAAGCATACAAGTTTAGTATAAATGGAGGAGAGTTCTTTGTTTACTTTACCGAAGGAGATAGAGGAGTTAAGAGTATTAGTAAGAGACTTTGCACAAAACAAAGTAAAACCAATTGTAAGAGAATTAGATCAAGCACCAGCTGACGATTTTAATTGGGAAATTGTTCGAGAAGGCGCAAAGTTGGGATTGCATCGTTTACCGATTCCAAAAGAATATGGTGGATTAGGATATGGCATATTAGGGACATCTGTTGCAATGGAAGAACTTGCCGCTGTTGATGCAGGTACTGCATTAATATTTGGGGCTACAATGTTAGGGCAGGCTCCGATTCTTTTATCAGCTGATCGGGAATTACAAAATCGATTTTTACCACTATTTTCAAGTGATAAGCCTGTATTAGCATCAAACGCAATAACGGAACCTGATGCTGGATGCGATCTATTAATACCAGAAAATGCAAAATATGCAATGAATGTACTTTCCGCTAGAAAAGAAGGTAATGAATATGTAATTAATGGGGTTAAAAAGTATATTACAAATGCAAGAGTTGGTAAGTTTGCTTGTGTTTATGCAAATCTAGAACATTATGTAGGTGCAGAGGGCCTAACGTGCTTTGTTATTCCATTAGATAGCGATGGTGTAACGTTTAATGGTATTGCAGATAAAATGGGCTACAGGTCATGCTTAGGAACAGAAATAGTCTTTAATGATGTGCGAGTTCCCGCTGAAAACATCATTGGTGGAGAAGGAAATGGGATGCTTATTTCTGTTCAACAAATGAATATGGCCAGAGGAACAGTTGCTGCCATTTCAACGGGGATTGCAAGAGGTGCTTTCGAATTAGCAACTGAATGGGCAGGTGAACGTATTCAGGGTGGTAAAAAGTTATACGAACACCAATTCACTGCTCGAAAACTAGCAGAAATGGCTACAAAAATTGAAGCAGCGCGATTATTATACTTAAAAGCCTCCTTTGAAGCAGATAATTCATTACCGGCTCCAGTGTTTGAACCAGCTGTTGCTAAATTATATGCTGATCGGATCGCTATTGAAGTAGCAGAGGAAGCAATGTCGGTAATGGGAGCTAGAGGGTATATTAGAGACCATCATCTTGAGAAGTTTATGAGAGAAGCGTTGGGGGCTCGAATTTATGAAGGAACACCAGAAGTACTTGCATTAGCGATTACTGATTTCTTATATCAAGAAGATAAAATTGAAGAGGCAGTCTGGTAAGATGCAAAATGCTCATGTTACGTCTAATACTGAGCGTTATATTAGGGAAATAGTCGATAATCAAGATCATTTAACATATCACTCATTACTTGATGAGTGTACGTTAGAAAAGACTTTATATCAAAAGATAGATCGATTTGGATTATCAACAATCGCTATTAAAAATGAAGATTTATTACAGCATCAATTACTAGGTATCATGTCCTTCCGATTAAGTGAATATTTAAAATTAGATTGGATAGATCCTAACCTGGTTTACCAGCAAAAAATATTCCATGAGCCGCTTCAGCAGGCACATGGTGAAGATATTCATCTTGTCACAATGAATCACCAAACAGGCGAAATTATTTGTTACCTTTGTATTTATTCGATGGAGAGGTATAAAGGATTAACATATTTATGCATGGAAACAGAAGATAGACCTCTGTTTCCATGCGAAATTGCCCATGGGAAACATATTTTTAATGAGCTTGAATGGCTTCAAAGTGTACCCATTAATACCGTAAGAGAGCTTAAGCGATTTGTAAAGAGTAAACAAAAGGATACTTTTGGACATCGTGTTTCTCTGGAGCTTTTAGCAGGATTAGCATATGTTACAAGATTGTTACAAGAAACACCAACAGGATTAACCGCTTATGTAGGAGATTTAGAATTAACAGGAGCTTTTCGTCATATTAAGTTACTAGGTTTGGATGTTACTGTAATTGAAAATACGAGACCTGATTTATCTAAGCAAGACTTATTTTACCGTATGTATGAAAAGCGAAAAAAAGTGCTACCCTTTGTCATCCAACTACCTGAAAGTACGGAAGAGGTATGCTCGAAAGAAGGAATGCTTACTAAGTTATTAGAAGGGAAACAAACGATTTCTTCTTCATTAAGGAAACTAGTCCGTTCAAGAAGCTAATCGAAAAAAGGAGGGTGGATGTATGAAAGCAATAGCTGAAAAGCAATGCCAACTAAATGAAACGGATTTTTATATCCAATTAATTGAACGAAATGGTACATTTGTTAGACAAGATGTACAGGAAAAATTAAAAAGTTCATGCATACTAGTTGCCGGATGTGGCTCAACAGGCGGGGCAAGTGTTGAACCTTTAGTACGTTTGGGAGCAACTAAGTTTATCCTTGCTGATAATGGAGCATATGAATTAAATAATTTAAATCGGCAATCTGCGTTTTTAGCGGATCTTGATCGGAATAAAGCAGAGGTTATGAAAGACAGAATTCTTTCTATAAACCCTTATTGTGAAGTAAGGGTTTATAAAGAGGGAATTACAGAGGAGAATGTTAGTCTTTGTGTTCAAGATGCTGACATTGTTATCGACGGTGTAGATGTAACAGAACGCGCAGGTTGGCAAGCGAAATGGTTGTTACACGAATATGCTGCAACCTATAAAAGGTCAGTTATTACTGGCTGGGATATTGGGCCAACTCAATATGTACAGTACTTTAATTATCAAAATCGAACTGATCCATTTTATTCAAAAATTAATAAAATGGATATTAGTGAGCTTGATATTTTTAAAATCTTATATAAAGTTTTACCGATCCAAGCTATTTCTCTTGAAATGCTTGAAGATCTAGAACGTAATTGGAAGAAAGAAGAGTACCACGTTCCCCAGATAGTTTATACATCAATGCTTTTTGGAGCCATATCTTCCAGATTAGTTATTGATATTTTAGCTGGAAAGAAACTAACAGAGCATGCAGCAATTGATTTGCAATATTTGTTTTTAAGCAAAGGTAATAAATTTAAATTATCATTAAAAAAGTATAAAAAAGTACTATCTTTAGTAAAAGAACTATAGCCTGTAAAAAAGAAAGGAGCTTTTATGCATAACTTTTTCAATTTTCTGAGTACTATCATATCAAAACTAAGGTGGGGAATCGTTACCATATGGGTGGTTATCCTCATTGCAGCTGGGATATTTGCTGGTCAATTGACCCCACTTCTTAGTGGAGGAGGTTGGACTGTTGATGGCTCTGATTCTTTAAAAACAAATGAGTTGCTTTCTAAGGATTTTACAGGTCGTTCAGGAACATCCATTACCTTAGTAGTTAGAGATAATGAGAATGAAGTTGAAACCGAAGAGTATCAGCAGAATCTACAGGAAACGATTGACTATATTGAGGACAATGAAAAATTAGAACTAGCAAGTATGTATACATACCTAAATGCACCTGAAGATGCAAAGGGTAGTCTAGTTGGTGACGAAAACACCACTGTAGCATTTATTGGGTTTAATGAGGACGACGGTTTTGCTAGAAACGAATTACCTTCTCTTCAAGAGGATATTAAAAGTCATTTTAAAGATAGTGATCTTGAAATCTATCTTGTAGGTGCTGCCTCGTTTTGGGGAGAAATTAATGTATTGAGCCAAGAGGGACTAGCAAAGGCTGAATTAATTACCTTACCCCTGGTGCTTATCATATTATTATTAGTATTCGGATCATTGGTTGCTGCACTAACTCCTTTAATTGTTGCTGTTGCATCGGTAGTGACAACTTTAGGAATCATGACATTTATTGCACAGCAAACAGAGCTTTCCATATTCGTAACAAATGCTGCTACAATGCTTGGTCTTGGAGTAGGAATTGATTATTCATTATTTATGGTAAACCGTTTTAGGGAAGAAATAGCAAAGCACGGCGATAAGAAGAAGGCTCTAACGACTACATTGAAAACTGCAGGCGATGCTGTTTTCTTTTCAGCACTAACTATTATTGCGTGTATGTCAGTATTATTCATGGTTGATTTAGGAGTTATTCAATCGATTGCATTAGGAGCAATTGCAATTGTTGCAATAACATTGCTTGTAAGCTTAACGTTACTACCTGCAGTTTTGTATATTTTAGGTGCTAATATTAATAAAGGGAAAATTTCTTTTTTATCAAGAAAAAAAGATGGAAAACCGAGGCTCTGGTACAACTGGTCACATAAAATAATGAAGAGACCTGTGTTATTTTTAGTTCTTTCCTTGGTAGTTTTAGGTGTGATGGCGATACCTTCCAAAGATTTAAACACATTTACACCTGATGCAAGAATTTTACCGGAAGAATCTGATTCACGAATGGGTTATGAAATAATTCAAGAAGATTTTGGCGAAGGCTACACATCACCTGTTTATGTTACAGTGGAAACTAGTGGTGATAACTTTGAACAGATAGAATACGTTGAATATCTTAGTAACCTATCTGAACGGTTAAGTGAACTAGATCATGTAGATATTATTAATTCTCTGCCAGTTATTTTCAATAATACTGATTCAGACACAATTGTTCAGACACTAAAAGGGTTAGATCAAGTTCCTGAGGAATTACAAGGGTTAGTCAACCGCTATTTAGATGTTGAGAAAAAGGTTGCGATTATTGAGGTTATTCCTGAACATGCTGCTGCTTCGGAGGAAACGAGAAGTTTAGTAGCTGAGATTAAAAAGGAAATAAAAGATGTTAATACGCCTGAAAACATAAACACATATGTTGGTGGAGAAACAGCGGAAGGAATAGATAGTAATCAGGTAATTGAAGGCAGCTTTACAAAGGTGCTTGTTGTTATGCTCATCATCGGATACTTTATTCTTTTACTAACATTTAAAAGTGTATGGTTACCGTTAAAAGCAATTCTAATGAATTTAGTATCCCTTGGTGCAACTTATGGAATTCTCATTTTTGTGTTTCAATATGGTAACGGTTCGGGATTATTAAATTTCACCCCTGCTGATTATGTGCAAAATTTTGTTCCAATCTTACTACTTACATTATTATTTAGTCTAAGTACTGACTATGAAGTATTTTTAATTAGCAGAATAAAAGAGGATTATGAAAAAGGGTTTGATAATGAAGAAAGTGTTGCTACAGGCTTACAGGCAACTGCACCAATGATATCCGGTGCTGCTATCCTTATGATCGCTGTATTTGGTGCATTTACAATTACTAGTGTCTTACCAATCCAGCAATTAGGTTTAGGGATGGCCGTTGCAATCGCAATTGATGCAACGATAATTCGATTAATCTTAGTTCCTGTATCGATGCGGTTACTAGGGGATTTAAACTGGTGGTTCCCAGGCAAAAAGATAAAGAAACAATCCAGTGAAGTTGCAAAGTAGACAATTATTATTGAAAAATGATTTCATCTCCGATAAAAACGGGACAGAGGTAGAACCTCGTCTCGTTTTTTAATCTTTTAGAAAATAATTTTAGTTATTGTAGAATTGAAATATAATTTGGAGACCAAGGTGAAAGCAATTATAGACCATTACAAGATTATCTTTTGCTTAACTCTATCTCGAAGAAAGAGTACTTTGAAAGTATAAGAGAAATTCTTTCTTTTGCAAAAATTGAGCTAGAAAGTTTAACTCAGCTTTCTAATAAAGAAATTAAAAGTCAATTTTATAATCATATTAGTTCCAACAGCAGTGAGTACTCAAAAAATTTCATAGCAATGAGTGATATACTTCCTCCGTATGAATGCAGTGGACTTAATAATTTATTATATGAAGCATTAACTGATTTAGATAATATAGTTATTGTGGTAGAACAAAAAAAGGGAATGAATGAAAATTATTTAAATCCCTATATGCAAAGAAATTCCCAAAACAACTAGCCATTTTAGAATACGAATTAGAAAAGGTAATTTGAAAAAAGTATTTGCTGGCTCAGAGAATGTCGATGAGTAGCTCTTTGTTGAATTTATCTATTTCGTGCCGGGACATACTTCAAGAGTATAGGCTCACAAATTTAATACTGACAAGGTTTTTGCCACCTATGAAGAAAATTATGACTCAAAATCGTTTTCCTTCGGGGGTGCCTGTTCGGCCCCGACCACTGTTATCTAATAATGGAATAAACTTTTGTTAAGGTTAATGCTTTGAGCAATCAAAGCATTGACCTTTTATGTGCTTTATATAGGAGAAGTAAAGTGCTAATCGTATAGATAATGATTTCCAATTATTGACAACTCAATGCCACTATGTCTTCATTTTTATCATCTTCACAGTAAAATAATTTCAAAAACATTGCTAAATTAAAATGATTTTCAAAACCTTAATAAAAGTTTACCCTCCTTTAAGATTGGATTAACGGACGAATGCTACGATAAAAGTATTCGAAAGGGGGAACTGATTCATGTATTTATTGCACGTGAAGAAAGTGTTACTTCTTTTATTATTTGCCTTATTTATTGTAGGGGGTTCTGTTTATGCTGCTACGTCGATCAATTATGATTCTAATGATTCGCTTCAAGTGCAGTTAATAGGTGTGAATGATTTACATGGGCACCTTGATACGTATAGTCATTTCAATGGAAAAAAAGTCGGTGGAGCTGGTTATTTATCTGCTTACATTAACAAGTATCGTCAAGAACATGAGCATACTCTTCTTATTCATGCTGGTGATATGGTTGGGGGCAGTCCACCTATATCCTCTCTTCTTCAAGATGAACCAACAATGGAGTATTTAGATCTCTTACAGTTTGATGTAGGAACAATAGGGAACCATGAGCTAGATGAGGGGGTCGATGAAATGAAACGACTTCTAATTGGAGGCTTTCATCCAATTACTGGCTACTTCCCAGGATCAAAAACCCCTATATATCTGCTAATATCATCGATAAAAAAACAAATAGGCATGTGTTTCCACCATATTTGATTAAAGAAATTGACGGGATTAACATTGGTTTTATTGGTGTTGTCACAACCGATACAAATTTATATATTCCCCCTGAACATCGTGATTCGATAAAAATCACTGACGAAGTAACAGCAATTAATAAAGCAGCTGATGAGTTGAAAAAACAAGGAGTTAAGTCGATTGTTGTTCTTGGTCATATATCCTCCAAATCAAATCTTGATGGTACCCAACCGGATGAGGACTTTGCTAAAATGGCTCCTGATATCAATGATGAAGTAGATATTCTTTTTGGTGCACATAACCATCAGTACACAAATACAGTTGTAGACAATAAGCTTATTGTTCAAGCCTACTCATATGGAAAAGCATTCTCCCAGGTCAACATAGGTATCGATAAAAAATCAAAAGACATCATTCATAAAAAAGCAGAAATCATTCTTACTGACCACGAACGAGTCAAACCAGACGCGGATGCAATTGAACTTATTCATAAATACAAACAAAAAACAGATACCTATGTAAATCAAGTTGTTGGCACATTACCTGATGAGGTCTCAAAAAAGAAAAACAAAGATGGATTTTTTCCTTTAGGAAGCATGATCGCAGATTCATACAAAGCAAATATGAACACAGACTTTGCGTTTGTGCATCAAGGAGGTGTGAGGGGGAGCCTTAACAAAGGGGCTGTAAAAAGGAAAGATCTCCTAACCATATTACCTTTTGGACACAAACTCGTATCCACTTCCTTAACTGGAGATCAAATAAAAAAAGTTCTTGAACAGCAATGGAGAGTAAATGAAAAAGAAAATATATTACAAGTCTCGGGTTTTTCTTATACGTATGACAATCAGGCTCCTATTGGCAACAGAATAAAGTCTTTGAAAGAAACAAACGGAAAAATCATTGAACGTGATAAAACATACACCGTCGCTATAACGGATTACTTATCCTTTGGTGGAGATGGATTTATGTCGTTTGAAGAGGGAACAGTAATAGAAGAAGGGCCATTAGATGTGGAGGCATTTGCTGAGTTTATAAAGGTGCAAAGAACTAAAAAATAGAAACTTATAAAAATATAAAAGAAGAAACCTTGGCATAGCACAGGGTTTCTTCGTCTTCTAAAAAAAGGGTTATATAAAGATCTAATAACTATGATTCAGAATTACGAACTTTTTTCAGATGGAATCTCTTGATGAATTGGATCATAGGTCTAATAAAAAATAGTGCACTTCCCACGATAAACATCCAAATAGCATATGTTTCTAATGGTTTCCAAAGAAAGAGCACACTACCAATTAGAAAACAGAGGGCTATAAAAATATCATTAAGGTTATAAAAGAATTCATAACGTTCATTAATAGTAATTTCGTGCTGACCAATTTGTACATCAATGTAATTAGGCTCATTATCCACTTTAAATTGTTTCACACTTTCATCTCCCTTGTAAGGATTATTCCCAGTGTGAATAGCAAAAAAACATCGGTGTTTACTTAATTTCCTTAAACAAAGGGTGTACAAGTTTCAAATAAGTTATGCGTATAATATTTGTTTCAATCCTCTGGTATCTACATTATGAACAACAAAATATTTTGATCTCCATTTATTGAAAATATATTTCTAAAAAATATACAGTAGAAGCCTGGATAATGCACCTTACCCTATATCAAAACTACATTTTCTAAATCGTTTTTCTTTGCATGTAGGATTATTGGCTGTCTTATACGAATGCCAAAATCTCGGTTCAATACTCAATCCAAAACCCCGCAATATTCAACCCCTTCATTTCCTCAACACTTCCATCATCATTTGCAAGTTTCATAGAACCTTTTGCAAACAAGAAATAAGTATCAAACGAGTAATCTTCAACTGATAAAATTTCCACCTTAGTTGTCAATAAGTCATCTGGTGTTGTCACGGAAGTCATTTTTACACATTCAAATCTTTGTACACACTGATACATATCCTTGCTGTTTATGTATTCCTGGAATGAATTTGGGTGGGTTGGAATTCTAAGTATATTAAAAGAAAAGATTAAAAGGACAAAGATTATGAAAGTTTTCCAATTTTTGCTTTCTTCTTCTTTAGGTTTTAAACATAGAACCAAACCCATCATGGAATAGAGAGCAATCCACATCACCCAATATAGATCAAAGATAATGACGATAAAGACGGATATCATTGTCCCGAAGTGCAAGTAGCGGGCTAAGGTTGAGAGTGATTCTGAACGAAACCTGCTCCAGTCATCTTTTTCAGCTTTAATAAATATTTGAAAGAAGTATATAATCACAACGATGACCATAAATGCAATATCCCACAAAAAAATCACCTCTTTTTATAACTTTCTAATCTTATCTTCAGCCTGTATGATGATATTCACATAGGATGCTGTGCCATTTTCAATATGATTTTTTATATTTGAAACATCAATCACCGTCTCGATTTTCACCTGTTTGTTTTCTTTTGCCTCCATGTTTACCTTGTATGGTGCGTTCATTCCTAAGAGTGAGATCATTTTTACATCTTCTTCGAATGGATATGTTTCATAAAAGTCGATGTTGAATGAAACCTTATGATTACTGTAGTTCTTAAATGAGAATTCACAAATAGCTTTCATGTTGTTGTCAGAAATCATATCAAAACTGCATTCACTTGTTTCTACTTCATAGGAAATAGCATAAATACCTGTTGCGAATGTTTTTTGATAAGTATCTGCAAGGAAGTGAGGTAAAAACAGAGCGAAAACAATGCCAAGCAGTACAAAGCGTCCTTTATGTTTTTTTAGAGATTTTGATAATACGATAAGACTGGTGATTAGAAAAAGTAATGAAGTGATTCCAACAATATGTAAGCCGTTTATCGTTTGAATTGGAATATTTAATATGGAAACAACTGATTCACCGTAAGGATATTTATGTGGAAAAGGAAAGTTTAAAGCAATTGAAATTGCAAAGAGAATTAGAGAAAGAAATAGCAGTTTTTTATTTTTTAACATAATAGCCTCTCAGATACTTAGAATTTGTAATAAGAAACTTATAACGCGGATTTGTTTGTATTTTTATGGAATTATATAATATTTTACCACAAATATCCAAAAATAACCTGGACCTATATTCCGAATAGTAAATAACTCCTCAATTTTAAAAAATCTAATTTCATCATTTAATCTACTGGAAATATATGATAATAATGTAGTGTTAAAGGAAATCGAAAGGGGTCACACGAATGCGATCAAGGCTAATCTACGCCCTAATATGTACATTGGTTTTTATAGGAGGATGTAGTATGGAAAAAGAATTGCCAAATACAGCTGCGTTTCAGGATGAGTTTACTAGTAGCTTGTTAGATTCCACTGAAGAAGTCGAAGAGGGGCACTATTTATTGGAATCAGAAACAGATGGATATTCCATGCTTTGGCCTAAAAATGCCGTAACAGATGGTCCTCCATTTTATCAAAGAACAAAAGATAGTTTTGAAAAAATTCAATTTTATGAAAGAAACGAAAAAGAAAATTATGATTTCTCATTTAGCACAACCTATTCAACATATGGTGAAAGTGTAATTGATTCCAGTCTAAGCATTTTGAGTGATTCAGTTCGTTACAATGGAGAATATGAAAAAATTGAAACGGACAAAACTCGAATTTATTTTGCGAAATCTGAAAAGACTTTTGAAGAAGAGAAAGCTTACTTCTACTTTGGTTACATTACATCAAAAGAAGGTCTGAAAGGATTAGAATATATATATTCAGCTGAATGTATGGATAGCTCTAAGTCTAATTGTAATATTGATATTAAAAAAGAAGAAGAGAAGGCATTACATTATATGAAAACAGTAAAATTTAATAAAGATGAATAGAGGTAGTAAAATGAGTAATGAAGAATTACTAAATACTGATATTCTTAGAGCAAGGGTAATGGATTTGGAATATGAAAATCTAACAAACAAAGAAGTCGAAAGTGAAATAAGACGTATTTATTATGAAGAGACTGGAAAGCAGTTATCAACTGATGTGACTGTATATCGTTCCGATGATGTTCTAAAAGAACATAAAAAGACTATTATTGAGACTGGCCTTTTATTAGCAAGGTAAAGTGAGCTTGCCGATAGAATAATTAAGGACTAGAAAACTATAAACTTCCCCCACATATTAGAATCCCCTTATTACCCTACTAGTAATAAATATCCACATCTCATACATGGTGCCTATATTCCGAATAGTAAATAATTCCTCAATTTTTAAAAATCTAATTTCCTCATTTAATCTACTGGAAAAATATGATAATAATGAAGAGTTAAAGGAAATCGAAAGGGGTCACACGAATGCGATCAAGGCTAATCTACGCCCTAATATGTACATTGGTTTTTATAGGAGGATGTAGTATGGAAAAAGAATTGCCAAATACAGCTGCATTTCAAGATGAGTTTACAAGTAGCTTGTTAGATTCCACTGAAGAAGTCGAAGAAGGGCACTATTTATTAGAATCAGATACAGGTGGATATTCGATGCTTTGGCCTAAGAATGCAATAAACGAAGGACCACCATTTTACCAGAGAACAAAAGATAGCTTTGAAAAAATTATTTTTAACGAGAGAAATGAAAAAGAAAATTATAGATACTCTTTTAGTACAACATATTCAACATATGGTGAAAGTGCAATAGAATCCAGTCTTAACTTATTAAGTAGTTCAGTAGGCTATTATGGTGAATATGAAAAAATCGAAACAGAAAAAACTCGTATTTACTATGCAAAATATGAAGACCCCATGAAACATTCAACAGCTTATGTTTATTTTGGTTATATCTTATCTAAAGAAAGTCAAAAAGGCTTAGAATATATTTATACTGCCCATTGCATAGATAAGTCTAAGCCTAGTTGTGATATAGATGTTGAAAAGGAAGAAGCGAAGGCCTTACATTACATGAAATCAGTAAAATTCAATAAGGATGAATAGAGGTACCAAAATGAGTAATAAAGAGCTTCTTAATACTGATATTCTTAGAGCGAGAATTATGGATCTGGAGTATGAAAATCTTACGGAAAAGGAAGTTGAAAGTGAAATAAAGCGTATTTATTATGAAGAAACTGGAAAGGACTTATCTGCTGATGTGACTATATATCGTTCCGATGATGTTCTCAAAGAACATAGAAAAACTACTATTGCTGTTCGATAGAATAGTTAAGGACTAGAAAACTGTAAGATTATTCCTTGTTCATTAGAATCCCCTTACCCTCTCGCTGGTAAAAATATCCATAACTAATCCAAGATACCTATATTCCAAATAGTAAATAACTCCTCAATTAAAAAAAAAACAAATTTCATCATATAATCTACTGGAAATATATGATAATAGAGTAATGTTAAAGGAAATCGAAAGGGGTCACACGAATGCGATCAAGGCTAATCTACGCCCTAATATGTACATTGGTTTTTATAGGAGGATGTAGTATGGAAAAATTGCCAAATACAGCTGCGTTTCAAGATGAGTTTACAAGTAGCTTGTTAGATTCTACTGAAGAAGTCGAAGAAGGGCACTATTTATTAGAATCAGAAACAGGTGGATATTCCATGCTTTGGCCTAAAAATGCCGTAACAGATGGTCCGCCATTTTATCAAAGAACAAAAGATAGTTTTGAAAAAATTCAATTTTACGATAGAAACGAAAAAGAAAATTATGATCACTCATTTAGCACAACTTATTCAACATACGGAGAGAGTGGGCTCGAATCCAGTCTAAACATATTAAGTAGTGGAGTAAGTTACTTTGGTGAATATGAAGAAATTGAAACAGAAAAGACGCGTATTTATTATGCAAAAAAAGAATTACCTTTAAAACGTTCAACTGCTTACTTCTATTTTGGTTACATTCTTTCGAAAGGAAATGAAAAAGGATTTGAATATATCTATATTGCCCAATGCATAGATGAATCTAAGTCTAGTTGTGCTATAGATGTTGAAAAGGAAGAAGAAAAAGCATTACATTATATGAAATCAGTAAAATTCAATAAGGATGAATAGAGGTAGCAAAATGAGTAATGAAGAACTGCTTAATTCTGATATTCTAAGAGCAAGAATTATGGATCTTGAATATGAAAATCTAACTAACAAAGAATTTGAAAGTAGGCGTATTTATTACAAAGAGACTGGTAAGTAGTTATCTACTAATGCGACTGCATATCGTTCCGATGATGTTCTCAAAGAACATAGAACTACTATTGAGATTGGCTTTTTATGAAACAAAAGCTAGGCAAAGTGAGCTTGTCGATAGAGTAATTAAGTACTAGAAAACTATAAACGTTCCCCACATATATTAGTATCACCTAATCTTCCCACTAGTAATAAATATCCACATCTGAATCATGATGCCTATATTCTGGATAGTAAATAACTCCTCAATTTTCAAAAATCCAATTTCATCATTTAATCTACTGGAAATATATGATAATAATGAAGTGTTATAGGAAATCGAAAGGGGTCACACTAATGCGATCATGGTTAATCTACGCCCTAATTTTCACAATGGTATTTATAGGAGGATGTAGTATGGAAAAGGAATTACCAAACACAGCTGCGTTTCAGGATGAGTTTACTCGTAGCTTGTTAGATTCGACTGAAGAAGTCGAAGAAGGACACTATTTATTAGAATCAGATACAGGTGGATATTCCATGCTATGGCCGAAAAACGCGGTTACGGATGGACCACCATTTTATCAAAGAACAGGAGATAGTTTTGAAAAGATTATTTTTTATGATGTAAATAAAAAAGAAAATTATAACTATCAGTTTAGTACGACTTATTCAACATATGGTGAGAGTTCAATTGAATCAAGTCTAAACATATTAAGTGGCGGAGTGAGTTACTTTGGTGAATACGAAAAAATAGAAACAGACAAAACAAGTATTTACTTTGCGAAATCTGAAGATACTTTTGCAGACATAACGACTTACTTCTTTTTTGGTTATGTAGTTTCAAAAGGAAATGAAAAAGGATTAGAATATATATACTCTGCCGAATGTATAGATGAATCCAAGTCTACATGCAATATCGATGTTAAAAAGGAAGAAGAGAAAGCTTTACATTATATGAAATCAGTAACATTTAATAAAGATGAATAGAGGTAGTAAAAATGAGTAATGAAGAATTACTGAATACTGATATTCTGAGGGCAAGAGTCATGGATCTTGAATATGAAAATCTAACTAACAAAGAAGTTGAAAGTGAAATAAGACGCATTTATTATGAGGAAACTGGGACTAAGTTAACGACTAATGTAACTATATATCGATCTGATGATGTTCTCAAAGATCATAGGAAAGAAAATATAGATAGTGGTTTTGATGGGACAGTTATTCACTTCCAAAGTGAAGAAGAGGAAATCAATCAGTCAATTACAATAACTCGGGGAAGCGAACTAGGAGAAAAGGACACTTGGAAACCTATTGATTGGACGTATAACTTAATGGGCATATTCGTTGGAGGAACTGATAATCAATTCCAAGATGCCAAAAGGTTTGATGATAAAGTAAGTAGTATAATAAAAGACAAAAATAATAAAGTAACTAATTTAGATAGATATGGATATGGCCATTCATTAGGAGGAAACAATATAACACTTTTACAATTGATTCCAGATGATGATGGCGATGTGAGATTTAAACAAGTTTATGCTATAAATGATGCTGCACCTACAGCATATCAACTTGCAGCAATAGATACTAACTTCAGGTCTAAAGTAAAAAGACAATTCAAAATATTACATGATGAAGAAATTTACAACATCCCAGAAAACGAACTAAAAGCCTTCACCGAAGAATACTACAAAAACAAAATCGATGAAACCACCATCAATCACCTTACAGCAGAAGAAGATATGCTATACGGAGTAAGCGGTGTCCGTGGCTTTCTTGAAATCGGCGATCGCAATGGCTTTCTCGATACAGACCCACGTTATGCGGGCATTCGTGAGTTAATCGATAAAATCCCTGATAAAGATTTACGAACGATTCAAATGTTTCTCTCAAATTATTCAACAACATATGACACGGAAGGGATCGATGGTTTTTTGAGAGCTCTTACCGGATTTAATCCGGCTGTTGTTGATTCAATTCTTACTTCTTCAGATGAATTTTCCGAAACAGTTGAAAAGATTCAGAAGTCGGTAGATGGGTTAGAGAAGCCATTTACTGATGTAACGAATGCGGATTCTTTTTTGTCGTTTGCAAAAGAGTCATTGACACTTCCATTTGATTTATTTGGTGCAAACCTAAACCTTCAAAAAGAAGTAGTAACTGGCTTTTTTCAGACAGTCGGAAACTTAACTGGACTAGTTGTTGAGGCTGTTCCGATGATCATCGATATGGCTGAGAAAATGCCTAAGCTTATAAGTAATGTGAAAGTTTTATATCAGAATCTTGATCCGATCCTCCAAGCCTTTGTTGATGTTGGTTTTATTAGTCAGGTTGAAAAAGACCAGATCATTTCTTATGTAAAAGAAATTGAAACAAGTTTAGTAGTAATTCAAACAACGATAGATGAATCGTTAGATCCTTCACTTCTTTTAGCGTTAAACTCAAAAGATCCTATGAATCAAATGAAGGAGATTGCGAAAATTGTTGATGCCTTGCAAACGATAAAAGCTGAGGTAAATGATATTAAAGAAGCACTTGAGGGATTAAAAAATGTAGATACTAGCTTTATGGAGCACTTTAGTGGAAGTGCCCATGCACATGGGCTTGATGCTGTTGTCAATGGACTTTCACAGGATAAAAATATCAGCTATGTTAACAATGATATGTACATGTCACCTGCTGGAAGAGGTGAGATTAAAGTCAATATTTCCTCATCGGTTCGTATTTACCAAAAAGGTCTAGCAATCTCGCAGGAAAAAGAAAGCAATGTTAATAGATTAAAAACTCTATTTAACAGTGAATATATGGATGATTATGATGAAAGAATGCAGCACATCATGACCAAAATACATATGATGGAATCGAATCCAAAGCAGTATTCGTACCTATTAACACAGACCTTTTCATATCCGGTAGGCGGGTATTACGAATTAACGAAAATGAATGTCAATGAACAGCTTCCACCATTGCCGGCAACATTTAATCAATCATTTTCGCAAATGATCGAAACAATTGAGGCTGAAATTGAGAAAGAAAAATTGCTTGTGAAAAAAATTAGAGATTCCATTGAAGATTTATTTTCAGAAGAAGAACGAATATCAAACATGTTTGATTATCATTATGGAGGTTAACAATTTTATGGGTTCATTTACAATAAGCCATAACTTTGCAGAGTCAAAAGAACTGAGCTATAAAGTCACCCCTTTTAAGAGTTCAATTGAAGAAATACGTCATTTAGGGACTGACTTTGCTACATTTATGAAAAAAGAAATGGAACAAGAGAACGGAGAGTTAGTCGTCGCTATTATTCAAGAAATAATCAACCAACATCGCAATCATAACCTTATACTGGACCACTGTGAAGATACATTAACAGCTATGGCCAACAATTATACAAACTATGTAAATGACAGGCGAACACAGGATGTCACCATTTATTATACATTTAATGCTTTTGATGAAAGCTAATTTTGTGAGGACTTACTTAAGGTAGTCCTTTTTATTTGTGCATAAGAATCAGTTTCTTATTTTGAAACATCTCACATATTTATACGTATAATAGGAAGAACTAATGATACAACCATGAAAAGGTGGTCTTCATGAATAGACAAACAGTGAAAACGTTAAAGTGGATATCAGGTGGGCTTGAAGCTCTTCTGGGTATACCAATTATAGGAGGAAGTATTGTATTAGGGTTTGCTTGGACGCCATTATTAATCATGCTGGTTTTTCATATTGCCGTATTAATATTGGCCAAAAATGTTGGAGTGAAAGCGAACGGTAATATCCTTGGAATCATCACATCAGCTATTGGGTGGATTCCGATTCTCGGTATGATTATGCATATTTTATCGGCGATATTTATTCTTTTAGATGCGGCAAGTAAGGATAAAAATCCTGATATTATTGATATGCCTGAATAAAAAATGAACCTGTTCCTGCAATAATATACTATAAGCAAACAATCCAAAGATGTAAAATTCATTGAGACGAACCGAAAAGGAGTTGTTCTCATGGATATTACATCTTTTTTATTATATTGTTTTATTGTTACCTTCACTCCAGGGCCCACAAATATCGTAATATTGTCTACTGTCCATAATAGGGGGACAAAGAAGGCATTGGAGTATACGTATGGAGCAACGATGGCATTTGGTTTGCTGCTTGTAGTTTCAGCTATGTTGAATTCGTTGCTAATTGAGTTCATACCGAAAATTTTAATTGTCATGCAGGCCATCGGAACGTTGTATATGTTCTATCTTGCCTATCAAATTTACAAAGCGGATAAACTAAAGCCTACTATACATCAAGCAGGTTCCTTTGTGTCAGGATTTCTTATGCAGTTTTTAAATCCTAAGTTGATTCTATTTACAATGACGGTCATACCTAGCTTTATTATGCCTTATTATACGGCTATGCCTGCGATGACAATAGGTGTTTTTGCTATAACTGTTATTGGATTTTTAGCATTAATGACATGGGTGCTTTTCGGAGCAATCTTCAAGGAGTTTTTGCAGAGGCATAGTAAGATTGTGAATGTATTCATGGCATTGTTTTTAGCGTACTCCGGGGTTATGATCTGGATGTAGGTTAGTTGTTTAAGAGGTGAATGTAGTGGACAAATTTATCTATAAAAAATCAGCCGGTATTACTGCGCTGTCAGCAAGTATGACGGATTTTACGTATAAAAAGCATGCACATCAGGAGTATGGAGTAGGTGTGACATTGCGTGGTATTCAGCAATATAACCTTGATGGCAGTTTGCAGTTGTCATATCCAAATGGTGTGATGCTTTTCAATCCGGAGCAGACACATGACGGAATGGCACATGATAAAACAGGACTTGATTATGTGATGCTGTATATCGAGCCTCAAATGCTTTTAGAGGTTGCTGAGAAAAAGGATATCGTAACGTTTTCGACCCCGATTGTTTATGACAGTGAACTGGAACAAAGGATATTAAATCTGTTTCATGCTATATTCAATGAAAAAGATGTGGATTTGTGCAGTGAATTGTTTTTGTCCTTCACAGAAAGTCTTTTTCAAACCAATCTTCCTACAAGTTTTAAAAAGGATAATCACTTCATTAGAAAAGCAAAGGGTATGCTGCTTGCGAACGTAGATCATGTACCCAAATTGGATGAGATTAGTAAAGAACTGAGTATGTCAAAATATAAGTTTATTCGATTATTCAAGGCTCAAACAGGAATTTCCCCCTATCAATATTTTCTTAACTGCAAGGTCGAACGGGCAAAGCAATTAATTGAAAAAGAGCGGGATATCTATTCAGCTGTAGCTGAGTGCGGTTTTGTGGACTTAGCCCATTTAAATAAGCACTTCAAAAGCGTATATGGAACGACAGCTTTTGATTATATGTCACATTTATATAGATGATCACTCGAGACCAGTATTTTCTGGTCTTTTTTTGCGCCCTTTCAACGCAAAATGCATAGAAACCTTAATAAATTAAATAATAAATGAAAGAGGTGATCGATGATGGTGTTTGCAATAATTGTTTATATTGCATGGTTAGGAATATCAGTATTCTACGCTATGAAAAAAACATATTCTAAATTTGAAAATTCTGCACTGCTCTTTTGTGTATTTATATTTGATATTAATCGAAGTTGGATCATAAGTGATGAATTAAAGATTATTGAATATTCTACTTCTCCACTTGAATATACAGTATATATTATTCACCGTACTTTTATTACTCCACTTCTTATATTGATAGGCTTAAATAGTGTACAAAGAAATTCAAATTTCTTAACTAAAGGTATAGCCATTCTTATTTCCTCCTTTGTTTTAATATTAATTAAAATGGTTTTATTATCATTTGATGTTCTCACTTTTCATCAATGGAATTTGTTTTATGATTATCTATACTATGTCTTTTTACACGTATTAGGGTACTTCATTTTGTTTGGATACAAGTCTTTTGTTTCAAAAGGAGTGAAGGGTTAGATGGTTGGGATTGAAAACTTTAGCTTAAATGAGATATCACTAATAATCTTTAATATAATCGGTTACTCTTTCTTGTTTTTTCTACCAAAAAGACTAAGCAGGGAAGTGAAATGTTTAAGTGTGCTTGCAGGTTTAGCAACAGGTATGCTGTTTGATTTTACAATTGGTGGAGGTATCTTGGATTTTTACAAGCAAAATGATACAAATCGGTATGAACTATTTGACGTTTTTTATTACGCTTTATTTGGAGTTTTTGGATATTTCTTTATGTATTTTTATGATAAATTCCGTGTGAATAAGGTAACGTTTATTTACTATATTACAGCTTGGTCAATCGTTGGTATTCTCGTTCAATGGCTTTTTACAAAACTTCATATCCTTACTTATCAAAATAATTATGAACTAGCATATTCATTTCCGATCTTTTTACTAATTCAAACTTTAACTGGTTTCTTTTATATGTTTATTACAAATAGTAGTAGTGAATTAACAAAAGAAAGTTGAATTACTTCTAAAGACCATTGTTTAATGGTCTTTTTTCTTTTTAGAAAGACAGTTTTGCAATGGAACAACCTAATTTCAGCATTAACGCATTGAAAACAACAAAGTATGCCAAAATGCCTTTAGATAATAAATACAACAATTTGTCACAATATGTTCACAACTTTACAGGAAATATACAGTCCTCTTCCTGCATGTAACTCTATATAGTCTGTGAGAAGACCATTACCTTAAAAAGAAAGGGTTGTAATGAAAAAATGACAAAATACAGAATGGTGTGTACTTATTTTTGGGAAGATCTGTTTGTAGTAGGAGAGATGGGCTTTGCGGATATTTTATTTTACCTCTATATACTCATGAATCCCTTGAGGAAAAAGTTTGTGCATTTGAAATTATTGATTGATTATATGAAGTCGAAATTGGAACGATTTATCGGGGAGGATAAATTGTTTTATTATGATGCTGAAAATAGAGAACTCGCTCATAAAATATGGAGAAGGATAACCGTGAAGGTGGTGAAACCCTGTCCAAAGGACACCTTTTATTTCGTATGCTTCGGAAGTCATTCCAAAAAGGAAGTTAGTGATCTTTATGTGAATATGAAGATTGGAAGATACGTCCGCGTGTCGTGTAACAATACGTAGGCAATAAAAAGAAGAAGAAAAAGAAAAAGAAAAACAACAACAAAAAAAGATCTTAACCCAAATATAGAGAATAATCCATACATAAAGGCTCAATCACAAATTAGAGTCAAAATGATGTGAAAGAAATTGTTGAGTTATTGGAACAAGGGATCTGGTCTTTCAAACCAAAATTTTAGATGATTCTAGCTTTTTAAAAGCAATAGATGTGATCTTAAAAGTCTTGAAGATTTCTTGTGCTACTAATTAGCCGAAGCTCAACTATGTCGTTGTCGTTGAATCCTTAAAAACAGGGAAAATGATTTATTGCTGACCGTTGAATGAGAACCAAAAGAGTGTAACTTGGAGGCGAGAAACTCAACAGTTACCTGGAGAGCGGGATATTCCTTGAGAATTTTAATTTGATTTAACGGCTGGTGAAGAGTAGGAAATTGAACATCAACTTTTGAGGAAATGTTAATTTTAGGAAACCTCTGGCGGAATGGATCGTATATCAAGTAACATATCCAGCTGGAGGTATATTATGGACCATTCTTATAAGATCGCTATTATTGGAGGAACAGGAACTGTAGGACGTCATATTGCGAAAAGGGCGATACAGCAAGGCTATCAAGTACGTATGCTCGTAAGGAATCCGGAGAGAGTATCGTATAAACATGACAAAATAGAATTCGTTCAAGGACAAATACAAGAGATAGATAATATTCGAGAACTGCTTAGTGATTGTAAAGTCGTTATTAATACATTTGGTCAACCAACTAAGGAAAAACCTATATATAGTCAGGTAACGAAAAATATCCTTGATGTAATGACAGAATTAACTATTACTCGTTATATAGGTGTTTCTGGTGGTTCTCTTACGATCAGCGGTGACAATAAAAGGATGTTAAATCGTTTTGGTGCAAAGCTGTTTGAACTTATATTTCCGGTAATGATGGAAGATAAAAAGGCAGAATGGGAACTTTTATCCAAAGATAAACATATCCAGTGGACCCTGATTCGATTGCCATTTGTGAAGGATACTTTAAAGACAAAGAAAATAAAGGAAAGCCTTACAGACATGCCTGGTACGAAAATTACCAATCGAGACATAGCGACTTTTATTATGGAGCATGTAGAAAACACCAAGTATATTCATAAAGCTCCTTTTATTTCACATTAAGCAGAGGCCATTCATTCATAATTTTAACCATATAAAGAAATACTATTCCTTGATAAAGTGACAAGGGGGTAGTTGTTGCATGGAGAAAAGCGATATAAAATTAACCACCGCCGAAATTGCAACTCTTTGGAAAACATATATTCAAAACACAGCAGTAAGATGCTTTTATAAACATTTTCTTACCTATCTTCAGGATGCTGAGATAAAGTCAATTATTGAGGAAGTTGTGGTTTTGGTTGAAGATATTATCGGAAAAATTGAATCAACTTTTGAGCAGGAACAGTTTCCGATTCCAAAGGGGTTTTCAGATAAAGATGTTGATTTATCAGTCCCGGCACTATACACTGACTTATTTGCATTAAGCTTTGTTTATCGTGGAGGGCAGGTGATCATTCCTCATTATGCGAGTACACTTACTAGAGTGACTAGAATGGATATTTATCAATTTTTCTCAGATTGTCTTTATCGTGAGACAGAAATACATAGGAAATCATTAAACCTTATGCTCACGAAGGGAATACTCGATAGGCCGCCAACTATTGAATATCCAAAAAATATCGAGTTCATTGAACATGAACCGTCATTACTAAATGCCTGGTTTGGTGAAAAAAGACCACTAAATACATTAGAAATAACAGAGCTTTTTATTGAAATCGAAAGAAATACCATCGGGTTCATTCTATTGATGGGATTCATTCAGGTGACTAAAGATAAGGAAATAAAAGACTACTTAATAAAGGGAAAAAAATTGGCCGAAAAACAAATGGACACATTTAACAAGTTTTTAAAAACAAATGACCATTTTATCGGAAGCCTACTACCTCTGGAGGTCACGAATTCAACTGTTTCCCCTTTTTCTGAAAAATTAATACTGTTTATCATTAGTACTTCAAATCAAGTTGCTATCTCCGCACTTGGAGATGCATTGTCTTTCTCGATGAGAAAAGATGTAGCGGCACATTATTCTCTTTTTATTGCAGAGGTAATAAAGTATGGTGACGAAGGACAAAAGCTTATGATTGAGCGGGGATGGATGGAGCAACCGCCACAACCTGTAGATCGCAGGAAATTTTATAAATGAAATATGAGTCGAACCCTTCTATTGCGAGGGTTTTTTTATTTCTCGAAAATCCCTTTGTAAAATAATGAGGTTATAAAAACTATGTAATGTTAGGTTACAACTAGCGTGAAATTTTAGACTCTTAGAACTAACATGAATAGGTAAAATCTATCAAAAATATTTCTGGTAGTAGAAATGATCTAGATAGCTTTTTTATATAAGACTGCAACTCTATTAATGCTTAATACTTTAGAATACACAATTCTATCGTTAAAAAAGCTAAAAATTCGTCAAAATTTTACAATGACTTAATACTAGGTTAATAGTCGGACGATAAAATTTTGACAGGGAAGAGTTTGTTGAGTCGTTATATAATGATTTTGAAACGATTTAATTGATACCCTTTGTAAAGGAATCTTAAACTCAATCATTTTAAAAAAATGAGGTGGATGCGGTATTTCAAGACTTAGAGCAATTAAATGATTGCATGCGTTTTCTTGTGAGAGTTAGCGTTTTGAATTCTTCGTACTCATAGTTAACATCATAAACCGTTTCGACAGCATATTTCCCTAAAAAGTTGCAAAAAGGAGGAGAAACATGAAAAGAAGGTATAAAAAGAGTGCCAGTATTGTCATGGTGTTTGTTTTACTTGTAGGCTTATTTTCACCTGCGGCTAATACGATTGTACAGGCTGAAAGTGGAACAGCTACTGATTTAATTATCTCGGAATATATTGAGGGCTCTAGTTTTAACAAGGCTATTGAGCTATACAATGGTACAGGTACCGAAATTGATTTAAGTAAATATTCTCTTGAACACTATAATAATAGTGGAACTGCAACAACAGGAACAACGACGACGGATAAGGTTTTACCGTTAGAGGGTAAGCTTGCCCCAGGCGATACATACGTCATTTCCCGTGCAGATGCAAATGCTGCGATTGTTGCTGTAACCGACTATATGGATGAAAGCAAAAATGTCATTAATTTCAATGGCAACGATCAAATCGTGCTAAAGAAAGATGGGGCTGTTGTTGATTCTATTGGACAAGTCGGTTCAGTGGATAATATCCTTGCAGATGTATCACTAGTTAGAAATGGCAATATTTTAGCAGGGGATACAATTATTAACGATGCATTTGATCCTGCGAAGGAATGGACTAACTTAGGGAAAGATACGTTTTCTAATCTAGGGAAATATCAATCAGAAGAGGAACCAGCTGAACCAGAAGAGCCGACCGAACCGGAAGAGCCAACTGAACCTGAGGCACCAGTAGAAGCAATAACTGTTGCTGCAGCTCGTGAAGCTGGTGCTGGTAATACAGTAACGATTGAAGGAATTGCTACAACAAAGAATGGACTTTGGGGTTATGACACGTTCTATATGCAAGACGATACAGCTGGAATGCTTGTATACAGTAGCCCGAAAGATGTTCAACCTGGGGATAAAGTAAAAATTACAGGTAAGCTATTAACATATAAAAACGAATTAGAGATTCAACCGACTAGTATGGAGATTATTTCCTCGGGTAATAGTCTGCCGGAAGCTCAAGTTATCGCTCCAACTGCTGTAAATGAGGATACTCAAGGTGAATTGATTAAATTCGAAAATATAATGATTACTGATCTTGAAAGTGATAGCTATGGAACAGCTATTTTCCAAGCTAAGACGGAATCAGGAGATCAGGTAAGAGTTATTCATGATAATCGCACAGGTTCTGATTACAATGAACTGATTAAACATTATAAAGAAGGCGACAAAATTCATTTAACAGGAATTGGTTCGATTGATAATGATGGATATCATGTAAAGACTTTCGGTCTTGAAAGCTATGATTTAGTAAACAAACCGGCAGTGTATGTCGAACAAGCTCAAGGTACAGTACCAGCAGGGACGAAAGTAGAACTGAAAACGGGTATTGAAGGTGCCGTGATCTATTACACGACAGATGGCTCAGAACCAACTGTAGAAAGTACAAAATATGTTGATCCTATCGCTTTAAATACTGGAAAAACAACAATTAAAGCTATTGCGGTTAACGGTGAAGAAGTAAGCGAAGTATTCAGCTTTTCTTACACAATTTTAAATACTGAAGGCGTGAAAATACGAGATATTCAAGGGAAAGGACATGTATCTGAATATACAGGCGCTTCAGTTGAGGGGATTACCGGTGTTGTAACATATGTTGTTAGCGGATCGAATTTTATTATTCAAGATGAAGATGCCGATAATGATCATACAACATCTGAAGCCATCCAAGTATACAAATCTTCACATGGGCTATCTGTTGGAGATAAAGTATCAGTTGACGGAACGGTACAAGAATATGGCGGTGGTGCAAATCTGTCCAAAACAGAAATTAACGCACGTGTAGTTGAGAAATTAGGAACAGCTGAATTACCAGAACCATTAGTAGTTGGAGAAGACATCATTCCTCCAAACAAAGTAATTGATAATGATGAAATGAAATCATTTGATCCAGAAGAAGATGGAATTGATTTCTGGGAATCTGTAGAATTTATGCGTGTTTCATTCCCGGATGCAAAAGTAGTGGGCCCGCCTTACTCAGGTGATGTTCCAATCATCGTTGAAAGCACAACAAACAATGAGTTGAATAATCAAGGCGGTCTTAATATTGCTGCTGATGATTATAATCCGGAGAAAATATTTTTAGATAATGTAGGTAATAACTTCAAATCAGGTGACATGTTTGATGGTGATGTTGTAGGGATTATTTCTTACTCAAGTACTGGCTTTCAACTTTTAACAAACAAAGATACATTACCTCAAGTAATCAAGTCTAACATCGAGCCAGAAGTAACACATATTGAACCTGCAGAAGATAAAGTAACTGTTGCAACATACAATATCGAAAACTTCTCAAATAATAAATCAAATACACCAGATGAGAAAGTTGCGAGAATTGCAAAATCATTTGTAGAAAATATGAAATCTCCTGACATCATTACATTAGTAGAAGTTCAAGACAATGATGGAGAAACTAATTCAGGTAACACAGATGCGTCAGAAAGTTATCAACGCTTAATTGAAGCAATCAAAACAGCTGGTGGCCCAGCTTACAAATGGACAGATGTGGCCCCTGTTAATAATGAAAATGGCGGCGCACCTGGTGGGAATATTCGTGTAGGTTACCTTTATAATCCCGAGCGCGTTACATTAGTTGAGGGAACAAAAGGTACTGGAACCCAAGCAAATGGATGGAGTGAAGATGGTCATTTAACCCTTAATCCAGGTGTCATTGATCCAGCTAAATTCCCTAATACACGTAAACCAATTGCTGCAGAATTTGAGTTCAAAGGTGAGCGAGTGGTTGTCATTGGTACACACCTGAATTCTAAAGGTGGAGATCAATCATTATGGGGATCAAACCAGCCTCCACAATTAAGTTCTGAAGCAGAACGACATGGATTGGCACAGGCAATTAATGATTTCATTGATGAAGGACTAGCGGAAAATCCAGATTTAAACGTAGTACTTGCTGGGGATATGAATGATTTTGAGTTTACAAAAACATTCGATATTCTTAAGGGTAATGTATTAACAAATATGGTAGATAAAGTTCCGGCAAATGACCGTTTCTCTTATTTCTTCCAAGGTAACAACCAAGTACTTGATCATATTCTTGTTTCTAATAGTCTCGTAGATAGCACAGTAGCAGATATGATCCATATTAATGCGAACTATACAGAGGCTCAGGGACAAGCGTCTGATCATGACCCTGTTATGATTCAAGTTGATTTAAAGAACAAAGAAAAGGGCAATTTTGATTTAACTGTTCTTCACACAAATGATACACACGCATCTTTAGAAAATATGCCTAAGACTGTTACAGCAGTTAAAGAGGAAAGAGCTAAAGATCCAAATGCACTACTTTTACATGCAGGTGATGCATTCACTGGTACATTGTATTTTAATGAATTCCAAGGTGAAGCAGACTTAGCCTTAATGAACTTAATGGGCTTTGATGCGATGACATTTGGTAACCATGAATTTGACCTTGGCTCATCAGCTGAAGGGCATCAGAAATTAGTGGAATTCATCCAAGGTGCACAATTCCCGTTTGTCAGTGCAAACGTTGATTTCTCACAAGATGATCAATTCAATGGTGTATTTAATAACTCTGTTACGGCTGATGTAGAAAACGGACAAATTTATAATGGCATTATCAAAGAAGTAAACGGGGAAAAAGTTGGGATCTTCGGTTTAACAACTGAAGAGACAGAAGCTATTTCTAGTCCAGGCTCAATCGCTTTTGAAAACTACCTAGAAGAAGCTGAAAAAGCTGTTAAAGACTTTGAGGCACAAGGTGTTAATAAGATTATTGCATTAACTCATATCGGGTATGATGATAATGCACAAATCGATAATGATTTAACTCTAGCAAAAGAAGTAGAGGGCATTGATGTAATTGTTGGTGGACATAGTCACACTGCATTAACTGAGCCTACAGTAGTAGAAGAAGGCAATACACCAACTGTTATTGTTCAAACAGGAAATGCCAATAGTAACTTAGGTTCACTTAATGTGGAATTTGATCAAGATGGTGTAGTTGTAGCACAAACAGGTCAATTAATTCCAATTAAAAACCAAGAAGCTGACCAGGAAGCTGCGGACATTCTAGCTCCTTTTAAAGAAAAAGTAGATCAAGTAGCACAGGAAGAGATTGGTGTCACAACTGATGTTGAATTGGAAAACCCTCGTACAAATGGAGATAATACAAAACCAAGTGTACGTAAAAATGAGACCATCTTAGGAAACTTAATTACAGATGGAATGCTTGAAAAAGCAAAATCATTCACAGGAGAAAATGTCATTATGGCATTACAAAACGGTGGAGGTATCCGTGCGGCGATTAACGCTGGACCTATCACTGTTGGCGAAGTAATTACAGTTCTTCCATTCGCTAATACATTAGCGACAATGGAACTTACCGGTGCTGAGTTGAAGGAAGCCTTTGAAATCAGCTTCAGTCAATATCCGGAGGAAAATGGAGGTTTCTTACACGTAGCCGGTGGTAAAGTGGAATTTGATTCAACGAAACCAGCAGGAGAACGTGTCGTATCTGTAAAATACTTAAATGAAAATGGTGAGTATGTAGACGTTCAAGACGAGGAAACTTACACAATCGCCACAAATGCTTTTACTGCTAAAGGCGGCGATGGTTATGATGTCTTTGCGAAAGCATATGAAGAAGGCCGTGTAACAGACTTAGGTCTATCAGATTGGGAAAACTTCAGAGATCATCTAGTAAGTTTAGATTCAATTCCTACAGAAGTTGAAGGTCGAATTGTAGAGGACAACTATGATTTAACTGTCCTTCATACAAATGATATACACTCATCTTTAGACAACATGCCGAAAACAGTTACGGCTGTAAAAGAAGAAAGAGCTAAAGATCCAAATGCATTGCTTTTACATGGAGGAGATGCATTTACTGGAACGTTGTATTTTAATGAATTCCAAGGCGAAGCAGATTTAGCTTTAATGAACTTAATGGGCTTTGATGCGATGACGTTTGGTAACCATGAATTTGATTTAGGTTCATCAGCGGCAGGTCATGAGAAATTAGTGGAATTTATCCAAGGTGCAAAATTCCCGTTTGTCAGTGCTAACGTCGATTTCTCACAGGATGAAAAATTCAATGGTCTGTTCAATGACTTTGTGACAACTGATGTTCAAAACGGACAAATTTATAATGGAATCATTAAAGAAATAAATGGTGAGAAAGTCGGTATTTTCGGTTTAACAACAGAAGAAACAAAAGATATTTCGAGTCCAGGTTCAATTGCATTCCAAAATTACCTTGAAGAAGCTAAAAAATCTGTTAAAGACTTTGAGGCACAAGGTGTTAATAAGATTATTGCATTAACTCATATCGGGTATGATGATAATGCGGCCATCGATAACGATTTAACCCTTGCAGAAGAAGTAGAGGGTATTGATATTATTGTTGGTGGACACAGCCATACAGCGTTGACGGAACCAACAGTAGTAGATCAAGATGAAACACCAACAGTTATTGTTCAAACAGGAAATGCCAATAGTAATCTGGGTTCACTTAAAGTGGAATTTGACCAAAATGGTGTAGTTGTAGCACAATCAGGAAAACTCATTCCAATTAAAGATCAAGAAGAAGACCAGGAAGCTGCAGAAATTCTAGCTCCATTCAAAGAACAAGTAGATCAAGTAGCACAACAAGAAATTGGTGTATCTACTGATGCAGCATTGGAAAACCCGCGTACAAACGGAGATAATACTAAACCAAGTGTACGTAAAAATGAAACTATCTTAGGAAACTTAATTACAGATGGAATGCTTGAAAAAGCAAAATCATTCACTGGAAAGAATGTCATTATGGCATTACAAAACGGTGGGGGTATCCGTGCCGCAATAGATGCCGGCCCAATCACTGTCGGTGAAGTTATTACAGTTCTTCCATTTGCGAACACATTAGCAACAATGGATTTAACTGGTGCTGAATTGAAGGAAGCATTTGAAATCAGCTTCAGTCAATATCCAGAAGAAAATGGCGGTTTCTTACACGTAGCCGGTGGAAAAGTGGAATTTGATTCAACGAAACCAGCAGGAGAACGTGTCGTATCCGTGAAGTTTTTAAATGAAAATGGTGAGTATGTAGACGTTCAAGATGAAGAAACATATACAATCGCAACAAATGCTTTTACAGCTAAAGGCGGCGATGGTTATGATGTCTTTGCGAAAGCATATGAAGAAGGCCGTGTAACAGACTTAGGTCTATCAGATTGGGAAAACTTCAGAGATCATCTAGTAAGCTTAAAATCAATTCCAACAGAAGTTGAAGGTAGAATTGTTGATATTAATGACAACCCAGGAGAAAACCCAGGTGAGAATCCAGGAGAAAATCCAGGTGAGAACCCAGGCGAAAATCCAGGTGAGAACCCAGGAGAAAACCCAGGTGAGAACCCAGGTGAGAATCCAGGCGAGAACCCAGGAGAAAACCCAGGTGAGAACCCAGGTGAGAACCCGGGCGAGAACCCAGGTGAGAATCCAGGCAACTCAAATGGTGGAAAAGTTATAAAACTGCCAGTAACTAAAGTAGGAAACAAGTACACAGTAAATCAAGATGCACTTGAAGATCTTAAAGAAGGCATAGTCGTTGTTATTGAGGTTGATAAAATAAATGCGACTTTAACACTAACGAAAGAACAAATTCAAGCTTTACAAGCTGCTGGAGCAACAATTTTAGTAAGTAATGGAAACGTTGATGTACAAATACCTGCTTCTATCCTTCCATTAGCAGAAAGTGTAGATATTAAAGTGAAGAAAATGAAAGCAAGTGGTTCACTAGTTGCTTATGACTTTACAATTGAAGCAGATGGCAAAGTGTATCATACGTTCAGTGAAAAAGTTAAACTTACATTTAAGGTTGATCCAAAACAAATTGAAAATCCTAAAAATGTAAAAGTATATTATTGGAACGAAGCAGAGGATAAATGGGAACTAATCGGTGGAGAATACAAAAATGGCGAAGTTTCAGTGTATACTGATCACTTCAGTACGTATGGTGTATTTGAAGGCGAACCAAAATCTAATACGATTCCATCTCAAGCAGATAACGAACTTCCAAATACAGCAACAAACAGCTTTAATCTTATCCTACTAGGATTAATGATCGTTTTAGCTGGCGGAATATTATACTCTGTTAAGAGAAGACATACGAATTACATTAATAAGAATTGAAAAAAGAAAGGCGTGCTATTTGAAGCACGCCTTTCTTCAATAGTTGAAAAACATTGGTGAAGTGTCAAATATGAAAAATGTTCAAACCATCTCATAAGTGGTTTTCGTTATTTTCTCCCAACATACTTATACGAATAAATATGTGTTTTTGTAAGATCAATAACCTCCCTAATAAACTCCTCTTCCGTCTCGATAAATCCATTTTCAATCCAATTATGAATAAGTCCGTAAAAACCATAGGCTGTATAACGCTTAAAATAATCCATATTAACAGGGATATTGTCGATGGTTTCAAACACAAACTGTTCTCGATAGATTTTTAAGATCGTTTGGGGAAACCGCGTATGTAGTCCTGGAATTGTGTCATCAAAGTTAATGAGTTCAAAGAAATCCTTATTCTGATAAATATACGAAACAATATGAAAAGATGGTGCTTTTAGGTTTTCTGTATAATTTTTCTGACCAGGTGTATAAGGTTTGCCCACTGATGATTCTAACCCTTGAAGCATAGACACAAGTAAATCTTCTGCTAACTCAATTTTGTCTTGGTAATGAACATAAAAAGTACTGCGATTATAAGCAGCATAATCGACAATATCCTTTACAGTTACCGCATGATAGCCTGCTTCTTTTATAAGAGCAATTAACGCTTGCTTTAAATGTGTTTTTGTTCGATTTTGTCGTTGAGATGGTGTGTTCATAAAAAACCTCGCTCAAAGTAGACAGATTGAATAGAAGTGTCTAAGTAATGGACATTTCCTAAAATCTTAATGATTTTTTAGTCAAAAACAAAGGAGTAGAATTAAATTGTACACATAATAGTAAAAAAATATAAGTAGGAGGATGTAAAATGGGTAGATTACAAGATAAAGTAGCCGTGATTACTGGTGGAGCATCTGGAATCGGAGCTGCGACAGCACGACTATTTGTTTCAGAAGGTGCAAAGGTCGTATTAGTTGACTTAAATGATGAAAAGGGAAAGGCTTTTGAAAATGAATTGAAAACGCTTAATGATGAAGCTCTCTTTATTAAAGCAAATATTACAAGTGAAGAAGAAGTAGTTAATATTTTCAAACAAACAGTTGAAACCTTCGGTAAAGTGGATATTGTGTTCAACAATGCGGGGATAGGGCGTGTCCATCCTTCACATGAGCTGAAGTATTCAGAATGGAGAAACACAGTAAATGTTGATTTGGATGGTGTCTTCTTAGTGGCACGAGAATCAATTCGTGAAATGTTAAAAACAGGCGGGGGTACGATTGTAAATACCGCATCTATGTTTGGATTGGTTGGTTCACCTGGTTCAGCAGCATATAACGCTGCGAAAGGGGGAGTTGTGAACTTAACACGTTCACTGGCCCTTGAATATGCCGAAAAAAACATCCGGGTTAACGCTTTATGCCCAGGTTTCATTGATACCCCAATTATTCCTGAAGAAAGCAAGCAGGTATTGGCTGAAGCAACACCAATGAAACGTTTAGGACAAGCAGAAGAAATGGCAAAAGGGGTCTTATTCTTAGCATCTAACGATTCATCCTTTATGACAGGTAATACGTTAACAGTTGATGGCGGGTATACCGCACAATAATGTACTAAATAAATTAAGAAACTTCTATTTTGAGCAAAATGTTTAAAGGGTAATAGGTTAGTTTCAACAGGTAAATTGAAGTTATTAAGGAGGTAAATCAAATGAACAACCGTTTTGATGGAAAAGTCGTCTTAATTACAGGTGCTGGATCCGGCTTAGGTCAAGCAACTGCTTTACAAATCGCAAAAGAAGGAGCAAAACTCTCATTAGTTGATTTGAACTCAGCTTCATTAGATGAAACAAAATCAAAAGTATTAGATGTTTCACCAAATGCAGAAGTGATACTTATCACTGCTGACGTTTCAGACGAAAAAGCTGTTGAAAACTATGTAAATGAAACAGTAGCAAAGCTTGGGAAAATCGATAGCTTCTTTAATAATGCCGGAATTGAAGGAAAACAAAACCTAACAGTGGATTACGGTATTGATGAATTTCATAAAGTTGTCGCAATCAATTTAAATGGTGTATTTTACGGCATGAAATATGTGCTAAAAGTAATGAAAGAACAAGGCTTTGGTTCAATTGTGAATACTGCTTCTGTCGGTGGAATCCGTGGAGTAGGAAATCAGTCAGGATATGCAGCAAGTAAGCATGGTGTTGTCGGATTAACGAAAAACTCCGGAATTGAATACGGACAATTTGGAATTAGTATAAAAGCAATCGCGCCAGGTGCTATTATGACTCCGATGGTTGAAGGTTCTTTAAAACAAATTGATCCTGACAATTGGGAAGAGGTAGGAAAACAATTCGTTGAGTCAAATCCAATGCAACGATTTGGTAAACCGGAAGAAGTGGGTTACTTAGTAGCGTTCCTACTATCTGATCAAGCGAACTTCATCAATGCAACAGTTATTCCAATTGATGGTGGACAATCATATAAATATTAAAAGCTATAAATTTAGGCACGGGCATTCCGTGCTTTTTTGTTGTTTAGGAATTCTATGAAAATTATTAAGAAATACCTTGACTATGGAATGAATATCAGTTATTCTAGGTATCTGCCACAAAAAAGAATGATTAAATGATATTTTGAAATAATAATTTTAAAAAATGTTGTTGACTTCGTTAACTCTTGATGGTATGATAAATACCTAGTCGCAAATGACTGGTAAATGATCTTTGAAAACTAAACAAAACCAAGCGTGCCAACGTTAATTTCGATTAACAAAAACGTACTATATAGTACAACATTTTTTAAGAGCTATATCAAACACTTTATTGGAGAGTTTGATCCTGGCTCAGGACGAACGCTGGCGGCGTGCCTAATACATGCAAGTCGAGCGAATCTGAGGGAGCTTGCTCCCGAAGATTAGCGGCGGACGGGTGAGTAACACGTGGGTAACCTGCCTGTAAGATTGGGATAACTCCGGGAAACCGGAGCTAATACCGGATAATATTTTGAACCGCATGGTTCAAAATTGAAAGACGGCTTCGGCTGTCACTTACAGATGGACCCGCGGCGCATTAGCTAGTTGGTGAGGTAACGGCTCACCAAGGCAACGATGCGTAGCCGACCTGAGAGGGTGATCGGCCACACTGGGACTGAGACACGGCCCAGACTCCTACGGGAGGCAGCAGTAGGGAATCTTCCGCAATGGACGAAAGTCTGACGGAGCAACGCCGCGTGAACGATGAAGGCCTTCGGGTCGTAAAGTTCTGTTGTTAGGGAAGAACAAGTACCAGAGTAACTGCTGGTACCTTGACGGTACCTAACCAGAAAGCCACGGCTAACTACGTGCCAGCAGCCGCGGTAATACGTAGGTGGCAAGCGTTGTCCGGAATTATTGGGCGTAAAGCGCGCGCAGGCGGTTTCTTAAGTCTGATGTGAAAGCCCACGGCTCAACCGTGGAGGGTCATTGGAAACTGGGGAACTTGAGTGCAGAAGAGGAGAGTGGAATTCCACGTGTAGCGGTGAAATGCGTAGAGATGTGGAGGAACACCAGTGGCGAAGGCGACTCTCTGGTCTGTAACTGACGCTGAGGCGCGAAAGCGTGGGGAGCGAACAGGATTAGATACCCTGGTAGTCCACGCCGTAAACGATGAGTGCTAAGTGTTAGAGGGTTTCCGCCCTTTAGTGCTGCAGCAAACGCAT